>CAWJSI010000014.1:0-550141 GCA_963845485.1 uncultured Acidimicrobiaceae bacterium | reverse complement strand
CCGGAAGTGACATTCTCGCCCTGGGGAGTACGGGATACGTCCCGGTGGATATGATTCTTTCCGACGGGTAGTTGCGATCGACTCGGCGCTTGCCCGCCGGAGCCCGGGGGAGCCCGGAAAAGGGAGGTTCGACATGGAGATCAACGACATGGTGATGGTGAGCGTGGACGACCACGTCATCGAACCCCCCGACCTCTTCGAGGGCCACCTGCCGGCCAAGTACGCCGACCTCGCCCCCAAGTTCATCACCAACGAGGACGGCACCAACGCCTGGCTCTACGAGGGGGCCATCCTGCCCAACGTGGCCCTGAACGCCGTGGCCGGCCGGCCCCGTGAGGAGTACGGCTTGGAGCCCACCTCCTTCCAGCAGCTCCGTCCCGGCTGCTACGACATCGACGAGCGGGTCAAGGACATGGACGCCAACGGCGTGCTCGGCTCGCTGTGCTTCCCCTCGTTCCCCCAGTTCTGCGGCCAGACCTTTGCCCGGACCGAGGACAAGGACGTGGCCCTCGCCATGGTCCAGGCCTACAACGACTGGCACATCGACGAGTGGTGCGGTACCCACCCGGGCCGGTTCATCCCCTGTCCCATCCCGGCCATCTGGGACCCCGAGGTGCTGGCCGCCGAGGTGCGTCGCACCGCGGCCAAAGGGGCCCACGCCGTCACCTTCTCGGAGAACCCCTCCAAGCTGGGCTGGCCGAGCGTGCACTCCGACCACTGGGACCCGTTCTGGAAGGCCTGCAGCGACGAGGGTGTCGTCGTGTGCCTGCACATCGGCTCCTCCTCGGAGATCGTCATCACCTCAGCGGACGCACCCATCGACTGCCTGATCACCCTCACCCCGATGAACATCGTCAACGCCGCCGCCGACCTCGTGTGGTCACCGGTGCTGCGCAAGTTCCCCGACCTGAAGGTGGCCCTGTCCGAAGGCGGCATCGGCTGGGTGCCCTACTTCCTCGAGCGCATCGACTACAACTACGACCGGCACCACGCCTGGACCGGTCAGGACTTCGGGGACACGCTCCCGAGCCAGGTGTTCAACCAGCACATCCTGACCTGCTTCATCGACGACCAGTTCGGTGTGGCCAGCCGTCAGTTCCTGGACATGGACAACGTGATGTGGGAGTGCGACTACCCCCACTCCGACTCCACCTGGCCGACGGCACCTGAGTCCCTCATGAAGGGGATGGACGGGGTGTCCGACTACGACATCGACCGCATCACCCACCTGAACGCCATGAAGCACTACAGCTACGACCCCTTCACCGTCCTCGGCGGCAAGGAGAACTGCACGGTGGGTGCCCTCCGGGAGAGGGCCATGGGCCACGACGTCTCCATCAAGTCGCGGAACATGGAGAGCATCGGCAAGCGCGGGACCAAGTCCGTCGACCTGATGAGCGGGTTCAAAGAGTCCTAGTCCCGGCGCGGCGCGCCTCGAGCGGCCGCCCGGACCCAGTTGAAGGGGGAGCGCCGTCATGGCCAACGCACTGTCTGGTTTTCGCGTACTCGAAGTGGCGGCCTGGACCTTCGTCCCGGCCGCCGGCGCGGTCATGGCCGACTGGGGGGCGGACGTCATCAAGGTCGAGCACCCGGTCGGTGGCGACCCCCAGCGGGGCCTGATCGCCATGGGCCTCGTGCCCGGCGGCCCCGGGGCGGTCAACTACATCATCGAGCAGCCCAACCGGGGCAAGCGGAGCATCGGCCTCGACATCAGCACCGATGACGGCCGTGCCCTCCTCTACAAGATCGTGGAGACCTCCGACGTCTTCCTCACCAGCTTCCTGCCCGACACACTGACCAAGCTCAAGATCGACGTCGACAGCATCCGGGCCGTCAACCCGGACATCGTCTACGCCCGGGGCACCGGTCAGGGCCCCCACGGCCCCGACCGCGGCAAGGGCGGCTACGACGGCGCCACCTACTGGGCCCGTGGTGGCGTGGCCAACGCCCTCACCCCGGCGGACAGCGAGTGGCCCGTGGGCGGCCGCCCCGCCTTCGGCGACCTGGCCGGGGGGATGGCCATCGCCGGGGGAATCGCCGCCGGTCTCCTGCAGCGGGCCACGACCGGGGTGGCACCGGTGGTCGACGTCTCGCTGCTGGGACTGGCCATGTGGCAGCTGTCCCCCGACATCGTGGCCTCGGGCCTCTACGGGGGCGACCCCATGCCCAAGTTCGACCGGAGCTCGTCGCCCAACCCCCTCGTGGGCAACTACAAGACGAGCGACGGGCGCATCATCACGCTCATGATGCTCCAGTCCGATCGGTTCTGGTCCGAGTTCTGCGAGACCATCGGGCGGCCCGATCTGATCACCGACCCCCGGTTCGCCGACGGGGCGGCCCGCTACGCCAACGGCAAAGAGTGCGTGGCCGTCATCGACGAGGTCTTCGCCTCCAGGACCTTCGACGAGTGGAAGCAGGCCCTCGCCACCCTGTCGGGGGTGTGGGCGCCCGGCCAGATGGCCAGCGAGTTGGTCGACGATGTGCAGGTCCAGGCCAACGGCTACCTGTCCCGGGTGGAGCGGGCCGACGGCAAGTCCTACGACCTGGTGGCCAACCCGGTCCAGATGGACGAGACGGCCGACCAGCTGGTGGCCGCCCCCGAGCACGGCCAGCACACCGAGGAGATCCTCCTCGAGCTGGGCCTCGACTGGGACGAGATCATCGCCCACAAGGACTCGGGCGCCGTCCTCTGAGCCGGCCCGACGGCCGACGTCGGGCTATTTGGGTGGGAAGCGCAGGGCCCCGTCGAGCCGGATGTTCTCGCCGTTGAGGTAGGGGTTGGTGACGATGCTCTCCACCAGGCGGGCGAACTCGTCGGGCTGACCCATGCGCTTGGGGAAGATGATGCTGGCCACCAGCTTCTCCTTCAGGGCCTCGGGTGCGCTCTCCATGAGGGGCGTCCCCATGGTGCCCGGGGCGATGGCGCACACCCGGATGCCCACCGGGGCCAGGTCCCGGGCCAGGGGCAGGCTCATGCCCAGCACGGCCGCCTTGGAGGCCCCGTAGGCCACCTGGCCGGTCTGTCCCTCGTAGCCGGCGATCGACGCCGTGTTGACGATCACCCCTCGCTGCCCGTACTCGTCGGGGTCGGCGGTGGCCATGCGGGAGGCGGCCAGGCGGGTGACGTTGAACGTGCCCACCGTGTTGAGCTCGACGGTGAACCGGAAGGCCTCGATGTCCATGGGCTCGCCCTCACGCGACAGGGTCCGCCCGCCGGCACCGCCGCCGGCCACGTTGACCAGCACGGCCAGGGGGGCCAGGGCCTCGGCTGCGTCGAGCGCGGCGTTCACGTCGTCGTCGCTGTTGATGTCCCCGCCGACCGCCGAGCCGCGGCCCAGCTCCTCGGCCAGTGCCTTCCCTGCGTCGAGCGCCCGGTCGAACACCACCACCTGGAGGCCCAGGGCGGTGAGGCGGCGGACGGTGGCCGCCCCGAGGCCCCCCGCCCCCCCGGTGACGATGGCGGATCGTTCGTTGAACTGCATGGTGGCTCCTCGGGTGGTCGGCTCGGTTGCGAGCCGGGTCGGATGGGATCGGGCGGCGGCCGGGCCGCGGACCGGCCCCGACTACCGGTGACCGACGGTACTGGCGATGTCGGTCAGGTGGAAGCCGGAGCGATGACCATCGGAAAATAGTCGATGGACCGGATGCCACCGGTGTACATGAGCTCGTGGCCCTCGACCACCGAGTACTCGGGGATGCGGCGGTGCCACTCCCGCAGGGCCACCCGCAGCTCGAGCCGGGCCAGGTGGGAGCCGAGGCAGCGGTGGACGCCGCCACCGAAGGCCACATGACGGTTGACCTCCCGGTCGAACCGGACCACATCGGCGTCGGGTACGTCGGACTCGTCGGTGTTGACCGAGCCGATCATCACCATGACGTTGTCCCCCTTGTGGACCGGGCACCCGTTCAGCTCGGTGTCCTCCATGGCCACGCGGGCCACGCCCATCACCGGGGTCTCCCAGCGCAGGAGCTCCTCGATGGCCGAGGGGATGACCGAGGGATCGTCGATGATCTGTTGGCGCTGCTCGGGATGGGCGCACAGGTAGGCGAACATGCAGTCGAGGGTGGCCGTGACGGTGTCGAGCCCGGCGATGAGGAACAGGAAGCAGATGTCGAGGATGTCCTCGCGGGTCAGCTTGGCCCCGTCCACCTCGGCGTCGAGGAAGCGGCTCAGGATGTCGTTCTCCCGCTTCTCCTCACGCCGGTCGAGGATCTCGTTGAAGTAGTCGTAGACCGAGTCGGCGATCTTCTGCTGGTACTCGGTGGCCGCCTTCGACCCGAACCGGGACCCGGTCACCACCTCGGGCCGGATGATCCCGTCCTTCATGGTGAGGAAGGTCTCCAGCTCCTCGTAGGGAAGGCCGAACAGCGTGAGGAAGACCTCGGAAGGGAACGGGACCGAGAACTCCTTGGCGAAGTCGATCTCCCCTTTGCCGATCAGACCGTCGATGAGCCCGTTGACCGTGTCGGTCACCGAGTCCTCGATCAGGGCCATCTGTCGGGGGGCGAAGATGGGATCGAGGATCTTGCGGTACTTCTTGTGCTCCGGGGGGTCGATCTGCAGCGGGATCATCGGCCGGTGGTTCTTCAGGTCCACGGCGTCGGCGTTGGACGAGAAGATCTCGGGGTGCTTGAAGACCTCGTCGACCTCGACCTTGCGGGTGACCACCACCCCCATGCCCTCGACGGGCATGACCGGCATGGCGTCCCGAAGCTCTTTGAACATGGGCTGGGGATGTCGGGCCGTCTCGGGATCCATCGAGGCGAACGGGCTCTCGCCGCCTTCGTCGGATGCAGCCGGTGTCTCGTCCATGTACGCTCCTCGTGCCCTGAAATTGGCGTTCTCATGATGGCACATACGTCATCTTCAAGCGAACGATCGTCGGGGCGGGACCGACAACCCTCACCCCCACCCGAAAGGATGCGGATCACCGTGACGCCGAACCCCGACCCGTCCGCCGGAGGCCCCCGCCGCATCCAGGGGAGGCGCCGCTGATGCTGGTGATCAGAGAACGCTCCGGCCACGTCGAGACCCTTACCCTCAACCGGCCCGAGGCGGCCAACTCGCTCAACCCGGCCCTCATGGCCGAGCTGGGCACCGCCCTCCACGAGATCCTCGTGGACGTCGACGTCCGGGCCGTTGTGGTCACCGGGGCCGGGGAGCGGATCTTCTGTGCCGGCATGGATCTGACCGCCCTCGGCGGGTTCGACACCGATCCGGCCACCTGGGACGACCCCGAGGGGGCACGCGTCCTGTTCGCCTTCCTCGACGGCTCCTACGAGAAGCCGCTCATCGCCGCGGTCAACGGGGCCGCGGTGGGCGGGGGCCTCGAGATCGTCATGGCCTGCGACCTCGTGGTGGCGGCCGAGCACGCCCGGTTCGGCCTGCCCGAGGTGAAGCGCGGGCTGTTCGCCGCCGGTGGGGGGACCCGCCTGTCCCAGCGGATCCCCCAGGCCCTGGCCCTCGAGATGGGCCTCACCGGACGGCTGATCGGAGCCGAGCGGGCCGCCCAGTTCGGTCTGGTCAACCAGGTGGTGCCGGCCGACGGGCTCCTCGAGGCGGCCCAGGCCCTGGCCGACGAGGTGGCGGCCAACGGGCCCTTGGGGGTGCAGTTGACCAAGCGGCTCATGCGCCGGGCCGTCGACCAGGGGTCCGACACCGGGCGGGCCACCGCTGAGGAGAACGCCAGCATCTTCGGGAGCGAAGACGCCCGGGAGGGCGCCACCGCATTCATGGAGAAGCGGGACCCGGTCTTCAAGGGACGATGAGCGATCCGGGCCCACCGGTGCTGGCGTACCAGCTCGGCCACCAGGCCGCCCTCCACCCCGACCGGCCCGCCGTCATCATGGCGGCCACCGGGCAGGTCACCACCTACCGGGAGCTCGACGAGCGGTCCAACCGCCTGGCCCACGCCCTTCGGGCCGCCGGGCTGCGCACCGGGGACCATCTGGCCCTCATGATGGAGAACAGCTCAGCCCTGCTCGAGGTGACCTGGGCCGCCCAGCGCTCCGGCCTCTACTACACCGCCCTCAACAGCCACCTCCGCCGGAGCGAGGTCCAGCACATCCTGGACGACTGCGGAGCGGTGGCCTTCGTCGTTACGGCCGGCCTCGGCGACGTGGCCGGCGCCCTCGACCTCGACCGGATCCGGCTGCGGGTGAGCGTCGGCGGGGAGCTCCCCGGGTTCGAGTCCTACGACCAGGTCCTCGCCGGCGGCGAGCCCACCCCGGTCGACGACGAGGCCGAGGGCCGCGAGATGCTCTACTCCTCGGGTACGACCGGTGTGCCCAAAGGGGTGCGCAAGACCCTGACCCCGGGACCTCCGGGCGACCCCGGTGCGGCGTCGGTGCAGATCGCCATGAACATCGGGGCCCGGGGCATCGGCGGTGACACCGTCTACCTCTCCCCCGCCCCGCTCTACCACTCGGCCCCCCTGGTGTACTGCATGGCCACCCACCGACTGGGCGGCACCTGCGTGGTCATGGAGTCCTTCGACGCCGCCGGCTGCCTGGCCGCCATCGAGCGCTACCGGGTCACCCACGCCCAGTTCGTCCCGACCATGTTCACCCGCATGCTGCGGCTGCCCGACGAGGAGCGGCTGTCCTACGACATCACCAGCCTCACCTGGGCGGTCCATGCCGCCGCCCCGTGCCCCGTCCCGGTCAAACAGGAGATGATGGCGTGGTGGGGCCCGATCATCCACGAGTACTACGCCGGCACCGAGGACATCGGGGCCTCCCAGATCACCCCCGAGGAGTGGCTGGCCCACCCGGGCTCGGTCGGACGCCCCATGGGCGAGGTCCACATCGTGGGAGCCGACGGCGAGGAGGTGGCGGTGGGCGAGACGGGCACGGTCTACTTCGCCGGCGGCCGTGAGTTCGAGTACCACAACGACCCCGACAAGACGGCCCGGATGCGCAACGCCAAGGGCTGGCGCACCCTCGGTGACGTGGGCCATGTCGACGCCGACGGCTATCTCTACCTGACCGACCGGGCCTCGGACATGGTGGTCTCGGGCGGGGTGAACATCTACCCGCGGGAGGCCGAACTGGCCCTTGCCGCCCACCGCCGGGTGGCCGACGTGGCCGTCTTCGGCGTGCCCGACGAGGAGATGGGCGAGTCCCTGCTCGCCGTGGTCCAGCCCGACGACCCCGCCGAGCCGCCCGAGGCCGACGAGCTGTTGTCGTGGTGCCGCGAGCGACTGGCCGCCTACAAGTGCCCGCGGCGGGTGGAGTTCGTGGACGCCATGCCGCGTGACCCGAGCGGCAAGCTGTTCAAGCGGGTGTTGCGGGACCCCTACTGGGAGGGCCGGGACTCAGCCATCGTGTGAGGCGCCGGCCACCTGCGGAAATGTCGCTCTCGGGTGGTGCGTTGTAGGATCTCGCCTCGGGGCAAAGAGCGTCCGTGAGCCCCACCGCTGCCGAGTCACACGACCAGGGCAGGACCCCGCGGGGACCCGGGGGGATCGGACCACACCAGGGAGGGTCATGACCACCACAGCTTCTTCAGCCACGCAGTCCGAACTGGGCAGTGAGTCCCGGATGCTCATCGACGGCGCACTCGTCGAGTCGTCGGCCGGCACCGGCTTCGACAACATCAATCCGGCCACCGAAGAGGTGATGGGCCAGACCACCGACGCCACTGCGGCCGACATGGACCGGGCCATCGCCGCGGCCCGCAAGGCCTTCGACGGGACGGAGTGGGCCACCGACCACGCCTTCCGTCAGCGCTGCCTCCGCCAGCTCCACGAGGCCATCGTCGGCGAGCAGGAGCTGTTCCGCTCCGAGCTGGTCGCCGAGGTGGGCACCCCGGTCATGGTCACCACCATGGCCCAGTTGGACGCGCCGCTGTCCGACGGGCTCCTGTGGCCGGCCGCGGAGATCGACAACTTCCAGTGGGAGCGGTCCCTCCCCGACAACAACGCCTTCGGCCAGCCCAGCTGGATGAAGGTGGTCAAAGAGCCCGTCGGCGTGGTCGGGGCCATCCTGCCGTGGAACTACCCCTTCGAGATCATCATCGCCAAGCTGGGCCAGGCCCTCGCCACCGGCAACTCGATGGTCATCAAGCCCGCCCCCGACACCCCGTGGAGTGCCACCCGCATCGGCCGCCTGATCGCCGAGCAGACCGACATCCCCGCCGGCATCGTGAACGTGGTCCCCTCGTCGGACCACCTCATCGGCGAGCAGCTGGTCACCGACCCCCGGGTCGACATGATCTCGTTCACCGGCTCCACGGCCACGGGCCGACGCATCATGGCCGCCGGGGCCCCCACCTTGAAGCGGCTCTTCTTGGAGCTGGGGGGCAAGTCGGCCGACATCATCTTGGAGGACGGCGACGTGGAGACCAAGATGGCCTTCCTCGGCTTCATGTGCATGCACGCCGGACAGGGCTGCGCCATGCTCACCCGCTCCCTCATCCACGAGTCCCGCTACGACGAGGCCGTCGAGCTGGCCAAGGTGTCGATGGAGCAGGTCACCTACGGCGACCCGACCGACCCCGGCGTCATCCAGGGTCCCCAGGTCTCCGCCAAGCAACGGGACCGGGTCATGGGCTACATCGAAAAGGGCGTGGCCGAGGGGGCCCGTCTCGTCACCGGCGGCCACCGGCCGGCCCACCTGGAGAAGGGCTACTTCGTCGAGCCGACCCTCTTCGCCGACGTGGACAACTCGATGACCATCGCCCAAGAGGAGATCTTCGGCCCGGTGCTCGTGCTCATCCCGTTCAAGGACGACGACGACGCCGTCCGCATCGCCAACGACAGCGTCTACGGCCTGTCGGGCGGGGTCACGTCGGCTTCCGAGGAGCGGGCCCTCGCCGTGGCCTCCCGGATCCGGTCGGGCACGGTCTCGGTGAACGGTGGCGTCTACTACAGCCCCATGTCCCCCTTCGGTGGCTACAAGGCGAGCGGCATCGGCCGCCAGAACGGGATCGAAGGGTTCGAGCAGTATCTCGAGACCAAGACCATCGCCGTCGGGAAGTGACCGGGGCCGAGTCGGCGGAGGCGCGCCGACTGGCCCGGGCTGAGCACGACGCCGTCATCCACTCGGGCGACCATCTCATCCAGGAGCTGGGCCTGCGGGACGTTCCCGACGACGACAGCGACCTGACCATCGAGGTGGACCTGAACCCGCGGATCACCAACCCGCGGGGTGGGCTCCAGGGAGGGCTCATGGCCACCGTGGCCGACGTGGTGGCGGGCCGGGCCGTCTTCAACGTGCTGCCGGCCGGCTCGGTCTGTGTGACCTCGGACCTCACCATCCACTACCTCCGGCCCCTCACCGTGGGTCCGGGCCGGGCGCGGGCCCACCTGGTCCAACAGGGCCGGAGCCGGGCCGTCGTCAACGTGGACATCCTCGACGTGGGGACGGGCCGCTTGTCGGCCACCTGCTGCGGTGGCCTTTTCGATCTTCCCGGGCGACAGCACCGCCGAAGGCGTGCTCGAGACCTGACCGTCGGAGACCTCGGCTCGAACAGCCTCGAGGCGTCATCCGAGGCTCCGGCCACCGGGCGATGGAAAAGAATTCGGAGAAATTGCTCAAGTTCTCCGGCCATCGTGCCGATAAGCCCCTCAGACGCGGCTGACCTGGGACGTTCTGCGCATCCCGATCCCCGCGCGGTCGTCCGGGGGTCCGCCCCCGCTCAAGGCCGGGCCCGGCCCATCCCCGCGCCGATCCGGGCCAGGGCCCGCCAGCCCAGCACCTCGAGCCCCAAGAACCCGAGGGCCACGGCCACGAAGGCCACCGCCGTCCCCTGACCGGCCAGCACCCGGAGGACCATCCCGACCGCCACGCACGAGAGCCAGACGCCCACGCCGGTCGGGACCAGGTCGAGTGGCCGCCGCCAGGCCTGGGTGACGATCCAGCCCGACGGCCAACCCGGCGAGGAACGGCCAGGCCGTGTCGGCCAGCCCGCTCGCCGTCTCCCCGTGGTCGTGGGACGCCCGCCCGATGGCCACGAACACCACGACGGCCACCACGTCGAGCACCCCGGCCACGGCGACCGACCCGCACGGCCCGTCGGTCCCCAGCCACCCGGCGGGTCAGGCGGAGGGCGGGATGGCGCTTGGCCAGCATGGGCACCAGCACCCCCCGTGGCGCCAGCCAGCCGAAGGCCGAGGCCATCCGGTTGGGCAGGCCGGGAATGACGACCGCCTTGTCGGCGTCCATGCCGGCCACGGCCCTCCTCGCCACCTCGGCCGCCGGCACCCACATCACCTTGGGCAGTGACTCGGCGGCCTCGGCGTCGGACATCCCGGCCGCCTCGGCGAAGCCGGTCTCGACCGGTCCCGGGCACAGGACGGTGGCGGTGACACCGGTCGGGCGCAGCTCGGCACGCAGGGCGTGGCCGTAGGAGAGGACGAAGGCCTTGGCCGCCCCGTAGCTGGCCTGTCCGGGCAGCGGCTGGAAGGCCGCCGTCGAAGCCACGTTGAGGATGGCACCGCTGCGGCGCTCGACCATGCCGGGCACGAACAGGGAGCACAGGTGGACCACCGCCTCGACGTCGGTGCGCACGAGCGCCAGCTCGCGTTCGGGGTCGGACCGGGACACCGGGCCCATGGTGGTCAGCCCGGCGTTGTTGACCAGCACGTTGACGGCCAGCTCGCGCCCCTCCAGCTCCGTGGCCATGCCGGCCCGGGAGCCTTCGTCGGTGAGGTCGGCGGCGAGGTACTCGGCCCGGACCCCGTAGCGAGAGGACAGCTCCGAGGCGAGCTCGGCCAGCCTTTCCTCACGCCGGGCCACCACCGTCACCCCGAGGCCCCGGGAGGCCAGCTGGCGGGCGATCTCCGCGCCGATGCCGGACGAGGCTCCGGTCACCAGGCAGGTTCGGTCGGGGCGGGGGGCGGGAAGGGTCATGGCCTCCGAGCGTAGGTGGCGGGGCACCGGGACGCCCCGCTCCGGTCCTAGGCGAACGCCCCGCCGCCACCGGGCGTCCGACCCGGGGCGGCGTAGACGGCGCGGGCCCGGTAGCGCAGCGGACGCTCGTCCAGCTCCTCGAGGTAGTGGGCCGTCCAGCCGGCCACCCGGGCCACGGTGAAGATGGTCCTCCCGGCGTCGGGGGGCATCCCGGTGGCGAGGGCCATGGCGGCCAGGGCCAGATCGACGTTGGGCAGGGGGACCTCGTGGTCGGCGGCCAACGCCACCAGTGAGCCGAGCAGCTCCACGTCGGCGTCGGGGGCCAACTCCTCGAACAGCCCCAACAGCACGGCGAAGCGGGCGTCACCGTGCTTGTAGACCGAGTGCCCGAAGCCGGGCAGCACCCGGTGGGACCGAAGGGCGTCGTTGACGGCCCGCTCGATGCCGTGATGACGGGCCTCGAGCAGCAGGGAGTAGGCCTGCTGGCTGGCGCCCCCGTGCAACGGGCCGGCGATGGTGCCGAGGCCGGCCAGGAGCACGTCGTAGGGATCGCCCCGGGTGGAGGCGGCCAGCCGCACGGCCATGGTCGAGGTGGCGAGCTCGTGGTCGGCCATCAGCACGAGGGCGGCGTTCACGCCGCGCACGAGCGCCGGGGAGGGCTCGGGGCTCAGTCGGGCCGTCAACCGGGCCGCCATGGCGTCGGTGACCTCGGTGCCGTCGGGGAGCCGGAGCGGGACCTCGGGCGACGATGCCGCGGTCGGCGTCGGGGCCAGGCCAGGGAGGCCACCATGGAGGCGGCCACCCGGCTCACCGTGCGGGTCACCACCTCGGGACGGAGGTCGGCCGCGTAGCCGGTCACGGGCACCGGCCATCACCACCACCCAGCGCATCCGGTCGGACGCCTCCATCTCCGGGGGCGGCCCGAGGTCGACGGGCGACCAGGCCAGGGGAGCCGATGGCGACGGCTGGGAGTCAGGGTCGGCCGCTCCGTGCGGTGCCCGCCACAGCCACTCGGCCACGCCCTCGAAGGACGCCGTCACGGCGAGATCGGTGGCTCGTCGGCCCCGGAAGAGCGGGTCCCTCGTCGGTGAGCTGGGTCACGCCGGTGGTCACCGAGACCATGCGGGTCTCGACGGACCTGCCCTGCCGGCTCCGACGGGCCAGCCGCTCCACGTCGTCCAGGGCGAACAGGCTCCTGCGCCCCTCGGGGGACGGGTGGGAGGCGAGCAGGCCCCTGGCTCACGTAGGCGTAGAGGGTGGTGACCTTCACCCCGAGCCGCCGGGCGGCCTCCTCGCTCTCGAGCATCCGGTCCATCGACGGTCAGCCTAGGGCTCGACCCGGACCATGACTTGATCAACATTGCCGGCCTATGGCCAGCTGTCCCTCGGACCGGCTCCGCCCGGCGGACGACGGCTCATGCCTTCGGGTGGCGCTCGTCGGCGAACCGCTTGGCCTTGGCCCGGTCCTGGCCGGTGAGCGCGTCGAGGGATCCCGGGGGCACGATCTCCACCCCGATCCGCACCCCGAGTTCGTCGCGCAGGCGCTGCTCGACGGTGGCCCGATGGCCTCGTAGCGGTCGGGAGCCGCATCGCTCGCCACGGCCACGATGAGCTCGTCCCGGCCCGACTCGGTGACGGCCCGGACGAAGTAGTCGGGCACCGTCCCCTCGACGGCGGTGGCGATGGCGCCGATCCCCTCGGGCCACACGTTGACCCCCCGCAGCTTGACCATGGTGTCGCCCCGACCGGCGAAGCGACCCATCCGACGCAGCCAGCTCCCGCACGCGCACTGCTGGCGCGGGTAGAGGAAGGACAGGTCCATGATGTTGTAACCGATCTGCGGGCTGCCGGTCTTGTAGACCTCGGTGACCACCAGCGCCCCGGTCTCCCCATCGGGCAGCGGGGCGCCGGTCTCCACGTCGACCACCTGGACGTGGAAGGCGTCCTCGAAGATGTGCAGTCCGTCCTTGCACCGGGCACTCGACGGCGACGGTGCCGACCTCGTGAAAACCGTAGGTGGCGAGGGCGGTCACCCCGAACAGCTCCTCCAGGCGCTCCTCGTGCCCGACGTTGGTGGCCAGGGCCCGGATGGACAGGTCGCGCCGGACGTCGAGGCCCATGGCCTCAGCCTCCTCGGCGATGCGCAGCAGGTAGTCGCCGGTCGTGAGGATGGCGGCCGCCCGGAACCTCTCGGGCCAGCTCGACCTGCTTGCGGGTCCCGGTCACCGTGGCCGTCCCGGCCGTGATGACCAGACAGTTGAGCCACCGCTGCAGCGTCTCGTCGAAGCTGAAGGCCCCGTTGTGGAGCCCGTAGGCCCAGCTGTTGATGACCACGTCGCCGGGCCGCAGCCCCTGGAGGTACATGCCCCGGGCGTTCAGCACCCCCGACACCCCCCGGTCCCACTGGGTGTAGAGCGTGGGTCGGGGCTCACCGGTCGTCCCGCCCGACATGTGGATGCGCAGGGGCTCACGCAGCGCGTCGTCGACCGACACCCCCTGGTAGTCGCCGTAGGGCGGATGGTCCTCGACGCTCCGCCGGAGATCGTCGACCGTGTAGGTGGGGACGCGGTCGAGGTCCTCGATGGCGCGCAGGTCGGCGGGGTCGAAGCCGGCCTCGTCCCAGAGCCGCCGGAAGAACGGGACCCCTCGGGCCCGCTCGGCCCGGTGGCGGGCCCGGGAGAGCTTGATCCGGTCGATCGCCTCGGGGGGCGTGAACCAGGCCCCCTCGAAGTACTCGGGCGGGGGCGGGAACAGCCGGGCCAGTTCGTCGAAGTCGACGGCGTCCCAGGGACGTCGGAGTCCAATCGACATGGTCGTGTTCCTCTCGCTCGGCTTCATGGTCGGGCCCGGTGCGGCCGGGAACGCCCCGCCCACGGTACCCACCGCCCGAGGGGACCTCCCGACGTCGGTGCCCTTGCGTCACCTCGACCCGAGGAACCGGCCGGAGCCTTTGACATTGAGTTGATCAACATTTACAACCGGACACGGCCCCGGCACACTGGGAGCAGCGAATCGAACACGCATCGCGCCGCACCGGGCGGCGCCTCCACCCCACCAAGGAGCAGACCATGAGCACCGCCGTCCAGGAACTGATGTCCTCGCCACCGGTAACGTGTCCCGCCCACATCACCCTCTCGGAGGCCACCGCCCTCATGGACAGGCGCCAGATCGGCTCGCTCGTGGTCACCGACCACGACGCCGTGGTCGGCATCCTGACCGAGCGGGACCTCATGCGGGCCGCAGCCACCGAGACCGACCCCCACACCGAGCCGGTCCGGCGATGGATGACGGCCGATCCTGACGTACTGGGCGTCGACGACGAGGTCGACGCGGCATGGTCGGGGCTCACCCATCACCACTACCGCCATCTTCCCGTCGTGGACCACGGGGACCTGGTCGGGGTGGTCTCCCTGCGCGACCTGTTGACCGTGGCCCAGATCCGCCCGGCCGGCGAGGCGGGGGCCGACGTACCCCGCGGCCTCGAGGGCGTGGTGGTGGCCGAGACCTCGGTCGGCGACGTCCGCGGCCAGGAGGGCTTCTACCACTACCGGCAGTACTCGGCCGTGGACCTGGCCGCCACCCGCTCCCTCGAAGACGTGTGGCTACTCCTCCTCGACGGCAGCCTGCCCGACCGCGCCCGTTCGGAGTCGTTCGCCGACGAGGTGGCCGGACTCCGGACGCTGCCCCCGGTCGCTGGCCGGGCTGCTTCCGGCGGTTGCCTCCATCGGCTCGCCGCTCGATGCCCTGCGCACGGCGGTCTCCCTCCTCGGCGCCGAG
Organism: uncultured Acidimicrobiaceae bacterium; assembly: GCA_963845485.1. Taxonomy (GTDB): domain Bacteria; phylum Actinomycetota; class Acidimicrobiia; order Acidimicrobiales; family RAAP-2; genus Bog-756. Next base: position 535,510 of record CAWJSI010000014.1, on the reverse strand, counting down.
GCAGGCTGGCCCCCCGGACTGGACATCGACGCCGACGAGCGCCGGGCCCAGGCCCTCCGTCTGTGCGCCGTGGTTCCCACCATCCTCACCGCCGTCCACCGGCTGCGCCTCGGACTGGCACCCATCCCGCCGCGTGCCGACCTCTCCTTCGCCGCCAACTACCTCTGGATGCTCTCGGGGGAGGAGGCGGCGCCGGCCCACGTGCGGGCCGTCGAGCAGTACCTCATCCTCACCATCGACCACGGGTTCAACGCCTCGACCTTCACCGCTCGGGTCATCGCCTCTACCGGTGCCGACCTGGCCGCCGCCATCGTGGGGGCGGTCGGGGCCCTGTCGGGTCCGCTCCACGGTGGCGCCCCCAGTCGGGCCCTCGCCATGCTGGACGAGATCGGCTCACCCGACCGGGCCGAGGCGTGGATCCGCGAGGCCGTCATCCGGGGCGACCGGATCATGGGATTCGGCCACCGCGTCTACAAGACCGACGATCCCCGGTCGGTCTTCCTGCGGAGCGTGGCCCGGTCCCTCGGCGGTGACCTGGTCGACTTCGCCGAGCAGGTGGAGCGCACCACCGTCGACGTCTTGGCCGAGCTGAAGCCGGGCCGACAGCTCTACACCAACGTCGAGTTCTTCGCCGGGGTGGTCATGCACACCTGCGGGATCCCCCGGGACATGTTCACCCCCACCTTCGCCTGCAGCCGGACGATCGGCTGGACCACCCACGTCATCGAACAGGCCGCCGACAACCGGCTGATCCGGCCGGCGGCCCGCTACGCCGGGCCGCCGCCGCCCCAGCCCGTCCCGGCCCCCTGAGCCGCAGCCACCGACCCGACCGGTGACCCACGGTAGCGGCTGGCCGGTCGGTGCCCAGGCGGGACTCAGGCCGGTGGCCGGCCGTCATGGCGTGCCCCGGTCATAGGGTGCGCCGACCGCGCTCGACCGGGTGCTCCTCCACCCACTGGAGGTGGAGCTCACGGCGCGACGATCCTCCATCCGGAGGCGCCCCGTCGGTACCGGTCGCGGTAGCGGATGAACCACACCATGTCCGAGCCGACCGAGCCGGCCGACCCCGGCCCACCGCGGTCACGTGGTGGGCCACGCACTGGACCTCGCCGGAGGCCTCGTCGCCTTCCACCGAGAAGCGGGCGTCACCGACCAGGTGGAAGGTGCGGTCGTAGCGACCGAGCATCTCGGCCACCTGGCGCAGGGCGTCCGGGCCCGAGCGGGTCACGACCGGCCGCATGTCGACCGGGTAGCGCGGCACGACGAGGGCGCCATCCTCGACGAACAGGGAGACGAGGGCCTCCCCGTCACGGGCATCGGCGGCGGCCGCGTAGGCGAGGGACACCTCCCGAAGCGCGGCCTCGTCGGGCCCCGACCGGCCCCGGGGCTGTCCCCTCGGGGCGACGCGGTGCGTCCCCGACCATTACCGGAGACCGAACCGATCGGCGAAGGCGGACATCTCGGCGGCCACCTGGTCGATGTCGGCGGTCATCGAGGTGGATGCCACCAGTCGGACGGCGCCGGCCGCCGCCGCCTGCGGCCACCTCCTCTTCGGTGGTGGTGGGCAGATAACCCGAGAGGGAGAGCTCGATGGCGTCGGGGTCGCGTCCCGGCCGCCTCGGCGGCCTCGCGCATCTGGCCGAGGCGGACCGCCAGGACGTCGGCCGCCAGGCCGAGGGGCTGGAAGCCGTCCCCCAGCCGACCGGCCCGGACGGCGGCGGCCTCGCTGTGTCCGCCGATGTGGATGGGGACGCCTTCGGGGCGGACCGGCTTGGGGAACGAGTGGGCATGACGGAACGAGACGAACTCGCCCTCGAAGTCGGCACCGGCCGGGCCCGAGTCCGCCCACAGGGCGCGCATCGCCGCGATGGTCTCGTCGGTGCGACGCCCACGACTGCGCGGGTCGGCCCCGGTGGCGGCCAGCTCCTCGTCCATCCAGCCCACCCCCACGCACATCCGTACCCTCCCCCCCGACAGGACGTCGACGGTGGCGATGCGCTTGGCCAGGACCACCGCCTGGTGGTTGGGCACGACGAGCACCCCGGTGGCCAGGGTGATCCGGTCGGTCACCGCGGCCAGGTAGGCCATCAGGTCGAGGGGGTCGGGGATCCGGCAGTCGTCGGGCAGGGGCATCTTGCCCGACGAGGCGTAGGGGTAGGTGCTCTCGTAGTCCGAGATCACCACGGCGTGCTCGACCAGCACGATCGACTCGAAACCGCACGCCTCGGCGTGACGGGCGAACGAGGTCATCCAGTCGGGGTCGGCGGTGACGCCCAATCTGACCGGAGGGATGATTCCGAACTGCATGGCCTGCTCGCTTTCACTCATCGACCGGACCCGGCCCGGCGTGGGCGCCGGATCCGAGGTGGGTCGACCGAGCGTAAGTCGGCCCTGGGCTGGGCGCCAGGGCCGCTGGGCCAACACCGAATCGGACCTACGGCTCACTAGGGTGAGTGGATGACCATCGACGGACAGGCGTCTCCTTCCGGCGAGGCCGAACCCGATCACGCCTCCCCGGCATCCGCCTGACGACATGGTCGACCACCGCGACGGCGCGTCGCCCGAAGGAACCGATGGCTGCGGCAGCGGACGCCCCGAAGCCAACGCCGTCGGGGAGACGCCACCAGCACTCGTCACGAGTCTCCCGCCGGCGGTTCATCGGTCTGTCCGCGGCCGGCGCCGCCGTCACCGCTGCCGCAGCGGTGGCCATCACCCACGCGGTGTCCGAGGACGAACCCGGGTCGGCCGAGGGCGGTCGGCCGCCGGCCCGGGCCGCCAGCGAACGCGGTGGACCACACCTCGCCACCGGTACCACCGCCCCGATCGGCGACACCGTCACGGCCACCCGATCGGCCAACGGCGTGCTCCTCCCCACCTCGGAGGCCATCATCGCCGAGAACGCCAAGCCCGGACACCTGTGGTGGGTCACCACCCCTCAGGCGGCCGGCGATATCGAGGGGTACGCCGACCAGGTCAGCACCACCACCGGGGCCACCGTCACCCTGTTCGTCAGCACCAAGGCCGCCTCGTTCCACGTCGAGGCCTACCGCATGGGGTACTACGGCGGTATCGGAGGCCGGCTGGTGTGGCAGTCCGATGAGCTCCCCGGCTCCCGCCAACCTCCGCCGACGTTGCTGCCGTTCACCAACACCATCCAATGTCACTGGGCGCCGTCGCTCGCCGTGCCGGTGGACGCCACCTGGCCGCCCGGCACCTACCTCCTCAAGCTGGTGGGCGCCACCGGGGAGCAGCAGTTCGTCCCCCTCTGCGTGCGCGACGACGCGTCCAAGGCCGCCATCGTCATCCAACAGAGCGTCACCACCTGGCAGGCCTACAACCGCTGGGGCGGCTACAGCCTCTACTACGGCAACCGGAACGGCGCGCTCTCGTACACCCACATTCCCTCGGGTGGCAGTTTCGAGGAGCGCTCCCGGGTGGTCTCGTTCGACCGTCCCTACGACCACGACTGGGCCAGTGGGGCAGCCGACTTCGTGGGCAACGAGCTCCCGGTCATCTACCAGGCCGAGCAGCTGGGCCTCGACGTGACCTACTGGACCGACAGCGATCTGCACGCCCAGCCCCAGCGCCTCACCTCCCACAAGGGTCTCATCAGCCTCGGCCACGACGAGTACTGGTCGGCGCCCATGCGCGACGGGGTCGCCCAGGCGCTGGCCGCAGGGGTCAATCTCGCCTTCCTCGGGGCCAACGCCTGCTACCGCCAGATCCGCTTCGAGCCCTCGCCTCTCGGAGCCAACCGCCTCCAGGTCTGTTACAAGTCGGCCGCCGAGGACCCCATGCTCCGACAGAACCCGGCGCTGGTCACCGTCAACTGGCCGCAGGCACCGGTGTCCCGACCCGAGTCCGAACTCATCGGCAGCACCTACCAGGACATCGGGGCCAAGGCCGATCTGGTCATCGCCGACCCGACCTCATGGGTGCTGGCCGGAGTCGAACTCCCCCTCGACCATCACTTCGCCGGCGTCGTCCAAGGTGAGTTCGACCGCTACGTCCCCGGCGGCGGCGGTCCGACCAACCTGGACATCATCGCCCACTCGCTGGTGGCCAACCGCGGCGGCAACTACTCCGACATGACCTGGTACACGGTGCCCGGCGGGGGTGGCGTCTTCGCCACCGGCAACGCCAACTGGCTCAACGTCATGTCGAACAGCTCACTGATCCCTTCCAACGTCATTCCCGATGCCACCCCGGGGGCCACCGCCGAGGTCCTGCGCATGATGGAGAACGTCTACTCGGTGATCGGCGGCGGGCCGGCCAGCGTGAGCCATCCGTCCCAGGGGAACTGGGCGACGACCTACGCTGCCGGATCCCCCTCGAGGGCCGCCCCGGACACCGTCAACGCCGCGTGATCCGAGCGATCAGGCCACCGTTCGGGCAGGGCCAAGGGTCCCAGGAACGCAGCAGCCCGGGACGCAACGTTGCGTCCCGGGCCGGCGAAGGTCGATGCACGACCGATACGTTCTCGTCACAAATCCCACAGGACTGAAGGACGAGTTCGGACCTCAGTTCCGACTACTCGCTGAGGGTGATGGGCTGATCGTCGAGGTCCAGATCCCGGGCGTCGTCCGGTAGGGCGGCCGACGCCTCTTCGGCCTCCACGGCGTTCTGAGCGGCCAGGTGCTCGCGGATCCGCTCATCCACCTCGGCCATCAGCTGAGGGTTCTCGGTCAGGAAGGTCTTGACGTTCTCCCGGCCCTGACCCAGCTGTTCCCCTTCGTAGGTGAACCAGGCGCCGGACTTCTTGATGAAGCCCAACTCCACACCGACATCGAGCAACGAGCCTTCTCGGCTGATCCCCCGGCCGAAGGTGATGTCGAATTCGGCCTGCTTGAACGGGGGCGAGCACTTGTTCTTGACCACCTTGACCCGGGTCCGGTTGCCTACCTGGTCGGCGCCGTCCTTGATGGTCTCGATACGCCGGATGTCCAGCCGCACCGACGAGTAGAACTTGAGCGCCCGACCTCCAGGGGTGACCTCGGGCGATCCGTACATGACGCCGATCTTCTCCCGCAGCTGGTTGATGAAGATGGCGATGGTCCGCGACTTGGACAGCGTTCCGGTCAGCTTGCGGAGGGCTTGGGACATGAGCCGGGCCTGCAGGCCGACGTGGGTGTCCCCCATCTCCCCTTCGATCTCCGCCCTGGGGGTCAGCGCCGCCACCGAGTCGATGACCAGCACGTCGAGGGCCCCGGACCGGATGAGCATGTCGGCGATCTCCAGAGCCTGCTCGCCGGTGTCGGGCTGGGAGATGAGGAGATCGTCGATGTTCACGCCGATGGCCTTGGCGTACACCGGGTCCATGGCGTGCTCGGCATCCACATAGGCGCAGATGCCACCGTTGCGCTGAGCCTCGGCCACCACGTGCATGGCCAAGGTGGACTTGCCCGAGGACTCCGGACCGAAGATCTCCACGATCCGACCCCGCGGAAGGCCGCCGATGCCCAGGGCCAGGTCGAGGGCCAGCGCACCGGTCGGGATGGCCTCGATGTTCATGTGCAGGTTCTCGCCCATGCGCATGATCGACCCCTTGCCGAACTGCTTCTCGATCTGCCCCAGGGCCATGTCGAGTGCCTTGTCGCGTTCCATGTCTTCTCTCCTCGGTGCTTGTCGCTCGTTGTGACCGTGCCGACCCTAGGAAGGGGGTGTGACACGTGCTCTGGTGGTCCGAACCGGGTCCGGGCCGATCGCTGCGGGGTGGTACTGGACGACGAGATCACTCTAGACCCGAACGCATGTTCGATGATGGATCCCCGGGGAGCTAGGGTGGCAGCGAGGGCCCGGGTGGCCGCCGCAGCCCGCGGACCGGGGTCCAGAGCCACCGACCAGGTGCTCCATCGACCTCCGGCGGATGGGCCCGCAGTAGCCTCATCCATCAATGCCCGATGATCAGATGCCCCCCGGATCAGGCACCGGCGACCCGCCGCGCGGCGGGTCGGGCACCGGTCCCCCCGTGCTCTCGCGACAGGAGCTGCGCCGACAGGCCAGAGGGCGGGGTGGGGGCTCACGCACCTGGTGGTACGTGCTCGGTGCACTCGTGGTGGTCATCATCGGCGTGGTGATCGGCGTGGTCGCCACCCACAAGGACGCGAAGGAGGCGACCGCGGCCAAGGTGCCCGTCACCACCACGACAACGACGGCTCCGGCTCCGACCTGTCCGCTCACCGGAACGCCGGCTCCCGGGGGCACCGTCCCCGCCCGTCCGGCCCTCGGCGTGAAGATCGGCAACTACCCCGGTGACCGACCCTCGGCCGGTCTCAATCAGGCCGACATCGTCTTCGAGGAGCCCGTGGAAGGGGCCATCACCCGCCTGCTCGCCGTCTTCCAGTGCCAGACCGCGCCATTGGTGGGAGACCTGCGCTCCGCCCGTCAGCCTGATGCCGGGATCATGTCCCAGTTCTCCGATCCCCTGTTCGCCCACGCCGGTGGGATCGACCCGGTCATCGCCCTCATGCAGTCGTCGCCCCTCATCGACAAGAACCTGCTCACCGGCAGTGGCTCGGCCATCATCGAGCAGCCCGGCCGGGTCGCCCCCTACGCCACGTTCGCCAACACGGCCACCCTCTGGGCCCTCGACCCGACGGACACGACAGCGCCGGCACCCATCTTCCAGTACTCGACGGCCCTGCCCAAGGGATCGGTCCCCGGCTCCGGTGCGAGCGTGCACATCCCCTTCTCCTCCTCGTCCGATGTGACCTGGCAGTGGAACGCCGCCACGAGCAACTACCTCCGTCTCTACTCCGGTCAACCGGACAAGCTCCTGGACGGGTCCCAGACCGCCGCCACCGATGTGGTGATCATGACGGTGCCGACCGCCACGGGCCCGTGGGTGGAAAACAGTGAGGGCGGCCACGAGGTGGACGTGACCGCCACGGGAACCGGCCCCGTCGTCGTCATGCGCAACGGGGTGGCCATCACCGGCACCTGGACCCGCAGCGCACTGACCCAGCCGGCCACCCTCACCACGGCCGGCGGTGCCCCCATCACCCTTGCCCCCGGCAACAGCTGGGTCGAGCTCGTGCCCGTAGGCATCCCCGTCACCCCTGCTGCGGCGGCCACGTCGACTCCCACCCCGACCAAGGCGCCCTAACGACACGACGCGTCGGTCCCGGGTGGCGACGGTGGTGGCCAGTGGTTCGTGTGCTCCTGGGTCTGGCCGTCGTCGCCCTGGCCGCCTGGGTCCTCTCCGCCCACACCGACGAGCTGTCCGGCCTCGGGACCGTGCTCCGACGCCTGAACTGGTGGTGGCTGGTCGCCTCGGTGGTGGCCGAGTTCCTCTCCTTCGTGAGCCTCGCCGCCATGCAGTTCGGGCTCCTCGGGTTCGGCGGGCTCCGGGCGCCGAGGGGGTCGCTCCTCAAGACGACATTCGCGGCACAAGCCCTGGCCAACTCGTTCCCGGGGGGCAATGCCGTCTCTGCTGTGTACAGCTTCCGGTGGTACCGACGCTTCGGCGCGGGGAACACCCTGGCCACGTGGGCCATCACCGGTACGGTGATCGCCTCCATCGTGTCGTTGGCCCTGGTAGCTGCCCTCGGCCTCGGACTGGCGGCCGAACAGGGGGCATCACTCGACCTGGTCCCGGCCATCGTCGGCGTCCTGGTGGTCACCGTCGCCATCGGCACCCTGTTCGTCCACGAACGACCGCTGCAGTGGATCACCGACGGGCTCATCCGTTGGGCGCGCGCACTCACCGGCCGGCCCTCGACGGCCACCGAGGCCCGGATCCAGAAGAGTTTCCAGTGGACCACCTCGGTACACCTCGACTGGCGCCAGGTGGCAGCCACGCTGGCACTCGGCACCAGCAACTGGCTGTTCGACTGCGCCTGTTTCGCCATGATGTTCCCGGCCATCGGCGCGCCCGTCCCGTGGAAGGGTCTCCTGTTGGCCTACGGGGCGGGCCAGCTGGCCACCTCCCTGCCCATCACCCCCGGCGGCCTGGGTGTCGTCGAGGGGAGCATCACCATCGCCTTGGTGGCGTTCGGGGGCGTGGAGTCCACCACCGTCGACGCCGTCCTCATCTACCGGTTCATCAGCTTCTGGTTGGTCCTGGCCGTGGGCTGGGCCCTCTGGGGCGAGCTCGCCCTCGAAGTCCGCCATGGCCGGTGGAGCCGCCACGCCCTGGAGGCCCCGATCGAGGCTACGGATCCCGTGGGGTCCGTTGACGAACAGGACCCGACCGCCCCTGAGCGTTCGGAGGTGACCCCACCATGAGCATCAGGCACGTCGCGACACGAGCCGCACCTCGGCGACTCACCGGCGGGCTGGCCGCCTGTCTGGTGGCGGGATGCATGCTGGTCGGCTGCTCCTCGGCCCACAGCGACCTCGGTACGTCCGACAGCCCGTGCTACCAGGCCCTGCCCGCCGCCTCCCGGGCCGTGCACGGCCGGGGGGCCCTGGCCGGTGTGGAGCTGCTCACACTCGCCGCCCTCCACCATCGGGCGCCGAAGCCCTTCTCATCCCTCACCGGTTCCCGTCGCCCGTCGGACCGAGTCTGTGCGATCGAGTTCACCGGCACCTTCGTGGCGTCCTCGGTGGCCCGACCCCTCGGATCACCACGCGGAAGGTTGGCCGTCGTCGTGCTGGACACCCCGTCCAATCGGCTGCTCGGCACGGTACTCCTCGACCATCCGCCGCTCTCCTTCGGACATGCCCACGTGGGGTGAGATCCGGAAACCGCCCGGCCTACGTCAGCCGCCCACCGTGCGTCGCAACAGATCGAGCGCGGCGATCGTGGCGTACTGACGGACCCGATCCCGGTCGCCGGGCACGTTGAACGAGAAGGCCTCGGTCTCGTGGCCGGCGCGGGCCAGCCCCACGAACACCGTGCCGGGAGGTTGGTCGTCCTGGGGATCGGGACCCGCCACCCCGGTCATGGACAGGCCCACGTCGGCACCGAGGACCGTGCGGGCCCCGTCGGCCATGGCCCGGGCGGCGTCCTCGGACACCACCGGACCCACCGGTACCCCGAGCACCTCGAACTTGACCTCGGAGGCGTACGACACCACCGAGCCCCGGAACCAGCGGCTGGCCCCGGGCACGTTGACCAGTCGGGAGGCGGCCAGTCCGCCGGTGAGCGACTCGGCGAGTCCGAGGGTCAGGCCGGCGCGGGCCAGGCTCCGGGCCACCGCGTCCTCGATGGCCTCGTCGTCGATGCCGAACACCACGTCGCCGGCGGCCTCGGTGAGGATCCGGCGGATCTCGGTCTCCTCGGCGTCGAGGCGGGAGGCCGCGGTCACCTCGTCGTCGGCCCGAACCGTCACCCGCACCTTGATTCCCTCGATCCCGCTGGCCAGAAAGGCGATGGTGGCCGGGGCGGGCGCGGCCCATCGCCGCCGGCCCCCGCCCGTCGGGGGCGGCACCGCCGCGTCGAGCTGGTCGATGTGGGCGGCAAGGGTCTCGGCCAGCCCCGACTCGCTCATGCCCCAGGTCCGGATGACCCGGCTGGCGATGACCCCGGTCGTCTCGCCCCGGTCGGCCATGCGCGCGATGAGGTCGGGGGCGATGGCCCGCTCGAACATGTCGGACATCTCGTAGGGAACCCCGGGGACGGCATAGATGACCTTGTGGCCCACGGGGCAGATCAGCCCGGGTGCGGTGCCCTTGGTCTGGGGGATGATGGCGGCGCCCTCGGGCACGTCGGCCTGTCGGAGGTTGGAGTCGGGCATCTGGCGGCCCCGGGCGTTGAACATGGTGCGGATGTCCTCGACCACCTGTTCGTCCCGGTGGAGGGAGACGTTCATCACCTCGGCGATGGCGTCTCGGGTGATGTCGTCGTGGGTCGGGCCGAGGCCCCCGCAGACGATGATGCCGTCGCTCCGGGCCAGGGCGGTCCGGAAGGCCAGCACGATCCGCTCGTGGTTGTCCCCCACCGCCTGATGGAAGTGCGAGGCCACGCCGATGGCGGCCAGGTGCTCACCCATCCACCTGGAGTTGGTGTCGGCGATCTGCCCGAGGAGCAGCTCGGTGCCGACGGCCACGATCTCGATGCGCACGCGCTCAGGCCGCCGAGCTCGTGCCGTCGACGGCTTCGGTGGTCGACAGCGTGGCCCCGGCCGAGCGGGCCTGAGCCGCCCTCCTGCCGTCCACGTAGTACTGGGCCCCGGTGATGACGGTGAGTGCGGTGGCCACCCAGATCCCGGCGTTGAGGATGGACGTATGGCCGGCCAGGGGTGGGGCCAGGCACATGCCGATGGCGATGTCCTGGAGGAGGGTCTTGAACTTGGCCGAGTTGCGGGCCGGGATGGAGACGCCGTGTCGGCCCACCACCGAGCGGTAGACGGACATGGCGACCTCACGCACGGCGATGATCGCCACCGGCAGCCACCAGATGATGCCCTTGGCCACCAGGGCCACGAGGGCGCCCAGCACCGCCACCTTGTCGGCCAGGGGATCGAGGAAGGCACCCGAGCGGGTGGTCCCCTGTTTGCGGGCCACCCAGCCGTCGATCCCGTCGGAGAAGGCGAGCAGCCCGCCGAAGACGAAGGTGAACCAACTGGCCCCCCACAACATGATGAGGACGATGAGCACGGGTGTGGCGAGGAGCCGGATCACCGTGATCCCGTTGGCCGGGGTGAGAAGGGCGGACGGACCGAAGGTGGTGGCCCGGGTCACGGGTGCACCGGGTGGACGGCCCCGTCACTCATCATGCCGCTCCCGTGGCCGGGACGGGGCAGGGGCTCGGCGATGAGGTCGGGGCCGTCGGCCCCGGTCACCACGACGTCCACGAACGCCCCCACGGGAAGGTCGCCCGGGACCGAGACGATCCCGTCGATCTCGGGCGCCTCCCGGTAGGTCCGACCCTCGCCGGGCGCATCGATGAGCACCTCGACGGTGGTCCCGATCAGGAGGTCCCGGCGGCGGCGGTGATGGCGTCCTGCAGTTCGGTGCACTCGCGCAAGCGTTCGGCACCAGCTCGTCGGCCACCTGGTCCTCGAGGTCCGAGGCGTACGTGCCGGCCTCGTTACTGAAGGGGAAGAAGCCCACCCAGTCCAACTGGGCCGACTCCAGCCACTGGAGGAGGTGATCGTGGTCGGCTTCGGTCTCCCCGGGGTAGCCGACGATGAACGACGAGCGGAAGGCAGCCGTCGGATCGGCTCGCCGGATGGAGCCGATCCGCTCGAGGAAACGGTCGCCTTCGCCCCATCGCCGCATGCGCTTGAGCAACGGCCGCGACACGTGCTGGAGCGAGAGGTCGAAGTAGGGAACCCCAGTGGACAGAATGGCCTCGACCAGCGCGTCGTCCAGCGTCGACGGGTACAGGTAGAGGAGACGCACCCAGTCGACGCGACCGGCCACCGACCTCCACCAGTCCCACGATCGGACGGGCCCCGCCGACCGACGGGCCGTCGATGCGCGGCACCGTCCGGCCTGTCGAGCGGTCGAGGGCGAACGACGAGAGGTCTTGGGCCACGAGGACCACCTCGCGGAGGTTCCCGTCCGGTCCGGCCAACTGGTCCACCTCGGCCAGGATCGACTCGGTGGTGCGCGACCGCTGCTTGCCGCGGAACGAGGGGATGGCGCAGAACCCACAGTTGCGGTCGCAGCCCTCGGCCACCTTGACATAGGACCAGGGCGCCGCCGACGCGGGCCGGGGCAGGTTGAGCAGGTCGAACGAGGGCACCGCGGCCGGCTCTCGGCTTGCGACCCAAAAGGACCGGGGTACCCGAGGTTCGGGGAGCTCCCCCCCCCCCCGCCTGCTGATGACGCCGGTCAGGGCCACCCCGAACGGGGCCACCAGGTCCACCTCGGGCAGGGCCTCGGCGAGTTCGTCGCCGTACCGCTCGGCCATGCAGCCGGTCACGACCAGCCGGGCGCCGTCCCGGCGAGCGTCGGCGAGGGCCAGCACGGTGTCCACGGACTCCTGGCGGGCCGCCTCGATGAAGGCGCAGGTGTTGACCACGACGAGGTCGGCCTCGCCGGGCGCGCCGGCCTCCTCGAATCCCTCGGCCACCAGGGTTCCGGCCAACTTGTCCGAGTCCACCTGATTCTTGGGGCACCCCAACGTCTCTATCCAATACCGCTCGGCCACCAGGACAATCTACCGGGGGACCGGCACCCGGGGCTCGGCGGGCCGTGGGGACGCCGTCGGCCGCGCTCGGTGCCTCGCCCGATGCTGTCATCTCAGGTCCCAGCCCGCAGTGAGATTATCGGTCGTACCTGGGCGAAACGGCCGCCTTGGTAGGGTGGCCGGGCCCACAGCCGGGGGAACGGCAGCATGCGCCGCTCGGTCAGGATCACAAGGCGCGCAACTCACTTTGGACACGCACACGGCAACAGACCGCACCCCGGGCGGCGACTGGAAGGCCCTGGGGGAGGCGGCGTCGGCATCGTGGCTGCCCTGGTTGGCCGGAAGGGCCATCGTCCTGGCCGCGCTGGCCATGGCCAAGTTCGAGATCTCCCACTTCGCCATCCACGACCCGCGGGCCCTGGCCACTGCGCACGACGGCCTGGTCGGATGGGACGCCGGGTGGTACGCCAACCTGGCCGCCCACGGGTACCACGCCGTCGGACCCGAGGGGCTCCGGTTCTTCCCGCTCCTCCCGGTGGCGGCCAGTGCCCTGCACCATGTCACCTTCCTGCCCGTTGATGCGGCCACGGTGCTCATCGCCAACGTCTGCGGCTTTCTTGCCACCGGCGCCCTGTTCGTACTGGTGCGATCCGAGTTCGGCGATCCCGTCCCGGCCCGGACGGCGGCCTGGCTGGTCAACCTCGTGCCGTCAGCCTTCGTCATGGTCATGGGGTACTCGGACTCCATCTTCATTCTGCTTGCCGTGGTCTGCTTCTACTGTCTGCGCCACCAGAGGTGGCTGCTGGCGGCGGGGGTGGGCTTCCTGGCCGGAACGGACCGGCCCATCGGGTGCCTCCTGCTCATCCCCGCCCTCTGTGAAGCAGCTCGAGGACTGGCTCGACCCACTGGCGCCAGCGTTGGTCCCGGCTCGTGGCGGTGCTGGCCCCCGCTGCCGGCCTGTTGGCGTTCCTCAGTTGGACCAGTGTCGAGTTCGGCACCTTCACCAAACCCCTGACCCTCCAGACCAGCTCGGCCCGCCACGGAGGTCTCACCGATCCGGTGGACACCCTCTACCACGACGCCACCAACCTCCTGCGGGGCCACCATGTCGGGACCGACCTCCACTTCCCTTGGGTCGTGATCACCGTGGCACTGCTCATCGTCGTCTTCCGAAAGCTTCCCCTCTCCTACGGGCTGTTCTCCGTGGCCATGGTGGCCGTCGCCGCGTCGGGGTCCAATCTGGACTCTTCGAGCGCTACGCCCTGTCGGCGTTCCCCCTCCTGATCGCGGCGGCATCGCTCCTCCGCTCCCGACGGGTGGAGATCACCGTCCTGGTCCTGTGTGCCGTCACCATGTTCGGCTACGCCCTGTTGGCGTTCCTGGCCGCCTACGTGCCCTGACCGCGGCTGAGACGACCGGTCCTCCTCGCTAATCCCGCCGTGTTCCACCCGAGCGACCTGGGCGTGGGGGGCCGGGTTCCAGGGCTCGGAGTCCGTTCCCCTACCCATCGCGTAGTGACAAGGGCGACGGGATACATTGGAGATAGCGCCACTGTGCCCTGGACCCCGGCGACCGCGGCTCCGATAGAAGGGCATGCCGCAATGGGTCCGAAGACGAGTCAATCCCGGTATCCGTCAGGTGGGGTAAGAACAAGGTCACCGTCGGGAATGATCGCTGTCAACGGCCCCCGAGCCCGCGGTCGGACGAACCGTGACGAGGACCATCGAGTCGCGTCGTGGCCGCTGAAGACGGCTCTGGCTGCTTACCGCTCTCGGGATGGTCGTGGCGTCGACGGTGGTCATCGACCTCTTGGCCCACGAGAGCCCGGTGGACCTCTCATCGGAGGCCGGCGTTCAGCCTCCTGATCGGAGCCGCCATCTACGCCCTGGGAACGGGTGGGTCCGGAGCAACCGCATCGGCTCGGACCCAGGCGGACGAACTCCTTGCCTGGCGCGCGACGACCCGCTCACCGGCCTGCCGAACCGCACCATGGTGCTCGATCGGCCCGCAGAGACGACGGCGCGGACCCAGAGACAGGGTGGAGCGATCACCGTGCTTCTGGTCGACATCAAAGGATTCAGGGACGTCGAAACGACACCGACGGCCGAACTGCTGGAGACAGAACTCCTCTGTCAACTGGGGGCTCTGGTTGCTCCGATGGGGCCTTGAAGAAGCGACCTCATCGGCCGTTCTGGGCGGGGATGCAGTTCGTCGTCCTCGTCGACGGGGTCAGACCTGCTGATGAACCCGCTGTCCTGGCCCGACGGGTGGCCAAGCCACCTGGCCGCCCTGTTCATCGTGAGGCCGGGCGACACGGGGACCACCGTCGATGTGAGCATCGGAGCAGCAGTCGGCGACGGACCGATCCCGAGAACCTGCTGCGTGATGCCGAGCATCGCGCTCTGCCAGGCCAAGGCCTCCGAACTCACTCGAGCACCGTGGTGTTCGCGGCGGCGATCTTGATGAGGTCTACAGCCGGCACTCTCGTAGTCGAACCTCCATGACGCCTCTTGGCTGCTGGCGAGCTTCTTTCTCTTCTTGATCAACTGAATCCCGTCGACCTCGCCACCCAGTCGTCTACCGGTGCCTGAAGCGTCGTGGCGCTGGAACCGCCAGGACGAACGGGTCGTGGACCTGGAGTAATTCCGGATCCCTCTCCTCAGAAGCCAGCGGACTGATCGTCCCGCGGCGGCCCCCGCGCTCGCCGAGGCCTGTCGACAAGGGGCGTGCTGGGCCGACCAGGGTCATCCGCCGACGACGTCGGTGAACGTCCCTGCACGACAGCTCGAGGGCAGCGAGCTGGTCGACGATGTCACCACCGCCCTCACCGAGAGCGGGGTCGATCCTGGTCCTGCTGATACTGGAACTGACGGAGCATGGGCTCTATGCGGGTGACGTTCAGACGACTGTCGAGCAGAAGCCGCTCCTCAAAGAACGTGGTGCCCGCACCGCCATCGACTACTTTGGTACGGGTCACTCCATCCCTGGCGTATCCGAGCCAGTCCTCCCATCGACGGCGTCCAAGATCGTATCCAGCAACCCTTTGTCTCTGCCATCACCGAGACTCCTGGGCAAAGGCGATCGTCCACACCCTGGCGGAGCCGTCAAACTGCTCGGACTGGAGACGACCGCGGAAAAGTGTATTGAATCCCACGATCAATGGATGATGCTGCAGCGCGCGGAGGTGGACAACGGCCAGGGCTTCCTGTCCGCCCGTCCGCAGTCCGTGGCGGCGATGGACCTCTGGTCGGGCGCCGGCCAAGGCGGCGGCGGCTTCTTGCAGCGGTAGGTGATAGTTGGCCTCACCACTCGGAGAAGTCCGCCCCATACCCGGGTGTCGGCCGCGAAGCCGTCTTCGGTCAGAAATCGATGTACTGGACCTTATCGGCATCTTCATCAAGAAAACTTGACCAATAGTCCACAACGGGCCTTAAGTCCTCGCAACCATCGACTACCCGGCTCTGACCCAGAGGTACTCGGGACCGGGGCTTCGGCGCCGACGAGGAGCCTGCTCGCCACTGAAATCGCTCCCAGCAGCATCTGTTCCTCGTCGATCATAAAAAGGTCTAAAATTTTCTATGCAATCTATCGTGCTAACTACGGAGCCACCGATATACTTATCGAAGCGCATTAGCCGCTCTGGACCCAGGCGACCAATGCTCCCAAGAGAAGGGAGATTCGTCATGGGATTTCTGAGTGAGCGCACCGACGAGCGACGTATGACGTCGCTCGACCGCGATCCGTTGCGAGTCCTGATCGTCGATGATGCGGCGTCGACTCGCACCTTCCTGCGAGCGGTGCTCGACCACTGCGATGAGTTCGACGTGGTCGGTGAGGCCGATGACGGCGACACCGTGATCGACCAGGCCGATGCACTCCAGCCCGACGTGGTCCTGCCGACGTCTCCATGCCCGCGCTGAGCGGTGCTGGCGCGCTGCGAGGGATACTCGAAGTCGATCCGAGCACGATGGTGATCATCGTCTCTGGAGCAAGTCGGGATCTGGGCTATCCCCTCCTCGATGCCGGAGCAACCGCTTACGTACCCAAGGGAATCGCCCCCTTCGATCTCCTCAGCCGTTTCGGGGACATCATGGGCCGGACCGTCAGCCTCGACGGTCTCGATCCTCTGACCGGCCTCGAAGAATCTGGTGGCCGCGGTGGGATCCGTCGCTCATCACGGGGAACGTCGGTCCCCTGCGCCGTGGTGTTCGTCATGGATCCACTCGAACGCCAAATGATCCACAGCGTCATCGAACTCTGCCACCTCTCCGTACTGGCCGAGACCGAAAACGCCGAGATCCTGCAGGCCGTGGTCGAGACCTCCCACCCGGAGGTGGCGGTGATCGAACTTCTGCCCGGCGGCTCGATGGATCTGTCCTTCCTGGGTGAGGTACACCGACGATCGCCGGGCACGACACTGATCGCCTATGCCGACAGCGGCGAATGGCGCGAGAAGCACCGATGGCCGGTGCGACGGCATTCGTCCTGAAGCCGAGCATCGACGAGCTCGTCGATCAGATCCAGCTCATCAAGACGCACGTATGAGCACCATCACCGCCCGTCGGCGGACACAGTCTCGCCCGGGTCCCACTGGTGCGACGGAGTCTCGAGGTGGGCGATGAGGGAGCTGGCACTGCCTCCGCAGCCGCTTCATCGCCCACCTGGAGTCGTCCATCCGACCGAACAACGACGTAGCCAGCACCGACACGGACGACTACTGGAGACCTCCCTGTGACTGATACAACACGGATACCATTGTCGATGCCATCGACCCGAAAGAGCTCTTGACCGTCCTGGCCCGGGTGAAGCAGCTAGATCTTGGCGCCCGAATGCCCGTCGAATGGACCGGTTTGGCCGGCAAGGTCGCCGATGGCGTGAACGAGGTGATCATGGGAAATCAGGCTCTGGAGACCGAGTTGGTCCGGATCAGCCAGGTCGTGGGTCGTCAGGGTGAGTTCTCGCAACGGATGTCACTCGGCGCCTGGTCCCAGAGTTGGCACACGAGTACCGACTCGATCAACCATCTGATCTACTCCCTGGTACGGCCCACCGTGGAGATGCAGCGGGTGGTCGGCGCGGTGGCCGATGGCGACCTGAGCAAGAAGGTTACCGCTGACGTGCGCGGCGGAGATGTTGGAGCTGAAAAAGACCATCAACGGCATGGTCGACCAGCTCAACCGGTTCATCTCTGAGGTCACCCGGGTGTCGAGGGACGTAGGGACCGAGGGAAAACTCGGACAGGCCGCGGCGGTGACCATCGAGGTGGGAGGGGTTTGGAGGACCTGACCGACAACGTGAACCTCATGGCAGGCAACTTCACCGGCCAGGTCCGGAACATCGCCGAGGTGACCACGGCGGTGGCCAAAGGAGATCTGAGCAAGAAGATCTCCATCGACGTCAAGGGCGAATTCCTCGAGCTGAAAAACACCGTCAACGGCATGGTCGACCAACTGAACGCTTTCGCCAGCGAAGTGACCAGGGTGGCACGCGAGGTGGGGGTGGAGGGAAGTTGGGCGGACAGGCCCAGACCACCGAGGTCGGTGGGGTCTGGAAAGACCTGACCGACAACGAGAATGAGCTCGCCGCCAACCTCACCAACCAGGTGCGGGCTATCGCCGATGTGGCTACTGCGGTGACCGACGGAGATCTGACCAGGCAGGTCAAGGTCGAGGCCAGCGGCGAAGTAGCCATCCTGAAGGACAAGCTCAACGAGATGATCCGAAATCTCAACGAGACGACGAAACTGAATATCGAGCAGGACTGGCTGAAGACCAACCGGGAGAGCTTTACGCGGATGCTCCAGGGCCAGCGGGACCTGACCACGGTCTCCGGAATGATCCTCTCTGAACTGGCCCCTCTCGTGTCTGGCCCAGCACGGGGTGTTCTACGTGATGAACAGCTCAAACGAATCAGGTCCATCCCTCGATTTCCAGGCCGGCTACGGATTCGAGGAGCGCAAGAACCTGGCGACGTCCTTCAAGCTGGGCGAGGGCCTGGTCGGACAGTGCGCCATGGAAAAGAAGCGCATTCTCCTCACGGAGGTCCCGAGCGACTATGTGCGGATCAACTCGGGCCTCGGCTCATCGCCCCCCCTCAATATCATCGTGCTTCCCATCCTCTTCGAGGGATCGGTCCGGGCCGTGGTCGAGCTGGCCTCCTTCTCCCCGTTCAGCCCCATCCATCAGACGTTCCTCGACCAACTCACCGAGAGCATCGGCCTCGTCCTCAACACGGTCGAAGCCAACACCTTCACCGACGACCTGCTCCAACAGGCCCAGTCACAGGCCGAGGCCCTTCTCGCCCAGCAGAACGAGCTTCGCCACTCCAACGAGGACCTCGAGCGCCAGACCAAACAGTTGGCCGAAGAACATCGAGGCCGAGGAGAAAAAGCGAGAGGTCGAGCAGGCCAAGCTCCTCGTCGAGGAGAAGGTCGGTGAACTGGCCATCTCGTCGAGATACAAGTCTGAGTTCATCGCCAACATGTCCCATGAGCTGCGGACCCCGCTCAACAGTCTCCTCATTCTGGCCGAACAACTCGAGGACAACCCGGAACGAAACCTGACCGGCGCCCAGGTCGAGTACGCCAGCATCATCCGGGCCTCAGGCCAGGACCTCCTCAAACTCCTGAACACCATCCTCGATCTCGCCAAGATCGAGTCCGGCACGGTCTCGGTCGATCACGCCGAGGTCGACGTCGCCCGCCTCCGCAACGACGTGCTACGAGAGTTCGAACACGTGGCTCGAGATCAAGGGGATCGGCTATTTGGTCGAGCTCCAGGGACAGTGCCCGACCAAGCATCGTCACCGATTCACAACGACTCAGCCAGATTCTCAAGAATCTGCATCTCGAACGTGGTCCAAGTTCACCGAGAAAGGCGGCATATCCGTCACCCTGGCCGTCGTGGACTCGGGTTGGAACACGGATATCGAGTCGCTCCGGACGGCACCGTCGGTCCTGGCCATCAGCGTTACCGACTCGGGCATCGGCATCAGCGACGACCAGCAACGACGAATCTTCGAGGCCTTCGCCCAAGGCGACGGCTCGACAGCTCGCCTCTACGGAGGCACCGGTCTGGGCCTCTCGATCAGCCGGGCCCTGGTCGCCCTCCTCGGTGGGGAGATCAGGCTGACCAGCGTCCTCGGACAGGGAAGCACCTTCACCGTCTATCTGCCCTTGGTCCCAGCGTTCGAACACCGGACACCCCCGGCGGAGACCGTCGGATCACCGGTGCCCGACCCTGTTCCCGAGGGATTGCCGAGTGCCCGGAAGCCCGGCCGGCCGAAGAACCGCGGGAAGGGCCTGACCGGGCCCCGGCCGCCCCCTGGACTGGACGAGTACCCCTTCGCCAAGACCAAGGTCTTGGTCGTCGACGATGACTTCCGGAACATCTTCGCCCTCAGCGCACTGCTCGAACGGGACGAGCCGAGGTGTCCGTGGCCGAAAGCGGCGAAGACGCCCTGACCCTGGTCCGGAGCGGAACCGACATCGATGTGATCCTGATGGACATCATGATGCCCGGCATGGACGGCTACGCCACCATTCGCGCGATCCGTGCCCTCCCGAAAATGGCCCGTGTCCCCATCGTGGCCGTGACCGGAAAGCTCGTCGCCGGCGAACGACAGCGTTGTATCGATGCGGGCGCCAATGACTATGTCCCCAAACCGGTCAACAGCATGGAGCTCATCGCCGCCATTGTCCCGTGGTTCGGCGCACCGCGGTCGAAAGCCGCGTTGTAATCAGCACGGTCGACGTGGCCGTCGAGGGGTCACCCATCCTGGTGACCCCCCCCGCCGGCGGCCAGCCGGTCCACATCCTCATCGTCCACGACGACTGGTGCCGAAACGAGTGGTGCTCAAGGCGGCGCTGCTGCCCTTGAAGCTCATCGTCGTCGAGGCGGACTCGGGGTGGTCGTCCTTCGCTGTCTGATGGCCAGGATTTCGCCGCCATCCTCCTCGACGTGTTCATGCCCATCATGGACTGGATTCGAGACGGCGGCGACTCGACCCCGCCAGCGCCGCGAGTCCGAGCCGACGCCGATCATCTTCATCACCGCTTCAGCGTCGACGAGATCGCCTACCTGGACCGGTCCGCCGAGGGAGCCGTGGACTTCATCTTCGCTCTTGCCGACCCCGGCGAGCTCGGGTCAAAGTTTCGGTGTTCGCGAACCTCTTCGTGGACTGCAAAGCTCTCGTGCCACAGAGGCGCTCGCTGTTCAGATCTCCGCCGACCATCTGCGGACGGCGACCGACGTCGCTCCGGTCGGCATCTTCGAGTCCGACGTACAGCGGCGCTACGTCGAGACGAATCCTCGCTGGTCCGAGATCACCGGGATCAGCCACGCCGAAGCCGTGGGCCGGCCGCCGACAGCGTCATCGCCTCGGAACTCCGTCCCGACCTCGCCGCCGCCGCGACGACCTGAGGAATGAGGGAGCCGAACTGACCTACGGTTCGAGATCCCTACCTTCCGCTCGGCCCGCCGGACGGCTCTGATCACGGTCGCCCCGATCCCCGACGTAGCCGGGGGTATGGCCGGACTGATCGGACGGTGGCCGATGTCACCGCCGAGCGGAAGCCGAAGCGGCGATGTCATAAGCCCATGACGCCGCCACCTCGGCCTCACAACTCAAGTCCGACTTCCTCGCCAACATGAGCCACGAGATCCGGACACCGATGAACGGCGTATCGGCATGGCCGATCTGCTTCCCGAGACCGAGCTCGATCGCGCAACACGAGTTCGTCGAGATCGTCCGCAACTCGGGCGATGCGCTCCTGTTCATGATCTCCGACATCCTCGACCTCGCCAAGGTCGATTCGGGCACGTCGAGGTCGAGAACGGTTGCGCATCCCCTCATCGGAACCTGGCGGACTGCTGGCCGACGCGGCCCTGTCCGCAGGCATCGAACTCGTGACGATCATCGACAGTCGGTGCCCTGGGTGGTCAGGGCGACCCGGGCGGGTCCGTCAGGTCCTCTCGAACCTCCTGGGCAACGCCATCAAGTTCACCGAAGCCGGCGAGGTGGTCGTCCGGGTGACCAAGGAGACGACTGGAGACTCTGCCTTCGCGGTTCGCTTCGAGGTACCGACTCAGGCGAGGGAATCGCCCCGGACAAATTCGACTGCCATCTTCCAGCCCTTCGTCCAGGCCGACACCTCCACGTCTCGACGCCACGGAGGGACCGGGCTGGGACTGGCCATCAGCGGCCAACTGGTGACACTCATGGGTGGGGAGTACGGGGTCTCCAGCCAGCTGTCGACCGGGAGCACCTTCTGGTTCACGGTTCGTGTCGGCGACGTGCGGTCGCCCGGAGCCTGGGGAGGCGTCCCAGGTCACGGCGCTCGCCGGGCTGAAGGCGCTCGTCGTGGAAGACAATGCCACCCAGCGTTCCGCGTTGACCGACCAACTCACGCACTGGGGCATGGAGGTCACCGGTGAGGGCTCGGGGCCGCCGGCCCTCCTCGTCCTGCAGAAGGCTGCCGCGCTCGGCACGCCGTTCGCGGTCGGACTCGTCGACAAATCCATGGAGGGAATGAGTGGACTCGAGTTCGGCCGGCACGTCACCGACGACCTGGGACTCAGGACCCCGCTCGTGCTCATGGTCGGCGTGGGACAGGACGAGGTGCTCGAGGCGAACTCGGCCTTTCACGCCCTCCTGGCCAAGCCGGTACATCTCGACAACCTCCTGAGCTCGGTCACGACCGCACTGGAGTGCAAAGTCGTCGAACCAGGTCCGCTCCGTCACCTCAGCCCCCGAGCACCCCGGCCCCGACCAGAAGGGTTCTCCTGGCCGAAGACAATCTCATCAACCGCAAGGTGGCCCTGGCCATGCTGGAGGGCTCTCGCTATGCCGTCGAGACCGTCTCCGACGGCGAGCAGGCCGTCGAGGCTTCCGCACTCGGGCACTACGACGCCATTCTGATGGACTGCCAGATGCCCGGCATGAACGGATTCGAGGCCACCAGCGCCATTCGGGCCCGGGAAGCAGACGGCCGTCACACGCCGATCATCGCACTCACCGCCGGTGCTCGAGCCGAAGACCGTGAGCGCTGCCTCCGAGGGGGCATGGACGGCTACCTGTCAAAACCGGTGAGCAAGATTCAGCTGCTGGAGCTGTTGGCCTCGTTTACCGGCATCGGGACCTCCAGAAGAGACGGCGAGCCTTCCGGCCCTGGAGGACGGCATTCGAGAGGGCGACCCCGCCGCCCCATCGGTCGACCGGCCTTGGACGAGAACGTCCTCGCCCAACTCGATCATCTGGGAACGATGTCCGGCGAGGACCTCGTGGGGAGACTAGGGGCACTCTTCCTCGAGGATGCCGTCGCCCACATCTCGAGCATGCGCAGAGCCATTGCCGACTCGGATGTGGTCGCCCTTAGTCGATCGGCCCATACTCTCAGCGGGTCCAGTGCCAACCTTGGAGCAGCCGAAGTTGTCCGCCTGTGCGCCACCTACGGGTCGGTGATGGGCGAGGTCCCGCCCGGGACATCACTGGTTCCTGCCCGCCCTCACGTGCGAGTTGGAGCGGGTACGAGCCGCCCTCGCCATCAGGAGCTCGACCCGTGAAGATCCTGGCTGTCGATGACGACCGGACGTCGTTGGCAATCACTGATCCCCTTCGGCGACTGGGAGACGACTGCGCGACGGCCACCGACGGGGCCGAGCCTGGGACCTCTACCGGACCTTTGGGCCGGATGTGGTCGTGAGCGACTGGTCCATGCCCGGTATGACCGGGCTGGAGCTGTGTCGCAACATTCGCTCCTTTGCCTCCCGCGTACACCTACGTCATCCTGGTAACCGCCCGAGGCAGCGTGAGGACTGTTCGCCGGAATGGACGCCGGGGCCGACGACTACCTCATCAAACCCTTGAACGACAACGATCTTCGGACCGGTTGATTGCGGCGAAGCGGATCACCGACTCCACGTCCAACTCGGCCATCAACGCACGGAATTGGCGGAGCTGAACGGCCGCCTGAACGCCATGACCCTGCGAGACCCCCTTACCGGGCTGGGAATCGTCGTGCCCTCGAGGCGGATCTCACGATGTTCGAGGCCCGGGTCGCCCGCTACGGGCATAGCTATTCGGTGGCATTCATTGACGTCGATTGCTTCAAGTCGTTCAACGATTCGTACGGCCACCAGGCCGGTGACCGGGCGTTGCAGGCCGTTGCCGCTCAACTGGGCGATCAGGCCCGAAGTGGCGATGCCGTGTATCGCTACGGAGGTGATGAGCTCCTCTGCCTCTTTCCCCAGCAGTCAATCGCTACCGCACAGGATCTCCTGGTGGAGCGCATGCGCTCTGGCGTCGAGCGACTCTCCGTGCCTCACGCCGCCAATCCAGCGGGCATCCTCACCGTGAGCGCCGGCCTGGCCCGCATGGACCCCCAGTTCGCCCGACCACCCAACGCAGTTCTGAAGGAGGCCGACGAGGCCCTCTACCGAGCGAAGATGCTGGGACGGAACTGCGTCAGCGATCTCAGCGGTGCCTGCGGATGAGACGCTCGACCCTCATGCCGTCCCGATGCAATGGATGAAGCCGACAACATGGACGGTCCGTGTTCGCCTGCCAGACCGAACACGCTGCTACCGGAGGCCTGCCGGATCCGGAATCCACATGGTGACACGTGAGTCTCGCGAGCAGGACCCGGTTGGCGACCGATCTGGATACAGCGGACGGACTACCTCAGACCCTGGCTTCGATCTGTCCGGGCATCGCCGCCCTACTACCGATCAGCGGTGTGGCGCTGATCGTGATCGGGAACAAGCGCGGATCCAGGGAGTGGCGAGTGCACTCGACGGACGCGCCAAAGCCATGCTGGATCTCGAGTTCACCCTGGGTGAAGGGCCGACCAGCGATGCCTCCCTGGGAGGGCGGCCCGTCAAGATCGATGATCTGACCCGGGCTCATCCGCCCTGGCCGCTCTTCACTCCGGCCGCGCTCGACCTCGGGGTGCGCTCGGTCTACGGCCTGCCCCTCCGCTCTCGGGGCCCGCGACGATGGGAGTGCTCACGCTCCAGCTCCGAGGTTCCCGGTGCCCTGTTGGGCAACGACTACGAGAGAGCGCTCGTGCTGGCCGACCTCGTGGGCAAGCTCGTCCTGGTGATCCAGGCCACCAGCACCTCGGCGTTCCTGGCTCCATCGCTCGATGCGGGCGACCTACTCGCCGTCGTACGTCCGGCCACCGGCATGGCGTCGACCCAGATCGACTGCTCGGTGGAGGAAGCCCTCCTCCGGCTAAGCGGGCACACGTTCTCGTCCGGTCAGACCCTTGAGCACCTGGCCAAAGCGGTGATTTGCGGCCAAGTCCGTTTCGTCCCGCCCTACGGAGAACGACCGTGATCGGCCCCACCTCAGACGCCATGGCAGGGCAACGGTCAATTGCGTGACAGACTGGCGGTGGCGACTGGCATCGGTCTGGAGGTAGGGCTTCTCAGCGCCGCTTCTAGGCGGAGGCACCATGACCGACGCTCATGAAGAGTGACGCTTGGCGAGCACGTTCGTAGAGTTGGCGGACACGCTCGTGGCGACTTCGACGTCGTGGAATTCCTCACGATGTTGGTGGCACGATGTGTTGACCTCCTCGACGGTCCCGAAGTCGAGCGGCTCGCCGTCGCCAACCGGAGCGGCGAGCTCCGGGTGCTGGCCTCATCCACTCAGCGCGTGAAGGTGCTGGAGACTGGTCGAAGTCCAAAATGATGAGGGGCCTTGCCGGGACTCGTACCACAGCGGACTCCAAATCATCAATCAGCACGGTCCCGCGGCCGAGAGGCAATGGCATCGATTCACCCCCATGGCGAGGGAGGCCCGATTCCTGCATGCTCCATGCGTTTTCCCTGCGGTTACGGGGTACCTCGATTGGGGCCATCAACATCTTCGACCCGAGACACCGCGAGATCACCAGCCACGAGGCGACCATCATCCAGGCGTTCGCCGACGTGGCAACCATCGGGATCCTCCAAGAACGTTTGGTCTCCGACGGTGCCGTCCTGACCACCCAGTTGAACAGGGCGCTTGCCACCCCCGTGGTCATCGAACAGGCCAAGGGCATCGTGGCCGAACACCTGAAGACCACCATGGACGAGGCGTTCGGCCTATGAGAGGCTACTCCCGACGGGAGAATCGACTGCTCACCGACGTGGCTAGATCCATTACCGACGGGAGCATTGCGCCCACGACCTTGTCCACCCCGCACAGCGCCTCGGACTCGACTCCTCCTCGCTGAGGAGGGGTCGGGGGCACCCCCGCGGGCTCCCCAGCGTCCTGAGCCGAGGTTGGAGGCGGTCCTCTCGTCTCAGGGCGTCAGAACAGCGGAGAGGGAGGGATTTGAACCCTCGGACCCAGTTACCCAAGTCAACTCATTAGCAGTGAGTCCGATTCGGCCGCTCTCGCACCTCTCCCTACCCAGTCAGAGCCTATTTGTACTATGGCCAGCTCTGGCCGGTCTTGCCATGTCCCACTCCGTCCTGCTCTGTGGCCGAAGAAGCGCCAAACCAGGACGGGAGACGAGCGTGACGACAGAAGCATACGGCAGCGGGTCGATGCCAGAGCGCGGACCCGTGATGCGGTCGGCGCTCGGTCATCGTTGCCGGGAGCGAGGTCAGGGGACTGAACCGGAACAGAGGCGGCTGCGATGAGGCACCTCGATCCCTAGCTGCCACTCCGGTGCGGCTGGATGCCCGGCGACCCCTCTACGAAGGTTGAGTTTCAGCGAGTGCCCGTCAACGGTTTCGGCAGCGACCACTCTCGACCTCGGGCCAGTCCATCCTAAACCCCTCGCCCGCTGCCTGCCGAGCGTGTCGGCCAAATAGTTCGGTAGGGTGGGAGATGCCAACTTTGGCGCCGGCTCTGCCCATGAGCGATGAGCAGCGAGGGGAGCTGGCAAGTATGGCGGTGTCACTGGTCTTGCCTCGCCGGGTAGTGACGCAGGCGAAGGCGCTCTTGATGGCCGCTGACGGCATGGCCAACGAGCAGATCGCCCGATCCTGTGCAGTGGATTCGGACACGGTACGCCGATGGCGGACTCGGTTCATGCAGATCGGCCCAGCCGGGGTCGGAGCAATCGCCAAGGGTCGTGGCCGCAAGTCGACGGTATCGGCAGAGATGGTCGCGGAGGTGCTGCGCATCACCGAGCACGAGCAGCCGCCCGGTGGAGCCACCTATTGGAGCACTCGGACCATGGGCGCCCGGGTCGGGATCGGCAAGGACGCGGTAGCCCGAATGGGGGCTGACCACGATGTGAAACCGAGGAAGGGTCCACCCGATCGACAACAGGAACAGGTGCGGTTGCAGCTTGCACTCCTCCGCGGCGATGTCCGGGAGATCCGCCGGCTGGTGGACGTGGGGCTTGCAGAGCCCCGAACTGCCTCCACCCACAGGGCCCAGCTGCTGGCAGGGTGGTCGTTCGCCTCCATCCTCGATTCAGAGTTCGCCGCCGCTGACGATGACGCCAGCGTGGCTCTGCACCTCGGCGTCGATCAGCCCTTGTTTCGAGCGTTGTGTGCATTGTCGTCCGGGATGGGCGGTTTGGAGCGCGAACGGGCCCGACATCGTGTCCGTCGAACGCTCGGTAGCAGGTGTCCTCGGCCTAGACGAAGAAGATCTGGCGAGAAGCGTCTGGACCGCTGCCCTCACAGCCGAAGCCGCGATGCTCGGTAGGACGACTCGATCTTGCCGAGTCCGTGTCCTGCTGGTGCGCGTTGGCTCGTGTCGATCAAGAGTGACCCGCCTGAAGGTATCTTCGCCGGGCAGACACTCGTCCGCGCCCTGCTGTTTCAAGGCAGGCTTGAGGATGCCAGCGCCCTGGCACCGTATGTCGACCAGGGAGCCCAGCGCCATGGACTAGGTGCACTGCGTCTGGTCGTGGGCGGTTCCCTCGCCTATGTCGACGCTCTTCGTGGCCGCCACGACCAGTTGACCAAGCATGCCGCCACCATCGACGAGCTGGCATCGCAATGCCCGGCCAGTTACTTCGTATCGGGTGCCATGGTCCTGACGGCCTACGCCCTCGCCACGGCACAACGCGCCCAGGCTGCCGTGGACGTCCTGCTCCGTGGCGCCGGGGGTCTGGGCTTCCGAACATCCAGTTGGTAGACCGCGCCTACGGATACGAACTGCTCGTAACTGCCGCGCGCAGCCTTGGTGACATCGTGGTCCTGCTCGGCACTGGGGGGCGCTTGCCACCGCCTTGACCGGACTCCCCCGTGACGGGATGGCCGAAGCCGCAATCGATCGCATCAACGCGTGACTTGCGGTCGCCGAGGGTGAGAACACGGTCGGGATCGTGGCCCTCGCTGAACAGGCCGCGAACGATCGCTACCGACAATGCTGGCCACCTCGACGCGCGACACGAGCGACGTTGCTGGCCGGCGAGCCCTGCTGTTCGAAGCCGACGACAACTTGCCCGCCCGTCTCACCCTGTCAAGTGCCAGCGAGCAGGCGTTGCTGTTGGGAGCCACGTCGCTCGCACTGTTGGCCCGCCGTGATCTGCGAAGCATCGGGTTGCGGCTCATCGGCGAACCGCAAGCACCGATGACGCCGCGTGAACGTGAGGTGACCGAGCCCCACTCTGGCCGGTGCGTCCAACGCCCGGATAGCAGCCACGCTTGGGGTATCTCCACGTACTGTGCAAAGCCACGTCAGGCGAGTACTCAAAACGCTCGACCTGCCCTCACGGACGGCGGTGCCCCGAGCACTCCGTGACCATCCGGAGCCGG
This sequence comes from uncultured Acidimicrobiaceae bacterium, assembly GCA_963845485.1. Classification (GTDB taxonomy): domain Bacteria; phylum Actinomycetota; class Acidimicrobiia; order Acidimicrobiales; family RAAP-2; genus Bog-756. The sequence goes on along the minus strand of CAWJSI010000014.1, from coordinate 507,778 downwards.
GTTCCCGCGCCCAAGAGTTCACCCCCCGCCAGCTCCAAGTCGCTGAGCTCGTGAGTCGCGAGCCACACCAACAAGGGAGCGGCTAGAACACTGAATGTCTCAGTCAAGACGATCGAGAAGCACCTCGGGGACGTCTACCTTCGCCTCGGCATCGACTCCCGTGTCGTGCTTGCCGTGTACTTGGTCCGGGTAACACCAGGGCCAAATCCGCCGTTCCCCCACTATCGCCTGGCACGTGCTCATGTCAGTATCCACCCTGTGGGGACCATGCACCAACCATGTGGGCGGGGCGATCGTCGCTCCCGTTGCCGAAGCGTTTACCAGGCGGCGGTGCTGACGCACTCCTCTTCGTGGTCCGCCGCTCACTCTGGTGGCTCGCCCTTGCGGCTGTGTGCCCGTTGGAGGTGCTCAAGCCTCGGTCCCGAACGATCTGGACTGTGTCCTCCAAAGGGCTACCAGGCTCTCCCTGAAGAAAGGCTGACGATGAACATCTTCCCGATACGGCCCATGATTGGGCTAGCCAGTGTGACCTCAGCACTTGCCTTGTTCCTCTCGGTTCCGAGCGCGGCGGCGGCAACGGGCCTACTTGTGTCCCAGAGTGGGCACGGGCCCAAGACGGGCTGTTCACAGCTCACCAAGGCCCAGATCCAGCCGCTGATCGTCAATCCGATCACGAAGGTCACCGTGAAAGCGGTCACGGCCGAGCAGTACACCGGGAGCACAAAGAAGATAGGCCAAGAGTGCATTTTTGCCGCTGGCTCATCGGATTTGCAGGCGCTGACGGTTACCGTGATCCGCGGCCCCGTTGCCGCCCGGGCTTACGGCGCGGACGTCCAGAGTCTTGATGGAGCTGTGGTGGATGGGTGGGGGCTAAGGCAGTGCGCGGACCGGTTGATTCGAAGGGCGCGGCCGGCACGACCACGCTGTCAGCGCTGAAGGGAAAGACGTACTGTTCGGTATCACCAGGGGACGGCGACATCCCGGGCGAGGGACAGCTCGAAGAGGCCGCCGGGGCCACGGCCGACATCGGCAACAAGGCCTACGCCGAGATCGCCGCTGCCGTCGGCACGGTCTGTAACCGCTTCTTCGGAAGTGGGAACACGACCCCTGATCTCACCGGCCTCACCCAAGCCGGTGCAGCGGCCGCGGCGAATCCGACGACGACCACCACATCCGACGGAGGGCTCGACATCCAGCCATGACCCATGGATGACTCCCGTCGCTGACCCGCCCGCCAGGCGATCATCACTAAAGACCCCGTCCAACCAGGGTGCCATCAGGGACAGGGTCGAGGCACAGCGCCTGCGCCGGTTTCAGGCTCCCACGATCCCTGGCGCCGGCGTCCGGGACGAGCCGGTCGTGCTGGACGGGTCGGAGGAATGTCCCGGAGACCGACGAGAGTGGGCTCGCAATGTCTTCCAAAGACTTCTGTTCCGCATCCACTCCGAGGAAAATGTCGACTACTCCACCGATGATCATGACGCCTGCGCCGATCAGGTATCCGATGAACAACTTGAAGTGGTCCTGGCCGTTCCGATGAGCATCCCGTAGAGCCAAGGGCCGAGCGCCCCGAACGACTGCGCTATCGCGAAGAAGACCGCGATTGCCTTGGCCCGCACTTCGACGGGAAAGATCTCGCTGACGGTGAGGTACGCGGCGCTGGCGCCGGCTGAAGCGAAGAAGAAGATGACGCACCACGAGACGGTTTGGGTGACCGCGTTTAGCAGCGCCGGCGTTGAACAGAAACGCACTGATCGCAAGTAAGGCCCCCGACAAGATGTAGGTGCCGGAGATCATGTCCGCCGGCCGATGGTGTCGAACAGGCGCCCGATCGTTAGTGGTCCGACGAGGTTGCCGAGGGCAAAAAAGATGAAGTAGTACGCCGTGTCTTTGGCGATACGCCGTAGATCTTGGTGAGCACCAGCGCATAGGTGAAGAAGATGGCGTTGTAGAGGAACGATTGGGTGATCATCAACGTGGCGCCGAGAATCGCTCGCTTGGGGTAGCGGGCGAACAGGGTGCGGGCCAACGTGATGAATCCGATGTTGGTGGCCGGGTGATCTCGAGCCCCTTGGACTCGTCGACTTCGCCGAGGGTTCCCCCGGATCCTCGGTAGCCTTTCGATCGGCGTTCACCGCCGCTTCGGCCTCGTCGTCCGGCCGTGCATGAGCAGCCAACGGGGGCTCTCGGGAAGATTCTTGCGGACAAACAGAACGACGAAGCCGAGGACCGGTCCGAACAGGAACGCAATCCGCCAGGAATAGCTCATCGACAGATGATCGACGACGAGCAGGTCAGCACCGTGGCGAGCAGCGCCCCGCCCCAGTATGTGCCGTTGACGGCGATGTCGACCCGGCCCCGGTACTTGGCCGGAATCAGTTCGTCGATGGCGGAGTTGATCGCGGCGTACTCGCCACCGATTCCCATGCCGGCGATGAACCGGGATATCCAGAGCCAGTAGACCCAAACTTGTGAGTGACCAAAGGTAAGGGCGGTGAGGACCCCTCCGACGAGATAGACGCCCAAGGTGATCATGAACAGGTTGCGCCGACCCCACTTGTCGGAGAGCCTCCCGAAGAACAGGCGCCGGCAACCTCGCCGAGCAGATAGATGGTCCCCACCGAGAAGGCCACCGAGCCGACGACAGGTTGAGAGCGGGCTTGTGGCTGATGAGGCTGTGACGTTGCCGGCGATGGTGATCTCGAGACCATCGAGGACCCAAGCCACGCCGAGCGCCACCACCAGCCTGGTGTGGAATCGCGACCACCCGAGACGGTCGATCCGGGCGGGTATCAGGCTCCGGACCGCTTCGCCACGTTCCGAACGCCGCTCCCGGTCTGACCAGCGTTCCCTTCCGAGCTCGGCCGCTGCATGGTCAAGTGTGGTCATGGTCCCCCCCAGTGTCGTTGTGCGTCGACTATTCCCCGGGGTGTTCGGCAGAATATGCATCAGAGTTTTCGGATGGACCACCATCTGGCCCTCGACTCTCGGAGGCTGAGAAATTGGATTCTCGAGGTCAGGGAGTGAGGAGTTTCAACGGAGCAACCGGACAAATGCTCACATCACGACAGTATTTAGTGGGCGTCCGTCTTCGTACTCTCTCACCGGTCGGGACTACTGGGTCTTATGAGAGGGGCCCCCACGGCATGAAGGCCGCCACGGATGCTTTGAGCCTGTCAGCTGGCGTCCCTTACGTGGTCCACCGAGTGGCTGAGCTTGTCTTTACTCTGGTCGGCCGCGGCATTCGCCTTGTGCAGGCCCTCGGAGACTGCCGAGCTGACCTTCTCCTTGGTTCCCGCTGCAGCCGCCTTGGTACGAGCAGGCAGGTCCGAGTGGCGGGCGCGGTCGGCCACGACAGCCGACGCGTCGGTGACCGACTGACGGAGGTGATCCGTCACTTCGGGAGCGTGCCGAGCGACCGAGCCCCCCAACGCGCTGGCCCGCTCAGCACCACGTTCCCCGAGGTCGAGGGCCCGATCAGCAACGTCTGGAGCGAGGCGGGCCACGGCCCCACCGAGGGCGGCCGCCTTCTCTACACCCTGCTCCCCGAGGTCGAGGGCGAGCCCTGCTGCTGCCCCGGTAAGCGCCCCGATGACCATGCCTTTCCAAACGTTCCTCATTACGAGCACTCCCGTCCGCGCCTATAGCGCCATCGACCAGTTCCATTGCTCAAATGGCAACGTGGTGGAACTGTTCCCCGATGCGGGCATTCCACACATCGAAACTGGGTCTGCGACCGACGTCCCCGGAGAGGTGAAGTCTGGAGAGTGGCCGCCTGAGTCAACCGATCCGAGGCCGGGCCCGGTCAGGGAGTCGGGCCGACCCGGCCCTCCCACAGGCGCTCGAGGCCCTTGCTGGAGGCGCGCAAGCCTCGAGGGCCATTCGTCGAGCGACGGTGATCGGGTCGAAGCCGGCCACATCGCTGAAGCCGTAGATCGCCACGAACCACATCGCCGAGAGGGACGCCGCGATGATGCGCGGCTCGATGGCACCCGGCGGATAGCCCAGTCGTTGACGGAGCAGTTCGGTGACCCGGGACTGCATCCCGATGATGACCTGGTAGAGGCGGCCGGCGACTTCGGGCTCGGTCTCCGACAGCACCACGGCGGCAGCGACGGGAGGATAGGGGGCCCCTTGCCGGTCCCGCAGACGTTCCGACGAGAGGTAGCCCATCTTGGCCATGTCGGCGAGCGCCCCTTCGGCCATTTCGAAAGGTGTCTCCTCGATGGGGCGGCTCGCCATCGCCTCGTAGTGACGCTCCGTCCACTCCTCGAATTGGGCGAGCGCCACGTCGACCTTGGCGTCGAAGTACGAGTAGAAGGTCCTCGGGGCAACGTCGGCGGCCTCGGTGATGTCCTCGATCGTCGTGGCTTGGTACCCACGGACACGGAAGAGCGACGTGGCCTCCTCGATGATCCGGGCGCGCGGTCGCGGGCTTTCTTTCGCTCGCGGCGCCCGGGCGCCTCCACCTGGGTCATCGGACCTCCTCGTCCACTCCCAGTGAACCATGCGCGGACGGTTGCGGTCCATGGTCCGGTTTCCGAGCGGCCCACAGCTGCCCCAGCCCCGCCGTGTAGAGGTCAAAGGCGGCGATGCCGAGCTCGTCCGTCGAAGGCGGGTCCGCGTGGGTCGCCACGATCTCCGAGAAGCCGTGGACGGCGACAAACCATGAGGCGATGACGGCTCCCGCCACAACGTGAGGCTCCAGGCTGCCTTCAGCGAGCTGGAGCCTCTGGCGGAAGAGCATGGTCATCGAGGTCTGCATCTTGGCGAGCATCTGGTAGATCCGACCAGCCACCTGGGGCTCCGTCTCGGCCAACAGCAGACCAACCCCCATCGGTGGGAACGATTGGCCTGACTCGTCCCGGAGGCGCTGACCGGTGACAAAGCCCCTGGCCTTTAGGTCGTCAAGTGCACCTACGTACATCTGATCGGGCGTCTCCCCGGCTGGTCTGGCCTCCATGGCCCGGATCAGCTCGTCCATCCAGAACTCCAACTGGACGATGGCCACTTCCACCTTGGCGTTGAAGTACGAGTAGAAGGTCCGCGGCGCGACGTCAGCGGCCTCAGCGATCTCCTCGATCGAGGTGGCCTGATACCCCTGCTGCTTGAAGAGCTCGGTGGCGGCCTCCACGATTCTCTGTCGGGTAGCTGCCTTCTTGCGCTCACGACGGCCGGGTGGGTAGCCCTCAGCCATCATCCGGCGCCTTTCGTATCGGTGGCGCGGAAGGGCCGATCCGGGTCGGTTCCCGGAGGGCACGCGCCCGCGAGGTTCCGCCCCGCCCAGTGCAGTCCTGACATTGCTGCCGTCATCTTCGGCACGTCGGACGTGCAGCTTGACGCCATCGCCATGTTTACCCCTCCTGGGACGGTCAACGGTCGATGCGTCCATCGATGACGAACGGGCTCCGCTGAGGCCACCCCAGGATGGGGACGGGCCCGTACGGGCAGAGGCGTCTCCTGAGCCTGCACGCCTGGACCCGATCGCCGCCTAGCCGACGGAATCAGCGGTCGCTGCGGCTTTGACGGCCCCCAGGCCTGTCGACCAGAGCGCCATCGTGCCAAGAACTGGGCATTGAACAGGGACTTTCGGATTCCGGACCTCTCGACCGGATGATCCCGATTCGGTCTAGATCGAAGCCCGCGGTTGCGCGCGGGCCCTACACGTGGTTTGCTATTAGCACTCGACCTTGCAGAGTGCTAACGACACGGAGGAACACCTGATGGCCAAATTGATCACGTTCGACGAGGAGGCCCGCCGGTCCCTCGAGAGCGGTATGAACAAGCTCGCTGACGCTGTACGCGTCACCCTCGGCCCGAAAGGCCGGAACGTCGTCCTGGACAAGAAGTGGGGCGCCCCGACCATCACCAACGACGGCGTGTCCATCGCCAAGGACATCGAACTCGAGGATCCTTTCGAGCGTATCGGCGCTGAGCTGGTCAAAGAGGTGGCGAAGAAGACCGACGACGTAGCCGGCGACGGCACCACGACCGCCACCGTCCTGGCCTGGGCCATGGTCCATGAGGGCCTGCGCAACGTGGCCGCCGGAGCCAACCCCATGTCCCTCAAAAAGGGCATCGAGGCAGGCGTGGAATCGGCCGTGGCCAGCCTGCGGGGCATCGCCCGCGAGACCGACTCCAAGGGCCAGATTGCCCAGGTGGCGTCCATTTCCGCAGCTGACGAGGAGATCGGCGGCATGATCTCGGAGGCCATCGACAAGGTGGGCAAGGACGGGGTCATCACCGTCGAGGAGTCCCAGACCTTCGGCATGGACATGGACCTGGTGGAGGGGATGCGCTTCGACAAGGGCTACATCTCCCCCTACTTCGTCACCGATCCCGAGCGCATGGAAGCCGTCATGGAGGACGCCTACGTGCTGCTGGTGGGATCGAAGATCACCGCAGTCCGTGACCTGCTCCCCCTGTTGGAGAAGGTCATGCAGGGCGGCAAGCCGCTGGTCATCATCGCCGAGGACCTCGAGGGCGAGGCTCTGGCCACGCTCGTCGTCAACAAGATCCGTGGCACCTTCAAGAGCGTGTCGGTCAAGGCTCCCGGCTTCGGCGAGCGCCGCAAGGCCATGCTCCAGGACATCGCCATCCTCACCGGCGGCCAGGTCGTCACCGAGGAGGTCGGCCTCAAGCTGGAGAACGTGGGCCTCGACCTGCTGGGCACGGCCCGCAAGGTCGTGGTGACCAAGGACGAGACCACCATTGTCGAAGGTGGCGGATCCGATGACGAGATCAAGGGCCGGATCAACCAGATCAAGGCCGAGATCGAGAACACGGACTCCGACTACGACCGCGAGAAGCTCCAGGAGCGTCTGGCCAAGCTGTCCGGTGGTGTGGCCGTGATCAAGGTCGGTGCCGCCACCGAGGTGGAGTTGAAGGAGAAGAAGCACCGCATCGAGGATGCTGTCTCCACCACCAAGGCCGCCATCGAGGAGGGCGTGGTCCCCGGCGGTGGGGTGGCCCTGCTCCGTTCGCAGGCAGCTGTCCTCGACACCGCCGACAAGCTGGAGGGCGACGAGGCCACCGGTGCCCGTATCGTGGCCCGGGCCGTCGAGGAGCCCCTGAAGCAGATCGCCGTCAACGCCGGCCTCGAGGGTGGGGTCATCGTCGACAAGGTCCGCAACCTGAAGAAGCCCAACGAGGGTCTCAATGCCGCCACCGGTGAGTACGAGGACCTGTTCAAGACAGGCGTCATCGACGCAGTGAAGGTGACCCGGTCCGCGCTGCAGAACGCCGCCTCCATCGCCGCCCTGTTCCTGACCACGGAAGCCGTGATCGTGGACAAGCCCGAAGAGGGTGGCTCCGGTGGGATGCCCGGCGGAGGCATGGACGACTTCTAGGAAGTCTCCTCGAGCCGGCGACCTACGGTCGACCGGATTGGGACGTTGCCACAAAGGGCGCCCCAGGGGGCGCCCTTTGTGCTGGTCCTAGAGGGGCGGCCGCCTGGCGCTCCTCGGCCGGGCAGCCGTCCGGCGGTTCGGGCGTTCGACCGTACAATGGTGAGCGTGACTGAACCCCTTGTTCCCTCGGTCGGTTGGGGTGTCCTGCACCTGTTCTGCAAGCTGCCCGACGCCTCCACCCCACCGGGGCCGTGGCCGTGTCGACCACCAGGGGGTGCTCCAGGCCGTCAAGTCCGCCGAAGCCGACGGCCTCCAAATCGTCACCGTGGCCATGTTGGGGCACAAAGCCGACCTTGGATTCATGGCCCTCGGTGCCGACCACTGGCGACTGCGTCGGTTCCAGTCCGACCTCCAAGCCGCGGGCCTGGTCGTGGCCGACTCCTACGTATCCCTGACCGAGGTCTCCGAGTACGCCTCCGGACTTCCTGACGAGATGAAGCAGACCCGCCTCCATCCCGCCCTGCCCCCCGAGGGCATGACGCGCCTTCTGCTTCTACCCCATGTCCAAGCGTCGGGGGGAGGCCGAGGGTTCCAACTGGTTCTCCATGCCGTTCGAGGAGCGCAAGGCGATGATGCACGGCCACGGCGCGGCCGGTCGGGCGTTCAAGGGTCGGATCGTCCAACTCATCACCGGCTCCACCGGCATCGACGACTGGGAGTGGGGAGTGACGCTGTTCGGCGTCCATCCTGACGACCTGAAGGACTGCGTCTATACGATGCGCTTCGACGAGGGATCGGCCCGCTTCGCCGAGTTCGGCCCCTTCCTGACCGGTATGGTCGGACCGGTCGAAACCGTCCTGGCCCAGGTGGTGTCGCTCGATGAGTGAGTCGGGTTCGGGGGGGGACCTCGAAGGACTTCGGGCCGGACTCAAGCGGATCGGGACCATGGTGGTGGCCTTCAGCGGTGGGGCAGACTCCGCCTTTTTGGCCTGGGTGGCCACCGACACCCTGGGATCGGATCAGGTCCGCTGCGTGACGGCGGTGTCCCCGTCGCTCGCTCCCGAGGAGCGGGCCGACTGCCGCCTACTGGCCACCGAGTGGGACCTCACCTTCAGCGAGGTGGAGACCGACGAACTGGCGGATCCGGAGTACTCGGCCAACGACGGGTCCCGCTGTTTCCACTGCAAGTCCACCGTTGATGGAGGCCCTGGTTCCCCTGACCGTTCAGGGCGTGGGCTCCGATGCGCATGCCGGCACCGTGGTGCTCGGCGTCAACCTCGATGACCTCGGCGACCACCGGCCGGGCCAGCAGGCTGCCCTCGAGGCCGGGGCACGCTTCCCGCTGGTGGAGGCGGGCTTCACCAAGGCCGATGTCAGGGAGTGGTCGACGGCAGTTGGGCCTCCGCACCTGGGACAAGCCCGCCGCTGCCTGCCTTTCGTCGCGGGTCCCCTACGGCACCCCGGTCACCCTCGGAACCCTCCGGTCAGTCGCCGAGGCCGAGTCGTCGCTCCGTGCCCTGGGCTTCACCCAGTTGCGGGTCCGGCACTACGGGGACACGGCCCGCATCGAGGTTCCCAGTCGATGACCTGCCCACCGTGATCGCCCGACGGAACGAGGTCAGCACCGCCGTGCACCGAGCCGGCTACCGCTACGTCACCCTCGACCTGGACGGCTTCCGTTCCGGCAACCTCAACGACGCCCTCGGCGACCGCGGGCGCGTCTCCGGTCGGTCGGAGACGGCAGTGCCGATCGGGGACCAACGGTGATCCGGGTCCGACTCACCTTCCCCGGCGAGCTGGTGAGGGAGCCGATCATCGCCCGCATGGTCAAAGAGCTGGACATCGTGCCGAACATCCGGCGTGCCGATGTCGGCGAGGCCGACGGATGGATCATCTGTGAGCTCGACGGCGACGGGACGACCATCGACGGGGCGGTGGCGTGGCTGCGAGCCGAAGGGTCCAGGTCGACCTGTTCGGCGACGTGGTCGAGAGCTGAGTCGGAGGCCCCGGGCTACCTAGTCGTTGTCCCGGATGGTCCACCCGGCCCCGGAGACCTTCCGGGCTCGTAGAACAGGCACCCCTCGGGGCAGGCGAAGGGGATCGGTTCGTTCGCACCCACTCGGCAACGCTCGAGTTTCTCCTCGTGGGCGGTGGTCTGCATGATGTAATGCCGACAGTCTTCGCGAACAGCCACACCCCATTGTGCCCGATGGATGCGGTCCGGCGTTGGCAGCGGGTAGCGTCGGTCATGTGGAACCCGTTCCCTCCACCAAGCAACTCCTCCGCTGGAGCGAGGCCCTGGCCGGCATCGCCCGGACCGGGCTGGGCTTCACCGAGTCCCTCTACGAGCAGGAACGCTTCGAAGAGGTGCTCCGGGTGGCCGCCGATATCCGTGTCGCCGTCGACCTCGGCTCGGACGGCGCCGAGGACGCCGAGGGGCTCGTCGAGGAGTGGCTGGGCTCGGTCGGCCAGGGTGTACCGGGCTATGTGACCCCCAAGGTGGCCGTGGGGCCGCGGTGGGCAACGACCAGGGCGAGATGTTGTTGGTGCAGCGGCGGACTCCGGCGTGTGGCTCTATCCCACGGGATGGGCCGACGTCGGCTACTCCGCAGCCGAAGTGGTGGTGAAAGAGGTCGAAGAGAGACCGGCATCGAGTAGGCCCCACATTCAGGGAATGGTCGAGGCAGTTGGGTCTCCGCACCTGGGACAAGCCGGCCGCGGCGCGCCTATCGTCGCGGGTCCCCTACGGAACCCCGGTCACCCTCGGAACCCTCCGTTCGGTGGCCGAAGCCGAATCGGCGCTCCGTGCCCTGGGGTTCGCCCAGCTGCGGGTCAGGCACTACGGGGACACAGCTCGCATCGAGGTTCCCACCGAAGACCTGCCTGCGGTGATCGCACGACGGAACGAGATCAGTACCGCCGTTCACCGGGCCGGGTACCACTACGTGACCGTCGACCTGGACGGCTTCCGTTCGGGCAACCTCAACGACGCCCTGGTGGACCGGGGGTCGTCTCCGAACCGGTCGGGGGCGGCTGTGCCGATCGGGGACCACCCGTGATCCGGGTCCGACTCACCTTTCCCGGCGAGCTGGTGAGGGAGCCGATCATCGCCCGTATGGTCAAAGAGCTGGACATCGTCCCTAATATCCGGCGTGCCGATGTGGGCGAGGCCGACGGGTGGATCATCTGCGAGCTCGACGGTGACGGGACGACCATCGACGGGGCGGTGGCGTGGCTCCGGGCCGAAGGGGTGCAGGTCGACCTGCTCGGTGACGTAGTCGAGAGCTGAGCCTGGGGCTCGGACTTCTTAGTCGTTGTCCCGGATGGTCCACCCGGCACCGGAGACCTTGCGAGGCTCGTAGAACAGGCATCCCTCGGGACAGGCGAAGGGGATCGGTTCGTTCGCACCCACCCGGCAACGCTCGAGTTTCTCCTCGTGGGCGGTGGTCTGCATGATGTAATGCCGACAGTCTTCGCGAACGGCCACACCCCATTGTGCCTGATGGATGCGGTCCGGCGTTGGCAGCGGGTAGCGTCGGTCATGTGGAACCCGTTCCCTCCACCAAGCAACTCCTCCGCTGGAGCGAGGCCCTAGCCGGCATCGCCCGGACCGGGCTGGGCTTCACCGAGTCCCTCTACGAGCAGGAACGCTTCGAAGAGGTCCTCCGGGTGGCCGCCGACATCCGGGTGGCCGTCGACCTCGGGTCCGACGGCGCTGAGGACGCCGAAGGCCTCGTCGAAGAGTGGCTGGGGTCGGTCGGCAAGGGTGTGCCGGGCTACGTGACCCCCAAGGTGGCCGTGGGGGCGGCCGTGGGCAACGATCAAGGCGAAATGCTGTTGGTGCAGCGGGCGGACTCGGGCGTCTGGCTCTATCCCACGGGATGGGCCGACGTGGGCTACTCGGCGGCCGAAGTGGTGGTCAAAGAGGTCGAAGAGGAGACCGGCATCGAGGTGGAGGTGGTCCGTCTCATCGCCGTTCTGGACGGGCTGCGTATCGGCATGAGCCGCATTCCGCTCTACTCACTGGTATTCCAGTGTCGGGCCGTCGGCGGCGAGTTGAAGGCCCACCCCCTCGAATGCGCAGACGTGGGCTGGTTCGCCCTCGACCAACTTCCCTTCCCGCTGGCCGGTGCCGAGCGCTGGGGCGAGCATGTCTTCGCCGCCCTACGCGGTGATCCGATCGAGGTCCTGTACGACTCGGTACGTTCACCCATGTGGCGCGGCGAGCCCGACAAGACCTAGGCAACGTACCCACCCGGCGGGAGCTGATGTATCCACGGGAGCGCTGGTAGGCGCTGGCTACACTCGCACCCTGTGACTCCCGACCAACCTCAGCCGGCCGCGCCGTCCGGCGGATCGGACACGGGCGGTGGTGTGGTGGTCACCGAGGTCGAGGATGTCACCACCGAACTGGTCGAGGCCTTCGCCCGGCTCGTTCCGCAACTCTCGTCGTCCTCTCCCCCGCCCGACCGCCGCGAGCTCCAAGAGATCGTGGATTCGGCGTCGGTGCTCTTCATGGCCCGTGACACCTCAGGCAACCTGGTTGGATCCCTCACCTTGGCGCTCTTCAGGGTGCCCACCGGCCTCCGGGCCTGGATCGAGGACGTGGTCGTCGACCAGTCGGCGCGCGGTGCCGGGGCCGGAGAGGCACTCGTCGCCGCCGCCCTCGAGCGAGCGGGGGCCGTCGGGGTCCGCTCCGTCGACCTCACCTCGCGGCCCAGTCGAGAGGCGGCCAACCGCCTCTACGTGCGGATGGGGTTCGAGTCCCGCACGACCAACGTGTACCGCTTCTCTTCGGAGGGCTGACGGCTCACCCAACCTCCTCGAACCGGGGGGCGCCGTCCTCCAGTTCCAGCCGTACACCGTTGGCCACGAAGCTGATGGCGTGGTACCAGCCCGCCAGCATCAAGATGTCGAGCAGTTCGTCATCGGCGAAGACTGCACCGAGCTGCCTCCACAGTGCCTCGTCAACCTGCGCCCGGTCGTGCAGGGCATCCACCACTTCGATGAGGAGTGCGTCGCGCCTCGTGTCCCAACACGCGTCGGTGGCCTGTCCGTGGGTGAGCGAGGCGATGTGCTCGCCGGTCAATCCGACCCGTTCGGCAAAGAAGGCGACGTGCACCCCCCACTCGTATTCGCAGCCGCAGCGCGCGCAGGTCCGGTCGATGACGATCTCACGGTCGCGCCTGGTGAGCGAGAGTCGCCGGCTGAGCTCGTAACCTCCCCACGCTCCCATGGCCTCGCTCATCGGCATATTCCGCACCAGGGTCCGAAAGAGCAGGATGGGTGGGACGCCCGCGGGCATCATCGCCGCCAACCGCTCGGCCACGTCCTCGTCGTAAGGCGGGGCGATCGGTTCGATCCTCGGCATTGCTCCTCCAGTGTTCTGTTTTCCGAAACACCTTTGAGTGTAAGGTTTTTGAAACCGAAACACAAGAGGGGCGAGACGGATGCGACCGGTGACCGAGAAGAAGACGCCAGGTCCCAAGGTGGCCGTCCGTGGGTCGACAACGGGGCGCCCGCTCATGGCGGCCATGGATCTGCTCGGTCGCCGGTGGGCCCTTCGCATTCTGTGGGAGCTGCGCGACGGACCGGTCGGCGCCCGTGCCCTACGCGAGCGCTGTGACGGCATGTCTTCGAGCGTCCTCTACGACCGCCTGCGGGAGCTCACCGAGGCCGGACTGCTCGAACGCACTGCCGATAACGCCTATGCGCTGTCACCTCCCGGCGCATCGCTCCGAGAAGCGCTCCAGCCCCTCGACGAGTGGGCGGTGTCCTGGAAGCACGGAGGCCGTGCGCCTGATACGTGGTGAGGTCGGACATCGGGTAGCTACGCCGGAGCGCCTTTCGGCGTCCGACCTAGGGCAGGCCGACCGCCCTGACCAGCTGGGCGGTGACCCGGTCGAACGGTTCGAGGGTGCGCTGGGCCCGGCACAGCACCAAGGACCCCTCCATCGACGCCAGCAGGAGCACAGCCAGATCCGTGGCCCGGGTCGCCTCGACGCCGGCCTGCACGAGGAGCGCCGCCAGGGCGTCCTGCCACTCGGCGAAGACCGCACCGGCCACTTCGACCAGCTCCCCTTGACCGTCTCCGGCGTCGATGGTCACCGCCGCCACCGCGCACCCCGCCTCGAGGTCTGAGCCACTGAGGACCCGCCGCCAGATCGAGGTGAAGAGTTCGACGACCCCTTCGGGCGTGGACGGGTCGGACCGGGCGAGCACCTCAAGCAGCTGGGCCCCCACCTGACGGGTGGCCTCGGCCACCAGTTCGTCCTTCCCCCCGGGGAAGTGGTGATAGAGCGACCCGCGGGGAGCACCCGTGGCCGCCAACACCTCGGAGAACGAGGTCGCCTGTAGCCCCTGGCGGGCCAGCAGCTTTGCCGCCCCATCGATCATGTCGGCTCGAGTGGTCGAGGCCCTGGCGCTCATGGTTCCTCTCGCGTGTGGGCAGGCTCGCCGGTGGCGAGTCGTCAGATCTCTTGACTATGACAATCGTCATAGTTAAAGTCCTATGACACTCATCATAGTTAGGAGCACGTGCCATGCCCGCCATTGACGTCTATCTCCCCGACGGCCTCCTCCCCGACGGCCGGGAGCGCATGCTGGCCGCTGCGCTCACCGCAGCACTGCTCGAAGCCGAGGGAGCACCCATGGCCGACCCGTACCTCGAGAACACCTCGGCCTACCTCCACATCCTGCCGGCTGCCTCCGTGCACACGGCCGGTACCGACCGGGCCCAGACGGTGCGGGTCCAGGTGCTCACTCCCCCCGGAGTCCTGGGACGGGACGCCCAGCGACAGTTGGTGGCCAGGGCTACCGAGATCGTGGCCGAGGTGGTCGGGGATCCGTCGGTCGCTAGCCGGACCTGGGTCTTCCTCACCGAGGCGGCCGAGGGAGGATGGGGCATCAGCGGCGTGGCTTTCGGTAGGGAGGAGTTCGCGGCCCTGGCCCGCGGGTGATCGAGCGGGCGGCTCGGCCAGCTGACTCCTCAGGGGACCAGCGACTGACGTAGCGGGCGGTCCGGCCTCCTGGCGGATCAGGGACAGGGCGGCGACGCGCTTGGTAGTCACCGTCCCGGGGCATGCTGGTCGACGATGCCCCGACCCTCGCCCACCCCCCGGACCGATGGCTCCCCCTCTGGTCTCTGGGCCCGGAGCTGGGGTTGGGCCCTGGCCACCGTGGGTGTCATGTCCGCGGTGGTGGCCCTTATCGCCGACTGGGGCAACGCCCGGTCGGCCGCCTCCCAGGTGTGGTCGCCGTTCGTGTTGGTGGCCGGGCTCTTGTTGGTGGGCCTGGTGGCCGATCAGGACGGACTGTTCGCCGCGGCCGGCCGCCGACTGTCCGACGCCGCCCCGAACGGCGTGGCCCTGTTCGCCGGCGCCGGACTACTCGTGGCTGGGGTGACCGCCCTCCTCAATCTCGACACCTCGGTCGTCTTCCTCACCCCCGTGCTCGTCTATGCGGCCCGAAGCCGTGGACAGAGCGAAACCGCGCTCCTGATCGGTTGCCTGTTGCTGTCCAATGCCGGCAGCCTGCTCTTGCCCGGTTCCAACCTGACCAATCTCATCGTCCTCGGCCACCTCCACCTCTCCGGCGGGCAGTTCCTTGCCCACATGGCCCTCCCCTGGCTGGGGGCGGTCGTGCTCACCGGGCTGGTGATCGCCCTGGCCGAGCGACGGGCGCTCGGGACCCGGCCGGGCCCCGGGGAGGCTCCGGGACTGCTGGCCCCGGCGGAGTCGGCGGGGCCACCGGCCCCCCAGCCGACCCCTCGGATCGTAGGACTCGGATCCCTCGGGGTGGTGGCTGTGACAGTGCTGGTGGTGGCCCTGGGTAACCCGGCCCTGCCCGTGGCCGGCGTGGGCCTGGTGGTCATCGCCTCCCGCCTGGTCGCCCGACGGGAGGAGCTCGACCACGTACTCGGCGTCCTGGGCCTGCCCGTGCTCATCGGACTGTTCGGAATCGCTCTGGCCCTCGGCACGCTCGGACGGTCGTGGTCCGGGCCGAGCACGCTCCTCACCCACCTCGACGCCGTGGGCACCGCCGTGGTAGCGGCGGTGGCGACTGTCGTCGTCAACAATCTTCCGGCCGCTGCCCTATTGGCATCTCGGGTGCCACCCCACCCCTATGCGCTCCTCGTTGGCCTCAACATCGGTCCCAACCTCTTCGTCACGGGGTCACTGGCCTGGATCCTGTGGTGGCGAACGGCAAGCTCGGTCGGATCCACCCCGCCGGTGCGCCGTGCCGTGGTCCTGGGCCTGGTCACCGTCCCGCTGGCCATGGCCACGGCGCTGGGTCTGTTGGCCGTGACCGGATCGCTCTAGCCCGAACCGGGGCCGGCATCAGTTGATCTTGAGCATGTCCACGACGAAAACGAGGGTGTCGTTGGCCGAGATGCCGGCACCGGGCGACTGGGCGCCGTAGCCCAGGGCGGGGGGAATGATGAGCTCGCGCCTGCCGCCCACCTGCATTCCCACCACTCCCTGGTCCCATCCGGGGATTACCTGCTCGGGTCGGGCGTCGAGGGTGAAGGTGAAGGGCTGGCCCGTCCAGGACGACTGGATCGTCTTGCCCGAGGAGTAGGTGGCGAGAACGTACTGGACCGTCACGGAGTCCCCGGCCTTGGCCGCCGGACCGGTGCCGGTGATCAGGTCGGCGATCTCCAGCGAAGTGGGCGGCTTGCCGCTCGGCACGGTGACCGTGGGAGCCGTCCCGGCGGTGCCCGCCGGTGACACGTCAGCGGCAGGGATGGCGGTGGGAGCCCCAGAAGCTGGCGTGGTCGACCCCGACGAGCTGGCCGCCGTCGTGGTCGGGCTGGACGTCGAGCTGCTGCACGCGGTGAGTCCGAGGGCCGCCACCGAAACGACGACCAAAGTGAGGGTGCGTGCACGGGTCATGGAGCGATTCCTTTCCGGGAAACGGGCGAGAGTAGGTCGGGCCACGGGCCGGACCTCCAGAGAGTGACACCGTAGTGGGCACGACCGCGTTTGCGACGTCACACCGTGCCGAACGACCGTCAGGCCGTCGACTCCCCCGACCCACCGGGGCCTCGGGTCCCGTGGGTTCCACCCGAGGGGACAGGCCCTCCCCTCGAGCCCCCACCCGACTCGTCGTCCCCACCGCCGCGTTCCTCACGCCACTGCGCCTCGGCCCGGAAGGCCAGTTCACGGAGCGGCTGCCCAGTGCGACGGCTGGCCAGCGCCACGTCGTCATATTCGGCCTTGATCTTGCCTGCCGCCACCTTGACCCTGATCATCTGGCCCTCGACTCGCACCGCATCCATGGTCCGAGCAACGGGCCACCGCTCCCCGGCCGTCACGCGGACCCCGAGGGAACCGGTGGTCTCCCGGACCACCTGTCGCAGGGCCGCGGCGCTGGCCGGATCTCCCAACACGTGGATCACGGTCCCCGGACGCCCCTTCTTCATGATCACCGGCGCCAGCCAGGCGTCGAAGGCACCGGCCTCCAAGAGGGCACCGACGGCGTGGGCCAACTGCTCGCCCGTGGCGTCGTCCACGTTGGCCTCCAGGTGGGCGACCGGCTGGCCCGAATCGGCATCGGCGTCATCGACGGTGCGGTCGTCGGCCCGTATTCCTGTCACCACCTGGGTGCAGTTCGGCAACTCCTCGAGCTCGTGGGTTCCGGCGCCGAACCCCTGCCCCGTCACCTGCATGGCGGGCATGGGGCCGTAGCCCGACGACAGGGCCGCGAGCAGGGCCGCCCCGGTGGGCGTGGTCAGCTCCACAGGGACGTTCCGGCCCCAGGTAGGCACGCCTTCGAGCAGCGCCACCACCGCAGGTGCCGGATTGGGCAGCATGCCGTGGGCGGCCCGGACCATGCCGAGTCCTGTGGCCACCGGACTGGCGCGCACCTCGTCGATGCCGAGGACTTCGAGGGCGGCGGCCGTCCCCACGATGTCGACGATGGTGTCGTGGCCTCCCACCTCGTGGAAGTGGACCTGGTCAACCGGACGCCGGTGAAGTGCCGCCTCCACATCGGCCAGGACTGCGAAGGTGGCCAGCGCCCGCCGGGTCACCCGCTCGGGAAGCCGGGCCTCGCCGATCAGACCCACGATATGGGCATGGGTGCGCACCACCACCGTGTCCTCAGCACTGACCAGGGCGCGGGTGGCGGCGATGCCACCCCGCAGCACCGGTTCGATGTCGAGGGACCATCCTCCCAAGGGAAGGCGTTCCAACAACGCCTGCACCTCGGCGAGGTCGGCGCCGGCGTCGAGCAGGCTCCCGAGGGCCATATCCCCCGCTATTCCGGCAAAGCAGTGGAACCAGGCCATTGTGCGCGGCACCGAGGTTGGCCCGATCTCCCCCCCGATCGTGGAGTGAACCGGGTCGACCAGCTTCATGACCCCGATCCGTTCATGGGAGCATCCGGGCGATGGCGCACGCCGCCCCGAAGCCGTTGTCGATGCCCACCACGGTAATGCCGGCCGCGCACGAGGCGTGCATGGCCAACAGGGCGGTAACTCCCTCGAGCGCGGCACCGTAGCCAGTACTGGTAGGCACCGCGACCACCGGTGCAGGGGTAATACCGCCAACCAGGCTGGCCAGGGCGCCCTCCATGCCAGCCACTACGACCACAGCGTCCGCTTCGGCGAGTTCGTCGGCCGAGGCCAACAGCCGATGGACGCCGGCCACGCCGCAGTCGGCGAGCACGGTGGGGCCCAGCCCGAGCGCCGTCAAGGTGGCCTGGCACTCACGAGCCACGGGCAGATCCGAGGTTCCTGCGGTGACGACCAGTGTCCTCGCACCACGCAGGGCGGCCGGACGCCAGACCACGGCCGAGAGCTCGCCACGGACCTGGTCACCACCGGTCGCCGGCCCGGTCACGGTGCGATCACCGCCTGGGTGCTCAGCGGCGACCACATCGACCTGGTGCCGGTCGGCCCGCGTCAGGATGACCGGTCCCTCGCCGTCGGACAACAGCTCGCCGACAATGGCCGAGCACTGGTCAGGGGTCTTACCCTGGCCGTACACCGCCTCGGGCAGGCCCTGACGGAGCGAGCGGTGGTGATCGACCTTGGCAAAGCCCAGGTCGGCGAAGGGGAGCCGACGGAGCCTGTGCACCGCCTCGTCGGGTGAACAAGCGCCCGAAGCCACGTCGGCGAGCAGGCGTTGCAGTCCAGGTTCGTCCATGATGTTCACTATCCTGCCTGGGTATGGCCCCGGACGCACTCTCAGACTCCCCGGGTGCCGACGCCCTGCGCATCGGGTTCCTCGGCCCAGAGGGCACCTTCACCGAAGAGGCTCTTCTGAGTGAGTCCGACTACCGGGGGGCCGAGGTCATCCCATTCGGGTCGCTGGTTGAGGTACTCGACTCGGTGCAAGGGGGCCGGGTCGACCTCGGTTTCGTCCCGCTCGAGAACGCAATTGAAGGCACCGTCCGGGACATCATCGACAGCCTGGTCTTCGACTTCGATCTCCGCATACAGCGGGAAGTGGTGCTCGACATTCACCTGCATCTGATGGCGCCACCGGGACGGGCACTCGGCGACCTGGAGCGCGTGGCGTCCATACCCATGGCCACTGCCCAATGCAGGGGCTTCCTCAACGAGAAGCTGCCTGGGGTCGAGCTGCTGGCCACTAACTCGACGGCAGAAGCGGCTCGGCTGGTGGGTGGGCACGATCCCGCTATGGCGGCCCGACCCACGGCCGCCATCGCACCCCGCTTGGCCGCCACCCTCTACGGCCTGGAGATCCTGGTGGAGGACGTGGAGGACCACCCAGAGAATCAGACCCGCTTCGTCACGCTGGCCCGAACCGGGATTCCCGCCCCCACCGGTCACGATCGGACCAGCATCGCCTGCTTCCAAAGTGCGGACCACCCCGGGAGCCTGCACGCCATCCTGGGCCAGTTCTCCGCCCGAAACATCAACTTGAGCAAGCTGGAATCGAGACCGACCAAACAGGCGCTCGGTGACTACTGCTTCATCATCGACTTCGAGGGCCACATCGCCGATGCCGTGGTCAGTGACTGCCTCCGGGATCTCCATGCCGGTCTGGCCGGAGTCAAATTCCTCGGCTCCTATCCGGCTGCCGGACCTGCCGCCCCCGCCCGCCGCCGAGAAGCCGAGACGTCGTGGAACGAGGCAGCCACATGGGTCGAGGCCCTACGTAGTGAGGTGGATTCACACCACCGGGGCTGACGGGCCGATTACCCGGGACGATGTCGGCGCCCGACTACCCTGACAAGCGCTCGGAGGGATGGCAGAGCGGACAAATGCGCGGCTCTTGAAAAGCCGTGAGGTGCAAGCCTCCGTGGGTTCGAATCCCACTCCCTCCGCTGTATGGCCTGTCGCGTTACATCGGTAATGGCCCCGGGGTCGCCACGTACTCGTGCGTTCAGCCCCCCGGGAGTGCACCGTGGAAGCGGACGCGCCCAGTGAGCCACAGCCTCGACACGGCAGTCCTCGCCACGGCCGCCGGGTGCGTCGTCCTTTGGACACTGGTGTCCGCCCGGTTGGAGAGGTTCAATATCTCCGCCCCCATTGCCTTCGTGCTCATGGGACTTGTCGTCACCCATGGCCCTTTGACCTTCATCCACTTCGACCCCCATTCGTCGACCGTCAGGTCGCTGGCCGAGGTCACCTTGGCGATCGTCCTGTTCACCGACGCCTCGAGGGTCAATGTCCACCAGCTCCGTCACGACCTCGGCCTCCCGGTCCGACTATTGGCGATCGGCCTGCCCCTGACCATCGCCCTCGGGACGGCCGTGGCCTTTGGCCTCCTGCCCGGCATCTCGCTGTGGGTGGCGGCGGCCGTCGGAGCCATCGTGGCTCCCACCGATGCTGCCCTGGGGGCGAGCATCATGGAGGACTCCCGAATCCCCAACCGGGTACGACGACTGCTCAACGTCGAGAGTGGTCTGAACGACGGCATCGCCACCCCGTTCGTGAATCTGTTCCTGGCTGGCGCCGTCACCACGGAGATGGTCCACGCCACCTCGATACCGGACGCCGTAAGGGACCTACTGATCGGAGCCGGGGTCGGCGCCGGAGTCGGGTTGGTGGGTGGATGGGCACTGACGCGAGCACGAGCATCGGGCTGGAGCACTGCGGCCTTTCGCACGCTGACCCCACTAGGCCTGGCGCTCCTGGCCTACGGTGCCGCCATCGGGGCCGATGGCAACGGTTTTGTCGCTGCCTTCGTCGCCGGGATGGCTTTCGGTTCGGTTGTGCATGTCGATCTCGACGGGTTGGTCGGCTTTTCCGAGGAGGCCGGTGGGTTGTTATCCCTACTCGTGTGGTTGATCTTTGGGGCGGCCATGGTGGTTCCGGGGTTCGAGCACGCCACGTGGTCGGACTTCCTGTTCGCTGTTCTCGCTCTCACCGTGGTGCGGATGGCTCCGGTGGCCCTTGCCCTCGGCAGATCAGGACTCGACCGGTTCACGGTGGGGTTCATCGGATGGTTTGGACCCCGAGGTCTCGCCTCAGTGGTGTTCGGACTTATCGCCTACGACACTCTCGACCCGGTTAACGCCGGAAGGGTCCTGTCCGTCGTGACCGTCACTGTTGCGCTCAGTGTTCTGGCCCACGGGCTGTCGGCCTCACCTCTGGCCGCCCGCTACGGGACGTTCAGCGCCACGCTGGCCGGGCAGCAGCCCGAACACTTGACGACGCCGGCAATGCGTCCTCGTCGAAGCCTGGGTGGTCATGTGGGAGGTGCGGGGGATCGTGGTGGGGTGGGCTCGATCAACGACCCTCCCTGAGCCCTGCCAGACTTGAAGAGGACCTGATCGATCACCGCTGGGCCGAGACCCATTGAGCACGCCCGTCCTTCGGCTCAACGGCGCCGACTCCGGCGATCTCAGCGGAGGCAAGGGAGGCAAGGGAGTGCAGTGAGGGCTCAAGTGAGGCTCATCATGGTGGTGGCGGGAGCCACCCTCGCCGTTTTGCTGGGTGGTTGCAGTTCGGACAGTGCCCCTCCAACACCGCGGAGCTCAACCACTAGCCCGAGTTCGACCACCACTAGTTCGGGCCCGGCGACGACGGTTCCTACCACTGGATCCGCGGTGTGGCCGAGCTACCACGCTGACCAGGGCCGGACCGGGGCGGTGTCGGGAGCGTCGCCTCTGTCGTCGGTTACGAAGAAGTGGAGCGCCAATCTCGGGGGTGCCGTTTACGGTCAGCCGGTGGTGGGCGACGGGCGCATCGTCGTCGGCACGGAGGAGAACAGGGTGGTGGCGCTCGACCCGACCAACGGGAATATCCTCTGGTCGACCTCTCTGGGTACGCCGCTCACCAACGTCCAGTCGGTGGCCGGGTGCGGCGACATCGATCCCCTGGGCATCACGAGTACCCCCGCGATCGACCCGACCACCAATACCGTCTTTGTGGTGGGCGAGATCAGTGACGGGAACGGTGGTGTGCACCATCAACTCGAGGGACTCAGCATGGCTACGGGTGCCGTCACCCTCTCCGAGGACGTGGATCCGCCCCTTCCGGGCGGCGAAAAGGCCGTCAAT
The DNA here is from genome assembly GCA_963845485.1 of uncultured Acidimicrobiaceae bacterium. Lineage (GTDB taxonomy): Bacteria > Actinomycetota > Acidimicrobiia > Acidimicrobiales > RAAP-2 > Bog-756. Next base: position 485,951 of record CAWJSI010000014.1, on the reverse strand, counting down.
CTGCTGCAACGAACCTCGCTGGCCGTGGCCAACGGACGGGTCTATGTGGGCTACGGAGGCAACTACGGGGACTGCGGTGACTATCACGGCTGGCTGGTGGGGGTCGACGTAAGCGGACCGCCGGACATGGTGTCCTTCGAGGTGGCCTCGGACGGGCAGGGCGGCGCCATCTGGCAGGGAGGTGGTGCGCCGGCTGTCGACGACAGTGGCGACGTCTACATCACCACAGGCAACGCCAATCCCGATCCTCCCCAGGGCGGGCCCGACCCCAAGAAGTACACCGAGAGCGTCGTCAAACTGACCCCCACCCTCTCCCCGCTTGCCTCCTTCAAGGACACGGTGGCCGGAGGGGACGAGGACCTGTCGACGAGCAATCCGGTGCTCCTTCCGGACGGCAATCTTTTTGCCATCGGCAAAACCGACATCGGGTATGTGCTCACCCAGTCGACCCTGTCCCGGGTCGGAGCCATAACTGGCATCTGCGGGAGCGATCCCGACGGCGGTCCCGCTTTCAACGCGGCTACCAATCAGATCTTCGTACCGTGTCGAGATGGGGGCATTCAGGAAGTCAATCTGTCCAACAACACCACCGGCCCGAGACTCTCCGGGGCCAACGGCGCCCCCATTGTGATCAATGGTGAACTCTGGGCGGTCCAGTATCCGACCGGGATGCTCACACACTTCAACATCACCTCAGGGAAGGCCGTTCAGACCGTCCCGGTCGGCTCGAGCGTCCCCACGTTCACCTCTCCGAGCACCGACCTCGCCCTCGTACTCGTCGGAACGACGTCCGGAATCGCCGCCTTCGGACCCTGAGCCGGAATCATCACGAGACCTGGAGAGCGCAGTGCGGCACCGTGCCGGAGTATCGCCTGGCGGTCAGGCCGTGACGGGTCGCACAACCAGGACCCGATCAGGAGGCCAGGGAGGCCTCGAGGGTGATCTCGGGTACCCCGGCCAACGCCCTACTCACCGGGCACCCGGCCTTGGCCTCCTCGGCCCGGGCCACGAAGGCCTCCTCGTCGAGCCCGCTGACCTTACCCACCGTCACCAGCGCAATCTTTGTGATCGTCGGAGCACCATCGACCAGCCGGAGAGTCACTGTGGCGTCGGTGTGCACCGACTCGGGCGGATTTCCCGCCTGGGCCAGGATGTTGGAGAGCGCCATCGAGAAGCACGAGGCATGGGCGGCTGCGATCAACTGTTCAGGATTCGATCCCGGGCCGTCCTCGAAGCGCGATTTGAACGTGTAACCCCCGCTGATGGAGTCCCCTGCCGTGAACGTACCGGTACCGCTCGGTACGTCGCCTTTCCACTCCGCACTCCCCTTGGCTGGCATCCCGACCTCCTGGTTGTCGTCGTCCCAGATACTAGGTCGAGCGACTTTCGGGCCATACCGAATCCCGCGCGCAGAACGGCGCTGCCTGTTGCCCGTCAGCCGTCCCGACTACGACCGAGAATTCGCTCGACGACCACGGCGCTGAGCGCCACTACGAGGACGAAGCCTCCGTAGCCATAGGACGTGTCTCGAAGCCCGATATGGGTGGTGACCACTCCCGCCACCAGCGCGGGGAGGCTGAAGGCCAGGTAGCTGACCACGTAGACGGCGGAGAGCAACGCGGCCCGTTCGTTCGGCTCGGCCAGCTGGCTGACCGAGCGCAGCGATCCGAGAAACCCAGCCCCGAACCCCGCTCCCGCGACAACTGAGGCGACAACGAACAACGGGAACGAGGACAGACCCAGGGCGAATAGGAACAAGGTCGTCCCCACGGCCAACGCAGCACCACCCCGACGGGCCATGGTGGCCGGTGACCAGTCTCGGGCCAGCACCGCGGCCGCTGACCCGGCCAGCGGGAGTAGCCCGATCACCAAACCGATGACACCGAAGTTCGTCTGTCCGAACACGGCGCCGAGCAGGGACCCGCCCACCGAGAGAATCAGACCCCCGAGCGCCCAGGTGGCGACCATGGTGGGTAGGGCACCGGCAAAGGCACGTCGGGCTCGGGTCGGGATGGCGATCTCTGGGCGCAGAGCGGCCAATCCGCCTGAAGTGCGGGTCACGGTCTCGGGCAGTACGACAGTGGCGAGGACGAGCACCAAGAAGAACACCATCAGGATGACAAAGATCAACCGAGTGGGTAGCGGGGCGTACTGGACCAGGAGTCCTGTGATGATCGCCCCCACTCCCAGGCCCAAGGTCGGCGCTGCGCTGTTGACCAGCGATCCCAGCCGGGACCCGTCACCAGGCTGGAGGTCGAGGAGGTAAGCGGCCAACACGCCAATGGCGGCACCGGTGGCGAAGCCCTGGACGATACGTGCCCACACCAACCACCCGACCCCATCAGATCCGACGAACAACGCCATGGCCCCCGCCTCAACCAGAAGTGCGCCAGCTAGGACCGGCCGTCGGCCGACGTAGTCCGACAGACCACCCACGGTAAGCAAGCTGGCGATGAGGGCGAAGACGTACACCGCGAAGATCACCGTCAGGGTGATGTCGGACAGCCTGAACTGGACTTGGTAGACCGGATAGAGCGGGCTTGGGGCGCTTGAGGCGGCCGTGAGCGTCGCGGTGGCCGCCGCAACGAGCCAGAAGGCGACGGGTCTGGGCAATGCCCTTCGAGTTGGGTCACGTACGGCCGACGCGGTCGGCGTCACGTCGATACCGGCACGAGAGCGGCGGGCTCGCTCACCCACCCGCATCCTCGGCTCCGAGTCCAAGCCGCGCCCAAGGCCTGTGGCTTGGAACGCCAGATGGTCGGATGCCGCATGCGGCAGTACAACGGCGATCAGGCTCAAGTGATTCCCCCTGCAGCCAGAATCGAGGCGTGGGGAAGGAGGCCGAGGCCCGACAAGCGGAGAAAACCAGTGAGCCCGGCCGTTCATTCGACCGCCGGCCGCACCAGGAGCAATCTGACCGTGCCTCCGGGTGAGCCCACAGCATGCGTCTCCTAGGCTGAGACAGTGACGGCGTACAGCGACGACGGTCCCACCGGCCGCAATCGGCCTTCGCGACCGATGCTGGCCTCCAGGCTCGAGGGATTCGGGGTCACCATCTTCGCTGAGATGTCCGCGCTGGCTGGGCGCACCGGCTCGATCAACCTCGGCCAGGGATTCCCTGACTCCGACGGCCCGACCGTTATGGCCGACGCAGCCATCAACGCCATCCGTGATGGTCACAACCAGTACCCCCCGGGGGCGGGTGCCACTGAGCTGCTCCGGGCGGTAGCCGCGCATCAGTCCCACTTCTACGGTCTGGAGTACGACCCGGACAGCGAGATACTGGTGACGGCGGGTGCCACCGAGGCCATTGCTGCTGCCATGCTGGCCCTCTGCGAGCCCACCGACGAGGTGGTGATGTTCGAGCCCGCCTACGACTCATACGCGCCCGCGGTGGCTATGGCCGGTGCGGTGCGCCGGGTGGTGCCTCTGCGGCCCCCCGACTGGACCTTCGACGTGGACGAGCTGGCGGCCGCCATCACGCCAAGAACCCGCCTGCTCGTGCTCAACTCGCCCCACAACCCGACGGGAAAGGTGTTCGACGCGACGGAGCTGGCCTCCATCGCCACGGTGTGCGTCGAGGCCGACCTACTGGTAGTGACCGACGAGGTCTACGAGCACCTGGTGTTCGAAGGACGACACATTCCGCTGGCTTCCCTTCCCGGCATGCGAGAGCGAACGCTGACCGTGTCGAGCGCAGGAAAGACGTTCTCCTTCACCGGATGGAAGATCGGCTGGGTCTGTGGCCCGGCACCGATGGTCGCCGCCGTTCGAACCGCCAAACAGTTCCTGACCTACGTTAACGGCGCCCCGTTCCAGCCGGCGGTGGCGGTGGGCCTTGGTTTGCCCGACGAGTTCTTCGCCCGCGCCTCTTCCGACCTGGCCCTCCGGCGCGACCGGCTCTGCGCCGGACTTCTCGGGGCAGGCTTCGAGGTCTTCCGGCCGGCGGCCACCTACTTCGTCATGACCGACGTCACGCAACTCGGAGTGCCCGACGGCGTGGAGTTCTGCCGCCAGCTTCCGGAACGCTGCGGCATCGTTGCCATCCCGGCCTCGGTGTTCTACGACGATCCCGAGACCGGCAGATCACTGGTGCGCTTCGCCTTCTGTAAGAGCCTCGACGTGATCGACCAGGCCGTGGAGCGGCTCGGCACCTTCAAACGCCGTTAGCTACCGGTCTCCCTGCCGCAGCTGGATCAACGCAGAGCATCGGGACGCTACCGAGCGTGCACCCGATCCCGTGATCGTCCCTACTCGGCCCCGGGTTCTCCCTCGAGGGCTTTGGTCAACAGGCCCTGGAGGTCGGCACGCTCTCGACCGCTCAGTGACGCGAGCACGGCGTCCTCCACGCTCTCGATTCCGTGCTCGGCTTTCTCCAGCGCCTCAAGCCCTGCGTTCGTTATCTCGACGAGGTGGCGACGCCGGTCCGTCGGATCGCGGCGTCGGAGAGCGAACTCCCTCGACTCGAGCTCGTTGAGCAGTAACACGAGATTATTGGCATCGATGCAGAGCATCTCGCCTAGTTCCTGCTGGGCGATCGGATTGTGCTCGCGGAGGTGGGCCAGCATTACGAACTCTTTCATCCGCATGCCGAGGAGGTCCTCGGAGGTGCGGCGGTAGACGACCCGGGAGAGTTGGGTCAACAACACCGTCACTCCAGGCGTCGTCGTCGTTTCCATGGACGGGATTATAGCCAGAAGGGCCACTATCCCGTCATCTTGACACTCACTAGATTAGTGACTATCAATGGTTGAGGACCTCACTTCAACCCCACCGGAGCTCGACATCCCCACTTCCCTTGCCACCTTCATCCACGACCGCCGGCGCTGGATCGCGCTGATCGTCGTCTGCTTCGCGATGTTGATGAACATCTTGGACCAGACGATCGTCAACGTGGCGCTTCCCACTATCCAGCATGATCTTCGGTTCTCACAGGCGTCGCTGGCCTGGGTCATCGACGCGTATCTGATCACCTTCGCCGGGACACTCCTCCTGGCCGGACGACTGGGTGACCTCATTGGGCGCAAGAAGGTCTTCTTGGTCGGGGTCGCTCTGTTCACCGCGGCCTCGATCGCCTGTGGTGCGGCCGACAGTCAGATCCTCCTCATCGCAGCCCGATTCGTCCAAGGACTGGGTGCGGCCCTTTCGTCCTCGGTCATCCTGGCCATCATCGTGGCCGATTTCCCCGTGCCCCGCGAGCGGGCCAAGGCCATGAGCTCGTACATCATCGTCGCCGTCGGCGGCGGGTCACTCGGTCTGCTCATCGGTGGCTACGTGACCCAGGCCCTCAGCTGGCACTGGATCTTCTTCATCAACATTCCCATCGGTGTCGCCACGTTCATCGCCGGAGCCTTGTTGATCGAGGAGAACGTCGGAATTGGTTTCCGTGCCGGGTTGGACATCGCCGGTGCCGTCACGAGCACCGCCGGGCTCATGCTGGCCGTCTACGCGATCGTCAGCTCGAGCCAATACGGCTGGGCGTCGACGCACACGCTGGGCTTCGGTGCCGCGGCCGTGGCCGTACTGGCCGCCTTCCTAGTTCTCGAAAGCCGCCTGGCCACACCGATGTTGCCGATCCGCGTCATGCGCTCACCGGGGTTGCTTTCCTCGAGTCTGGTGCGAGGCCTGATGGTGATTGGGATGTACAGCACGTTCTTCATCGGTGTCCTCTACTTCCAGCACGTTCTGGGCTATGACCCGATCCGGACCGGACTGGCCTTCCTACCCCAGACCCTCTCGGTGGCGTTGATGTCCAGCGGACTCACGACCAGGATCATGGACCGATTGCAGCCGAAGCTGACCGCACTCCTCGGGCTCGTGATCTTGGGCGGTGGACTGACCCTCTTCATCACCTCGGGGGTGAATACCGCCTACTTCCCCCACCTCTTCGCAGCCGTACTGCTGGTCGGACTGGGAGCGGCGATGGCATTCACCCCGTTGTTGACGATGGCGCTGGCCAATGTGCCCGCCAAGGACGCCGGGATCGGTTCGGGGATTGTGAACGTCTCTCAGCAGGTGTCGGCGGCACTCTCGGTCGCGGTCCTCGGGACGGTGTCCGCCAGCCGCACCGCTACCTTGCTCGCTAACGGCAGTTCGCTGCACAGCGCGCTGGACGGCGGCTACCGCCTGGCCTTCGCCATCGCATTGGGCAGCGTGGTCGTCGGCATCGTGGTCGGTATCATCATTCTCAAGCAGAAGAAGACGGACCATGAGGATGACGAACTCGCTGAAGAGCTCCAGCAGGCCGTAGATGAAACGATGATCGTCGAGGTGCTCTGACCGGCCGACACCACGACGGGTCCGTCGCCGACGGCGACGGACCCGGTCGCCCGCCGATAGCGGCACTTCGCTCAGGCAACCACGCCTTCGATTTTGAGGTCGAGTACGCCCTGCTCGTCCAGGTCGATGCTGGCCAGGATCTCGTCACAGTGCTCGTTGAACTCGGGAGCCCGTCTGGGTGGAGCCGGCGTGCCGCCGAACTGCACCGGAGTGGTCACCAACTTGAACGGGACACCGTCGGCGGTCTCCGTCTCGCCGACGTAGCCGTTGGCCACTACCTGGGGGTCGTCGACCGCCTCCAGGCTGTCCTGTGCGAACGACCACTGCCCATCGAAATCGGCCAGGCGTTCCAGCCATTGGTCCAAGGGAGCCGAAGCGAAGACCTCGGTGAGGATCCCTCGAGCGGCGTCGGCGTTGGCGGACAACAGTTCATGGGAGGTGAACCGCTCGTCGGTTATCAAGTCCTCCCGTCCGATGGCCCGACACGCCGACGGCCAGTAGTGGAAGCCCTGGAGGCAGGTGAGGGCGAGGAACCGGCCGTCTTCGGTCTTGTACGTTCCGACCAGGGGGTTGGATGGGCCTCCGCCACTCCCCGAGGAGGCCGGCGGAGGTCGCCAGGGAAAGCCCATTTGGAGGGAGAGTGCCACGGCCGGGCTCATGGCCCACAGCCCGACGCCGAGGAGGGAGACGTCGACCGAGACCGCCTCGCCGGTCCGTTCGCGGTGGAACAGCGCACCCATGATGCCTCCGGCGATGGTCATGCCGCCGATGGAGTCGCCATAGCCGGGAGCCGGCTGCATGGTGAGGTTGTCGGCGTCAGGTGGCGTACAGCCCATGGCACTCGCCCCACGGCACCAGTAGCTCAAGAAGTCGTAGCCACCTCGGTCGGCGTCGGGGCCCCGCTCGCCACCGCCGGTGCCGGCGACGTAGATGATGTCGGGATTGTGGGCGCGGATGTCATCGATCTCCACCCGAAGCTTCTTGCGCACGGCAGGGAGCTTGTTGGTGAGGAACACGTCGCAGGTGGCGGCCAGTTTGTAGACCAGATCGACGCCCTTTTCCGTGGTGAGGTCGACGCCGATGCTCTTCTTTCCTCGATTGGAATGCTCGAGGAGCACGTGGACCGACCCACCCATGGACATCACGCCGCTCGAGGCGAGGCCCCGCATGGCATCCCCGCGTTCGACGTGCTCGATCTTGATGACCTCGGCACCCCAGTCGGCCAGGATGGCCGAGGCTGCGGGCACGAAGGTGTGCTCGGCCACCTCGAGGATGCGCACACCCTTCATCACGTCGGTCATCAGGACCCTCCTGGCTGTCGTCGTCGATCCGCGGACAGACACGTTTCTAGCAGCGGGCGGGAGTACCGAGGGACGGCGGCGGCGCCTTGTGGACCGGACGCGGCTCGGGCACCCCGGGCCCGTGGGGATATCGGGGGGTCAGCCGTAGAGGGAGTTCTGCTTCAGTGCCGCTGCGGTCAACGTCTTGATCTGGGCGGGGGTCAGCGGTGTGGGCGCCACGGTTGACGACGTGGAGGTGGAGCTCGACGCCGCCACGTCCACATCGAGGGCCGTGATGGCCACCCGAGATCCGTTGATCCAGGCCATCAGGTACTCGGGTGCGTCAGTAGCCGTCGCGAATGCCGTCGGCCCCAGCTTCTTCGGCGCTTTGATCGACGTGTCCACCTTGACCTGCTTGCGGGCCCCGGCCAGCGCCTTCACCGCGGCCGCCTTCGACGCGCACTGCAGGGACTCCGAGACGAGCCCGGTCTTGCTGGCCGCGTCCTCGTAGACAGCCTCGACGGAAACCGTGCAGCCCTTTTGGCTGGTCACCTTGGTCTTCTTGGCCGCCTGGACCGTCTTCGTGAATCCGAGGGCTTTGGCATGGCTCGGGCTGAGCACGGTGGAAGTGAGCGTCGGCGCGGCAACGGCCGTGCCCGGAACGGCGGCCAGCAGGGCGACGACGGCGACGCCACCGAAGCCCGCGACGAGCTTGTTGAGCGACCTGAACGGGTTCTTCATGGGCCAGACGCTAGGGGCAAACTCTGTGACTGCGCTGTGCACCGGCAGCTTCCGAGCACCCTCAGGACAGGGGCACGCAGCACAGAGTGAGGCATAAATCGGCTCTGACCAGGGATGGAGGTGGCTAAATGGCCGCAGTAGACAGGGAAGGGACTCTCAGCGGCCCGAGGTGAAGAGGAAACACCCCCCCGGTGTCCCACCGCCAGTGCTGACCACCGCTACTTCGGCTCCCACCACCTGGCGGGCCCCGGCGTCACCTCGGAGCTGCACCACCGCCTCGTGGATGAACCCGTAGCCGTGGGTCCGACCCGCAGAGAGTTGGCCGCCGAAGGTGTTCAGGGGCAGCTGACCCCCGAGGCCGATGCGCGAGGGGTCGGCGAGAAAGTCTCCAGCTTCGCCCAGACCACAGAAACCGAGGCCCTCGAGCCAGCTCAGGCAGTTGAACGAGAACCCGTCATAGAGCTCGGCGACGTCCACGTCATCGGGGCGCAGCGACGTCCTCGACCACAGGTGAGCCGCCGGGCCCGCCGTTTGGGGCTCGTGGCTGAGAGTGCCTTGGTCCCAACTGACCCGCTCGGTGATCTGGGTGCCCACGGCGTCAACCAGGACCGGGGGGTGGGGTCGGTCCTTCGCCGTATCCACTGCCGATACGATGATGGCGATCGAGCCGTCGCAGGGCACATCGCAGTCGTAGAGGCCGAAGGGCGTGGAGATCATCCTGGCGCCGTAGTAGTCGTCGACGGTCAGGGGATCTCGGTAGATGGCGTCGGGATTCAGGCCGGCGAACGTACGGGCGTTGATGGCAATGGTGGCCAACGCGTCGCGGGTGGTGCCGAAGCGGGCGAAGTGGTTCGAGGCGTTCATGGCTATCCAGTTGCCGGCGCTCATCGCCCCGAAGGGCAGCCGCCACGACATGAAGTCCCCCTCAATCCGGCCTCCGCCTGGGGCGGAGGACGGCGGGTTCCGGCGCTGGCGGTCCTGGAACGTGGCCTCCCACACGGTCCGGAAGCACAGCACGTGGCGACAGAGTCCGGACGCCACCGCCAGCATGGCCGCCACCACCGACCCCCCCTGGCCGGGCAGCTCCGAGCCCCCGTTGAACCAGGTGGGCCTGATGCGGAGGCTCTCCTCCAGAGCGGTGACCCCCCCTTCGGAGTGGCCACCGGCGGTTGTTCCACCCGGATACGTCGACAGGCCGTCGATGTCCGCCATGGTGAGTCCGGCATCGGCCACGGCCCGCCGGCACGCGTCCACGGTGAGGCTGAGAGGATCCACCCCCAACCGGCGTCCGACCGTGGACATCCCGATCCCGGTGAGCGCCACCCGCTCCTCGAACTTCTCCGGGCTGGCCATCGGTCGAACGTGGTCGGCGGCCCGCTCCTCTTCGGGAAGTGGACCCAGATCGGTCAGATCGGTGCGGCCGGTGAACATCGGCAGCCATACGTCCTCGACCTGCTCGAAGCTGACCGTGACCCGCAGGCCGACGACCACCCGTTCGGCCGGGATGTCGATCAGATTGGTGGTCAGGCGGACGCGGGGGTCCTCGTCGATGGCCACGATGGCGATGACGTAGGGGGGAGGAAAGTCCGGACTCCACTGGTGCTCGTTGACCGTGAAGCCCACCACGACACCGTTTCCACTGACCGCCTCGACACGCAGGTCATCCGAACCGCAGGTCCGACAGATGGGTCCGGGGGGATGCTGATAGGCGTGGCATACCTGGCACCGCCGAAATCGGAGGATGCCGTCGGCACCCGACGACCAGAAGAACTCGTTCTCGGGTGTGACCTGAGGAAGGGGACGGGTCACCGGACGGTCGGCATCGACCGGCTGGGGTCGGGGGCGGTGGCTGGACGGGTCTGCATGCCGGGGAGTGTAACCAGGTCGGAGAGCTACCGAACAGGTCGGATGGCTGGCCGGCGACTCCACGTTCCGTGGTGGATCTGGCCAACAGGGTCCGACACGTCCGACCCTGTTGGAATGGAGGTATTCTCGGGCCCGCCAACAGCCAAGGAAAGGACCCGTCGTGGAGTTGAAGCCAGGGACACGGTTGCGCAGCGCGGTGGGGAGTGCCGAAGTCGTCGTTATCCGGGCACCCGGTGGGGACATCGCAGTCACCATCGGCGGTGTGCCCGTTGTTGGCCTCGACGATGAGCCGGGGAGCGCAGAGATCCAGGCTGGCAGTGAAGGATCAACCCTTCTCGGGAAGCGCTACGTGAACGGCGACCAGACGATTGAGTTGCTGTGCAGCAAGCCAGGTGACGGTGCCCTAGCCATCGACGGGGTGCTCCTCGAGCTGAAAGAGGCCAAGCCTCTCCCCTCGTCCGACTGACCCGACGATCTCCCTGGTCGCCACAGCTGGGATGGGTCGTTCCGGTTCGACCGATCCAGCTGCCACTCAATAGGGAAGGTCGGCGGGGGCGCAGTTTCGGAAGTCGGGTTCGGGGTCAACCCCGAACTGCACTGCCCCGACGGTCGGGCGACCTTGGAGTATCGCCTGGGCGATCCGGTGCATGCCGTCCATGACCCGCCCGTCGGCCCCCAGAATGACCGGGTACGAACCATCCGCTTCCTCGATCAGCCGGACATGTTCGATAATCCGCCGGACGGTAGGGACGGGACCATGGACGAACCAGTGGTCCCTGTCGACCTCCGGAAATGAGTCGACCGCCACCTCAATGACCGGCAGCCCGGTGCTGGCCGCGATCAGATGGTCGACATCCCAGGCGTCGAGGCCCTCATCCCCCGCCCAGAAGTGGTACTGCTTGCGCACAGATCCAACCTCCTCTGAATCGGGCTCCCCATTACCGGTAGGGAGGTTCCGTCCAGCCGGGAAAGATGTCGGGGAGTTCGGTCGAGGGCCGTCCGGTGAAGTGGGCGGGTCGCTTCTCGAGGAACGACAGGACGCCTTCACGGGCATCGGGCCCCGCCCCCGTCGCGTAGACGGCTCGGGAGTCGGCGCGATGGGCGTCCATCGGGTGGTCGGCCCCGAGCATGCGCCAAAGCATCTGACGGGTGAGGGCCACAGAGATGGGGGCGGTCTCGGCGATCTCCGCGGCCAGCGCCCGGGCAGCGCCCATGAGCTCGTCGGGCGGGTGGACACTACGAACGAGCCCGCCCGTCAGAGCTTCCTCGGCATCGAAGATCCGTCCCGTGTAAAGCCACTCGGCAGCCTGGGCCACACCAACCAGCTTGGGAAGGAACCAGGTCGACGCCCCTTCGGGTGCGATGCCTCGACGGGTGAACACGAAGCCGAAGCGCGCCCGCTCCGAGGCCAGGCGGATGTCGGTGGCCAGCAGCAGGGTCACCCCCATCCCCACCGCAGCCCCGTTGACGGCCGAGATCACCGGCTTCAGGCAGTCGAACAGGCGAAGGGTGATGCGTCCGCATCCGTCCCGGGGCGCCAGTGCATCGCCCACTCGCTCTGCCCCGACCGCCCCCTCGCTGCGCTCGTCGTCATAGTCAAAGGTCTGGGCCCCGGCCGACAGATCAGCTCCGGCGCTGAAGGCCCTCCCGTTGCCGGTCAGGATGACCACCTTCACGTCATCGTCGCCATCAACGCGGTCGATGGCCGCCAGCATCTCGACGACCATCTGGGCGTTGAATGCGTTCAACTGGTCGGGACGGTTGAGGGCGATGGTGGCGACACCGTCAGCCACCGAGTAGTCGATCTCCTCGAACTCCATGATCCTCTCCTCCGTATCCTCCCTGAGTCGACCGCGTCCACCTGGGCCGACCTGGACTCGTGGCCATGCCACGTGGACACTACTTCTGGGTGGCCATGGCCCTCCCGGCTACGGCTATCCATCGACATTTAGTAGGACGTTGTAGTAATCTGAAGCGTGCCCTCGCCCTCGATCCAGCAGATCCGATCAGCTGTGGCCAGTGCGCCGGGGCCACAGTGACCGAGCTCTATCGGCCCAGGCACCCCGTCCGGTTCATCACCGCGGCCAGCCTGTTCGACGGCCACGATGCCGCCATCAATATCATGCGGCGGCTTCTGCAGGCCCAGGGAGCCGAGGTCATCCACCTCGGGCACAACCGGTCAGTGGACACCGTGGTTGCGGCGGCGATCGCCGAGGACGTCCAGGGGGTGGCCATCAGCTCCTATCAGGGTGGCCACCTGGAGTACTTCCGCTACCTGGTCGACCGCCTCCGGGCTGAGGGACGGGGTGACATCCTTGTCTACGGCGGGGGGGGTGGCGTCATCGTCCCCTCCGAGATCGAGGAACTCGAGGCCTACGGGGTACGACGAATCTTCTCGCCCTCCGATGGACAGCAGCTCGGTCTCGACCGCATGATCAATCTGCTCATCGAAGAGTGCGACCGCGATCTGGCCACCGGTCCACCACCGTCGCTCGACGCCCTCCTCGGCGGCAGCCACGAGGCACTGGCCCGATGGATCACCCACATCGAGACCGGAGCGGTCGATCAAGACACAGTCGGCGCGCTCCAGGCCCGATTCGATCAGCGTCCTCCGCCGGTGCTCGGCATCACCGGCACCGGTGGATCGGGCAAGTCGTCGTTGACCGATGAGCTCATCCGGCGATTCCAGCTCGACCAGGAGGGCAAACTGTCCATCGCCGTGCTGGCCGTCGACCCCACCCGCCGCCGAGGTGGTGGCGCCCTCCTCGGCGACCGCATTCGCATGAATGCCATCGACGGCCCGGGAGTCTTCTTTCGGTCCCTCGCCACCCGGGGGTCGACCTCTGAGCTCCCGGAGCGGTTCCCTCTTGTCGTGGCGGCTTGCGGCGCCGCCGGATTCGACCTCGTCATGGTGGAGACCCCGGGCATCGGCCAAGGTGATGCGGCGGTGACCGACATCGCGGATGTCTCCCTCTACGTGATGACGCCCGAGTACGGTGCGGCCTCCCAACTCGAGAAGATCGGGATGCTGGAGCTGGCCGACGTGGTGGCCATCAACAAGTTCGACCGACGCGGGGCTGACGACGCCTTCCGTCAGGTCTGCCGCCAGTGGGGGCGAGACCATAGGGGTTCCTCGGCGGAGACTGGCGAGGAGCCGGTGTTCGGCACCATCGCCTCTCGGTTCAACGACAACGGCGTTACCGCCTTGTTCCAGCAGTTGAAGAGCCTGCTGGTAGCCCGGGGCCTGGTGGTGACCGGCGGGGTGCTGCCTACTGTCACCGGTCGCCAGTCGACGCATGCCAGCGCCATTGTTCCGGCCAACCGCCGTCGCTACTTGGCCGAGATCGCCGAGGCCGTCGAGTCCTACCACGCCAAATCGGCGCGACTGGTAGACGAGGTGCGACAGGCTGAGCAGGTTGCGGCCACCGTGGCCCTCAGCCGTGCCCGTGGTATCGAGACGGGTGATCTCGGTGCCCTGGCCGACGAGGTCGAACACGGCCGTGATCCCGAGGGGAGAAGACTGCTCGAGGAATGGCAGGCACTACGCGCCACCCTTTCCTTCGACCAGAACGACCCTGAACCGGCTGGTCCCGTCACCGAGACCCCTGAACGTCCGGCGTTGTGGCGGACCTCGTTGTCCGGCAACCGCATCTCCCGGGTGTCGCTCCCTCGCTTCTCCGAACACGGGGAGCTGATTCGCTGGCTGCGGGCCGAACACCTGCCCGGGCACTTCCCCTTCACCGCCGGGGTGTTCCCCAACAAACGGGAGGGGGAGGACCCAGCGCGGATGTTCGCCGGCGAAGGCGATGCCTTCCGCACCAACCGCCGATTCCACCTGCTGGCCGAGGGCCAGCCCGCCACCCGCCTGTCCACGGCATTCGACTCGGTGACCCTCTACGGGTTCGACCCCGACGAACGCCCAGACATCTACGGGAAGATCGGCAACTCGGGTGTGGCCGTCGCCACCCTCGACGACATGAAGGTGCTCTTCGACGGATTCGACCTCTGCGATCCGACCACGTCGGTCTCCATGACCATCAACGGCCCCGCACCGACCATCCTGGCCATGTTTCTCAACACAGCCATCGACCAGCACATCGACCGGCTCGAATCCACCGAACACCGCCAGGCGACGGAGGGCGAGCGCAGCGCCATCACCGCCGAGGTCCTGCACACGGTGCGGGGAACGGTCCAGGCCGACATCCTGAAAGAGGACCAGGGTCAGAACACCTGCATCTTCTCCACGGAGTTCTCACTGGGCGTCATGGCCGATATGCAGGAGTGGTTCATCCAGCACCAGGTGCGGAACTTCTACTCGGTGTCAATCTCCGGCTACCACATCGCCGAAGCGGGAGCTAACCCGGTCACGCAGTTGGCCTTCACTCTGGCCAACGGATTCACGTACGTCGAGTCCTACCTGGCCCGAGGAATGGACGTCGATGACTTTGCGCACAACCTCTCCTTTTTCTTCTCCAACGGCATGGACCCCGAGTACACGGTGATCGGTCGGGTGGCCCGGCGCATCTGGGCCATAGCCATGAAAGAGCGGTACGGAGCAAACGAGCGCTCCCAGAAGCTGAAGTACCACGTGCAGACGTCAGGTCGTTCGCTCCACGCCCAGGAGATGGCGTTCAACGACATCCGCACCACCCTGCAGGCCTTGTGCGCCATCTACGACAACGCCGGCAGCCTGCACACCAACGCCTACGACGAGGCAGTCACCACCCCGTCCCCCGAGTCGGTCCGACGCGCCCTTGCTATTCAGATGATCATCACCAAGGAGTGGGGCCTGGCCATGAACGAGAACCCCCTCCAGGGCAGCTTCATCGTGGAGGAGCTCACTGACCTCGTGGAGCAGGCCGTGTTGGCCGAGTTGGAACGAATCAGCGAGCGCGGAGGCGTACTCGGAGCCATGGAGACCGGCTATCAGCGAGGGCGGATCCAAGACGACTCCATGCTCTACGAGCACAAGAAGCACGATGGTTCCCTCCCCATCGTGGGGGTCAACACGTTCACCGCCCCGTCGACCTTCGACCCTGCTGAGCCGGTGGAACTGACCCGCTCCACCGGGGAGGAGAAGCAGCGTCAGCTGCGGCGACTGCGCGACTACCAGAACGATCACGCCCTCGACCGGCAGGGCGCCCTCGACTCGCTACGCCGGACCGCCCTCGAGGGGGGCAACGTCTTCGGTGAGCTGATGACCACGGTGCGACATGCCACCCTGGGCGAGATCACCGACACCCTCTTCGAGGTGGGCGGGGCCTACCGCCGGAACGTCTGACCCCGTTCCACCGGCACTGACCCGCTCACTTCAGGCGGAGTGCACCCTCGATCCGGTCCGTCAGGGCCGCCCGTGCCGTGGCCATGGAGGGCCCGTACCAGGTGAGGTCCCGACCCGAGACGAGGGCCGTCGGGATGTCGGGGAACGCCTCGGGACCGTCGTCGGGGGCAAAGGGATAGGGCTCGTCGGGCAGGAGGACCAGACCGGGCCCCTCATCGATCAGATCGGGAAGGTCGATCTTCGGGTACCGGTCGAGGTCGCCCACGTCGAGGTGGGTGAGGCCCAAGCGGGACACGATGTCCCCGGCGAACGTGCGGCCTCCCACGACCATCCAGGGGTCGCGCCAGATGGGCACCGACGTCCGGACCGGCGGCAAGCTCGGCGGTCGTTCCCACTCGGTTGTCGATCTGGTCAGCCAGTCGGGCTCCTCGGATCCGAGCACGTCAACCAGCAGCCGCCGCATGGCGCCCAGTGCCTGGTCGACCGATTCCACCACCGTCACCCACACCGGGATTCCCGCGGCACGGAGCCGTTCCACATCGATGCGCCGGTTCTCCTCCTGATTGGCGATGACCAGATCGGGCCGGAGCCCGGCGATGACGCGGTGATCCGGGTTCTTCGTTCCGCGCACACGCGTGACATCGAGACCGACGGGATGGGTGCACCAGTCAGTCGCCCCTACCAACCGATCGGGCTCGGTGGCGGCGATGGCCTCGGTCAGGGATGGGACCAGAGACACGACGCGCACCGGGGATCGCCCCAGTGCCACCGGATGGCCAAGGTCGTCCTCTAGTACTGCCACGATCGTCCTCGCCTCCCCCGCCCTCGGGCTCCCTCGATCCGCCGAACCGGATAGCTTCGTTCAGTGGCCACCGAACCGCTCAAGTTCGACCCTATCGAAGAGGCACGCCTCCAGTGGTCGGCCCGCTGGGAGCCCGACGTCAGCGAAGCCATGGCCGCCGCCACCTCCATCATGCGGGCTCAACAGATCGTGCTGGCCACCGTCGACGGGGCCCTGCGCCCCTTCGGGCTGACCTTCGCCCGCTACGAGGGACTGGTCCTGCTCTTCTACAGCCACCGGGGGGAACTGCCGCTCGGAAAGATGGGCCCGCGCCTCATGATCCACCCCACCAGCGTCACCAACATCATCGATCGGCTGGAGCAGCAGGGGCTGGTCCGGCGGCGTCCCCACCCGACCGACGGTCGTACCACGCTGGCCGAGATCACCGACGAGGGCCGGCGACTGGCCAAACAAGCCACCAGGGCGGTGAATGAGGCGGTCTTCGGCCTCGGCGATCTCAGCCCGGGCGATCTCCACCACCTCATAAGGATCATCACCAAACTGCGTCTGGGGGCGGGCGACTTCCACCCCTAGACCCTGAGCCCTGGCCAGTGCACCGGTAACATCGGGCCGCCGTTGGCCATCACCACCCGTCCCGGAAGGAGCTGCCGTGGCCCTGCACGAGGATGCCGACATGGACGCCCAGCTGGCCCGCACACTCATCGGCGCCTACGTCGGAGCCGCCGATCTCGGCGAGGCGCTGGCCACCGCCCAGCGAGTGGAATCGGGACGGTACGACCAGTGGTTCGACGAGTGGTCGGCCACATCGGCAAAAGCCGAGGAGGCCGCGGCCAGGGCCGAAGGAGCCGGGCATGGCGCCCTCGCCGCAGTCGGCTACCTCCGGGCCTCCGAGTACCGCCGCCAGTCCTACTTTTTCTTGCGCCACGACGTCAGGGACGACCGCGTGGGTTCCGGCTACCGTGGCCAGCGCGATCTCTTCCGGCGGGCCATCGCCCACCTCCCCTGGCACGTGGAGCCGATCTCGGTCCCGTTCGAACCCGTGGACCTCAACGGGTACCTCTTCAGACCGGAGCCGAGCGACCCGACCCCCCGGCCCACCGTGCTCTTCCCCGCCGGTTTCGACAGCACCTGCGAGGAGCTCTACAAGTACGGCGTCCATGGTGTGCTGAGCATGGGGTGGAATGCCGTGGCCTGGGACGGTCCCGGCCAGGGCGGCCAACTCATCGAACACGGTGTGGCCATGCGCCCGGACTTCGAGGTGGTGGTCAACGCCGTCATGGACTGGGTGGTGGACCAACCGACGGTGAACGCCGAGCGGGTGGCCATGGTCGGTCGAAGCCTCGGTGGCTATCTGGCCCCGAGAGGTGCCAGTGCTGAGCCGCGGCTGCATGCACTCGTCTGCGACCCCGGCCAGTACGACTTCACGTCCCGCTTCGTCTCCATGTTCACCCCGGAGGACTGGCAGCGTGTCCTCGACGCCGACCCGGCGATGGATGCTCAGCTCGAGGGATTCCTCGACGATGACCGGGGACGGGAGTACTACGGCTCCCGGATGAGGGCCATGGGAGCGACGACGTTCGGACAGTGGCTGCGGCTCCTCGTCTCCTACACGCTGGAGGGCCGCGCCGAGTTCATCACCTGTCCCACCCTGGTGACCGAGGGCGAGGGCGACTTCGCCAGCCAGAGCCGGGTCCTCTTCGACGCCCTGACCTGTCCCAAGGCGTTTCGCGGTTTCACTGCGGCGGAGGGGGCCGGGGGCCACTGCGAGGGGATGGGCCAGCGGATCTGGTTGGACGAGGTGGGCGCGTGGCTCGCCGGACAACTGGATTCCTGAACCCTCATCGAGGCCGACCGGGTCCTCACCTCGGCGATGAAGACTCAGGAACCCAGTTGGCTCCGGACCACCTTGCCGAGGGCGTTGCGGGGCAGCTCGGTCACCACGTGCACCAGCCGGGGCCGCTTGTATGAGGCGAGCGTCGTCGACGTGAACCGGGCCAGGTCCTCGACCGTGGGCACAGGTCCGTCCGGCACGATCCAGGCCGTGACCACCTCACCCCACTCGGCCGAGTCCGTCCCGGTCACCGCCACCTCGGCCACCGACGGATGGGTGGCCAGGACGTCTTCGACCTCAGCCGGGTAGACGTTGAACCCACCGGAGATGATCAGCTCTTTGGTCCGGCCCTTGATGGCCAGGTAGCCGTCAGACTCCTCTCCCACGTCCCCGGTCCGAAACCACTCACTCGCATCGTTGTCGGGCTGGTCGGCCGGGACGAAGACCTCGTCGTTGGCCTGGGGGCGTCGCCAGTAACCGTCGAAGACATTCGGGCCCCGCACCAGAATCTCGTCGTCGTCGGCCAGCCGGACCTCGACGCCCGGAAGGGGGAAGCCCACCGTGCCAGGACGCCGCTCCCCCTCATACGGGTTGGACACGTTCATGAGGGTCTCGGTCATGCCGAATCGCTCGAGAACCACGATCCCGCTGGTCGAGGTGACCTCCCGGTGCAACGTCGCTGACAATGGTGCCGAGCCGGACACGCACAGCCGCTGGCCGCGGAGCCGACCGAGCTGACCCGATGCCACCAGGCGGTGGTACATGGTGGGAACTCCGAAAAAGAGGGTGGTGCCGTGGTCCTCGGCCGCGGCCGCCACCGCCCCGGGGTCGAATCCGGGCAGAAGGACCGCTGACCCACCGGCCAGCAGGGTGCCGTAGACACCGACGGCCAATCCGTGGGCGTGGAAGACGGGCAGGCAGTGCACCAGGCGGTCCTCCGCCGTCCAGCGCCATGCCGCTGTCACCGACTCTGTAGCGGCCAGGAGGTTCCGATGACGGAGTACGGCACCCTTGGGGACGCCGGTCGTGCCCGAAGTGAAACAGATCAGCGCCGGATCCTCTGCAGCGGCGGCATCGAGGGGACCAGGATCGCCGTCAGTCAGAGCGAGGTCGGGTCCGGTGACCACAACGGGTCCCTCCGATGCCCGACGAACCCAGTCGGCCTGCTCGGGTCGGCCGACGACGGCAGCCCGCGCCTCGACGTCGCGCACGATGTGAGCCAGTTCCCGCTCGGAGTAGGAGGTGTTGGCCGGCACCACAACCAATCCGGCCCGCAGCGCGCCCACGTGGGCGACCAGGGCAGCCACCGTGGACGGCGTGGACCACACCACCCGGTCCCCCGGGACGAGACCGGCCGTGCGGAGCCGGCCGGCGGCACGACGCGAGGCGGCTTCGAACTCCCCGGCACTCCACCACCGCCCCTCGTCCCCCGTCGGCCCCGACGACGAGCCGGCCGGGGTGGAGGGGGCCTGCCACCACAGCGGGGCGGCGGGAGCCTCCCTCCAGCGATCGGACCAGGCGGCGAGGAGCGTTCCCGAGGACAGGAGGTCGGCCACAGCCATCTCCTGACCGGAGGCGAGGTGGTCGCGCCAGGGCCGGATGCTCACGCCTGGGTCACGGTGTCCCACCGACCGCTCTGCCGCGGGCGGCGGGGATCACCCGCCGTTGGCTGCGGCAACGTAGCTTCGACACGCCTGGCCCCGCAGTGAGGGGCAGGCCGGCTGGGGATCCGGTGGGGTAATCCCGGGTACCACCGAGAGGACGAGACCCGAGGGGTGAGCGCCACCCAGACCGATGGTGTCGGTGACCGAGCCTCCCGTCGGATAGGTGGCGAACTGCCAGGCCGGGCGGTCGCCTCCCGGTGCGGTGATCGACACACGGATGCGCGAACCGGCTCGGAAGGCGTAGGCGAACGGCTCGATGGGGATGCGAACCTCGGTGAACCGTCCATGGGGTAACGGTGACGCCGTGGCGGCCAAGTAGGTGGGAACAGGGTCGGTCGCGGTCGAGGCCCACGGGTTGAGAGCACGGTCGCTCGCCCGCAGCTCGCCGGTCTGGACGAACAGCTCCTGTCCGTTCGGACGAACCTCGGAGATGGTGGCCTGGAGGTCGGTGTCGGCGGCGGTGCTCTCCACCCACACATTCAAGCTGGCCGGCCCGACGGCGACCACGTTGGCCGCCAACGGGGCCGAGATGAAGCCGAGGCCGTCGGTCCCGCTGGCCGGGACCCACTGATAGGGCGGAAGGGCCGACCACACGTTGCCGGAGGGGAGATCGTCAGCTGGTCGGGCCGAGGGGTCCGGCCGGAACGAGACGGTCCCTCCAACTCCACCGTTGACTGGCCCACGAGCCGAAGACGGCACAAGCGAGCCTCCCGATCCGAGCTGGAAGCTGGTGGCCACGGCCTGAGGCGGCGGCCACGATGTGAAGTCTTCGCTCCAAACCGGCTGCATGGCGCCCGGCCCGGCACTGCCACCACCGTTGTCGAACAGGACACGCACCCGGTCCTGCTGTTCGAATGCGGCTCGGGCCGCAGAGAGTGTCGGTTCGTCCGTGTAGGCCACCGGGGGCACGGGGCCGGCCGGAGCGCCGACCACCTCCGCGTAGATCGCCGGGGCCAGTGCGGTGAGCGTGGGCGACGGCGTGGGCACTTCGTCCGCCACGAAGAGATCGAGGAATTCCAGCCACCGGGTGATGGTGCCGGGCCCGAGGGAGTCGATGTGGGTGCCGTTGGTGATGGTGGCCCAGACCTTGGGGTCCCGAGACAGATCCTGGATGATGGCCGGCCACTGGCCTCCGGTCTGCTCGTCTTGGAAGGCGCCGGACAAGAACACCGGAACGTCAGCGAGCTTGGCCCAGGTGGACGGGGCACGCTGTCGGTAGAGCGAGGGCACATAGTGCGAGGCCTGACTCAACAGCGTCTGGATGTTCTGGGCCTGGCCGTGGAGGGCTTGATCGGCCAGGCATTGGGTATCCCCCTGCTGGATCAGCACTTTTGCATACTCCTGGCCACCGGCCGGGGCGACCTCCGCGTCCGACTGACGCTGGGCCAACCACGACCCGGCGAAGCCGCTGTTGAACATTCCGCCCGGGAATCCTGTGGAGTAGAGATCGTCGGTCAGACTCATCGGGGCGATGGCTGCGAGGCCGGGAGGCCGGGTCCCGGCCACGAACATCTGGGAGATGCCCGAAAAGGAGATGCCGACCATCCCCACCTTGTGATTGGCCACCCAGGGCTGAGCGGCGGCAATCTGCACGGCGTCGTAGCCGTCGTACGTGGTGGGCAGGTCGAAGAGATCGAAGGCACCCCCCGAGCATCCGGTGCCTCGCATCTGGAGACTGATGGTGGCGAAGCCGAGCAGGGGGGCCATCAGCGAACCCACCACCGTGGCCGAGTCCGGAACGAGAGGATCCGACGTACTCTCACCGTTCAGGTGGAGCTCGGCGTCGATGAGACTGTGGGGTGCTGCGATGGCGTAGCCCGACTCCTCGATGACCGTGGGAAACGGTCCGTCGGCCAAGGTCTTGCCCGGCGGCAGCCGCACGGTGGCCGCCAGTGTCACCCCGTCCCGCATGGTGATGTAGTTGAGTCCCTCGTTCAGGTGCTGGGCGCTGTAGAACGAGGCCGGAGGCGTGTCCCACGGGGAGAGGACCCGGAACCGGGGGCTAGATGTCACCGTGGTCCCGACCTTCATCTGAAAGGAGTACCCAGGACCGGGCGTCAGGTTCCGAACGATCAGGCTTCCCTGGGCATCCACGGTCCCGCTGCCCACGTGACGCCCGAACCCGTCGACCAGCACGGCTGTTGCCCCTGGCGTTCCTCCGAGAAGGTAGGCCTGATCGATCGACCCGTGGCCGCTGAATGACGACGTGGCCCCAATCGCCGGAACAGCCGCTGGCGTCGCGGTCGAGATGGGTGTCGAGGTCGAAGTCGACGTCGAGGTCGAGGTCGACGTCGAGGTCGAAGTGGACGTCGAAGTGGATGTCGATGTCGATGTCGAAGTGGATCTCGACGTGGACGGGAGTTTCACGGACGCCGGAGATGTTGACGTGGTGGACCCAGAGGTGGCGGCCTGTGCCTGCACCGACCAACCGAGCGACACCAACGCCGTCATGGCCACGGCCGTGGTCGGAATCCAACCTCGTCGACGCATCGGCTACTTCCCCCCAGGTCTCGATCGGGTCCCCATCCGATCAGCCGGCCCTGCGCCGACCGGAGGCCATGGTAGCCATGACGGGGCCATGAGGCCTTTCCGGATGGAGATATCCCTCAGCGGGATGGTGCCCGGGAGGGTCCCGACCGGCGGTTGAGCCGGGAAAACGTGCCTCGCTGAGCACGGTAGAGCCGGGGAAATTCGGCAAAGAGGCTGTCGTAGATGGACCGACGACCCGGGTCGGGCCGGAAGACCCTGTCGACCTTCACCAAATCGCCGATCTCGGTCGGGCGGACAGCGCCGAGGGCCAGCCCGGCGATCAGAGCCGCTCCCCGGAGGTTGGCCAATACCGGGGACTCAACCCGTTCGATGGTCCGGTCCATCACGTCGGCGTGGATCTGACACCACAGATCTGACTGTGCGCCTCCTCCTACCATCCTCACCGGGTCGAGTCGACGCCTGGCGAAGCGTTCCACCGCTTCGTGGAGCCATCGGTTGTTGAACGCCACACCCTCGAGCACCGCCCGCACGAGATCGCCGCGGTCGACAGTGAGTGAGAGGTTGTGGAAGCCGGCCCGGGCATGTCGGTCTTCTACGGGCGACCGCTCGCCGCGCAGCCACGGGGTGAACACCACGCCATGCGATCCGGACCGGACCTCCGCCGCCAGACCTAGTGCCCGAGAGAAGTCCGGGCGACCGTGGGTATCGAGGAGGCCGGGCACCACGCCGCACACCCAGTCAAGACAAGCTCCGCCGGTCTCGTGGTTGTCGGCGATCAGATACCGGGCAGGCCCCACACCGGGAACACTGGCCACCTGATGAAGCGCGTCGGTCTTCTTGTACGGCACCGGAGCGCCGATCCAAGCGCTGGTGCTGACGGCCAGATGGGGCTGAAAGTCGAGAATGGCCCCGGCTCCCACGGCCGCTGAATGGAGGTCCGGCGTGCCCGCCACGACCTGGACCCGCTCGGTGAGACCGAGATCTCGAGCGACGTCAGGGAGCACCGTGCCGATCACCGTGCCGCTAGGGCGAAGCGGGGGCAGGCGGGTGGGGTCGACACCCGAACGCACCACCAACATGGGGTCGTACTCGAGCACTTGAGGACGCCGGTTGTCGGTCAGCCACGCCCCGACCATGGAAGCGTGCGACGCTGCCGCCCTACCGGTGAAGCGCATGGACAGGTAGTCGACCGGCTCGAGGAACCACCGGGCCGCCGCACTCGCTCCCGGTCCCGTCTCCCCGGCCTGGAGAACGCGCATGTGGCCGATCGGATCGGCCCCGGAGGGTGACGGGGCGCCACCGGAATGTCGGATCCAGAGCAAAGCGGCCCACGGCGCATAGCCCGCCACCCGACCGCCGATGATCGTGCGAGAGAGGCGGCGGCCACGGGTATCCATCCACAAGTGGCACGGGCCTACCGGTTCGCCGTCCTCGTCGACCGGCACGGTGCTGGCCCACTGTCCCGTAATGCTGACCGCCTCCACCTGTCCTGGCGCCACCACCCCCGAGGTCAGACCCCGCCTTGCCGCTCCACGGATCAGCTCCCACCAACCTGCGGCATCCTGGGTGGCAGCATCCCCGTCCACGAGCGATGTGAGGTGCATCTGCTCGTGCCACACGACGGCTCCGGACAGGGACACGAGGCCGACCTTCAGCCCGCTGGTGCCCAGATCGACAGCAAGTGCGAATCGTCGGCTCGCCGAACGCTCCTGACCTGGTGCTTTTGGCTCAGTCGGGCTCATCGTCCGCACGCTAACCCTCCCCCACGGATCCCCGCCTGAGCTGGTCCCGTCCACCCTTCGACCGTTGCCTTAACTGCGTTCCGTGCCATACCATGCTAAGTGGGCGCTCTCAGTGGCCGCGTGGTCACGTCGCGAGAGCTTGTCCATCGCCAATTGACTCCATAGCGCAAGCGATCCAGCAGGGGCAGGGCTGCATCACATGCAAACAACTCTCGTCATAGCGGGGCCCCAGTACTCGGAGGAGCGCGCCCCTGCTCGCACGACCCACGGGGCGGGGGCATGACCCTGACCGATTCGCCCGCTTCGGCGCCCGACCGGCGCTCCCGCGCCCACCGGGGTCCCCGGCTCTTCGAGCGGGGCGCCATCCTCGACGAGTTCGAGGCCATCTTCAGCCGTTCGCTCGCCGTACCCAGCAGCTGCATCGCCATCGAGGGTTCGCGGGGATCCGGACGGACCGCACTGGTCAACGCGGCAGCTGATGTGGCTGCTCGCGTCGACTGTCTGGTGCTTCGGGCCAAGGGAGGGGTGGTCGAGCAGCAGAAGCCCTTCGCCGTGCTGGGTCGGCTCATCGAGTCAGCAGAGGCAATCGCCGTGGCAGCAGGCGATGAGGACGGTGTCGAGCGGGCGCGCTCGTTGGAGTTGCTGCTGGCCGACCAGTCCATCTCGTTCGATGATTCGGCCGGCCCGAGGCGGGAGCCGGATGACCATCAGACTGCCTCCCGCTTCCACCGGCTGGTGCTCGCCCTCCGCCAGACAGCCCCCGTGCTGCTGGCGATCGACGACGCCGACTATGCCGACCCCGAGACCCTCGCCGTCCTCCAGTTCCTCGTACGCCGCCTCGAACATCAGCAGATCTGGCTGGTGGTGACCGCCCGTCCACTCCAGGCCGGCGTCGGCCTCCGGCCCGTCGACGGGCTGCTCACGGAGCACGACGTCCGACAGTTCACCCTCGAGCCCTTGCAAGACGCCAGCGTGGAGGCCGTCCTCGCCGGGTTCTTCGGGGTTCGACCGGACCCCGAGTTCGTTCACGCGTGCACCGAGGCCACCGGCGGGTCCCCGTTTCTCCTGAAAGCCCTCCTCCCCTCCCTGCTGCGGGCGTCCGTGGCGCCCACCGCAGCAATGGCTCCGTCGGTCGAGCAGATCCGAGCCTCGAAGATCACCCAGTCCGTGCTGGGCCGACTGGCTCAGTTGCCGGTCGCGGCCACCGAACTCCTCCGGGCCGCAGCCATTCTCGGTGCGGAGGCGGACCTGACCGTGACGCGACAGCTGGCCGACATGGATGCCGTTGCCGCTGAGCAGGCCGCTGACGACGCCGAGCAGATCGAGCTGATCGAGTCGGTGAGGCCGTTCCGGTTCACCTCACCTCTCTTCCGGTGGGCCGTATACCACGACATTCCGACGGCCCGACGGTCTCAGCTCCATGGAGTAGCAGCACAGCTCCTCGAGGCGCATGGAGTCGACGACGCGGTCATCGCCAGCCACCTACTGGCCACCGAGCCCTCCGGGAACACCGAGATCGCCGACCGACTGCAAGCGATCGGACGCCGAGCTCAGGCTGCCGGGGAGACCGCCCTGGCCCTGCGCTGCCTCGAGCGGGCCTTGTCCGAATGCCCCTTGGCCGACCGACGAAGCGCCCTGTACATCGATCTGGCCGCGGCCGAGGTCGCCGACCAGGGGGCGTTGGCACTGGTCCACCTGCGGCGAGCGCTCGAACTCGATGGGTTCGACGCCGCCATGGTCATGCGAGTGGGCGTCGATCTGCTCGGTCACCTCAGGGAAGATGACCGCGAATCGAGAGCCGAGGCCATAGCCCTACTGACGGAGTTGCGGGCACATCTCGACGGAATCGACAGGAACCTTCGGCTCGAGCTCGAACTGGCCTTGATGCTGAAACTGGACCCGATCGGCCAGCGGATGGAGTGCCTGCACCGACTGCGGCTGCTTCTCGACGAACCGGGGGGCGAGGGGTCGACGATGGCCCAACGGGCCTGCTCGGTGGTGACGGTGAACGATCTGCTGTCCTCAACAGACCTCTCCGCTGACGAACTGGCCGAGTCGCTGGAGCAGATCGTCGATGTAGGGCAGCTGGTCGCCGCCGAGCCGATTGATGCAGGCATCCAGGCCTATGCACTGTTCGGGCTTCTCTGCACCGATCACTTTGCCCTGGTGGATCGCCTCTTGGCGACCGCCCTCACCCACCCATCGGTCGTCGACCGGGAACTGGTCGAGCAACGGGTCACCGCGCTTTCCGCTATTTCCCTGCTCTGGCAGGGGTCGCTCACAGAAGCGGACGATGCGTGCACCCGGGCCGAGGAGGCAGCCGGAGCGGAACAGTCGGGCCCGGAACCGAGCCCGATCATTGGGCATCTCGAGGTGCTCGTGGAGCAGGGCCGATTCGACGAGGCGGAGCGACTGGCCCGATCTACGGAGCACCACCGGATCCAGCTGGCCATCTTCCGGTCCCTGTCCCAGGTCGAACAAGGTCGGCTCCTCCTCGCCCAAGGACGAGCCGAACAGGCCCTGAAGGAGTTCATCGCGGCCGGCAATGCCGGTACCCGTGCCGGAACCACGAATCCGGCCATGGTCCCGTGGCGCTCCGGCGCAGTCATGGCCCTGGTCCAGCTGAGCCGGTGGGAGGAAGCAAGGCGATTGGCGGAGGAGAACCTCAGTCTCGCCCGCGCCTTCGGAGCACCGCGCACCATCAGCTCGGCACTACGGGCTTCCGCGTCGGCCTCGTCCGAGGTCACCCATCGCGTCGAGCTGCTCACCGAGGCCGTGTCAATCCTCGAGCATTCCGATGCCCGTTTGGAGCGCGCCCGCGCCCTCGTGGATCTGGGTACGGCTCTGATCGAGCACAATCGCAAAGAAGAGGCCCGCGGCGTGCTCCGTCAGGGCGCCAGCCTGGCGTCTCTGTGCGGCGCTCACCAGCTCTTGGAACTGGCCGGTGAACATCTCCGGGCTGCCGGTGCGCGACCCCGGAGGCTGGGTCTCGTCGGCCCAGAGTCGCTGACGCCCTCCGAGCTCAGGGTGGTACGCATGGCCGCAGACGGCCTGACCAATCAGCGGATCGCCGACGAGCTCTACGTGACCCTGAAAACGGTCGAAGGTCACCTTGCTAAGGCCTACCGCAAACTCGGCGTCGAAGGTCGACCCGACCTCGCCGAGGCCCTGGCCGGACGGGACGACAGCGGCGGCGGCGATGACGACTCCGACGAGCTCTACCGGGCCTCCGCGGTCTGACCCCGCGGGCCGGCCCCGATCGCTTCACTCGATCGGGCGCTCACCCGGCGAGCATGGCCACCTCGGACGCCCAGTAGTCGGGTGACGGGAGGGAGCCGAACGGATTGGGCAGTCCGGCGTCGGTGACGTAGACGTAGCCGGCGCCACGCTTCTTGCTGAGGTCCATAGCGTGCTCCATGGACGCGGTGGTCGTGGCCCCGTAGACGATGTGCCAGATCTGGGCTGGATCAGCCGGTGTCCAATGCATCGGCTCGTAGTCCTGTCCCTGGCTGTCGGGAGCACCGACATAGTTGGCGTAGCTTCCCTCGAAGGTCACCAGCGTGTCGGCGGCGTCGCTGTAGCACTCCGGCACGGCGATGCCGGGGTTGAGCACCGTCACGGCACCGGGATGCTCGTGGCGCAGGCGCGTTCGCAGCATCCGGTACTCGGCCACGTACTGGTCGGGTCCCGACGGGGAACCACAGGCGCTCGTGCTCTCGTCGAGGAAGACCCCACCGAGATCGCTCCCGTAGTACTGGTACCACGCATCGATGTCGGATTGAATCTGGGACAGCCACGCCTGACGACCGAACGCCCCCGTCCGGGTGGGTAGGCCGTCCGGGTTGGCGAGGGAGGGACTGCCCAGATAGCCGGTGTCCACATAACCGAGCACCCTGGTGCCCGAGGCGTGGGCGGAGTGGATAACCGCGGACCAGTCTGCTTCGGGTCGCGAACCTGGGCCGTTGGCCACGTTGGCCACCACCACCCCGACCGAGCCGGACCGGGACGCCGCAAGCTGCGTCCACGAGGCCGCCTCGGCGACCGGATTGGCATAGGCCGGAACGGCGAGATGCTGGACGAGGGGTGGCGAAGGGGGGACAGCAGGCGAGGTGTCAGCGATGGACGGCGATGGTAGCAAGAGCCATCCGACTGCCGTGGCCAACACCACGACGAGCACCGACGCTGCGGCGAGATATCTTCGCTTGGGCGTGGACATCAGCGGAAGCGTCGTCGTCGCACCCTGCCCATGCCAACAAGTGTAGGGAGGCACAGACGCCCTCACTACCCTGGATCTTGTTCCCCATCCCCGGGTTTTGGCTCCGGATACCCTCGGATTTGCCCTGACCCGTGTGCAGTTTCGTCGGTTCGGTGCGACACTGGAGTGGGCAGGCGATAGAGGGGCATCGTGGGCAGACGAAGCAGGTTGATGGCTGTACTGGTGAGCGCTTTTGTGCTCGTCGTTGTCCTCACGGTGTCGACAGCCACGGCGTACACGCCTGAGGGCCACCGGACCTCGCCGGCCCGTGGGCCCGGGCCCGAGGTCGCCAAGTCCACACCGGATGCAGCAGCGCCGTCCCCACCGGGCGGCGGACAAGCCTCGTGTGGCCCACCGAGCGGCTGCAGCACCAGCGCCACCCACCGGTCGGGCCGAGGCCGTGCCCCGGAGAGCTCGAGTGGTGGAGTGGGCGCGTCGGGTACGACCACCACCTCCGGGCCCGTCACCCCAGGGGCAGGATCCCCGGGGACTTCGACCACCACCCGACCCACCGCGACCACCACTTCCCGACCGGGGGCGCCAAGCACCGGCCCGGGGGCTCCAGGAACGACCGCCTCGTGGTGGCGACCGCCGGCCACGCTGTCCTGGCAGTGGGAACTGGACCACCCGCTCAACCTGGCCAGTTCGAGCGACATGGGCACCGGTGCCTCCACCTACCTGGGTGCCCCGGCCCCCGGCCCCTCCGTCTATGACATCGACGGCTTCGACAACACCCCGGCCACGGTGAGCGCCCTTCACGCGCGCGGTGACCACGTGATCTGTTACATCGAGGTCGGTGCGGCAGAGTCCTATCGATCCGACTATGCGCAGTTCCCTGGGGCCGACCTGGGCACCCCGGTTTCGGGCTATCCGTCCGAGCGCTACCTGAACATCGGTGACGCCACCGTGACCCGTGTCGTCGAGGCGCGCATCGCCATGTGCGCGGCCAAGGGGTTCGACGCCGTCGAGCCGGATATCGACGACAGCTACACCGACAGCACCGGCTTCGCCATCTCCCAGGTAGAAAACGTGCGTTATGACACCACCCTGGCGGTCTACGCCCACAGCCTCGGGATGGCCTGGGGCCTGAAGAACGGGGACGACCCGAGTTTCGCGGCCTCGATGCAGCCTTCGGCGGACTTCGCGCTCGACGAGCAGTGCCACCAGTACGACACGTGCAGTTCGTTCGACCCCTTTGCCTCGGCCGGCAAGGCCGTACTCGAGGTCGAGTACTCCCTGGCCCCCACCCAGTTCTGCCCTGCGGCCAACCGCGCCGATGAGGACGCCCTGAAAATGGACGTGGCGCTCAGCGGTGGGCGAACTCCCTGCCGCTGATCGGTTCCGAGCCCTACTCCACGGTCACGGTCTTGGCCAGGTTGCGGGGCCGGTCCACGTCCAGGCCGTGGGCCTGAGCCAGCCAGTAGGCCAGGAACTGCAGGGGCAGCGCGTCGACCACCGGCGACAGCATGGGCTCGACTGACGGCACCCACAGGACGTGATCGGCGAGGTCGGCGGCCTGGTGGTCGCCGTCGTTGGCCACCAGCACGATCGTGGCCCCTCGGCTCTTGACCTCCTGGATATTCGAGCACATCTTCTCCCACAGACAGTTGCGAGTGGCCACACCGACCACCACCGTCCCCGGCTCGATGAGGGCAATGGGACCGTGCTTCAGTTCGCCGGCCGGATAGCCCTCCGCCCGAAGGTAAGAGATCTCCTTCAACTTGAGCGCCCCTTCCATGGCCACCGGATGGCCCACATGACGCCCGAGGTAGAAGAAGTCGCGTGCCTCGGTGAGCTCTTGTGCCACCTCAGCCACGTCCTTGGTCCGCTCGAGCACCTTGTCGAGCACATCGGGAAGTCCCAACATCTGCTGCATGATCTCGTCGGTGGCTGCCACCGTCATGGCCTGACGGGCCTGGGCCAGCACGAGCGCCAGCATCTGGAGCGCCACGATCTGGGTCAGGTGGGTCTTGGTGGCCGCCACCCCGATCTCGGGGCCGGCGTGGGTGTAGAGCACACCGTCGGCCTCGCGGGTCATCGATGAGTCGACCACATTGGAGATGACGAGCACCTTGGAGCCCGACTCACGGGCCGCACGCAACCCCTGCAGGGTGTCCACCGTCTCGCCAGACTGGCTCACCCCGATGGTCAAGGTGCGGTGGTCGAGGATGGGACTCCGATAGCGGAACTCACTGGCGATGTCGACCTCGGTGGGCAGACGGGCCCACTTCTCGATGGCGTACTTGGCCACCATGGCCGCGTGGAAGCTGCTCCCGCAAGCCACGATGCAGACCCGTTCAATGTCTCGGAGATCCTGGGTGCTCAGTGCGGCGGCGGAATCGAGGACGAGCGTCCCGTCAGACTGACGGTGACCGGCCAGCGTGTCGGCAATGGCGTCGGGCTGTTCGTGGATCTCCTTGGTCATGAAGTCGTCGTACCCTCCCTGCCGCGAGGCCTCGACATCCCAGTCGATGGTCAGGGCCTTGGGTTCTGCGCAGTGGCCGTCAAGACCCGTCACCACGACGCCCCCGGGGCGGAGCTCCACGAGCTGGTCGTCCTCCAACGTGAACAGGTCACGGGTTAGACCGATGAGGGCGGGGATGTCCGAAGCCAGATAGGTCGCTCCCTCGCCGACCCCGACGATGAGCGGTGATACTCGCCTGGCCGCCACGACCAGGTCGGGCTCGTCAGCGTGGACAGCAGCCACGGCGAAGGTGCCGCGCACGAGGCGGAGGGCCCAACGCAAGCTGTAAGTCAAGGTGGACCCGGCGGCCATCTGCTTTTCGACCAGATGAGCCAGCACCTCGGAATCAGTCTCCGACACCAGCACATGGCCTTCGGCCTCGAGCTCGCTGGCGATCTCGTCGTAGTTCTCGATGATGCCGTTGTGGACGAGGGCCAGCCGACCGCTGCAGTCGAGGTGGGGGTGGGCGTTCACGGTCGTGGGCTTCCCGTGGGTGGCCCACCGCGTATGTCCGATCCCACTGCCGCAGGGTGCGGGCGCATCCTCCCCAAAGGGCCGGAGGTCACCCACCGAATGGGTGCCGTCAGCTGCCCGATTACGCCACAGCTCGGTGCCGTGGATGAGGGCCACGCCAGCCGAGTCGTACCCGCGATACTCCAGTCGGCCGAGTCCCTCGAGCAGCAGGGGCAGGGCATCGTCGACTCCGGTGACTCCGATGATTCCGCACATGATTCAGCTTCCTGACTGCCAGAGGTCGCGTACGGCCTCGGCGATTGACGTGGTTGGGACCCAATGAAGATGACGGCGAATGAGCGTGAGATCGGCCTGTTGCCAGACCACCTGGGTAGCGTGAGCGGCTCCGCCACGCGACTCGAAGATGTCTCCCTCGAATCGGGCCGCGGCGGCGAGGAGCTCGACCAGCGAGCGGCCCGACGTGGCGACGCCCCGGCCCACATTCAAGAGGGGCGGCACACCGGTGCTGTGAGCGGCCCGGAGCACGGCGTCGGCCACGTCCGATGCGGCCAAGAAGTCCCGGCACGAGCTCAGCTGGCCGAGGGTGACAAAGCTGGCCTCGGCTTCGAGTGCCCGGCCGATCTCACGGACGGCCATCCCGGCCAGTGAATGTCCGGGAGAGCCGGGACCCACCGGATCGAATACCCGCAGGACGGTGGCATCGACGTCCCCGCGGGCCACCCGCTCGGTGATCAGATCGGTGGCGACGAGTTTGGTGCGGCCGTAATCCCCGACGGGGCGGGCGATTGCCGATTCAGCGAACGCCACGCCTTGGGGCTGGGTTCCGTACTCCGCGGCGCTCCCGACATGGACCAGGCGCTTCGGCTGGGTCTGGGCCAGTGCGTCGAGCAGCCTCCGGACCACCGAGACGTTGACCGCCTCCAGCTGCTCAATCGAGCCCGAAGTGCACCCTACGCAGTTGACGACCACGTCGGGCTTGCTGAAGTCGAGCAGTTGGCCGACGTCTTGTGTCGAGGCCCGGACGAGATCGATCTGCTGCCAGTGGCACCCCGACGCATCCGGAGGAAGCGACCGGTGCCCGCTGACCGCCACCACGTAGGCGGCCCGGTCGACCTGGTGGATGGCCCGTCGGACGTGGCGCCCGAGGAACCCGTTGGCGCCTAGGAGGAGGTAGCGGGTCATCAGTAGCTCAGGGGTGAGGCCAGCACGGAGCGGGCCAGGACGAGGAACAAGACGATGGCCGTGCCGGTAGCCACCAGGAGCGAGATCAGACCGTCCATGGAGGCGACATGGCCGCGGATCTGTTGATCGGCGATCAGGGCTCCGCCGAGGACGATGAAGGTGGCCGCCCAGCACCGCAGGACCAGGTTGATCCGCCCGGCGCAGGCCAGGAGGAGCGCCATGAAAAAGGCGACACCCAGGGCACCGACCGCAGCGAGCAGGAGGGGAACCTCGGGAAGGTGATGGAGCTCGCCGAGGACGACGCAGCCCGCAGAGAGGATGGCGAGTGCTCCCACATAGAGCACGATCGAGCGGCGGAAGGCGCGCCCGACCCGTCGCCCGAAGTCGTCGAGGTCGAAACTCGAGCTGAGCGCACGAGTGGCCCGACTCCGGAACGTCCGCAGCTGCCACTCCATCAGCCCTAGGGTCAACAGCAACGGCCACACGGCGATGGTCAGGGCACGGGCACTGCCGTTCACCCCACTGGCGAAGCCGATGAGTACCGACAGCAACAGTCCACAGCTGACGCCGTAGGCAAGGAACTTGGTCGCTTCGATCCACGTGGCACGGGCCAGGTCGGGTCGCCGCCAGCGGTGAGCGAACAGGTAGCGATTGGCCACGAGCGACGCCAGCGTCACCGTCGCCACCACGCACCATGCCGCCGTCGTCGAGGAGACGGTGAGGGGGAGGTGTCCGAGCGTCAGGAGCGAGCCCACGGCGGCCGGCACCATGCAGAGGGCCAGCCAAAGGTCCGACCGCTGGAACACCAAGATGGCGCTGGCGGCCACGTAGGCGCCGATGACTCCGACGGTGAGAGCGCTTGACCCGTTCCCTCCGATGGCCCAGCACGCCACCACAGCAGCGGCCAGGCACGCCAGAACGGTGACGAGCAGCGTGCTGAGAGCTACGAGAGCGTCGCTCCGGGAGTCCTTACGACCGGCCAAGGTCCACGCACAGGTGGCGGCGGCCTGATTGGTACCCCAGGCCACGGTCAGACCCACGGGCAGTACCCACCAGCTCAGCCGAAGGTTGAATCCGCTGACCACCACCGGGAGGAACAGGGCGGGCAGGGCGTAGAGCGCGCCGCGCAGCAGGTCTACCGGTCCACCCTTGTCGGGAACCTCCGGGTCGGGTGGCTCGACCTCGTGGAACGGCAACACGGAGTAAACGGCCTGGGCCGTGCTGAACACGTCGTCGTAGCCGAAGGTGTCCACCGCCACTTGGCTGCTGACCCCGTGGGACTCGAGACGGGCGGCGATCTCCACCGGGTCGACGGCAGCGGCACAGGCCACCGACAGCATGGGGTCGTCGGACACCCATGAGGTGATGCGGTCGAGTCGCTCCGCCCCCGACAGCAGGCGGGCTTCGCTACCGGCCGTCTCGGCCTGTGATCGCATCTCGGGCCCACTCATCAGGAGGCCGCCGACAGCATCTCGTCACCCGGCTGGGTGGCCAACTCTCGGAACTCCGCCCGTACCTGGGCACCGGCACTCTGATCGAACACGGCCTGGTAGACGCCGCGGTAGTCGGCCAGATTCTGTTCGAGCGTGAACTTGGCGAGCACACGGTCACGAGCGGCGGTGGCGACCGAGCGCCGGTACTCAGGGTCGGTGAGCAACCGGATGCATGCGTCCGCCGTGCGCTTTGGACTCTGCGGGGGCACGATCAGTCCGGCGTCTCCGGAGGCTTCGGCCACCCCGCCCACATCGGTGGCCACCGTGGCCATGCCCGAGGCCATGGCCTCGATGAGGCTGTAGGGGAACCCCTCCGAGATGCTCGTGAGCAGCACCACATGTCCGGAGTGGTAGGCCTCCACCACCGAGTCGGTCTGACCCTCGAAGGTGGCGCAGTCCGTCAAGCCGAGGCGATCCCGCAGGGCAACGCACCGGTCGAAGTAGGCCCGGTTCTCCTCGGAGACACCCCCGTACATCCGGAGTCGGGCAGAGGGAATCTCGGCGCGCACCAAGGCGAACGCCTCGATCAATGTGACGACGTCCTTCAGGGGCCCAATGCGTCCCATCCAGACCAAGGTGGGAACCTCGGGCTCGGCCGCGGCGGCGGTGAAGTGGTTCGTGTCGACGCCGTTGTAGATGGTCTGAATGCGCTCGGGAGCAGCCCCGTTGGCCTCCTGCCACCGGCGGTTGTACTCACAGACCGGAGCGATGGAGCCTGCGATCTGGTAGCCGGCCCACGCCAGGTGCTTGTAGAAGCGGAGCATCAGCGAACGGACGGCGAACGAGTATTTGTCGGGCGAATAGGAGAAGTAGCGCTCGCGGAGGTAGATGCCGTGCTCGCTGAGCACCAAGGGCGTTTCGTAGGACCAGTGGGCGCTCAGAGCCATCAAGACGGAGAGTCCATTGGCCGAGGCGTGCGACAGATCGGCACGGGCCGGTGGGGCGTAGAGGGGACGCAGCAGATGGTCGAGGTGATGCAGGACCTGGCTGGCGTCGTGCACGGTGACCGGGCCGACATCGGAGACAAACGCTCGGTCGCCCGGTGTCGTGTCGCGCATCGTGCCGAGAAGTACCTGGAGCGACTCCCTCGTACGGAGGGCGCCGGCCATGGGGGCCTCTTGGGCCAACAAGTAGAGCTGGTGAAGGCCGTCGAGGAACTGGGCCTCACCATCCGACCGGGCCAAGGACTCGGCCAGGGTCTGGAAGGCGGAGCGGAGTTCGCTCGAGTGGTGCAGTGGGTGCTTGACGGGCGCCTCAGCTCCCCACAGAGGAACGGACTGGATGTCGGTGACGTTGTCGGGGATGTCCCAGATGATCTCGTTGTCGTCCCCGGGGGTGATGGCGTGGACCGTGAAGCGGTGGGAGTTCAGCCCGCGAATGAGCTGATCGCACCACACGCTGACCCCGCCCGACTTGTGCGGGTAGGTGGCCTCGGTGAGGAGGGCTATGTCCATGGTCCACCACCTCGGGAGACGGGCTCCATCAGCAGTGACCGGGATGGCCCGGTGACGCGTGCGTTCGCTTTCATCTTGGCTACGACAGTAAGGATCGGGGTGGGCACTGAATACCCCCGACTTTCGGTGTCGGGAGCAGGGTCTGAGCGCCGCGTGAATAGACGGGACCCCCGAGGAACGCCCGACGACCCTGGTACTAGGGGAACGCCACCCTGGGGCTAGAAGGGCCGTCAGGCGTGGTCGCGCCGTGCGACGTGGGCAGGAGCCTCAGAGGTGGAACTCAGGTTCGGGTCGGCCCAGCCGCCCGGACGGCCCGATCGGCTCCGGGGGCAAGGGCCTCCGAGGCGAAGTTGCGGGGGTCCTCCCGCTAACCACCGGGGACCTGGGGCAAAAGTGCAGGGTACCCGGGCCACAGTGCAGGGTAGAGATGCGAGTACTCGGGGCTTACCGTGCCAGATGGCAGTGCGGGCAGAGGGCACGCAGCCAAAGGAAGAGCGATTCCATGACCCGAGTTCGTAAGTCCATTGTCAGAGTCGTCACCGCCGCGGTGACGGTATGCCTCCTCGCCGCCACCCTGTTGGCGGCTGGAGCTCGTCCGGCGGCGGCGGCCACACCACCCCAGCTGGATCTGCGGGTCCTCCTCATCGGCGACAGCGCCACGCAGGACTCCACCACGGCGGCGTGGCAGTCGACCCTCAGCGCCGACGGGGTCGCTTACACCCTCGTGACCGCAACGGGCGGCTACGGCTCGGAGACGGTGAACCTCCCGTCGCTCTCCTCGGGGTCGACGGGCAACTTCAACGGCGTGGTCATCGCCGACGCACCGGCCGGCTTCGCCGCCGGTCAGCTCAACGCCCTCTATTCGTACGAGTCACAGTTCGGTGTTCGCCAGATCGATGGCGCGGCCTTCCCGTCACCGGCCCTCGGCCAGACCTATGTGTCCGGCGCCAACCAGACCCTCGACAACACAACCGCCACGCTGACGGCGGCCGGACTCGCCGGCCTGCCCGCCCTGAAGGGCACCATCGCCTTCGCCGCCGGCACCTTCGGCACCCCGGCGACAGTTGTCGCCGGTGCTCCTTTCACCCCGTGGCTCGAGAACTCCGCCGGCCAGTCACTCGGCGGCGTCTACCAGCACCCGGGGGTGGCCTCTGACCTCCAGTCCGGCGTGTCCGAGCTCAGCCTCAACTTCAACTACAACGCCAACCAACTGCAGTGGCTGCTGATGGCTCCGGGGCTCATCGACTGGGTGACCCAGAACACCCACCTCGGTCTGTCCCGCAACTACTTCGGCCAGGACGTCGACGACGTGTTCATCGCCGACAACGAGTGGAGCAGCCAGTACCAGTGCACCCCCGGGGCCGAGGACCCACCCGACTACACCTGCCCGACCGGTGTCGACAACAACCCCGCCGACACTCCTCCCGATGTCCAGATGTCCGCCGCCGACGTGGCCTACGTCACCAACTGGGAAGCCCAGACCGGCATCAAGCTGAACCTGGCCTTCAACGCCGTGGGCGCCTGCACGGGAACTGCCGCCTCTTCGGCCAACTGCACCGGATCGGTCACCGAGAGTGCCGCCGGTGAGAACGGCAAGACCTACACCGACCCCGGCTACGTGGTCGATGCCACCATGCCTGACGACGCCGCCTTCGTCGACGCCCTCCTCGGGGCCAAGGCCGACTTCAATTGGATCACCCACACCTGGAGCCACCAGTTCCTGGGCTGCAACGTCTGGCAGCCCCAGGCCCTCACCAGCGTGACGGCGAACGCATTGGGTGGATCGCTCACCGCCGGCAGCTACAGCTACGTCATCACCGCCGCCACGGCCTACGGTGAGTCCGAGCCCTCGTTGAGCCATGCCGTCACGGTGGGCGCCAACGGTTCGGTCACCTTGAGCTGGCCCGATGCCACCAATGGCGTCGGCGACGACGGCACGACCAAGGGCCCGAGCCTGGCTACCGAAGAGGCCGACCACGACGCAGGCACCGGCACCGGATTCTGGGGTTACTACGTCTACCGACAGGACCCCGGTGCGACGACCTACGGCCTCGTGGGTCAAGTGGCCGAGGCGGGGACCACCCCCACCTACTCATTCACCGACCAGGGGACCACCGCCCCCGGTGAGGCCCCCGGCTCCACCGACGAGTTCCCGACCGCCACCAATCCTGGCATCGACTGCTCGAGCGCCCCAGGCAGCTGGGAGGCCAGCACCGACCCGACCAACGCCAGCGATGTGTCCATCGACACCGAGATCGGGTTGGACCAGGCCTTCGCCGCCGCCAACGCACTCCCCAACTACACGCCGGCCGCCGTTGTCACCGGCGAGCACTCCGGCATCGAGAACCCCAACATGCCGGCGGCGCTGGCCGGCGTCGGTGTCACCACCTTCGCCTCGGACGCCTCCCGCCAGTCCGGATCCTTCACCCTGGGCGCAGCCGACAACGCGCCCCGCTACCCGAGCAACATCTACTACAACGCGGCCAACTGGACCGACGAGCTGAACGAGTACAACACGCTCTACGCCTCCTCGACGACCCAGATCGGAACTACGACGGGTGGTCAGGCCGAGTACGGCCACTGTGTAGACACCTCGTCGACCACATGCCTCAGCACGCCGGCCACCCAGGCCTCGCTCATCGGTTCGGAGACCGGCATCATGCTGAATCACATCCTGGCCAACAACCCCCGGGTCGACTACGCCCACCAGTCCAACCTGATCGGCTCGGCCGACCCCGCCAACGGCTACACCCTGTTGGACACACTGAGCGCCATGGAGAGCCTCTACACCAGCTACGAGAACGCCACCGCCCCCCTCGACCAGATGACCGATGTCTCCGAGGCCCGGGTCCTGGCCCAGCAGGCGGCATGGGCCAAGGCCGACACCGGCAACTCGGTGACGGCCACCCTTGACGAGTCCACCGGAGCGGTCACCGTGACTAACTCGGGCGGCACCGCCGTCGACGTGCCGCTCACCATGCCTCAGGGATCCACGGTGAGCGGGGGGGCCGCCTTCGGCGAGTCCTACGCCGGTCAGCTGTCCACTTGGACCTCCGTCGCACCCGGCACGCCCTTCGTGGTGAATGAGCATGTGGCTCCGAGCATCATCAGCGCTGCATCGGCCACGTCCATCGCCGGTGTGCCCTTCTCCACCACGATCACCACCACGGGTGAGCCCGTCTCGGTCATCACCGAATCCGGAGCGCTTCCGGCCGGCGTCACCTTCACCGACAACGGGGACGGAACGGCCACCATTGCCGGCACGCCCGGCGCCGGGAGCGGTGGCAGCTTCCCCATCACCATCACCGCCACCAACTCGGCCGGTGCGGCCACCCAGGCCTTCACCCTGACCAACGACGAAGCCCCATCGGTGACCAGCGCCCCGACGGCGACCTTCTACACCGGGGTCAACGGCACCTACACGGTGACGACCACGGGCTATCCGGTGGCCACCATCACGGAGTCCGGCACGTTGCCGGCCGGGGTCACCTTTACCGACAACGCCAACGGGACGGCCACCATCACCGGCTCCACGACGGCGTCGGCAGGCACCTTCCCGGTCTCGGTCTCGGCCACCAACAGCAGTGGGAGTACGGCCACCTTGGCCCTCACGCTGACCGTGGCGACCTCGGGTCCCCCGGCCATCACCAGTGGTGCCGCGGCCTTCTTCACCCTGAACCAGGCCGGCTCCTTCGCCGTGACCACGACGGGCGCCCCCATCGCCTCGATCACCGAGGTGGGAGCACTTCCGGCGGGGCTGACCATGGTCGACGAGGGCAACGGGGATGCCCTCATCTCAGGCACCCCGACGGCGACGGGCACGGCCACCCTGGCCATAACGGCCACCAACGGCCTGGCTCCCGACGCCACCCAGACGTTCAGCCTCATCGTGGGCAGCGCTCCGGCGGTGACCAGCGCCAGCTCGACCACGTTCGTGGCCGGCGGGGTGGGGACCTTTACGGTGACCACCAGCGGGTACCCCGCACCATCACTGGGTGAGACCGGGGCCCTGCCCAACGGGATCACCTGGGTCGACAACGGCGACGGTACGGCCACTCTGGCCGGTACGCCCGATGCCGTGACCTCGGATACCGCCTACCCCTTCACGGTCCGGGCCACCGACGGTACCGGCACCGTGACCCAGGACTTCACCCTCAACGTGGCCCCGGCCCCAGCGAGCGGCGGGTCCATCCCACCCACGGGAACTCCCACCCCGACGAGCCCCACCATCGTTCCCCAGCCCACTTCGGCCCTGGCCGGTGGTGACCGACTGGCCGCCACCCCCGACGGCCAGGGCTACTGGATCGTCGGTACCAACGGCTCGGTGAAGGCCTACGGGACGGCAGTCGACTACGGGTCCATGGACGGACACGTGCTCAACCAGCCCATCGTGGGCGTGGCTGCCACCCCCGACGGCAAGGGGTACTGGCTGGTGGCCTCCGACGGCGGGATCTTCAGCTTCGGTGACGCCCAGTTCTACGGCTCCACCGGCAACATCAAGTTGAACAAGCCCATCGTCGGGATCACCAGCACCGTTGACGGCAAGGGCTACTGGATGGTGGCCTCCGACGGCGGGGTGTTCAGCTTCGGCGACGCCCACTTCTACGGCTCCACCGGCAACATCAAGCTGAACAAGCCCATCGTGGGCATGTCCTCGGACCCGAGTGGGACCGGCTACTGGCTGGTGGCCTCCGACGGTGGCATCTTCACCTTCGGGGACGCCCAGTTCTACGGCTCCACCGGCAACATCAAGTTGAACAAGCCGGTCATGGGCATGGCGGCCGACCGCTCGGGCCACGGGTACTGGCTGGTGGCCTCCGACGGTGGCATCTTCACCTTCGGGGACGCCCAGTTCTACGGCTCGGGAGGTAGTGCGGGGCGCACCGCCGTGGGGCTCATCGCCTCACCGGGAAGCCCGGGGTACGCCCTCATCGACTCCGACGGCACCCGCAGCAACTTCGGGTGGTGACGGTGCACGACTTCGGATGGTAGCGATACGGAGCGCCTGGGCCTCGGGGGGTCGCCCAGGCGCTCCGGCCATCCGGACAGGTGGCCTCCGGTTCGGTCCTCGTGGCCGAACCGGGGGCCACCCCCGCGTGGGGACTCGCCTGCCTGACCGGTCCCGGTAGCCTGGGTGGGACCGAGAGGAGGGTGTGATGGCGACAGAACCCCGCTCCAAGACCCCCGACGGCCCGCCGGCCGGTGACGACCGGATCGACGAGATGGTCGAGGAGTCCTTTCCGGCCAGCGATCCTCCGACTGGCTGGGCCGGTGAGGACCCGAGGGACCTGCCCCGGGCTCAGGACATCGACTCGTCGAGCTCCCCGAGCGAACGGATGAGTTCGAGATTGGCCGAGTAGTCGACCGGACAGGCGATGACCGACACGGTGTCGTCGGCCAGTGCGGTGCGCAGCGTCGGGAGGAGTTCGTCGGCCCTGGTGATCCGGTAGCCCACCGCTCCGAAGCTCTCGGCGTAGGCCACGAAGTCGGGATTGGTGAAGGTGGTGTCCACGTCGTGGCCCAGCTCGAGGTCCATCTTCCAGCTGATGAGGCCGTAGGCGTCGTCCACCCAGATGAGGATGACCATGGCGATCCGCTCCCGCAGGGCGGTCTCGATCTCCTGGGAGTTCATGAGGAAGGCCCCGTCGCCCGTGGCCACCAACACCTTGGCCTCGGGCCGGGCGATCTTGGCCCCGATGGCTCCGGGCACCGTCCAGGCCATGGTGGACAGCCCGTTCGAGACGAGGCAGGTGTTGGGTGAATACGTCGGGTAGAGCCGCGCCATCCACATCTTGAGGGCCCCGGTGTCCACCAGCACGATGTCCTCCCGGTCGAGTGCGGCCCGCGTGTCGGCCACGATGCGGGCCGGGGCCAACGGGAACCGGGAGTCGGCGCTCCCCCGGGCCAGTTCATCGGCCAGCAGACCGCGGATGCTGAACTCACCGGCGGCGGCCTCGAATCGACGGTCGACGGCTTGGCCCAGGGCGTCCAGGCTGGCGCCGATGTCGGCCTGCAGGCCGACGGCCACGTTGTAGTGCCGGTCCACCTCGGCCGGGAACCGGTGGATGTGGATGATCGCCTTGTCACCGCGCGGGTTGATCCGGACCGGATCGAACTCCTGGAGCTCATAACCGACCGTCACGACCACATCGGCCTGGTCGAAGCCGAAGTTGACGTAGTCGTGGCGCATGAACCCGATGGCCCCCAGAGCCTGGGGATGGTCGTCGGGGAAGACCCCCTTGCCGTGGAAGGTGGTGGCGACCGACATCCCGAGCTTCTCGGCGAACCGGCGCAGGGCGCCTCCGGCCCCGGCACGGGTGGCCCCATGGCCGGCCAGGAGCACGGGGTTCTTGGCCCGCGCAAGGATGACAGCGGCCCGGGACACCTGTTCGTGGGAGGGATCGTCGGGCCGGGGCACGTTGACGGGTAGCGGGAGGGCGGTCTCGGGTGAGTCTGCCTTCTCTACGTCTTCGGGGACGGCCAGGTAGACGGCACCGGGCCGCTCGGTCTGGGCCAGCTTGAAGGCCTTGCGAATCATCTCGGGCGCGGCTCCGGGCGTGGCCATCAGGGCGGACCACTTGGTGACCGGTGCAAACATCGACACCAGATCCACGCCCTGGTGGGACTCCTTGTAACTCCGGTGCATGCCCACCTGGGCGCTCAGGGCCACCACCGGCGTGGAGTTGGTGGTGGCGTCGGCCACCCCGAGCAGGAGGTTGATGGCCCCCGGGCCCAGTGTGGCCGAGCACACCCCGGCCCGACCGGTGAGGCGGCCGTAGGTCTCGGCCATGAACGAGGCCGCCTGCTCGTGGCGGACCAGCACGTAGCGGATGGGTGAGCGGGACAGCGCCTCGACGAGATGGATGTTCTCCTCGCCCGGGATCCCAAATACGTGCGTCACGCCCTCCCCCTCGAGGCAGCGCACCATCAGCTCGGCAACGCTCGGATGGGCTTCGCTCACGGTAGTGACACTAGGGGAGGACGCCACCGCCCCGGCGCCCACCGGGTCGAGGCCCGGTGGGCGCTCGCCGGCTCCGGGTCAGCCCACCGGGCTGTGGTCGCCGGACTGCAGGAGGTCGCTCAACCGCTCGAGCACCGGTATGGCCCGACGGACCACGCGCTGCTCCTCCCCGGTCAACTCGGCCATGGCTCCCCGCAGGACCTCGGTGTACCGGGCCCGGAGTTCGTGGAGAAGGGCGCCACCCTGGGGGCTCAGCCGGACCAGGCTGGCCCGCCCGTCGTGGGGGTCGGCCACCCGCTCGATCAGATGGCGCTCGGCGAGGCTGTCGATGACCCGACTCATGGTGGCCGCCGTGGTCCCCTCCAGCTCAGCCAGCGTGCCGAGGCGCACGGGACCGGACTGCTCGATGCGGGCCAGGGCCGACGATTGGGAGGGGGTGATGTCCGATGCCGTCTTCGAGCGGAGCTGGCGCTGGATGCGGACGAGCGCCACCCGTAGCCCCGACGCCTCCTCGACGGCGCGCAGCTGCTCACCGGCCTCCTCGCCCACCCGCACCGCTCCGCTCTCCTGCAACCTCATCGGTCCCCCTTGTCGCACCGCCGTCACCTACCATTATACTTAGTTGCTGACAACTATCTATCTGATCCTTCCCTACCGCTCCGGCGGAACACGGGGCCGGAATCGGACAGCAGGAGCCCCAATGCCTCCGTCGGTCGAATCGAAGAACTACAAGTGGGTGGCCCTCACCAACACCACGATCGGCACCTTGATGGTCACCATCAACGCCTCGATCCTGCTCATCGCCCTGCCCGACATCTTCCGGGGCATCGGTCTGAACCCACTCTCCCCGGGCAACACCTCCTACTTCTTGTGGATCCTCATGGGATTCCTGTTGGTCACCTCGGTGCTGGTGGTCAGCTTCGGGAGGGTCGGGGACATCTTCGGCCGGGTGAGGATGTACACACTGGGCTTCGCCATCTTCACGGTCTTTTCCATCCTCTTGTCCGTCACCTGGATGACCGGACCGAACGCCGCCCTATGGATCATCATCATGCGGGTGGGCCAAGGGGTCGGCGGTGCCTTCATCTTCGCCAACTCGATGGCCATCATCACCGACGCCTTCCCGGCCGGCGAGCGGGGCTTCGCCATCGGCATCCAGGGGGTCGCCGCCATCGGTGGATCGTTCATCGGCCTGCTCCTCGGTGGGCTGCTGGCCCCCGTCGAGTGGCGGCTGGTCTTTTTGGTATCCGTCCCCTTCGGGGTCTTCTCGACCCTGTGGGCCTACTTCCGGCTCCATGACAACGGTGTGCGCATCAAGGCCAGCATCGACTGGATCGGCAACATCGCCTTCGCCGTCGGTCTGGTGGCCGTGCTGACCGGCATCGTCTACGGGCTCCAGCCCTACGGGGGGCACACCATGGGGTGGACGAGCCCGTTCGTGCTCGGCTGCCTGGTCGGGGGCGTGGCCATCCTGGTCGGCTTCGTGGTCATCGAACACCACGTGGACGACCCCATGTTCCAACTCCACCTCTTCCGGTCCCGGTCCTTCACCATGGGCAACCTGGCCGGCCTGCTCGCCGCCCTGGCCAGGGGCGGCCTCCAGTTCATGCTCATCATCTGGCTGCAGGGGATCTGGCTCCCCCTCCACGGCTACAGCTTCGAGCAGACCCCGCTCTGGGCCGGCATCTACATGGTCCCGCTGACCGTGGGGTTCTTCATCTCCGGTCCGCTCTCCGGCCGCCTGGCCGACCGTTTCGGCCCCCGACCCTTCGCCACTGCCGGCCTGGTGCTCACCGGGATCAGTCTGCTGGGCCTCCAGGCACTGCCCATGAACTTCCCCTACCCGCTCTTCGCCCTGATGCTCCTGCTCTTCGGGCTCTCCCTCGGCATGTTCGCCGCCCCCAACACCAGCGCCGTCATGAACAGCCTCCCGGCCAATCAGCGGGGTGCGGGGGGCGGCATGCTCAACACCTTCCAGAACTCGGCCAGCGTGCTGTCCATCGGGTTCTTCTTCACCCTCATCACCCTGGGCCTGGCTTCGGCCCTCCCCCATGCGCTGTTCTCCGGGCTCACCGCCCAAGGGGTCCCGGCCAGCGCGGCCCGGTCCATCTCCCACCTCTCCCCCATCGGGAGC
This sequence comes from uncultured Acidimicrobiaceae bacterium, assembly GCA_963845485.1. Classification (GTDB taxonomy): domain Bacteria; phylum Actinomycetota; class Acidimicrobiia; order Acidimicrobiales; family RAAP-2; genus Bog-756. Next base: position 441,558 of record CAWJSI010000014.1, on the reverse strand, counting down.
CTGTTCGCCGCATTCCTCGGCATCAACCCCATCCACCAGCTGCTCGGCGCCCACCTGCTGGCCCAACCGGGCGTGCATGCCAGCTACCTGACGGGCAAGAGCTTCTTCCCCAACCTCATCGCCGGCCCGTTCGGCAAAGGACTGCGTCTGGCCTTCGTCATGGCCGCGGCCATGTGCTTCCTCGGTGCCGTGTTCTCCTGGCTCCGGGGACCGGGCCAGTCGGTGCAGATGCTGTCGGCGACCGAAGAGGCCGAAGAGGGCCTGGGCGAGGTGGGCGATGTGGCCATGGCCGAGGTGGGTGCGGGATCCGCCGGCCCCTACTTCGAGCCGGAGACGACGGCGGGCGCCCGGGGGTCCTGAGCGCCGGGCCAGGGTCGAACCGTCGGTTATCCCACGCCGACCAGCAACGATCCCCAGGCCATGCCGGCGCCGAACCCGGCCATCACGACGGTGTCCCCGGCCTTCAGACGGGCCGACTCGACGGCGGCATCGAGAGCGAGCGGTATCGAGGCAGCCGAGGTGTTACCGGTCTCTTCGACTACGGACAGGCAACGGTCCTCGGGAATGCCGAGTCTCGCCGTGATGGCCTCGATGATGCGCTGATTGGCCTGGTGCGGAACGAAGAACGAGACGTCGGCAACGGAACGACCGGCGTCGGCGAGCAGGCGGGCCACCGAGTCCGCGCACAGGCGGACGGCCTGGCGGAACACCTCGGACCCCTTCATCACGAAGGTCCCACCGTGATCGGCGTAGAGGGCCCAGCCAAGGGAGCCGTCCATGCCCAGATCGGCCCACACGTCGTGGTCCGGGTCCGAGGACCGCTCCAGGATCACGGCTCCGGCCCCGTCGGCCATCAGGATGGCCGTGCTGCGGTCGAGGGGATCGGTGATCCGGGACAGCTGCTCGGCCCCGATGACCAGGATTCGCCGGTGACTAGCAGTGAGGCTGGTGGCGATGGCCGAGGCGTAGACGAAGCCGGTACAGGCCACGTTGACGTCGAAGGCCGGACAGTGGAGTCCGAGGGCGTCCTGCACGGCGGCCGAGGTCGGCGGGAGGATCTGGTCGGGCGTGCAGGTGGCGAGTACCAGACAGTCGATGTCAGCGGCATCGAGCCCCGCCCGATCGAGGGCGTGACGGGCCGCGCCCACCGCAAGCTCCGACGTCGGGCCACCGTGACGGCGGCGGGCGATCCCGGTCCGGGTCCGGATCCATTCGTCACTGGTGTCGAGGTAGCCGGCGAAGTGCTCGTTGGTCAGCACGGCGTCGGGAAGGGACTGGCCGACGCCGATGATCTTCGCTCGTCCCATCAGAGGCATGGTGATCGTCTCCGCGCTGCATCATGGTCGACGCATCGACTCCTGTTAGGCCGCCGGGAAGAGCCGACTACGTCTCCTGCCATTCAACAACACATCGCCCGTCGATGCGGGCTACCGGCCGGTAACCGGCGGGAGCAGTGACCTCAGCGGGGGACGTAGTCGAACGTGTCCGGATCGGGACCGGTCCGCTCATCGCGGTTGAGCCCGGTGATGGCATCCATGGCCTCGTCTCCGAGCTCGAAGTCGAAGATGGCGAAGTTCTCCCGAACCCGCGACGGGGTCGTCGACTTGGGGAAGACGATGTCACCCCGCTGGATGTGCCAGCGCAGCACCACCTGGGCCGGCGTCCGCCCAACCGACTGGCCCACCGAGACGATGACGGGGTCGTCGAGGACCAGTCCCTGGGCGATGGGTGACCAGGCCTCGGTGGCGATCCCATGATCGGCGTCGTACTGCCGAAGTGGGTCCTGGGTCAGGTAGGGGTGGATCTCGACCTGGTTCACGGCCGGCACCACGCCGGTCGCCTCTCCCAGCCGGTCGAGGTGGTGGGGTTGGAAGTTCGACACGCCGATGGATCGGGCCCGCCCGTCCCGCTGGAACTCGATGAGGGTCTGCCACGTGGACACGAAGTCACCGCCGTACAGGGTGGGGAGTGGCCAGTGGATGAGGAACAGGTCGACGTACTCGAAGCCGAGGGCCGCAAGCGTGGCGTCGAAGGCCTTGCGGGCCACGTCGGGCTCGTGGAAGCCGTTGTTGAGCTTGCTGGTCACGAAGACCTCGGAGCGGTCCAGACCGGATCGGGCCACGGCCTCGCCCACTTCCCGCTCGTTGCCGTACATCTCGGCGGTGTCGATGTGCCGGTAGCCCACCTCGAGGGCCAGGCCGGTGGCAGCCACGGTCTCGGCCGGCGGAATCTGGAACACCCCGAAGCCCAGCTGGGGGATCACCTGGCCGTCGTGCAGGATGATGCCGGGAACGTCCCCCGGCCCCGTTGTCGTCTCGTCCATGCTCGTCCTCCTCGTTGGTGCGACTAGTGACCTTCCTACCGTCTACCCGGCAGACGTCCGGTCCGAACCAGGATTGTCGGACCCGGCCCGAACGTCACCTCCCCCGACGGGCCCGACGGCAGTACGCTGCCAGGGATTCCTCGTCTCCGACCGATGCGGACACGGAGTGAGCGACCCCAGTGATGAGCCCGACGAGCCGATGACCCCGTGACCGAGGACGAGACCGCTCCACTGCCCCCGTCCGGTGTCGGACGTGGCGACGTCGGAACCGATCGGGGCGAGCCGCGGTGGCCGATGGCGGCAGCCGTCCTGGCCACCGGGGTCCTCCGGGCCGGGCTGCCCGCCCAGCTGCGCGCCGGCGACTCACGCTGGCTCTACCTGGTGGTGGTGGCCGTCCTCCTCGGTGTCCTGATCATCGGGGACCCGGGCCGCATCGACCGTGACAAGCGCTGGCTCCGGATCACGACGATCTCGCTGATCGGCCTCATCTCGGTGGTCAACGCCACCGCCGCGGTCAGGCTGGTCGCCAGCATCCTCAGCACCCAGCCCTTCACCAACGACGCCAACAAGCTGCTGATCAGTGGTGGGGCCATCTGGCTCACCAACGTGATCGCCTTTGGCCTCTGGTACTGGGACGTGGACCGGGGAGGTGCTGCCGCACGGGCCCGCGGATCGGTCAACCACCCGGCTTTCATCTTCCCCGAGATGATCAATCCGCAGTTCGTGCGCTCGGGTTGGTACCCGAGGTTCGTCGACTACCTCCACCTCTCGTTCACCGCCGCCACTGCCTTCAGTCCTACTGACGTCTCCGCCGTCAGGCCGTGGGCCAAGCTCATGATGATGGCGGAAGAGGCCATCTCCCTGGTGGTGGCCGTGCTGGTGGTGGCCAGGGCCGTCAACATCCTCAAGTAGTCACGAGGCGCTAGCCACCGTGCGGGCCCGCGGGCCCGCCGTCGAACCCCCCAGCGTCGAGGACCGCCGCCATTGCTTCCTCGATGCACCGCGCCGTATCGTCGAGGGCGCGCTCCTTCCCGAACCGCTCGGTGAGGGAGACCACCGTGGCTCCTGCTGCGGCCGCCGAGGCCACAGGAGTTACCTGTCCGGCAATGACCACGACCGGGACACCCACCGAGGCCGCGTCCCGCAGTACCGAGCCGACCACCTTGCCCAAGAGGGAGGTGTCATCGAAGGCACCCTCGCCGGTCACCACGAGTTGGCTGGCCAGCAAGGCGTCAGAGAAACCCAACAGTTCGGACACCACCTCGAAGCCCGACCGCAGCCGGCCACCGAGGGCCACGATGGCCCCCCCGAGCCCACCGGCCGCACCCGCCCCGGGCACTGACCGCACGTCTACGCCGTAGCGGTCTTGGTAGCGCTCGGCCAGGTTCTCCAGCCGGTCGGTCAGCGTGGCCACCTGGCCGGGATCGGCGCCTTTCTGCGGTCCGAACCGACGAGCGGCATCGACGAAGCCAACATCGACGTCACAGGCCCCGACCAGGTCCACCCCGCCGAGACCACCCGCCTCTTCGATGGCCGAGAGCGCGCCCCATCCCCCGTCCGTGGTCGCCGAGCCGCCGAGGCCGATGATCACCGCGGCCTGTCCCGCCAGCCCGGCGTCGGAGGCCCCGGGCGACCGGGGTTCGTCGGCCAACGCACGGGCAGCGGCGACGACCAACTCGCCGGTGCCCCGGGTGGAAGCCCGGAGCGGGTCGTTCCCCTCCGCCCCACCGGCCAGGAGCAGTCCCGAGGCTTGGGCCATCTCCACCACCGCCACGTTTCCCCGACGGAGCCATTCCACCCGCACCGGCTCACCGAGTGGGCCTCCGACCTCGAGCTCGTGGCGTTCGCCGCCGTTCGATCCCACCGCCTCGAGCAACCCCTCGCCACCGTCAGCCAGAGGAATCTGTCGAGCGGTCCACCCGCGGGATGCTGCCCCCCGGGCCATGGCCTCAGCCGCCTCGGCGGCCGTCACGGTGCCCCGGAACTTGTCCGGGGCGACCAAGAGCGACGGCACGTCAGTACCCCACGTTCCCGATGCGTTCGGACCCGCACCAATCGGACCGTGCCCACATCTTCGATCTCATGGCCCCGTCTTAGTCGACTCGACCACAAAGGACGAAGGAGTTCGGACCGGCCCCTGATCTACCAGGGGCGCCCGACGGACTTCTCCTCCGACGGGCGTGGCCCGCCGCGGCCACGAAGCAGGCTCCACCGCTCAGAGCCGAACCCATCGGCTGGTGGTGGCCATCGGGGGACTCGAGGGGATGCCGGCGCTTCCGCTCCAGGAGCCGAGCGGGCAGATCGTCACCCCAGCTTCTTCACCCACGACCGCAGGCCCGCCGCGGTGACGGCCCCGATCGTGTGCCCGACCACCGTGCCGTGGGAGTCGATGTAGAACGTCTGGGGCAGTCCGTTTAGGCCGTAGAGAGCGCTGGTCACCTGGAAGGTCCGGTCCACCCCGACCGGGTAGGTGATGCCCGCCTTCTGGACGAAGGGGAGCGCATTGGCAGGTTGATCGTTGACGTCGACGCCGACGAACTGGACGTCACGGCCGTCGGAATGGGCGGCCCCGGCCGTTGTGGCCAACAGAGGCGTCTCCTTCCGGCACGGACCGCACCACGAGGCGAAGAAGTTGAGGATGACCGGGCGGTGGACGTCCTTGCCCAGGGCGTCGAGAGAGACCGGCACCGATCCGGTGAGGGGTGGTATCGAAAAGGCGGGCGCCTGGCTGCCCACGGCTACGACGGGTCCCGTCGAGCCCGAGCCTGACTTCGAGCCCAGCACCACGATGAGGAGCACGGCCACCACGATCGCCGTAGCCGACCCCACGAGTAACGATCGGGCCTGTCGGCGGCTCGGCGTGCGACGCGCCGTGGGAGCCGGCCGTGAGGGCGCCGTAGCGCCGCCTGAGCTGAGCGTGGTGATGTCGGGGGCCGGGGCGGGTTCGGCTCCGTCGTGGTCACCGAGCGGCGGGTCGTTTACGGCTTCCGCCCCGACGGGGCTGGACCTGACCGGGGCCTCATGATTCGCGGGGTCGGCCTCCGGCCCGTCCCCGATCAAGCCAGTTCGCTCAATGCTTTGTGAATACATCGACCGCCATGAAGACGAACAGGAGGGTGAGGTAGGTGATCGAGTAACTGAAGAGTTGCATGGCCGACTTGGCCGTCTGCTCACGAAGCAGGCGTACGGCCATGATGACGAAGACGACTCCGAGGACGGAGGCTGACGCCACGTAGATCGTCCCCAGGGTGCTCACCACGGCCAGCAGGAGCGACACTCCGAGGAGCAGGACGCTGTAGAAGAGGATCTCCCGGGCGGTCCGCCGGAACGTGGCCACCGCCGGGAGCATGGGAACGTTGGCCGCCTGGTAGTCGTCCCGGTACTTGACGGCCAGAGCCCAGAAGTGGGGTGGGGTCCAGACGAAGATGATGGCGAACATCACCACCGGCGCCCAGGACAGGCTGTCGGTGACCGCCGCCCAACCCACCAGGACCGGTACGGCTCCGGCCGCCCCACCGATGACGATGTTCTGGCTGCTGGTCCGTTTGAGCCACAGCGTGTAGATGAACACGTAGAACAACGTGGCCGACAGGGCCAACACCGCGGACAGGAGGTTCACCCACGCCCATAGCTCGACAAAGGCGGCCACCTCGAGGGCGACGGCGAAGGTGAGGGCGGCCCGAGGGGTGACCGCCCCGGTAACCAGTGGTCGCTTGGCGGTCCGGTGCATCAGTTTGTCGATATCCCGGTCGACGAACATGTTGATGGCATTCGCACCGCCGGCTGCCAGTGCCCCACCGAGCAGGGTGGCGGCCATGAGCCGCACCGGAGGCATTCCCCGCTGAGCCACCACCATGGTCGGCAGGGTGGTGATGAGCAGCAGCTCGATGATTCTGGGCTTGGTCAGGGCCACGTACGCAGCAGCGCGCGGTCTCCACGTGAGCCTGGCGGGTGGGGCCACTGACGAGATGGCCATCAGCGGTCTAGTGAGTCAAACCGACAGCTGGGGAGCAGCGTCGGGTCACGCAAACAGAACCATGACAAGGGCCAGGATCGAGGTCGAGATGGCGATCCAGACGGCGAAGACCCGGTTGAGGCGGACCTGGTACCAGTGACCACCGTCATACTTGCCCACCCGGGCACGGTTCCACAGGGCGAAGACGAAGAAGGTCAAGAGAAGCAGGTGACCCAGGGTCGAGCCCATGAAGAAGAGGAAGCTCGATGCGTAGGACCCGTCGATCGTGGTGAACGGAAGCTTGCCAAACTGGATGCACTGCACCACCACGGCCGCCAGCAGCACCACCAGGGCCAGGGCGGCGGTCGTGCTGATGGCCCCTCGCTTGGCCTGTGCACGCGATAGGGCTTCCATACGCCAGATCACGAGTGCGGCCACGATGGCCAGGCCGGCGATGGCCAGGGTGTAGGCGGGGTTGGCCTTGGCGATCTCGCTGGTGATCGGATTGCCCAGACCGTCCGTGCACGGGTTGGCCTTGGAACAGGCGGCCCCCCGCCACAGTCCGTTCGTGTTGAGGGCACGTAGGTAGAACCAGAAGAACAGCTCCATCAACAAGAACACCAGGTCCCCGCCGATGAACAGCCACAGGGCCAACCGTTCCTTGAAATGCCGCTGCTCGCGTGTCTCGTGGTGACCAGCGACAGCCTCGATGCTGCGCCCGTCGTCCTGGGGGTCCTCGCCGGGACCTTCGTGCTCCGTGGCGGTGACGGTCACAGCACCTCACCACCCGTGACTGGTCGGTCGCTGGACAGTGTCGGTACCAGTTCGCGATCCGGATCCGGAAGCTCGACCTCGGTTCCGTCCGGCTCGGGTTCTCCGAATCCGTAGGGATCTGCGGTGACCACCGGATCGACCAGGAAGTTCACCAGGGGCACGGGGGTAGGCACCTTCCATTCCAGGGACTTCGCCTCCCAGGGGTTCGACGAAGCGGCCTTGCCGTGTCGCCAACCGTTGAGCAGGCAGTAGAGCAGGACCAAGAACCCGGTCATCAGCAGGTAACCACCGATGCTCGTCACCTGGTTGGCCCGAAGGAAGATGGGGTCGTAGTACGCCACACGACGCGGCATCCCCTGGAATCCTTCCCAGAACTGGCCGAAGTAGGTGATCTGGATACCGATGGCGATGATCCAGAACGCGGTCTTGCCTATTCGCTCGTTCAACATCCGGCCGGTGATCTTCGGAAACCAATAACACAAGCCGGCCACGGCCGCGATCATGGCTCCGCCCAGCAAGGTGTAGTGGAAGTGGGCGGTCACGAACATGTCGCCGTGGAAGAAATTGTCCGCCGGAACGTCCGACAGATAGATCCCGGTGACGCCACCGATAATGAAGTTCCACAGGAACAGGTACACGAAGTACATCGGTAGTCGGGTCCAGATACTTCCTCGCCAGATCGTCCCGATGATGCACAAGAAGATGATGCCCGTGGGTATGGAGATCAGCTCCGTGGTCACCATGAACGGTCCGGCCAGGTCAGGGGCCCAGCCCGTGGTGAACATGTGGTGGGCCCACACCATCAGCGAGAGGGCAGCCACCGCGGTGAAGGCGGCGATGGTCACCTTGTAGCCGAACAGCGGCTTTCGGGCGAAGGTGCTGGCCACCTCCAGCATGGCCCCGACCGGCGGGATCAGAATGATGTAGACCTCCGGGTGCCCGAAGATCCAAAAGGCGTTCTCCCACAGCCACCCCGTGCCGCCCACCGCGGCCACGAAGAACGACGTTCCGGTCACCCGGTCGGTGATCATGGCGGTAAAGGCGATCAGCAGCGCCGGCATGGCGTAGATGCTCAGGGCCGCCCCGACCAGTGACGCCCAGGTGAAAATGGGCAGGCGACCGAGGGTCATGCCCTTGGCCCGCATGGTGAAGATGGTCACGATGGTGTTGACCCCGGCCACCGTCACCGAGATGACGAACACGATCATGGTCATCGAGAAGGCGTCCATGGCCGCCGGAGCCTGCACCGAGAGGGGGGCGTAGGTGGTCCAACCGGCGTCCACCCCGCCCAGGAAGAAGGTGGCCAGCAGTGGCGGGACGGCGGAGACCACCACCCAGAAGCTCATGGCGTTGAGCCTCGGAAATGCCATGTCCTTGGCCCCGATCATGATGGGCATGATGAAGTTGGTGAAGGGCCCGGTCACCATGATGATGGTGGCGATGATCATCACCATCCCGTGGACGGACACGATGGCGTTGTACGAGTTCGGTGAGAGAAAGCTCGAGTGAGGGGTGATGAGCTGGGTGCGCATCATCATCGCCAAGGTGCCGCCCACGCCGAACAGGACCATCACGAGGACGAGGTACTGGGTACCCACCACCTTGTGGTCTGTACAGAACTTCCAGTAGCGGGTCTTACCCTGGGTCACGCCGGCGGCGTAGAGCTCGTCGTCGTAACTCTGATCGTGCCCCAGCATCCACCGTATGGGGGCGTTGAAGGTGCCTACCCCGATGTTGAACCCGAGGACCCACCCGACCATGGTGACGGTGACCACCATGTCGGAGCCCCAGTTGGACCCTTGGAGGAGTTTGTGGGAGACGAACCACCCGATGAAGCCCAGCACGATACCGGCGATGAGGCCGGTGAGCGCGCTCTGTCTCCGGTAGAGGCCCCCGGCGGTGGTGCTGATCGGGGTGTCCTCGAGGAGGATCGGGGGCGCTTCCATTACCGTCACGTTGGTACCCTTTCGCCGCGTGCCCATGAGGCGGGGCCGTATCCCAGTGGGGTGGTGCGAGACCGGCGCGGGCTACTCATGTGGAGGTCCTGACATCGGCCGCGTCGGCCGCCTTGGCCACCGACGCACCGTGGCTGTGCAGCCAGGCCGCGAAGTGTGCGGGGGTGACGACCGCACCCGATGCGTACATCACGGAGTGATAGAGGCCGCAGAGCTGGCTACAGCGAACGGTGAACCCACCCAACCTGTTCGGTGTGGCCTGGATCACCGTGGTGGTGTTGGGATTGGCATCCACCTGCACGCCGAGGGCCGCCGGCCAGAATCCGTGGGTCACGTCCACCGAAGTCACGTTGAACTGCACCGGACGGTTGATGGGCAGGACGAGTGACCGGGTCTCTACGTTGCCGGCATCTGGATAGGAGAAGGTCCACAGCCACTGCTGGCCGGTGACGTCGACCTGGAGGGTATTCGGATGGGTGTTCTGTTCGGCGGTGAACTCGCCGAGACCCCAGACCAGCAGGACGATGACCAGGGCCGCCGAGATCCCTACCCAGACCGCGGTCATGGGGGCGTCCCCACGGAGGGCCGGCCCGTCCGGAGGTGCGTCATCACGGTTGCCGAATCCCCGCGCCCTCCATCCGATGAGGCTGTACAGACCCACGGCATAGACGAAGGCCGCCACCGGCGCGGCGAGGATGGTGAACAAGACGATGGTCTGCCACACCTTGGTCCCCTGGATCGACAGCAGGTTGGGCAGTAGATGGTGCGGTGCGTAGATACCGATCAGCACCCCGACCGCCGTCATGGCCAGCCAGATGATGAAGATCTTCCCACCGGCCCGGGAGAAGAACGGCTTCAACTCAGGAATCGGGTCGGGCGCATCATCGCCAACCCCGTGCTCATCAGACACCCGCGGCTCCTCAGACGACATGGATGAACCCCGACATGAATCCGAACGCTGACATGGGGCCCCCGAAGCTGGCCAACTGGGTGCCGCACGGGAACTCACAGTTCCACGCGTAGGTCCCCTTGGTGCCCGATATGAAGCTGAACCGCACCGACTCGTACTGGCCGTTGTCGGTCTGGCTATCGCCGGGCACGAGCGGGAAGGGCACGCTCAAGAAGAACGCCGGGTCGGTTCCGGGCACCCCGCGCACGGTGAAGGTGTGGCCCACGTTATTGGGGTCGATGGCGTGCACCACCTTGCCGTTCACCGTGGCAACGTTGCCTACGGTGCCTCGCACGGTGGCAAACCACGGATTGTTCAGGGTTCCACCCGAGTCGTACTGGCGGACCGTCACTGTGACCAGAGCGTGCGCCGGCACTTGGAACTGGTTGGTGGGTCCGTAGGCCGGCCACCCGGGGTTGCCACTCGGATGGATCGGCTTTCCATTGATCATCCCGGTCGAGTCCGGGTAGGTGTTGAAGCTCAGGCTCACGTGCTGGAGCGTGGTGCCGTTGACCGTGACGGAGCCGACCGGGGTGGCCACCAGGGTGCCAGCCGGGGATTTGTAGGTCTCGGAGTGGAAGAGCAGGGCCACCACCACGAACGCCACGAGGGCGATGACCACGGTCAGCACGAGCCCGACAAATCTCGGCTTACGGGTCACAGGGCCGACGTCGGACCCGGACTTGGCCGCACCTTCCGACTCCGGTACATCTGCCACTGTCATATTCCACTTCCCCCCTCGGCGACCGGTCCTCACGAGGGACAACTCGCTCGTTCTCATACGTCCAGGCCGAGTGATCGTGACTGTAGCCACTCGGCGACCATTTGTCACGAACCTTTTCCAGCAGCCGAATTTGGGGCAAAGTCCCGGCTCACACGCAGGATCGCCGACAGTGCTTCCTACTCTTTCAACGGAGTGTTCCGATGGAGTACCCGGTTGAGATCGCAACGAACGGGTAGGTGTGTTCGGAGACACCGTCCCCTGGTTCTGTGGCACCTGTCGGAGGCGGGCACTCAACCATCAGCCACGAGGAGGATCTCTGTGAACACCCATCTCGAGGTCAGTGAACTCGACCCAGGAACCTTCGAGGTCAAAGCGGTGCAGGGTCATGTCGTCACCCAGCACTCGATCGGCGCCGACCCGCAGTTCCGCCAGCAGTTGGGCCTGGGCGCTGTCGCCGGGACGACGTTGGTCCGGGAGGTGGTCGAGATCCTGTTGGAGCATGAGGCCCTAGCCGCGGTGCCCGGCGACACGCGTCTCGAACAGCTCGTGTCCCACTACCCCTACCTGTCCGCTGAGCTGCAGCAGCGTCTGTCCACCGAGGGTGGCGACTCCCCCATCGCCGATCCGCCACGCGTCAGCGCCCTTCCGGCCGAGGACCATCCCACGCACACCTGATGCCCTCACCGCCGAGCCCGCCCCACTGGGCTGCCGGGCTCGGCGGTACCGTAGAACCATGGGTGAAGCGGAGAGGGAGGTAGGAGGCCGCTCCCTCTGGTTCGCCAAGCGCGAGGGCGGGCTGCGGATCGCCCCGCTCACCTGGCAGGGGCGGGCGGCGATCTTCCTCTATGTGTTCCTGGTCGCGGTGGCACTCTTCACCTACTCGCAGCTGACGCTGACCGTGTTCGTGGTGGCCTTCTACACCGTCGCCTTCGTTCTTCTGGTGGCCTACAAATCGGACCTGATGGACAACTGGCCGCCCGACCGCTGACGGCCGACCGGCCTTCGTAGGCCGGTCGGGGAGGCGATCAGTTGTCCGAAGCGGCCAGATTGAAGGCGTCGGTGCACCCCTGCACCCACTGGGCCAGGTTGTCCCGTGCCGGCACACTCCTGGGTTCTGCGGCGACATCTCGGCACGCCTGCTCGGAGGTGATGTGGGCGTCGGCGTAGGCGGTGTAGGCGGTACCACCGGCGGCGTAGCCGTCCCGGTAGGACTGACTCTCCCCGGCCAGGGAGGCGAACAGGGAGACGACCACCGTGAGGAACACGACCACGACGACCACGACGACCACGACGACCAGGCGACGCCGTGATCGGTCGACCGCCCAGGTCCGCCGCAGGCTGCTAGCCAATCTGGCCGAGAGCGATGGGGGTCCGGCGCCACGGTGATCTGTCTCGGGGGCGCCAACCATCGCTTCACTCCCCTGCGGTCAGGACGTCTCGGTCCTCGCGATAGTAACCAGAATTCCTGAAGCGGCAGCGGGGAGGGCTCGAGGTGGGCCAGGCGAACTCGACGGGTCCACCGGCCCGGGACCACAGCGCGGCGGTAGGGTATCGGGAGTGGAGCCTGTCGATTCTCGCGATGCGATCTCGGCCAGTCAGGGTCCGGTCCGCCTGACGGGAAGGGACGCCTTCTGGCTCCACGTCACCCTGACCTTCGGCCTCGTCCTGTGCTGTGGTGCCTTCGCCTTCGAGCTGGCGCGAGCCCTGGGGGGGCACACCTTCAGTTGGATGTATGTCTTCGAGTGGCCCATCTTCGCGGCCTTCGCCATCTACATGTGGTGGAACCTCCTCCATGGGAACGACCGGGTCCGCCGATCGCCCCGGACGCCCACCGCGAGCCAACCGGCGGCCCCACCGGACGAGGAACTCGAGGCATGGAACCGCTACGTCCGCCAGCTGAAGGCCGACGAGGAGTCCGGCCTCACCCGACCGACCTGAGTCAGACCCGTCCCAGTACGCGCTCCAACGAGGCGGACACCCCTCCCTCGGTTCCGTAGATCCGGTAGCCCACGTAAACCAGGGCGGGAATGGCCCAGAAGTCACCGCAGATCCACAGGATGCCGGCGGCGAACCGTTGATCCCGCAGTGCACCCACCGGGCCGTCCATCCTGAGGTTCATCGAGTACCACGGCGCCTTGGTGAAGATCGACATGGCCATGGCCAGAATCAGCATCTCGAAGGCGGTCACCACGATCGCCCCGATCTGGATTCGGGTGGACCCTCGGGCTCCCCAGGGGTGGGACGGCAGGATGATCCTCCAGAAGAGGAGACCGACGATGACGAAGCTCGGACCCATCAACCAGTCCATGGCCCAGGCGTTGGTGGAAGCCCAGTCGAAGACGACGGGCAGGTGCCAGGCCACCATCACGCCGTTGAACAGGATGATCGCCACGATCGGATTCGAGACCATCTTCCAGGTCCCGCGTAGTCCCGGTGTCCACGATGAGCGGTAGTACCAGCGGAGCAGTCTGCGTCGCTGGTCGACCGGGACGGCGAAGAGCAGAGGCACCCAGGGGGCCCCGATGATGAGCAGCGGTGGGAGATAGAACATCTCCAGGACGTGGAGGACCATGTGGACGCTCAGTCGCGCCATGGCCCACCTCTCGAGTGGACCCGATGACACCAACATGAGCCCTACCAGCCCCGAGTAGAACACCCAGCTGCGGCGGCGCATGGCCCGACGATGAGCCGGCGTCTGCCGGTGGGCCAGCCAGCGCAGTCCCATCTCGTGTCCGATGCCCACGGCCAAGGCCACGAGTGCGATCGGCGTCACTTGCCAGTAAGGCGGGAGCTGCATCTGTCCGTCCTTCTACGACCGCACTGAGGCTATCCCGGACTTCTCGCCACCGTGGTGTGACGTCACGCGGCCACGTCGCCAGCTGGCTCGTACCGGTGATGCACGGGAGCGATAAGGTCGCGGATGTGAACTCGGGCGCCGGCCAGGTTCAAGGTTGCTGGGCTGCTGGCAGTGGCCCACGCTCGAACTGGGTTCGGGGGCTGGCCGCATACCGACCGGAGTCTGGTCGGGGTCGCCCGAGCCGCCGGGGTGACATGGACCGGGGCGACATGGAACGGTTGCCCGCCTCCGGCCGCCCGCACCCAGGGATGCACCGTGGGCTCCTCTGACACCGTGGACCCCCTGGTGTGGCAGTTCCACGCTCCGACGTGGGGGGTTCTGGCCGCGGTGGTGGTGCTGACCATCGTCGCCCATCGCCACCTGCTCCGTACGAGCGCCCGACCCATCCGCTGGTCCCGGCGACAGATCGAGTTCTTCGCCGCGGCCTGCGGCGCCCTCGCTCTCGCCCTCACCTGGCCGGTGGCCGATCTGGCCGCCCACTGGTCGCTCACCGCGCTGGTCGCGCAACGACTGATACTGGTCCTGGCCGTCGCCCCCCTGCTCCTGCTCGGGCTTCCTCACGACCTCATCGAGCGGGCCACGCGTCCACGGGCAGTGGACGCCCTCCTCCTCCGGCTGCGCCGTCCCCCGGTGGCCATCGTGATGGTGACCGTGCTCCTGGTCGGCTCGATGGTCCCGTACCTGGTCCACCTTCAGGCGACCTCGCCTCTGGTTCGGGGATTGATCTCGGTGGCCATGGTGGTCGCCGGACTGATCCTCTGGCTGCCCGTTCTGGGCCGCGTGCCCGGTATCCCCCGGTTGAGGCCCATGGTCCGCTTCGGCTATCTCGCAGCCCAAGGTGTCGTGCCGGCCTTCTTGTCGTTCGTTCTGATCCTCGCCCCCCATCCGCTGTACCGGACCTTCGCTGGGTCCCGGCTGGCCATCGGCCTCCGGCCGCTCAACGACCAGCAGGTTGCCGGCTTCGTCTCGAAGCTGGCCATGCTTTTGGTCCTGCTCTCTGTCGGGACCGTCGTCTTGCTGCGGGCGGACGAGGAGTCACCAGCCGATGACCCGCTGGTCTGGGCTGACGTCCAGCGCCAGTTCGAGCGGGCGGATCGTCGGGGCACTCCTGACCGGTCAGAAGCGCCCGAGACCACGCCGGGCCTGCCGCACTGAACGGGGTCGTCGGTGCCGCTCCCGAACTCCGGGACAGGTGCGGACCCTCGGGTCGGGCATCAGACACGGTGCGCCCCAGCCTCGACGGAGCTCCTATCCGGACGAACCGTACGGGATGTTGACCCGAAGCCTCTGGACCCGGACCCAGCTGCTGCTGTTGGCCAGTGCGTACACCGACAGGGTGGACTGGACGGGCACCAGAGCGTCGTAGCCCCCTGACGAGACAGCCGCGACCGAGGTCGTCCCGGAGGGCAGGGCCGGCAAGGCCCTCCACGGTGATCCGGTGGGGTCGATCACGGACGCCGAGGGAGTGGCGCTACCGCTCCGCGTGGAGACCACGAAACCGCCGTCGGGCGTTACCCCGGTCGACAGCAGAGCGGATCCACCGATGGGCAGCCCCCCCGAGACGGTCCAGGTGACCAGATCGTTGGTGCTCCACATGGCGTACAGACGGGTCTTGGCCCCGCTTCCCGCCGTGACCAATGCCGACGTTCCGGCGTCGGTCTGGTCGAGTCGGACCACCTGGGTGGGTCCGCTCGAACCCCCGGGCATGCCCGGTCCGACGGACCTCCATCCGCCCGAGGACGGTGCGAACAGCCCCGCCCGGCCGCCCCGCGCACAGGATGCACCCACCACCGCTCCGCCCTGGGCGTCGATCGTCACTGCAGTGAGGGAGCCGAGCCGACAGCCAGCGCGCCCCGACTGACGGCGAAGCGCGGCGGCCGTTGTCACCTGGGTCCAGGTCGAGAGATCGGCGGTGCTGGCCACCACCCTTCCTCCGCCGGTGCGCAAGAGCGCCGCTGACTCCGCTCCGTCCTGGGCCAGCCCGTCCGGCACCGAGGACACACCGGCCGGCAGGACGCCGACCTGCCAACTGGAGCCCTGATCGGACGTGCGGGCCACCGGGGAGAAACGCAGATACTGGGACGGTCCGAATCCGGCCAGGACCGATGAGGGGTCCGCCGCGGCCACCAGCCCTCCGTTGCTGGCCACCCCGGGTGGGGTGGCCAACTGCCACCCGGCGCCGTTCAGTCGCAGCAACTGCCAGAAGGTGTTGAGGGGATCGTCGAGATGGCCCATGGCCAGGGTGGCCCAGGTCGCGGTGCCGGCCACCGTCGAACTGGTCAGCGGGATCGCCGGGCCCAACGTTCCGGCCGAGGCGGCCCCGGCACCGGTAGGACCGCAAACAGCGAGCACACCTGCACCGAGGATGCCGGCCACCGCGGCCGCCGGCTTCCTCCATGCCGCGCCGGGGCGGGCGGGCAATCGTGGCGGGATCCTCACGAGTGGACGATGGAGCGGATCTGGGAGGTGAGCTGGCCTACGAACGAAGAGCCCTCGGCGCTCCCGTCCCCGGGATCACCGTTCAAGATCACCCGTGTGTGACCCAGCTTGTCGATTACGTAGACGATGTCGCTGTGAGCCACCATGCCACCGGCCGGCGACAGCTCGGTTTGAACCCCGTAGTCGTTCCACACCTGGTGGAGTTGGGCCAGAGACCCGGTCAGGTACGTCCAGTTGGCCACGTGGTCGAGACCCTCCTGTCGGTCGAACGCGGCGGTGAGCGCCGAACTGCGGTAGAGCGGGTTGTTGACCACGGCCACCAGTTCGACATTTCGGGCACTTGCCCCCAGGTTCTCATCGGCCAACCGGAGGCTCTGGGCGATGAGCGGACAGTCCGACGTGCAGACTGGGTCGAGAAACGTGAGCACCACGGTCCGTCCGGCCAGCGAGGCCAGCGAGACGGAGCGCCCGCTCGTGTCGGTCAGGGTGAAGGGCGGGGCAGGAACATTGACCTCGCTGGGTACGCCATTGGCCGCCTCGATCACGATGGGGTCGGCGTTGGGATCGGTGGACGCCACAGCCATGGGGGCGGCGCCGATCAGCACGATGACCACCGCCAACAGGGCGAGAAGCGTGCGAAGGAGGTACGTGGGGTTGAGGCGGTCGAGCCATCCGGCGAACCCGGCTGAGGCAGTGACCTCCGGGGTACCCGCCGGGTCGGCGGCCGGTTCAGGCTCCGCGGCGTGAACAGGCAGCCGGGCCATCGCCACATAGCCCGCTATGAAGATCAGGGCCATGGGAATCATGGAGTTGGGATCGGTGCCCAGCCCGCCGAAAAACCCGAGGTCCTGGACGAGGACCCAGGTGGCCAGACAGAGCACCGATCCAACGATCACACCGACCCGGACCACACGGAGGTTGGCGCTGAGGAACGTCGCGCCCACCCCGATCAGGAGCACCACGATGACGAAGTTGACCAGCCACCCGTGGCTGGACTGGAACGAACCGAACGACCGGACCCAGCTGGCGAAGATCGAGGGTTGGGACACCTGGGACATCTGGTTGACCATCGCCGTGAGGGTCCCCGTCGTCGCCGAGGTGTGGGCCCCCCCGGACCAGGAGCCCCTCCCGGGCCAGGCCTGAAGGATGCCCATGCCGACGAAGAACGCTCCCGTGCCGCGCAGGATGCCCTTGCCGAGGCGAGGTGACTGCCACGAGCTCTCCGGCAGGGCGACCAGCGCCCCGGCCACCACATAGAACACGACGCCCCCGGGCAGCCCGAACAGCCAGCTGCTGCCGTGACCGAAGATGCCGCCGAAGGCCTCGCCGAACACCCACACCACGAGGCCCCACCCCACACTCACGACGCCGGCGGCCCGGGACCAGCGACCACGAGGTGCCACCAACAACAGGACCCCGATGCCCACCTGTATCCACACCGTGGCCGCGGCTGCCGTGACCGGGTGGTTCGACCAGATGGTGGTGCCCACGTTGACGAGGTGCTGAACCCACCCCGGTGACGAGCTGGCAGCCGGAGTGATCACCGATCCGGGCAGGCCGACAGGCATGGACCCCTGCAGCTGGAGAAAGCCGTCGAACACCCACAGGAGCCCGAAGGCGATCCGAAGAAGACGACGGGCCGCTGGCTCGGCGCCCAGCGCCGGGGTGGTGTCCCCGACAGCCGAGGCGCCGGCGGCCACCGCCCGTCGGTACTGCAACGTCCGGGCCAGGTTCCAGGCGATGACTACCAGCACACCCAAGGCCACCAGGATGAGGAATTGGTGGTTGAGGGCGGACCTGAATGCTGCCGTGATGGTGGAGTTGTCGGTCTGGAGGGGGTGCCCCATGCCTGGCATTTCGCAACCAATCTGTCGAACCCTGCCCGCGACGCTCGTGACGGGGACGGGCGCTTACGGCGATTGAGCATGGCTAGCCCGATCGACATGAGTGTAGGACCGGACCGGGACGAGGACTCATCGCGCCGCTCTCGCCCCCGATCGCCGCGCTGGATGGACAACCCGTAGCGGCCGGGCCTCGGGGCGGCCGGCCCCGGTCCTCTAGATCGAACGTTGCCCGACGCACCAGGTAGGACCATCACCACCGGTCGGGCCCCGCCTCAGGAGGTAGGCGACCGAGGACCGGGCCGCGCTGGTCACCTGGGTCTGTGGGGTTTAGGAGGGCATCCGGGAAGACACGAGAACAGCTCACCCGCATCGGCCCGGGCTACTCGGCCACGGTGGCCCGGTCTACTCACCGAACAGCAGGCCGTAGTTGGCGCCCCGTCGCAGGTGGTGGCCACCGTCGATGGGCATGTTGATCCCCGTGATCCAGCTCGACTCCGGGCCGGCCAGGAACCGCACGGTGGCTGCGATGTCCTCCACCGTGCCCAGCCGGCTGATGGGCATCTCGGCCAGGTACTCGTCGAGCAGCGGCCCGCCGGCGGTGATGAATGACATCAGCTCGTCGTCCACGATGCCGGGCTGCACGGAGTTGACCCGCACCCCGGTCGACCCGAGCTCCTCGGCGGCGTACTTGCAGAGGGTGTCGATCCCGGCCTTGGCCGCGCCGTAGGCCCAGAGGTACCGGTGAGGGAAACCGCCGGCCCCCGACGACATCCCGATGATCGACCCACCGGGAGCCGGGTCGCCGGCCACATCGGAACCCACCCCGGCCGCCATCAGCGGAGCGGCGTGTTTGATGCACAGGAACGTCCCGATGAAGTTGACGTCCACCGTGGCCCGCACCGATTCCAGTTCGGCGGTGACGATGGGTCCCATGTGCAGTGATCCGCCGGCGTTGGCGAACAGGATGTCCAGGCGGCCCCGGTCCGCTGCGGCGGCGGCCACCACCGCAGCCACCTGCTCCTCGTTGGTCACGTCGGCCACCACGTAACCGGCCGATCCTCCGGCTGTGGGCGTCCCCTCGGCGGCGGCGGCCACCGACTCCAACTCCGTCACCGCGGCGGCCAGCTTCTCCTCGGTGCGGCCACAGATGGTGACGTGGGCGCCGTCCTCGACCAGCCGGGCGGCGGCACCGAGGCCGATGCCGCTGCCTCCCCCGGTGACCAGCGCCGAATGTCCCACGATGCCCGCTGTTGGGTTGGGTCCACTGCTCACGTTGCGCTCCTCTGGCTCGGCGTCCGCCCGCCCGGCGCCCGACGGCGGGTCGGGGCGTGCTACGACTTGACGGTTCGACGCAGCATGTTACGGGACCGGGCCGGCTCTCCCCGCGGGCCCGCCCAGACGAGGAAGGTGCCATGAGCGACCGGCAATTCAACCTGGCCGACCTGTTCGAGATAGTGGCCGACACCGTCCCGGAGCGCCTGGCCCTGGTGGCGGGGACTGATCGGCTGACCTACCGCCAACTCGACGAACGGGCCAACCGCTTCGCCCACTACCTGGCCGACCAGGGCCTGCCCGTCGGGGCCCACGTGGGCATCCTCGCCTACAACCGGGCCGAATGGGTCGAGGCCATGATCGGTTCGTACAAGGCCCGCAACGTCCCGGTGAACCTCAACTACCGCTACGTGGCGCCTGAGTTGCGCTACGTGATCGACAACGCCGATCTCGAGCTCCTGGTGTTCGAGCGCGCCCTCGCCCCGCTGGTAGCCGAGGCGACCGAGGGAGCCGCGCACTCCCGCCCCCTCCGGCTGGTGATGATCGAGGACGGGTCGGGGGCGGACACGGCCGGTCTCTCTGCTACCCCCTACGAGTCCGCCCTGGGCGCGTCGGCGGCGGCACGCGACTTCGGACCGCGCTCGCCCGACGACATCTACATCCTCTACACCGGTGGCACCACCGGGATGCCCAAAGGCGTCCTCTGGCGCCAGGAGGACATCTTCTTCGCCGCCATGGGTGGGGGCGGTTGGGGGTCCGAACCCATCACCCATCCCGAGGAGCTGTCCGGCCGCCTGAACCCGGACGACGAGACGCGGGCCGTGATGCTGGTGGTGGCGCCCCTCATGCACGGCAACGCACAGTGGGTGATGTGGAACGCCTTCATGATGGCCGGCACCGCCGTCCTCTACACCGAACACCGCTTCGACCCCGACGCCCTGTGGCGCATCGTCGGCGAGGAGCGGGTGGTATCGGTCGGACTGGTCGGGGACGCCATGGCCCGGCCGTTGGCCGACGCCCTGGCCCAGGCCCCGGCGGGTACCTACGACACGTCGAGCCTCGTCGTGGTCGGTTCGGGCGGGGCCATGCTGTCCCGGACGGTCAAGGATGAACTGAAGGCTCGGCTTCCTGCCATCATGGTCCTCGACAGCTTCGGGTCCAGCGAGAGCGGCGCCCAGGGATCCGTGGACGACGGAGCCAGCGGGCCGCGCTTCGTCATGCGGGCGGACACGACCGTGCTCGACGAGGACCTCGTCCCGCTCGCCCCGGGCGACGGTCGGATCGGTCGCCTGGCCCGTTCGGGCCGCATCCCGCTCGGTTACCACAAGGACCCGGCGAAGACCGCGGCCACCTTCCCGGTGGACGCCACCGGGGTGCGTTGGTCGATCCCCGGGGACCTGGCCACGGTCGAGCCCGACGGCACCATCACCGTCCACGGCCGGGGCTCGGCCTCGATCAACTCGGGCGGCGAGAAGATCTTCCCCGAAGAGGTAGAAGCCGCGGTCAAGACCCATCCCGGGGTGTTCGACGCCATCGTCGTGGGGATTCCCGACGAGCGGTTCGGCGAGCGGGTTGCCGTAGCCCTCCAGCCACGGGAGCCCGCCGACGCCCCCTCGCTGGAGGAACTCCAGGAGCACTGTCGGGCCCACATCGCCGGCTACAAGCTCCCCCGCCAGCTGTTGGTGGTGGAAGCAATCCCACTCACTGCGTCCGGCAAGCCCGACTCCAAGGCGGCCAAGGTCCTCTTCTGAACGGACGGTGGGGGGCTCAGGCGGCCAGGGGCCGAGCGCGGGCGGCCACCAGTGCGGCCACGCCGTCCACGACGCGGTCGGCCGCTCCGGTCAGGGCCCCCCGGTCGATCTCCACACAACGATCGGCACCGGCATCCGGCCACAGGCCGAGGACGCGGGCCGGCACCGGGCGCTGCGGCGAACGGAGCGACGCCACGAGGGCCAGGTAGGCGAGATCGTCGCCCCACGCCTCGGGCGGGGCCCCGCCCGCCACCGACACCAGGGCGACCGTCGCCCTGTCCGTGCCCCGATGATCACCGCTGACGACGTCGAGCCCCGAAGCTCGGCCGCCGAGGGCCACCCGGAACTCGGCGCGCGCCTTCAACCGCAGGGTGCGAGCCGCCGGACACACCCACTGGTCCTCGGTCCCGCCGAACTGTGGGAGCCGGTCGAACGCGGCCCAATCGAAGGCGGACCACAGCGATGAGGCCCAACCCACCGCCTCGGCCAGGACCACGGCCCGGGCACCGGGGGCCAGTCCGGCCATCCACGGCTCCCAGTGGTAGGTGCGCCACCCGGTCTCCTTCCACTGTTCGACGGCTTCGGACACCAGCGGGTCGACGGCATCGAGCGGGGTGCGGAACCGTCCGCCCACACAGGCCTCTACCACGGCCAGGCCCAAGGACCGGCGAACGAAGACCGGTCGCCAGGCGAACGGCTCTTCCGGTTCAGCCAACGTCTCGGGCCGCATCCTCGCTCGGCGGAGCAGGGGCAGGCCCATCACCACCGGATCTCCGGAGGGAAGCCCGGCCACCAGCGGACCGAGCCTGGTCACGAGATCGGTGCGCACACCCGCCCGGAAGTCGTCGCCGATTGGAGGCGGCGCCGGGGCCAGAAGGGCCCGCGTGCGTTCCCCGACCGTCGTCACCGGCGCACCGCCCCCTCATCGGCGACACCATCGGCGGGAACCATCGAGCACCGTCCGCACCGAGGGCCGGGTCGGCGATCGGGCTCGACCCCGTGGGCCTGGTCGACCAGGAGACGAGACCCGACGGCGGTGCGGCGGGCCGCGGCCATCAGGAGTTCGTCGGTGACCGGATCCACGTCGAGCTCGCCGGTCCTCGAGTAGTAGGTGGCGACCACGAACGGGGGCGCCGGACTCCGCAGGGCCTCGAGGAGCGCATAGAAGTGGAGGTCGGTCCGGTGTTCGACCCGGCGGGAGCCGGACTTGACCTCGACGATGGCCACCGATCCCTCGTCATGGGCCGGGCGCCCGATGACCAGGTCCACCCGGGCCGACAGTTCGACGGCGCCACCCGCCGACTTCGCTCGAAGCGATTCCTGCGTGCGGGGCAACCACACCGGATCAAGGGTCGGCCACCGTCGGCGCAGGCCGTCGGCCTGCCGCTCCACCTCGGCCCGGAGCTCGTCGCGCTCGGGGCCGGCCAGGCTCGCTATCCACGCCCACAGGTCCGTCTGGTGGTCGTCCACCGCCAGCGCGGCCAGACCGTCCTCCATGGGGTCACCGATGGAGCCCACCGTGACCAGTTGACGGAATAGGACGTCGATGAGCGAGCCACAGGCCAGGGCGGTCGAGAAGGGAGCCGCGCCGAAGCCGGTGACCACCTGGTGGGCCTCACAGGCCAGCACCTTGGTAAGTCGGTCCTTGGTGACCAGCACGGGAAGCGGTGACGAAGGATCTTCGGAACCACCCGACAACGGTCCGCGCACCGATTCAGTCCGGCCCAGTTCGGACTCGAGGAGCGCCCACAGCGTCCGGGTCAGTTCAGGACGGGCTGTGGGACGGGGACGGCCGGTGATGCGGAGCCGCTGGAGGAGGGCCTCCCCCGAGAGAGGCTCCCAGTGCCTACGGCGATGGCGGATCGCCTCTGGAGCCGGGGACCGGGGCACCGTGGTGAGTTGAGGGTCCACCGGCACGAGGCCGCGGCGCTGACGTGGCGCGATTACCGCCCTCGGGCGCTCGATATCCATGACCGGCATGGCACCAAGAGTGCACGATGGGTGTCACAGCGGGAAGGTGGCCCGGCCGCCGATAGCCTCTGGATCGATGATGATCCCGGCTGCCGTCACCGCCTTCGCCGTCGTGTTCACGGTGTTCGTCGTGGTCACCGTGGTACTCATCGTGCTGGTCCTCCGGTTCACCCTGCAACGGGCCGCGCTCGCCCGGTCACGTTGGTTGGCCGAGGACGGGTCCGACGAGGAGGTGGAGCCCGACGACCGTGGGCCGCGGACCGCGCTGGTCCTGGCCGGTGGTGGGACCCGGGGAGCGGTCCAGATCGGGATGCTCCAGGTCCTGACCGAGCACGGGTTCGTGCCCGACCGCATCTACGGCTCGTCGGTGGGTGCGGTGAACGGCGCGGCATTTGCGGGCGATCCCACTCGCGAGGGCGTCCAGCGCATGACCGACATCTGGCGCAGCCTCACGCGCGAGTCGGTCTATCCCCAGGGTCGACTGCACGGACCCTGGCTCTACGTCCAGCAGCGGGACTCGGTGTTCGTCAACGACGGGCTTCGTCGGGTCATCGAGGAGGGGATCGGCTTCGAGCGACTCGAAGACGCCGTCATCCCCATCGAGGTGGTGGCCACCTCACTGACCGACGGCGGCGAGCGCTGGTTCACCTATGGCCCCGCCGTCGAGGCCGTCCTCGCCTCGTCGGCCATCCCGGCCATCTTCCCCCCGGTCGAGATCGACGGCGAGCGCTTCATCGACGGGAGCGTGGTCGACAACGTACCGATACGGCGGGCCATCGACGCAGGGGCCACCCGGATCGTCGTGCTGCTCTGCGCACCGCCGTCGTTCACCCCGGTGTCACCCCGCCGCCCCGTGGAGGCCACGCTCAACGCCTTGTTGATCTCGATCCATGCCCGCTTCGCCCGGGATATGGCCCTGCTGCCCCCGGGGGTGGAGGTCATCGTGTGCAGTGGGAGTGAGGACGAGGCCCGTGACTTCGCCGACTTCTCCACCACCGAGGCCCTCATCGCCCAGGGCCGCGAGGAGGCCTCCGAAGTGGTCCGTCGCTACGGGCTGGGGCGGCCCGACGTCGAACTCGCCACCGCCCCGGGCACGGGGCCGGCTTCGCCACTAGCGGGCGGCGATCCACCGGACGAACCCACCGGGGGCTCCTCGGGGACGGTGGTGGCCGTCGGGACCGATCCTTTGTCCGGCGGGCCGTCGATCCATCCCGATCCGGGCACGTAGCGCCGGACGATCCGGGCGGGGACGCCGGCGATGACGCAGTGGTCGGGAAAGGTGCCCCGCACCACGGCCCCGGCCCCCACCACTACGTTCCTGCCCAGTCGGGAGCCGGGGAGGACGACGACGCCGGTGCCCAACCAACTACCGGCACCGATACGCACGGGGTCGTCACTGGGCCACTGGACGTGGACCACCTTGTCGGGGTCCTCGTAACCGTGGTTCTGGTCGGTGATGTACACGTACGGACCGGTATGGACATCGTCACCGATGTCGATCTCGAAGTGGCCGACGATATGGCTGCCCCGGCCGATCATGCAGCGATCACCGATGCGCACCACCGGATCGGTGACCATGGTCTGGCCCGGCACCATACCCGCCGAAATGCTGACGTGTGGCCCGACCAGAGTGTCCCGCCCGAGGTGGATCCACCGCTCACCGAAGACGGCCCCCGTCGGGAAGGCCAGGCAGCTGCCGGCACCGAAGAAACCGAACCGACCGGCCAGCCGGTCGTCGGGCCCGGTGGCCCCGTACCGCGCCACCCAGTTCCACCCCACGTGGATGAGGGCGTTGGCCCACCGTCGGTGGCGCGGAGCCGGCGCCCGGTCCGAGAGCGAGGGATGCCGAGGGGCACCGGCCGTACCGCCACCGGCCACGGGAAGGTTGAGCTCGGTAATTCGCGCGGTCGTCACGGCCCGGGCTGCCAGCAGTCACCCCGCGACGCTAACTGATGGCCGTGGCCCCGGGCGATTGCCGACGTCGGGGACCGTCCGAAATGAGTCCCGACGACCGGGCGGCACTCAATAGAGTTGCCCTGTGTCCGACGACCCGACCACCACCGCCCCACCTCCCGATGACGGCCCGGTGCCGACCGACGACAGGCGTGCCGCCGCCCGGTCCCAGCTCGGTCGGGCGGGGTTCGAATCGGGGTCGGACATCTATGAGCGGGCCCGACCCTCCTATCCCGATGAGGCGGTCGACCTGCTGGTCGAGACAGCCGACCTCGTCGCCGGACGCCGGGTCCTCGACCTGGCCGCGGGCACCGGCAAGATGACCCGCCAGCTCCACGAGCGGCACCTGGCCTGCGTGGCCGCCGAGCCGTCGCCGTCCATGCGCGAGGTCTTCTCCCGGGTGGTCCCCGGGGTACCCCTCGTGGGGGCCACGGCCGAGCGGATCCCCCTGGGCGACGCCACCGTGGACGCCGTCGTCGTGGCCCAGGCCTTCCACTGGTTCGATCCCCCGACGGCCCTGGCCGAGGTGGCCCGGGTCCTCCGGCCCCGAGGGTGGTTGGTGCTCATCTGGAACGAACGGGACGAGTCAGTTCCCCTCGTCCAGGAGCTGGTGCGCATCTCCAAGTGGGACACCATGGCGCCCTACCCCATCGGCAAGGACTTCGGCGCCGACATCGACCAGAGCGGTCGGTTCGAGGCGGTGCAGAGGACCAAGCTGCCCTTCACCCAGTGGCTGGACCTCCCGACCTTCGTGGGCCAGGTGGCCTCCCGGAGCTACGTCCAGGTACTCCCTGATGGCGACCAGCGGGCCCTGCTCGACGAGGTCGAGGCGTTCGCCGCCGGGCTCCCCCAGCCCATCGCCATGCCCTACGTCACCGACCTGTTCTGCGCCCAGCTCGCCTCCTGACCGCTAGGGCCGACCGGGACGGGACCTATGGTTAGTGGCCCGTCGGATCCACCAGGGGAGGACCACCTCGATGATCAAGTTGACCTGTCTGCTGAAGCGCAAGGAGGGGATGACCCCGGCCGAGTTCCAGGACTACTGGAAGAACAGTCACGGCCCGCTCATCGCCGGCAGCCGGTGCGGCAGCCACGTGGTCCGCTACGAGCAGAACCCCCGGCCGCTCGGCGACTACCGCGGCGATGACGACCGGTCCGGCTACGACGGGGTCACCGTCCAGTGGTTCAACTCCATGGACGACTACTACGCCCACATGAGCGACGTCGACTCGCCGGCCATGTTCGAGGACCTCCCCAAGTTCCTCGACACCGACCACCTGGAGTTCGTCCTCACCGAAGAGCCACGGGTCATCATGGACGGCGAGGTCGACTGGGCCACCTGAGCGGCTCGTGCCGGGGCGTTGCCCGTCCTCCGGCCCAGTAGTGCGTCCGGCGCCACTTGGTACCGTGGCCCGGTGCGGATCGTCTCCCTCATCCCCTCGGCCACCGAGATCCTCTTCGCCATCGGGGCCGGCGACGAGGTGACCGGCGTGACGTTCGAGTGCGACTTCCCCGACGAGGCCCGTCAGCGGACCATCGTCTCGTCGACCGAGCTCGCCGGGGGCATGAGCCCGGCCGAGATCGATCGCGCGGTGAGGGCCCGTCTCGCTGCGGGCGAGGACCTCTACACCCTCGACGAGGGCGCGCTCCGGGACCTCGACCCCGAACTGGTGGTCACCCAGGATCTGTGTGCGGTCTGCGCGCTGGACAGTCACGAGGTGGACGCCGCCCTCGACCACCTGGGCTGTCGGGCCGAGGTGCTGACCCTCGACCCCATGACGCTGGAACAGGTGCTCGGCTCCATCGGGGCCGTCGGCCGGGCCACCGGCCGGGAGCAGGCCGCCGACCAGCTCGTGGCTTCTCTGCGGCGTCGCCTGGGGGCGGTAGCCAAGTCCGTGGCCGGCGGGGCGCGTCCGGGTGTGGCCGTGCTCGAGTGGACCGATCCGCCGTTCACCTCGGGCCACTGGGTCCCCGACCTGGTGGAGGCGGCCGGCGGCCGGCCGCTTCTCGGGCGTTCCGGGACCCGGTCGTCCGAGGTCCGATGGGCGGACGTCGCCGCCGTCGGGGCCGACCTGGTCGTGGTGGCGCCGTGCGGCTTCCGCCTGGACGGAGCCGTGGGCCTCGCTGAGGAGCTGATCGACCGGGGGTGCCTGGCTCCGAACCTCCCGGTGTGGGCGGTGGACGCCGACGCAGTCATCGTCCGGCCCGGCCCGCGGCTGGTCGACGGGGTCGAGGCCCTGGCCGCCCTGATCCACCCTGGTTCGCTCCCCCCTCGAACCGACCTCGCAGCCCAGGTCCGCCCACCCGCAGCCTGACCGGGGGTCCGACAAGGCCGACCGCCGGTCCCGCCATTGACGAAACGTTCGTTCGGACGTACGATCCAACTAATCGGACACACTGTCCGATGGATTGGAACGAGCATCCGATATGCCCCACGACGAGATCGACATCAGCAACGTCACCTTCGACGACATCAATCTGCTGGACTCCAAGGCCTTCACCGAGCGGGTGCCCCACGAGTGGTTCGCCTACCTCC
This sequence comes from uncultured Acidimicrobiaceae bacterium, assembly GCA_963845485.1. Lineage (GTDB taxonomy): Bacteria > Actinomycetota > Acidimicrobiia > Acidimicrobiales > RAAP-2 > Bog-756. The sequence continues at coordinate 414,255 of CAWJSI010000014.1, read as the reverse complement.
GGAAGAACGCCCCGGTGTGGTGGCAGGAAGAAGAGGCGGGTCCCGGGTTCTGGGCGGTCACCTCCCATGCCGGTGCCACCACGGTCAACCGCGACTACGAACACTTCTCGTCCTCCAAGCAGGCCACCTTCCTCTGGGACCTGGGCCCCGACGACCTGGCCCAGCAGCAGATGCTCATGTTGAACATGGACCCTCCGCTCCACACCCGTTACCGGCGGCTGGTCAACAAAGGCTTCACGCCCCGCATGGTCAATCAGCTCCACGAGCGGATCAACGCGGCCGCCGACACCATCATCGACTCGGTCATCGAGAAGGGCAGCGCCGACTTCGTCACCGACATCGCCGCCGAGCTCCCGTTGGTGGTCATCGCCGAACTGCTCGGCGTGCCCAACGAGGACCGGCACCGGATGTTCAACTGGTCCAACCGGATGATCGGCAGTGACGATCCCGAGTACCAGACGGACGAATCGGTCCCGCAACAGGCGGCCATGGAGCTGTACGCCTACGCCTCCGCCCTCTTCGAGTCCAAGCGCATCGACCCCCACGAGGATCTGATGAGCGTGCTCACCGACGTCGAGGTTGAAGGCGAGAAGCTCAACTCGGTGGAGCTCGAGCTGTTCTTCCTCCTCCTCACCGTGGCCGGGAACGAGACCACCCGGAACCTCATCTCGGGAGGCATGGCCGCCTTCTTCGACCATCCGGAGCAGTGGGACATGCTCAGGAAGGACCGCTCGCTGCTGCCCTCGGCCACCGAGGAGATGCTGCGCTACGTCAGCCCGGTGATGAACTTCCGTCGCCAGACCACCAGCGCCTTCGATCTCGGCGACCACCACATCGACGAGGACACCAAGGTGGTCTTCTTCCACATCTCGGCCAACCGTGACGAGGCGGTCTTTACCAACCCCCAGAGCTTCGACATCACCCGCGACCCCAACCCCCACATGGCCTTCGGTGCCGGCGGACCGCACTTCTGCCTGGGGGCGAACCTCGCCCGCATGGAGATCAGAGTGATGTTCGAGCACCTGCTCGACCGCATGCCCGACATCGCCCTCGACGGCGAGGTCGAGCGGTTGCAGTCAGCCTTCATCAGCGGCGTGAAGCACATTCCTGTGGCCTTCCCGCCGGCTGCGCGCGTCTCGGCCTGATGCCGGAGCGCCGGCCGGCCGGCACCATCAAAGAGGTCATCCGGGACTTCCGGCGTGATCAGGTCATCGAAGTGGCCAGGCGGCTGTTCGGCGAGCGCGGCACCACCGATGTGTCCATGGACGACATCGCCGCCGAGGCGGGGGTGGCCCGCTCCACGGTCTACGTCTACTTCGCCAATCGGGACGAGTTGCTGCGCGCCTGCCTGAAGGGGATGCACGACCAGCTTCTGGAGGACGTCGCCGAAACCTGGGAGGAGGATGTCGAGCCCACCCACCGGCTCCAACGACTGGTCGAGGCCATGCTCGTGAGGATCGACGACAATCCGGCCTTCTTCCGCCTGGCCCTCCTCACGCAGGGAACGGTCAGCCAGGGCGGGGAGGCCGTGGGGACCGAGCTGGCCCTCATCGGCCTCAACATCGCCCGACTCCTCACCGACCTGTACGTCGACGGAGTGGCCTCGGGCACCTTCCGTACGATGGACCCCGATCAGGCCGTGAGCCTGATCGGCCAACAGATCTACGGCGCCATGTCCATTCGGGCTGCCGAGCCACTTCCCCCCGATGCCGCCGACGCCGCGGCCCGTATCTGCGAGTTCATGCTGCACGGGCTCGGGGCCTGAGCCTCAGTCCCGCCCGGAGGCACCGGAGGCACCGGTCGCACCGGTGTCGCCGACGTCAGCCGCCGGCCACAGCCGGCACGATCGAGAGCGTCTGGCCGTCGGCCACCGGGGTGGAGAGGCCCTCCAAGAAGCGCACGTCCTCGTCGGCGAGGAACACGTTGACGAACCGTCGGAGCTCGCCCTGGTCGTCGAAGATCCTCTCGGCGAAACCGGCGTGGGCGGCGTCGAGGGCCTTCAGCGCCTCGCCCACGGTCGACCCTTCGACACTCACCTCACCGGTACCGCCGGTGAGGGTGCGCAGCTGGGTGGGGACGCGTACCGTGACGCTCATCGTGGGCTCCTCGCTGACAGGTCGTTCGATTCGTTCTCGGCCATGGCCCGGTCGAAGGCTTCGAGCGTGGGGGCGATGGTCGTCGTCGGGCCCACCGAGTCGTTGAGGGCCTCGACGGTCTTCAGCCCGTGTCCGGTGACCAGCGCCACCACCCGTTCGTCCGACCGGACCACACCCTGGGCGGCCAGCTTGGCCAGTGTGGCGATGGTCACACCACCAGCCGTCTCGGCGAAGATGCCCTCGGTCCGGGCCAGCAGACGGATCCCCTCGAGGACCTCGTCGTCGGTGACCGACGCACAGGCGCCACCGGAGGTGCGGATGGCGTCGAGTGCGTACCAGCCGTCGGCCGGATTGCCGATGGCCAGGGACTTGGCGATGGTGTCGGGCTTGACCGGCCGGATGGCGTCGGTCCCCTCGGCGAAGGCGGTGGCCACCGGCGAGCATCCGGCCGCCTGGGCACCCGAGATCCGGACGTGGGGCTCCTCGTCGAGCAGTCCCACCTTCCACAGCTCCTCGAACCCCTTGGCCACCTTGGTCAGCTGGCTCCCCGAACCGATGGGCACCACCACATGGTCGGGCGCCTGCCACCCGAGCTGCTCACCCACCTCGAAGGCCAGGGTCTTCGAGCCCTCGGCGTAGTAGGTGCGCACGTTGACGTTGACGAACGCCCACGTCGGCTGCTCGCTGGTCAGCTCGGCACACAGCCGGTTGACGTCGTCGTAGCTCCCGTCGACGGCGATGACCGTGCCCCCGTAGACCGACGTCATGGTGATCTTGGCCGTCTCGAGATCGTGGGGGATCAACACCACCGACTCCATGCCCGCCCGAGCCGCATGGGCGGCGACCGAGTTGGCCAGGTTCCCCGTCGAGGCACAGGCGGCGATCTTGAAGCCGAGTTGGCGAGCCTTGGTCAGCGCCACCGACACCACCCGGTCCTTGAACGATCCCGTGGGGTTGGCCGTGTCGTCTTTGATCCACAGCTCCCCGAGACCGAGCTCGGCGGCCAGCCGATCGGCCCGCACGAGCGGGGTGAAGCCCGCTCCGAGGTCGACGGGGGCAGGGTCGTGCACAGGGAGCAGATCGGCGTAGCGCCAGATCGATCGGGGGCCCGAGGCCACGCGCTCTCTGGTCATGGTGGTGGCCACGGCGTCGTAGTCGTAGGTCACCTCGAGCGGACCGAAGCAGTAGTCGCACACGTGCAACGCCTCGGCCGGATAGGCACGCCCACATTCACGGCAACGAAGCCCAGAAACGAAGTCCACAGCAGTCTCCTCATCGCTCGGGCATTGGCACCTGGTACGAGATCCGGTGGCCGAAGCCGTTCGGTGTCTCGCTCTGGTTGCCGCGGCGTCGCTGGGCCCGGTCCCTCAGCCGCTCTGGATGATGACAACCATTTTGGCCGAACTCGGGACCGTCGTCAATGCGGCCCCTCGCTACAGCCCGCCGAGGGATCACGCCCCCACGCCCGGTGGGCTTCCACGCACCCGTCCCCAGTGAGCGATGATGGCACCATGTCGACCGCGCCCCCATCTGGCGACGACGCGGGAACCACCTCGGTGCCGGCGTCCGCCGCCAGGCTGGCCGCGGCCAAGGGCGAGCGGACCATCGCCGTGTGCATCCCCGCCCGCAACGAGGCAGCCACCGTGGGCCCGATCGTCGAGGCCATCGTCGCCTCACTCACCGATCGGGGTGGCGGTGCCGCCCTGGTCGACGACGTGGTCGTGGTCGATGACGGCTCCGACGACGGGACCGGGGACCTGGCCCGCCGGGCCGGCGCGCGGGTGGTCCGACCCGAGATTCGGGCCGGGGGCAAGGGCCAGGCCATGCGGTCGGCCCTGATCGCCACCGACGCAGACCTTCTCGCCTTCGTGGACGCCGACGTCACCAATTTCGGTCCCCACTTCGTGACCGGCCTACTGGAGCCCCTCCTCTTCGATGACACAGTCACCCTGGTCAAGGGGTACTACCGGCGTCCATTGCACGGCTCTCCCGACGGTGGCGGGCGGGTCACCGAGCTCATGGCCCGTCCGGTGATCGACCTCCTCTTCCCTCAGCTCGGGGTGATCGAACAGCCCCTGGCCGGCGAGACCGCGGCACCGAGATGGGTCCTCGAGAAGCTGGGCCTGGCTGATGGTTACGCCGTCGAGCTGGCTCTGCTGATCGATGTGGCCGCCCTCTACGGAGTGGACTCCATCGCCCAGGTGGATCTCGGGATCCGGATCCACCGGAACCGACCGCTCGACGAGCTCCGGCCCCAGGCCACCGATATCCTCCGGGCCGCTCTGGCCCGGGCCCGGCCCGTCACCCCCGACTGAGGCAACGGGCCCGACCCTCCTTGGACACCCCTACTAGGGGACGGGTACCGGGCTCGACCCGGACCGGGTGGCGACGGTGGAGCGGGGCGCCATGGATTCGCCGTCGCCGCCCACCGAGCCGGCGGCCAGGTCCGGAATCACCTCGGGAGCCACCAGGTCGTCGTGATCGGGACCGTTACGCCGGCTCGGTACGAGCATGGCGGCGATGGCGCCGATGGCCACCACGGCGGCCCCGGCATAGACGGCCACGGTCATCCCGTTCACGTAGTCAGCACCCGAGGCATAGCTGCCATGGGAACTGAAGATGGCGCCGAGCACGGCGATGCCGAGTACGCCCCCCAGCTCCCGGAAGGCAGCGTTGGCCCCTGAGGCCACCCCTTCGAGGGAACGGGGCACGGCACCGAGCACCAGCGAGGCCAACGGCACGAAGAACAGCGTCATGCCGATCCCGCAGATCACGAAGGGCACGACCAGGTCGGCGTAGGGGATCGTCGGCGAGGTCACGGTGGCCAGCCAGGCCAGCCCGATGGCTTGGAGGCTCAGGCCGGTCACGACCAGCGGCTTCCCTCCCCACCGCTCGGCCAGCTGTCCGACCACCGGGGCCAACAGCATGGGCATGGCCGTCCAGGGCAGGATGCGCACGCCGGCAGCCAGAGGCGAGAGTCCCTGGACCGTCTGGAGGAACTGGACGAGGAAGAAGATGGCCCCGAACATCCCGAAGCTGAACAGCATGGCGGTCACGTTGACCGAGGTGAACCCTCGGTCCCGGAACAGTCGCATGTCCAACATGGGATGGTCGGACCGGATCTCCCAGGAGATGAAGGCCAGCAACGACACGGCCCCGATGCCGAACGATGCCAGCACCAGGGGGCTCGTCCACCCGTGGCTGTTGCCGTCGACCAGTCCCAAGACCACACCCAGGAGGCCGATGCTCACCAGGGCCACGCCGGTGAGATCGAGACGGGCCCGGACGCCCCGGGACTCGGACAGCTTCCACCAGGCCAGGGGCATGAGCACGAGGCCGACAGGAACGTTGAGCCAGAAGATGTACTGCCATGACCATCCACTGGTCACCGCTCCTCCGACCAACGGGCCGAGGGCGACGGCGGCACCGCCGATGGCCCCCCATATCCCGAGGGCGACGTTGCGCCGCTCCGGTGGAACGGCCGCACTCAACAAGGTGAGCGAGAGGGGCATGATCATGGCGCCACCGGCTCCCTGCACGGCCCGGGCCAGGATCAGCACCCCGATACTCGGGGCCAGCGCGGCCACGGCGGAGGCAGCGGTGAACACGCCGATGCCGAGGACGAAGATGCGCCGGCGCCCGAAGCGCTCACCCACGGCGGCCGCCGACAGGAGCAGAACGGCAAAGGTCAGGGTGTAGGCGTTCACCGTCCACTCGAGCCCGGAGAGCCCGGCGTGGAGGTGCTCGCGAATGACAGGTAGGGCCGTGGACACCACCAGGTTGTCCAGCGAGGCCATGAACAGGGCCAGTCCGGTGATGACGATGGCCCAGACGGCCCGCGATTTGGCCCGCCGGTCCTGGTCGGCCTCGAGTGGAGCTCCCGGCTGGACCGGCACTGCGGGCGTTGGGCCCCGGTCCGTCGTGACGGCGCTCGATCCGGCCGAGGCGGGGGTCATGGCGGCCTGGTCGCTTCGGGCATCGCTGGCCCGGTGCCGCAGGGAGGCGAGCCTGCGGCGGGCCGACACCGTCCGCCATCCGAACGGTTGTGACTGCTCACTAGCTTGGCGAGGCAAAAAAAGGGGGATGGTGAGGGGCTGATTCATGCGGGAACCTCCTGGTTCACGTCCCGGTCGGCCTCATGGCGGTCGGCGAGGGCTTTGCTGGCGGATCGGATGGCATTGGCTTTGTCGGGCATCTCACACAGGGTCTGCGCCCAGGGCTCGGGTAGGGAGAGCAGGTCGATGGCGGACATCACATTGATCAGCATCCCCATGGCGAAGAACTCACGGAGTTCGTCGTCGGAGAGGTGGGTCCGCTCGAGGAACAGGTCGGCCAGGACCTCGAAGGTCCGCCGGCAGCTGCGGGCGATGTCGGGGTCGGCGGGGGCGGCGGCGAAACCGTGCAGCTGGACCTGGAGCATCTCGGGGTCCTGCATCAGTTCGAGGTACGCCTCACCCATGGCGTTCTTGGCCTCTTCGCCCTCCAGGCCCTCCCCGGCCTTGGTCAGCTCGGTGATAATCCGGAGGCCGACCAGGTCGTACGTGGCGACGAACAGGTCCTTTTTGGTCCCGAACAGTCGGAACAGGTAGGGCTGGGAGATCCCGGCTCGGGAGGCGATGGCCTCCGTCGACGTCCCGGCGTAGCCCGAACGGGCGAACTCGGTGATGGCTGCAGCCAGCACGGCCGTGCGGCGCTCCCCTGCGGTCTGTCGGGCTGGAACCATCATGGTTACATTGTGATTGGTCACTCACTACCTTGTCAAGGGCCGGGCTCCTTTGTGGTTTCGCCCCGCTCACCGGGTAGCGTCCCTCCATGGTTGAGGACCGCATCCCCCGCTGGGGCGAGGGCTCGCTGGCCGATACCGTCCTTGTGTCCAATCGGGGTCCGCTGGCCTTCCATCTGGAGGATGGCGAACCGGTGGCCGGCACGTCGGCCGGCGGGCTGGCCGGTTCCATGCAGCCGCTGGTGGTGGGGACCGGGGCCACCTGGGTGGCGGCGGCCATGGGCGAGGCCGACCGGAGTGCGGCGGCCCGTGGGCTCATGGTCGAAGACGGGCTCCGCATCGAGCTGGTCGAGCCGGAGGCCGACGTCTACAACCTGGCGTACAACGTCGTCTCCAACTCCATGCTCTGGTTCTGTCACCACCACCTCTTCGACGCCGTCCGACGACCGCGGGCGGATCACCGCTGGCTGGAAGCCTGGGACGCCTATCGGGAGTTCAACCAGCTCTTCGCCCAGCGGGTAGCCAAGGTCGCACCGGAAGGAGGCCGCGTCCTGGTCCAGGACTACCACCTCGCCCTGATGGGCGCGGACCTGGCCCGCCTGCGTCCGGACCTGCGGACGACGCACTTCACCCACACCCCCTTTGCCGACCCCTCAGTGCTCCGGATGCTGCCGACCGCGGTGGGCGACGAACTGATGGCCTCCATGGCCGGCTTCGGCGCCTGTGGGTTCCACACCGAGCGGTGGGCGTCCTCCTACCGGGCCGATGTCGACATGGTGCTCAGCCCGACCGTACCGGCCGGGCCCACCTTCGTCTCGCCGCTCTCCACCGATCCGGTGAAGTTGGCCAATGCCGCCGCCCGACCCGAGGTCGGCCGGGCGCTGGCCCGAATCGAGGACAAGGTCGGCGACCCCGATCGCCAGGTCATCGTCCGGGTGGACCGGATGGAGTTGTCGAAGAACCTGCTCCGCGGCTTCTGGGCCTTCGAGGAGTTGCTGGAGCTCCAGCCCCATCGCCGGGAGCGGGTCGTATTCGTGGCGCTGGCCTACCCGACTCGCGAAGGGCTTCCCGAATATCTCGCCTACCAGAACGAGGTCGAGTCGACGGTCGAGCGGATCAATAATCAGTGGGGCACTCCGGGCTGGACGCCCATCGTGTTGGAGGTGGAAGACGACTATCCCCGCTCATTGGCCGCCCTCACCCGGTACGACGTCCTCTTGGTCAATCCAGTTCGGGACGGTCTCAACCTCGTAGCCAAGGAGGGACCGCTGATCAATCGCCGGAACGGCGTCCTTGCCCTGTCCCGGGAGGCCGGAGCCTTCGAGGAGTTGGCCCCCGGGGCCCTCGAGGTGAATCCCTTCGACGTCTCCGGCACCGCCGCGGTGATGGCCGAGGCCCTGGACATGGATCCGGGGTTGCGGGCCGAGCGGGCGGGTCGCCTCCGCGACCTGGTGCTGGCCCGCCATCCGGCCGATTGGCTCCAGGCCCAGCTCGACGCAGCACTCTGAGCTGGCCCCACACGGGAAGGCGAGATCAGCCGCCTGATCCGACGGGCGCCCTGGACAGCCATCCGAGCAGCTCGAGGGCCCGGGCCGGGCCGGCCAGCACTACGTCGGCGGCGGTGGCCACTCGAGGGTCGCTCTCGTCGTCGACCACGGCAACGGCAACGGTTTCGATACCACCACGGCCGGCCAGAGCGTGGAGCGCATCGAAGGCGGGAAGATCTCCGAGGTCATCGCCGAAGTAGCAGGCTGCGGTAGACGAGGCCACCAGCGCGCGGACCACCGAACCCTTGTCCACCTGAAGGGGTGGCCTGAGCTCCACCGACAGACGGCCCGGATGGGCCTTGAGGCCCGATCGCCCGGTCTCGGCGGCGATGGCCTCGGTCGCCCAGCCCTCCGCCTCGGGAGCACGGCGCCAGTGGACGGTCACCGCCAGACCCTTGGGCTCGACCAGCACACCGCCGGGAGCGTCGTCCCGCAGCCGTGCCACGGCAGCTTCGACCACCTGCCGCCACTCCTCGGCCGCCGGTTCCACAATGACCCGGCCGTCGCCCCACGACTGTTCGAGACCGTAGAGCCCGACGAGTCGGACCCGGTAGTTGTCATGCGTTGCCCTTGGGATGGCCAGGTGCTCTTCGAGAAAGGCCACCGAGCGACCCGAGATCACCGCCACCTCACCGAACCGGGCAGCCAGTGACGCCATGATCGAACCGGCACCTTCCAGGGGTCTGGCGTCGTAGGGGTCGTCCACGATCGGCGAGAGCGTTCCGTCGAAGTCGGTGAGCACAGCGGTGGTCGCCGGGTCGATCAGGAGGGCCGAGAACGCCCGACGGACCGCTTGGGTATTTGAGGCCCCAGGCTGGTGCGGCACCGGGGGCGTCAGTTGACGGTGGTCGTCGTGCCGGTGGCGGCGCTCTTGTCGGCCAGGTCGGGGCCGACGACGACCAGTACCTCAGCCGAGCCGATGGAGCTCACCGGAGCCGAGGTGGTGTAGGGCACGACCGCACTGGCCGGGAGCTGGAGGGTGGCAGCGACACTCTCCGCAGGCTTCTGCTGCCCGGCGACGTAGTACACATTGGACTTGGTGACCTGAGTCGAGGCGTTGACCGGGGGCAGGAGGTCCCAACCCGCCGTCTGTAACTGGGCCGTCACCGAGCTGGCGGCACCGGTGATACCCGAGGCGTTGGCCACGAGCACCGGTACGTGGCTGGGCGGCACGGTGGTCGTGGTGGTAGTCGGATGGGCCGGGGCCGTTGTGGTGGTCACGACCGGGCCGGCGGCCGTACCCGAGGTCGTGGGGTGGATCACTCCGAGCAACAGGATCGTGACGACCACAAAGGCCACCAGGACGATGGCCGCCCGGACGAGTGGAAACCCGGTGCCACCTCCGCCGGAGCCGGTAGTGGGCCGTGCTGGTGGTTCGGGGCTTTGGGGCACTGCGTGCCAGCCTGCCAACAGGGGGGTACCAAAGCAAGCGTTTCCGATGAAGCCTCCAGCAGGCGGCCGCCCTCCCCGAGGCTGAAGGTAGATCCGCCGTAGAATGGGCGCGGCACCGGGCAGGTCCCGGCACCGGGCCGGTGTGGCGCAGTTGGTAGCGCAGACGACTTGTAATCGTCAGGTCGTGGGTTCGATTCCCACCGCCGGCTCTGATGGCGGCTCGCCCGAGTCGACTCGGAACAGCGCCTTGAGCCGGGCCGGAATCCTCGAACGGCTCGCCTGATCTCTGACGAAGCCCTGCCATCCGGCTGAGTGATGAGGCCCCTGCAAGGGGCACGACGATCCGTCCGGGCCACGACAAGCGCGATCTCTGCTGAGCTAGTTTGCGGTCGCGTTCGATTCGCCGCGGGGCCTTCTCCAGGCCCAGCGGCATCAAAAAGAAAGGCTTCACCACCTGTGCCAGAAGGGCTGTCAGCATCGGAGGTGGGGAAGTCGATCGCCGAACACAGGAAGGATTCGTCCACCGACGACACAGAAGACGAGGACGGAAAACGTGAATGGCTACTTCCGGTCTTCGAAGCCGTACTGCTGGCGATCGTCGCCGTCCTCGCCGCGTGGTCCGGATTCGCCTCCGCCAAGTGGGGCACCGAATCCTCGCTGAACCTGGCCAAGGCTTCAGCCGCCCGGACTGAAGCCAACCGCGTATCCCTGAACGGCCTCGAGACGCTGAACTTCGATTCAACGACCTTCAACGCCTGGTTCACTGCCTACCTGGTAGGAAACCAAGCCGGCATGACCGTTGCCGAACGCCGCTTCCGAGCGCCGTTCGACGTGGCGTTCAAGGCATGGCTAGCGACCGAGCCGTTTACCAATCCGAATGCCCCGAAGGGGCCCACCTACATGCCCCAGTACGTGACACCAGGCAAGGCGCAGTCCGCGGCTCTCGATGCCAAGGCAGATCACCTGTACCTGTTAGGGGCCCAGGCGGGCAGCAACTCGGACAACTACGTTCGGACCACCGTCTATCTGGCGACCGTCCTGTTCCTGGTCGGCATCAGTGGCCACTTCCGTGTCCGAGGAGCCCGCGTTGGGCTCGTTGTTGTCGGTGGGTGCATCCTCGCATTCGCCGTGGTTTTGCTTGTCATCGCGCCGAAACCGATGATCTAGTGATCAACCCAGATCTGGTCGCCCGTCACTGACGGACCACAGCGACCTTCATACGGTCTTCGATGCGAGGAGAATGGTCATCGAGACCTAGTCTTGTTGGACCCCCACCCAAGACGACGAAGTCGAATGTCAGGTTGATTCGCGATGCCGCCCTTGCTGGCACCACGGCTGATGTCGAAACCAGGCGCAACGAGATCACCTCATCGTTGCCGGCATGACTCTGGTGGGAGTGTTGTTGCTGATCCCGTTCCTCGGTGCAGCGGCGTGGGCCATCCTTTGGTACATCCCCAAACGGCTGGCGAAGTCAGGCCTCAAGATTCTCGCCACCGTTCCGTCGGCGTGGATCGAGGAGTACCGGCGAGACGAGAGCCGACCACGGTAGGGGGGTACTCCAACCGGGATTGGCGGCCGAAGGCCAGTCGATCCCGGACGGCTACAGGCGCGCTGTCCAGTTGCCCAAGGCCGAGGGTCGAAGGTCGAGTTCGACTCAGCTCGGGACGAACCTGACCATCGATAGCTACGCCGATTTGGCGTCCAGGTGGTCGGCCTCCGCCGCGGGGCCCGCCGGCCCCTCATTCGCGGTCCGGTCCCCAGGGCCCCGATGCCGTCGCGCCCGAAAGAAGCGGCCCGACGGCGCCTGTTTGCCGGCAATCCCGTGGGGTAGGGCCTGAGGCGGAGCGGACAGAGAAGGTGGGGCAGCAATGAGCACTGTGCAGACGCTTGCGTCGGTGCCCGACAGCCCGGCAATGGCGAGGTCACTGGTGCGAGCGGAGCTCACAGGCTGCGCCGAGTCCACCATCACCACGGCCGAGCTGATGGTAAGCGAGCTGGTCACCAATGCCGTCGTCCACGGCGGGACCCCGATTCGGATCGAGCTCGAGCACGGAAACAGGACGCTCCGAGCCACCGTGACCGACGGTGGCACCGAGCTCCCGGTCCTCTGCCAGCCCCGGAAATCAGCTGAGCACGGCCGGGGCCTCATGATCGTTTCTTCACTCGCCGACGAGTGGGGGATCGTAGAGAATGAGACCGGCAAGTCGGTGTGGTTTTCACTGCCCTGCCTCTGACACCCGCCGGCGGCTTGGCGCTGGGCACCTACGAAGCCTTAGCCACCAGCACGCCGACCCCCGCCGCCGTCCGGGGCCGGCGGATCCCATCGATCAGGGCAGCCACTGTGGCCACGATTCCAATGGCCGCTCCCACCACGCACACCCCTCCCCAGTGGTGACTCTCGTAGATGGAGCTGCCCACGGCTGAGCCGATGGCACCCCCGGCGAAGTAACAGACCATATAGGCCGAGTTCACGCGGCTGCGGGCATCGGGCGCTAAGCGGTAGATGAGGGACTGGTTGGTGACCTGCAGGCCCTGGACGCCCACGTCGAGCAGGATGATGCCCACGATCAGCATGGACAGGCTGTGGCGTCCCCACCACAGGGGCAGGAACGACACGAGGACCAGGCCGGCAAAGACCAGGGTGGTGGTGCGGGTCCATCCGCGGTCGGCCCATCGACCGGCCACGTTGGCACACAGGGCCCCGCTGGCCCCAACCAGTCCGAACAGCCCGATCGTCAGGTCGTCATAGTGGTACGGCGCCCCGGCCAACAAGAAGGCCATCGTGGTCCAGAACACGCTGAAGGCAGCGAAGCCCAGTGCGCCGAACAGGGCTCGGCGTCGGAGCAGCGACTCGGTGACGAGCATCAGGGCCGCCGAACGGAGCAAGGTCCCATAGCCGATGCGCGGGCGTTCGCTCTCCCCCGGCAGGCGTCGGAGCAGCACCAGAGCCAGTATCACCGTCATCCCGGCCGCCATCACGTAGACGACCCTCCAACTGGAGGCCTGGGCCACGACACCCGACACCGTTCGGGCCAACAAGATCCCCATCAGCAGTCCGCTCATGACGACGCCGACCACGTGGCCCCGGTGCTCCTCGTCGGCCAGGGATGCCGCCATCGGCACCAGAATCTGAGCGGCTACCGAGCCCGCACCGACCACCAGACCCACGGCGATCAGCACGCCGATATCGGGGGCGGAGGCCGAGACGGCGAGCCCGACCGCGGTCACCACCAGCACGCCGGGGACCAGCCAACGACGGGTCACGAGATCACCCAGGGGAACGAGCAGGGCCAGGCCCACCGCGTAACCGATCTGGGCGAAGGTGACCACCAGTCCGGCCGTTCCCGAGCTGGTTCCGAACGATTTGGCGATGTCGTCGAGGACCGGCTGGGCGTAGTAGAGGTTGGCCACCGATACGCCGCACGACACCGCGAACAACAAGACGAGGGCGCGGCTGATACCCGTCCGCGGTCGAGCTGAACTGGCGGCGGTCACACGGGCCACGGCGGATCCCTCCAGGGCTTAAAACTGAACACGGTGTACATTAACACCTTTGTGTACGCTACGTACATGATTTACGGTGCGACGACGGACAGCCCTGATCGTCCGGTGAAACCGGCCACGGTCGGCAGACCACGAAGTGAGCGCGCCCGGGTGGCGGTCCTCGAGGCTGCGGCCGAGCTGTTGATCGAGGGGGGACTATCGGCGGCCACCATGGAGGCCATCGCCGCTCGGGCCGGCGTGAGCAAGGTGACCATCTACAAGTGGTGGCCATCGCGGGGATCGGTGGCGGTGGACGCCTACTTCCGCAGGTTCGACGAGACCTACACCTACGTCGACACCGGCGATGTGGCCGCCGACCTGACGACGCAGCTCCGCCTGCTCATCCACACCTTCCAGGGGCGGGCCGGTGAGATCATGGCCGAACTGATCGGGCGGGCCCAGACCGATCCCGCTCTGGCCGAGACGCTCCGGACGGGTTGGCTCCTTCCCCGGAGGGAGGCCACCACCGCGGTGCTGCAGCGGGCCGTGGACCGCTCCCAGATCCGGGCCGACGTCGATATCGCCGCCGTGATGGACCAGCTCTTCGCGCCGCTCTACTGGAGGCTCATGATGGGTCACCGGGCGCTCGACGACGGCTTGGCCGAGACGCTCGTGCGCAATGCGCTCGAGGGGGTAGGGGCGCACTGATCCGGGTGGCCCAGCCTCGTGGTCCGGCATCGCCAGAGGCCCGGGTAGCCAACTGGTGCACACCAGGAGGCCACGCCAGACAGCAAGTTCTTGGTCGGGCGACCGCCGAGCTGATTGGATAGCGCCGAGAAGACGGCCTCTGCAAGGAGGACCGAGGGCCGGCAGAGACGAGCCACCATGGCCAGTACCCCACACCACCAGTCGTCATGAACCGGGTTCCCGTGCCCCGTCCGCGGCGTGGTGCCGGCCCCAGGGTCGATGCCGAGGGCGAGCTCGTCGACTCGCCAGATGCGCTCCGGTACGTCTGGGCACTCTTGGCCATCATGACCGCGCTCGAGGCCGCCGGGGACCTGGGCTGGATCGGAGGCCCGGCGTCGCTCTACCAGTCGTGGCTCCACGATCTGGTGCTCGCTGCCGCCGCCACCTTGATGCTGGCCCGCGCCTTCTTCGAGCCCACGGCCCGTCGGGCCTGGCTCGCCTTCGGGCTGGCCATGGCGGTCTGGTGCGTGGGGACGATCGGTTGGACCCTGGCGTTCGGAGGGAATCCCAACCCTCCCTACCCGACCTTCGCCGACATCTTCTGGTTGCTCTGGTATCCGCTGATGGTGGTGGGCATCGTGTTTCTGATCCGGGTCCGCTTCCGCGACTTCGAACTACACCGTTGGATGGACGGCATCGCCGTCACCCTCATCGTGCTCGTGGCCGGATTCGCACTCGTCGTCCAGCCGGTGGCCGAGGAATCCCATCGGGGATGGCTGGCCATCGTGGTCGACTTCAGCTATCCCGTCCTCGACGTGCTGTTGATCGGCACGCTCCTCGGCGTCTACGGCCTCCTCGGCTGGAAGCCGGACCGCATGTGGCTGCTCATCGGCGTGGGCATCCTGGCCACGACCATCGCCGACGCCGCCTTCGCCGTCCAGGAAGCCCGGGGCGTGGCCCAGGGCAACGGCTACGACTTCGTCTGGACCATCGGGGCGTTGGCCATCGCCTATGGGGCCTGGGTCCCGACCCACGACGACCCGGAGGGACACGGACGGGTCACCGGCATGCGGGCCGTCGCCCTCGCCCTCATCGCCCAGGCCCTGGCCATCGGCATCCAGCTCTACGCGGTGTTCGAGGAGGTGGGGCGGAGCGAGCGTGTGGTCACCATCGTCGTGCTGGTGGTGGCCTCGGTTCAGATCATCCTCACCCGCCCCCGGGCCGGGTCCGTACCGGAGTCCGGGTCGCCGGCTGAGGTAGTGACCACCGTGTCCGTCCCACCCGCCAGAGCCCCCAACGGACCACCGGGCGCCGGCCCGGTGGCCTGAGCTCGGCGCCCCGGGCCGCTGTCCGGAGGGCCCGGTGGTCCGAGGGGACGGCGCCGCTCGGCCGAGGAGCACCGCGGGGTCGCTCCCGGGGCTGCCCAGCGGCAATTGTGGCGGTACGGCGGGCGGACCCGGGCCACCGACCGGCAGGTCCTCCGACACGGGCGGCATCACCCCGCCGTGCTTGATCCGGGCGCTTCCGGGTAAGTTCTCTCTCCGAAGGCGGACCGGGACGGCCGGCTGCCTTCGTTTCGATCCCCACCGTGGACCGGGAGGAGCGGGGATGACCGATCTACTGACGACCACCGGGGATCGGACGATCACCGACCGCTTCTTCGCCACCCGGGCGCTCACCGAGTCGCTGGCCGCGCCGCTGTCGGCCGAGGACCAGACGGTCCAGTCGATGCCCGACGTGAGTCCGACCAAGTGGCATCGGGCCCACACCTCCTGGTTCTTCGAGACGTTCCTCCTCGGCCCGAAGCTCCCGGGCTACCAACCCTTCCACCCGGCATTCGGCTACCTGTTCAACTCCTACTACGAGGGTGTCGGAGCCCGGTACCCGCGCCACGACCGGGGGCTGGTGTCCCGCCCGGGGATCGAGGAGGTCGCCGCCTACCGCCGCTCGGTGGACGAGTCGATGGCCGAACTGCTGGACGAGCGCGGTCCCGATGTCGCACCGCTGGTGGAACTCGGGATCCAACACGAACAGCAGCACCAAGAGCTCCTGTTGATGGACATCAAGCATGTGCTCTCCCGCAATCCGCTGCTCCCGGCGTACGACGACCTCCGCACCATCCCCGCGGCCGAGAGCCCTCCCCTCACGTGGACCGAGGTGGCGGCCGGTCTGGCCGAGATCGGGCACTGCGGCGACACCTTCAGCTTCGACAACGAGCTCCCCCGCCACCCGGTCCATATCGGCGCCTACGCCCTGGCCGACCGACCGGTCACCTGCGGGGAGTGGTCGGCCTTCATCGATGACGGCGGCTACCACCGGCCCGAGCTGTGGCTGTCCGACGGCTGGGCCACTGTCCAAGCCGAGCGGTGGGAGGCGCCCCTCTACTGGTCGGTGGTCGATGGCGAGTGGCGCGAGTTCACCCTCGGGGGACCCGCCGATCTCAACCCCGGCCAGCCGGTGTGCCACGTCAGCTACTACGAGGCCGACGCGTTCGCCCGCTGGTCCGGTCACCGCCTCCCGACCGAGGCCGAGTGGGAGGTGATGGCGGCCCGGCATCCGGTCGGTGGCCACTTCCTCGACCGGTCCGTCCTCCACCCTTCCCCTTCCACCACCGACAGGGGCCCGTTCGGCGACGTCTGGCAGTGGACGGCCTCGGCCTACAGCCCCTATCCCGGCTTCCAGCCGGCCGCCGGTGCGGTGGGTGAGTACAACGGGAAGTTCATGGTCAACCAGCACGTGCTGCGGGGCGGATCCTGCGTCACCCCGCCCGGTCACGTGCGGACCACCTACCGGAACTTCTTCCCGCCTGCGGCCCGGTGGGCCTTCTCCGGCCTCCGGCTGGCCCGGGACAGCTGACCACCACCGTCATCCCCCCACGACCCCTGCACCGAAGGAACCGAGCGACCATGACCACTGTCATTCCTCCCACCCTCGATGTCCACCTGTCCGGCACCGACCTGCGCGGCGCCCTGGAGGCTGACGTCCGCACCGGTCTCACGGCCGTCCCGAAGAGTCTTCCCCCCGTCTACTTCTACGACGATCGGGGCAGTCAGCTCTTCGACGACATCACCCGCCTGCCCGAGTACTACCCGACCCGCGCCGAACGCTCGATCCTCGACGCCCATGCCGGTGACATCGCCAGCGTCTCGGACGCCGACACCCTCGTCGAGCTCGGGGCGGGCACCTGCGACAAGTCGCGACTCCTCCTCGACGCCATGGCGGCCAATGGTCGGCTCCGGCGCTTCGTGCCCCTCGACGTCAGTGACACCACCATCTGGGAGGCGGCCACCGCCCTGTCCGAGGAGTACCCCGGGGTGGCCGTGAGCGCTGTGGTCGGCGACTTCCACCAGCACCTCGACCGCCTCCCCCACGACGGGGTGCGTCTGTTCGCCTTCCTCGGGGGCACCATCGGCAACCTCGACCCGACCGAGCGCCGTTCGTTCCTCATCCAGCTGGGCAAGGTGATGTCGATGGACGACCGCCTGCTCCTCGGCACCGACCTGGTGAAGGACCGGACCCGTCTGGTCAAGGCCTACGACGACGACGCCGGCGTCACCGCCGAGTTCAACCGGAATGTGCTCTTGGTACTCAACCGCGAGCTCGGGGCCGACTTCCAGCCGGAACGCTTCGACCACGTGGCCCGCTGGAACGAGGCGGACCAGCGGATCGAGATGTGGCTGCGCTCGACGGTGGATCAGCACATCTCGGTGTCCGATCTCGACTTGGACCTGACCTTCGCCGCCGGCGAGGAGATGCTGACCGAGATCAGCACCAAGTTCACGACGGACGCCCTGGCCATGGAGCTCAGCGAGTGTGGCTTCGTCGTCGAGACCATGTGGCCCTCGGACGGCGACGAGTTCCTCCTCACCCTGGCCCGCCCGTCGTCCTAGGCGCATCCCCCGTCGGCCAGGGCCGTCAGCCCCCCAGCAGGTCCTTCACCGCATCGCCGATGGCCCGGTGGAAGGTCGGGTAGGCGTACACCATGTGGCGGAGCTCGGTAGTGGGCACGGCGGCGTGGACGGCGAGGGTCAACAGTCCTAGGACCTCGCCGCCGGCCGGTCCCACCGAGGTCGCTCCGACCAGCACGCCCCGCTCGGAGTCTTCGACCAGCTTGATGAAGCCCCGGTTCCCGGCCTTGTGGATCCAGCCCCGGGCCGACTCGGTGATGGAAGCCGACCCCACCCGCACCTGGATGCCCTGGTCCCGGGCAGCCCGTTCGGTCAGTCCCACCGAGCCGATCTCCGGATCGGTGAAGGTCACCCGGGGCACCGCCCGGTAGTCGGCCGGGACCACCTGGCGGCCGAGGATGTCGTTGACCACGATGTCCGCCTGGTACATGGACATGTGGGTGAAGGCACCATGCCCGACGGCGTCCCCCACCGCCCAGACGCCCGACGCCCCCACGACCCGCATGTGGTCGTCGACCGGCAGCGCCCGGGCCGACTGGTCGAGGCCGATGGAGGCCACGTTCAGCTGGGCCAGGTCGGGCCGACGGCCCGCCGCCACCAACAGGCGGTCGGACACCACGGGCTCACCCTGCTCGAACGAGACGGCGAAGCGGTGACCGTCATGGTGGACGGCCTCGATCTCCACCGCGGTGTGGACGTCGATCCCCTCGTCGGCGAACACCTCGGCCAACAGCGAACCGGCCTCGGGCTCCTCGGGGCCGACGAGCAGCGGGCCGGCCTCGAGGACTGTGACGTGGGAGCCGAACCGGGAGAACACTTGGGCCAGCTCGGCGCCGATGGCCCCGCCGCCGAGCACGATGAGCGAGGCGGGCACGGCTTCGGTCTCGATGGCCTCGCGATTGGTCCAGTACGGGGTGCCGGCCAGCCCGGCCACCGGCGGGATCCACGCCCGGGTGCCGATGTTCACGACGACGGCCTTCGACGCCTCGATGGCCCTGTCCCCCACCACCACCTGGTTCGGCCCCTCCAGACGGCCCCATCCCCGCACGAGCCGCCCACCTTTGTCCTCGAAGCGCTTGGCCGCCACGGTGTCGTCCCAGGTGTCGGTGGCCTCCTCCCGGATGCGGCGGGCCACCGGGGACCAGTCCGGACGCACCGAAGCGGTACCGGCCAGGCCGGACACCCGCCCCGCCTCGGCCAGCAGGTCGGCGGCCCGGATCATCATCTTGGAGGGGACGCACCCCCAGTAGGGGCACTCCCCACCGACCAGCTCGGCCTCCACGCCGACCACGTCGAGGCCCGCCTCGGCCAGCCGCCCGGCCACATCCTCGCCCCCGGGGCCCAACCCCACCACGATCACGTCGGCCTGCTCACTCATACTCGGCTCCTTTGGCCCTGCGGGATCGTCGGCTCGGGGTCGACCCCTCCGGTTCTACCCCGTCGAGGGGTACTCCGCACACGATGGACATCGTGGCGTCGACGCTCACCGGCCGGTGGCTCGGTCCGGACCGGGGAACATCAGCGCCGGCGCCGGGGTTGGACTGACCATGACGATGCGAGCGACCTGGAACGGGGCCGTACTGGCCGAGAGCGACGACACCGTGGTGGTGGAGGGCAACCACTACTTCCCCGCCGCCGACGTGGACAGCCAGTACTTCGAGGCCAGCCCGACCCACACCACCTGTCCGTGGAAGGGCGAAGCCAGCTACCGGTCGGTAGTGGTCGACGGCAGCCGCAACGACGACGCCGCCTGGTACTACCCGACACCCAAGGACGCGGCCAACGAGATCACCGACCGCGTGGCCTTCTGGAAAGGCGTGACCGTCGAAGAGGTGGCCTGAGCTGCCTCAGGGGGAGCGTTGGCGGGCCACGTCGAAACAGGCGATGGCTCCGGCCGTCGCCACGTTGAGAGACGAGAGCGTGCCGTGCTGGGGGATGGAGGCCAGCGCGTCGCACCGCTTACGGGTCAGCGTGCCGAGTCCCTGCCCTTCGGCGCCGAGGACGAGGGCCACCGGTTGGTCGCCCAAGGGGAGCCGGTAGAGGGACTGACTCGCCTCGCCGACCAGGCCCACCGACCACACCCCGAGCGACGAGAGCTTCTGGAGGGCGGCCGGCACGCCGGCCACGAGGGCCATGGGCAGATACTCGATAGCCCCGGCCGCCACCTTGGCCACCGTCGGTGTGAGGTGGGCGGAGCGGTGCCGGGGAAGCACCACCCCGGTCACGCCGGCGCACTCCGCGCTCCGGAGCAACGAACCGACATTGTGGGGGTCGGTGATCCCGTCGAGGACGAGCAGGAAGGGCACCCGCCCGCGTCGGGTGGGCTGGCACAGGGACTCGAGCGGAGTGTCCTCGATGGGACGGGCCAGGGCCACCACTCCCTGGGCGGCATCGGTCCGGGCCACCGAGTCGATCCGGCGACGGGAGACGTACTCGACACGGACCCGTCGACTCGACGCCAGCGCCTCGATCTCGTCGAGGATGGGGGCGGCATCCATTCCCTCGGCCATGAGCAGGGAGGTGACCGCCCGCCGGTTGGCACCGAGGAGCTCCCGGACGGCCTGACGTCCCTCCACCTGGTCGCCGCCCAGACCGGACGGGGCTGATGTCCCGCGGGCCCGCGGGGCGGGTGTGGCCCGACCGCCGCTGCGCGAACCGCGACCCGACGGGACGGCCCCTTTCGAGGCGCTTCCCTTGGCGCCACTCCGAGAAGAGTTGGCCGTGGACCTTCCCCGGCCCGACCCGCCCTGGGGCGGTCTCCCCCGGCCTCCGGCCTTCTTCGGAGGGCTCATCGGACACCGCCTGCCCCGCCTGTCGCGGGACCTGTGGTCAGCAGCACCACGGCGGTGCAGCCGATGCCCTCTTCCCGGCCCAGGGCCCCGAGGCCCTCGGCCCGAGTGGCCTTCACGTTGACCGGCGCACCGAGCACCTCGCCCAGCAGCTCGGCCATGCGGTCCACGAACGGGGCGAGCTTCGGCCGCTCGGCCACCACCGTGCAGTCGGCGTTGACCGGCACCCATCCGGCCGAGGCGGCGAGTTCCACCATGGCACCGAGGATCACCAGGCTGTCGGCCCCGCGCCACTTGGGGTCGGTGTCTGGCGCGTGGCGGCCGAGGTCGCCGAGTCCCGCCGCACCGAGCACCGCGTCGGCCAGGGCATGGGCCACGGCATCGGCATCGCTGTGGCCCTCGAGCCCCCTGGCCCCCTCGCCGGTGATGACGACCCCACCGAGGATCAGCGGTCGATCGGCTCGGTCGGAGAACCGATGGACATCCACCCCCTGTCCGATCCGGAGTGCCGACGGAGCCACGCTCATCGGGCCACCCCGGCCAGCAGCGCCTCAGCCACGTCCAGGTCCTCGGGACGGGTGATCTTCAGGTTCCTCGGTTCACCGGGGACGGTGTGCACGGCGATGCCCATCGCCTCCAGCATGCCGGCGTCGTCGGTGGTCTGGCCGCCGTCGCCGTGCGCCTCACGCAGCGTAGAGGCGGCGAACGCCTGGGGGGTCTGCACCGTCACCAGGTCGTCCCGATCGACCGTGGTCCGCACCAGGCCGTCGGTGACCCGTTTCACGGTGTCGGCGACGGGCAGAACCGGGATGGCGCACGGCGCGCCGTCGGCCACCGCCTCCACCACGGCGGCGAACAAGGACGGGGAGGCGAGCGGCCGGGCGGCGTCGTGGACGACGATGACGGCGGCATCCTCGGGTACGGCCGCGAGACCGGCTCGCACCGAGTCGGCCCGCGAGTCGCCCCCCGTCACCACGGCATCGGCACCCCAGGCACGAGACCCGGCCGGTTCCGCCTCGCCGGGAGCCGTCGATCCACCCGGCACCACCAGGATCACCCCGTCGGCCACGGTGCGGGCGGCATCCACCGCCCAAGCCGCCACCGGTCTCCCGGCCAGTTGGAGAAACTGCTTCCGCCCTCCGAAACGGCGACCCGATCCCCCAGCCACCACGATGGCCCACACGGGCCCCGTTCGGCTCAGGGCAGCGCCTCGTTCAGCCGAACCTCGGCGGTCTCCTCGTCGACGCCCAGGGCGAAGGTCAGCTCGGACACGAGGATCTGGCGGGCCCGCTGCAGCATGCGCTTCTCGCCGGCGGACAGACCCTTGTCCTTGTCCCGGATGGAGAGGTTCCGCACCACTTCGGCCACCTGGTAGATGTCCCCGGAGCGCAGCTTCTCGGAGTGGTTCTTGTACCGGCGCGACCAGTTGGTCGGCATCCGGGCTTCCTTCTTGCGGAGTACGGCGAAGACCTCTTCCACCTCTTCGTCGTTGATCACCTCGCGGAGGCCCACACCCTCGGTGTTGTCGGCCGGGACCATGAGGGTCAGGTCGCCGTAGGCCAGGCGGAGCACCAGGTACTCCTGTTTCTTGCCGAACGCCTCTTTGGTCTCTCGTCGCTCGACCACCGCCGCGCCGTGGTGCGGATAGACGACCTTGTCACCGATGTCGAACACCCGTTCCTCCTGGCGTTGCGTGCTGATCCCGGGCTGGTGAGCTCGATCGGGACCGCGTAGGGAGCATGTAATGGTACACGGTGCCGACACCCCACAGGACCGCAGGCACCCGGGCCGGTGCCGCCGGGTCAGCCGGCCCCTACTGGTACCGCTCGAAGATGCTGGCTTCGGCCAGGCGGGCCAGGCCGTTCTTGACCGAGTGGGCCCGTGCCTCACCTACCCCCTCCACCTGTTCGAGATCGCTCAAGGAGGCCCGCATGATCTGCTGGAGGTTGACGAAGCGGTCGACGATCCGCTCGATGATGACGTCGGAGAACCGGGGCAGCCGGTAGAGCAGTCGGTAGCCCCGTGGCTCGACGCCGGACTCGGAGTCGTGGAACGAGCCGGGGAGCCCCATGATCTGGGCCACCCGCTGGGAGTCCCCGAGCTCCTCGGAGGACAGGTTGGCCAGCTGCTCGATCACCCGGTCGACGACGGCCAGGCGGTCCCGTCCCTTGACCGGCGGGAGTCGGAAGTAGTCGCGCACCACCAGGTGCAGGGCCGGGGCCACCCCGTCCACCAGCTCGGAGGATTGCAGGCCGACCAACCGGCCGTCGTCGCCCAACTCGACGAGGTAGCCCTCCACCTCCTCGGCGATGCGCAGCAACATCTCGGCCGCCTGCACCACACTCACCACGTCCCCCACCGAGACGGTGTCCTCCACCTCCAGCATCGACAGCGCCGAGAGGGCGACGTCGAACCGGCTCCGGAAGTGCTGCATGGTGGCCAGGGCCTGATCGGTGCGGTCGTGGAGCCAACCCGTGGGTTGGACGGTGTGCTTGATGTCGTTCCGGTAGACGGCGATGACCGACATGGCCGCCGACACCGACAGGACGGGGACGTCGATGGACCTGGCCACCCGCTCGGCCGTCCGGTGCCTGGTGCCCGTCTCGGTGGTCGGGATGGTGGCCTTGGGCATCAGATGGACGTTGGCCCGGGCGATGCGCGAGGCGTCCGGGGCCAGGATGATGGCCCCGTCCATCTTGGCCAGCTCCGACAGGCGCTGGGGACTGAACTCGGCGTCCAGCAGGAATCCGCCCGAGCAGATGGAGAGCACTCCGGGCCCGTCCCCCACCACGACCAGGGCGCCGCGCTTGGCCCGGAGGATGCGGTCCAGCCCGTCACGCAACGGACGCCCGGGAGCGGCCATGGCCAGGGCCTCACTGAGCGGCGAGCTCTGGCGGGCGATCACAGACGAATCGTACCCGGACCGCTCCCATGCAGGCCCGTCCGGCACCTGGGCGCCGGCCGTCCTCCCTCAGTGGGCCTACTCGGCGGCCAAGGACAAGACGGCCTGGGCGACGGTGTCCACCCGGATCAGGTCCATACCCGGCGGCCCGGTCGGCGACGACGTCGGCACCGCCACACGCGTGAAGCCCAGACGTGCGCACTCCTCCAGCCGTCGGGGCAGGTTGGTGACCTGACGGACCTCACCGGCCAGTCCGACCTCGCCGATGGCGGCGAGGGTGGCGGGCAGGGGAACGCCGGTGGCCGCCGAGGCCACGGCCAGCGCCACGGCCAGATCGGCGGCCGGCTCGGTCACCTTGATCCCTCCGGCCACCGAGGCGAAGACGTCCACCCCCATCACGTCGAGGCCGGCGTAGCGGTTGAGTACGGCGAGCACCATGCCCAGACGACCACCGTCCAGCCCCACCACCGTCCGCTTGGGCTGGGCCTGGCCCTGGGGGGTCACGAGGGCCTGGAGCTCGACTACGAGGGTGCGGCGACCCTGCGTGGCCGGGAGGACCACCCCGCCGGGCACACCCACCAGCCGGTCACCCAAGAGCAGGCGTCCCGGGTCGTCCACCGGCTTCAGGCCCTGGTCGCCCATCTCGAACAGGCCCAGCTCACCGGTGGGCCCGAAACGGTGCTTGACCGCCTGGAGGAGGCGGAGGGCGTGGTGCCGGTCCCCCTCGAAGCTGAGCACCGTGTCCACCATGTGTTCGAGGGCCCGGGGGCCGGCGAGGGAGCCGTCTTTGGTCACATGGCCCACGAGCACCGTCGCCACGCCCCGGGTCTTGGCCAGGCTGACCAGCTGGTCGGCGCACTCGCGCACCTGGGTCACGCTGCCGGGCACCCCGGTGGTCCGTCGTTCACCGGGCTGGGTGGACCCGATCGACACGGCCTGGATGGAGTCCACCACCACCAGGTCAGGCTGCGCTTCGGTGACCCCGGCGATCACCGCACCCACATCGGTCACGGGCAGGATGAGCAGCCCGGGCGGGATGGGGCCGAGCCGCTCGGCTCGCAGGCGGACCTGGTGGGCCGACTCCTCCGCCGAGATGAGCAGGACCCGGTGCCCGGCGGCGGCCCGGGCCGCCAGCACCTGGAGCAGGAGGGTGGATTTGCCGATGCCCGGCTCCCCGCCGACCAGGGTGACCGACCCGGGCACCAACCCACCCGACAGGACCCGGTCGAACTCTTGGACGCCCGTCGGGATGACGGCGGCCTCGGTCATGTCCACCTCGGAGAGCTGGAGGGGCATGGACTCGAGGCCGAGGGCTTCTACCGCCTGGACCAGCGAACCCAGCTGCGTCTCCTCTACGAGGGTGTTCCACTCCCCACAGGTCGGGCACCGACCCGCCCACCGGGCCGTTGTCGAGCCACAGTCGATGCAGCGGTGGCGCTTCGCGGTCTTGGCCATGGCCCGATGGTAGGGACTGGGTATGACAGAGGGGGTGACCGTGCCCGGGAGTTGGAGTCACGCCCATCGCACGGCGGGCGTACATGAAAACACCCCACCGGATCCCGGTGGGGTGTTTTCGTCAAACGATGGTGGCTCCGTGGTTAGTCGGCGGAGGCGTCAGCCAGCTCGACCGGCGGCGGGGGCTCGACGCCCTCGATGGCGGTGAACGTCAGCTGCTGTTCCCCGGCGATGAGCGGCGGAGCGCCCTTCACGTCGTAGGCCGCAGCGGCCTCCGGCGTGATGGTCTCCACGTCGACCACGATGGTCTCGCCGACCCGGAACTCCTTCCACAGGATCCGCTCCGACAGCGGATCCTCGACCATCTGCTGGATGGCACGGCGCAACGGCCGGGCTCCCAGCTGGGGGTCGTACCCCTTGTCGGCCAACAGCTGCTTGGCCGGTGGGGTGAGGATGAGGCTGAGTCCCTGCAGTTCCAGCTGGGTGGACACCCGCTGGATCATGAGGTCCACGATCTCCACGACCTCGACTTTGGACAGCTCGTGGAAGACCACGACCTCGTCGATGCGGTTGAGGAACTCGGGCCGGAAGTGCGCCTTCAGCGCCTCGTTGACCTTGGTCTTCATCCGCTCGTAGGTCACCGCCTCCGAGGTCTTGGCAAAGCCCACCGAGGACTTGCGCAGATCGGCGGTTCCGAGGTTGGAGGTCATGATGAGCACCGTGTTCTTGAAGTCCACCGAGCGGCCCTGGGCGTCGGTCAGGCGACCGTCCTCCAGGATCTGCAGCAGGGTGTTGAACACGTCGGCGTGGGCCTTCTCGACCTCGTCGAACAGCACCACGGAGAAGGGCTTGCGGCGGACCGCCTCGGTCAACTGACCGCCCTCCTCGTAGCCGACATAGCCGGGAGGCGAGCCGACCAGGCGGCTCACCGTGTGCTTTTCCATGTACTCGGACATGTCGAGTTGGATGAGGGCGTCCTCGTCGTCGAAGAGGAACTCAGCCAGCGTCTTGGCCAGCTCGGTCTTGCCCACACCCGTCGGGCCGAGGAAGATGAACGAGCCGCTCGGCCGCTTCGGGTCCTTCAGACCGGCACGGGTCCGACGGATCGACCGGGCGAGGGCGGCGATGGCCGGCTCCTGACCGATGACCCGCTTGTGGAGCTCGTCCTCCATGCGCAGCAGCTTGGCCGTCTCCTCCTCGGTGAGCCGGTAGACGGGAATGCCCGTCCAGTTGGCCAGCACCTCGGCGATGACTTCCTCATCGACCACGTCGAAGAGGTCCACGCCCTCGGCCCGCCACTCGGCCTCCATGGCCTCTTTCGAGTCGAGACGTTCCTTCTCCTGCTCAGCCAGCTTCTTGGCTTGGTCGAAGGCCTGCTTCTCCAGCGCAGCCTCCTTGTCGGCCCGGAGCCGGGTGATGTCCTCTTCCAGCTTCTTGTAGGCCGGAGGGGTCGTCATCCGACGGATGCGCAGGCGGCTGCCGGCCTCGTCGATGAGGTCGATGGCCTTGTCGGGAAGGTACCGGTCGGCGAGGTAGCGGTCGGCCAGATTGGCCGCAGCGACCAGGGCCTGGTCGGTGATGGTCACGGCGTGGTGCGACTCGTACCGGTCGCGGAGGCCCTTCAGGATCTCGATGGTCAACGCCACATTGGGCTGTTCCACCTTGATGGGCTGGAAGCGGCGCTCGAGGGCGGCGTCCTTCTCCAGGTGCTTGCGGTACTCGTCGATAGTCGTGGCACCGATGGTCTGCAGCTCACCACGGGCCAGCATCGGCTTCAGGATGGAAGCGGCGTCGATGGCCCCTTCGGCTGCTCCCGCACCGACCAGGGTATGCAGCTCGTCGATGAACAGCACGATGTCGCCCCGGGTGCGGATCTCCTTCAGCACCTTCTTCAGGCGCTCCTCGAAGTCACCGCGGTACCGGCTCCCTGCCACCAGGGCCCCGAGGTCGAGGGTGTAGAGCTGCTTGCCGGTCAGCGTCTCGGGGACGTCGTCGGCCACGATGCGCTGGGCCAGTCCCTCGACGATGGCGGTCTTGCCCACACCAGGCTCACCGATGAGCACCGGGTTGTTCTTCGTGCGGCGCGACAGCACCTGCATGACCCGCTCGATCTCTTTCTCGCGACCGATGACCGGATCCAACTTGTGGTCCCGGGCCAGCGCGGTGAGATTGCGGCCGAACTGGTCGAGCACCGGTGAACCGGTCGGGGCGTCCGAGGACTGTGAGCCCGGGGCACCTGCGCCCACCGACTCCTTGCCCTGGTAGCCCGAGAGCAGCTGGATGACCTGCTGGCGGACCCGGGGCAGATCGGCACCCAGGCTGACGAGCACCTGGGCGGCCACGCCCTCGCCCTCGCGGACAAGTCCGAGGAGCATGTGCTCGGTCCCGATGTAGCTGTGCCCAAGTTGCAGCGCCTCGCGGAGCGAGAGCTCGAGCACCTTCTTGGCCCGGGGCGTGAAGGGCGGCGAGCCGGTGGGGGCCGTGCCGGCCAGGCCAATGGTCTCTTCGACCTTCTCCCGGACAGCCTCCAGCGAGACCCCTAGTGACTCCAGGGCCTTAGCCGCGACACCCTCACCCTCGTGGATCAGGCCCAGGAGGATGTGCTCGGTGCCGATGAAACTGTGGTTGAGCAGCCGCGCCTCCTCTTGCGCCAACACAAGAACTCGACGAGCCCGGTCTGTAAATCGTTCGAACACTCCACCGCCTCCATCCGCGGTCAGTAACTGAAGCGAAGTCTACAGGTACCCGTGCCACACACACCCACACGAACCTATTTTCCGGTGCTTTTCTCAGCCATCGGCATCCGCGCCTATCGTCTGTAGGAAGTGAACGTCGTCGAACTCCTCGGGCTTCCCGCACTCGAAGATCAGCTGAAGCGCCTCGAGCCCCTGCTCGTGGAGTCGGTGGTGACCGGGGACGGCTTTCTGGACGAGGTGACCACCCACCTCCTGGCCGCGGGAGGAAAGCGACTCCGGCCGGTATTGGCCCTGGCCACCGCCACTTCCGGGACCGGGCCGGCCACCCAGGAGGATCTCTTGGGAGCGGTGTCGGTGGAGCTCGTCCACCTGGCCTCCCTCTACCACGACGACGTCATGGACGAGGCCACCGTCAGGCGCAACGTCGAGAGCGTGAATGCCCGGTTCGGCAACCTCGTGGCCATCGTGGCCGGCGACTTCCTCCTGGCCCGGTCGGCCGAGATCGCCGCTGGACTCGGGACCGAGATCGCCGGCCTCTTGGCCGCCACTCTGGGGGAACTGTGCCAGGGGCAGGTGGCCGAGGTGCACGCCGCATTCCAGCCCAACCGGAGCGAGGACGACTACTACCGGGCCATCTCCGGCAAGACGGCCTCGCTCATGGCCACCTCGTGTCGAATCGGGGCGCTGACCGGCGGTCTGGCCCGGGCCGAGATCGACGCCTACACCGAGTTCGGGCGAGCCTTCGGCATGATCTTCCAGGTACGCGACGACATCCTCGACGTCATCGGCACCGAGGCCGAGTTGGGCAAGCCCTCGGGCCAGGATCTGGCCGAAGGCATCTACACCCTTCCGGTCCTTCTGGCTCTGGCCGACCCCGAGGCCGGACCGGAACTGGCTCCTCTGCTCGGCCAGCCACTGGGCCAACCCGAGCGGGACAAGGCCCGGGACATCGTGGCCGCTTCGGGAGCCATCGCCGACTCGGTGGTGGTCGCTCGCCGGTACGCCGACGAGGCCGCCGAGGCCGCCGCCTCGGGCCCGTCACCGGCGCTGGCCGCCGGGTTCACCTCCCTCGCCCACTCGCTGGTGGACGACCTTCCCGTCGGCTGAGCCCACCGACGCGCCGGGTGGCCGGCCGAACTCGTCGACCGACCACCCGTTCACGTTCTGCAACCTGAGACCCAGGCAGGTGTCAGCTGGCGGGGGGCGTCCCCACGTTGCACTTGGCGTCGATAGCCGAAGTGGCCTTGTCCAGCCGGGCCTTGAAGGTGCTGGACTCGAGGCGGGTGATCCGCTTCTCCAGCCGGGCGGCCAGCTTCGTCTTGCCTGCGGTCGCCGCCTTGGCCTGGGCTGCGGTCAGCTTGGGCAGGCCATTGGCGATGTCGCCCTCGACCGTCTGGATCTTGGCCAGAACCTTCGATGCGTTGGCGCAGTTGAAGTTGGCTACTCGAGCCGGCGTCGGGTTGGCCGTGGCTGCGCCGGCCACACCGGCGGCGCCCACCGAGAGCGCTCCGACGGCGACCACGCCCACGATCAGTTTCTTGGCGGTGGAGATGACGTGCTTCATGGTGGAACTCCTCTTGCATCGGACCGGTGGTTCCGGTCTCCACTCTGTTATCGCCCCCGGGCATGTGGGAGGCGTGATGCAGGTGTTAGGAGGCGATGAGGGCTACCGATGAGTGGCAGCATCGCTGCCGCCGGGAACAAACACCAGGCGAGCAGGGAGAACACCGGAGGAACCGAGAGAACACCGGACGCACACCGAGCAGCGAGGCGGTGAACGGCGCGTGGGCCATGAATTCCCTTGCCGCAGGAGGCCAGGCCACCGACGCGACATTGTCATAGGGACTGCCAACGGTTACCGTGCCGGAATGCGCCGTCGTCCCGGCCGGGCTCGCCCCGTCCCCACCGCCCGCCGCACCGGTGACTGGCGGTGACGGCCAAACGGGGAAGTGTCCGTCACGCCACGAGGGTCCGATGCCAGCCTGATGCGCTGTGGACGCTCCTCGGTGCTCCCGAACGGGTCCACGAGTGGTTCCCGGGCATCGAGTCCTGCACCGTGGAGGGCACCCACCGGGTCGTGGTCACGAGATCGGGTATCCCCATGCCCGAGGAGTTGCTGACCGTCGACCCCAGGCTTCGGCGGCTGCAGTACCGCATTACGGCGCCCATGTTCACCGAGCACCTGAGCACCATCGACGTACACGACCTGGGCGACGGGACCTGTCTGGCCGTGTACTCGGTGGACGCCGATCCAGCTCCGTTAGCCCTGGTCATCGGGGGGGCGGCCCGTGCCGGCCTGGAAGCGCTGCCGGAGCTGCTGGGCCTCGAGGGCCGGGTCCCGGCGTGAGCACGACCCAACCCGACGGCCACCGGTCCGTCGATCCCGAACCCCCCGACCCGGCGGGGTCCGACGACAGAAAGAAGCGTTGCTGATGGGCCGCAAGATCCTGTTGGTGACCACCGACCAGCAGCGCTACGACACCCTCGGATGCAACGGCGGGGCGCTCGCCCGCACCCCGGTGGTTGACGCCCTGGCGGCCGAGGGCATCCGGTTCACCCGGGCCCACCCCCAGTCGGTGGTGTGCATGCCCTCGCGTTCCACCATCCTGACCGGGCAGCACCCGAGCACCCACGGGGTATGGATGAACGGCGTGCCCCTCCCCCTCGACGCACCTTCGGTGGCCGCCGAGCTCCACGGCGTCGGCTACCGGACCGCACTGGTGGGCAAGGCCCACTTCGAGCCGTTCCTCGACCCCTTCTTCCGGTTCGGGGAGAACTCCCTCGCCCAGACCGGGACCGAGCCCCCCTCCGGGCTCCACCGCGGGTTCGAGCACCTCGAACTGGCCACCCACGGGGTCATCGGACCGCTCCACTACGCGAGATGGATGATGGCGGAGCACCCCGAGGCCCTCGGCGGCTTCTACCCGGCCATCGACGGCTCACTCCGGGTCAACGCGGCAGGCGGCGGCGACACGGACGCGCCCCAGGTCAAGGTCAACCCGGTCGACCGCGACCTCTACCACACCGAGTGGGTGGCCGATCGGACCGTGGCCTGGCTCGACACCCTCGGGGCCGAGGAGGACTGGTTCTGCTGGATGAGCTTTCCCGACCCCCATCATCCTTGGGATCCGCCCGAGTCCGAGGTGGGTCGGATCGACTGGCGGGACGTCCCCCTGCCCGCCGGCTATCCCGAGGACCGGTCCGAGCGCGAGGCCATCCTCGACGCCAAGCCTCGCCACTGGCGCCTCTGGTACGACGGGACGCTCGTCTCCAACTACGAGGCCCCCGCCGACTGGGTCCCAGCGACCCTCACCCCCGACCAGATCCGTGAGGTCAACGCCCGCAATGCCGTCGAGTGCGAACTCATCGACGAGGCCATCGGCCGCGTCCTCGACCGGATCGCCGCGCGCGGGTGGGCCGACGACCTCGACGTGTTCTTCACCACCGACCACGGCGAGCTCCAGGGCGACTTCGGGCTGCTGTTCAAGGGCCCCTATCACGTGGACGCGCTCATGCGGATCCCCCTCGTCTGGCGTCCCGCGCCGAGCGCACGGGCCACACCGGCGGTGGTGTCCCGACCGGTGGGGCTGGTCGACCTGGCCCCGACGCTGTGCACCATCGCCGGCATCGAGGCACCGGGGTGGATGCAGGGCGGCTCCCTGCCCGTGGACGACGCCGACGCCGGAGCCCGGGGCTTCGAGCGGGTCCTCACCGAGTGGGACAGCGAGCTCTTCGGCACCGACGTCCACCTGCGGACGATCATGCGAGACCAGTGGGTGTGCTCGGCCTACCTTCCAGGGACGTCCCACGACGGCACCGAGGGCGAGCTCTACGACCTCGACGAGGACCCGCTCCAGCGGGTCAACCGGTGGGACGACCCGGCCATGGCCGCGCTGCGGAGCGATCTCGTGGCCGATCTCTGGGACCACCAGCCCCCCGTCCATCAGCCCCGCCTCCCCCTCGAGGCGCCCGTCTGAGCCGACCGGAATCCCGGGCGGCCGCGGTTCTACCGGGACGCCTGGCCGGTGGGCGAGTTCCGCTCGAAGATGATCCGCAGGCCGTGGAGGGTGAGCCAGGGCTCCACGTACTCGATCTCCTCGGCGTAGGGCGAGATGAGCTCTGAGAGGCCCCCGGTGGCCACCACCGTGCAGTCGCCGAGGACGGCGGCGAACCGCCGGCACAAGCCGTCCACCTGGCCGGCGAAGCCGTAGAGGGCCCCCGACTGGATTGATTCCACCGTCGACTTGCCGATCACGCTCCGGGGTTCGACCAGCTCCACCCGGCGGAGGGCGGCGGCGTGGGCGAACAATGCGTCGAGGCTGATGGCCACGCCAGGCGTGATGGCCCCGCCCAGGTACTCCCCCGCCGCCGAGATGGCGTCGAACGTGGTCGCGGTGCCCAGGTCGACCACCACGCACGGGCCGCCGAAGAGATCGTGGGCCCCCACGGCGTTAGCGATCCTGTCCGCCCCCACCTCCTTCGGATTGTCGTAGAGGATGGGCATCCCGCTTTTGACCCCGGGCTCGAGGACCACGGCGGGCACGTCGAACCACCGGGCCACCATCTGGCGGAGGTTGGCCGTGACCAGCGGCACCGACGAGGTCACGGCGATGCCCGAGACGGCGCTGTCGATGTCCAGGCCGTCGAGGTCGAGGAGTTGGGTGAGCAGCAGGGCGTGTTCGTCGGCGGTGCGCTCGGCCACCGTCGAGAGGCGCCAGTGGTGGGCGAGCCCGCTGGGCTCGTTCCCGTCACGGGGGCCGTGGCCCGGAGGGTCGGCCGGGTCGTCGGCGAACAGGCCCACCACCGTTTCGGTATTGCCCACGTCGATGGCCAAGAGCACGGTCAGTTCCTTCCCATGGAGGACGAGACCAGGTCGAACCCGAGATCGAGGACGGGCGCTGAGTGGGTCAGTGCGCCCACCGAGATGAGATCGGCGCCGGCGGCGGCCAGGCCTGGCGCCTCGTCGATGCTCACCCGGCCGGACACCTCGATCAGAGTTCCCACCCCGTCGGCACGAAGCCGGGACACGCACGACGCCACCTCCTCGAGGGACATGTTGTCGAGCATGATCACCGTCGCACCGGCGGCCACCGCCTCGTCCACCTGGTCCGGTCGGTCGCACTCGACCTCCACCATGCGACCGGGCCACAGCTGCTGGGCCCGGGCCACGCCGTCGGCGATGGAGAGGCCGCCCAGATGGTTGTCCTTGACCAGTACGGCGTCAGAGAGGCTGCCCCGGTGGTTGCGGCCCCCACCGGCCCGGACCGCCGCCTTCTCCAGCGAGCGGAGCCCCGGCGTGGTCTTTCGGGTGTCGAGTATCCGCGTGCGGGAGTTGGTTGCGGCCACCGCGTCCACATAGCGCCGGGTGAGCGAGGCCACCCCCGACAGGTGGCCGAGGAAGTTGAGCACGGTGCGCTCGGCCGTGAGGATCGAGCGCAGCCGTCCGGAGATCTCGGCGACGAGGGTGCCGGGATCCACTCCCCCGCCATCGGGTACCGACCACGTCACCTGGAGGTTCGGGTCGATCTGGCGGAAGGCCTCGTCGGCACAGGCACCGCCGGCGATCACCCCGTGGGCCCGGCTCACGATGGCCATTGCGGCCGTGGCGTCGGGAGGGACGAGGGCCGAGGTCAGGTCACCCAGCGGCAGCAGGTCCTCGGCCAGGGCCCGGGTGACGGCATCGACCACGGCGACCCGGGGCGGGTCGCTGTCGGCCAGGACGGCGTGGGACTCGGGCGTCTCGGGCGCGGCCACGGCTCAGGTAGTCCCGGGGTCGGCGGTCGGGGAGTCCGGGAGTCCCTCGCCCGAGCGTCCGGGTCCGTCGAAGAGCGCCGATCCGTCGGCATCGTGCACGATCCGCCGACGCCAGGCGTCCCGGGCCTCGGGATGGTCACTGCGGGCGTGGGCCCCACGCGTCTCGGTGCGTACGGTGGCCGAACGGAGCACGCTCTTCGCCGCCGTGACCAGGTTGGCCAGCTCACCGTGGGCCCGGTCAGCCGGCGTGTCCGACCCCAGTTCGAGGGCGAGCACGTCGATCGAGGCGCCCGCCTCCTCGAGGGACGACGCGCTGCGGACCACCCCGGCACCCTCGATCATCAGGCGCTGGAGCCGGTCCCGGGTCTTGGTGACGTCCGGCCAGGTGGGAACGGTGGGTGTCCGGTCGCCCCGCTCGCCTCGCGCCCAGGGCGCGGCGACCCCCGGGTCCACCCGCTCGACGGGTCCCTCGAGCAGGGCACCCATCACGCCGGTGGGCCGGGGGCCATCGGACCCGTCGAAGATGGCCTCGGCGAGACGGGCCCCGAACACCATCCCCTCCAGCAGCGAGTTCGAGGCCAGCCGGTTGGCCCCGTGGACCCCCGTGCAGGCCACCTCGCCGGCCGCCCACAGACCGGGAAGCGCAGTCGCCCCGGAAAGGTCGGTGACCACCCCACCCGAGAGGTAGTGGGCGGCGGGGGCGATGGGAAGCCAGTCACGGGACGGGTCGAGCCCGATGGCCCGCAGGGAGGCGGCGATGGTGGGGAACCGGGCATCGAAGCTGGCGAGGCCGGTGGCGTCCAGCCACAGGTTCTCGACCCCTTGCGTCCGCATCCGGTCGGCCATGGCCCGACTGACCACATCGCGGGGGGCCAGCTCGTCGACGAACCGCTCGCCACCGGCGTCCCGCAGCAGGGCCCCGTGGCCCCGGAGGGCCTCGGAGAGGAGGGGGCGTGGCATGGCCGGGTGGTGGAGGGCCGTCGGATGGAACTGCATGAACTCGACGTCGGCCACCGGGACGCCGGCCCGCAGAGCCATGGCCAACCCGTCGGCCGTGGCCTCGGCCGGATTGGTGGTCACGGCGAACAGTTGGCCCGCCCCCCCGGTGGCCAGCACCGTGTGGTGGGCCCGGACCTCGACCAGATCGCCGTCGAGGCTGAGGGCGAGCACCCCTCGACACCGTCCGCCCTCCACCAGCAGGTCGAGGGCGAACCACTCCTCGAGGACCGCCGCAGCC
This sequence comes from uncultured Acidimicrobiaceae bacterium, assembly GCA_963845485.1. Classification (GTDB taxonomy): domain Bacteria; phylum Actinomycetota; class Acidimicrobiia; order Acidimicrobiales; family RAAP-2; genus Bog-756. The sequence goes on along the minus strand of CAWJSI010000014.1, from coordinate 379,586 downwards.
GTGGACCGGGTGGCGTCAACCAGGGCCCGCTCCACCTCGGCACCGGTGGCCGCTCCCCCGGCGTGGACCACCCGGGCCGTCGAGTGGCCGCCTTCTCGGGCCAGGGCCAGCGCTCCACCGGGTTGGCGGTCGAACACCGCGCCCATGGCGATGAGTTCGTGGACCCGGGTGGGACCTTCGTCGACGAGCACCCGCACCGCATCGGTGTTGCACAGACCGGCTCCGGCGGCGAGGGTGTCGGCCAGATGGAGGTCGGTCGAGTCCTCGTCGCCCCCGAGCACCGCGGCCACCCCTCCCTGGGCCCACCGGGTGGCCGACTGGGACAGCTCGGCCTTGGTCAGGACGCCGACCCGCAGCGCAGCACCGTCGGCCCTCGGTGGCGCGGCCAGTCGTACGGCGGCCGAAAGCCCGGCCACGCCACTGCCCAGGACGAGGACGTCGAGGGCGGCCGGCGCCACTACCGGGTCGGCCATGGCCCGGTCAGCGACCCGGGCAAGGATCGAGATTGTCGATGAGGCGCACCGGGCCGACCCCGGCCGCCACGATCAGGCGTACGGGGCGGTCGGGTTTGGAGCTCCGGACCGGCTCGAGGTCGTCTGCGGTGACCAGCGCCGCGTAGTCCAGGTCGACCAGGGGCTCCCGGGACGCCACCTCGGCCATGGTCGCCTCCACCTGGGTGGGGCCGGCACCCTCGACCCACGACTGGGCGCCGGCCGTGAGGGCTTGCCAGAGCGTCACCGCGGCCCGGCGCTGGTCGGGGTCGAGGCGGGCGTTGCGGCTGGACAGAGCCAGCCCGTCGGGGTCACGCACGGTCGGACAACCCACCACCTGGACGGGAAGCGCCAGGTCACGGGCCAGTCGTGTGACCAGCGCCAGCTGTTGGAAGTCCTTCTCCCCGAAGTAGGCCCGGCACCGTCCCGCCGCGGCGAACAACTTGACCACGATGGTGGCCACGCCGTCGAAGTGGCCGGGGCGTGAAGCCCCCTCCCACCGGGCACTCAGCATCGGCACCGAGACCGTCGTCGGGGCGGTCCCGGGGGGGTCCGGGTACATCTCGGCCACCGAGGGGGCAAAGACGAGGTCCCCACCGGAGGAGGCGATCGTGGCCAGGTCGGCCTCCAGGGTGCGGGGGTAGGCGGCCAGGTCCGTCGGGTCACCGAACTGGGTGGGATTCACGAACACGGAGACGGCCACGACGTCGCACTCGGCCGCCGCCCGCTCGATGAGTGAGCGGTGGCCGGCATGCAGGGCCCCCATGGTCGGGACGATGCCCACCGTCCGTCCGCTGGCGCGTACGGCATCGAGGGCCCGCGAGTACCGGTCGATGGTCTCGACGACCTCGGGCCGCGCCAGGGTGCTCGGCGCGGTGGCCGGCGCCTCGACGAAGACCGTACTCATGCCACCTGCTCCACAGAGGCAGGCCCGGCTGCGGCCGCCAGAGACGATGCGGCGAGCTCCCGGTCGAGCATCGTCTGCTCGCCGTGCCCGTCGGTGGGAGCGTCGGGGCCGTCGGTGCTGACGGCAGGATCGAGCGAGAGCCTCCGGGCCAGGCCGACCATGGCGTCGTAGGCGGCCAGCTCGTTGCGGTGCCCGGCCATGGCGGCGAGAGCCGTGCGGTGGCGCTCTACGGTGTCCCAGTCCCCGCGGGCCGCCGGCCCGGTGAGGGCCCGACGAGGCCCGAGGGAGAGGGCGTCATCGGTGGCGGCGTGGATGAGGCCGGCGAAGGCCTCGAGCGGCAGGTCGATGGTGGCGGCCACCCGCTCGACCTGCCCGATGAGGGCCACCAGGTGGTTGGCGGCGATGGCGGCGGCGGCGTGGTAGGTCGCCCGGCTCTCGTCCTCGACGGCGACGGGTCGGCCACCGAGGGCCTCGGCCAGACACCGGGCCATGGGGTCGCCGGCCACGGCAAAGGTGATGCCCGAGCGCAGTCGCTCGGCCCCGACCTCGGGGGTGGGCAGCGGCACGAGGGGATGGAGTGATCCCCGTCGCCGGTGCCGGTCGAGCACGTCGAGGCCCAGCGAACCCGACATGTGCAGGACGACGGTGGTGTCCACCGGGGCGACCCGGTCGGCCACCCGGAGGACGGCGTCGTCCGGGGTGGCGATGACCAGGAGGTCGACGTCGTGGGCGGCTTCGGTGAGACAGTCGTTGCGACCGAGGACACCCCGCGACTCGAAGCCCGCCACCGTCTCGAGGGCTGCCATGAGGGACCGGCCGGCCCGGCCGGGTCCGACGATTCGGAATGTGGTCACAAGACCCCTTTGGTACGTTCCAGCCCCGGAGGGTGCCGTTCGCGTCAGAGAATCTGAGTGCTTCGCCTCACAGTGTACCCATGACGGCGACCTCGCCACCAGAGGCGGCCAGGTCGTCCTCGTCAACCAGGTCCGGAGCCAGCTCGGCCAGCGGGGCGAGGACGAACCGGCGCTCGCGCCAGCGCGGGTGAGGCACGGTCAGATCGACGTCGTCGAGGGCCACGCCGTCGATCCAGAGCACGTCGGCATCGAGGGTCCGGGGTCCCCATCGGACCGACCGGACACGGCCGGCCGCCGCCTCGAGGCGGCGACACTCCTCCAACAACCGGTAGGGATCGGCGCCGGGCGAGACGGCCAGTTCCACCACCACGTTGAGGTACGGACCCTGGTCCTCGGGGCCACCTACGGGCTCGGTCTCGTAGACCCGGGAGACCGCAGTGACCGGGGCCCGGTTGCCCGCCCGGAGCTGGTCGACGGCTTTGCGGAGGTGGGACCACCGGTCGCCCAGGTTGGAGCCCAGGCCCACGAAGGCCCGCACGCTCGGCGTCCCGGCCACCGGCGAGCTCACTGGCGTCGGGTGATCCGGACCCCCACTGTGGCCAGGTCGGAGGGGACCGGAGGACGGAGCTTGCGAAGATGCACCGTCACCGAGGTGATCCGGAGATCGAGGGCCAACACCTGGTCGGCCACCGCCCCGGCCAGGGCCTCGAGCAGCTCGAACGGCCGGCCCGACACGACCGCAGCCGCCGTCTCGATCACCGCCCCGTAGTCGACGGTGTCCGACAGGCGGTCGGTGACGGCGGCGAGGGCCAGGTCCACGGCCAGGTCGAGGTCGACCTCGAAGGGCTGGGCCCGTTCCCGCTCCTCCCGAAGGACGCCGTGGGTCCCGACGACGCGGAGGCCTCGGAGCTCGATCCGGTCACTGCTCCCAGGTCCGCCGTTGTCGCCTATGCCGTGGACCGGACCACCGGCCGGTGGTGTCACTCGGCGGCCGACGGGTCCCCGGTCCCGGGGGTAACCGGTGCCGGTGCCAGTTGGCTGGCGAAGGCCACCAGCTCACGGCCGCTCGGACCCATGGGGTGGCCCGTCATGTGCTCGAGGACCGTGATCGACTGCGGACCGCTCGGTAGCCGCCCCGACCACAGCAGGTACCCGGCCACCACCCCGCTCACCCGGTCGCCCAACTCCTCTTGGTGGATGAGGATGCGCTCCCCGCCCGTCAAACGGCCGTGGAGGTCGCGGTAGAGGTCGTTCAGGATGCCGCGGGCGTCACCCGAGGTGGGGAGGGGAAAGTGCACGCTGGCCATCGACTTCTCCTCGTAGGCCTGGAGGTTGTGCGAGGACGGCAGCAGCGACACGACCCGGGTGAATCCCTGGACCTGGAGCCAGATGATCTCCTCTTGTCGGCGTACCTTCCGGTGGTTGGGGGCGAACCCGCCCGGACGTTCGCTCATGGCCAGGCGATCCTTGATCACCCAGGTGAAATTGCGCGGGGCGATGCCTGCCGCCCACTTCCCCTTCACCATGTGGCCCCCGCTCGGGTCGTGCCGACCAGCCGTGCGGCCTGGACGGTGGCGGCCACGTCGTGGACCCGCACCATCCGTGCGCCGTGCGCCATGGCCCAGCTGGCGGTGGCCAGCGAGCCCGGGAGCCGCTCGTCCACCGGCGTGGGCTCTCCATCCGGACGTCGGGCCAACGACCCGAGGAAGCTCTTGCGACTGGTGCCCACGAGGACCGGGTAACCCGTGGCGACCAGGTCGTCCAGGGATCCGAGCAGGGAGAGGTTGTGCTCGATCGATTTGCCGAAGCCGATGCCCGGATCGATCCACACCTCGTCGACCCCCGCCGTCGCCGCCCGGGCCGCCCGCTCGGCCAGCAGGGCGGTGACCTCGGCGACCACGTCGTCGTAATGGGGCTGGCGTTGCATGGTGGCGGGCGTTCCCTGCCGGTGCATGGCCACCCACCCCACCCCGTGACGGGCGGCCACCGGCCACAGCGAGGCCGAGACGTCGTTGATCAGGGTGGCGCCGGCCGCAACGGCGGCCTCGGCCACCGACTCCTTGGTGGTGTCGATCGACACGCGCACCTCGCCGGCCAGGGCGGTAACCACCGGGATGACCCGCTCCAGCTCCACGTCGGCGGGCACGTCCTCGGCCCCGGGTCGGGTGGATTCGCCCCCGACATCGACGATGTCGGCACCCTCGGCCACCATCTCCCGTCCCCGGCTGACGGCACGATCGGGCTCCAGCCACTGCCCGCCGTCGGAGAACGAGTCCGGGGTGACGTTCAAGATTCCCATCACCAAGGGCCGGGGCTCGTGCGAGGGGAGGGGCATGACGACACAGAGTAAACCAGCCCGGACGGGCCCGCGACCGGCTGGCGCGGGTTTTAGCGGCCCCTGACGAACTGCATGGCCTCCATCCGGGTCGAGGCGTCGCTGCGGAACAAGCCCCGCACCGCCGAGGTGACCGTGGAGGTGCCGGGCTTCTTCACGCCCCGCATGGACATGCACAGGTGTTCGGCCTCCACCACCACCAGTACACCCCTCGGGGCCAGGGCCTGCTCGATGGCGTCGGCGATCTCGGTGGTCATCCGCTCCTGCACCTGGAGTCTCCGGGCGTACCCGTCCACCAGCCGGGCCAGCTTGGAGAGGCCGGTGATCCGGCCGTCGTCGCCCGGGATGTAGGCCACATGGGCCTTGCCGATGAACGGCACCATGTGGTGCTCGCACAGTGAGGCGAAGGGGATGTCCCGGACCATGACCATCTCGTCGTGGTCGGCGGCGAAGGTGACCTCGAGGTGGTCAGCCGGGTTCTCCCCGAACCCCGCGAACAGCTCCTCGTACATCTTGGCCACCCGGCGCGGGGTCTGGAGCAGCCCGTCTCGGGCCGGGTCCTCCCCGATGGCCTCGAGTATCTCGAGTACGGCGCGTTCGAGGCGGGCGGTGTCGACGGTCATGGAAAGCTCCGATACGGGGTGGTGGACCTAGGTCAGGTCGCCGGCGTAGGCGTGGATGGCCCGTAGGTTGCGCAGGCGTTCGTCGACATCGAGGCCGTAGCCCACCACGAACTCGGCAGGGATGGTGAAGCCCACATAGGCGAGGTCGAGGTCGGTCCGCTGCTGGCCTTCCTTCACGAGCAGGGCGCAGACCTCGAGACTGGCCGGTTGACGGGCCAGCAGGTACCGCTGCAGGTAGCTGAGGGTCAGGCCGCTGTCGACAATATCCTCGACCACCAGCACGTGACGGTCGGCCAGGTCGACGTCGAGGTCCTTCACGATGCGCACCACCCCCGAGGTGCGGGTGGCGCTGCCATACGAGGAGACGGCCATGAAGTCCACATCGACGGGCAGATCGATGGCCCGGGAGAGATCGCTCATGAACATGAACGCACCCTTCAACACCCCGACGAGCAGAGGGGGGCGCCCGGCGTAGTCAGCGGTGATCCGCTCCCCGAGTTCGGTGATCCTGGCCTGGAGGCTCGTCGCGGAGACGATCACCCGGCCCACGTCCCGACTCGATTCGAGGTGCGTCGACCCTTCGGGTGCCTCCTCCTCAGCGGTGACCACGGCGCGACTGTATCGGAGAGTCACCATCAGCCGATCCGGAGCGTTCGGGAACGGTTTGGTCCACGGGGCTGAGCGACAGACGCCCCCGGGAGCGGGTCACTCTTCTGCCGCCGGGGACCTCGGTGGCCGCCCGCTCCAGGCGGGCCACCGCGAGTACCCGATCCACGGCGTCGAGCGGGGGCGGGTATCCGCCCTCACCGAGGAGCCACCCCCGCACACTCCGGCGGCCCACCGCCTCGGGGGCTGTGGCGAGAGACGCCGCATCCTCCGGATCGACCAGCGACGCCAGTGCGTCGAGCAGATCAGCGTCGCCGGCCATGACGCCGGCCTGTCGGGCCAGTACCGGTATCACGTCCCGCCGGGCCAGGTCCGAGCAGAGGGGAAGGAGTTCGTGGCGGATGCGGTTCCGCAGATGGCGGGGGTCGTCGTTCGACGGGTCGGCCACGGGCTCGAGGCCGAGGTGTCCGGTGAGGGCGACGGTCTCGGAACGCCGCAGATCCAACAGGGGATGTTCGGTTCCCGTCCGCATGGCGGCCAGACCGTGGACACCGGCGCCACGCAACAGGTTGGCGAGCACCGTCTCCGCCTGGTCGTCAGCCGTGTGGCCGGTGGCGGCGTGAGGGCCGAGGGCCTCCCGACGGGCCGCACGGGCACGCGCCTCGAGGTTGGGCCCGTCGGCCAGCACGACCCGCTCGGCCCGGAACCCGGCCCCGAACCTCCGGGCCGCGGCGGCCACCACCTCGGCCTCAGCGGCCGAGCCCTCCCGTAGGCCGTGGTCGACGTGCACCGCCGTCACCCGACAGCCCGAGGCTACGGCCAGCACCAGTAGGGCCAGTGAGTCCGCCCCGCCCGACACCCCGCAGACCAGGTCGGTACCGGCGGTCGGGAAGGTGCAGCGGGCGGCCAACGAGCGGACGAGGGGGTCCCCCTCCCAGTCGATCACCCGGGGTCGTCTGGTTCAGCCCGAGAGGGCCGGGGTGGTCCCGACACGGGAGATCCAGGCGGCGGGATCGCGGATCTCAATGAGCGACGGTAGCCACTCGGGTCCTCGCCAGGCCCGGTCGAGGAGCTCGGGTCCTCCGGAGTCCTCGACGGCGGCGATGAAACGCTCGCCTTCCTCGTACTGACGCAACTTGGCCTCGATGCCGATCAGCTGCTGGAGCAGCCGGGCCGGCCCACGGGTCTGCTTGCGGCGCTGGCGGAGCACCTCGCTGAAGCGGGCAGCGCTCGGGATGGCGGCCGCTCCCGCCCGGTCCATGGTCACATCGCCGTGGCCCTCCAGCAGACTCATCAGGGCCTGGATCCGGTGCAGCCCCTCCAACTGCTCGGGCGTGGCCACCAGCCCGAGCGCCCCGCTGTCCCGCAGCGGGTTCCGGCCGGCCCGGATCTCCTCGGTCATCCGGCGGAGGGCCTCGGCGAACCGGGACGGGTCGGGCTCGAGCGAGCCGATCCCTTCTTCCACCAGCGATACGAAGTAATCGCGCATCCAGGGGATGGCGGTGAACTGGCAGCGGTGGGTCACCTCGTGCAGGGCGAGCCACAGCCGGAACTCCCGCGGCTCGAATCCGTGGAGCTTCTCGAGCGCCACCACGTTGGGGCCGACGAAGTACACGATGTCCTGGTCCTCGACGGCCTCCTCGGTGAGGAGGAGGTCGTACTGGCCGAGCACCCGGGTCGACAGCCAGCCGAGCACCAGGCCCATCTGGGTGCCGGTGGCGACCCGCCCGGCGGTGGCGAGGGGAGCGGCCAGCCGCTCGGTGACCGGGTTGGTGCTGGAGAGGCGGCTCGGGTCCAGTCGGTCGAGGTGGGGACCGACCAGCCGCTGAAAGCTCGAGATGTTGGCATGCACCCAACCGGCCCGGTCCGTCACGCGGGCCCGGGCCGGTCCCGACGACGAGCGCAGTCCGGTCGACTCGGCCACCAGCTCCTCGGCCTGGGCGGTCAGCTCCTCGAAATCCTGTTGGAGGAGATCAGGCCGGTAGGGGGCGGGGATCCGGCTGCGCCCTCCGACCCATCCGGCCACGCGCTCGGCGGTGTCCCAGGCCACGGCACCCCGGCCTGGATCCTCGGTCAGGCCTTCGGTGGACGGCGAAGCCTCGATCTTGGTCACGGGACCAGTGTAGGGACCTACGCCCCGGGACGACGGTCGAGTGGCCACGGCGTCGGTAACGGGGTGATCCCCCGAGGGGCCGTCGGCCCGTCGGGTCAGTTGCTCTGGCGGGTGTGCTCCTGGCGAAGTGCCTCGGCCACCCGGGTGATGAGCTCGTCGGGCACGTGATCCTTGCACCGGCTGGCGATGACCTTCCGGAGCTCGGTCTCGAACCCGTAGGCGCCCACGCACGGTCCACAGAGGTCCAGGTGGCGGGTGATCTCGATCCGCCGCTGCTCGGTGAGTTCACCGTCGAGATAGGTGTACAGCCGCTCGATGGTCTCATCGCAGCCCACGAAACCCGCGGCCACTTCCTGGCCGCTCGCTTCTACCGGTTGTTCCGGCGCTTCCCTGTCTCCCACTGGTGGCGCTCTCCCTACCTGGCTTTGTCGGTCGCCCCTACGAGGCCCCGCGTGCTTCCACGATCGACCAACGCCTTCTGCAAGGCTTTTCTTCCACGATGGATCCTGCTCATCACCGTTCCGATGGGCACATCGGTGATCTCAGCGATCTCCTTGTAGGAGAAACCCTCGACGTCGGCGAGGAGGACGGCCATCCGGAACGTGTCGGGCAGCGACTCGATGGCCGCTTTCACGTCGGTGTCGGTGAAGCGGTCGAGGGCTTCGTCCTCGGCACTGCGTCCGAGGCCGGTGGCCTGGTCGCCCGAGAGGTGGCGGTAGAGGTACAGGTCCTCCACGTCCTCCACGTCAGCGATCTCGGGGCGGCGCTTCTTCGCCCGGTAGGTGTTGATGTAGGTGTTGGTGAGGATCCGGTAGAGCCAGGCCTTCAGGTTGGTGCCCTGCTCGAAGCTGGCAAAGGCTCGATAGGCCTTCAGGTAGGTCTCCTGCACCAGGTCTTCGGCATCGGCCGAGTTGCGGGTCATCCGGAGGGCTGCCGTGTAGAGGGCGGGCATGTACTCCATCGCCAGATCGGAGAACTGCGCCTGGTCAGCCATGGATGCACCCTACACAGAGGTAGCGACAGCCGGTGCCGCGGGGTTCTCGCCGACCGAAGCGGCCCACCGCACGGGTGGTCTCTGCAGCACCTTTGCAGGCGTGGTCGCACTCGGGTAGTCAGAGGGTCCACATGACGCGCCGAGACCCAGTCACCCACCGCGCCCCGGTGCTGCCGCTCCACCCCTCATCGGCCGGAGGTCCCACCCCCCAGATGCCCACCGTCGTCTCCATCACTGACGTCTGGGGTCGCCGGATCTCGACGGTCCGACGCGGGGATGGTTCCGCGTTCACCGTGACCGTCCCGCCAGGCGGCATCGATGCCCCTCCCGAAGCCGGGAGCGAGCGTGTCTCGTGGATCCGTGAACATGGAGGTCGTCGTCAGGTGCCCGCAGGGGCACTCGACAGTTTGGCCGCCCGAGTCGGCCTGCGCCTCGTGGCGGGCCCATCGTTCCGCTGAGCCCGACCGTCCCACCGGGTCAGAGCGCCCTCGCCGGCGCAGAGCCCGGGATTCCGCCCCTAACCGAGGAGGCGGTACCAGGTGTAGGCACCGCCGGGCCCGGTGGTCGGTGATCGCCCGACCACCCAGGTCAGGAATCCGAGGGTTGCCCCTGGTGCCGGCTCGCCCTCGGGAAAGGCCACCAGGCTGTCCACCCGCCACCGGCGCCACTGGGAGCGCAGCGCCGCCCGCAAGGTCGGCGTCTCGGTGGGGATGTGCCCCGACTCGAGGCCGGTGAGCACCCGGGCGGTCAGCGTGTTGCGGGTGTACGAGAGGCTCGGTGAAAAGGCGATGTGCCGGCTCGGACCGGAGGGGACGAGAAAGTAGCCACCCGGCATGGCGAAGCGGAGCTTGGCCACGGCCTGCCACGCCTGGGCGTTCGGCGTGATGCTCGAGGGGAAGGGGTAGAGCAGGGCCACACTCCCATCGGGGATGGCCGAGAGCTCAGGCGAGGTGAAGTAGGCGGGGGTGCCGATGGGGGCGATCCCGGACAGGGGGGCCACCGGGAAGAGTGGGAACAGGGCCACCACGGCGATGGCCAGAGGTGCGGCGACGGCCACTACGCCCCGGTCGTGGCTGGCTCTGGCCGGGTCGCGGCGGGAGTGCAGCGGACGACGGGTCAGTCCAGCATGGACCTGGTCGAGGAGCAGCGCGAGCAGCAGGGCGGCGAACAGGACCGTGTAGAGCGAGTAGCGGACGGGGATGGTGTTGGACAGGACCGGCAGCTTCGTGAAGATGCGCTCGGGGAGAGGGAACCCCGATGCGGATCCAGGTGGGTTCGCCTTGACCACCAGGCCCGCACCGAGCGAGATGATGAAGGCCACCACGCCGCAGATGGCCGCCACCCTCGCCACCACCGAGCGCTTCCAGCACACGACCGTGGCCGCCGCCACCACGATCAACAGGGTCACCCCGAGATACGAACCGTTCTCGGTGACGCTGTTGGCAAAGTGGTCGGCTATCGAAGCCAAGTGGTGGGGCGCCAGTCGCTGAAGCGAGTCGGGCACCACCGGACCGAGGAGATCGGCCCGGTAGCCCTGGGGGACGAGCTGGATGGCCCCGCGGATCGATCCGGGCCCCCGAAGGGCGAACCACAGTGGGTAGGCCAGGAGCAGAACGGCCGTGCCCACCGCCCATGCGGCACCCGTTACGAAGTACCGGGCTCGGAGCCGGACCTCGTGCCGCCCGAAGTACGCCGTGGCGATCAGGGCCACGACCCCGATCACGATGGTGGAGGCCAGCACCTCGCTCGAGACGAAGAACTGGGCCGTAACCAGCAGGCCGAGCACGACGCCCCAGCGGCCGGCCCGGCCTCGCTGACGGACCGCGAGTTCGTGGAGGACCAAGAAGACCAGGGGCGGAATGACCATGAAGGTCAAGTTGAGATGGCCCGAGCTCTGAGAGATCTCGTAGGGGCTGAACCCGTAGAGCAGGCCGGCGACGAACGCCGCCGGCCACCACACCACCCACCTCCGGGCGAAGAAGTACCCGGCCGTGGCCGTCGCCGGCAACGACAGGGTGATCAGCACGTTGAATGAGGCCACCGGCCCCCAGATGAGGGTCACCGGGGTGGCCAGCCAGCCGAGCAACAACACACTGGTGTTGGTGAGGAGATTGACGCCGTAGGGATGGTTGGCGTAGCCGGAGAAGAACGGGTTGAGCCCGTGGAGCAGTGCGTGAGGGGCCCACTGGAGGAACCACATGGTGGCGAACTGGTCACCCCCCACCTCCGACACGGTGGTCGGATGCGTGCTCCACACCGGCCAGAACAGGGCCACGGCGAGGATCAGGTAGACGGCGATGGCCAGCGTCGGGCCGAGGGCGACTCGCCACCACGTGCGTTCCGGGCCTGAAATCGGATCGACGGGCTCGGTACGGGGATCCACCGACATGTCGACCGGCGTAGTGCTCATGGCTGGGCTGATGGTACTGCCGCGGCATGCCGCAGCCGGGGCATTCCGTCTCCTACAGCCGCTCCAGGCGGTGGGGGGCTAGCGACGCAACCGAGGACCTGGCCGAGGCGGCTGGCGCGGAGCGCCGGCCTGTGGCAATACGACAGTTGACACTTACGTAAGCAATAGCTTACTCTTAGACCGTGGACGCCGCACTGAAAGCCCTCGCCGAGCCTCGGCGCCGCGAGATCCTCCGGCTCGTGTGGTCGGAGGAGCTGGCAGCCACCGACGTGGCCTCGCACTTCACCGAGGTCACGCGGTCGGCCATCTCCCAGCATCTCGGCGTCCTGAGGAAGGCGAATCTGGTGATCGAGCGACGCGACGGCACAAGGCGGCTCTACCGGGCCGACCACTCGGAGATGGCCCAACTGCGGAACTACCTCGACCAGTTCTGGAACGACAGCCTGCTGCGGCTGCGCGACGTCGCCGAGGCGGCGGAGCGGTCCGCCGAGGGAACGCCTGATGAGTATGAGCATGACCCGACAACGAAAGGAAGCACTGAACCATGGATGACCTGACCTGTGAGATCGTGATCGACGCCCGACCGGAGACGGTCTTCCCGTTCCTGGCCGACCCGGCCAAGCACGCCGAGTGGCTGGGCTCCATCGTCGAGTTCGACCCGAAGCCGGGTGGCGCCTACCGGGTCAATGTGGGCGATGCCCACCCTGCCGCCGGCGAGTTCATCGAGGTGATCCCGAACGAGCGGGTCGTGTTCACGTTCGGCTGGGACCAGCCCGACCACCCCATCCCCGGAGGGTCGACCACCATCGCCATCACGTTGACCCCTGAGGGGGAGAAGACCCGTGTCCAACTCGTGCACAGCGGGCTACCGGCGGACGCGATCACCGACCACCGCGGTGGTTGGGACCACTTCCTCGGTCGCCTCGCCGTCGTGGCCACTGGCGGCGACCCCGGACCGCACCAGGTGCCCGAGTCCAACTGAGCAGAGCAGGGGGCCGAGCGCCCCGCCCACGAACTACCCCACGACAGACGAGAGAAGGGCCACGATCATGGCAGCCGGCACCAAGGAGGACCCATGGGCCCTCACCACACCTCCGGGTTCATCGACCTACACCATGTACCGGGATGAAGACACCGATCCTCCGGCACTGATCTGCCAGGTCGGCTCCACGACCCTCCGCTACCACCTGCGGGCCATCGAGGACCTCCATGCCTGGTTGATGACCCAGCCCGACTGGGTGCCGCTCGGCGCCGCCGATGAGAAGAAGGCGGCGGCCGAGGGAACCGTGGAGGCATGGGGGCGGTCCCCGGACAATCCTGTCGGGGGCTGGTACGGCCTGCGCTCCGGCTACCGGGGAAGGTTCGGCATGTATCTTCCTCCGCTCCTCGAGTCGTTAGGCCTCGCCGAGGTGACCCACGATGCCCGCAACAACCGGATGCGGGCCGTTCGCTGAGTCGACCCGGCTGTCCCCACTCGGGGACCACTGAGCCGGTGCTGCCCGACGCGGTCTCAAGACCGCGTCGGGCTGATGCCCACGATGGGCTCGTTGAGGTGAGCGCCACCGGTCGAGCCGAGATAGGACGCATCACCGAAGGCGAAGATCCCGCCGTCGGAGGCCACCAACCAGTAGCCAGCGCCGTCCGGAGTCGAGGCCATGCCCACGATCGGCTCGTTGAGATGGGTTCCGCCGATCGATCCCTCGAAGGCCGCGGCACCGAAGGCAAAGATGCCGCCATCGGAGGCCACCAGCCAGTAGCCGCTCCCATTCGGCGCAGCCGCTACTCCCACGATGGGTTGATTGAGGCGGATACCGCCGGTCGACCCTTGAAAGGTGGCGTTACCGAAGGAGAAGATCCCGCCATCGGAGGCCACCAACCAGTAGCCCTGCCCGTTGCGCGTCGAGGCCATGCCCGTGATCGGCTGATTGAGATGCACTCCTCCGGTCGATCCGTAGAAGGTGGCGTCACCGAAGGCGAAGATCCCGCCGTCGGAGGCCACCAACCAGTAGCCCTTGCCGTCCTTGGTGGTGGCCATACCCACGATCGGCTTGTTCAGGTGCATCCCACCGGTCGATCCGTAGAAGCCGGCGTCACCGAAGGCGAAGATGCCGCCGTCGGAAGCCACCAACCAGTAACCGCCGTTGTCAGGGGTACTCGTCATACCCACGACGGGCTCGTTGAGATGAGCATTCCCGGTCGAGCCGTGGAACCCGGCGTCACCGTATGAGAAGACGCCGCCATCTGACGATGTCTGCCAGTACCCTCCCATCAGAGGAGCCGGTGAGGGCGTGATCTGGTAGGTGAACTGGTCCTGGCTTCCCGCAGCGCTCGTCCCGTTCGCGGTCGTGACGGTGATATCGACCACGCCGCTCGATGCCGGGCTGGTGGCCGTCAACGAGGTGGCGCTGAGATAGGTCACCGACGCAGCTGGCGTGGAGCCGAACTGGACCGTTGATCCGCTGGTGAAGTGGACTCCAGAGACCGTGACCACCGTTCCCCCTGCCTGGGGCCCCGATGTGGGAGTGACCCCGGTGACTGCGGGGACCGAACCGTAGGAGAACAGGTCGGCACCTGACGTGGGACTTGTGCCCCCGACGGTCACGACCGTCAGGTCGACTACACCCGTTCCCGGCGGCGCTGTGGCCACGACGGTGGTGTTGTTGGTCACCGAGAACGTAGCGGCCGGGGTGGAGCCGAACTCAACGCCAGAGGTGGTCACCAGATTGGTGCCGGTCACGGTGACCACCGTGCCTCCAGCGGGGGGACCTGTGTTGGGAGACAGGCCGGTCACGCTGGGAGCGGCCACATAGGTGAACTGATCGGCCGAGGTGGTGGCTGAGGTGCCACCGGTGGTCGTGACGGTCACATCCACCACACCAGCCGATCCTGCCGGTGAGGTGGCCGAACAGCTGGTCACGGTGGAACACGTGACTGCAGTGGCTGCCGTGACCCCGAAGCTGGCCGTGGTGGAACCAACCACGAAGCCGGTACCGGTAACGGTGACCACGGTGCCCCCGGACGTCGGACCACGGATCGGGGCGATCGAGGTGACAACTGGAGCGGTCCGATAGGTGAACAGGTCGGCTGAGGAGGTGGCCGAGGTGCCACCGGTGGTCGTGACGGTCACATCGACCGAGCCCACCGATCCTGACGGCGAAGTGGCCGAACAGCTGGTGACAGTGGAACACGTGACTGCAGTGGCTGCGGTGACTCCGAACCTCGCTGTGGTGGAACCGACCACGAAGCCGGTACCGGTGATGGTGACAACGGTCGTCCCGGCCAAGGGACCCGATGTCGGTGCGATCGAGGTGATCGCCGGGACGATGCGGTAGGTGAACTGATCAGCCGAGGAGGTGGCCGACGTGCCGCCTGGGGTGGTGACGGTGATGTCGACCACACCGGCTGACTCCGCCGGCGAAGTGGCGGAGCAGGCTGTCGTGGTCGTGCAGGTGATGGAGGCGGTAACTCCACCGAAGCTAGCGGTGGTCGATCCGACTACGAAGCCGGTGCCGACGACGGCAACTGCGGTGCCCCCGGCCAACGGACCGGAGGTGGGGGTGACCGAGGTGATCGCCGGGACGTTCCGGTAGGTGAACTGGTCAGCCGAGGAGGTGGCCGACGTGCCGCCTGAAGTGGTGAGGGTGATGTCGACCACACCGGCTGACTCGGCGGGAGAAGTGGCGGAGCAGGCTGTCGTGGTCGTGCAGGTGATGGAGGCGGTAACTCCACCGAAGCTAGCGGTGGTCGATCCGACTACGAAGCCGGTGCCGACGACGGCAACTGCGGTGCCCCCGGCCAACGGACCGGATGTGGGGGTGACCGAGGTGATCGCCGGGACGTTCCGGTAGGTGAACTGATCAGCCGAGGAGGTGGCCGAAGTGCCGACTGAGGTCGTCACGGTGATATCGACCACACCGGCCGACTCGGCCGGGGAGGTGGCGGAACACGATGTTGTGGTTGAGCAGCTGATCGCCGCGCTTACGCCGCCGAAGCTGGCTGACGTGGTCCCCACCTCGAATGCAGTTCCGACAATGGCCACCGTGGTGCTGCCCGCGATCGGTCCTGAGTTCGGGGTGACCGACGTGATCACCGGAGACGGATTGGTCGCCCCTGCCGGCGAGACGGATACCACTGACAAGACGAGACCGAAGCCCACGACGACCGCGAGTGCGGCGGCAAGGAGCCGGGCGGTTCTACCCTTGGCCACAGCACCGGTGACAGACGCGGTGTCATTCTGCGAAGGTGATCTCGGCAACCGATCTCTGGGACTAGACACTGGTGTCTCCTTGCGTTTGGGTCAATGAGTACGCAACACCGATATCGGAACGATGCTGGGGAAGCTGCATGGGGGCGGGCCCTAAAGAACGTGGGGGACCTGCGTCACGAACGGTGCGGTTCGGACCCTTTCGCGGCTCCCAACAGAGGTGACGAAGACGACATCCGGCCGGTTCGCTCGGATCGCCCATCGACAGTGACCGGTGGCGTCGGCGGTCGGAAAGAGGGGGGTAGGTCCTAATTGCCCAGGGGGCAGGTGGCCGGTCCGTGCCTAGCACCCACCTGCAGCCGTGCCACATCCCCGTGACTCCCGGTCCGACATCTAGGCTGTCAGGAAGACCTTTGACCTGCCCGGCGGTAGCCCCGGCTCCTGCCCCTGTTGCAATCGGTCATCTCTGAGATCTGCTTTTGCTCTCGCGGAAGGAGCCGACAGATGTCCTCAGATCAAGATCCGATCAGCGTGGTACTCGCCTCGGACAGTTTTCTCATCGGCGACGGACTGGCCTCGCTGCTCTCGGGAGTTCCCGATGTCGAAGTCGTAGGGCGCACCCGAGACTTCGACGAGCTCGATGTGCTGGTCGATCAGCTCGTGCCCCGAGCAGTGATCATCAGCATCCGGTCGCAGGTGGTCACCACCTCCGCCATCGTCGCTGTCGTCAGTCGGTTGAGGCAGCTACATCCGGACGTGTGCATCATGGTCATCTCGGATCGGACCAACGAGTTCGCTGTGGAGATGCTGCGAGGCGGCTCATCGGGCATTGCCTTTCTCCTCGACGAAGAGCTCCCCGGGATCGACGATGTCCTCAATGCCCTCAGACAGCTGAACTCCGGACAGGTCGTCCTCGACCCGAGCGTGGTCGACTCTCTCATCCGACGAGGCGATACGGCCGGGATCGGGGATCTCACGCCCCGTGAGGTCGACGTCCTGGAGCAACTGGCTCGCGGGCTGTCCAACCGAGCCATCGCCGATGAGCTTCACATCTCCGTTAAATCAATCGAGAAGGGGATCACGGCGATCTTCCTCAAGTTGGGACCTTTCAACTCAGCCTTCGCCGACCGCCGTGTATCTGCCGCACTGATGTTCCTGCGCACGCAGGTTGACCCGTTCGGGCCCGTCACCAAGGCTGGTGAGCGGTCTGCTCCTATCGTCGTTCTCCGACCCGCCTGAGCGTCCGGCTCGTCAGATAGCCACTGGGTCAATTCCGGTCCTGCAGCACGCCTCAGTGGTGGCTGACGAGCACTACGACCAGATACGACACCGCGGGGACCGCCACGAACAAGGCGAGCACCGTCCAGACGACCAGCTTGCCCCAACTGCGTCTGCTCAGACCGCGGGAGAATTTGCCGAAGTTCTCGACGGTTCCGGCGGGGCTGTAGGGATCGGTGCCGGACTCCGTCATGTTCTGACTGTAGGCCGATCCCACCGACAGGGCCCAGCGCTCCCGGCCACGACCAGGCGGCCAACACGGAGACACCGATGGGAGCGATCCTCAGGTCGCTCAGGATGCAGTTACCCCATGTCCTATAAGCGGATGCGAATCGCGGCACCGAGCAGGAACCCCAAGTTCCGAGTAACGCTGCGATTTCGTAGGCCCATGCGAACCACTCCCCTGCTGCACCGTCACCACGTCGTCAATGCCCCCGGACGCGTCTCAAAGGATGGCAATCGCTTAGGTGGGCCCTGGGGTGCGCCTGCCCCCATCGATTCGGCGCCGGCCCGACCCGGATCCCCGTTGGCGTGTCTGATCGAGCTCGGTCTGCAGGGATTGGTTTTGGGCTTGGAGGGCCAAGACGGCAGCGATGCCGGCCAGATTGAGGCCGTTGTCGAGAAGCCGGCCGATCTCCCGGAGGCGGACGAGGTCGTCGTCGCTGTAGCGACGGGTGCCACCTTGGCTGCGGGCCGGATTGATCAGACCCCGGGTCTCGTAGAGCCGGAGGTTCTGAGGAGCGCTCCCCACCAGTTCCGCGGCCACGGAAATTCCGTAGAGGCCCTGATTTGGACCGGGATGGTCAGCCTGCACCGTCGATCGATCCGTTGGAAATTCGGAATACCCACTTGCATCGGACATGGTCATCACGGTATAACAAATCTGTAGCAACTACCAGAGATCCTGGGGCGCGGAAAGGACGCCTCGGGCCGGAACCAGGAGGTGCATCATGCTTGTTCGTTCCGATCCATTCCGTCAGTTCGACCGGTTGACCGAGCAGGTCTTCGGAACCGCTGCCCGTCCGGCGGCCATGCCCATGGATGCTTGGCGTGACGGCAACCAGTTCGTCGTCGAATTCGACCTGCCGGGAATCGACCCGGCCAGCATCGATCTCGATGTCGAACGAAACGTGCTGACCGTCCGGGCCGAGCGTCGGACGGCAACCGGGCCCGAAGTCGAGTTGGTGGCCTCGGAGCGCCCAAAGGGCGTGTTCAGCCGACAGGTCATCCTGGGCGACGCACTCGACACCGGAGGGATCACCGCCGCCTATAACAGCGGGGTGCTCCGGCTGACGATCCCGGTGGCCGAGCAGGCCAAGCCTCGAAAGATCACCGTGGCCACCGACGAGCAGCCAGCCGTGTCGCCCGCTGGGGACTCCCAGGTGATCTCGGCCACCGCAGAGGATCGCCAGTCAGTCGCGGTGTGACCGGCCATGATCACCCAGAGTTCCGACAGAACGTTGCGAGACGAGTTCCTCGCCGTCGTGCTGGCCGATCCGGAGCTACTCGACCTGGCCTTCGCCGAGGTGATCGCCGCTTGGGAGGCTGAGCCACCGCGGCCACCGGATCGCACCCTGGTGGCCACGGCGGAGGGGCGACATCCCCGGTTGCGGGCATGGCCGACGGCCCGAAACCACCAGCGTTGGCGTGCCTGGCTTCGGGCCATCCCCCGACCCCGGGTGGCCCGATCGCCTCCGGAGCGGTCAGAAGCAGGTTGCGTCTGAGGCAGATCAACACAAAACCAGTACCTAGCAGTCTCCCGACGACAAAGGGGGTGGTGACTTCCTGCACGAACAGAGCCTTGACCACGCATGGATGCTCGGTGGAGCCGCTGGCACCGTGGATGACCCACATAAACGGCGCCAGTAGGGTGCCACACGACCTTGGGGCGAGTACCCAAATACCGCGGTCAGCGCCACGCCACCGAGAATTGCGCCACGCCACCGAAATTGGGACGGGGCTCCGCTCGGCTGTTCCCTATGCCGGGCGGAGCCCCGCAACACCGTTGGAGCGCAATAACCACTGCATCCACCGATGGCGGCGGGTCGAGAGGCCGCGTCGCATCGGGAAGCCCTGAACGGCATCAGGAAGGAGGAGCCATGCACGAAGTCCCCGTCGAGGATCTCCAAGAGCAGTCCCTGCCGCCAGCGCCCGATGTGCGCTTCGGCCACGAGCACCCAGACGACCGGCCGTTAGCCGACCTGCTCGAACAGGAGTTCCCGGTGAATGATCCCGCCGATGTAGCCACTGGCCGCGATGACGACCGGGTCGAGCCCATCGAGGTCGAAGAATGGTTCGGTCAAGTCTGAGTCTGAGCTACATGCGGGGAAGGTGAAGTGCGATGGTCGTAGAACGGGTAGCCGACGAAAGCGCGTCCGAGGAAGCCCTGGATCAGGAATCGCGGAACGCGCTGTCCGCGTGGCAGTTCGCCGTGCGCAAACTGCCCGAGTGGGCCCATGACGCTCGACGTGGAGTAGAACTCGAAGACCTGGTGGGCTGGTACGAGCAGACGTGGACGGATCCGCAGTTCATCGACCCGGCTCCACAGCCTGGCCTTGATGCGCTGACTGACGAGCTGACCGATCCCCGATCCCACCCGCGACTTCATGAGCTCTCCAGGGCTCGCTGGGCGGTCCGGGGTAGCCGAGGAACTCGTCAGCTGGCGTGTTGCTCGCGTTGGCAACGACCTACGAACGCAGGTGAACGCACGGGTGGCCCAGAGCCGATTAGAACTGGCGTACAGGACCGCGAGCAGCCAATTCGGCAGCGAGGGAGCGAACTCGACTTCCCAACCGTGACTGCGATCGCCCACCACTGACTGCTATGGGGCATGGGTGTCCGCCGCCAACCCGAGGTGCCGTGGCTCCTGAGCAGCCGGCGGCGTTCGGGGGCAGTGTCAGTGTCAGCAGGCGAGGGAAATCCTTATGGCCTGCGATCAATGCCCAGCCTCTAGAAGCGCACCTGTTTGGCAAAGGCGAGCACGTGAGCCTTGTCGGCCGGGGGGATGTAGCCCGCCTTGATGTCCTCGTCCGTCGCCGTCGTGTATGCCTTCAGGTAAGACGACTCGGTCCCATACAGAGATTTGAGCTGCGCTCGGCTGAAGGGACGAGTCGACCCGAACAGATCGCAGAATCCGGCCGATCCAGGGGGCGTGGTGTTCGAATAGGCCGCAATCGGCACCTGTTCCCAGGGACCCTGGATGCCAGAGATCGCCGTTCCGCTGGTGTTGGTCCGCACCGTAGGCGTGCCGTCAACAACGTGGATCTTCATACGAGGCGCCGGCGTCGGCGGCGAACCGGTGACCATCCAGGTATTGATGGCGGAGAGGGCGCCTTCAAAGATGAAATGACTTGGTGCTTCGTCGACCGAAGTGCAGCCAAGGGATTTGAGTTCCCCAGGCGGGACGATGTAGGAGTCTGCGTGAGAGGCGCCGGCGACGTCCCACAGCCTGATGAAGCGAGTATCGGGCTGACGAGCCTGGTAGTACCCACCGAACGTCTCATCTGTTTCGGTGATCATCATGAGCACCGGGACGCCGATGTCGGTGCGGATGTGGACGGCGCCGCCGAAGCTGCCGCTCGGTGATGCACCGGGGATCCCCACTGCTCCCCCGGCCCTACTGTGCACTAAGAAGCCGTCGAACACATGGTAGAGGGGCTGAATGGCGTCGATGTAGGTGGTCAGGTAGAGCGCCGACTGGGACTCACCCACCGCCAACAGCCGCTTGGGGTGTAGGGGGGCCAGGGGGTTGGCGTGGCCACCGACGAGCAGGGCTCGGGCGGCCTGGGTGTAGATGCTGTAGGAGTACTGGTCCCCCGGATCCATCAGCGAGCCATAGCGCACCGGATCCTGTTGGCGCAGGTTGTCGATTCCCACCTGCTGCGCGGAGATGCCTACCCAGGCAAACCCCGCTCGTTCCAACTCTGGTGACAAGTACACCGAGTCGACAGCGCCATCCCCGCCTCCGCTGACGTTTAGCCACTCCACGACCACTGTCCCGTTGAACCGCGATGGATTTGTTGGCATGCGCACCACGATTCGAGTGCGATAGGGCGCGCTGGTAGCGGGAGCGACCTTCCACCTTCCCGCGTTGTTCTCGGGTCCGGTCGCCTGGTAGGAGTTCGCCGTCCCCGACGCGAAATATTCGTGCTGCTCATAACCAGCGGACTTGAGGGAGGGCCCCCAGGCTCCGGCGATGAGATACGCGGCGTCAGCGGGCTCGATGGGGCCGCTGAGCTGAGCTGGTTGTCCCCCACTGGGTGCGTTGCCCTGGGCCGAGGTCTCCGCAGAGGCTGGCGCCGACACGATCGAAATCTGACCGACCAATCCCGCACCCATTATTCCAAGTGTCATAGCCAATACGGTCAGGGCGACTCGGCGTGCCCTGAGTAAAGAGTGCGTCATCCAATACCCCCAAATACCCCCATAGCCAGCGGCACGTCTTCAGGCCGCGTCAACCGTACCTCGGTATGGAGCAAAGAGTTCCACCTTTGTAGTCAAGCCCAGACCGGGCCGAACTCGAAGGCCACGCGGTCCCGCTGGCCGAAAGAGTCTTCACTCTGCGATTCCCTCCGGTTGGTCGGAACTGTCTCACCCACCCGGGACACGCCTTGGCTTCATCTGTGCTCATGTCGCGGCCGCATCAGGAACAGGATGCAGGCGAGCACCATGTTCGGCAGCTCATACATCGCCAGCCCGACCTGGTTGTATTTGCCGGGCGCGATCTTGGTATTAAACGACAGGAAGGAGGTCTCTCCTTCTGCGACCATGCCGCCCAGGCGGCACAGGGAGAGGCCACTCAACGCAAGGACGAAGAAGCCGAGCGCTGAATCCCGGTGCTTCTCCCGTGTCGCTCCCACGAGCGCGGCGGTCCCGATTGCCATCTGGAGGCCGCCGTACATAGCCCGGACCTCGGTACGGGCGACGGGGCTCGACAGGTCGTACACCTCCATGCCCGGGATCACCTCGCCAGACCACGACTCCGGTTTGATGAGGTTGATGAGGCCCCAGGGGAGCCAGAACAGCGAGTTCGCCACCAGGAAGCCTTGGGTGAGTGGGCGGTGCCGTGTTGCCTTCATGAGACCATCTCCGATGGGGTTGGTCGCTTCGGTCGGTGCCGACGACGACCAGTGTTGGTCTGGTTGGACTTGAGACCTGCGGCATGGCGAAGCTCGGCATAGAACAGCTCGGTGTCGTCATCGGGGATAAGGGCGTGGCTCAGCGCGATCCGCGCCACAACCGTCGCCACGACGCGGCCGTCAGGGCCCGGGAAGTGCGGGAGGAGCCGGTCCCGCATGATGGGCATGACCCGGGTCATCTGGTGCACGACGTGCTCGGGTTCGACGTCCACCATGCGCCGCAACGAGTAACTGTGTTGGAACTCCACGATGAACCGCAGGACGGCCTTGAGTCGTGCGTCGCCATCGAGTCCATAGATCGCCTCTGCCATCCCGGCGTCGTACTTCTCCTGCTCGTAGACGCCGAAGGCCTCTAGCAGGTCCTCCTTCGACGGGAACCAGCGATAGAGGGTCACCCTGGACACTCCGGCAGTAGTGGCAACTGCCGACATCGAGAGCTTGCTCGGCCCAGCCCGACTCAGCACCTCAAAGGTTGCCTCTAACAGGCGTTTGCGCATCGAGGGCGATTTTGTGTCGTCCATGATCTGTACACTTTGGCATAAATGTGTAATCCTCGCGGGTGATGACGAATCTGACCGTCCGAAGCCCACAGTTCGGGATCGACGAGACGGTCCCGTTCCAGTGGCAACCGTCGAATCCGTCCTTTGGGTTGTTTGGAAACACGTTCACATTCCTGGCCATCGCCTTCGAGCGCTACATCGTCTCGGCCACCCGGCAGGCTCTGCCACGCATTACCGACCCCGCCGTCGCCGAGGAGGCGGATGCGTTCGTTCGCCAAGAGGCCCAACACGCCCGGGCCCACCGTGCCCACGCCAAGGCGATGATGGCTCAGTACCCCGGCCTCGATGAGACCTACGCGGCCGCGAATGCTGCCTACGACGAGTTGCTCGAACGTGAGGATGTCGAGTTCCACCTGGCCTATATTGCCAACCTCGAAGCCACGTTCACGCCCCTGTTCAAGATGGTCATCGACAACCGACACGAACTCTTCGTGGGTGGTGACGAACGGGTAGGCACCATGTTGCTGTGGCACTTCGTCGAGGAGATAGAACACCGCAGCTCGGCGCTCCTCATTCACCACCATGTCACCCCGGACCGCTGGTACCGCATCCGAAATGCCTAAAAGGTATTGGACCACGTCTCCGACATCTACAGTCTGGTGCTGGCCGGGTTCGAGGAATACGTTCCCCTGCAGGACCGCCATATCTCGACGAAGGCCGTCGCGCCCATCGGCCTATACCTCTCCGAACTTCGCGATCGTTTCTCCTTCGGCCAACCGCCAAACCATTCTTCGATGCTGAGCCATGTCCCAGGCCGGGACCTACGGACCATGCTCTGGCGCGAGACCAAAGCTCAAACGCCACGGCACAATCCCGCTGACGAACCACTCCCCACCTGGGTGACTGGCTGGCACTCCGCATACGACTCCGGCGCGGACATCAGTACCTACGAGGGCGTGCACCTCTGAGCTTCGGCGAAAGCCCGGCTTGCATTTACGGGTGCCCCGGTCGTTGTTGAAGGGCAGGCAACTAACGCGAGTGCTGCGTCGTGAGGCGTCCGATTTTGATCCAGAGGAATACGTGAGAATTCATCCATCCTCGCCCCCCATGGACGAGGGCCGAGGTTGCTCAGGATGCACTAAACCCATGTCTCGGCCACGGGTCCGCTCCGCAGGACCGCTCGCGATAGTTAGCAATCCCCGGAATCGATCTTCAGATATGCGACCCGCGGCCGGCGGTCGGGGGCAACCGAGACCTAGGAGAACAAGTGGCCCCAATGCGTAGCAATGATGAGAAGCAGTCCAGCCACCCCCATCAGAATCCCTGCCACGACCATCCGGAACCGCTCCCACTTGCCCTGGGCGAGCCAGGCAAACGCGATCCAAATGCCTGCGATCAACAACAGCAGAAACGCCACTTCGGCAACCGTGACGCTGGTGTTGTGGGAGAACGCGAGGACAAACTGCACGCTCACCAGGCTACCCATGGGTTGTATTCCAATCCATGGGAAGGCCAGCGGTATCCGGCCTGTCCGGGACCTCCCCACGCATCGGGCGTTCGGGAATAGGGGCTGATTGACCTCAAACTAGGTTGAGGTCTTACGATATTTCCGTGCTCTTCACTGACCCCGAGTACCAGTATCTGATCGGCCATCCACTCGGACGATTGGCAACCATCGGGCCAGACGGTGCTCCCCAGGTGCATCCGGTTGCCTTCTGGGTGGATCTCGACACCGGAGTCCTCAAGATCGGTGGCCCCGAGCTGTCCCGCAGTCAGAAGTACCGAAATATCCAGGCCGACCCGCGAGTGTCTTTGGTGGTGGACGATCAGTCGGAGACGCCCAATCCCGTCGGCCAGACCGGACGCGGCATGGAGATCCGAGGGGTCATTGAGATTGTCGGAGAGAAGCCACTAGTTCCTGGCTTCTCTCAGGAGGCATTCCACATGCACCCCCACCGCATCATCAGGTGGAACATCGGGGAGTTCGAGCCGTCGGGACCCGCGCGTCCATCGCACATGCAGGGTTACGAGTCTCGGGACGTGACCCCATAGGAGCTAGCGAGCGTCCCGGCGATATGTGGCAGGCCGCTCAAGGCACGGCCCCGGGCTCGGCGTAGGCTCCAAGTTGTGAAGATTCCTATTGCCTGCACTCTTCAGCCGAGCGATGCCCGGTCTCAACTTGGCGAATGGCGTGAGATGCTCCCCCGAGTCACGAATGGTGCTGTGCGCGTATCCCCGACTCGGCTTGAACTCACCATCAAGCCTGACGCCGACATCGGACCTCTCGTCAATCTGGCTCAGCGAGAGGCAGCCTGCTGTGCCTTCTTTTCGTTTTCCATTGAGATCCAGGCAGCTCGACTTGTGCTGGCAGTCGAAGTCCCAGATGATGCCGTCGAGATTCTCGATGGACTCGTCACCAGCACAGCCACGTAGCTTTCACCGGCTTTGTCGGTCCCCCCGTGACCCGTCCGGCGTTGGGGCGCACCCATGACTCATTGAGATGCTGAACCGTTTAAGGATAGAAAAAAGACCTGGCGACACAATATGGCGAGGAGGACATGCGATGCCGAAAGTGATCAAGGGGAATGCTGGGCGAAAACCGCCAGAGCCCTCGGCGGACCACTCCGACATCGAGGAATGGCGCCGACATCTGATGCCAGATATGCAGCCAATCGTCCAGAGGTTGGATGAGTTGATCCGAGCGACGGTCCCCGACCTTCATTACGTCGTCCACCGGAAAAGGGCGTACTACGGACTAGCAAAGCTTGGTTGGATCATCGAGATAGCCCCCTACGCCGTTTCTGTGAATGTCCTCTTCCTCGGAGGAGCCGACTTCGAGTTACCTCCGCCGCTTGGAACGACCGACCGGACTCGGTACGTCAAGGTGACCAGTCTGGAGGAGGTGCAGGGACCTGAGCTACAGAAATGGATTGAACAAGCGGGATGCACCCCAGGTTGGACGTAAGTGCCGGTCAATGCGCTCGCAGCGGTGGCATGGCGCTCGTGAAACGGTCATGACATCAGGAGCGGATGCCCCAAGAACAGTCTCGGTCAGCGTCGGTCCGATAATCGCCATCGACCCGGCGTTCGGTGGCACCTCATAGCCGCCAAAATCTGGGCGGTTCAGAGCACAAAGCCGGTAGTGAGACCTACTCAACCGTGGATGGTCACCGCGTAGCCGTCGGGGTCGGCGAAGGTGAACGTGCGACCGAACGGTCCGTCGAAAGGTTCGACGAGGATCGGGACTCCAGCCAGGACCATTTCGTCATGCAGGTCCTGCGGATCGTCCACTTTCAGCCAGATGACGACGCCCCACCCGAGGTGCTCGACAGCGTCGAGATCGACGACCGGCTCTCGGAGAGCGAATGTGATGGTCTCGGTGGCGAAGACCACGGCGTGCTCGGGACTCACCGGAGCACGAACGAGACCAAGGTGCTCGATGTAGAACGCTGCCGAAGCATCCAGGTCGCGGACCTGGAGAGCGATGAAGTCGGGGCCAAGTACGGTCATTGTGGGTCCTTGTCTGTGAGTAGGGTACGAGTACCCTGTATCAGGTGCCCTGACACACTGTATCAGGCTTACTGATAATGAGGTGGACGATGAGCGAGGCCACTACGGCCAGGGTGGGTTGGTTAATCAAGAGGGCGCAGTCGGTCCTCCACGACGCGATGGTCGATGCACTTGGGCCGTATGGACTCACGGTGACCCAGTTCGCCGTCCTCACCGCTCTGGAGGAAGTGCCTGGTCTCTCGAACGCCGAGCTCGCCCGTCGGACGTTCGTCACGCCACAGAGCATGCACGCCGTGTTGAAGGAACTCGAGAGTCACGGGTTCCTCGTGAGACACACACATCCGCAGCACCGACGGGTCCTTCAGGCCGAACTTACTGTGGGTGGTAGCGACACCTTGAGAAAGGCAGCGGATGCGGTCGATGCAGTGGAGGACCGAATGCTCGGCAATCTCTCCACCCTGGCGCAGTCGAGACTCGCGGGAGCGCTCGCGTCCTGCGTGGACGCGCTGACCGAAGTCCCGCCATCTACCGTCGGTCACCGTCCCCGATGACACGAAGCTGCCCACACAGGGTTTGGGGCGGCCCCTTGTTCTCCTACCAGCGCCGGGGAAACACTTGGCTTCCGGCCAAGCCGTTACGTCGCCGGCATCCCCGATGTGTGTGCCGTTCATGGGCAGGCAACTACCGCACGCACTGCGTGCGGTTCGCCCAGATATTGGTCCGGAGCAATAGCCAAAAGTTTGTCACCATCTGCTGCCATAGATGACTGCCGAGGTTGCTCGGGATGCATTAAACCCACGTCTCGGCCGCAGGTCTGCTCCGCAGGATCGCTCGCGATAGTTAAGCTAAGCGGCCGTGCCCTCTCGGTACTCAGCGTCAGTGACGTGCTCGCCCCAAGTGGTCTCTTCCCTGCCATTGGCTGGCGCTTCCCAGACGACGAGATGCACCATGAAGCTGTCAGGGCTGGCTCCGTGCCAATGCTCGACGTCGGGTGCGGTATAGATCGTGTCGCCGGGCTTGAGGATGACTTTGTCGCCGCCACGCTCTTGGACGAAGGCCGTCCCTTCGACGATGTGCAGGTACTGGCCTAAGGCGTGGGAGTGCCATGCGGTCCGTGCACAAGGTGAGAAGTGGACGGAGCCCACACGAACATGCGACGGGTCTTGGCCGGCTAGAACGATCGTCGGGTGAACATCACCGGTAAACCATTCGGCGGGCCCTTTGCTCGTGTGTGGCTGAATGTGTTGCATGGCTATCTCCTTAGCCCCCGATTTTCAGTTCGTAGCGTCCTGTTGCGATTGCGGCAATTACTCCCCCGTCGATGAGGAGGTCCGCCCCGGTTATGAAACTGCTGTCGCGTCCCATGAGGAACGCGGCCGCAGCTCCGACCTCGTCAGGAGTGCCGACGCGTCCTGCTGCGGATGCGCGGATCATCCGTTGGTAGGCCTCACCGCCAGGGCCGTTCAATTCGTCTCGAGCTAGCGGGGTCATGATGATGCCTGGGCTGAGGGAGTTGAGCCGGGCTCCTCGGTCGCCCCACTCGACACTGGCCGCTTGGACGCGAAGCGTATTGGCCCGCTTTGAGACGGCATAAGCGATGCCCGAGTTGGCGATGGTGTCCGGCTGCAGAAATGACAGCTGATGAAGCTTGGAGGCTGGCGTTCGGCCAAGCGCTTCATTCTGCTCCTGCGGCAGCGCCGGCAGCATGTATCCGGCCTGACTGGAGATGACAACGCCGGAGCCTCCACGGGCGATGATGCGACCAAACTCCTCCAGGACGTATGCGGTACCGACGAGGTCGACGGCGACGATCGCCTCTGGAGTCGCCTGCGCGGGTGACAGTCCGGCTGTGTGCACAACGTTGATGACGGTGCCGAGAGCGTCGGCCTCAGCGGCCAGTGCGGCGACTGACTCACCAGACGACACATCGACGTGAGCCGACTGCGTGCGAAACCCTACGTCGGCCAGCGCAGTTGCCGCCCTCTTGGCGGCGTCGTCGTTGATGTCGGCGAGCAGGATCGTCTTTTCGGTGCCGATGCGCCGCACGATGGCTTGCGCGATCGCGCCCGAGCCGATCACGACCGCGATCTCATCGAGGTCTTGGTTTACGGAGCTGGGGTTCTCGGGGTGAGTCATTTTGTGGTCTGTCCTCGGTCGAGCATGCGTGACTGGGCCTCGTTGTGATGGTCGCCAGCCGGTGCGGGTAGGGCGTCCAGTCGAGCAATCTGGTCGGCGGTAAGGTCCACGTCGTCGGCTGCGATGTTCTCTTCAAGCCGACTGACGCGCTTGGTGCCGGGGATCGGGACGATGTCGTCACCTTGAGCAAGCAGCCACGCGATGGCAACCTGCGCAGGCGTGGCAACGGCTTGGGTGGCGATCTGCTCGACCTCGCGGACGAGCGCCATGTTGCGGTCGAAGTTCTCGCCAATAAAGCGTGGGTTTGTGCGGCGCCAGTCGTTCTCGGCCATGTCATCGAGTGAGTGGATTTGTCCCGTCAGGATGCCGTGACCGAGCGGAGAGTATGGAACGAGCCCAATGCCGAGCTCGCGCAGGACCGGCAGGACCTCGTCTTCAAGGTCACGGGTGAACAGCGAGTATTCGGACTGCAAGGCCGTGATCGGGTGGACGGCGTGAGCGCGGCGGATGTTGTCGACCCACGCCTCGGACAGGCCAATGTGGCGAATTTTGCCTCCTTTGACTAGCTCAGCAAGCGCGCCGACCGTCTCTTCGATCGGCGTATCCGGATCGACTCGGTGCTGGTAGTACAGGTCGATGTAGTCGGTTCCAAGTCGCTGGAGCGAGCCCTCAACGGCGAGTCGAATGTTCTCCGGGGTGCTGTCCATGCCTTGGACACCAGGGCGGTTGGATATAAACCCGAACTTGGTGGCGAGCACGACCTCGTGGCGGCGACCTTTGATGGCTCGGCCGACCAGCTCCTCATTCGTAAAGGGTCCGTACACCTCCGCCGTGTCTAGGAACGTGACACCGAGTTCAAGGGCCCGTCGAATCGTTCGGATCGACTCCGCCTCGTCCTGTCCAGCGCCGGTGTAGGCGGCTGACATCCCCATGGCCCCGAGGCCGATACGAGACACCTCTAGGGCGCCTCCGAGCTTGATGTAGTTCATGGTGTTTCTCCCTCTGACTTGTACTGCCGTTCATGTGAGTGAGCCCCCTGCGGAGATCTCTCCTGGCCGTTCCTGTTGGCTACGTGACCGGATAGTTGGTATCCGTTTACGTCTACTGTAACACACAACCGGATAGTGTCTATCCGCTTTTTGTGTTACGCTCGAACGCGTGACGGTCACGGACAAGGCACCACTTCGGAAGGATGCTGCGCTCAACCGAGAGCGCCTACTTCTTGCTGCCGGTGAACTCTTCGCTGAGCGTGGGTTGAACGTGACCCTGAACGACATAGCGCACCATGCCGGAGTGGGCGTCGGGACCGCCTACCGGCGATTCTCGAACAAAGAAGAAGTTATCGATGCCCTCTTTGAGCAGCGTCTCCAGCAGGTAGCGGCACTGGCAAATGAGGCCTTAGCCGAACCGGACGCCTGGCAGGCACTGGTTACCTTCCTCGAACGGTCACTTGAGATGCAGTTTGGTGACCGAGGACTGACACAGATCATGAACAGCCCGCACCTCGGCCAGAGACGAGTCAACGAAGCCCGAGACCGGATCGCTCCCCTGATCAAAAAGATGGTCGATCGCGCCAAACAGCAAGGAATCCTGCGATCGGATTTCGGCCAAAGCGATGTGATCTTTCTGCAGTTGGCGCTGACGGGCGTCATGGATAGCACCCGCACCCTTGCGCCCACGCTGTACCGAAGGTATCTCGTGATGGTGCTCGACGGAATGCGCGCCGACCGCGGGGCGCTGACGCCGTTGCCCTCTCCAGCTCTGACAGCAAATCAGACGCACAAGGTCATGACGCAAGGGCGCCTGCGCCAGCCCCACTAACACAGCAACCGTTTGAAATTGCAAAGACCGCGCTGGCCGAATAACCAGTCCGAGGGGGTCCCGGTCCCTGTCTGGCCGTGTCTGCGCGCCAGCCTAGACACTTCTGACCAGGTCTAATCAGATCGGCCACCGCATCCTCCCTGTTCATGGCGCGCGCTTTTATGGGATGAATATGGGATGAGGACTCCGAGGCCGGGCCTGGTTCACACCCGTGTCGGGCACCTCCGTCTTCTGGGTCCCGCATCCCGAGTCGGGGCGCAAGGGAAGCCACGGATCGGGGGGATCCTCAGGTTCCAGAGCATTCAGTAAACCCATGCCTCGTGTCGCGTGCCGAAAACCGGCCAAAGTCCTCTATATCTCCAGGTCAGAGGCCAATAGGCCGATCCGGCTCAAGAATTCAGCAGCACGACGCGGTCGGGTGCAAGGAGGAGGGCCGGCGCGCCCGCGAGCCGCAAGCAACCTCACAGTCAGATGCCTTGGGCGCTCCGCGAACCATCGGTTACGGGGAACCCTCGAAGTTACGAATGGCCTGCGTACGTCGATTCTTGATTGGCGTCGTTGTACATCTCAGACACGATGAGCCAACTGCCATCAGTCTGGCGTTGGAGAACACGCAGGGAATGGTTGTCTCGCACTTGGATCTCACCTCCGCCGACAAGCTTCTGACCTTCGACCTGCAGGTGTGCGTTCACGAGGAGGATCTCGGGAGTTAGCACGCGGAAACTTGTGTCAGGCGGAGCCTTCACTTTCCCTGCGTTGAAGTTGTCGTCCGCGAACAGGCCACGGAGATACTCAACGATCTCGTCCGCACCTCGCTTGACGCTACCGAATGCATTGACCCAGTCGGCGTCGGCACTGTACACACCTACCAGTTTGTCGGCATTGCGCTCCTGGAATCCGCTCAGAAGGGCCATGAGCGTGACGCCGATCGCGTCCTGATCGACCTGCGGAAGCGATGAAAGTTCGTCCATGATCCAGTCTCCTTGAGGCAGTGACTAAGCAAGCGTGGATCAATTGTGAAGGATTTCATCGGCCAGATGCAAGCGATTCAAACAGGCAGCCCTCCGTAGTTCGGAACCGTTCCATGAGGGTGGCGTTTCATAATGCTCAGCCGGCAGCCGGGCTCGGCGAGCGAGGAGTGTGATCACCGCCGCGAGCCCTGGTGAGGATCGTGTGGATGCGGATCCATACACTTGCTCGGTAGCCGAATGGATCCGGACGAGTAAGGATGGACCGATGACAGACATTGCCCCCAAGGTTTCGGGCACGGAGCCAGGTCAGCGACAGCTGAACGGACCCCAAACCACCGGCAGGGAGTACCAGAACCTGTCCGAGCCGAGACATCGGACTGTGTCCGACCTGGACGTGGCGGTGCCGATGCGCGATGGGATCAACCTCATGGTTGACGTCCATCGTCCACTCGATGGAGGAAGCTACCCCGTCCTCATTGCGGCTTCGCCCTATCCCCGGCAGATCCAGGACATCGGGGCACCTATGGGGTTCATCGAAGCTGGAGCAACCGACTTCTTCGTGCCGCGAGGGTATGTCCACGTCATCGCCAACCTTCGAGGCACAGGTGGGTCAGAGGGAACATTCGGCTTCCACGATGGCCAGGAACGGCTCGACCTGTACGACCTCGTCGAATGGGCGGCTGGGCAACCGTGGTCCAACGGCAGGGTCGGGATGATCGGTATCAGCTACTTCGC
Source organism: uncultured Acidimicrobiaceae bacterium (assembly GCA_963845485.1). Classification (GTDB taxonomy): domain Bacteria; phylum Actinomycetota; class Acidimicrobiia; order Acidimicrobiales; family RAAP-2; genus Bog-756. The sequence continues at coordinate 347,960 of CAWJSI010000014.1, read as the reverse complement.
CATGACCCAGCTGGAGGCAGCCAGTGAGCATCCCCCTCACCTGGAAGCGATCTTCCCGATCGCCACGTCCTCAGATTTGTACGAGGGGGTCTACCACAATGGCCTGTTCAACTCGACCTTCATCACGCCCTTTCTCTCCATGGTTGGAATGACCTCGGGGCACAACAAGCTCTGGCGTGGAAGGGTCGTCGAGGCGGCCCGACGCGTGCTGAACACTCCCCGGCTGCACAAGAAGTTCGCCACCATGAACGGCGAATCCTCTATCGGGATCATGAAAGCCGCTCTCCGCCTCCATCACGACCCCTATCCCTGGGACGATCTCTGGCGGTCCGTCGCCGTCGAACACCAGGTGCGAGACGCATGGTGGGACGAGCGGAACGTACTGCCGCTCTTGGCGGAAGTGACGATTCCCGTCTACCTGGGGTGCGACTGGGAGAACGTGCCCCTCCACCTCCCCGGGACATTCGGAGCCCTGGAGGCGCTCAGCCACAATGACCGTGTACGAGTGGCCATGCTGGGACAGTTCGGATTGACGTGGCCCTGGGAAAGCCTGCACGTCGAAGCCCTGGCCTGGTTCGACCTGTGGCTGAAGGACTTGGACACCGGAATCCTCGATGGACCACCCATCCGCTATTGGCTACCGGTCGCCGACGAGTGGCGCACCTCGGATACCTGGCCCCCTCCGGGATCCCCATTGCGGGAGCTGACCCTTTCCGCCGACGGTTCTCTAAAGGAGAGCGGAGAGACCACCGGCAGCCGGCAATACCTGACACTGGGTACGGGACTGAACCGGGCGCAGGTCAGCCCAACCGACCCGCCGGCGTTCCTGACCTGGACAACCGATCCCTTCGACCAGGTGTGGGACGTCGTCGGCAACATGGAGCTGTTGCTCGATGCACAGACCACGGCCATAGACACAGCGCTGATTCTGACCCTGCAAGATGTTGCTCCCGATGGCACCACCGTGGACATCACGGCTGGCTTCCTCCGTGCTGCATTTCGTCAGGTGGACGAAGAGGCAAGTCGGCCCGGGGCGCCGATGCTGACGTGTAGACACCCCGAGGCAGTCCCCATCGGAGAAACGGTGTCCTACCGAATCCCTCTCGTTCCGAACGCCCGCCGCATCGAGATTGGACACCGCCTTCGGCTCGTCCTCACCAGCGACGATCAACGTGAGAACGCTCCGGCGATGATGGGCTTCCGTCACGGAACGGTCGGCACCAACACGATCAATACGATCCTTGCGTCATCTCGATTGCTTCTCCCCGTCTCCGATCCCGTTGACCAATGACTCCGACCGCAATCATGCAACGTTGATGGTCGGCTGATCGAAAACTGAGGAAAGTGGGTAGCACCTCGCGCCAGGAGGCGTAAGCCATCATCTCCCGCCACCGCTGGATCTGGAGGTTCCTCGGCATTCAGTTACCCCATGTCTCGTGTACGGAGTAAGAATCATGGGGTGCCGAGCATGAACCCCCCAGTTCAGAGTGCTGTTGACCAGATTTGTGGGCTCCAGTGAGGCAGCCGCTCATTGCTGCAGTGAGGACAACACTGGTGCTCGCGATCAATGGCGGTCCCCAATTTCGGTCCAAGATTCTCAGATCCGTACCGGCGGTGTCTTAGGCTGGGACAGTCGAATCGGGGTTCGAGTCCCACTACCTCCACGGAGTTGTGAGATTTACAACATTTTCCCTGGTCAACGGGCATGTTTGCGCCGAATTCCCCGACCGAGGCAAATGCCGATGTTCGAACCCCGCCCTGACCTGGTCAAACGCAACATCAGGCAGTTTATTCAGTCGAGCGGGTCATGCCCCCTCGTCGTGAAGGGTCCCCGTGAGGAACTGAACGATGAGTCCAGTGATGTCGTCAATCTCACTTTCTAGGGCGAAATGGCCCGCATCGAGTAGATGAATTTCTGCGTCTGGTAGATCTCGCGCAAACGCTTTCGCTCCGCCCGGCCCGAAGATTTCGTCATTGGCACCCCATACCGCCAAAAGCGGCACTTGCGATGTCCGGAAGTATTCGTGCAGAACTGGGTACAACTCCACATTGCTCGGGTAGTCACGAGCCAACTCAAGTTGTACCTCGGCAGTGCCTGGTCGTTGGATCAATGCATAGTCATGATGCCAATTGTCAGGGCTCACGAGACTTGGGTCAGGAACGCCGTGCGTGTACTGCCACATGATGGCGTCCAATGTGAAGGCGGATCGAAGAGCAACCTCATTGGCTGGGTTGGGTGCGGCAGCGAAGCTCCAGATCGGTTCCCAGTAGCGGTCGACAAAGCCTTCGCTGTATGCGTTTCCATTCTGAGTGATCACCGCGGTGACGGCCTGCGGATCCCGGATCGCCAATCGCCAGCCGACTGGAGCCCCGTAGTCCTGCACGTACATCACATAACGGTCGACCCCGAGCCTGATCAACAATGCCGCGGTAATAGCAGCGAGGGAATCGAAGCTGTAATTGAAGTCAGTGACTGGTGGTGCATCCGACAACCCGAAACCCAGGAAATCGGGTGCGATGACGTGGTAGTGGTCGGCCAGCAACGGGATGAGGTGCCGGTACATGTGCGAACTCGTCGGGTAGCCATGCAGCAGGACAACGTGAGGTTGACCTGCATTGCCTGCCTCCCGATAGAAAAGAGAGTGGCCATCCACAATGGCCCACCGGTGGTGGACTTGGACCATATTCTGATTCCTCCACATTCGTCCGCTTCGACCCCGATCGACGCAATGTCTGCCCGCTTCAACGAGGTTCCGGGGCAACTTCTCAGCGCCCGAGGTACCGACGACTCCCGCCCGGTAACGGGGCGGGGTCGTCGGTGTCGGTGCATCGTCGCTCAGGCAGCTTCAGGACCTCTTGCCAAGGGCCAGTTGGCCGAGCGGCCGGGCCTGACTATGCGACGCCCTCGACCGCCGCCTCAATGAGTGCGACCACGTCGTCGGGATGTGACACCATCGCCACGTGGCTCGACGGGACCCCAACGGTGGTTGCGCCCATTCGCTCGGCGAACGAACGCTCGGCGTCAGGCGGGATGGCCTCGTCCTTTTCAGCGACCATGTACCAGGTCGGCAACGACTTCCAGGCCGGCGCGCCCATCACGTCCCCGAGCGTGGACGTCTGAAAGCGGTTGCTGCACGGCAAACATGACGTTTGCCTGTACTTCGTCGACGTCGGACGCAAAGTGGTTGACGAAGTCCTCCTTCGGGCAACCACGCAAAGCCGTGCTCATCGATGTCGAGGTTGGCCAGTGCTGGGGTCGGAGGGCCCGAAGCCAGAAGTGCGCCGATCGACTCACCCTCATCCAGTCCGAATGCCGCGATGTACACCAGAGCAGCAGCATTCGGAGCATCGGTGCCCATCGCCGTCATGATCTGCCCACCATATGAGTGGCCGGCCACAACTGTGGGGCCGTTCTGGCGAGCGAGCACTTGCCGCAACCTGGCCACGTCGTCTGCCAGCGAAGATTCCGGAAACTGCGGGGCGGTGACGTTGTAACCGCGAGCTTGGAGTCGCTCAATAACCGTGCTCCAGCAAGATCCATCGGCCCAAGCGCCGTGGACAAGGACAATATTGGGAAGGTCACTCATGGTTGGTTCTCCTTTTGGTTGTGGTGGTAACTGCATGCTGTTCATCGTTGGAAGAGCTAGTTGGCACCCACCAGTACGTCCGGCGCAGCGGTGGTGGAAGGGGCCAGTGATGGATCGATGGTCGGGGCCGCGGGCATGGGGAGCAGCCGACCCTGTGCGATAGCCACCACGGTGCGGGCTCCGATGGCGGTGACCAACGCGCTGATGGCGGCCAGCACGAGATAGCTCGATACCCTGCCCCCGGGCACGTGCTCAGCGGCGATCCAAAACAGGAGCGTCGAGGCCACCGCCGCCCACGAGAAGGTGAAGGCCCAGGTGGCCAGGGAGAACTTCAGGCGGGCGTAGCGGCCGAGAAGCGGGATTTGGGCCACCACCATCAACAGCCCGTAGCCGGCCAGAGCGGTGACGAAGGTGGTGATGTGGGCGCCGTGCATGAAGAAGTAGGCCACGCTGGCGACGGCCGCCGGCGCCACCTCAATAGCCATGGTCGGAGCCAAGGCATCGGGTATCGGCGGCCGGAAGATGAGACGGCCGAGGATCATCGAGCCCAGGATGATCCACGAGAAAATGCCCAGGCCCAGCATCAACTGCGCCAGACGCTGTTGATCGACCATGGCAGCGCCGGCAGAAGCGACCAGGCCCCCGGCGACCGTCGGCAGGAAGTAGCCGGGATGGAGCCGGTCGAGGTCGGTGCCGCCACGCATCCAGATCACCGGTGAACCAGCCCCCGAGGAGGACAACCAGAACGATGGAGATGTCGATTATCACGGCGGCCGCTGATCGCGAGTAGGGAGCGACCCCGTCGGCGGCCAACAGGATGGGGGTGATTACGGCGAGCGAGGCGAACGGTCCGACGGTCATGTCGTGGAGGTCGGCACGCAAAGCCCCTCGGGTAGTCAGCGCATATCGGAGATAGAGGAAGAGAGAGATCAACCAGCCCAGGGCGGCCAGGAAGATCAGGACGTCGCTCACCTCGTGAGGGGCCAGGCGCTGGTCTACGGCGATCCGCCAGGCAGTACCCAGACCGGCGAGGCCAAAACCTATGCCAAAGATGTTCGGGGGGATTGGCCGGGCGCCGATGGTGTCCAGTCCTCCAGGGTGGCTGTTTGTCATGACGTCTCTGACCTCCTTCGAGGTGACGAACATCGGGTTCGTCCGGCCCGCACGGGTGGGTACTCGCACTCCTCAGTGTGAAGTGGTCGTAGCCGATCGGCATCCCCCGATCCGCGTAGTCTGCGTCGCGGCCGCTTGGTCAGCTCTGGCTACGCGGGTAGCGCACTCGACGAGTAGGGGGCATGCGAAAGTCGAGCCAATGGTCCGAGATGTGGCGCCGATAGGCGGATCAACGCCCACGGAAGGCATGATGTGAACCATGGGAGGTTGGAGAGTCGATCGCTGGACTAAGCGATGTTGCTAGGTCGTGACGAGGAGCGAGCAGCGCTGAATGCTCTGATCGACGCGGCCGGCGACGGCCTCAGCGGCGCCCTGGTCCTGCATGGTGAAGCCGGGATGGGTAAGACCGCATTGCTCGAGTATTCCATTGAGAGCGCGTCAAACTTACAGGTCGCTCGTATTACGGGCATCGAAGCAGAGCGCGATCTCAGTTTTGCTGCGCTGCACCGCCTGCTCCAGCCTTCGCTCGACCGTTTGAGCAGGCTGCCCCAGCCGCAGCGAGACGGACTGAGCTCGGCATTTGGACTGACCAGCCATGCCGCTGCGGATCCATTCCTCATCGGTCTTGCCACCTTGACCCTGCTTGCGGACCGTGCCTCTGAGGGCGGACTTCTGGCCGTCATCGATGACTGCCAGTGGATCGATACAGAGTCTCTACAGGCACTTGCATTCGCGGCCCGCAGGTTGCGAGCCGACGGAATCGCCATCATCTTCGGGATGCGAACCCCCAGCGACGTCAGCTCTCTTGCCGACCTCCCCAATCTCGAGATTGCGGGCCTCTCAGACGCGGCCGCCCACGATCTGCTGTCCACGGTGGTGACCGGTCCGCTTGATGCCGGCGTCGCTCGGCACATCATCACCGAGACCAGTGGATGTCCCCTGGCGCTGAGGGAGCTAGCCAGTGAATTATCGGCCGATCAATGGATCGGCGTAGATCGGGTATCGGCACCGATCCCTATCAGTCGGAAACTGGAGGCCCACTTCCGTCGCCAGTTCGAGGAGTTATCCCCTGAAGCACAGACGTTCGTCCTCGTAGCGGCCGCAGAGGCCTCCGGGGAGGCTTCGCTTGTGCGACGAGCAGCGTTGGATCTCGGGTGTAACGAGGACGCCGAACTTGACGCAGTTCGCGGCCGTCTGCTGAACACAGAGCCTTCCATGCAGTTTCGACACCCGCTGATCCGATCCGCCGTCTACACCGGCGCAAGTCCCGCCGACCGGAAGAGAGTCCATCGTGCACTCGCTGCCTCGATCGACCGTTCAGTCGATCCGGATCGTTGGGCTCAGCACATTGCGGCCATCACCGCCGGTTATGACAGCCAACTGGCCGCCGACCTTGAAGCTGGCGCATATCGGGCTCGCGACCGGGGTGGGTACGTCGCCGAGGCATCTTTGCTGACCCAAGCGGCAGGATTTACCGAGCACGCCGAGCTGCGTTCAGCGAGGCTGCTGGGGGCAGCTGCAGCCGCTCTCAATGGTGGTGCACCACAGAGGGCCCTCAAACTCTTGAGTCAGGCGCGCCTTGAGTTGAGGGATCCGTTCCTGCTGGCTCAGGCTCAACAGCTGGATGGTCGGTTGCGGATCTCGGCACTGCAGGCATCGCAGGCGCCTGCCCTCTTCCTCGACGCAGCGAAGCAGTTCCTCCCCCTCGATGGCGATCGGGCTCGGGACTCGATGCTCGATGCTTTTGATGCCTTCTTGAAGTGCCACTACTTCACGAGTGGCACCGATGGTATTGAAATCGCCAAAACCGCCCTGGCGACGCGGAAATCAGATTCGATGGAGAGCCTTGCGGATCTGCTTCTCAATGGGATATCCCTCTTGCTTGGAACGGGATATGTGGCCTCCGTAGACACGCTCCGCCGAGCCGCCCAACTTTTACAGGATGGACCCATATCAGCAGAGGACACCATCCGGTGGATCCAATACGGGACGGTCATCACCGATGAGCTCTGGGACGACCGAACGTACATCGCATGGATTGAGCGGGTGGAGAGTGTGGCTAGAAAAAGGGGCGCCCTCATTGCCCTCAAGGTAAGCCTCGTCACCCTTGCGGTGCACCAGATTCGTATAGGAAAGTTTTCGGCTGCTGAGGCGTACTACGCCGAGTCTTTGGAGATAAGCGCGGCCACTGGTGGTGTCGCCAGTGTGGCGGTAGATCTGTATAGGCCATTAAATGTTGAGCTCCTGGCTTGGAGAGGTGACGATGCGGGGACTCGTGCAGCCGCAAAGACGCTGATCGAGATGGGGGAAGCGGTCGGTGGGGCCGTACTGCAGTTTCAGGCCTACCACGCGCTCGCGATCCTCGAGCTTGGTGCGGGGAGATACTCCGAGGCGTTGCTGGCTGCTGAGTTTGCTACCGATCGAGAGGCAATTGGCTGGAGGTGTCAATTCCTGCCCCTGGTCGTCGAAGCCGGCACTCCGTAGTGGAAATCGGATGGCTGCCGAGCGCGCGTTGGAGGAGTTGGAGATGCGTGCGACAGCAAGCAAAACACCGTGGGCGCTCGGACTATTGGCACGTTCGCAGGCGCTGATGGCTGATGACTCCATGGCAGAGGAACTCTTCAAGGAGTCCATCGCACAATTGAAACAGACGCTTGTTGTCACCGATCTCGCCATGGCACACCTCTCGTTCGGCGAGTGGCTGCGACGCCAGCAACGACGAACCGACGCTCGTATTCACCTGCGCCAGGCGCATGATGCATTCCATGGAATGGGGGCGAAGGGATTTGCGGAGCGCGCCCGAAGCGAACTTCTCGCTACCGGCGAACATGCCATTCGCCGGACTGTGGAGGCCAAGAACGACCTCACTCCCCAAGAACTCAAGATCGCTCAACTTGCCTCTAGGGGGGCAACAAATCCGGAAATTGCCGCGCAGATGTTCATCAGCCCCAGCACAGTTGACTACCACCTCCGCAAGATCTATCGAAAGCTGGACATCACATCGCGCCGGCAGCTAGAGCGCGCACTGCCCGTCTAACCGAGGGTGTTCTTAGTCTTAGGGAGCAAACATCGACGATGTCGTCGGTCGCGTTCGATCCTTCTCGACTCGCTAGGAGTGGGGCATAAAATCCACTCCAGACCCCGTTCACTTCGTGATCCGCTGTGCTGGGGCCGGTGGTGAGGGATTGTCGGGTCATGCAGCGGTGAGAGATATTTTGGCCCTTAAGAGAGCCGGCGAACTGGTGGGGTCGCTCGCCCCTCCGACGCTGCAGGTCGGGCGGCAATTGCAGCCAACTACAGTCCGGACTGATACCCAGTTGCTAGCCTGCGCCAAGGCGTCAGGTAGCAGCCGAGGATTACGGGGCGGCAGCTCATGACGCCTATCACCCGGCGACGCGCGATCCGACAGCTCGGCAGGATGACGACATCGAAGCTGGACGAAGTTGCGATCGGGGCCGAGCCTATGAGCTCATCGCCCAGGATCTCCGATGAACTGATCGGATCGCGTCAAGCCCGTTCCGGCCGCTGCTTGAAGGGGTTCGAACATAGTTGCGGGCGACTGAGCGCCGAGCCGCCTGACACTCGATTTTTCGGTACAGATCAGAGTTTCCCCCGCATAACCCCTGGTCAGCGAGCCAAGAGGGGTTCGAACATAGTCGCATAACCTCCACCTGAGTCGCCCAACATTCACTAAACCCACGTCTTCCCGACGGGGGCCATCAGGTGCGAAACAGCAGCTCATCGTTCCGATCTGCGCAGGGCCACGCCCGCCTTGGAGAGGGTGGCCCGATGCCTTCTCAAAATTGGCGGAATCCTCACTGGTCCTACGATATGATATCAAAGTGAGGTATTGACATCATATGCAGAGAGTGACACGGTGGAGACCATGACCAACGCAGCTGCCAGAGGGGCTTTTCCTCTTCGATTTAAGGACGAGAAGCTCCGAGAACTTGTTCGCGAAGTCGCCGAGACTGAGCAAGTCAGTCAGACGGATCTCATCGAGGAGGCGGTCGCCCACGAGCTCATCTTCCGGGGAGCGCGCCTGGCCAACGATCTAGCCGAGGCCGCAGATCGGATTTCACGCCTGACTGAGTTGCAGAGGGCCGAGCTGATCGATCGAAGCATCGACGAATTCGCAGCTGGAGAGAGCCTTCCCGATCCATTGCAGGCGAGAGCACTTCATTCATCACCCGGTCAGCTCGAAGAGCCGACGGAAGATCCTCTCGGGGTACTCGAAGCCTTCAACACAGCTCGAAGCTAGCCAGTGCCGGGGCCTCCCTGGAACAATGACGATCCGGCCGACGGAGCCACGATCCTTGCCAACGTCAAGGCCTTGACCAATGCGCTCAAGAACCAGGCTCCCCTCAGAGCCATTCCTGCGCTCAACGATGTTCTCGATTGGCACAGCGCCCTCTACGCCGGCTGCTCGGTGCCTTGTGACGACTATCTCGGACACCTCAGGGGTGATCGATCCATACCGGAACTCGTCGGCTATGACGTTGGGGTCGGCCCCACCAAGCCGGACGGCTATCCCGACAAGGTGGGCGTTTGGTCGCAGGATGTCTTCACCGAGGTCGAAGCTCTGCTCCGAGGCATTGAAGCGGCCTTGCTCCGACTCGATGCGATCGTTCCGGATGGCACTGCACCCGGCGACCCAGTACAACTCCAAACCGTCGTAGCCCTTTGCGCCGTCATCCACGGCGAGTGGGTGCGCATCCACCCGTTCGCCAATGGGAATGGCCGGACTGCTCGACTTTGGGCTGCGTTCATCGCCCTTCGATATGGACTCCCGGTGTTCGTGGCCGTCAAACCTCGACCGAACGACGCTGCCTATGGACTCGCAGGAGCTGCCTCCATGGGTCGACCGCCCGACTTTCAAGGAGATCATCAGCCGGCAACCAATCTCTTCGCCCACATGCTCGCTGCCACACTCAATCCGTAGCTCGACCTGGCTCCGTTCACGAAGACCCGACGCAGCGGCCGCGAACGGTGGGGTCCTCAGAATTCCCCGATGGTGGCCATCCGGACCCCGGAGCTGGCTGTCCGCCACAACAACTTCGGGTGAGCTGATCTGCTGGGCCCCAATGAGAAGCACTCCCAGGAGAACATCCAGGTCAACGGCTTGGAGTCATGGGGTGGATATGGGGTGAATCGAAATCGTCAGAGCCAAAAGCCAACTCTGACCAGGGAGCCTGGGAGGAGAATCGAACTCCTGACCTACGCATTACGAGTGCGTTGCTCTACCGACTGAGCTACCCAGGCGCGGTGGGACACGCTATCCGATCCCTATCGGCGCGCTGTGACGGCACCTTCAGTCGAGCATGCCGGACAGCTCGACCATCAGGGCATCCATGAGGAGCGACTCGTTGGCGTTGCGACCGAGGGCCTCGGACGCCTGGCCGATGGCGTCCACCTGTCGCACGGCCCGACGACCACCGGCCGCGCTCCCCGACGAGTGGCTCCCGCCGTCGGCCTCGACGGCGGCCACCAGCCGGTCACGGTAGACCTCGGCCAGGGTGGCCAGTCCGAAGCGGAGATCGTCGGTCCGCCATCGGCGTTCCTCGCGCCGGTGGCCCTCTTCCGCCTGCTTGCGTCCGGGAACACCCTTTGATCCCATCGCATCAGCCTGGTCGGCCAGGGCCACGAGTTCGTCAGCGTGCTGCTGGCGAAGTGGGATCAGGGCCTCCTCGGCTGCCGCCAGCAACTCGGACGAGACCGCCGCGGCGGCGGCTCCGGTCCCGTCCAGGCGGGAGGGAACCGACCGCCACTGGTGCTGGCGAGCCACGAACCCGTCGTCACTGACCAACAGCCGGGCCCGATCGAGGCTCCCGCCCGACGCCTGCGCCACGGTTTCCGCGTGCTCCGGATCGACCCCACGGCCGATCAACCACGCCACCACGGACGAGGCCGGAACGGCATCGAAGGACACCTGGAGGCACCGGCTCACCACCGTGGCCAGCGCCGGAGGAAGGTCGTCGGCCAGCAGCACGAAGACCGTCGAGGGAGGCGGCTCCTCGACCGTCTTCAACAAGGCGGGGACGGACTCGCGGGCCAGGTGCACATCGGTCACCATCAGGACCTGCCGGTCTCCTTCGAGCGGCCGCCGCTGGGCCCGGGTGACGATGGTCTGGGCATCGGCCACGCTGAGGGCGGCCCCGGTGCGCTCCACGACCACCAGATCGGGGTGCGTGCCGGCCAGGGCCCGCCGGCAGGTGTTGCACACGCCACACCCGCCCTCGGGGCACAAGAGGGCCGCAGCCAGCCCCCGCGCTGCTGCCCGCTTGCCCGATCCCGACGGTCCGTGGAACAGATAGGCGTGGACGGGGCGCCGGGCGGCGGCGAGGAGCTGAGCCACCACCCTGGGCTGGCCGATCACTTCGTCGAAGAGGGCCGCCACGGGGGTCTCCTCCCCGCTCACCGCGGACCGTCCAACCGCTCGCCCACGCCCGCCCACACCAGGGCCGCCACCTCGTCGATCGTCCCGGTGCCGTCGACCACGAGCCACGGGGTCCGCTGCTGGTCGGCCAGGCACCGGTAGCCCTCGGCCACACGCTCGAGGAACCCGACGTCCTGGCCCTCCATCCGGTCGTCGGGTGAGCCGTGTCGGCGGGCCCGCCCGACAGCCGGGTCCACCTGCACCAGGATCGAGAGATCAGGGGCCAGGCCCCCGGTTGCCCACTCGACCAGGCGATCGAGCTCCCCGAGATCGAGGCCCCGGCCGTAGCCCTGGTACGCCATGGTCGATCCCGAGTACCGGTCCGTCACCACCCAGGTTCCCCGGTCGAGCGCCGGCCTGACCACCTCAGCCACGTGCTGGGCACGGTCGGCCGCCATGAGCAGGGCCTCGGCCCGATCGGACACCGGAGCTTGGCCAGGCTCGAGCACCAGGGTGCGCAAGGCCCCACCGAGAGAGGTGGCCCCGGGCTCGAAGGTGAGGACCGCTTCCAGCCGGTCAGCCAGCAGCCGCGCCTGGGTGGACTTGCCACACCCGTCGATCCCCTCGAGCGCGATGAGGCGGCCCGGCGTGCTCGCCATCACTTAGAAGGGTGGATCCCCGTCACTGCCCGGGGCGGCCGACTGCGTCGGCAATGTCTTCTTCGCTGCCGCCTTGGTGGCCGCGGCCTTCTTGGCCGGAGCACTCTTTTTGGCCGCGCTCTTCTTGGCCGCGCTCTTCTTGGCCGTGGCCTTCTTGGCCGGGGCCTTTTTCTTCGTCGCCTTCTTCCGGGTGGAGGGCCCGGCCGCCCGCCGTTCCGCCAGGAGCTCGGCGGCCCGTTCCACGGTCAGACTCTCCACGTCGTCTCCCCGGCGTAGCGAGGCGTTCGTGGTGCCGTCGGTCACGTAGGGCCCGAAGCGTCCGTCCTTGACCACCATGGCAAGTCCGGTATCGGGATCGGCTCCCATCTCGCGCAGCGGTCCCTTGGCGTTCCGCCCGCCCCGGGTCTTGGGCTGGGCAAAGAGGGCCAGGGCCTCGTCGACGGTGATGGTGAGAAGTTGGTCCTCGGACTGGAGACTCCGGGTGTCGGTCCCCCGCTTCAGGTAGGGACCGAACTTTCCGTTGTGCGCCACGATCTCTTCGTGGCTCTCGGGGTCGCTGCCCACCACACGAGGAATGCGGAGCAGCTCGAGCGCCTGCTCGAAGGTCAGGGTGGACGGGGACATGGAGGCGAACAGTGAGGAGGTGCGCGGCTTCGGGCCGCCGTCGACCAGGTCACCGAGTTGCACGTAGGGGCCGAACCTCCCGGCTTTCACCTGCACGGGCTGGCCCGATTCGGGGTCGTTGCCGAGGACCCGGTCCGACGACGGGGCTTCGAGGAGCGCTTCGGACTTCTCGACGGTCAGTTCGTCGGGGGCCAGGTCCTCGGGGATGGACACCCGGTCCTCGCCCCGCTGGAGGTAGGGGCCGTAACGACCGACCCGGGCCACGATGTCCTGACCGTCATGGCCCACACCGATGGGGATCGAGTTGATCTCCCGGGCGTCGATCTCGCCCAGGTAGGTGCTGACCTCGCGCTTGAGCCCGAGCCCGGTCCGATGGCCGGCCACCAGGCTGGTCTCGCCTCCGGCGTGCCCGTTGGCGCCGTTGGCCGTACCCGTGTCGCCATTCGAACCGTTGGCCGGCCCGGTCCCGCCGAAGTAGAAGCGGGTCAACCAAGGCAGCACCTCTTCGGTGCCCGAGGCGATAGCGTCGAGGTCGTCCTCCATCGAGGCGGTGAACCCGTAGTCCACCAGATCGGCGAAGTAGCGCTCGAGCAGGCCGACCACGGCGAAGGCGGTGAACGAGGGGACGAGTGCGGTGCCCTTCTTCCACACGTAGCCGCGGTCGAGGATGGTGGCGATCACGCTGGCATAGGTGGACGGCCGCCCGACGCCCAGGTCCTCCATGGCCTTGACCAACGAGGCCTCGGTGTAACGGGCCGGTGGCTGGGTGGCGTGGGAGCCGGGCTCGAGGTCCGCCACCGAGGCCGGATCGCCCTCGTCCATGGGGGGCAGGTGCACCTCACGGTCGGCCAGCTCGGCGTCGGGGTCGTCCTCACCCTCCACATAGGCCCGCAGGTACCCGGGGAACTGGATGACTTTGCCCGAGGCCGAGAACTCGGCCCGACGCCCTGCCACCTCGGGACCGGCCGCCGTCCCGGCCAGGCGCACCTGGGCACTGGTACCGGTGGCGTCGGCCATCTGGGAGGCCACGGTCCGCTTCCAGATGAGGTCGTAGAGCCGGAACTCGTCCCCCGACAGGGCGCGGGCTGCCTCGTCGGGAGTACGGAACGATTCGCCGGCCGGCCGGATGGCCTCGTGGGCCTCCTGGGCGTTCTTCACCTTGCGCTCGTAGCGGCGGGGCTGGGCGGGGACGTAGTCGGGCCCGTAGAGCGCTCTGGCCTGGGCCCGGGCTGCGTCGAGGGCCTGGCTCGACAGCGTGGTGGAGTCGGTACGCATGTAGGTGATCCAGCCGTCCTCGTAGAGACGCTGGGCCACCTGCATGGCCCGCTTGGAACTGAACCGCAGCTTGCGGCCGGCCTCCTGTTGCAGCGTGGAGGTCATGAACGGAGCCGAGGGCGAGCGGCGGAACGGCTTGTGGGTCATGGAGCTGACCTCGAAGGGCACGTCGGCCAGTCCTGTCGCCAGGGTGCGCGCCTCCTCCTCGCCCAGCACGACGACCGAACCCGGTGCGGTGAGGGTGCCGGTCTCGTCGAAGTCCCGGCCCGAGGCCAGAGCCACGCCGTCGACCGAGGCCAACGCGGCGGTGAACGAGCGAGGCGTGGCATCGGCTGCGGCCGCCCCCTCGGCGGTGAAGGTGGCATCGATCCCCCACCAGCCGGCCGAACGGAACGCCATCCGGGCCCGCTCGCGTTCCACGACCATGCGGGTGGCCACGCTCTGGACCCTCCCGGCCGAGAGCCGGGGCATGATCTTCTTCCAGAGGACGGGCGAGACCTCGTAGCCGTAGAGGCGGTCGAGGATGCGCCGGGCCTCCTGGGCGTCCACCAGCCTGCGGTCGAGATCACGCCACTCGAGGACGGCCCGTTCGATGGCCGGTCGGGTGATCTCGTGGAACACCATCCGCTTGACCGGTACGCGGGGTGCGAGGACCTCGAGGAGGTGCCAGGCGATGGACTCACCCTCGCGGTCCTCGTCCGAGGCCAGGTAGACCTCGCTGGCCTGCTTGACCAGCTGCTTCAACTTGGCCACCTGGGACTTCTTCTGCGTCGAGATCACATACAGCGGCTTGAAGCCGTTGTCCACGTCGACGCCCAGGCGGCTCCAGGCCTCGCCCTTGTAGGCGGCGGGCACCTCGTCCGCCCCGCGGGGCAGGTCACGGATGTGGCCGATGGACGACTCGACGACGTAATCGGAGCCCAGCAGGCCGGCAATGGTCTTGGCCTTGGCCGGGGACTCCACGATGACCAGGGGCTTAGCCCCGCCCCGGGCACGTGTGCCGCCAGCGGCACCGTTGGCGGTTCCGGTGGTGGGAGCAGAATCTGTCTGGTCGGTGGATGGCATGGCTAGTGGGGCCCAGGGTGAACGGTGGGGCGAGTCGTTGTCAACCCCGCCCTCCGGTCAGCCGAGGCGGTCGCCTCCTCTGACCAGGATGTTCAGTCGTGTGAAGATTCCATAGCCACAGTAGCGGCCTCGTCCAGCGCAGCCTGCTCACCCGCCGGGAGCTCCTCATCCATGGCGTCGGTCTTGCGCTTGGAGAAGGCGATGGCGATCAGCAGCACCACGAGGGACGCCCCGGCGATGGCCAGGCGGGCGCCGGTGTGGTGGCGCAGGGTGATGACGGCCGGAAGGATCAGCAGCGACACCAGGTTCATCACCTTGATCAGGGGGTTGAGCGCCGGACCGGCGGTGTCCTTGAACGGGTCCCCGATGGTGTCGCCGATCACCGCGGCCTTGTGGGCCTCGGATCCCTTGCCACCCTCATGTCCGTCCTCGATGTACTTCTTGGCGTTGTCCCAGGCCCCACCGGAGTTGGAGAGGAAGTTGGCCATCAGCTGACCGGTCAGGATGGCCCCGACCAGGAAGGCGCCGAGGGCGAAGTAGTTGATCCCGAAGCCGACGATGACCGGGCTGAGGATGGCCAGCAGGGCCGGGGTGGCCAGCTCCCGCTGGGACGCCGACGTGCAGATGGCGATGACCTTCCCGTACTCGGGCTTCTCGGTGTAGTCCATGATCCCGGGATGTTCCCGGAACTGGCGGCGCACCTCTTGGACCACGGTGCCGGCCGAGCGGCCGACGGCCCGGATGGCCAGGGCCGAGAAGATGAAGGCGATCGACCCGCCGATCAGGACGCCGATGAAGATGGTCGGGTGGGACACGTTGATCGAGGTCTCGGGCAGGTCGAACAACCAGTTCGTCGGGGCGCCGAGCGGCGCGTGCAGGTTCAGCTGGCTGCCGATGGTCTCGATGAACGAGGCGAACAGGGCGACCGAGGCAATGACGGCCGAGCCGATGGCCACACCCTTCGTAACGGCCTTGGTGGTGTTGCCCACGGCGTCGAGGCTGACCATGACCCGCTCGGCCTCGCCGGTGAACTCGCCGGACATCTCGGCCACGCCGGCGGCGTTGTCCGAGACCGGACCGAAGCTGTCCTCCGAGACGATCATCCCCGCCGTGGACAGAAGGCCGATGCCGGTCAAGGCGACCAGGTACAGGGTCAGCTGGATGTTCCCGCCCCCCAGGCCGATGGACACGGCGATGGCCAGCACGATGGCGATGATGGCCCACACCGACGACTCGAGGCCGAGGGCCAGGCCGGACAGGGTGAGCGTGGCCGGACCGGTGCGGGCCGTCTCGGCCACCTCTTTGACCGGGCCCCGCTCGGTAGAAGTGAAGTGCTCGGTGATCTGGCTGGCCACCAGCATGAGGACCACGCCGGTGAGCACAGCGTAGAAGGCCTTCCAGTAGTGGAGATAGGCGCCGGCCACGATGGCCGAGCCGGCGATGGTCAAGATGGCCGCCGTCCACACCCCCCGGTTGATGGGGGCCATGGCGTTCTTGTCCCTCTTACTCGCCCGGACCACGAACACGCCGACGATGGTGGCGAGGATCCCGATGGCCGGAATAGCGATGGGGAAGATGACCGTCTTGGCCGCGTCGGCGCCCCGGTGGATGGAGTTGAAGGCGGTGACCCCGAGGATGACGGCGGCGATGATGGTGATGACGTAGGACTCGAAGAGGTCGGCAGCCATGCCTGCACAGTCGCCCACGTTGTCGCCCACGTTGTCGGCGATGGTGGCGGCGTTGCGGGGGTCGTCCTCGGGGATACCGGCTTCGACCTTGCCCACGAGGTCCGCACCCACGTCGGCGGCCTTGGTGAAGATGCCGCCACCCACCCGCATGAACAGGGCCAGCAGCGAGGCGCCGAAGGCGAAGCCGATGAGCACCGAGGTGGCCGTGTTCTGGAAGATGAGGACGATGACCGTGGCGCCGAGCAGGCCGAGGCCCACACACAGCAGGCCGGTGATGGCTCCGGTGCGGTAGGCCACCTTCAGGGCCGGGGCCATCTTGCCCTCACGGGCGGCGGCGGCGGTACGCACGTTGCCCCGCACGGCCAGGCTCATGCCGATGAAGCCGGTGAGGCCCGAGCACAGCGCCCCGGCGAGGAAGCAGATCACCCGGTACAGACCGGCCTGGGCGAAGGTCAGATCGGTCACGTTGTGCTTGACGAAGACGTGCACGCCGTTCACGTACCCGTAGAGGTACTGGGTATGGGTGACCTTGGTGGCGGTGAAGAAGATGAGGACGGCCAGGGGGATGATGATGATCCCGATGGTCTTGAACTGGCGGGCCAGGAAGGCCTCGGCCCCCTCTTGGATGGCCTTGGCGATGTCCTTCATCGACGCCGTGCCCTGATCGGCGGCAAGGACGCCCCGCACCAGGAAGAGCGCCACCACGATCGAAGCCACGGCACAGATCAGAGCGAAGTACAGCCAGGTCTTCTCGCTGCTGTGCAGCGTGAAGATCTGGTAACCCCCTTCAGCCAGGAGGTGGGTCATCGGTGTGGCTCCCTTCGGTGTACTGCGTGGTCATCATCGAAATCCTGCGGCGCACCGGACCGCGGCCCATCGCGGCGATCGAGCGATGCTCTCCCCCCGCGAGACCACGGCCACGAGGCCGCACACCGGATGCGCGCGCCGTCACGGCACGCCGTTTCCGGCAACGGGGGGGAAAGATACCGACAAAAGGGTGCCGGGAGCAAGGAAGCATTCCCGAAGACGCCTGATCGGGGCGTCACCAGGTGGCCCCAGCGGGCTCTTCGGGACCCTGGGAACGCCTCCTAGGTGGGCTCCACGTCAGCTTCGGGGCCGGCGAGCAGCTCGTAGTCGGGATTGAGAATGGCCTGTCGGCGGGCCCAGTCGCCCACCATGCCCTCCACCACCAGTCGTGCCCCGGGCTGGATGCCGGGAATCCTCCGGCGGCCCTGGAACACGAGCAACAGGCGCCCGGTCTCGTCGGCCAGCACGCATTCGAGGTTCGACGTCCCCGCCCGCGGTTGGACCCGCACCGACTTGACCCGTCCGACCACCCGGACCCGGTTGCGCCACTGGGCCTCGCTGATGGGCGTGGTGCCGGCCAACCGGTCTCCGAACGCGGCCCGGTCGAAGGCGCCACGGGCCGAGTCGCGTTCGGCCTCCCGGGCCGCCGCTTTGGCCGCGGCCCGGGGCCGCGGCGCGGTGGCGGTGGCGTCGGTCGGGACCGTCGCTTGGACCCGGCCCCACTCCCGCCGCTTCGACAGCCAGCCCCCGGTGAGCTGGTAGGGGACCACCGTGGCGTTGACGTGGGCCAGCTGGGCCACGGCGGCGGCGATCTCGTCGGCGGTGCCGTCGTGGAGGAGCCGGTGCCATCCGGCCGCGAAGCCGCGCCGGGGCAACAGGATGGTCAGTTCGGTCTGGCCGTCGGCCACCGTCTCGGCGGCCATCTCCAACGCCGCCCGGGTGAGCCGGCGGTCCTCGCACTCCTCGACGTCGAGGGGAAGCCGGGTGAGACCGAGGCGTCCCCACTCCGACTCGAGTTCGGCCGAGACCCGGCTGTCCAGGGTGAAGTGGACGGCCCGCAGCTCGTCGGGATGGAGCGTACGGGCGTACTGGAGGGCCCGGGCCGTCGCCATGTCCAGGCGGTCCACCAGCACGATGACCGTGTGCCGGGTGAGCACCGGCGCCTCGGCCGCCTCGGCCGCCCCCTGCTCGAGCTGGCGTTCCTCGTCGGCGTACTGGCGGTGGAGGGCCAGGAGCCCGAGGACGCCGAGGGGCAGGATCACGAGGATCACCCAGGCGCCCTCGGTGAACTTGGACACGGCGATGATGATCAGCACGATGAACGAGAGGACCGAGGCCGTCCCGTTGATGGCCAGCCGCCGCTGCCAGTGGTCCTCCTCGCCGCGGTGGGTCCAGTGGTACTTGGACATCCCCGCCCCGGCCATGGTGAAGCCCGTGAACACGCCGATGGCGTAGAGGGGGATGAGCTTGTCCACCTTGGCGTTGGTGATCAAGAGCAGCACGATGGAGACCACCGTGAGGACGATGATCCCGGTCGAGAAGACCAGGCGGTGGCCGCGCTTGGTGAGCTGTCGGGGGAGGTAGGAGTCCTCGGCGGCGAAGCTGGCCAGGAAGGGGAAGCCGGTGAAGCTGGTGTTGGCGGCCAGGATGAGGATCAGGGTGGTCCCGACCTGCAGCAATCCATAGAAGAGGTTTCCCAACCCGCTGGTGCCGTAGACGAACTTGGCGATCTGGGAGATGACCGTCGGGGTGCCGGACACATACGGGATGGGATGGGTGATCGAGGCCAGTGTGGACACCCCGAGGACGAGCGACCCGAGGATGACGGCCATCAGCACCATGGTGATGCGGGCGTTGCGGGCCTCGGGGCGCCGGAAGATGCTCACACCGTTGGAGATGGCCTCGGTGCCGGTGAGCGCCGACCCGCCCGAGGCGAAGGCCTTCATGACCAAGAAGATGCTGGCCCCGTAGAGGATGCCGCTTCCGGGATGGCCGATGGCCACCGTCGGATTGGCGCCGTGCTGGTGGCCGTAGATGGCGTGGGCGTGCAGCGAGCCGTTGATGGCCTTGAACGCCCCGTAGCCCAAGAGGATGACCATGTTGGCGATGAAGAAGTAGGTGGGGACGGCAAAGACCCGACCTGCCTCCCGGATACCCCGGAGGTTGCCGTAGGCGATGAGCACGACAAGGGCGATGGCTATCCACACCGTGTCCGGGGTCAGACCCGGGAACACCGAGGTCACCGCGGCCACCCCGGCGGCCACCGACACGGCCACGGTGAGGGTGTAGTCGATGAGGAGGGACACGGCCGCGATCTGGGCGATGGTCAGTCCGAAGTTCTCCCGGGCCACCACGTAGGCCCCGCCGGCCTTCGTGTAGACCTTCACCACCTCGAGGTAGGAGAGGGTGACGAACAACAGGACGAAGATGACGGCGATGCTGATGGGCACCACCAGGGAGAAGGCCGCCACGCCGATGATGGGGATGAGCGGGATGAGCATCTGCTCGGTGGCGTAGGCCGACGAGGAGATGACGTCCGAGGAGAGCACGGCGAGCGCGGTGGGCCGGCCGAGCCGCTCGGAGGTCTGCTTGTCCGAGGCGATGGGCGGTCCGAGGACCACGTTCTTCGCCCGGTACCGGAGGGTCTCGGGGAGGTCCACCCGGGTCCTCGGCGTGGCCGAAGGTCGCATCCGACTCCCCGCCACGGGCCGAGCCGGCGGGATGGTCACCGCGACACCGTCGGGAGGGGATTGGCCCCCGGGCGCGCCTCCGGTCGCCGATGGGTCCACCCCATCAGTAAATCATGGGCATCGGCCCAGGCCCGAACCCGGAGACATGGCGGGCCTCCCCACCGGGCCCCTCCGCCATTCGAGGGAGGTGAGTTGTGATCTGCCCACGATGCGTGTTGCATGGTTCAGGTGCATATCGTCATCGTGGGATGTGGTCGGGTCGGTTCGGGCTTGGGACTGGGACTCGTGGAGCAGGGCCACTCGGTCGCCATCATCGACCGCAACGCCAAGGCTTTCCGTCGGCTGCCCCCGGACTGGTCCGGCACGACGGTGGTCGGCTCGGGCTTCGACCGGGGGGATCTCGATCGGGCCGGTGCCGGGGAGGCCACGTCGCTGGCCGCCGTCACGAGCGGCGACAACTCGAACATCCTCACCGCCCGGATCGCCCGGGAGACCTACGAGATCCCGAACGTGGTGGCCCGCATCTACGACCCCCGCCGGGCCCAGATCTATCTGCGTCTCGGCATCCCGACCGTCGCCACCGTGTCCTGGACCATCGACCAGGTGCGTAGGCGGCTGGTGCCCAACGAGGTGGAGTCGGAGTGGACCGACTCGACGGGCACCCTCTCCCTCGTGGAACGGGAGCTTCCTGAACGGTGGGCGGGTAAGCGTCTGGCCGATCTCTCGGCGCCCGGCGAGGCCACGGTGGTCGCCGTGACCCGGGCCGGCGTCGTCCGCCTGGACTTCGGCGACCTGGTGGGTCAGGACGGGGACATCATCCACGTGATGGTGACCGACACCGCCCTCGAGCGGCTGAACGCCCGCCTGAGCGGGAGAACCGATGTGCCGCGGGTCTTCGGTCCCCCCGAGGACGCACCGATCGGTCTCGACCAGGCGGTGGCCGATGCCAGCGCCGAGGCTGAAGCCAGCGACGACGAGGCCAGGTCCCAGGCATGAAGGTGGCCATCGCCGGAGCGGGCAGTGTGGGTACCGCCATCGCCGCCGACCTCCACGCCGGTGGGCATGACGTCCTCGTCATCGAGCAAGACCCCGAACTGGTGGCTCGTATCCGGGGCGATCTCGACATCACCTGGGTGGTGGCGGATGCCTGTGAGGTGTCGGCCCTCGACGCCGCCGGCCTGGCCACGGTGGACGTGGTCGTGGCCGCCACGGGCGACGACGAGGACAACCTGGTCGTCTCCCTGCTGGCCAAACAGGAGTTCGCCGTCCCGAGGGTGGTGGCCCGGGTGAACCACCCGAAGAACCAGTGGCTGTTCACCGAGAGCTGGGGCGTCGACGTCTCGGTGTCCACCCCCCAACTGCTCACGGCCCTCGTGGAAGAGGCGGTCTCGGTGGGCAGCCTGGTGCGGCTCCTCCGCTTCGAGGGGGGCAACGCCCACCTGGTCGAGGTGACACTGGCCGAGGACTCACCGGCCAGTGGCGTCTCCCTGGTCGACCTAGGGGTCCCCCGTGACGCCACCGTGGTCGCCGTCGTGCGCGACGACCACCTGATCGTGCCCCGTGGTGACACCCGCCTGGCCATCGGTGACGAGGTACTGGTTCTGGTCACCGCCGACGCCGAGGAGATGGTGCAACAGCTGCTGGTGGGGCACTGAGCCGATGAGGGCGGCATTCTTCGACTTGGACAAGACGGTCATCGCCAAGGCCTCCATTCCGGCCTTCGGGCGCCCCCTCTACCGGGGTGGCCTGATCAACCGCCGGCTGGTGGCCCGGGCCCTCGTCTCTCAGCTCATCTACGTCCACCTCGGGGCCAGCGAGCAGAAGCTGGCCCGTGTTCGCGAGTCGATGCTCACCTTGACCAAGGGGTGGGACCGGGACCGCATCACCGAGATCGTGCGGGAGGCCCTGGAAGAGACGGTCGAGCCGATCATCTACGCCGAGGCCCTCGACCTCATCGAGGCCCACCGCGCCGCCGGCCACCGTGTCTATCTGGTCTCGGCCTCCCCCGACGTCATCGTCCTACCCCTCGCCGCCCACCTGGGCGTGGACGGGGCCATCTGCAGCCGGCCGTTCGTGGACGACGACGGGCGGTACACCGGTGAGATGGAGTTCTATGCCTACGGGCCGTTCAAGGCCGAGGCCATGGAGGAGCTGGCCGAAGCCGAGGGGCTCGAGCTCGCCGAGTCCTCGGCCTATTCGGACTCCTACACCGATATCCCCATGCTGGAGGCGGTGGGCCACCCCGTCGCCGTCAATCCCGACCGGGTGCTCGCCAAGGTGGCCCGGGAGCGCGAGTGGGAGGTCATGCAGTTCACCAAGCCTGTCCGGCTGCGGGACCGGGTCAGCGTGCCCAGCCTGCCGCTGACCGCCACGGTCGGCGGCGTCACCGCGGCGGCCTCGGTGGGGGCGCTGGTGGCCTGGCGACTGGCCCGGCGCCCACATCGCTGACCATCGGCTACCTGGCTACGGTGACGCGCCTCGGCCGACCTGGGATCCAGGTCGGCCGAAGAGAGAACAATCGGCGCCGGGCGCCGAACTAGGGGTTGCTCAGGAAGGACGGAGCCGCTTGGCGGCCACGACACCCAGGGCAACGACGATGGCGAGGATCAGGAGCTTCTTCATAGAAGAGATGGTATCGCTTCGCGAGGGTTAGTGCTCTCTCCTGTCGCTGAGTCCGGTGCCGGACCCACGGGTCCGGCCGGTACTCAGACGGTCAGGAGGTCGCGGGCTCCGGTGTCCGACGACGGATGGCGGAGCTTGGACATGGCCCGGGCCTCGATCTGGCGGATGCGCTCTCGGGTCAGGTTGAAGTGCTCCCCCACCTCTTCGAGCGTCCTCGGCTCGCCCCGGTCGAGACCGAAGCGCAGACGGAGGATCTCCCGCTCCCGCTCGTCGAGGGGCGAGAGCAGCCGACCGATCTCCTCGGGCAGGAGGGAGACCGCTGCCACCTCGAAGGGCGACTCGGCCGACCGGTCCTCCACCACGTCACCGAGTTCGGCGTCGCCGTCCTCGCGCAGTGGCTCCGACAACGAGAGGGGCTCGGCCCGGAAGCGCAGCGCCTCGACCAACTTGTCCTCGGGCATCTCGACTTCGGCACCCAGTTCGGCCAGGGTGGCCGGTCGCCCGTACTTGAGCTCCAGGCGGGCCTGGGCCTTCTGCACCCGGGCCAGCGTGTCCCCGGCGTGCACCGGGAGGCGGATGGTGCGCCCGGTGTTGGCGATGCCCCGGGTGATGGCCTGGCGGATCCACCAGGTGGCGTACGTGGAGAACTTGAAGCCCTTGCGCCAGTCGAACTTCTCGACGGCGTGCATCAGACCGAGATTGCCCTCTTGGATGAGGTCGAGGAGAGGCAGGCCCGACGCCTGGTACTTCTTGGCGATGGACACCACCAGTCGGAGGTTCGACTGCACGAAGGTCTGCTGGGCGCTCTCCCCCTGGAGGGTGGTGCGCCGAAGCTCACGCTTCTTGGCCGGCGTAAGCCCCTTCGGGGCCGCTGCCATCTGAGCATCGGCCTCCCGACCGGCTTCGATGGCCTGGGCCAGACGCACTTCGTCGTCCTTGGTCAACAACGGATACTGGCCAATATCGGTCAGATACAACCGCACCAGATCTTCGTCGTCTCGTTCGAGGCGCTCCTTAGCCAACTTCACCGGGTCCTTCGTTTTCCCCACCGCAGTGGGGGACGGCCAACCCTCAGGGTGCCCCTCGGTCGCAACCGGTGGTCAATACATCGGGTCTGGCGCTTTCGGGCGCAACGATTGCTGCTCTCGAAGTTTACCGGACGCGTCAACCCCTTCAGTCGGTTCTGGGAGTCGGCGCACCACTCAGCGAGGTCAGTCCCCTGGTACCGGCCCCGGAATCGCCACCAGCCCCGATGTCGCCCCGGCCCCCACCACCACCGCCTCGAGGTGTTGGAGGAAGCCGTAGACCGCGGCCACGTCGTGGGGCCGGCTGACCAGGCGTTCCACCAGGCGTTCCCCGGCCTGCCAGTCCTCGACCTCGTCGTTCAGCACCAGCCGGAGGGCCCGGGCCACCGGCGCATCGGTCAGCGGTCCGACCACCCGGAGGTGGCGCTCGTAGCTGGTCACCAGTCGGGGCAGGACCACCCGGTAGAGGGCCGCCAGCCTCGGCAGGGCCCCGGGGTGCTCGAAGACCTCCCCGTCGACCCTCGGACCCACCGAATCCGCCCCCGCAGCCGGCGGCGCACTCCCCGACAGGGCGGTGAAGAGGGCCGCGGTCGGGGCCGACGGCACCGTCCACACGTCAGGGTCGGCCCCGGCCATCACCGGCAGGCGCTCGGCGAACAGCTCGGCGTGCCAGGCGTGGCGCATGCTCTGGGCGTCCAGATAGACCTGGACGGCGGCGATGGGCATCTCGAGGACCCACTGGCCGAGCAACCGGTAGAGGGCGTGCTCGATCCACCGGTACTCACCGACCAGCGCCGCCGAGGCCTCGAGGTTCAGCGGAGCCACTCCGGGCGGGGAGCTGACGGAACGCTGCTCGACCGGGCCCGGCCTCGTCGCGGGCGATGCGGACAGGTCAGACAACCGCCGTGGCCTCCCCGCTCGACCCGTCGCGCACGGTGGACGGCGGCGCCTCCACCGGGGTCGGGGTGGGCGCTGGGGCGGCCGGGGTCACCGCGGACCGGTAGTGGTTGGTGATGGGCATACGACGATCCTTACCGAAAGCCTTGCCGGAGATCCGGACCCCCGGAGGCATCTGGCGTCGCTTGTACTCGGCCCGGTCCACCAGTCCGACCACGCGTTCGACAGCGGCGGCGTCGAAGCCCGATGCGATGAGGTCGTCGGCGGACCGGTCACCCTCGACGTAGCCCGCCACCACGGGGTCGAGCACTGAGTACGGCGGGAGGGACTCGTCGTCGCGTTGGTCCGGGCGCAGTTCGGCCGACGGGGCCTTGGTCAGGACGGCCTCGGGGATGAGGTCCGAGCCGGCTCGGGCGTTGCGGTAGCGGCACAGTGCGTAGACCAGCAGCTTGGGCACGTCCTTGATCACCGCGAAACCGCCCGCCGAATCCCCGTAGAGCGTGGAGTAGCCGGTGGCCATCTCGCTCTTGTTGCCGGTGGTGAGGACAATCCAGCCGTTGGCGTTGGACAGGGCCATGAGCAGCACGCCCCGTATGCGCGACTGCAGGTTCTCATCGGTCAGGCCGACCGGGTCGCCATCGAGCAGCGGGGCCAGGGAGGCGGCCAGGGCCTGGTGGGCGGGCTCGATGGCCACCGTGGCGATGTCGATGCCCAGGCGTTCGGCGAGGATCACCGCATCCCCGACCGATCCGTCGCTCGAGTAGCGCGACGGCATGGTCACCCCGTGCACGTGCTCGGGCCCGAGTGCGTCGACGGCCACCACCGCCACCAGTGACGAGTCGATCCCCCCAGACAGGCCGATCACCGCATCGGTGAACCGGTTCTTCGTCACGTAGTCGCGGGTGCCGAGGACGAGGGCCTCGTACACCTCGGCCTCGGGATCGAGCAGTGGAGCCATCCGGCCGCCCCCGCCCCCGCCGGACGGTGCGCGGCTGACCGTGCTCACCACGGGTGCCTCCTGCGGCACGGCGGCCGCCTCAGCCACCTCGACGTCCACGTCGACGAGGAGGACCTCCTCATCGAACTGGGTGGCCGAGCCGATCACCGCACCGTCGGGCCCGACGACCACCGAGGCGCCGTCGAAGACCAACTCGTCCTGGCCCCCGACCTGGTTGACGTAGGCGATGGCGCAGCCGGTCTCCGCGACGCGCCCTTCCAGCACGGCGAGGCGCTGCTGGCGCCGACCCTGGGAGTAGGGCGAGGCATTGAGATTGACGAGCAGTCGGGCGCCGGCCGAGGCCTGCTCAGCCATGGGTCCTGCCGCGAACCACATGTCCTCGCAGATGGACATCCCGATCGGCACCCCGGCCACTACGTACGGCCCGGCCGGCCCCCGGCCCGGCACGAACCAGCGCTGCTCGTCAAAGACCCCGTAGTTCGGCAGGAGGCGCTTGAAGTAGCGGCCGACCACCCGGCCGCCCGCGCAGATGGCCGCCGCGTTGACCAGGCGGCCGTCATCGTCGGTGTCCACATAGCCGACCACAGCCGCACACGGTCCGGTGGCTGCGGCGATCCGGTCGAAGACCACCAGGTTGTCGGCCACGAACGCCGGCCGGCTCAGCAGGTCCTCGGGCGGATACCCCGTGACGGTCAGTTCAGGGAACACCGCCACGTCGGCCCCACCCGACTCGGCCTCGGCCAGAGCCGCCAGAATCCGCGCCGCGTTGCCGTCGAGGTCGCCGACCACGGTGTTGATCTGGCAGGCGGCCACACGTACTCGACGCAGCATCGTCCCAGCCTATCGGGGTCGTTGTGTGGCCTTTCCTGCTGGCGGGCCGAGGCACCGGGGGCCACTCGCCGTGACGCCGTCAGTTGTTCATCGTGCGTTCACAATTGGGAAACGGAGCAGAAACGGCCTGCTGGGATAGTGATTTCGCTCTTCGAGCACCAGGCCGTTGTGTCCCGATCCCGGTCAAAGTGAGGTCTCCGTCCACCGGGCCGAGCAGGCAGATGGGATCGTTTGGGCACCACAGATTGGGGGTGGGGCTCACAACTACCGCAACCAGACCAGAACGCGCGGCACCACGCGCCGCGTATGAGGCGTATCGCAGTAGCAGCAGAGCAATCGAGTAGTTAAGGAGTACACGTGCCGTATCAAGCTGAATACATCTGGATCGACGGGACCGAGCCGTCGCCGCTTCTCCGCAGCAAGACCAAGGTCATCCCCGACGGCGACGAGCCGGGCATCTGGGGTTTTGACGGATCCAGCACCAACCAGGCCCTGGGCCACGACTCGGACTGCGTGCTGCGTCCTGTCTTCGTGGTGCCCGATCCCCTACGCGGACCCAACGACAAGCTGGTCATGTGCGAGGTCGAGCTGACCGACTTCACGCCCCATCCCACCAACACCCGGGCCAGGCTCCGCGCCGTGGTGGAGAAGTACGGCGACCAAGAGCCCATGTTCGGCATCGAACAGGAGTACACCTTCTTCAAGGACGGACGCCCGCTGGGCTGGCCCGCACTCGGGTTCCCCGCCCCCCAGGGGCCGTACTACTGCGGCGTGGGCGGCGACAAGATGCCCGGTCGGGAGATCGTGGAGCTGCACACCGCCGCCTGCATCGACGCCGGGATCGGCATCGAAGGGACCAACGCCGAGGTCATGATGGGCCAGTGGGAGTTCCAGGTGGGCGTGCTCTCACCCCTCGACGTGGCCGACCACCTGTGGGTGGCCCGTTGGCTGCTGTTCCGCATTGCCGAGGACTTCGGCGTGTACGCCACCTTGGAGCCCAAGCCCATCCTCGGGGACTGGAACGGGGCCGGCGCTCACACCAACTTCTCCACCAAGGCCATGCGCGAGGACGGCGGCTGGGACGCCATCATCGCCGGGTGCGAGGCCATCGGAAAGAGGATCGACGAGCACATCGCCGTCTACGGCGTGGGCATCGAGAGCCGGCTGACCGGGGCTCACGAGACGGCCCACTACACCAAGTTCAGTTACGGCACCTCGGACCGGGGAGCCTCCATCCGGATCCCGTGGGCGGTGGCCAAGGCCAAGAAGGGATGGCTGGAGGACCGCCGGCCCAACGCCAACATGGATCCCTACCAGGTCACCGCAGTGATCACCGAGACCGTCTGCAGCGACGCGGCGGGGGGCTGAGCCACGACCGGGCCGACCGTCCGCCTGCCCCCCCTGGCGGCCTGTCGATTCCCTGGTCACCCCCGGCCTCGACACACGGAGTCGGGTCCCCGACGACCCGACTCCGTGTGTCCGTCACGCCCCTCCTTCGACCCACCACCTGCCGACCTGCGACAATGACTGCATCAGCCCCGACGATCCCCGCCCCACGACCCCGACGACCTCGGAGGTGCTCGACCCGATGAGGAGTCAAGAGGAGTACGTCCTGCGGACGGTCGAGGAGCGCGGGATCCGATTCGTGCAGCTGTGGTTCACCGACGTCCTGGGCACCCCCAAGACCTTCAGCATCACCCCCGCCGAACTGGAGAACGCCCTCGACGAGGGGATGACCTTCGACGGATCGGCCATCGACGGATTCAGTCGGGTACAGGAGAGCGACGTCCTGGCCCGGCCCGACGCCAACACCTTCCAGCTCCTCCCCTGGCACGGGCACGGGCAGGTCGGCCTCAACGGGGACGCCCCCGAGGCCCAAGTGGCCCGGGTCTTCTGCGACGTGGTCGACCTCGACGGTTCACCCTTCCAGGGCGATCCCCGCCACGTCCTGCGGCGCACCCTCGACCGGGCCCACGACCTCGGCTTCACCTTCTATGCCGCACCCGAGATCGAGTTCTTCTACTTCGCCGACGGCGACCCTTCCAAACCGCCCGTCACCCTCGACTCGGGCTCGTACTTCGAGCTGACCGTGGCCGACCGGGCCAGCGACATCCGCCAGCGCACCGTGCTGACCCTGGAGGAGATGGGCATCCCCGTCGAGCACGCCCAGCACGAGGACTCCCCCAGCCAGCACGAGATCGACCTGCGCTACACCGACGCCCTGACCATGGCCGACACGGTCATGACCGTTCGGCTCGTGGTCAAAGAGATGGCTCGCCAACAAGGGGTGTTCGCCAGCTTCATGCCCAAGCCGCTCGCCGGCGTACAGGGGTCGGGCATGCACACCCACATGTCCCTGTTCCGCGGCGACACCAACGCCTTCGTCGACCTCGAGCGGCCCGGAGGTCTGTCCGAGGTGGCCGAGGGCTTCATCGCCGGCCTGCTCCGCCACGCCCCGGAGATCACCGCGGTCACCAACCAGTGGGTCAACTCCTACAAGCGGCTGGTGACCGGGTACGAGGCCCCGATCCATGTCTCCTGGGCCCGCAACAACCGTTCGGCTCTGGTGCGGGTGCCGGTGGTCAAGCCCGGGAAGTTCGAGTCCACCCGGGTCGAGTACCGCTCGCCCGACAGCGCCTGCAACCCCTATCTGGCCTTCGCCGTGATGTTGGCGGCCGGTCTGGAGGGGATCGAGAAGGGCTACGACCTCCCCCCCGAGGCCGACGCCAACCTCTTCGCCCTCAGCCCCGAGGAGCTGGCCAACAAGGGGATCCTCCACCTGCCCGGCAGTCTCTACGAGGCCCTCGGACTGATGGAGACCTCGGAGCTGCTGGCCTCGACCCTCGGCGAGCACGTCTTCGAGTGGTTCATCCGCAACAAGCGGGCGGAGTGGGCCGAGTACAAGTCCCACGTGACCCAGTTCGAGCTGGACCGCTACTTTCCCCTGTTGTAGTCCCACCTGACCGGAACCCGACCCGCATCCCGATGAAAGGGGGCTGACCGCCATGGAGCCACTGCTGTGCTTCCCCGCCGTCCCCCCTGCCCCGGTGACCGGGGTGCTCGACCGGTCCGGCTACCCGTGGCGGGGCATCGACAAGCCTGAGGCCGCCGAGATCGACGAGCCCGAGGACGGGTGGTCGGGGGCGGTGATCTGTAGCGGGGAGGACCCGGTCGGCGCCTTCCTCCTGTGCCGCCATCTCCGCAAGCGCGAGGTTCCGCTGGCCCCGGTGATGGTGGTGGTACCGCTCGAGCAGTTGGGGGAGCTCGAGCTGCGCGAGGACCTCTTCGACGACCTGTGCCTCGAGCCCGTCAACCCCGACGAGTTGAGCGCCCGACTGGCCCACCTGTTCTGGCGGACAGGACGGGGGCTGCGTCCCGACCTGCTCGAGCACGGTCCGCTGGTCCTCAACCTCGAGACCTATCAGGCGGCGGTGTCGGGCAAGGTGCTCGACCTGACCTATATGGAGTACGAGCTCCTCCGCTTCCTCGCCGCCCGTCCTGGCAAGGTCTTCACCCGCGAGACGCTGCTCAGCCGGGTGTGGGGTTATGAGTACTACGGCGGCGCGCGGTACGGTGGACGTCCACGTCCGGCGTCTGCGGGCCAAGTTGGGCGAGGAACACGCCCACCTGATCCAGACGGTCCGGTCGGTGGGCTACCGCTTCGGCCAGACCAACTGGACGCCCTGACCGCTCTGGCTCATCCGGGTCGGTAGGCCCAGACCTCCACCTCGACGGCCGCTCCCATGGGCAGGGCGGACACCTCCACCACCGACCGGGCCGGGCGATGGTCACCGAAGCTGGCCGTGTAGGCCTCGTTGACAGCGGCGAAGGTCCCCATGTCGGTGACGAACACCAGGGTCTTGACCACGTCGCTGAGGCCGGCCCCGTGCTCGGCCAACAGCAGGACGGCGTTGGCCAGGGCCTGGGTGAGCTGCTCGGGGGCGCCACCCTCGACCAGTACGGGTGGGCCGTCCCGGTCGGGGAGGAGGCCCAACTGGCCCGAGGTGATCAACCACGGCCCGGCCGAGACGATGGGGGTGTAGGGACCGATCGGGGTGCTCATGGGGGACTCCTCTGGCCGGTGGGCGCTCCGACGGGCGTTCAGCCTACCGAACCGATCGGACGGCTCTACCTGCCTCCGGTCAGCGTCGACCGGAGCCGGCCCGGTCGGTGGGCCAACACTCGGACAGTCCGTCGGCCAGCCACCGAGCGGCGGCGGCGGCACAGAACACCGCGTCGGAGGCGTTCACCGCGGGCCGGGTCGAGGCCTCGACGGACACGCTGATCAGAGGCATGGCCCTGGCCTGGAGGATGCCGAACGATCGGATGGTGAGGTCCCGGACCGCACCGTCGTCGTCCACGGCGATGCCCTCGGAACGCACCCAGCCGAGCGCCTGGTGGGCCGCCCCGATGCAGTAGGAGCGGAGCACCACCTCGTCTAGGACCTCGCCGGCGTCGACTGCCACCTCGAGCGAGTCGTCACCGAGGCAGCGGACCACCGCCCGGCCACCGGCTGGACCCACCACCTCGATGCCCACGTCACGGTGGGCCCCGGGACCGAGGGCGTCGAGTGACCGGGCCGCCGCGGCCAGCACGGCGGCCTCGGCCCAGACCGCAGCCCGCAGCGAGAGGCCGATGGGTGGTCCAACCGTAGGCACGGGGACCAGCTCGAGATCGGGCGCCACCGTGGCCACGGACTCGCTGACGGCGGCCCAGTGCTCCTCGTCCACTCCCCCGGGCGGCACCCCGACGCAGAGGACTCCGCGACCCGACCGGTCGATCCCACCGGCCACCGGCGGGCGCTTCGGTCCTCGGCGCACGACGTCCTCACGGGACCAGAGGACCCGGACCGGCCGACCGAGCTCGCCGGCCAGCCGCCGGGCGTCCTCGGCCACCGGCGAGTCCGCCTTGCCGCCGAAGGCCCCGCCGTTTCCGAGAGGCGATGCCGGTTCGCCCCCCGGATGACACCAGGAAGCATCCGGCTCGACGTAGCCGGGCTCGACCCAGGTGGTCCGGAGCGTGAGATCCCAGTCGCCGACCGGCACCGGCACCGGATGACGGAGCGGGAGGCTGGTGCTGCGCCCCTGGACCTTGCCGGCCCGGGCGCGGGCCTCGGCCACCGATTCGGCCACGACGTAGCCCCCCTGTGCGTCGGGCACGGCGACCAGGGCATCGGGGGGACAGCCGTCGTCGGCGAAGCCGGCCTGGCCCAACACGATGGCCGGGCCCACCCGTTGGGCGGCTCCACCCTCGATGCCGGCCCGCGTGGCGGCCCGATCCAGGTCACGGGACGAAGCGGGGGGATCGGCGACCGGAGCGCCGAGGACCGCCCCGGCTGCCTCACCGATGGTCTGCCATCCGGTGCAGCGGCACAGGTGGGCGAGGAGGGCCTGGTCAACCGCCTCGCGGGTGACCGGGGCACCCGCGTCGAGCGCAGCCAACCGCATCACGATGCCGGGGGTACAGAATCCGCACTGGCTGCCTCCCGTTGCCACCAGCCCCTCAGACCACCGGCTCCTGGTCGCAGCCGAGAGACCGTCGAGCGTGGTGATCTCGCGACCGCCCAGTCGTCGGACCGGGGTCACACAGGCGACACGGGGGGCGCCGTCAACCCACACCGTGCAACAGCCGCACTGGCCCTGCGGGCTGCAGCCGTCTTTGACGGCCCGGATGCCCAGCTGGTCCCGGAGTACGTCGAGCAGCGACGCCGCGTCGTCGACTACTTCGACGTCGGCGCCGTCGACGCGCAGTCGGATCAGGAGTTCAGCAGATCAGCTAAACGAAGAGCCACAGCCGCACGTGCGGGAGGCGTTGGGATTCGTCACATGGAACCCGGCCCCCTGGAGCCCGTCGCTGTAGTCGAGCGTCGATCCCTTCAGCAGGTCGGCGCTGGTGGCGTCCACCACGACCTTCACGGTGCCGAACTCGCGCACCACATCGTCCTCGGCCACATCGGCATCGAAGAACATCTCGTAGCTGAAGCCCGAGCACCCACCGGGGCGTACGGCCACCCGGAGGGCCAGGCCGTCGATGTCCTCCTGGGCCAGGAGCTCGGCCACCTTGGACGTGGCGACGTCCGTCAACGTGACCGGATTGGGCTTCTTCCCGATGCTGACGGTCTGCATGGTGGCACTCATCGGCGCTCCTCTTGACTAGCGACTCTTCGAGGAGCCGCCGCCTTGGCGGCGACTCCGACCTCGGCCCGGTTCGTACTGGTCCGGAGGAGTTCCTCCGGTACGGCCCGGCACTTCGCCCCAAAGCGTACCCGCGTCCACGACCGGGTGGTACATCCCATCGGGTGGTTCACGGGGCCGGGCCGGTAGAATTGCTCCCGTGAGCAGGTCGGAAAGCACCGGTGGAGGAGCAGCGGAGCCTGTGGGCCCCGCCGTTCCCTCGTCCGAAGCGGTCAGGACCGCACTGCGGGGAGTGGTCGATCCCGAACTCGGGGCAGACATCGTCGAGTTGAACATGGTCACCAACGTCACCGTGTCCTCCGACGGCGCCGTGGCCGTCGAGGTGGCCCTCACCGTGGCCGGTTGCCCCCTGCGCACCCAGATCCAGAGCGATGTGGAGACCCACGTGGGGGCCCTGCCGGGGGTCAGCTCGATCTCGGTCACGACCGGGGTGATGGATCCCGACCAGCGCAGGGCGGTCATGGACCGGGCCCGCAAGTTGGCCCAGGACCCGGCCCCGGTCACGGACATCCCCGACACGGCCCGGGTCATCGCCATCGCCTCGGGCAAGGGTGGCGTGGGAAAGAGCTCGGTCACGGTCAACCTGGCCGTGGCCATGGCCCGCCGAGGTCTCACCATCGGTGTGCTCGACGCGGACATCTGGGGGTTCTCCGTACCCCGGCTCCTGGGCATGACCGGCGAGGTGGAGGCACGCGACAAGAAGATGGTGCCCCTCGAACGCCGGGTGGGCACCGGCGTCCTGCGGGTGTTGTCCATGGGCTTTCTGGCCGACGAGGACAGCGCCATCATGTGGCGTGGGCTCATCTTGAACCGGGCCGTGCAGCAGTTCTTGGAGGACGTCCACTGGGGCGATCTCGACTACCTGCTGATCGACATGCCCCCGGGAACCGGGGACATCCAGATGGGGTTGGCCCGCATGCTTCCGCGCACCGAGGTCATCGTGGTTACCACTCCTCCGGTGGCCGCCCAGAAGGTGGCGGCCAGGACCGCCGATATGGCCCGGAAGGGCTACCTCCGGGTGGCGGGCGTGATCGAGAACATGAGCGACTTCGTCTGCGAGCACGGTACGTCGTACGCGCTGTTCGGGTCGGGGGGCGGGGCCCGGCTGGCCGCCGACGTGGGTGTCCCGCTCATCGGGCAGATCCCCCTCCACCCTTCCGTGGCGGCCGGCGGTGATGCCGGCGAGCCGGTGGCCCTCGACGTGGGCGGCCCACTGGCCGAAGCCTTCGACGCCATCGCCGAATCGGTCATCTCCACCATCGCCCCGGTGGTGGCCATGGACGGCTGCAGCGTGCGGCTGCTGGAGCGGGTCGAGGCGGCCGTCGCCGCGGGTGACCTCATCCCGGCCGAGACCTCGGCGTAGGGCGTCGCCCCGCTGGTGACCTAGAGCGTTCCCGCTTTGGGACCCCAGGCTTGGCGGGCCAGATCGGCCAGGGCCGGGTCGATCTCGGCTCCCGAGGCCAGCCGGTCGGCCAGCGCCTCCTCGTAGCCCTCGTCCCCGGGTCGGAGGATGAGGATGTGCCCGTCCTCGATCAACACGATGGGCAGGACGGTGGTGACGTGGGTCACCCCCCTCGCCCATGCCATCACCTCTCGGCTCGACGTGAACCCTTCGATGCTCCGCAAGTTGGCAATGGTCGGCGGCAGCAGTTCAATGTCCCCGGCCGACTGGCGGGCCAAGGCCTCGGTGGGACGCACCCAGATGGTGGCGATGGTCTCGGTGTCGTCGTGGTGGGCCACCTGACCGGCCGGGGCGGCGCTGATGAAGAATCGGGTGTCGTAGCGCCGAGGGGCGAGTTCGGGCGTGATCCAATGGCTCACGTAGTAGACAGCGTCGACGGCCAGCACGAGGTCCTCTCGCCGGCAGATGTCGAGGAGACCCATCGTCCCCCCGTTGACGGCGTCACGGTACGCGCCGAAGCGGGCGGCGACCGACGGGTCAGAGGTGTCGAGGAGCTCGGCATCGTCGCCCGAACCGCCACGCCGGGCCAGCATGACCCCGCACTCCTCGAAGCACTCACGTAGGGCGGCCACCCAGTACGCCAGGCCCCCCGACTCGAGGCCGAGGACCGCGCTGGCATCGGCGTCGGTGCGGCCGTCGCACCAGGCGTCGACCTCTGGCCCGTGGTCCTCGGGATCCACCGAACCGCCCGGGAACACGTAGGCACCGGCCACGAACTCCGAGGCCAGGTTGCGCCGCAGCATGCAGACCTCGACGGCGGGTCCACCCTGATCGTCGAGACCGTCCCTGATCAGCATGACGGTGGCGGCAGGCTGAATGGGGACGGGTACCACTACGTCAGGCTACCGCCGCCCACCCGGCGGGCGTCGGGCGGTCCCGGTCAGGCCCGTTCCATGGCCGAGCGGGGGGTGAGGGCCCCCGAGTCGACCAGCGCGCTGGTGGCCAGCTCCCCGAACTGGGCCGGGTCGGCGATCAGCCAGGCGTGTGCGCCATCCACCACGACGCCATCGACGCCAGCAGCGTGGCGGAGGTCGTCGAAGGCCGAGCGGGGCACCAGACCGTCCCGATCGGACCACGCCACGGTTACCGGGATACCCCACCGGGCGATGGCGCGGACCTCCCGGACCAGATCGGCTCGCCGGATGAACTCGCCCGTGCGGAACATCCCGAGCGGGTTGCTCATCAGATTGGGGATGAAGTCCTCCAAGAGGATCGGCAGCAACCGGAGCAGGCGGGGCGAGTGCAGCAGGTCGGTGGAGAAGTGCCGCCCCCAGTCCCAGAACGGGCGCTGGACCATGGTCCGGACCTCGTCGGGGAAGAGCGCCCAGGTGGGGCTGCCGATGGCGTTGGCCAGCAGCAGACCCGACACCCGCCATGGCTGCTCGTAGCTGAAGGCGGTGGCCACCCCACCACCGAAGGAGTGGCCCGCCACGATGGCCACGTCGGGCTCCCCGACGGCGTCGAGGAACCGCCCGACCCAGGTGGCGTAGCCGGCGAAGGTGCGCTGGTCCGGGGCCAACTCGTGTGTTCCGCCGAAGCCGGGGAGGGCGGGGGCGTAGACGCGACACCCCGCTCTGGCCATGGCCTGGATCGGAGCCCGGTAGGCGTTGGGACGTAGCCCCCAACCGTGGAGGAACAGCGCGGCGGGACCGGACCCGCACACCCCGTAGCTGACTCGGTGGCCGTCGACCTCGGTCCGCTCGAAGCGGAGGCCCGAGGCGCGTGGCGGCGGTGTCGTCTCGTCCGGCGAGGTCGGAACGGGCTGCCCCTGTGCTTCTCCCGACATGGGCGGTCAGTGTACGCCCGTTCACCCCCGACTACCCCCATCCGCGCCCGGTGGTGTGACCTCCCACCCAGGTCAAAGCGTGTCCTGACCCCGATCGTGGGGACCTGGCGGTTACGCTTCCTCCGACGACGCCACGAATCGGGGACTGCGGAACCATGGCACAGGACCAGAAGAAGCCCCCTGCCGGGGGGAACAAGCCCAAGCCCAGCACTGCTTCAGGTGGCGGCGCGGGCCAGAGCGCCAAGGACAAGAGCCGCGCCCAGAGCCGCCCGGTCTCCGGCAAGGCTCCTACCGGCAAGGCGGGCAAGGCCACTGGTGCGACCAAGGCCGGCGGGGGCGGGAACAGGAGCGGGGGCAACAAGCCTCGCCCCGGTGGCCGTCCTGCCGCCACCCCCCCGAAGCGGGGCCTGTCCGGAGCGATGATGGCCTGGGGGGCCGTGGGACTCGTCGTCGTCATCATCGTGGTGCTGGTGGTGGTGAAAGCCACCAGCGGCAGCGGGCCCACCTCCAGTTCGCACCAGGCGGTGCGGCCGGCATCCGCCTCCCTGGTGAACAAGGTCACCACGGTTCCCACCTCGGTGTTCGACAGCGTGGGTGCCGACATTCCGGCCGAGTTCGCCGGCAACAAGCCCATCGTCATCACCGGCCAGCCCCCGCTCACCCTGAACGGCAAGGCACCGTCGATGATGTACTACGGAGCCGAGTACTGCCCGTTCTGTGCCGCCGAACGGTGGAGCATGGTGCTTTCCCTGTCCCGCTTCGGCACCTGGCACGGTCTGGACACCACGGCCTCGGGCCTCCAGGACGGGGACTACAGCACCTTCACCTTCCGGAACGCCACCTACGACAGCAAGTACATCAACTTCGTGCCCATCGAGGCCTGCACCAACATCGTGGACAAGACGGCAACCGGATGTAGCGGCTACAAGCCGCTCCAGACGCCCACCAAGGCGGAGGCGGCCGTGCTGGCCAAGTACGCCAGTTCCCAGTTCGTTCCCGGCAACACCCAGGGGATCTCCTTCCCCTACATCAACGTGGACAACAAGGTCCTGTTCTCGGGCTCCACCTACGAGCCGGGCGGACTGACCGGACAGACCCAAGAGGAGATCGCCTCCTCGCTCAAGGACCCGTCCAATCCGGTCACCCAAGCCATCGTCGCCACCTCGAACTACATCTCGGCCGCCATCTGCTCGGCCACCAACCAGCAGCCCGGCTCGGTGTGCCAGAGCTCAGGTGTCACCGCCGCGGCCAAAGCCATGAAGCTCGGCTGATCCCCAGCCTCTGGTGACCACGACCGTGCCGACGCTGCGCTGGCAACCCCTGGCCACGCTGGCACTCAGCATCGTCGGACTGGGTATCGCCACCTATCTGACCATCACCCACTTCGACAAGGTGGCCCTGGTGTGCTCGGACAACGGGACCATCAACTGCGCCAAGGTCACCACCAGTCCCCAGTCCGAGATCCTGGGCATCCCCGTGGCCATGTTGGGTCTGTTCTTCTTCATCCCGATGATCGTCCTCTGCCTCCCGGCGGCCTGGCGGAGCACCGACCGCCGGATCCACCTGGCCCGCCTCCTCCTCGCCGTCACCGGCGTGGGCATGATCATCTACCTGATCATCGCCGAGCTCTTCATCATCAAAGCCATCTGCCTGTGGTGCTCCGGTGTGCACCTCGTCACCTTCATCCTCTTCGTGATCATCGTGACGGCGACCCCGGTGGTGTTGGCGTCGGACGACCGATGGGATGCCGGTGACCAGTACGACGACGTCGAGTAGGCCCGACTCCGGTCGGGTGCGGCCATGACCGGCGAGCAGGGGTTCCAGGGCGAGACAACACCCATCCCGGTCGGCGAAAGCCCAGTCGGCTCGGAACCGGCGGGATCCGGGGGCGAGCCGACCACCGGGCCGTCACGTAACCGCACGGCTCGGTTCGCCTGGGGAGCGGTGGCCGTCATCCTGGTGGCGGTCATCGTTCTCGTGACCTACGCCCTCACCGATCCGAAGCCCAGATACCAGACCGTGCAACGGGCCACGGCCGCCCCGGGGGTGGTGACGGAGCTGGCCAAAGTGCCTGCGTCGGTCTTCGACACCGTGGGCGTCACCGCACCCGACTCGCCACTGGTGGCCCCCGAGGTCCTCACCGGACAGCCGTCCCTCCGGGCAGCGGGCAAACCCGAGGTCCTCTACGTCGGGGCCGAGTACTGCCCGTTCTGTGCCGCCGAGCGATGGCCGTTGATCGTGGCGTTGTCCCGGTTCGGGCGCTTCACCGGGTTGAAGGACATGCAGTCCGCACCGCTGTCGGTCTTCCCCGGCGTCCAGACGTTCAGCTTCGTCGGATCCACCTACACCAGTCGGTACGTCACCTTCTCCGGCGTTGAGCTGTACTCCGACGCCGTCAACGCTCGGGGGTCGTTCACCCGGATCGCCACCCTCGACCCTGTCCAAACCCTCGCCGTGGCCCACTACGGCCAGCATCCCGGTACCTCCGCCTCGCCGGGGACGTTCCCCTTCGTCGACATCGGCAACCGGATGGTCACCTCGACGTCAGGCTTCAGCCCCGCCGTGCTGGTCAAGCAGTCCCAGACCGCCATCGCCGGTGACCTCAATCAGGCCGATCAGCCCGTCACCCAGGCCGTCATCGCCTCGGCCAACCTGCTGACAGCCGGGGTGTGTGCGGTAACCGCCCAGCAGCCCACCGCCGTCTGCACCAGCAAAGGCGTCCGTGACGCGGCGGCCTCGCTCGGGATGCCGTAGGCCGTTGACCAGGAGGCCGACGTCGGACGAGCGTGCTAGCCGGCCCGCCGGTCGGACATCTGCTTGCGTTCCATCTCGTTCAGGCCACCCCAGATGCCGTGAGGCTCGTGGATCCTGATGGCGTAGTCGAGGCACTCCGACCGGACCACGCACGACTGGCAGATGGACTTGGCCCGGTCCTCGCGCTGGAGTTTCTCCTCCTTGCGTTCCGCATGAGCCGGCGGAAAGAAGATCTCCGCCTGCGGTCCGCGGCAGGCAGCCCTCAGCTGCCAACTGTCCAGCGCTTGCTCCACGTGTCCTACTCCCCCTTCATGCCCCCCTGGGTTCCTCCAGAATCGCAAGGTACTCTCGCTGATCCACGGAAACAAGGGGTCTGACCAGCATTTCTCATCAAAGTTCTGCTGGCGCTCACCCCGAGGACGGCCTCGGGCACTCATCGTGGCATTCCCCACGCCCCGTGGGGCGCTGACCTCGGGGTCGGACACTACGCTCCTGGGGGTCATGGAGATCAGTGCCTTCTGCAGCCAGAGCCGGGTCCTGATCGTGGCGGGCAAAGGTGGCGTCGGGAAGACCACCATGGTGGCGGCCCTCGCCCACATGGCCGCCCAGGCCGGCCTTTCCGTGCTGGTCGTCGAGCTGGAGGGCCGCACCGGCGTCGCCACTGCCTTCGGCAGCGATGATGCCGTCGACTACGCCGGATCGGTCCTGCGGGCCGCGGGAGCCGAGGCGGACGACGGCGACGACGACGGACGACGAGCCCCATTCCCAAAGGGACCGTCCGGGCCCGGACCATCACCCCTGACGACGCGCTGCTCGAGTACCTGGCCGACCACGGGATGCGCCGGATATCTAAGCGGCTGCTGTCTTCGGGGATCATCGACATCGTCGCCGGGGCCATCCCGGGGATTCGGGACATCCTGGTACTGGGCAAGGTGAAACAGATCGAGCGGAGTGGACTCGCCGACCTGGTGCTGGTGGACGCCCCGGCCACCGGGCACACCATGACCTTCCTCTCGTCGGCAGGCGGCCTGCTCGACGCCGCCCGGGGGGGTCCGATCCGGTCCCAGGCCGCCGAGGTGGTCGAGCTGCTCTCCGATCCGGCCCGCTGCCAGGTGGCCCTGGTCACTCTGCCCGAAGAGATGCCGGTGAACGAGGTCATCGAGGCCGCCTACCAGCTCGAGGACAAGGTGGGCATCGCCCTCGGTCCGGTCATCGTGAACGGCTGCTATCCGGCCGTCGCCGGACTGGACACCCCGGCCGCGCTGGCGGCATCGGACGCCGGGGTGGAGCTCGAACCCGACCTGGTGGCCGCGCTCGACGAGGCGAGGGAGTTCCGACGCACCCGCCAGGAGCTCCAAGGAGAGCAGCTCGGGCGTCTCTCCCGGGAGCTGCCCCTCCCCCAGCTCCAGGTGCCCTTCTTGTTCACCGCCTCGATCGGCCCCGAGGAGCTCGACGTCCTGAGCGGAGCGCTAGCCGCCGGCGTGGCGGCCCTGCACGATCCAGCCCCGGTGTCGCCGTGACGACCTCACCCGTCGAACCGGGCGTGGCCACCATCGACCACGTCGTGCGCGACCAGTCGATAGTCGTCTGCTGTGGCTCGGGAGGGGTGGGCAAGACGACAACGGCGGCCGCCTTCGCTCTGGAGGCGGCGCGGCTCGGCCGTCGGGCCTGCGTGGTCACCATCGACCCGGCCCGCCGCTTGGCCAACTCGCTCGGTCTTGACGCCCTCACCAACCAGCCCACCCGGATCGATGGGCCATGGCCCGGCGAACTCCATGCGCTCATGCTCGATCCCAAGGGGACCTTTGACGATTTGATCCAACGGTATTCCGACTCGCCTCAGCAGGCCGAGGACATCAAGGTCAACCGCATCTACAAGAACCTCACCGGCACGCTCTCGGGCACCCAGGAGTACATGGCGATGGAGAAGCTCTACGAGCTGGTGGAAGAGGGTGGGTTCGACCTGGTGGTGGTGGACACCCCGCCGTCACGCAACGCCCTGGACTTCCTCGATGCACCCCGACGGCTCACCCACTTCTTGGAGAACCGCCTGTTCCAAGCACTCATGAAGCCGACCCGGGCGGGTCTCAAGTTCATGGGCGTGGCCGCTCAGGCCCTCCTGCGCACCATCGCCAAGGTGGCCGGGGCGGACATCGTGCGTGACGCGGTCACCTTCTTCCAAGCCTTCGAGGGCATGGAAGAAGGGTTCCGAACCAGGGCGGTGCGGGTGCGGGAACTCCTGGCACAGGAGGGGACGTCCTTCGTGCTGGTGGCATCCCCACGACCCGACTCCGTCGATGAGGCCGTCCACTTCGCCGGCAAACTGATCGAGTCGGAGATGAGCGTGACCGCCTTGGTCGTCAACCGGGTGCAGCCACGCTTCGTGGACGACGCCCGGTTGGAGGCGTTGCCCTCCTCCACGGGCCGGGGCCACGCCCTCGAACAGCTCGTCGAGAACCTGAGGGGCTACACGGCGGCGTCCGACCGCGAAGAGGAGGCCTTCGCCGACTTGGTCGCCCAGGTGGCCCCGGCGCCGGTCTACCGGGTGCCCCTACTGAACGGCGACGTCCACGACCTCGATGGTCTCGGCACCATCGCCGACCTACTCTTCGCCCCGACGGTTGTCGCTCCCGGTCCGACGGGGCCCGCTGGCACCCTTCCCCGAGAGCGCTAACCTGTGGCCGTGCGCACCATCATCGTGGCCAGCGACGCTCCGTCGGTGAGGGCCGAGGTCGGTGCCATCGCCGGACGTCCGGACATCACCATTGTCGAGGCCCGGTCGGGCCCGGCGGTCATGGCCGAGGTGGCGGAGTCACTTCCCGACCTCCTCGTGGTGGATCTGCAGATGGGGAACATGGGCGGGATGGCGGTCTGCCTCGAGCTACGGCTCGAGGAGTCCTACGACAAGATCGGCCATGTGCCGGTACTGATGCTCCTCGATCGGCGCCCTGACGTGTTCCTTGCCCGTCGGTCGGGCGCCGAGGGCTGGGTGGTCAAACCACTCGACCCCATTCGACTGCGTCGGGCCGTGAGTTCACTGCTCGACGGGGGCACCTACTACGACGAGTCCTACCAACCCCTCTCTGTCGTGTCCACGCCCATTTCTGCCGGCGCCTGACGGCTCCGTCCCAACAGACAGCGTCACCACCGTGTCCGTGTTCCGACGCCACGAAGACCAGCCACCGCCATCAGGTCGAGAGGGCCGGGCTCGACGACGGAGTGGCGCGAACGGATCCGACGGAGGAGCCGACGCCCAGGAACAGTTCATCGTCGATGCCCTGAACGACCTGCACGACACGGTGGTCCGGGAGGTGATGACCCCTCGGGTGGATGTCGTGGCCCTGTCCATCCCGCTGACGGTCGATGCGGTGACCCGGGCGGTGCGGGAGTCAGGGCACAGTTGCTTTCCCGTCTACGGGGACAACCTGGACGATCTGGTGGGTGTGCTCTTTGTCAACGACCTGTTCCGGGCCGGCTGGCAGGTCACCGGAGCGCGGGATCCGTCCGAACCAGGTGTTCCGACCGATGGGGAGTCAGCGACCGCCCCGACGGCGCCGGGACCCATCGACATCTCCCGGCGGCTCCGCCAACCCTTCCTCGTGCCCGAATCCCATCTCGTTCTTGAGGTCCTGGCCGAGATGCGCCGCCAGCGCCGCGCCTTCGCGGTGGTCGTGGACGAGCATGGGGGCGTGGAAGGGGTGCTCACCGTCAAGGATCTGCTCGGTGCCCTGGTCGGTGACCTGCCCGACGAGTTCGACCCCGACGACGAGCCCGATGTGGTGCGGGTGGACGGGAGCCGCTGGCTGGCCGACGGCCGGATGAGCGTGGACGACGTCCGCGATCGGCTGGACATCAATGTGCCCGAGGGCGAGTACGTGACCCTGGGAGGGTTCTTGTTCGCCGGATTCGGGCACATACCCGCCGAAGGGGAGACCCTCGACGTCGACGGCTGGGAGCTCCGGGTCACCGAGATGGATAAGCGTCGCATCGCCAAAGTGGTGGCCAAACGGCTCGATCCGCCCGTGGCGCCTCCCGAGCCAGGTCAAAGGACAGACAGCGCGGGGAGCCAGCCCACGTCGGTCGGGTAGCATCTCCCTCGTCCGGGATCCGTCAGACGGCGGCTCCCGATCGACGGGCTGTGGCGCAGCTTGGTTAGCGCGCTGCGTTCGGGACGCAGAGGTCCCCGGTTCAAATCCGGGCAGCCCGACCACCAAAACTGGCATCCATGAGAGTCCGACGGATGCCAGCTGTCTGCTTCGCAGCTAGACCCGAGGGTTAGCGAGCAGCTTGCCGCCTCGCACTAGTCGAGCAGGGCGCTGAGCTTCTTCGGCGCCAGGAGCCGGTAGCTCTCGGTCACGAGTTCGCGATCACCTCCCAGTCGGTGTCGTCGCCGAGCACCACGCCGAGACGATCATGACCAGCCCTCGGGGCGAAGTACGGGTGGCCGGTGGACAGCATCGCCGCACGTTCGTCGGGGGTGGCTCGCAACCTGAGCAACGGTACTGACTTGCCGGAGGGATCCCCGACCGCCACGAGCAAGC
Source organism: uncultured Acidimicrobiaceae bacterium (assembly GCA_963845485.1). GTDB lineage: Bacteria > Actinomycetota > Acidimicrobiia > Acidimicrobiales > RAAP-2 > Bog-756. The sequence continues at coordinate 305,006 of CAWJSI010000014.1, read as the reverse complement.
AGAACGACCTGCGTCGAATCTCAAACGACCACGCCGTCGATCGCCGCGACGTGCGGGAGAGGTCGGCGAGTTCAGCGTGTTAATCGATGGGTCTGCCGTTCGAGCCGCAGCCACCGGGGCCAGAGTCATCTGGGCCTGAATTTTGCCTTCGAGGGTCAGCCAAGGGTGCCTGGCGCGTTACGCCAAGATGACACGAACCTGTGACGGACCTGAAAATGACCACGCAACGTCCGGCTCGAGTCACCAAGCGGAGCAGGTGGTTTCCTAAGCGGCAATTAAGGGCAGATCTCAGGGCTTGCGGTGATTGTGTCGGTGTACCGTGCCGCATGCGCGGAACCACAAAATCGAAGAAGTTCAAAGCAATTCTGGCTGGCTTGCTCGTTGCCATCAGCGTGACCAGCCTGGTCGGCGCCGTGGTGAATTCGAACCCGGCCGGCGCCGCTCCCGTCAATCTGCTCACCAACGGAGACTTCGAGACCACCACGACACCGACGACGTCGTTCCTTCCGGTGCTGGCCGGCGATTCGACCACCCTTCCGGGCTGGACCGTGGTCACTCCCTCGTTCTACGGCGGCTCCAACGGAAGCATCGACCTCATCTCGAGCAACTACTGGAATCCTGAGCACGGGAACTACTCGATCGACCTGGCCGGGTCCACCGGCACCCCGGGTGGCGTCTACCAGGACGTGCCTACCGTCTCGGGCGGTCAGTATGCACTGACCTACTGGTCGGCGGTCAACGGCGACGAGGGACCGGGCAACACCCACAGCATCGACGTCACTTTTGACGGCACCGTGGTGGCCACCGTCCAGGAGGTCGGCGTGGGCCGACCACTGGTCTGGGCCCAGCACACCGTCACGGTGACGGCCGACTCCACCTCGAGCCGGGTCGAGTTCGACGACGTGACACCGGGCGACGGCAATCAGGGTCCTGCCCTCGACAACGTGTCCTTCACCTCCCTGGCCGACACGGTCACCGCCGCTCCGGTCACCATCGCCCCCCAGACCACCGGGGCGTCCTTCACGGTTCCGGTGGCCACCTTCACCGACACCAACACCTCGGCCCCGGCCACCAGCTTTACCGCCACCATCGACTGGGGTGACGGCTCCCCTTCCACCACCGGAGTCGTCACCGGCTCGGGTGGGACCTTCACCGTGGCCGGCACCCATACCTATGCGGCCCATGGGACCTACACGGTCACGGTGAACATCTCCTCGCTCGGCGGAGGCTCGGCCACGGTGAGCGACTCGGCCCAGGTGGCTGACGCCGTGACCACCTGCACCGGTTCGGGCTGCAGTGGTTCGATCACCACGACCCAACAGACGGTGGGGATCAGCTCCACCTCCACCTCGGGCACCATCCTGACCACGGTGGACCAGTCCAGCTTCTCGTGCGGTGACTCCTTCCGGCACGCCCCCCAGGCCACCACGGTCACCGACACCGGGCTGAACGCCAACATCCTCTACACGGTGACCTTCAAGAACAAAGCGGCGGCTGGGCAGTGGTTCGTCCCCTTCGCCGTCTGCTACCAGGCCCAGACCCCGTTCAAGGATCTCTACGGACACACGGTGACCACCGGTCTGCTGCCCGTCTGCACGCTCATCCCCCGGCCCAACAGGCCGCTGGTGGCACCGTGCGTGCAGTCCATCACCGAGCTCCCGTTCCTCCTGGGCAGTGTGGTCGAGAAGATCGTCCTGCCGCCGGGTGACCCGCGCTTCCACTGAGTTCCGGGTCGACGCTGAACGACGCCCGGGTGGGCGATCGGTGGCGCGTCCGGTCGCGGCGGATTTCGTCCTGACCTACACGGTGGACTCGGTGCGAAGCTAGGCAGAGAGAACGCCCGATCGTTACCCCTCTTCGCGTCCTACCCGGCGTAGCCGGGTACTTCCTTTGGGCCACACACCATGGAAAGATCGCCTTCGATCGGACGCTCAGCGGTTCAAGCCACCGAAGACGAGTGACCTGGATTCCGCAGCCACGTGACCGCGGATGCACCGATGCCTCTCGACATCAGTGCTCGGCTCCGATCCTTAGCCATGGAGGAACGAGGGGGGACCAATGACCAGCCAGGACATCTTCAACGATCTGGTCTCCGACCTGGACTACCCCATGTACATCGTCACCGCTGCGGCAGGCGATGAGCGGGCGGGCTGTCTCGTCGGTTTCGCCACGCAAGCCAGTATCGATCCACCTCGCCTTTTGGTCCTTCTGTCCAAGCCCAACCAGACCTGCCACGTGGCCGAGCACTCCCGGATCCTCGCCGTCCACTTCCTCCGTCAGGGCAATGAGGATCTCGCCACCGAGTTCGGGGCGACAACCGGGGACGATGTCGACAAGTTCGCCGGCTGCACGTGGCAACCCGGACCCGACGGCACCCCATTGCTGACGGGAACGCGAGGTTGGATCACCGGCACCATCATCGACCGGGTGGATATGGGCGACCACGTCGCCCACCTGCTCACCATCGATACCGCCGAGGTCGGTATCCCGGAGAAACCGTTAGGGTTCCAATCGGTGAAGGGGATGGATCCCGGTCATCCGGCGTAGTCCGAGATCAGATGGGCCTGCACGGTAGCCACCACGCTTCACCGTGATCGAAGGTGCACGACCGCACCGTCAGTCCAGCTCGATTACCCACCGAGAATCTGGGCCTGAAGCGCGCCGTAAGGCGGGAAAGCGAGCCGGAATGACCGAACAAGTACCGTCGCGCCCGACCAGAGCACTGGTACTCGGCGGCGGAGGTGTCACCGGCATCGCCTGGGAGATCGGCGTCCTCGCGGGGTTGGCCACATCGGGCATCGACTTGGCCCAGGCCGATGCCGTCATCGGAACGTCGGCCGGATCGTTCGTTGGGGCGGCAGTGGCGAGTGGGTATGACCTAGAGACGCTGGCGTCAGCCCAGGCCGAACCGGAGACCGAGGAGATCTCGACAACCGCGTCGGAAGAGACAGTTACCGCTTGGTTCCATGCCTTCGCCGCCGGCAACGCCGAGAGTGTCGGTGCTGCGTTCGGCTCGATCGCCAGGGCAAATCCCGAGCCCGTCCCTCGCGAGGCGCGACGGAAGGTCATCGAGCATCGACTCGTGACAGACACCTGGCCACCCTCGCTCCAGGTCACAGCAGTCGATGCCGACTCCGGGGTCCTACATGTCTTCGATCACGCTTCGGGGATCGCTCTCGTGGACGCGGTGATGGCGAGCGGAGCGGTACCGGGTGTTTGGCCGCTGGTTCGGATCAACGGCAGGTCGTGGATCGACGGCGGAATGGTCTCGTCGGCAAATGCCCGTTTGGCCGACGGCTATCAACGGGTGCTCGTCCTCGCTCCCATGCCCGCCGGTTACGGTGCCATCCCCGGAGTCGAGGCTGACGTCGCCGCCCTGCAGACCGACGCCAGGGCCGTTCTCCTGACTCCCGACGAGGAGAGCATCCGGGCGATCGGCCCCAATCCCTACGATGCCAGTCGACGAGCTCCTGCCGCCTCAGCGGGACGAAGCCAAGGCGTCCGGCTGGCTCGAGAGGTGGGCGATGTCTGGTGAACCCTGGCCGAGTTCGCCCGGCTCGGGCAGTCGGCACGAGGCTGAGCGGCTTCGGCTCACCCCTGGCCAACGAACGCCGCCGGACCCAGGCCACCCCGGTGGCCGACAAGGTCCATGGGGAAGCTGACGGGGTAGCGTTCATGCGTGGTGGTATCCCTTGATGACGTGGCCCGAATGGCCCTGGGCCTGCCCGAAGTCATCGAAGGGACCCGTCACGGCAACCGGACCTGGTTCGTCAGCACCAAGGCGTTCGCTTGGGCCCGTCCGTTCAGCAAGGCGGACCTGAAACGGTTCGGCTCCGAGCTGGTCCCGGAGGGTCCGATCCTGGCCACGCTGGTTGAGGATCTCGTGGAAAAAGAGGCCGTTCTCGCCTCGGGTTTCCCGGGGTTCTTCACCATTCCCCACTTCGACAACTACCCCACGGTGCTCATCCAGTTGGACGTGGCGGCCGAGCGGTCGGTGCGAGAAGCACTGGTCGACGGTTGGTTGGTCTGCGCTCCACCCCGGCTTGCCCAGAACTTCCCGGCGGACTGATCTAGAGCCGGGTAGCTGGAATCTGAGCCAGACCCACCATTCAAGTGACATGTCCATTGCGTCGATAACCCCGGGGTAGTGCATTGAGGCGGGTCTGAATATCGGCGGAAGGTGGGTCAGTCATGGAACAGCCACCTCGGACGACGTTCGGGCGGGGTCCCGACCAGGATGGCGCCCCGATCCCCGACGGAGGGGCGCTGCTCCAGGCGTCCGAGCGAAGGCTCCGGGCCCTGGTGGCCAACGCATTCGACGGCATCGCGGTCCTGGATGTCGACGGGATGCTGACCTTCGCCAGCCCTCCCCTTTGCACCATCCTGGGCAAAGAGGAGCACGATGTCCTCGGGCAACCCGGGCTCAGCTTCGTGGACGCGGTCGACGGGGCGGCTATGCGCTCCATGGTGCTCGACTCGGCTCCGGGAGAGCGGATTGGTCCGATCGAACTCAGACTACGCGTCGCCGACGGGGTGTGGCGCCCGTTCGAGGGGTATCGGACGGATCTGATCAACGATCCCGATGTCCAAGGGATCGTGTGGAATCTGCGCGACGTCTCGGAGGCCCGTCGGGCCACGCTGGCGCTGAACAGAAGTGAGGAGCGGCTGCAGGCTCTGGCCGCCGGCTCCTCGGATGTAACGGTGGTCAACGCAATGAACGGGTTCGCCATCTACGCCGGTCCGTCACTGGAGCGGGTGCTCGGCTATCGCCCCGAGGAGTTCGTCGGGACCGCCCACGACGCCTTCATCCATCCCGACGATCTGCCGGTCACGATCGCCACGGCAGCTGACGCCGTGCTGGCGGGGAGGCGGGCGTGGTCGGCGACGTACCGAATCCGCCATCGCAACGGAACCTGGCGCTGGGTACACACCCGGTTCTCCGACTTCCACGACAATCCCGCCATCGGCGGCGTGGTGGCCAACATACGGGACGTCACCGACCAGACCGTGGCCGGCCAGGCACTGGAGGAGTCCGAATCGCGGTACCGATCCATGGTGGAGACGGCAGCCGAGTGCATCACCATCCACATGCTGGACGGTCGCATCGTCTTTGCCAATCCCCGGATGGCGAACCTGCTCGGCACGACCGTTGACGCGCTGGAAGGAACTTCGATCCTCGGTCTCATGGCCGACACCAGCCGCTCCGTAGCCGTGACGAAACTCCACCATCACGACCAGGGCATGGCCGAGCAGAGCGAGTTGACGCTGCTCAAGGCCGACGGTTCGACGTGTGACGTGCTCATCTCGTCGAGTGCGGTACGAGATGGCGATGGGGAGATCATGGGCACCTTGTCCATGATGACTGACATCACCGAACGCAAGCTGGCCGAAGCGGAGAACGCCCGCCTGGCCCTGGAGGACTCGCTGACCGGTGTGGCCAGTCGAGCCCTGGTGGTGGACCGGGTCGTCCAGCTCGTAGCCCGACAGGGCCGGCGACCCAACATCGCGGCCGTGCTCTTCATGGACCTCGACGACTTCAAGCAGGTCAACGACTCGCTTGGGCACAGTATCGGGGACCAGGTCCTCAAGGAGGTGGCCGACCGGGTGCGCCGAGCGGTCCGGCCCCAAGACACCGTGGGTCGGTACGGAGGCGACGAGTTCGTGATCGTCCTGGACCGTCTGGAGTCGGTGGGAGATGCGGCCGCGGTGGCCGAACGGATCCTCGCGTCGATGAAGGTTCCGATGAATTTCGGCGACTCGTCCGTGGCCGTCAGTGCCAGTCTCGGCATCTCACTCACGCCGGCCGACACGGCCGACTCATTGATGCGAGACGCGGATCTGGCCATGTATCGGGCCAAGGAGCGCGGGGGCGGCTGCTTTGAGCTGTTCGACGCATCGCTGGGGGCTCGGGTACAGGAACGCCGGGAGTTCGAAGAGGAGCTGCGCTCCGCGGTGGACAACCACGAGTTCTGCCTTCACTACCAACCGGTCGTGGGGTTGGACGGCCGTCTTCACGGTTTCGAGGCGCTGGCCCGGTGGGACCACCCTCGACGAGGGATGGTCCCACCAACCGAGTTCATCCCGGTCGCCGAGTCCACTGGCGCCATCGTCGAGCTCGGGCGGTGGATCCTCGAGCAGGCCTGCAACGATCTCGATCGTTGGCAGCAACAGCCCGGGTGGAGCGAGTTGACCATGGCCGTGAACCTCTCCGGGCGCCAGTTGGTGGGACCCGGCATCGTCGATGCCGTGGCGGTGGCGCTGAACGCGCACAAGTTCCCGGCCAACTCGCTGTGCCTCGAAATCACCGAGAGTGTGCTGATGGACGACACGTTCGCAGTCACCACCTCCCTGACCTCCATCCATGACCTGGGGGTCCAGTTGGCCGTCGACGACTTCGGGACGGGGTACTCCTCTTTGATCTATCTCCGACGCTTTCCCGTGGACGCTCTCAAGCTCGACCGGTCCTTCGTGTCCGGTGTCGATGACAACCCGCTGGACTCGATCATTGTTCGCTCCGTCATCGACTTGGCCCATTCTTTGGGTCTCACCTCGGTGGCCGAAGGAGTCGAGACGGGGGGTCAGCTGGCGGCCTTGCAGGCGATGGGTTGCGATCTGGCCCAGGGCTACTACTGGTCACCGGGGATCCCAGCAGCCGACGTCGACCGGCTGCTCGCCGGAGACGGCATTCTTCCCGTCGCCGGTGAGGTGGCAACGGTCGGTCCCTGACGGCCGAGGGTCGATTAGAGCAGTCGCCGATCTCCATTGCCGTTGCCCGTGCAGACGACTCAACAGGTGGGTGGACGGCCGCTTTGCAGAGCCCGGTTCCACGCCTGGAGAGCAGCCGGTGGATTTGAGCGGAACCCCTGGAAGCCTGAGCGGAGGGGGCTCGGGGCCCACAGTTCGACCGAGTGGGCATGATGGGCCACGGCCACGGCAATCGCGGCACAGTCACCGGCATTCGGACTGAAGGCCTGGAAAGCAACCTCGGTGCTGGTCGGATGCTTCAGCCAGAGCTGATCGATCAGCGCAAACAGCCACGACGACCCAGGTGATGTGTCTGAGGCCTCGCGAAGGCCATGGTTGTCGATGACGCACAGGGGTCCGCCCCGCGTCGACGAGGTGGCGCACTCCGTAGCGATGAGGGTGGAGAACGCGGTGTCGGCCGTTCGCTTCCCGTCCACATCCACCTCGAGGGTGTTGACCGGATAGTCGATGGCGGTGTGATGCCAACCTGAATAGTCGGCGAAGGCCCCTGAGAGACAGGCCTCTTGGTCGGTGGCCGTCCACCCGTCGGCGGCGAGCAAGGCCCGGTCGGCCTGGTGTCCCGGGGCGATGAACGGTTCTTCGGTGGTGGTGGCACAGGAGGTCACCTGGACCATCCTGATCAGGGGGTCGGTGTCGTAGCGGGCGGCCAGAGCATGTTCGAACGTCGACCACGCAGTCCGGTAAGCAGTCGTCCACCACCTCCCGAGCGTCCCCGGGCTGGCTCCGTGGGACCGGTCCCCGATGGTGATCGGGCTCCCTCCGAGTTCGGTAGCCCAGGATGGAGCGTCGTAGCCCCCGACCACCCGGAGCTTGACCCCGAGCGGCGAGGAACGATGGGTGCTGTTGTAGTCCCGCACGGCGTCCAGGGAAGCGTCGAGTGGCGCCCAGTCGTAGTCACCGCTCGACGGCTCGAGCTGGGACCAGCCCACGTCCACCGCAGTTCCGACGAAGGCCGACCCATCTGACCCGAGCACCTCGGGATCGGTCGTCGGGAACGGTACGCCATGCAGGTAGGCGGCCTGGTTGGGCATCAGGATCAGCCCCGACAGCACTGGCTTCACACTCGTGTTCGTCGGGGTGGCCGGCGCGGTGACCCGGTGGCCCCCCGTCGGTGCTGATCCCACCTCCTCGGGAAGGACCGAGACGGCGACGACGGCCAGGACGACAGCCATCGTGCCCACCAGTGCCAACCGTCGATGCGAGAAGACCTGGGATCCCATGCACCGATGGTGGCCCATGGAGATGTGGATTCTGTTGGCCGGTTGTGAGGATTCGATGTGTCCCCTGGGGGCCGGGGCGGGCCGCTCAGCGTCCTCATCGTCGAATCCGGCGCCCCACCAGTGTGGGATGGAGGTCCCGGCTCGCCGGCGGAGGTCGGGGACGTCGATCACCGCGCGCGACGGATCTCGGTCCCGCGATGAGTATCGTCGGAGCTGGACAGACCACGCCCGTCGGGCCGCGGGGCCCTGTATCCCGCCGCTCCCTCCCTACCTGGAGCCATGGCCGACTACACGATTCTCGTACCCCCATCCCGGCGGCACCGGCGAACACTGATCGCCATCGGCGTCTCCCTGGTCGTGATTGCCGTGGCTGTCGGCGCCTTCGTCGTGGGTCGCCATACCGATGCCTCGGGACCCACGGCCAACAAAGGCGGGGCTGTCGCTCCACCCACCACTGCCGCCATCCCCCTCACGGTGGCCTCGACCACTCCCGCCCAGGGCGCCACCCAAGTCCCCTCCAATCAGCTGGTCACCGTCAACCTCTCACAGCCAATCGTCGGCACCGGCTCACCGACGTTCTCGCCACCGGTCAGTGGCACCTGGGTGAAATCCGGCGCCACCACTCTGGCCTTCCAGGCGACGGCGCCGTTCATCCCCACCTCTACCGAGACGCTGACGATCCCCGACGGGGCCGCGGGCCCCCGGACCAGCCACGGGACGATGCTGACCGCTCCGGTAACGGTCAGCTTCAGCGTGGCCCAGGCCAGCACCGAGCGACTCCAGCAGCTGCTCGCCCAACTGGGCTACCTGCCCTTGAGCTTCACGGCGGCCGGGGCTGTGCCCGCCAACGGAGCGGCCACGGCCCAGACGGGCACGTTCGCTTGGCGGTGGAGCACGCTTCCGCCCGACCTGACCTCGCAGTGGTCCGAAGGCAGTGAGAACGTGATCACCAAGGGTGCGGTGATGACCTTCGAGGACCAGAACGGGCTTACCGTGGACGGCTTGGCCGGGCAGAAGGTCTGGATGGCGCTCCTCAACGCCGTGGCCAGCGGGAAGACCGACACCAGCCCGTACAACTACGTGTTGGTGTCGAAGCAGCTGCCCGAGAATCTCACCCTCTACGAGAACGGCGCACCGACCATGACTGGGGTTGCCGTCAACACCGGCGCCCCGGGTGCCGACACCGTGGACGGCACGTACCCGGTATTCGAGCACGTGACCAGCTCGCGCATGCAGGGGACCAATCCCGACGGCTCGACCTACGACGACCCCGCCGTCCCGTGGGCGAGCTACTTCAACGGGGGTGACGCCCTGCACGGGTTCGTGCGGGCCACCTACGGCTCACCTCAGAGCAACGGTTGCGTGGAGATGCCCGTGGCCACTGCCGCCCAGGTGTGGCCCCTCACGCCCATTGGGACTCTCGTAACGGTGGTGGGGCCGGCCTCCTGAGGGCCCGGGTCGAGGGTCGGGATACCGGCCGGTCGATCCGGAGTGCGGAGAACGTAGGATTCCTCGAACGGGATCGGGAGGAGTCACCATGGACATGGAATATCGACGTCTGGGCCACACGGGGCTGAAGGTCAGCGTGCTCTCGTTCGGATCGTGGGTGACCTTCGGTCCCCAACTGGCCGGCAGCCTGGCCGAAGACTGCCTGGCGGCAGCCTTCGATGCCGGCGTGAACTTCTTCGACAACGCCGAGGCCTATTCGGGCGGCGAATCCGAGCGGATCATGGGGCAGGCCATCGCTTCGCTCGGTTGGCCCCGCAACGACTACGTCCTCTCCACCAAGCTGTTCTGGGGCATCAACGGTGGCGTGAACATGCGCAACACCCTCAACCGGAAGTATCTCCTGCAGGCCATCGACGGATCCCTGGAACGACTGGGCCTCGATTTCGTCGATCTCGTCTACTGCCATCGACCCGACCCGGAGACACCTGTCGAGGAGACGGTGTGGGCGATGTCCGACATGATCGTGCAGGGCAAGGCGCTCTACTGGGGGACCTCTGAGTGGTCCGCCGAGCAGTTGCGCGCCGCGTGGGACTTCGCCCGGGACAACCACCTCCACGCTCCGGTGGTGGAGCAGCCCCAGTACAACCTCTTGTGGCGCGACCGCGTGGAGCAGGAGTACGCACCCCTCTACGACGGCATTGGCCTGGGCCTGACGACGTGGAGTCCCCTCAGCTCGGGACTCCTCACCGGGAAGTACCTCGATGGCGTTCCCGAGGGATCCCGGGCCACCCTGCCGGGCTACGAGTGGCTGGCCAACCTGCTCACCGACCCCGAACGCAATGAGAAGGTGCGCGGCCTCCAGTCGATCGCCGAGGAGCTGGGGTGCACGCTGGCCCAGCTGGCCATTGCCTGGTGCGCCAAGAATCCCCATGTCTCAACCGTCATCACCGGCGCCAGCCGCGTGGAGCAGGTCCACGAGAACCTCAAGGCCCTCGACGTCCTGAGCTCGCTGAGCGACGACGTGATGGCCCGCATCGACAAGCTCACCCTGTAGGAGATTCGGGCCGTCGGCGCCGGGCATCCAGCCGCCCGGCGGTTAGTTCGAACGCTCCCCTTCAGCCTCGGCCTCTGCGGCGACCATGGGCGCGGCGTGGCGCCGACGGAGAGGCAGGCGCCACCAGAAGTGACTGGGGGGAGGGACACCCACGTGAGCCAGCTCGAGGACCCGACGGTTTACCGAACGGGCCAGGTAGAGCGAGAAGATGGCGGCGGGTATCTCCACCAAGAGGGCCAGGACGAGGGCTTCGAAGAACTGGGACCGGTTGGCCGAAGTCATGATGTCGAACCAGGCGTCGACGAAGAGAAGCACGGCGGTGGCGGTCGCCGGGAACTGGACCCTCGGGTCCACCCGGAAGGCCATGTAGGCCGTTCGTGCGATGGCGTAGATCAAGAAGAGGTCGAACCCCACCCAGGCCGCACGGTAGTGGCGGTCGAACTGTCGCCGCGGAAGCGTTTCGGCCAGATAGATGATCCATGGCAACAGGATCACGGCCGCCGCAGTGTAGAGCCACGCCATCCTCTTGGCCCGCCGGCGACCCTCGGGCGACACCAGCGGCAGGTCGGGTGCCGCCGAAGCGTCGGGGGTCGGCTCGAGTGACCCGTCTCCGCTCACTCGGCCAGCCTAGGGTGCACTCGGCCGTGGGTCGATGGTCCGAACCGTCGGCTCAGCGGGGGTCGGCCAGAAGTGAGCCCCGGTCCAAGGCCGCCACCTGGAGCGCCTCCTGGGTGGAGATGCCCACAACGGTGGGAATGCGTGACCAGGCACCGGTGGCCTCGAGCTCCCACGACTGGGTGTCGTCAGCCAGGTTGAGCTGGAGAATCTCTTCCAACTGCTCCACGGCATCAGCATCGACGACCGGGATCATGGCCTCCACCCGCCGGTCGAGGTTGCGACGGCGAAGGTCCGCCGAGCCGATGTAGTACGCGGCCGGACCGCCAGCACCACCTCCGAATCGGAGGATCCTCGAATGCTCGAGGAACCGCCCCACGATGGAGCGGACCCGGATGGTCTCGGAGAGTCCCGGTACGCCGGGGCGCAGACAGCAGATGCCCCGGATGATCAGGTCGATCGGCACCCCGGCCTGGGACGCGCGGTAAAGCGCATCGATGACGGCCACGTCGTCGAGGCCGTTGACTTTGATCACGATGCGCCCGTCGGCTCCGGCCATGGCCTGTTCGTCGATGCAGTCGACGACCCGGTCCCGGATTCCGCCCGGCGAGGTGACCAGTTCCTGGTACCGAGGGGGCTGGCTGAAGCCGGTGATGTAGTTGAAGAAGCGGGTGACGTCGGCTCCGAGGGCCGGGCGCGAGGAGAGTACGCCGAGGTCCTCGTACATGCGGGCGGTCTTGGGGTTGTAGTTGCCCGTGCCCACGTGGCAGTAGAGCCGGACCGCCTCTCCTTCCTGGCGCACCACCAGCGTGGTCTTGGCGTGGGTCTTCAACCCCATCAGCCCGTAGATGACATGGGCACCGGCCTCTTCGAGGGCGCGGGCCCACCCGATGTTGGCCTCCTCGTCGAAGCGGGCCGTCACCTCGACCAGCACGGCAACTTGTTTACCGTGCTCGGCCGCCCTGACCAGGGCGGCCACCACCGGGCTGTCGCCCGATGTGCGGTAGAGACACTGCTTGACCGCCAGGACGTTGGGGTCGTCGGCGGCCTCGTTGATGAGCTCCTCCACCGACGCCGAGAACGAATCGTAGGGATGGTGGACCAGCACATCCTGGCGGGCCAGGACGCTGAAGATGCTCAACTCCTCGTCGCGCTCCACCGAGGTGAACGCCGCCGGGACCAGGGGCGTCCACGGCTCATCGTGAAGTTCGGGTCGGTCGAGGGCGTGAATGGCCCAGAGGCAGTCGAGGCCGAGCGGGCCGGCGAAGCGGTAGACGTCGTCCGCACCGAGACCCAGCTCCTCGGTCAGGCGCTCCACTGGTGCCTCCGAGGTCCGAGAATCGATCTCGAGGCGGACCACGGGCAGGAAGCGCCGGCGCCTCAACTCCTCTTGGAGGGCGAGGAGGAGGTCGTCGGCAGCGTCATCGTCAAGAGCCAGGTCCGCGTCTCGGGTCACCCGGAAGATGCACGGCTCCCCGACGTCCATGCCAGGAAACAGCTCATCGACAAAGGCCACCAACGCCTGCTCGAGAGGGATGAACCGGTCGCCCCCGGGCAGGGGAAGCAGTCTCGCCACGTTGGGCGGAACCTTGACCCTGGCGAACCGCGAGGTGTCGTCGGTGCGGTTGCTGACCTCGACCCCGACGTTGAGCGAGAGGTTGGAGATGTAGGGGAAGGGATGGCTCGGGTCGACGGTGAGCGGAGTCACTACCGGAAGGATCAGTCGCTCGAACACCTCATGCAGATAGGCCTGGTCGCCACCGTCGAGCGTGTCCCAGTCGCACAGCTCGATGCCTTCAGCACGCAGGGCCGGCGATACCTCATCGACCAGCAAGGTCTCCTGGCGGCGGACCATCCGCTCCAGCGAGTCCCGGACATCGGTGAGGAGCTGGTCCGGGGTAGCGCCATTGAGGGCCAGACTCTTGATGCCAGCCACCACCTGGCGCCGCAATCCAGCCACCTGCACCTGGAAGAACTCGTCGATGCGCTCGCTGAACAGGATGAGGAACTTGACCCGCTCGAGTAGCGGCAACTCCTGGTCGGCCACCAGGTCGAGCAGACGGTCGTTGAAGTCGAGATCGGAGAGCTGGCGGGCGAAGAACCGCTGGTCGGCCTCGGGATTGCTGCCGGCCTGGGACCCGCGTGCGGTATCTACGCTCATCGGCCAACGATAGCAACGGTTGTCCCGTACTCCTCATGGAGTCGTCCGCAACGGTCCAAACCGGGGTCGCCGTCCGGCCTCGGGCCGGCGGTGGGCCACAATGGGTACCGAGCAGGGGGAGCAGAAAGGCAGGGTACGTGAGCACCGATCGCACCATCGAGGTCTTCGTCGAGATCCCCCGGGGAAGCCGTAACAAGTACGAGTACGACCACGAACGCAACGTGATTCGGCTCGATCGGCGGCTCTTCTCGGCCACCTTCTACCCGGCCGACTACGGATTCGTCCCCGATACCCTGGCCGAGGACGGGGACCCCCTCGACGTCCTGATCCTCCTGGACGAGCCGACTTTCCCTGGTTGCCTGGTGGAGTGCCGACCAGTCGGTGTGTTCTGGATGACCGACGAGAAAGGGCCGGACGCCGAAGATCATCTCGGTGGCCATGGGTGATCCCATGTGGGAGTCGGTCCGTGACCTCGAGGGACTCCCCCCGCACCTGACCTTCGAGATCGCCCACTTCTTCGACGTCTACAAGGACCTCGAACCGGACAAATTGACCAAGGTGGGTGGCTTCGACGGGGTCGACGCAGCCTGGGAGGAGATTGAGCGCTCCTTCGAACGGGCCCGGGCACTGGAGTCCTGATCGAGATTCCCGCTCAACCCCTGGGCATGCCGGTTGGGATCAGCTGCCGAGGACCTGGGCCTTCGCCGCCGTGAACTCCTCGTCGGTCAAGGCACCAGAGCTGTGCAGCGAGGCCAACTGAGTCAGGCGGGAGATGGTGTCGTCGCCCGCCGGTGCTGCGGCGGGAGCTGGAGGGGGTGCCGGGGCCGGAGCGGGCTGGGCGGGCGCCTGTTGTGCTTCTTGGGACTGCATGGCCCGGTTCGTTCCGGCTTTGGCCCCCATGTATGCCACCCCGCCGACGGCAGCGGCTCGAAGCAGTGGGCGTCTACGCAACATAACGGCCTCCCTCAGCTCTCGTCGGCGTCGAACTCGATACCGAGGGCAAACGCGATCTCGGCAGCCGCCGAGACGATGCGGACATTGCCCACCGTGGGATTGAGCGCCACCAGGAGGCCGAGGATCTCTTCTGGGCTCACGCCAGACTCGAGGGCGAACGCAACCTGGAAGACATAGGACGCGGGGGCGGCATCGGCGGCGATCAAGGCGGCGATGTTGCACAGCGAATAGGTACGGGGGTCGAGGCCGGAGGCCTCGAGATTGTCCAGTCTCGCCTGGAACAGACCTTCGAGGGCACTGGTGTCGTGCTGGGCCACTCCCAGAAGGGCACCGCTGGTTTCGGATGAGACGGGCATGAGTTGTTCCTCCACTCCTTCGGACGTTTCCCGCCTTGGCGGGACGGCGGACCGGGTTATGAATCTGCCCCTGAGCCGCCCGGGATACCCTAACTGATGGCGCGCTCCGGTTCGTCAGTCGTCCAGGGTCCACCGGGGGACGCCGAGGGACCGAAGTAGGCTGTGCCGCGGCCCTTCGTTCGAACCGGACGGACCGATAGGACATCGGGCCGAGGGCCGGCCGGATGACATTCGGGGGTGTAACTCAGTTGGCTAGAGTGCGACCTTTGCAAGGTCGAAGTCGTGGGTTCGAGTCCCATCACCTCCACGTTTTTTCCGCTCCAGGTCGGCGCGAGGAACCCACAATGGGTGGACCACGGGACAGCAACCCACGGGGTTGGCCGTGCCTGAGGGCTTCGGCGGTTGAACTTCGGAACGGCAACACGGGATCAACCGTGCGAGGCCGTGTAGGTCATTTCCTCATGGGCCATATCGTCCAACAGGTTTCCGAGCGTCAGATTGATGTCGTCCAGGTGGTAGCCCCAAGCACCTCGGTGACGACGGTCTGGAGTCGCTCGGCCCAGCTCTGCTGGTGACCCCCAACCAGGAGGCTCCGCCACTTCGACACTCTGGCGTGTACAGCCCCGGATAGCTGACCCATGGTGTTGCGACTGGTGAGGCAGGCGCGGGCATCATCGCGGTCGGGAACCGGGGATCGTAGGTCCCGTTCACAGGCCGTTGACCGCGGTGTTCGCGGCGAGATCCCTCTGCTTGGACATCACGGTCATCGCCGACGGAAGTACCTGCACTAGTACGTCTGCCTGGTTCAGATCCTCAGCGGGTGAGGGACCCCGCCGACAGGTGGGCCGGCGTGAACCCATGGTTCACGAGGTGCTGTCCTCGTAGCCGAACCAGCGGCTGAGCCGGGTGGATCCGAACGACGCCTTGTCGGCCAAGATCCCTGCGGTGGGGCCGACGATCTCGGCCCGGGGCGACTCATAGGCCAAGAAGTTGACGTCGATTCGAGCGGCCGTTCCGCCGCCGGTCTCTACGTAACAGGCGGCACCTCCGTCGAATGGGGCAGGGGACCCAGATCCACGGAGCCGAGCGATCAACACCTCGGCGACAGTGCGAGCCTCCCCCTCGGCCATGGCCCCGGCCCGAGGAACGGGAGCGCTGGTGACATCGCCGACGGCAAACACTCCGGGGAACGGTGTCTCGAATGTGGCGGGATCGACGGGAATCCATCCATCGGCGCACAGATCGGAGGCGGCGACCACCTCAGGCGCGCGGTGGACCGGTATTCCGAGAAACAGGTCGTAGTCGAGAGACCGACCGTCGGCGAAATGGGCCACTCGCTCCTCAGGGTCGAGGCGGGTAACGAGGCTCCCCGGCCAGTACTCGACCCCCGCCTCCTCGAGGAGGGCAATGATGACGTCCGAGGTGGGCCGGGAGATGGGGATCGGCATCGGCAGCGGGCTCGTCAGGTGAATCGTCGACTGGGGCCGGACGCCGGCCTTCTCAAGAAAATCGTGGGTCAGTAGGGCGGTTTCGTTGGGGGCACCCGGGCACTTGAAGAAGGGCCCGAGCACGCTGATGACCACCTTGCCGCCGGCAAACCCGGCGAGTGCTCGACCGGCTCGCTCAGCACCCTCGGGGGTATAGAACTCGAAGCCGGCCTCGGCGAGTCCGGGGGTTGCTTCGATGTCGTAGTCCGCACCCAGGGCCACCACCAACACGTCGGGTCGGTAGGTCGTGGTGTCGGTGACAACGGTCCGAGATGCGCCGTCGATCGAACGCACGGTCTCCCTACGGAACTGGACGCTCGGCTTGAGCACATCGGCGTAGCGAGCACGGACGTCGTCCAGCGTGCGGCGCCCGAACATCACGTCGAGTTTCGAGAATCCGAAGATGAACGAGTCGTTCTTGTCGATCAGAGTGATCTCCACCTGATCGGCTACCGCGTCGGACAGCATGGTGACCAACTCGAGACCGCCGAAGCCGGCACCCAGGACCAGGATCGATTGGGGCACGTCTGGAACATAGCCCTAGATCCCGGGTTCGTTCCATGGACGGGCGACCTCGAATCAGGGACCTGGACTTCGGCGCCCAAAGAGGTTGGACGAGACGGCGTGTCGGGACTTACCCCGGCTGTTGACCGGCCCGGGTCGATGCCAGTGGCTCGCCCGTCTCGAGGAGCGTCTTCAGACTGGACAGGAGGGCGGGCCAGCCGTTCCTCACCATGGTCGCCGCCGTACTCCCTGGTTCGAAGTCGTCGTGGACCACGGTCAGCTTCACCGTCTCACCCATGGGCTCGATTTCGAAGGCGACTCGGGAACGACGCTCGTTCGAGAGCTTGGCGAAGGCGTCGTCGCCCAGCTGGAGGCGTCCGTTCAGCTCCGGTGTGAAGGTGTGCCAACGGTAGGAGAGCCTCCGGTAGGGATCAGACTCCAGCACGGTCTGCTCGGGATCGGCGATGACGATCCCGTGGTTGTCCCACGTCATGGCCGATCCGACCGCCCAGTCGGTCTCGAAGGTGGTCTGCCACCAGCGGCGGGTGAACGCCGGTTCGGTCAATGCCTGCCACAGCCGCTCGGGCGTGGTCTTGATGTAGGTCGTGTAGACGAACTGCGGTTGCTCCACGGGTGCCTCCTCCAGTGCTCGTTTGAGGTCCGACAGGGCCTCGACTCGCGGTTGGTCGTAGCGATTGATCCAACGCTCGGCGATCTCATTGATCGGTACGGCGTTCAGGTAGTGGAGCTTGTGCCGACCCCGTCGGACGGTCGTCACGAGGTTGGCCGCCTCCAGGATGGCCAGGTGCTTGCTTACGGACTGACGGGCCATAGCCAGATCATCGGAGAGTTCGAGGAGGCTCTGCCCGTTGCGGGCGTTCAGGCGATCGAGCAGTTGACGGCGGGTCGGATCGGCCAACGCCCGGAAGACATCGACATCGATCGGCCCTCCTCGAGGATTCGTCAGAACTTCAGGTCCTCAGGGAACGGGGTGCCCTTCCCGAACTCTGTGTAGCTCTTGAGGCTCAGGAGGAAGTAGGCCCATCTGGCACTGCAGTGGGCCATGAACTCGACCGGCTCTCGCCAGTGGGCGTGGGTGAACAGGACGACGGTTTCGTCAGCCTCGGCCCGGAGGTCGAAGGTAAGGGTGGTCCCGACCCACTCCTCGGCCCCCTCGACGCACGCCCAGCTCACCTGGCCATCGGGATCGAGCCGGATGACCTCCATGACGGCGGCTGGATCGGGACGGCCGAAGAAGAACTGGATTCGGGACCCCTCACTCGACTCCCCCCGGACTCCGTCCCGGGTCCACCATTCGGAGAGTCCGTCCGTTGTCGCCACTGCCTGGTACACGGTCTCGAGGGGTGCGGAAATGGCCACCCGATGTCTGATGTCTGGCATGGATTCTCCTTGGCGGTACAAAGGAATGGGCCACGAGCAGGTATACGCAGCTGATCGGTTGCCTAACTATAAGCAGCCGCACGGGTGCATGTCAACGCCTGACGGTCGCGGGGCGAGCGGCGGTCCCCCTCTCGGACCTACCTCACCCGACCAATTCCGTCGACCGACTCCAGTAGTTGCTCCTGGAGTCGGTGCAGATGGCCGAGGCGCTCCGACAGCCACAGCAGTCGCAAGGCCGTCACCAACCGGTCCGGTCGGCGCTCCGACCTCGCTTCATCGACGGCGCTCAGGAGCTCGGGGTAGAGCCCGATCCCATCGGACCCGATCACCGGCGTCGCCGAGGCATCACCTCCGAGGGAGAGGGCGACCGCCTCGAACCATCGCTGCACTGAGCCGAACGCCTGGGCCACGTCCCGTTCCGCCCTATCCAACCGGTTCGAGGCGGACGCAGGCGGGTCACCAGCCGGCGCCGGTGGTGACAGGGTGTCCAAGGTCTGCGCTACCGACAGGACCTGAGCACACCCGGTGAGGAGGTGGGTCACCGACTGCAGGGTTACCGGCTTCGCCCCCCGTTCGTTCATGAACTGTCGGAAGGCATCGTCCAGGCGACGGGCCGCGGCGTGTGCCTCGATCGCCACCGGCGAGCGATCCGCCACCCGTTCCCGGTTCCCTTCGATCTCCACGACGAGCCAGGCCAGGGCTCCGGCGTACCCCTCGCTCAAGGAGCGGGCCAACTCCGCCGCCGCGCCACGGGGCCAGAACAGAAGTCCCACCACCACACTCACGGCCGCCCCGATGGCCACGTCCTCCACCCGGATCAGCCCGACCCGGGAGCCGACAGGATCGAGGATGTTGAAGATGATCACCACCGCGATCGTGAATCCCGCTTGGCCGGCGGTGAATGAGATCGCTGAAGGCGCCACCCCGGCCAGCAGTACCGCGACAGGGAGCACGACCCACAACAGGTCGAGGTGTGTTCCCAGCGCCAACAGCACCAGCGAGCCCACCGCGAAGCCGGCCACTGTCCCGATCACTGCCCGCAGCGCACTGGCTCCCGTGCCCAAAGCATTGGAACGCAAGACCGACAGGGTGCCGAGCACCACCCAGAACCCGTGTTGCACGTCGGTCGCCTCGACCACGGCCACCGCCAGGGCCAACGCCGCCGCGCCACGGAGACTGTTCCGTAACCAGACCGAACGGAGCGTGAGCCTCGACGAGCCGGCGTCCACCGAGGCTCGCACCGGGGCGGTGAAGCGGTCCCTCCTCGAAACACGGTGCTGACCCGGTACCGTGTCGATCGCCACCCGTGCGACCATCTCCGTCGCCACCGCCAGCATCCTTGCGTGATAGGTGGGATCAACCGACCACAGATCCTCGGCACGTTCGGATACATCGACGGGCCCCGAGGCAGCGTCGTCGGCCTCAGAACCGGTCGGATCGGGCTGTTCCACCTCGGCCACCAGGTGCCGCCAGGCCCCATCCCTCGAGTCGTTGCGGGCCACCGCCAAGGCGTCGACGTCGGCCACCAGTTCGTCGATTGCCGCGGTCGCAACGAGCGCGTCGTCCCGTTCCATGAGCTCAGCGATCCGCCGGAGCACCTGGGCTACGGCCCGGTGCAACGGTGGGGACGTCGGGTCGGCCACCAGGCTGGCCGCCGTCTCGTGGTTGACCAGCGCGTTCTCCCCCACCCACTCAAGCCTCGAGACCACACACACCAAGGCGGTATCGGTAGGGCCGGCTCCTGTCGGTCGGTAGGGCGTGGCCTCGTACTGTGCCCGGAGTCCACGCATGGCCTCATCGGCCCTGTCCCGCGCGCCCGGGTCGAGGCGGCCGTCGGCGTGGGCATCCACCAGCTCAGCCAGCGCGGTGGCCGCCGCGGCCGCCTTCTTCCGGAGCGGGTCGTGCCAACGCCCCGACCACACGAGCATCACGGCCGGGATGCACAGAGCCGCCGCCAGGCCCCACCCGCCCAGTCGACTTCCGATGGCCGCGGTACCACCGGGTACGGCGACGGGGAGGACGAAGGTCAGTAGAGCCGCCGTGGCCCCGACGGCGGCCTGGGGGCTCACCGCGCCGGCGAACAGCACGGCGAAACCGAACACGGCCATGCCGATCACCGCGGTGGCGGCATGGGTGGAACAGAGTGTCCCCGCCACGATGAGCAGGGCTCCGGCGCCGAACAGCCCCACGTAGGCCCGCAGCCGCAGCCGGGTCGGGCCGCCGAAGTCGGCGAAGAGCAAGAGGGCGAACGATCCGAAGACGGCGAACAGGGTGGTCTGGTCGTTCCGTATTCCGAAATCGGCGATGGCGAACACCGCGGGGACCAGGACCGCGGCCCGCACCGAGCGCTTGGTGGCCGAGAGGCGGGGGTCCCGGGCCCTCCAACCATCAAGGAGCCGGACCGCCAACGGTGCGCGATGCACTGGGGCGGCGGGGGTCCGTTGGACACTCGGTCCGCTACTGCTCCCCTGGGTCGGATTCGATTCCGAAGTCGGCCGCTCTCCCACCGCGGCCTACCGTACCGGCCGGACCGGAGGCCACGAGAACGGAGCGTCCATCGGGGCGCTCCCTGGGCCGGCAATCGGGCCAATGCCGGGATCGGCGGAAAAAGAAGTGCTTCTTGCTCTGTACATGGGGCCGGAGATAGGGCACGATCGGAGTGACCGTCTCTTGATGGCGCTCCGGTCCTGCGACGGAGGCCTGCGAGGCGGTGTGGACAGTCCTCGTGTCGAACGAAGTCGTTGGCGGGAGACGGGGCTGGCGAGCGACAGACAGGAGGGCCCGATGACCACCCAGTTCGATGTGCCACCCGCGGATCCAGAACCGGTCGCCGTCCCCTCAGCGGCCGATTCGGCCCGGCGCCTGGACCGGCTGGCTCCGTTGCTCCACGAGCTCTTGGCCTGGGACCTGGTCCGTCAGACCGAGTCGGGGACGTTCGTCATCCCCGACGAGGTCCAAGAGCGCTTGTCCCGGCTGACCTCCCTCCAGACAGGATCGATCGCCCAGGTCTACGTCGGCCGCAAGTGCGGTCGCTGCGGCTCGATCCGGGTTACCCGGATGGTGGAGGGAGTTCGCCTCTGTTCGACCTGCAGCAGTGAACTGGCCTCACCGACTGGCGCCGAGGAGCCGGAGGAAGCGGTCTCGGGCCGCAAGGGCCACCACGGCCGGTCCCGCTGGCACCGGAAGGCTGGCTGACGAACGTCGGGGGCCGGCCCGACCGTTGTCGGACCGTCGCTCAGGCGATCTTCTGCAACTCGTCGAGATCGGTGAACGACTCGCCGGACTGCGCGGCCAACGTACGGGCCAGACGATCGAGGACGGCGTAGGCGGCCCTCACGTAGCGGTCGGCTGAGACCCAGAACGGCAGGTGACGGGGAGGGCGGATGCCGATCTCGACGGAGTTCTCGCTCCACCGGGTGCATTCAACGACCACCCCGAGCGGCGTGCCCAGGCGGCCGAAGCGGAGGGTGGCCTTCCGGGCCTCGTCGGGGGTTCCGGCGATGCCTTGGGTGAGCTGCTTGAGATGCGAGACGGTGAGACTGGCCTCGCGGGTGTCGATCTCGAGCGGGAAGCGGACCTGCTTCCAGTCCGCGTCCGTGTACTCGATGACCTTCGACACATAGATGGTGGTGGGGATGTTGGTCTCGTCGTACATCGTGCTTCTTCTTTCCCGTCTGGTGCGACCCCGTGGCCGCTTCCTTCTGCCTCTCCAGTGTCCCTGCCCTCATTGATATCTGTCAAACAGCTTAAACAGATTCTTCTGATCATTATTCCCGATATAACCAGCTAATTGGCCTAAATCGAGCCGTCCGCCTCAGCGTGCGCCGATCCGACGCCGCCCCTCTCGTTGTGGAAGAGTGCACCGATGTCCCGGATCGTGATGGTGCACGGAGCAGGAAACGACCTCTGGGGACCGTCTTCCATCAAGTCCCGCTGGTTCCCGGCCCTGGCCGACGGCCTGGCCTGGCACGGGGTGGCTGTCGACGAGCACGACGTCACGGTGGCCTTCTATGGCGATCTGTTCCGCCGGGACCCCGAAGAGGGCTACGAGCCCGCCGTGGACAAAGCCGCCGCCATGGCCACCGTCGAAGACCTGGTCCAGCGACTGGATCCCCACGTGGACCTGGCCGAACTCACCAAGGCGCTGACCGAGAACCACTTCGACCGTCTCTTGGCCCAGGCCGCCGCCTATCTCCAGGAGCCCTCGTTGCGGGCCATGGCCCGGGCGCGGGTCGAAGCGGCCATCACCCCGGACACCCGGGTCGTCGTCGCCCACTCGCTCGGAACGGTGGTGTCCTACGAGGCCCTCTGCGCCCACCCCGAATGGGCGGTGACCGACTATGTGACGATCGGATGCCCGCTGGCCGGCGACATCATCCGGGACCGGCTCGACCCGTGCCCGACCAAGGGAGTCAGCCCCTGGCCCGGTTCAGTGCAGCGATGGACCAACATCGTCGATCCCCACGATCCCGCCGGCCGCACCACCCCGTGTGGGCGGTTCGAAGGCCAGGTGACCGAGTACAAGGTGGACAACGGCCATCGGGTCCACGACCCGGAGCCGTACCTCAACAACCGCTGGACCGGCCAGGCGGTCGCCGCCGGCCTCACTGCGGACTGAACCAACCGCCGCCCACCGCCACTACAGGGCTCACGGGCCCGTGGCGGCCTCAGACAAAGTCGGAGCCACCGTCCACGTTCACGTTGGCTCCGGTCACGTACCCGTTCGTCCGCGACGCCAGGTAGACGGTGATCGAGGCCACCTCGTCGGGGAGGCCGGCCCGACCGAGATCGGCGGGCTGGTGGAAGTTCTCGTCGATCCACCGCATGACGTCGTAGGGATCGGTGGCGTCGAGTCCGGCCTCCGCGAAGATCTCCGCCAGCCCCTCGCTGAAACTGGCCGTCACGATCGACCCCGGGCTCACCGTGTTGACCAGGATGCCTTCGGGGGCCAGCGACTTGGACAGGTTCTTCGAGAGGCTGGTGAGCGCGGACTTCGACGCGGTGTAGGCCGGCAGTATGGGGCTCTGGCGCTGGGTCGAGTGTGCCGAGACGTTAACGATCCGGGCCCACTCCGCCTTCCGGAGCAGGGGGAGTCCCTGACGGACACAGCGCACGGCGGCCATCAGCCCGAGGTTGAAGGCGGCATCCCAGGCCTCGTCGTCCAGGTCCTCGAAGCGGCCGGCACCGGGGCCCAGGGTGTTCACCAGCACGTTGATCGATCCCCAGTGCCGGTCCAGCTCGGCGAAGGCGGCCACGACCTCGGCCGGATCGGTGGCGTCCATGCTGAGCCCGAGTGAGGCGTCACTCCCGAGGGCGTGCAGGGACGCCACCGTCTCGTCGACGGCCTCTCGCCCCCGGGCCAACACAGCCACCGCAGCCCCCTCGGAGGCCAGGCGCTCGGCAATGGCCCGTCCCATTCCCTTCGACCCTCCGGTGACTACGGCGTGCGCTCCGGCTAGTCCTAAATCCACGATGGTCTCCTCGTCTCGGCGTCGGCCGTTCCCGACATGGCGTGGCGGGCACCCTTGGTCAGTGCCGCCATCCGTCGCCACTTCCAACCCGCCGGCTAATGACGCCAAGGCGACCCCTGCAGGTGGCTTGCCGGGACAAGTTACTGCTGCTCAGGGAGGGTCGCGCATTACACCCTGTCGCGTGGGCCGCCTCCTTGGTAGCATTCTCTGGTCCTGCATTCCCCTTGCAGGAAGCGAACGAAGGTGGACCGATGATGGCATCGACTGACACAGGAGTGACCATGACCTCCGGTGCTCAGGTCGTGCCGTCCGACACCATCGTGTGCGGCACCGGCGCCCGGGTCCTCCGGCGACCGTCGGCGCCCAGCGGCCGGTTCGTCGCCCTCAAGCGGCGCCGGATCTCCGCCCCCACCCGCTGACCCGCCGGGCGCCCTGACGCCCTCCGCCGGCACCGCTCCAACCCTCGTCCCGCCCCTCTCGGGCTACCCATCGCGTAGCCGCCTGGCCGGGACACCCCTCACCTGAAGGAAGCCACCGTGGCTGAACTATCTGAATTCCCCTCGGCATCGGCCAAGGACACCATCGCCTACTGCTGGAAGCAGGTCGACGGCAACCGACGTCAGCTGATCACCTCCTGGGTGGTCATGGTGGCCGCGGTCGTGGTGGCCGACGTCGTCTGCCCGCTCATCTTCGCGTCCATCCTCGAACGGGTGGCGGGGCTCTCCCACCACCCCGGAGCCGGCGAGTGGTCCTCGTTCGGCCCCCTCTTGCTGGCCTACGGGATCGCCGGACTGGTGGCCATGGCCTGCTGGCGCGTGGCCGGCTGGTTGGAGTGGGGTGCCTGCCTGCGCTCGTTCGCCTCGGGGATCAACAACGGTTATGCCCACCTGCTGCGCTTGAGCTACCGCTGGCACATGGACCATCCGGCCGGTGAGGTCATCTCCTCCCTGGGCAACTTCTCGTGGGCATTCGCCGAGATGATCGACGTCGCCTCGTGGGGCCTCCTCCCCGTCGTGGTGGTGGTCCTCTCGGCCATCGGTGTGCTGGCCGTCGTGGCCTGGCCTGCCGCCCTGGCTCTGCTCGTGATGGTGGGTGGGTTCGTCTACGTGATCCAACGGCGGCTCCAGCTGGTGCGCAAAGCGTCCCAGGCCTTCGAGGACGACCACTCGAGGGCCAGTGGCGTGGTGGCCGACACCGTCACCAACCTGATGACGGTCCGCACGGCGGCCACCGAGCCCTATGAACGCAGGCGGGTGGAGGCGCTGATGGAGCGGTCGGTCGACGCCGACCTCCGGGCCAGGTCCATCTTCATGCGCACCCAGTTGGAGTTGGAGACCTCCATCGTCATCGGCACCCTGCTGGCCCTGGTCGCCGGCACCACCATGGCCGTCCACCACTGGGCCTCCACGGCCGCCCTCTATCTCATCCTCTACTACTCGGCCCAGGTGGCCATGAGTCTCCAGCAGTCCTTCGAGCACCTCCGCTCGCTGGCCCGGTCGCTCGGCCGCACGGCGAAGTTCACCGCCATCGCCGCCGAGCAGGTCGAGATCACCGACCGGGAAGGGGCCGAGTGCCTGCATGTGAACGGCGGGACGGTGGCCTTCGACGGGGTCGGCTTCGGCTACCGGTCCGGGGCACCGTTGTTCAGCGACCTGACCCTCACGGTCCGGCCCGGGGAGCACGTGGCCCTCGTCGGTCCGTCCGGCTCGGGGAAATCCACCTTGTCCAAGTTGCTGCTCCGCCTCATGGATGTCGATGGCGGTGGGATCCGGATCGACGGCCAGGACATCAGAGACGTCACCCTCGCCTCACTCCGCCGGCAGATCAGCTACGTACCCCAGGATCCCCAGCTCCTGCACCGGACCATCGCCGAGAACATCTGTTACGGGATCGAGCGTGGGCCGACCACCGACGGCCGCACCGAACCAGCGATCGACTACGACCTCGTGCATGAGGTCGGACGGGCGGCCCACGTCGAGGAGTTCGTCTACGCCCTGCCCGACGGTTACGACACCATGGTGGGCGAACGCGGCCTCAAGCTCTCGGGTGGCCAACGCCAGCGGGTGGCCATCGCCCAGGCCATGGCCAAGCGGGCCCGGATCCTCGTGCTGGACGAAGCCACTTCGGCACTGGACTCCGAATCGGAGCATCTGGTCCAAGAGGCGCTGTGGCGGCTCATGGAGGACTCGACGGCCCTGGTCATCGCCCACCGGCTCTCGACGATCGCCCACATGGACCGCATCGTGGTGTTCGACCGCGGGGCCATCGTCCAAGAGGGGTCCCACCGTGAGCTGCTCGACGAGGGTGCCACCGGTCTCTACGGCCGGCTGTGGCAGCACCAGTCCGGCGGCTTCCTGGTGGAGTGAGCACAGGGGGCCGTCCCTGTCTGCCCGTGCCCGCCGTGAGGTTCCGTCGTGGCCCGGAGGGTCAGGCGGTGGTCTTCCCGGTGAGGCGCTTGACCGTGCCCTTCTCCTGGGTGGGCATGGTCTGTGTGGTGGGCAGCGGATAGGGAGTCGGCGACGTGTCGAGCTCGATCAGGTCGCCGGCACTGCAGCCCAGTGCCTCCACGGTGGCGGTGGTGTCCTTCGACGTCGACGGAAGCGTCGGGACGGCGGCGTCGTGCGAACCCATCCGCAGGGTGGCGGTGAGGTCGCCCACCGTCTTGCGCCGCCAGGAGGAGATCTCCGAGGCGTGGATGCCGAACCGCTCCTCGAGGAACCGGATCTGGGAGGTGTGGTCGAAGGTCTGCGAGGAGACATAGCCCCCACGGCTGAACGGTGACACGACGAGCATCGGGACCCGGAATCCGAGGCCCATGGGCCCGGCCACACCCTGGGCCGTGGCCGGGAGGGGGTTGACCGTGACGTACTCGCCCGGAGTCCCCGGTGGGGCCACCGGCGGGGGTACATGGTCGAAGAAGCCGTCGTTCTCGTCGTACATGACGAACAGGACCGTCTTCGACCACACCTTGGGGTTGGAGGTGAGGGTCTTGAGGACCTGGTCGATGTACCAGGCCCCGAGACTGGGCGGGGCCGGTGGGTGCTCGTCGTAGCCCAGCGGCGGGATGAGCCACGACACGCTGGGTAGCGTGCCCGTCCGGACATCGTGGGTGAAGTCGTCGGGGAAGGTCGGGATGAAGGCCTTCTGGTAGAGGGCGGAGGTCGGGTCCGAGTACTGCGAGAAGTAGGGGAGGATGGCGTCGGAGACCAAGAACACGTTGGAGCTGTCGATCCGGTAGAGGTCACCGGGGGGCGTGTAGGTCTTCCACGACACGCCCTTGTCCTCCAACAGCTCGGGCACCGTGGTCCAGTTGACGCTGAACTTGGCGTCGGGCTGTCCGTTGGTGATCAGTACCGGTCCACCGTGCTTGCCGTCGGGGTCGATGGTCCCCGACAGGGCCATAAGCCGGTTGGGATGGGTCGGTCCCATGATCGAGCAGTGGTAGGCGTCGCACAGCGTGAAGTGGTCGGCCAGTGCGTAGTGATAGGGGATGTCGGCGCGGGTGTGGTACCCCATGGTCTGCACGCCGTACTGGGGACCCTCGTACTGGGGCGAGGTGTGGGTGGCGACGAAGCTGTCCATCGTCCCGTTGTTCCGGGACAGGTGCTGGGGGAGCCAGCTGTGGCTGAGGTCGTAAGTGCACTCGCCGAGTCCGGTGGAGGTGTCGAGGTGGAACGGGAGTTGCTTACCCACGGGGTGGGCGGTGGTGTTGGCGGCGTACGGTTGGGCGAAAGCGCCCAAGTGAGCCCCTTTGTGGTCATCGAAACCCCGCACTCCTTTGTAGGAACCGAAGTAGTGGTCGAACGACCGGTTCTCCATCATGAGGAAGACGACGTGCTCGACGGCCCCGAGGTCCGAGCCGGCCGGTCGCGTGGTGGCGGCTGCGGCGATGGTGGGTGACGAGGCGTAGCCAGAGGCCAGGGCCCCCGCCCCCACCGCCAACATGCCCCCGAGAAACTTCCGCCGGTCGAACGGGGATGAGCCCGGATTGTCGCCATGTTGGTGTTCCACTGGGTCCCCCCGGACTCACACGGACGCCACGGTTGCGCGCCCTTCGGTTACCGGAGCGTTGTACGAAAGTGAACGTTTCGCAACATTTTGAGGCTCCACCGATCTGACCAGGGCTTTTTCGGGGCAATCCCCGCGATCGACTACTCGGAGGGCAGGTGTTGGATCACGTCGGGAGGCAGGTGGTCGTAGACGTCTGGGGGCAGCGTGTCCTGGACCGCCTCGACCAACCGCCGCGAACGGGATCGCAGCGACAGCATCTCGGTGTACTGCTGGTCGTCGCCCTTCACGCCCGAGATGAGGGGCGACTGGGCGACGAAGGCGGCTCCGGCGAACATGATGAGGAGGGAGAGCGCCTCCAGGGGTCCGTAGGCCCCGGCCGTGCGCAGGTTGTCCCCGAACAGCCCGATCCCGATGGCCATGCTGGCCAGTGGGTCGACCAGGACCAGTGCGGTCTGGGAGGCGGCGATGGGACCGGCGTGGAAGGCGTTCTGGGCCAAGAAGACCGAGCCCACGCCGCACAGGGCCAGGGCGTACGTCTGCCAGTGCGAGAACATCTGGGTCCAGTCGGTCGTGACGTAGTCGCCCACCCGCTTCACGAGGGCGGCGGTGAAGGCGAAGCCGACGGCGCCAGCGGCACCGAACATGGCCGCCCGCCACCAGCGGGGCCCGCGGAGGGCGAGCACGACCGCCAGCACCACCACCCCACCGCAGATGGAGCCGGCGATGGCCCAGCCGAGGTTGGACGGGGAGAGGTTGCCCCCTCCGGGCTGGGCGAAGACGAGGAAGCCGGCCAGACCACCGGCGGCAGCCAGGCAGCCGAGCCACTCCCGAAGCCCGATCCGGAACCGGAACCACGTGGCCAACAAGAGGACGAGGAAGAGCAGCTCGGTGGTCAGGATCGGCTGGACGACGCTCAGATTTCCGAGGTGCAGGGCCACAGCCTGCATGACGAACGACGCCACCATGAAGGCGAAGCCCAGCAGCCAGACACCACGCTTGAGGGCGTGGGTCAGCAGGCTCAATTTGAGCGTGGAGTTCTCGGGTGCATCCTCCACCCCCATGCGCTGGAGCAGGCTGGTGAGGGCGTTGGACACCGCGGCGAGGAGGGCGAGGAGATAGACCACGGAGGCGACCTATGAGGTGCCCATGTCGGCAGCGGGCGGAGGGGCCAGCTGCTCCATGAACTCGAGTCGGATGCCACCGGGCGCGTCCACAAAGGCGATACGGCGGGTGCCGAACGCGCCCTCGACCACTGCGGGGCCCCAGACCACATCGTGGCCGATCAGCTCGGCATCGAGATCGTCGGTGAACAGGGCCGGATGGAGGAAGCCCTCATCGGGGAGGTCCACGTCGTCCTCGTAGATGGCCCGCGTGAACAAGGTGATCATCACCGGTCCGAGGAACACGTCGGCACGCTCGCCGTTCCCCCACACCATCCGGTCGCGGACCTCAGCCCCCGCCCCTTCGTAGAACGTGCAGGCCTCATCGAGGTTCGCCACCTTCACAGCCAGATTGGCCAGTCCCGTCACGGACATGGATCCTCCTTGCTGCCCCAACGGCTGATTCTAATGATTCCCACAGGAAGCTTGTCCCTATCGTTCCTGGCGCCCGGGTCGGATCCCGCGCCGGCCGCCCGGCGACATTGCCCGGTGCCGCTGCCCGACGGTACTGTGCCCACTCCGGTGGTCCGGAGGGGCCGGGCCCGGCGAGGAGAGCGGTCATGCAGGTGTTGATGCCGTTGCCGGACCGGGACTTCGACACTACCGAGGTCGCGGTGCCCTGGCGGTTGCTGACCGATGCCGGCCACACCGTCACCTTCGCCACCGAGGACGGGGGCCTGACACCAGCCTGTGATCCCCGCCTGCTGACCGGGGTCATCTTCGGACAGCTCGGTGCCGACGACGAACCCGTCGAGTTCTACCGACAGCTCACGGCGGCCCCCGAGTTCCTCCACCCGGTCAGCTGGCGCTCGCTCGACGTGGAACGGTTCGACGGGCTCGTCCTGCCCGGGGGCCATGCCCCCGGTATGCGTCAGTACCTCGGAGCCCACCAGCTGCGGCGCCAGGTGGCGGCGTTCTGGGCCCTCGACCGTCCGGTGGGCGCCATCTGCCACGGGGTACTCGTCCTGGCCAGGACCACCGACCCGTCCACCGGCCACAGCGTGCTCGCCCCCCGACGGACCACCTGTCTGCCCCGCTACATGGAGCGGGGGGCCTACCTGGCCACGGCCTGGCGGCTCGGTCGCTACTACCGGACGTATCCCTCCTATGTCGAGGACGAGGTGCGCAACAACCTGGACGACCGCCACCAGTTCGACCGGGGCCCTCGAACCTTCACCCGAGGCACGTCGACCGACGATGGGCACGCTTTCGTGGTGGAGGACGGCCGCTACCTCTCGGCCCGTTGGCCCGGCGATGCCTACCTGTTCGCCAGGAAGTTCGAGGCGTTGCTCTCGGGATCGTGACCCCCCCGGTCGGTGCCCGGCCCGGAGGCGAACACGGCGGGCGCCCCGGTTCACCCCGAGTGGATACCCAGGCGACCCCATTCGCGAATCCGCCCGTTCAGGAGGTCGTCGAAGAGTTCGGCGGCCATCGACGGCCGCTCGAGAAAGAGCGCCTCGTCGGCATCGAGCCATGCGGCCAGGGCGGCCACGTCGCCAAGGAAGATCTCGGCGTTCCGATCCATCACGTAGACGACGATGGCACCCTGGTCGACGGTGACCGACAGTTCGATCTCGTGGCCGGCGAGGAGACACCACTGGGAGGGCATGCCCGGCGAGGACGAGGGCTGGAGGCTCCAGTGCTCCCGGCCCCGCAACAGGTTCTCGACCTCGCCTCTCAGTACCTTGTCTCGGGATGCCATCTGGGCCCTCCTCGGGGTCGGCCGGTGGACCCCCGCACCGTAGGCGGAATGCACTCGCCCCGTGGGTGGGCCGAGCCCGACCCTCGGGCCGGCGGCGTCGCTCAGCCCGCCCCATCGGGCTCCCCCCGCATCAGGGCGCCGAGAGCACCCTCGACCAGGGCCGCCACCTGGTCACCGGGGACCGACTCCAGCTCGTCGAACCAGCCCAACGAACGGCCGAGCACCACACCGACCAGGGCCGCCACCGCGATCTGGGCGCGGAGCGGGGACCGGTCGACACCCTCGGTGTCCATGCCCGCGACGAGGGGCTCCACCAGACGTCGCTCCAAACGGGCCTGGGCCGCCGTCCGGATCTCGTCGGGGGTGTCCGACCGGACGAGCGCCTGGAGGATGGGGCCCGGTCCGTGGCGGTCGACGCGGGCCACCATGGACTCGACGATGTGGGCCAAGCCCTGGTACTCACCGAGCGTGCGGTCATCCATCCGCTCGGCCACGACCGCGGCCACGTAGAGGTCGGCCTTGCTCCCGAAGTACCGGGCGATGAGGGCGGCGTCGACCCCGGCGCGCTCGCCGATCTCGCGCACGGTGGTGCGCTCGAACCCGAGGGTGCCGAACAGCTCCTGGCCCGCCTCGAGCAAGGCCTGGCGGCTGGCGGCCGAGTCACGCGATCGCGGCCGGGTCGTCACGCTAGCCGTCGGGACGGGGTCGGTCACGACGACGGCACCTCCTCGGACAGCGGGAGCTGCTCGTCGGCCAGCATCAACCCGGTAGCAGCCAACTCGCCCTCCTTTTCGAGGATCAGCTCGTCGCGCTCGGTCGTCGGGTCGGTACGGGCGTCAGGCCCACCGACCGCCGGGCCCGGTAGCACGATAGCTGATCACCGCGGTGATCAGGCACAGACCGGACGCCACCAACAGCGCGGCATGGAAGCCCCCGACGGTCGGGAACGTGTGGCCGGGGTGGGTGAAGGCAACGAGGATGGCCGCTCCGAGTGCGCTGCCGGTCGACAGGCCGATGTTCCGGAGCACCTGATAGAAGCCGGTGGCGCTGCCGGTCTCGCTGCGGGGGACGGCCCGCACGATGAAGCCGGGCATGGCCGCGAAGGTCAGGCCCACCCCCAGTCCGGCCAGGCCCGAGACGGCGAAGGCCTCCCACAGCTCGCTGTGCTCCAGGGCGAAGAAGAGGGTCGAGACGGCAAAGATCACCGAGCCCAGGGGGATCATCGAGCGCGTCCCGAAGTTCCGCTCGTAGAGCGGGAGGAAGCGGCTGGCCGCGAAGGTGGTCACCGACAGAGGCAGGAAGACCAGGCTGGAGACGATGAGGGAGGCCCCGAATCCGTAACCCTCGAGTGCGGGTACCTGCACGAACTCGATGAGGATGGGAAGGAACAGGTACATGGCCACGCAGATGAGGAAGCCGGAGATGTCGGCCGTGAGGACCGAACGGTTCCGGACCTGTCGGAGTTCGACCAGCGGGTCGTCGGTGCGCAGCTCGAGGCGGACCCAGACCAGGGCAGCCACAACGCTGGCCGCCATGATCGATAACGAGATGGCCGAACTCCAGCCCCAGTGGCCACCCTCGCTCAGGACCACCAGAAGCCCGACCACGGCGAGGCTGAGGGTCACCGCACCGGCGGTGTCGAAGCGGCGCGGCGCCGATGCGGAACGGGGGGGCAGGATCAGGGCCGCCCCCACCAGCGCCAGCCCGACGATGACGGCCCCGAACCAGAAGGCGGCATGGAAGTTGGCGACCTGGGTGATCAGACCGGTGAGCGGGTAGCCGAGTCCACCCCCGACGGCCACGGTGATCGACAGGGTGGCGATGGTCCGACCGGCCTGTTCGGTCGACAGGTGGCGGCGGGCGATGGCCATGGTCACGGGGAGCAGGCCCAGGCCGAAGCCCTGGAGGGCCCGGCCCGCCACCACCACGATGAACGAGTCCGAGACGGCGGAGAGCACACAGCCCACCAGTACGACGGCCAGGGCCACCAAGATGACGTCCCGCTGGCGGGGACCGTCGGCCAGCCGGCCCATGATCGGCGTGGCCAAGGCCCCGCTGAGGAGGGCTGCGGTCAGGAGCCACTGGGCGGTGCTGAGGCTCACGTGATCGGCCTGGGCGATGGAGGGGATGAGCAGGGCCCCGAGGCTGCTGACGATGGCCACCAGGGCCCCCACCAGGACCAACGTGGGAACAAGGGCCCGGGTCCGGAACGTCGGCCCTCCCCCTCGGGGCTCACCCCCCTGGCTCGGATCCTTTTCGTTCACGACGGCGGCGGACATCGGCTCTGCTCCTGATCCAGCTGGTGGCCTCTATGTCATCAGACGATGACATCAACTGCTGACATCCTATCGGGCCGACCGGCGGCTCCGACACCCCTCCGGAGGGGGCGCGAACGGGTCGTTCTTCACAGCTGGAGTGACCACAACCTTCATCTTCACGAAATGCTCCCGTTACGAAGCACTCGTAGGTTCTTCGTTACAGCACGGTTACGGGACCCGACCCACGGGTGCCGGCAGTCGGGCTGCGCACCCATGCGAGAAGACGTGACTAGGAGCGATCTATGAGTGGAAGCAAGGCCAGGCTCGATGCCATCGACGCCGTCAAGAACTACAAGGCACCCGAATCGATCTTCCCGACAGCCGAGGAGCCCGGCGAGATCTTCGGTGAGAACGTGTTCACCAAGGCCGTCATGCAAAAACGCCTGCCCAAGCCGGTGTTCAAGTCCCTGATGGGGACCATCGAGCACTCCAAGGTGCTCGATCCCGCCGTGGCTGACGTCGTGGCTGCGGCCATGAAGGACTGGGCCATGGAGAAAGGGGCCACCCACTACGCCCACGTCTTCTACCCCCTCACCCACCTCACCGCCGAGAAGCACGACAGCTTCTTCGAGCCCGGGGGCGACGGCGCGGCCATCGCCGAGTTCCAGGGCAAGACCCTGACCCAGGGTGAGCCCGACGCCTCCAGCTTCCCCAACGGCGGGCTCCGGGCCACGTTCGAGGCTCGCGGCTACACGGGCTGGGACGCCACCAGCCCCGCCTACATCCTGGAGAACCCCAACGGGAACACCCTGTGCATCCCCACCGTGTTCATCTCCATGACCGGTGAGGCCCTGGACTGGAAGACCCCGCTACTCCGGTCCCAGCAGGCCATGGCCAAAGAGGCGGCCCGCATCCTCCATCTGTTCGGCCACCCCGACGCCGACGCCGTGGTGTCGTTCGCCGGGGCCGAACAGGAGTACTTCCTCATCGACCGCAGCTTCTTCCTGTCCCGACCCGACATCCTCAACTCGGGTCGCACCCTCTTCGGGGCCAAGCCCCCCAAGGGCCAGGAGTTCGACGACCACTACTTCGGGGCCATCCCCGACCGCGTCCTCGGCTACATGATGGATTGCGAGCGGGAGCTCTTCAAGCTCGGCATCCCGGCCAAGACCCGGCACAACGAGGTGGCACCGGGCCAGTTCGAGCTGGCCCCCATGTTCGAACGGTCCAACGTGGCCGCCGACCACCAGCAGCTGCTGATGACCACGCTGAAGAAGGTGGCCCAGAAGCACGGCATGGAGTGCCTCTTCCA
This sequence comes from uncultured Acidimicrobiaceae bacterium, assembly GCA_963845485.1. Lineage (GTDB taxonomy): Bacteria > Actinomycetota > Acidimicrobiia > Acidimicrobiales > RAAP-2 > Bog-756. Next base: position 271,126 of record CAWJSI010000014.1, on the reverse strand, counting down.
CGAGAAGCCCTTCGGTGGGATCAACGGCTCGGGCAAGCACGTCAACTTCTCGCTCGGCAACTCGACCGAGGGCAACCTGCTGCTGCCCGGGGACACCCCCCACGACAACGCCCAGTTCCTCGTGTTCTGTGCCGCGGTGATCCGCTCGGTGCACAAGTACGGCGGCCTGCTGCGGGCCTCGGTGGCCTCGGCCACCAACGATCACCGGCTCGGGGCCAACGAGGCTCCGCCGGCCATCATCTCCATCTTCCTCGGGGACCAGTTGGCCGACGTGTTCGCTCAGATCGCCGCCGGCGGCGCCACCAGCTCCAAGGAGAAGGGTTTCATCGAGATCGGCGTGGACACCCTGCCCGTGCTCCCGACCGACCCCGGTGATCGCAACCGGACCAGCCCGTTCGCCTTCACCGGCAACCGGTTCGAGTTCCGGGCGCCCGGCTCGATGCAGTCCATCGCCGGCCCGATGGTCACCATCAACACCATCCTGGCCGAAGCGCTGGACTACATCGCCACCGAGTTGGAGACGCTGGTCGAAGGGGGCACCGAGTTCAACACGGCGGTGCAGACCGTGCTCCAAGAGGTCATCACCAACCATGGCAAGGTGGTCTTCAACGAGAACGGGTACGCCGAGGAGTGGCAGGTGGAGGCGGCCGAGCGGGGACTCCCCAACCTCCGCACCACACTCGACGCCCTCCCCGAGCTCATCACCGAGGAGTCGATGGAGCTGTTCAGCAAGTACGGGGTGTTCAACCACCGGGAGATGCACAGCCGCTATGAGATCGCCCTCGAGCAGTACATCCTGGCCATCGACGTGGAGGCCGAACTGACCCTGGAGATGGCCAACACCATGATCCTCCCGGCCTCGCTCCGCTACCAGACCGAGCTGGCCACCAACGCGTCGGCCCTGAAGAAGGCCGGGGTGGAGGTGGACCTGTCCACGCTCACCGAGGTGTCGGACAAGATCGCCGACCTCCGGGCGGGCATCGCCACGCTGCGCTCGGAGATCGACCACGACGACATCGAGTCCACCGAGAAGCACGCCGAGCACTGCCAGAAGGGCCTGCTGCCAGCCATGGACTCGATCCGGACCGCCGCCGACGCCCTCGAAGCGCTGGTAGCCGATGACCTGTGGCCGCTGCCCACCTACCAAGAGATGCTCTTCATCCTCTAGGGAGCCATCTCCGGCAGGGGTGGTCCGACCACCCAATACAGAAGCGGAGGAACGAGACCGGGGATTCGTCCCCGGTCTCGTTCTGTTCCGGCCTCCTGGCCAGGAATCCGGGTGCCATGATCTCCCTGACGGTCCGCTCCTCGGGCCGGTGGCCCACGACCGAAGGGGGTAGTTGGTGGACGAGTCACTGCGTCAGCGGCGGGAGGCCGTGCTCCTCGAACACTTCGCCTCCGAGACCGACCAGGAGTTCGAACGCACGCTGGCCACGTTCGACGGGACCCCCCACTACGAGATCATGGCCACCGGCCAGGTCTTCGACGGTGACGACGAGGTGATGGGGTACTACCGGACCACCCGCGCGGCATTCCCGGATCAACGCCACGACAACGTCCGCTTCCACGAGGCTGAAGACACCACCGTCGCCGAGTTCGACCTCCTCGGCACCAACCTCGGCGAGTTCTACGGCCTGCCCCCCACCGGCCGGGCCTTCCGCGTTCCGGTCATCGCCGTGTTCTTCTTCGCCGGTGACCACATCGTGAACGAGCGCATCTACTTCGACGCGGCCAGCCTGCTCAACCAGATCGGCCAGGCAGCCCTGCTTGCCGTCGGTCCCGGCACCTGATCGACTTGGCCCTGGCCGACCCGCCGTCCCTCAGTCGACGAAGACCGTCTTGGTCTGCACCATCTCGTCGATTCCGGCCCGCCCTCCCTCACGACCGAAGCCGCTCTGTTTCGTACCACCGAAGGGCGTGGCCGGTGACATGCGCCCCGGACCGTTGACAGCCACGGTCCCTGCGTCCAGTTCCGCCACGAACCGCCGGATCCGGCCGGTGTCGGCGGTGTGCAGATAGGCCGCCAGTCCGAACGGGCTGTCATTGGCCCGGGCCAGTACCTCGTCGTCGGTCGAGAACCGCAGGATGGACTGGACGGGACCGAACACCTCGTTGCGGGCCAGGTCGCTCCCGTGCTCGACGTTGCCGAACACGGTAGGGGCCACGAACCATCCGTCGGCCAGCGGTCCCCCCAGCCGCGCCCCTCCGGTCAACAGCGTGGCGCCGTCGGACCGGGCCCGGTCGATCACCGAGAGGATGCGCTCCATGGACGGCTCGCTGACCACCGGTCCGACCACCGTCCCCGGATCGAGCGGATCCCCGATGGGCAGGGTGGCGAGCGCGGCCACCACCCGCTCGGCCATCTCGTCGTAGACGTCCTCGTGCACGTAGAGCCGGGTTGGCAGAGCACATCCCTGCCCGGACAGCAGCGCGGTGCCGGCCAGGGCGGCCACCTGGGCGGCCCGTTCGAGGTCGGCGTCGGCAAAGACGATGAGCGGGGACTTCCCGCCGAGCTCGAGCGCCAGCGGCGTCAGATGGGCGGCCGCCGTCGCCATGAGGCTGCGGGCGGTGGCCGAACCGCCGGTGAAACTGATCTTGTCGATGCCGGCGTGAGCGGCCAGGGCCGTTCCGGCCACGGAACCACCGACGACCACGTTGAGGACACCCGCCGGCAGCCCGGCTTCGGCGGCCAGCTCCGCGAATCGCAGGACGCCGAAGGGGGCCAGTTCGGGTGGTTTGGCCACCACGGCGTTGCCGGCGGCCAGTGCGGGGGCCGCCTTCTGGCCCATGCCCATCATCGAGCCGTTCCACGGGGGGATCACCGCCACCACGCCGTAGGGATGGAGCTGCACCGATGCCGTGGTGCGCCCCCGCTCCACGGTCTCCCCGGCGAGCTTGTCGCACCAGCCGGCGTAGTACCGGACCCAGGCCGCCGTGTAGGTCCCTGGATGCAGGACGCTCACCGGCGTCCCGTTGTCCAGCGCGGCGAGCTCGTCGGCCTCGGGACCGTGGGCCTCGAGCAGCTCGGCCAAGCGGAAGAGTACGGCGGCGCGACGGGTCGGGCCCAGTGCCCCCCATGCCGGTTGGGCGTGGCGAGCCGCGGCGACGGCATCGTCCACATCGCCGGGGCCGGCCAAGCCCACCTCGGCCTGCACCTGTCCGGTGGCGGCATAGCGGTGGGGGAAGGTCCCCGCCGCCGTGCTCGTCCGCCAGGCGCCGCCGATCAGATGGCCCTGAGCGGCCAGGCGGGTGACGGTCTCCGACGTCGGCGTGGTCCTCACGGAACCACGTACCCGCCATCGACGGGGAGAGCCACCCCGAGCACGAACGAAGCCGCCGGGGTGCAGAGCCACACGGCCGCCTCGGCCACCTCGGACGCCTCCCCGATGCGACCGATGGGGTGCAGGGCCTTCAGGTGGGCGTCGAGTGAGGGGAAGTCGGCCAGCGCCTGATCGACCATGGGCGTCCGGGCCGTCCCGGGGCAGACGGCGTTGACCCGGATGCCTTTGGCCCCGTAATCGAGGGCGGCCACCTTGGTGAGCCCGATGACCCCGTGCTTGGAGGCGGTGTAGGCCGCCTGCTCTGGGTAGGCCACGAGGCCCACCCCCGAGGCCGTGTTGACGATGGCGCCACCGCCCCGCTCCAGCATCACCGGGATCTCGGCTTTCATGCACCGGTAGACGCCGGTGAGCATCACGGCGATGGTCCGGTCCCATCCGTCGTCGGGATAGTCGGCCAGAGGGGCGAGGGGAGCGGCGATACCTGCGTTGTTGTGGGCACAGTCGAGGCCCCCGTAGGTCGTAACGGCGTGTTCGACCATGGCGGAGACATCGGCCGCCGAGGAGACGTCGGCGGGGACGAAGCTGGCCCGACCGCCGGCCGCCTCCACCAGGGCCACGGTCTCCCGGCCGCCCTCATCGTCGATGTCGGCCACCACCACCGCGGCCCCTTCGCGCGCGAAAACCAGAGCCGAGGCCCGGCCGATCCCCATCGCCGCGCCAGTCACGACGGCCACCTTCCCCTCCAGGGCACCCATCCCGTGCACAGTACCGGGCGTCACGTCACGAGTCCCTGGGCGGCACCCACTACGTTCTGGGCATGGGACGGCTCGACGGCAAGGTGGCACTCGTATCCGGCGCGGCCAGCGGCATCGGGCGGGCCGTCGCCGACCGCCTGACCGGGGAAGGCGCGGCGGTGGTGGGCTGTGACGTGGCCGAGCGGCCCGGGGACATCGTGTGCGACGTGCGCGACGCCACGGCCTGTGCGGCCACGGTGACCGGGGTCCTCGAGCGCCACGGACGGCTGGACATCCTGGCCAACGTGGCCGGCATCGGCATCTCCCGGCTCGTCACCGACCTCACCCCCGATGAGTGGCGCCAGGTCATCGACGTCAACCTCACCGGCACCTTCCTCCTCTCCCAGGCGGCCGTGCCGGCCCTGGTGGAGACCAGGGGGACGATCATCAACATGGGGTCGGTGGCCGGCATGCGGGCCACGCCCTACAACGCCGCCTACTGCGCCTCCAAAGGGGGGGTCATCATGTTGACCAAGTCGATGGCCCTCGAGTTGGCCTCGGCCGGCGTGCGGGTCAACGCGGTCTGCCCCGCCTCGGTGGACACCCCGTTCCTGCGCAACTTCCAGCTCCCCGAAGGGGCGGACATGGCCCTGCTCACCCGGGCGGCATCCCCCATGGGCCGCCTCATCGAGCCCGACGAGGTGGCCGGCGCCGTGGCCTATCTCGCCTCCCCCGACGCCGCCACCATCAGCGGCACGACGCTGGTCATCGACGGCGCAGCCACCGCCTGACACGAACAGGCCCTCGGCTACCGACGGGCGTCGGCCAGCGTGACCGTCTCGGTGTCCCGCCCCGAGCGCAGCACCCGGCCCGGGCGTTCGCCGGTCACCCGCCCGTCACGGACCACCTCGTCGCCCGCCACCAGCACGTGCCTGATCCCGAGCGAGCCGGCGTCCAACCGTTCACCCCCACCGGGAAGGTCGTCGACCAGTCGCACCGGTTGGCTGGCCACCCGGTCGGGGTCGAACACCACGACGTCGGCGTGCCAGCCCTCTTGGATCCGCCCGCGCTCCTTCAGCCCGTAGAAGCGGGCCGGACGGTCGGTCATCATCTGGACGGCCTCCTCCACCGAGAGGAGTCCGCGGTCCCGCACCACCTCACCCAAGACCACCGTCGGGTAGTTGGCGTGGCACATGAGGTCGAGGTGCGCCCCGGCGTCCGATCCCCCGAGCATCACCCGCGGGTCCTTCCAGACGGCGGTGCGGGCCGCCCATCCCTCGTCGGTCCGGCCCAGCGACGGGGTCAGCGAGGGGAGCACGGCGAACAGGGTGAGCCCGTCGGCCAGCACCACATCGATGAGTACGTCGACCACATCGGTGCCGCGCGACTCGGCGATCTCGCCCACCGACCGGCCCACCCAGGCCGAGTCCGGATCGGACACCTCCATCAGCGCGAAGTCCGAGAGCACACCCATGGAGCGGCGGGCCGCCTTCTCGGCACCGGCTCGCAGGCGCTCCCGCGTGGCCGGATCGGCGATGCCCGCCCGGCGCCCGTCGAGGTCGAGTTCGGTCACCTCGCGCCAGCCGGGGATCCCGGGCAACAGGGTGGAGGCCCGCATCCGCATCATGTCGGGGAGGGTGAGGGCCACCACATGGGCCCCGACGGCGTCGGCCCGGTCGGAGGCCTCCAGCTGCTGTTCGTAGATCTCCTCGGAGGCCAGGCTCCCGAGCAGGTTCCAGTTGAGCGGCCGGTCGGCGGCGAGGGACATGTCGGCCATCAGCTGCACCCGCTCGGCGGGGATGGGGCCGACCGACGGGATGAACTCGAGGGTCGTGCCGGGATGGGAGCGCAGGGCGCCGGCCAGGGCCACGAACTCGTCCAGCCCCGCCGAGCTGGACGGGACGGGACGCCCGTCACCGTCGGTGTGGCCCTCGCCCAGCGACGAGGAGAATCCGAGGGCGCCTCCGGCCAGCGACTCCTCCACCAGCTCGGTCATGGCCGCCAGCTGCTCGGGTGTGGCCTCGGCCCGGGTGGCGTCGGCGCCCATGACCACGCGTCGCACCGTGGAGTGGCCGACGAGGAAACCGGCATTGACGGCCAGCCCGGTGTCCACCCGCTCCAGGTAGTCGGCGAAGGTGTGCCAATCCCAGGCACCGATGCTCTCCAGCGCCTCGAGGGGGATGCCCTCCACGACGGCCATCATCCGCTGGATGTACGAGGCGTCACCGGGTCCGAGCGGGGCCACCGAGAAGCCGCAGTTCCCCCCGAGGACCGTGGTCACGCCGTGGAGGACCGAAGGGCTCGCCGTCGGGTCCCACAGGAGCTGGGCGTCGTAGTGGGTGTGGAGGTCGACGAATCCCGGGCACACCACGAGGCCGGCGGCGTCGATCACCCGGGTGGCCGGCTCGTCGGTCGCACCCACCACGACGATCCGCCCATCTCGGATACCGACGTCGGCGACCCGGGAAGCGCCACCGGTGCCGTCGACCACCGTCCCCCCGGTGAGCAGGACATCGAGCACGTCAGTCGGCCGCCAGGAGCTCGTCGACGGCCGACTCCACCACGGTCCCCTTGAAGAAGGCCGGGTTGGTGTCGGTGTAGAACCGGGCCGGGTTGACGAACACGAACTTCTCGAAGGCCGGCTCGTCGATCCATCCGTGCTCCACCATCTCCCAGGCCTCCTCCAGCACCTCGGTCACGTCGGGGACGTCCCAGTGGGCGATGTCCGAGCCCATCATGGCCTTGAGCTCGGCCCCGAAGGGGAGCACCCCGGTGTTGAAGGCCATCGAGGTGAGGGGGTCGTCCGCCTCGCAACCGAAGTAGAAGCGATCGCAGAACAGCGACTTGATATCGGCGGCCTCGGTGATGCCGCAGGCCGCCCACTCGTCGAGGGTGTCGGCGTCCTCGACCGGACGGCGGGTCGGGTCGTTGCGCAGCCGCGGGGCACCCGATCCGAAGCGGCCCATCATCTCGAGCATCACCTCCCGGTCGATGAGGGCGGGGTCGAGGTTGGCCCGCAGGGCGCCCAGGTTGCGCTTCTCCCAGTGCCCGACGATGTCGGAGTAGAGGGAGGCGGCCCACGACACGCCCCCCTCGAGGAAGACGAAGTTCATGCCGGGGAAGCGGCGGGTCACCCCGCCGAGGAAGAGCGACTTGGCCAGCGACTGCTGGCCTTCGGCCAGCATCGACAGGTGGTTGAAGACGTAGCTCGACGGGGACCGGTACGGGGTCATGCCGATGAAGCCCGAGTGGAAGGCGATGGACACGCCCAGCTCCTGGGCCCGGGCCCAGACCGGGTCGTAGTCGAACGCCGAGTCCATCCCGAACTGGTCGAGCCAGAAGGCGTACCGGGCCACCTCGGGATCCCGGTCGGCCAGGGCGTCGAAGGGACGCTGCACGTAGCCTGCGCAGAGCACGGCCTTGTACCCGAGGGTCGACACGGCGTAGTCCAGTTCGGCCAATGCCTCCTCGGGGGTGTGCATGGGGATGGCGGCCACCGGCGTCAGCCGGTCGGCCAGCGGGGCGAAGGTCTCGGCGTTGGCCCGGTTGAGGGCCCGGCACGCGCCCCGGCGGTACTGCCCGTCTTCGGTGTGGAGGAAGACGAGGCCGAGGCTCGGGTAGACGACACCGAAGTCGATGCCGATGTCGTCGAGCCGCTCGTAGAGGAGCTCGGGGAACAGGGCGGTGGCGAGGTCGATGGTCCGTCCGGCCGGCGAACTCCACCACGGACCGCGCGGCGTGCGGGTGGCAGCCCGCTCGGCCGGGGTCTGCTCGTGCCAGCTGCGGTCGGTTCCCCCGTAGGGCGGAACCAGTCGTCGGAACGACGGATGGTCGAGGGAGAGGCCCTCCTGTTCGAGATAGGGGGCCAAGGTGGGCAGGTGTTCGGCCATGTGCCCGTCGATGTCGATGACCGGGTGGCCGAGGCGTCTGTGTATGGCCGGGGAGGAGCCCATCGGGTCTAATATACGCTCATTACCCACCCCGGAACAGCGAGGCCGACGTGTCCTATGACTTGGTGATCCGCAACGGCACGGTGGTGGACGGATCCGGGCTGGGCTCGTTCCGGGCCGACGTGGGCGTGGTGGGCGACCGCATCGCCACCGTCGGCCCCGTCCGTCAACGCGGGGACCGCGAGATCGACGCCGAGGGTCAGGTGGTCTCGCCGGGCTTCATCGACGGCCACACCCACCTCGACGCCCAAGTCTTCTGGGATGCCACCGGGTCCAGCTCGTGCTGGCACGGGGTGACGACGGCCGTCATGGGGAACTGCGGGTTCACCCTCGCCCCCGTCCGGTCCGACCAACGGGCCCTCGTGGTGCGCAACCTCGAACGGGCCGAGGACATCGACCCCGCCGCGCTGGCCACCGGCATCGACTGGAGCTTCGAGACCTTTCCCCAATACCTCGATGCCCTCGACCGGCTGGACAAGGGGATCAACTTCGCCGCCCAGGTCGGCCACTCGGCGCTGCGTACCTGGGCCATGGGCGAGCGGGCCTTCGAGGAGGAGGCCAGCGACGAGGACATCGCCGCCATGCGCGGGCAGTTGGCCGACTCGCTCCGGGCCGGGGCCATCGGCTTCTCCACGTCTCGGACCATGCATCACGAGACCTCCGACAATCGGCCGGTGGCGTCGCGCCTCGCCTCCTGGTCCGAGGTGGCCGCCCTAGTGGGCGTGCTCGGGGAGTTGGGCACGGGCATCTTCGAGACCGCCGACTCGGGCATGTCGGCCCCCGACCCCGAGGTCCGGGCCCGGGGCCTCGCCCGGGTGGCCCAGCTGGCCACCGACACCCAGGTGCCCGTCACCTTCGGCATGGTGGCCACCAGGGGGTCGGAGTACCTGCTCGACTTCCTCGACGAGGCCGCGGCCACCGGGGGCCGGTGCATCGCCCAGACCCACTGCCGGGGCATCTCGGTGCTCCTCTCCCTGCGCACCCGCCTGCCCTTCGATCTCATCGGCTCGTGGGGGGCGCTGCGGACCCGGCCCCTCCACGAACAGCTGACCGTGCTCGGCGACGCCGAGGGCCGTCGCCCCTACGTGGATGCGGCCGTGAACGCCGACTACTCCGGTTGGAAGGGTGTCGGGGCCCAGGCGCGTCCACCGGACTTCGAGGGCATCCGGGTCTACCGCAACGGCCTGCCCCCCAACCCGTCGGTGGCCGACGTGGCCCGCCAGCGCGGGGTGCACCCGGCCGAGGCCATGATCGATCTCTGCGTCGAGTCGGGCGGTGACCAGCTGTTCATCCAACCGAGCCTCTACCCCCAAGACGAGGCCGTCTTGTTGCGGGCCATGCGCCACGCCCGGACGGTCATGACCTTCTCGGACTCCGGTGCGCACCTGAGCCAGATCGCCGACTCCTCCATCCACACCCACCTGCTCGGCCACTGGGTGCGGGACCGTCAGGAGTTCACGCTGGAAGAGGCGGTACGCATGATCACCCTGGCCCCGGCGTTGGCCTGGGGGTTCACCGACCGCGGGCTCCTCCGTGAGGGCATGGCCGCCGACCTCAATGTCTTCGACCCGGACCGCGTCGGTCCGGTGGTGCCCCGGCTGGTGGACGACCTGCCCGGCGGGGGCCTCCGCCTCGAGCAGCGCTCCACCGGCTTCGCCGCCACGGTGGTAGCCGGTGAGGTCACCATCCTCGACGGTGCGCCGACCGGGGCATCGCCGGGACGGCTGGTGCGGAGGCGCCCGGCCTGAGCCGGACGACCGGTCAGCGCATCCAGAGGGTCTTCGACTCCCGGCGGGCGATGACCCAGCGGCCGTCGTCGAGGACGGCGTCGTCGAGGTAGTTGATCCCGAGGGTGAGGTCGTCTTGTCCCGCAGCCTTGTCGCCCAGTTGGTAGACGACGGCGTAGGTGTCGAGCGCGGCCGTCGTCCCGTCGGCCCCGAGCGACACCAACGGCGACCCGAGCACGTGCATGCTGGTCGGAAAGGCCCGTGGACCCCGCATGGTGGCGAGCCACTCCTCGAGGGTCTGGTTGCCATGGGCCCCGACCAGGACTGCGTCGGGAACGAACACGCCGGCCAGCGCGTCGAGGTCCCTCCGATCGACGGCCCGTGCGTAGCGCTGGAGCAGGTCGACCAGCTCGTCGTGGGCGCTCACAGCACCGCCACCGGATTCACCGGGCACCCGGTGCCCTTCGGGATGCGCAGCGGTCCCATGGTGAACAAGAACTCCCACCGCCCGGCGGCCGCGCACCGACCGGCCAGGGCGGCGAGGGCCATGTTGTCGATGAGGTGGAGGCCCATGGCCGTGATCCCGATCTGGTGGACGGGGAAGGGCCAGTCAGGAGTGCCCACGAACGGCATGGGATCGGAGATCCCGTCGCTCCCGAGCACGGCCACCTCCCGCTCGGCCAACCAGGGCAGGCACTCGGCGTGCAGTCCCGAGAACCCGTCGAAGCCACGGGTGGCGGATTTGCGGGCTTCCCGTCCCCACGCCACGAGGAGGATGTCACCGGGACCCACCGTGACCCCTTGGGCGTACTCGGCCACCTCGAGGTCCTCGACGGTGACCACCTCGCCGTTCCCGAGGTAGGGGGAGCCGAGGGCGCGGGGCACGTCGAGGAGTACCCCGCGCCCGATCACCCCGTCGGCCATGGACAGCACGGTGTTGGAGACGGCCCCGTCACTGCGCACCTCGCTGGCCGGGCGGCCGCCGTACATGGCCCCCCGTACGAACATGTGGGACAGGGCGTCGACGTGGGTGGTCAACAGTCCGTGCACGTCGAGGGCCAGATGGTCGCGGGCCGCCTCGTATCCCGGGATCCCGTTGGCATCCCGGGCGTCGCCCGACGCCAGCATGTGGTGCTGCACCGGATGGGGGTGCTCGGGCTGGGGTTCGGTGGCCAGGTCATGGGCCAAGCTGACGGCTTCGCCGCTCACCACGAGGCCCATGGCGGCCAGCCGTCGGGCGTCGGTCAGGTGGTTGAGCGCCCCGCGCTGGTCCTCGGGACCCCACCGTCCCCAGCTCTTCAACTCCTCGTACATGGCCTCGAGCTCGCCCGTGGTCGGGACCCCGTACTCACTCGACATGGCGCCAGCTTGTCATTTGCCGGCGTGGGGTGCGGTCATCGCCCCCATCACCATGTCGACCAGATTGTCCACGAAGCGGTCGTCGGACAGCACCATGCCCTCGCCACCCCGGTCGAGCCGCCGGGCCCGGTCGGCGGCCGCCCGGCCGATGAAGGTGATGGAGATCTCCTGACGCACCCGCCACAGGTCCGAGGGCACCGTCGCACAGCGGTGGCGCAGGAGCGCCCAGGCCTGATGGCCCTCGGTCTGGGCCAGCAGGTCCCGGAGTTCGGGGCTGGTGCGGTCCACGGCCTCGGCCAGCTCCGAGCCGATCTGGAGGTAGGCCCGTTCGCGCCAGCCCCGTTGGGCGAACTCGGTGACCGGCCGCACGATGGCCTCGACCGCGGAGCGGGCATCGCCGTCGGGCCGGGCCCGCGCCTCGGCGAGCAGGAGGTGGCGTCGCTCGGCGATCACCGGCACATGGCGGGCCAACAGCGCGTAGAGCAGGTCGTCGCGGGTGCCGAGGTGGTAGCGAACGGCCGAGGCGTTGCGCTGGTCGGCGGCGCGCACGATCTCGGCCAGCGACACGTTGTCGATACCACGCTCGGCGTAGAGACGGGCAGCCGCGTCGACCAGCAGGTCGCGGGTGGACGTCGACTCGGCCATCTCCCCTGCCACAGTACCGGCGGCCCGACCGGTCGGATCAGGGCCAGCCCGGGAGCAGGCCCAGCTCCCGGCAGACCTCTTGGGCCTCGACCCACTTCCCGTTGCGCTCAGCCGCCTCGGGGGCCGTCACCAGCCATGCAGCCACCGCCCCGACCACATCGGCCGGCGCCCCCACACTGGCGTCGAAGCCGAACCCGGCCATGTCCATGGCGATCCGCTCGGTGGCCACGAAGCCCGGGCTGAGATTGAACGCCAGGACACCGCTCGGGCCCAACTCCACGGCCAGGATGCCGGCCAGTCGGTGCAGTGCCCCTTTGGACATCCCGTAGCCGAGCCCCCAACCGCCTTCGCCCGCCGGGGCGGGCGGGTCCATCCGTCCCGAGCTCGAGGCCAGGTTGATGACCACCCCCGACCCGCGCTGCACCATGCCGGGAACGACCAGGCGGGCGAGGATCACCGGGGCCATCACGTTGGCCTCGAGGTGCCGGTCGAGCAACTCTACGGGCGTGTCGAGCAGCCGGTCCATGTGGCCCGGGCCGACGTAGCGACCGTTGTTGACCAACACGTCGATCCGCCCCCACCGCTCGAGCACCGTGGCGACGGCCGCGCCCAACGACACCCGGTCCAGCAGATCGAGTGCCACCGGGAGCGCCCGGGCGCCGGTCGCCTCCACCAGCGTGGCCGTCGCGTCGAGAGAACCGGGGAGCGGCCGCATGTCCGAGGCGCCGACCGTCGAGGAGTGCTCACGGGCCTCCCCCTCGTGACGGGTGCGGGCACCCAGGGCCACATCGAATCCGGCCCGACCGAGGTGGACGGCGATGGCCTTGCCGATACCGCGGCTGGCCCCGGTCACCAGGGCCACCCGGCGCTCGGTCATCGGCTCGTCCCGGGCGTGACCGCCCCCGGGACTGCCTGCGCCGTCGGTCGCTTCGTAGTCAGTTGCATTATGCAACACAGTCCTCTAGAGTCCGTAGCATGACGGAATCGACAGTAGACCAGGTGGTGGCCGCCACGACCACGTCCCGCCAGCGGACCATCTTCATCGTGACCGCCCTCGGAGCGTTCATGGCCAGCCTCGACCTGTCCATCGTCAATGTGGCCTTCCCCGCCCTCGAGCACACCTTCTCGCACGACAGCCGGGCCACGCTGGCCTGGGTCATCACCGGCTACGGCATCGTGTTCGGCTCCCTCTTGGTCACTGCGGGCCGGACGGCCGACCGCCTCGGGAGCCGCCGGGTCTTCTTCGCCGGACTGGGCATCTTCTGTCTGGGCTCGGCCCTCTGCGGGGTGGCTCCCTCGGTGGTCCTCTTGGTTCTCGGCCGCGTCGTCCAGGGGGTCGGGGCAGCAGCCCTCCTCCCCTCGTCGCTCGGACTGCTGCTCGGTGCCTTCCCCCACGAGCGTCGGTCGCAGGTAGTGGCCCTGTGGGGAGGGGTCGGTGCCCTGGCCGTGGCCACCGGGCCCTCGTTCGGGGCACTCCTGATATCGGCCGGCGGATGGCGGTGGGTGTTCTTCGTCAACGTGCCCATCGGTGCGGTGGCCTGGATCGTCGGTCGACGGGTCCTCGTCCAACCACCGGCGCAGGCCGCCCGGCCCGCCCCCGACTATCTGGGTGTGGTCCTGATCAGCGCGGCACTGGGTGCACTGGTGCTGGCCATCTCGGAGGGCCCCACCTGGGGGTGGTCCTCGGCCGGCGTGCTGGCCTGCTTCGCCGGGGCCCTCGCCGTCGGAGCCGTCTTCCTGCGCCGCTCCGGTCGGCACCCCGAACCGGTGCTCGATCTCACCTTGTTCCGCTCACGGTCCTTCAGCGTGGCCAACGCGGCCACGTTCCTCTACTCGATGGGCTTCTTCGCCATGCTGCTGGGCAACATCTTGTTCCTGACCAGCGTGTGGCACTACTCGATCCTGGAGGCGGGTCTGGCCGTCACACCGGGCCCCCTGGTGGTGGCGGTGGTGGCCGGTCCGGCCGGACGCCTGGCGGCGCGCTTCGGCTTCCGGAGGGTGCTCCTGGTCGGCTTCGTGGTCTTCGTGGCCGGACTGACCTGGTACGCCACCCAGGTCGGACTCCGCCCCGACTATGTGGGCGTCTGGCTGCCGGGGACGCTGATCACCGGACTGGGCATCGGACTGACCTTCCCCGTGCTGAGCGCCGCGGCCGTCTCGAGCCTGCACCCTGAGCGCTTCGCCGTGGGCAGCGCCGTCAACCAGACCGCCCGGCAGGTCGGTGGGGCCTTCGGCGTCGCCCTCCTCGTCGTGATCCTCGGCGTCCCCACCGGTCCGCTGGCCGCCCTGGCCAGCTTCCACCACCTGTGGTGGTACTGCGCCACCACCGCCGCCATGGCCGGCCTCTTCTGCACCATGCTCAAGCCCGGGCGCCGGACCGAATCGGCGGCCACGAGCCCCGACGAGGGCACGACGAGGGCGGTCCCGCTGGCTGCGGTGGTAGCGGGTGACGCGGCCTGATCGAGGTCGGAGGGGCCGCGGCCCGGGAGCGGGAACACGCAGCTGACAAGGGACGTCGGCCCGTCACGAGCTGGCCGCCCTTGTTTGTCGGAAGCCCACGCCACTAAATTGGCTGTCCATTGTGTTTCGCGCCCGGTTCTCACCGATGGCGGACCTGACCGCCCGAGTGCACCGTCGACGCAGGATCTCGGCTGTGCTCCTCACCGCGCTCGTGGCCTCGACCTCCCTCGGGGCGGTCGCCGGTGCACGGGCCGCCGGTGCCGATCAGGTCTCCGCGCTCCAGGCCCAGGCGACCGCCGTCTCCCAGCAGCTCATCCACGAGCAGCTCCAGGTCGACACCGACCGTCAGCAGTACTCGGTCGTCTCGGCCCGGGTGGCCGCCGACGGGCAGGCCATCACCCAGGTCGGCCAGCAGATCACCCAGGACGACCAGCAGATCGCGGCCCGAGAGGACCTCGTGCGCCAGCAGGCGCTCCGCTCCTACATGGACTACGGGACCGGGTCGGGGAGTGCCACCAACGCCCTGTTCGCCGGCGATCAGGAGCACGCCCAGGCGGCCAGTGAGTACTCCTCCATCGCCGTCGGGAACATCACCACCGTCGTCGACCAGCTCCATACGGCCCAGGCCCAACTCCAGGCCCACCAGGCCACACTCCGCCACCAACAGGACCAGGACCGGGCCGACCTCGCCACCCAGTCCACCGACCTCGACCAAGCCAACACCAGCGCCGATCATCTGGCCGCCCTCCACAGCCAGGTGACCGGACAGCTGGCCAGTGCGGTGGCCGCCCAGGCCGCGGCCCAGGATGCGGCGGCGGCGGCGGCCGTGGCCGCCGCCCAGAAGCAGGCCGCCCACACCCCGTCGACCACCAGCCGTCCGACGACGGCCCACCCGGTCACGACCATCCCGGTGACCACGAGCACCGGTACCTCGGCGCCCGCTCCTGTCGTCCCCCCGTCCGGAGCCGGCGCCAATCTGCCCGACCCGGCGCTCAACCCCTTCCTCCAGTGCGTGATCCAGAGGGAGTCGGGTGGCGACTACAGCATCAACACCGGAAACGGGTACTACGGGGCGTTCCAGTTCAGCCAGTCCACCTGGAACATCGCTGCCCAGGACGCCGGGCTCTCCTATCTGGTCGGCGTCCTCCCGAGCTCGGCCACCAAGGCGGAACAGGACACCGTGGCCGTGGCGCTCTACTCCCTCGACGGTGGACGCCCGTGGACCGGGGACTGCGGGGCCTAGACCCGCAAGGCCGCCCGGCTCGTTGCGGTCCGCTCAGCGACCGAGGTGGGCCAACACGGCGGCGGCGGCGCGACCCCCGCTGAACATGGCCCCCTGCAGGGACGCGGTGTCCCGGTGGTCCCCGCAGACGAAGATGCCCTCGCCGAGGGCCACCGACTGTTTGAGACGGAACGGCGGTGACTGGGACGGCTGACCGTGGGGAATGACGTCGGTGCGCAGGAGCTCCCAGTCGGCCACCGTCGAACCGAACCAGCGGGCCAGCTGGCGTCGGACCAGTTCGGCCAGGTTGGGGTCGAACGCCTCGGGCCCAGGGACGGCCGCGGCCACCAGGCTCCGGCCCACCGGCGAGTACGAAGGCGACACCTCGCTCATCACGGCCACGTTGCGGGCCGGACCGACCGCCTCACCGTCCAGCAACAAGGTGGCACCGGCCATGGGCGTGCCGGTCGTGGCGAACCAGCAACACGCCGCGGCCCTCGACCCCGGATCCGCCACCCGGTCTCCCAACAGGGCGTGGGCGGCGGGACCCTCGGTCGCCACCACCACCGCTCGTGCCGAGATGCGCTCCCCGCCCTCCACGACCACCTCGCCCGCCGTCACGGACGCCACCCGGGCCCCGAGGCGCACGCTGTCCCCGGGAAGCGTGTCCGCCACCTGGGCCGGGATCGCCCCCATCCCCTCTCGGGGCACACCGGTGGCCCCGACGGCCAACATCCGCAGGATCAGATCGAACCGCCGGCTCGACACCTCGAGGTCGGGATCGAGCTGGATGCCGGCGAACAGCGGCCGCCAGAACGTCTCCACCATCTGATGGGAGAAGCCGGCCCGGGCCAGACGCACCGCCGTGGTCGTCTCGGGGCGGCGGAGGAGATCGGCCACCGGGTGGGTGCGCACGTCCACCACCAGACGGGCCAGTCGGGCCTTGTCGGCCAACGAGCCGATCGGGGCGGTGATGGTGGTGCCGATCAGGAGGGGTCGGCGCAGGGGATCGGCCACCTGGTGGAAGCGACCGGCGACCCGCACCACTGCGCCGGGCTCGAAACCGGCCAGATTCAGGGCACCGAGGTCCAACCGGCGCTGGACCTCGGGATAGGCGGTCAGCAGGATCTGAAAGCCGCGGTCGAGCAGGTAGCCGTCCACCCGATCGGTCCGGACCCGTCCCCCGATGCCGTCGGACGCCTCGAGGACTAGGCACTCGACGCCGGCCCGGGCCAGGTCCTGGGCGCAGCACAGGCCGGCCAGGCCGGCCCCCACGACGACCACGTCGGTGCCGCTGCGGCCGGTCGGTCCCATCACACCATCCGGCAGCGGCCGGTCCCCGCGGACACGTCGCACTCGGCTGCCTGGCCCGCCGCGTGGGCCAGGCAGTGGGTGATGCGCTGCTCCACGATGTCCCCGAGCAGGGGGTGTGGACCGAGCGGGGCAGCCACCAGGTGGCGGAGCCCGGGATGCCGGCCACAGGCCGCGGCGGCCAGGGCCGGGATGTCGCGGTCCCAGTGGTTGCCGGGCCACAGGAAGTACGGGGCCACGACCACCGTGGTGGCCCCGAGGGATACACAGCCGTCGACGGCCGTGGCGATGGAGGGCTCGGCCAACTCCATGTGGGCGGCGTGCACGTTGGTCAGTCCGCGCTCCCGGCCCCAGCCGACCACGAACTCCTCGTGGCGCCGGTTGGCCTCGTCCCGCCTCGACCCGTGATCGACGATGACGATCCCGAGTGCGTTCCCCTGATCGTCCACAGTGCGAGCGTAGGCGGGGAGACCGCGGGGCCCGTGCCGGCCCGACGGCGACAGGGCGGCTACCGGGCCGAGATGTACTCCATCAGCTCGTTGCGGTCCTTCTCCAGCTCCTCGATGCGGCTCTTGACCACGTCGCCGATGCTGACGATGCCGACCAGTCGGCCGTTCTCCACCACGGGCACGTGACGGAACCGCTGCTGGGTCATCAGGGTCATGATCGACTCCACGTCGGCGTCCGGAGAACAGACGCGCACGTCGGTCGACATGATCGAGGACACCGGCTCGTCGAGGAGCTCGGTGCGCAGCACGCTGAGGCGCTTGACGATGTCCCGTTCGGACACGATGCCCTGGATCTGCACACCGTCCGGCGAGACCACGAGAGCACCCACCCGGTGATGGGCCAGATCGGCGACCACGTCACCCACCGTGGCCTCCTTGGTGACGGTGACCACCATGGTCCCCTTGCCTTCGAGAAGGTTCGAAACGAGCATGGACTTCCCCCTTCCAGAGTTCCCCCTGGGTACTGCCCCCGACATGGCCGGATGTACGACCACTGCCCATCATCCCACCACGGGGGCCGAAAAGGAACAGGGTTGCCAAGTTGCAACAATCCCGCCTCGGGTCGCCCGGTCGGATCGACGATTCGTGGGGCACCGTCTCCTACCATGGGCCGATGACCGACGACGATCTCGCCGCCGAGAGCAACGGGCGGCAGACGGTCTCGGTGCCGGCACCGGGGGGTCCGGACGAGCCGGTGCGAGCCCAGCGGCGCCGTGGGGAAGCCGACCGCCGCGGCCGCCTACGAGGAACGCTGGCCCTGGTCGAAGGACGGGGCGTCATCATCCTCAACGACCGGCGGATCCCCGGATCGAAGGGGACCATCCCGGTGATCGCCGTGGCCCCGGCCGGGGTGTTCGTCATCGACGCCCAACCCCACAAGGGCCTGGTTCAGACGAGGCGCCCCGGGGCCATCAACCAGCTCGGGCCGCCCGAGCTCCATGTGGGCCGGAAGAACTGCACCCCGCACCTCGAGGCCCTGTCCGCCCAGGCCGCCGCAGTGAGGGCCACCCTCGACGGGACCCGGGAGGGGATGGAGGTGCCCGTGACCGCCATGCTCTGCCTCACCCGGGCCGAGTGGGGATTGGCATCGTCGGCGCTGGTGCGTGACGTCTGGGTGGGCTGGCCCCGGCTGCTGGCCGGCACCCTGCACTCCCCGGGGATCATGGACACCCCCGAGGTCCGCGAGGTGGCCGAGAGGATCGGGGCCGGCCTGCCGGCGGCCTGACCGAGGGACCGGGTGCGTTCACACGCCTCTCTCACGCCCGTCATGCAACCGAAACATGGGATGGCTACGGTCCGAATGGGCAATTCGAAGGGCTGTTCCACCATGATGCACGCATGAGTTCCGTCGCCGAGACCGACCTGTTCACGACCAGCGACCCGGCCATCGAGGACCCGCTCCCGAGCGACTCCGAAGGCCTGCTCCCCCACGTCATCGTGCTGTTCGGCGCCACGGGCGATCTGGCCCGGCGCAAGCTCCTGCCCGGCCTGCTCCGGCTGTCCTACTCGGGCCTGCTCCCCGAGTACCGCATCATCGGCACGTCGCTCGAGGAGCTGGACGACGCCGCCTTCCACGAGTTCGCCTTCGCCGCCTGCCGCGAGTTCGCCCGCAAGGACATCGTCGACGAACACTGGCCGATCTTCTCGGAGCGGCTGCACTACGTCTCCCAGTCCCACGGGCCCGAAGCCCTGGCCGAGGCCGTGGCCCGGGCCGAGGCCACCCTGAGCGGCGAGACTCGCAGGCTCCACTACCTGAGCATCCCGCCCTCCGCCGCCAACACCGTCGTCGCCACGCTCGGTGAGGCGGGACTCGTCGAGCGCTCCCGGATCATCATGGAGAAGCCGTTCGGCACGAACCTCCAGTCGGCGGTGGTGCTGAACGATGCCGTCCACTCGGTCTTCTACCCCGAGCAGGTGTACCGGATCGACCACTTCCTCGGCAAGGAGGCCGCCCAGAACATCCTGGCCTTCCGGTTCGCCAACGGTCTCTTCGAGCCCATCTGGAACCGGAACCACATCGACCACGTCCAGATCGACGTACCCGAAACCCTCTCGGTCGACTCGCGGGCCAGCTTCTACGAGGGCACCGGGGCGTTCCGGGACATGGTGGTCACCCACCTGTTCCAGATCCTGGCCTTCATGGCCATGGAGCCACCCACCTCCCTCGACCCCCGTTCCATCAGCGAGGAGAAGAACAAGGTCTTCCGGTCGCTGTGCCCGATCGACGTGAGCCAGGTCGTGCGGGGACAGTTCGCCGGCTACCGGTCCATCCCCGGGGTGGCAGAGGACTCCCAGACCGAGACGTTCATCGCCCTCAAGTGCGAGATCGACAACTGGCGGTGGGCCGGGGTCCCGTTCTACCTCCGCACCGGCAAGGACATGGCCGAAGGGGCGCGCATCATCTCCATCGCCTTCCGGGAGCCGCCGAAAAGCATGTTTCCCCTCAACTCGGGCATCGGGGCCCACGGCCCCGACCACCTCACCTTCGATCTGGCCGACTCGTCGAAACTCTCGCTCTCCTTCTACGGCAAACGCCCCGGGCCCGGCATGCAGCTGGACAAGCTCAGTCTCCAGTTCGCCCTGCACGAGACCGAACAGGAGGCCGACGTCCTGGAGGCCTACGAGCGGCTGATCCACGACGCCATGATCGGAGACCACACGCTGTTCACCACGGCCGAGGACATCGAGCGCCTGTGGGAGGTCTCCACCCCGCTCCTCGAGCACCCGCCCGACGTCGAGTTCTACGAGCCGGGATCGTGGGGTCCGCCCGGCATACGCGATCTCATCGCCCCCAACGCCTGGCGGTTGCCCTTCGAGCGGGGCTGGCGCAAAGCCGACAAGGACGATTGAGCCCAACCCGGCTACGGGCGGGGAGTGGTCACCGGATCGGGCCGTTCATCCGCCGCCCGCCAGCAGTACCAGGCCACCAGGCTCCGGTAGGGGCGGAAGGGCTCGCCCAGCAGCTCGAGCTCCTTTTGGGTGGGGATGGCCGGGAGACTCCAGGCCCGGCCGAAGCCGGCCCGTACCCCGTAGTCACCGGTAGGCCAGACGTCGAGGCGACCCAAGGTACTGAGTAAGAACATCTGGGCCGTCCACGGCCCGATGCCCCGGACCTGGGTGAGGTGGTCCACGATGTCCTCGTCGGAGAGCCGGCCGATCCGGTCGAGGGCGATCCTCCCGCTGGCCACCTGGTCGGCCAGGTCCCGGATGGAGGCGGCCTTGGCCCGGCTCAGCCCGGCGGCGGCCAGGGCCTCGTCCGAGGCGGCCAGCACCGCCTCGGGGGTGACGGCACCGCCGAGGGCCAGGACGAAGCGCCCGTGGATGGTGGCGGCGGCCCGGCCGGCCAGCTGTTGGTAGACGATGGCCTCGGCCAGGTTCTCGAAGCGCCGGTCGGCCCGCACCGGTCGACGACGGGGGGCCGGCCCGTAGCGTTCGACGAGCGCGGCCAGCACGGGGTCCTTGGCCGAAAGCAGCGCGGTGGCATCGCCAATCGAGAGGGGGCTCACGACCCGATGATGGCATGTCGACCACGCCGCCCGTCGACGACTCCGAGGGCCACCACCCCCACCGAGGGTGCCGTTAGGATCCGGGGATCGGCGGGTCCGGAGGGCCGCTCCTCCCCGGACGCCGGCTCGGAACCGTCCGTATCCACTAGGAGGAACATGACTCTCTCAGGCAAGGTCGCCATCGTCACCGGGGGTAACACCGGCATCGGGAAGGCCGTGGTCCTGGCCCTCGCCGCTCAGGGTGCCACCATCGTGATCGACTACATCGCCAACGAGGACGCCGAGCACGACGTGGAGCGCCAGGTGCGGGCCCTCGGCGACAAAGTGGTGGGCGTCAAGGCCGACGTGAGCAAAGTCGAGGACCTCCGCACCCTGGTGGACACCGCGGTGTCGACGTTCGGGAGGCTCGACATCATGGTCAACAACGCCGGCGTCGAGACCCGGACCTCGGTCCTCGACACCACCGAGGAGGAGTACACCAAGGTCCTCGACATCAACCTGAAGAGTGCCTTCTTCGGCACCCAGCTGGCCGCCCAGCAGATGATCGCCCAAGGTGGCGGGGGCAGGATCATCAACATGACCTCGGTCCACGAGGACTGGCCCATGCCCGGCAACACCGCCTACTGCCTGTCCAAGGGCGGGATGCGTATGCTCACCCGCACCGCCGGCGTCGAGCTCGCCCCCCACGACATCCTGGTGGTCGGGGTGGGACCTGGGGCGGTCAACACGCCCATCAACGCGGCCACGGTGGCCGACCCGGCCCAGCTGGCCAAGCTGAACTCGTCCATCCCCATCGGTCGTCTGGCCGAGCCCGAGGAGATCGCCAGTGTGGTGGCCTTCCTCGCCGGCGACGGGGCCAGCTACATCACCGCCACCACCATCTTCACCGACGGCGGCATCATGCAGTCGAGCCCCGGGCTCTGACCGTGGACCGCGATGTGGTCTCGGTGGCCCGCGTGGTCCCGGCCCCCCCGACCGCCGTCTTCGATCTGTTGGCCGATGCCTCACGCCACATCGAACTGGACGGCTCGGGGCAGTTGCGCGGGGTCACACCGGGCGTCCCCGAGCGCCTCTCCCTCGGCGCCACCTTCGGCATGACCATGCACATGGGCATGGGCTACACGATGGCCAACACCGTCATCGAGTTCGAGGAGGACCGCCGGATCGCCTGGAAGGCGACCATCGCCGGGTTCATGGGACGGTTCCTCGGCGGGCGGATCTGGCGCTACGAGCTGGAGCCGGTGGCGGACGGCACCCGGATCACCGAGAGCTGGGACATCTCCGAGGACCACCAGCGGTTCTTCCTCCGCCATGACAAGGTCACCGGGGCCACCCGGGACAACATCACCCGGTCCCTGGCCCGGATCGAGGAGCTGACCACCCCCGGCACCTGACCCCACCGGGTTCCGACCCGTCGCCGGGCCGGCCGGAAGATCGTGGGTCGGAACGGTGTTGGAAAGGTCATGGTTCCTCTCTCCGTGCTCGACCTGGCCTCGGTGGCCAAGGGATTCACCCCGGCGGACGCCCTCGCCGACACCACGCGCCTGGCCCCCGTCGTCGAGCGGCTCGGCTACCGGCGGATGTGGGTGGCCGAGCACCACGGCATGCCCGCCGTGGCCAGTTCCGCCCCGGCCGTACTGATCGGCCACCTGGCCGACGCCACGACCACCCTGCGGCTCGGAGCCGGCGGGGTGATGCTGCCCAACCACGCACCCCTGGTCATCGCCGAGCAGTTCGCCACCCTGGAGGCCCTGCACCCGGGCCGCATCGACCTCGGGCTCGGACGCGCTCCGGGCACCGACCAGGTGACCGCCCGCGCCCTGCGGCGGAGCAGTGACACCGGGGCGGACACCTTCCCCCAGGACGTGGTGGAGCTCATCAACTACCTGGCCGACGGCGAAGGGCCCGCCACGCACCCGGCACCGGTGCCCGGTCGCGGGTACCTCCCCGAGGTCTGGCTGCTCGGGTCGTCCACGTTCAGCGCCCAGCTAGCCGGCATGCTCGGTCTCCCCTTCTCGTTCGCGTACCACTTCGCCCCGGGCCTCCTCGACCAGGCGGTCGAGCAGTACCGGGCTCGGTTCAGTCCCTCGTTCCTGCTCGACGAGCCGTACTTCATGCCAGCCGTCTCGGTGCTCTGCGCCCCGAACGACGAGGAAGCTCGGTGGCTGGCCGGGCCCTCCGCCCTCAGCACCCTGCAGCTGCGCACCGGGCGGTTCGGCCCCGTGCCCACCCCCGAAGAGGCGGCCGCCTACCAGTACACCGACCAGGAGCGGGCCTTCATCGAGGACACGGTGGCCACCCATCTCATCGGGGAGCCCGACGTCGTCCATCAGGGCCTGGTCGACCTGCAGGCCCGCACCGGGGCCAACGAGATCATGCTGTCGACGCGGGCCCACTCCTACGAGGCCCGGGCCCAGTCCCTCACCCTGGTGGCCGAGCATTGGCCCATGACCGAGAACGGGGCCGACCACCCGGTCGGGACCGCCTCGACCACCGCCTGACCGCTCCGCCGATGCCGCGGCCCAACTGTGGTCCTACGGCTTCTTGCCCCTTACAGTCCGGCGCACTGCGGCAGCACGGACTCGGCGATGAGGGCCAGGTGGTCGAGATCGGCGAGATCGAGGATCTGGAGGTAGCAGCGCTCGGTGCCGACGGCGGCGTAGGTGGCCAGCTTGGCCACGACCTCGTCGGGCGACCCGCACAGACCGTTGGCCCGGAGCTCGCCCACCTCGCGGCCGATGGCCCGGGCCCGGGCCGTCACCTCGGCGTCGGTCCGGCCACAGCAGATCACCTGGGCCGCTGAGTAGGCGAGGGATCCCGGGTCACGGCCCTGGGTCACACAGGCCGCCCGCACCCGCTCGAACTGGCTGCCCGTCTCCTCGAGCGAGGAGAAGGCCAGGTTGAACTCGGCGGCGTAGGTGGCGGCCAGGCGAGGGGTGCGCTTGGCCCCGTGTCCCCCCACGATGATGGGCGGCCCGGGCCGCTGGACCGGCTTGGGTAGGGCCGGGCTGTCCACCAACCGGTAGTGGGCCCCCTCCAGCGTGAACGTGGCCCCGTCGGGAGTCCCCCACAGGCCGGTGATGAGGGCCAGCTGCTCCTCCAGGCGCTCGAAGCGCTCGACCACCGGAGGGAAGGGGATTCCGTAGGCGGTGTGTTCGGCCTCGTACCAGCCGGCACCGAGGCCGAGCTCCACCCGACCCCCGGACATGGCATCTACACCGGCCACGGTGATGGCCAGCGGCCCGGGATGACGGAAGGTGGCCGAGGTGACGAGGGTGCCCAGCCGGACGGTGGCGGTCTCCCGGGCGATGCCGGCGAGGGTGGTCCATGCGTCGCTCGGGCCGGGGAGGCCGGTGGCATCTCCCATCGACAGGTAGTGGTCGCTCCGGAAGAAGGCGTCGAAGCCCAGGGACTCGGTGGCCCGGGCCACGGCCACCAGGGTGTCGTAGGAGGCTCCTTGTTGGGGCTCGGTGAAGATGCGCAGCAGCATGGTGACGGTCTAGTCGACCAGCAGCGCCCGGCGGGGCGTTGCCGTGCATCGCGGGGGCTGGGGGCGACGAGGCTCAGCCCAAGGCCGCAGCGCCGTCCAGGGCATCCTCGTCGAACTCGGCGTCGGGCATCCCACCGGCCATGCCAATGTCCTCGGCAGGTCGTTCCAACCCGGAGGTCGACCGCAGCCGCACCTCCTTCAGGAACAAGGTGAGGACGAACATGACCACGGCAATGGGCACCCCGACCAGGAACATGGAGTGGAGTGAGCGGACGAAGGACTCGAGGATGCCGTGCTGCACGTCAGTGGGGAAGGCATGGAGCTGGGCCGGACTCATCGAGAAGCTTCCGTTCACGTGGATGGACGAGCCCGCCGCCCCGGGCACGAGACGGACGATCCAGTGACTCAGGCCGGCGATGAAGACCGCCCCGAACAGCGACGTGCCGAAGGCCCCGCCGAGCGAGCGGAAGAAGGTCACCGCGGCGGTGGCCGCCCCCATCTGCGCGGTGGGGACGGCGTTCTGCACCGACAGCACCATCACCTGCATGGTCATACCCATGCCCGTGCCGAGGACGATGACGTAGAGGCTCATGGTGAGGTGCGAGGTGTGCAGGCCGAGATGGGAGAGGAGCACCATCCCCACGGTGACCAGCACCGAGCCCACCACGGGGAACACCTTGTAGCGGCCGGTGCGGGACACGACCTGGCCCGAGAGGATCGAAGCTCCGAGCACGCCGAGCATCATGGGGATCATCAAGAGGCCTGAGACCATGGCCGACACCCCGTCCACCAGCTGGAGGTAGAGGGGCAGGTAGATGACCGCGCCGAACATGATCATGGCCAGCAGGAACGACACCGATGTCGAGACCCGGAAGATGCCGAGGTGGTAGAGGTTGGGCGGCAGGATGGGCTCGGCCGCCTTCCGCTCCCACAGGACAAAGGCGGTGATGAGGACGGCGGCGGCGATGGCCAGCCCGATGATCACCGTCGAGCCCCAGGCGTACTGGGTGCCTCCCCAGACCGTGACGAGCAGTGCTGCGGTCACCCCCACCAGCATGAGGCCTGATCCCAGAAAATCGATCTTGTGGGCCTGGCGACGGAACGGGAGCTTGAGCACGGCCGAGGTGACCACCAGGGCCACGATGCCGATGGGGATGTTCACGTAGAAGATCCACCGCCAGCTCAGGTTGTCGGTGAACACCCCGCCGAGCAGTGGGCCGGCGATGGAGGAGAGGGCGAAGGTGGCCCCGAAATAGGCCTGGTAACGGCCCCGCTCCCGGGGGGAGACCACGTCGGCGATGATCGTGAAGGCGAGCGCCATGAGGCCGCCGGCGCCCAGGCCCTGGATACCCCGGAAGGCGATGAGCTGGGCCATGTTCTGGCTGAGTCCGGAGAGGGCGGAACCGACCAGGAAGATGACGATGGCCACCTGGTAGAGGCCCTTGCGGCCGAACTGGTCGGAGAGCTTTCCGTACAGCGGGGTGGAGATGGTGGAGGTCAGCAGATACGCCGTCACCACCCAGCTGATGTGGTTGAGCCCGTGGAGGCTGTTGACGATGGTGGGCAGGGCGGTCCCCACGATGGTCTGGTCCAGGGCGGCCAGGAACATGCCGATCATCAGGCCGCTGAACACGACGAGGATCTGGCGGTGACTGAGGGCTGCCCCTAGCCCCCCGGGTCCTCCCGG
Source organism: uncultured Acidimicrobiaceae bacterium (assembly GCA_963845485.1). Classification (GTDB taxonomy): domain Bacteria; phylum Actinomycetota; class Acidimicrobiia; order Acidimicrobiales; family RAAP-2; genus Bog-756. The sequence continues at coordinate 245,245 of CAWJSI010000014.1, read as the reverse complement.
GCCGGCGGCGTCGTCGACCGGTTGTGTGGTCGGTTCGTCCGATCGGGCCGGTGTGTCGATGCTCATGACGCGCCGACCCTTCCGTGCTGGTCGCGCCCGTGGAGCTCCCGTGTCCGGTGGAGGCCGTCCTCCAGACGGAGCAGACCACGGGTGAGGGTGGTGCGTTCCTCGTCGGACCAGTCGCTGATCACCTCGGCCAACGCTTGGCGCCTGGCTTCGGAGACCGCCTCGAGCACCGCCCATCCCCGGTCGGACAGGCTCAGCAGCGAAGCCCGGCCGTCGACGGGATCGGGCACCTTGATCACCAGGCCGATGGCCACGAGATCCCGCATCTGGCGGCTCACCGTGGACAGGTCGAGCTCGACGGTGTCGGCCAACTCGGACAGCCGGACCGGTGCCTCACGGGACAGTCGGACGAGTAGCCAGTAGCCGGCACGGTCGACGGACTCCCCTTCGGCCAGCTCGCTGCGGGGGACCTCGAGTCGCAGGATGGCCCGGGCCACCTGGGTGAGGGCCCGCTCCAGCTCGGCCGATACGAGGCCGGCGGGCAGCCCAGCTTTTTCGGTGTCCTCGAACGATGCGGTCGTCGGCGTCACAACAGTGTCCTCCGGGTGAGGGCGGCCGGGTCCATCAGGCCAGTCCATATAGAATGCTTGTAACAAGCAACTATACCACCATGGCCCGGGATCCTGATTGCGCCGGTATCGGGCCGGCCCAGTTACTGCTTCGGAGTGTCGTCGTCGGGGCGATGCAGGAGGAAGGTGCCGGTCGACCGGCTCACCATGCGATCGCCCTCGTCGGTCACCGATGCCTCGGCGTAGGCCACCTGTCGGGCCAGGCGGACGACTTCGCCGCGCAGGCGGTAAGTCTCCCCCACCATCGCCGGTCGCATGGTCTCGACCTTCATCTCGAGCGTGGCCCGGGTGCGATGGCGGCCGGCCAGCGCCGAGTTGATGGCAAAGTTCATGGCCGCGTCGAGGAGCAGTCCATGCACTCCGGCCTGGACGACGCCGTGAGGATTGCCGGCCAGGGCGGTGGGGAGGAACGAACCGTTCACCCAGCCGAGGTCCTCCCCATCGACGCCGTAGTCGTCGAACGACCCTCCCACGACTCCGATGAGCTCCATGCCGCCATCGCCCAACCAGCGGTCCATGTCTTTGATCCGACCTTCCATGCCCCGACCGTAGTGCCGGTCGGTAACCCGGATCGGCGCCCAGGCCGAATAACCGGCGACAGCTCCCGCCCGGGCCCAACGGTCGCGGTGGGCGAAACCCCTGGTCGAACGGTCGCCAGGAGGCCGGTTGGCCCGCGGGCCTCCGAGAGGTACGATCAAGGGCGAGAAAACTTGACCACGCGGTCAAGTTTCCCCACTGGCCGGGGCACCGGGTCCCGACCTCCTCACCAAGACGATCGCGGCCGGCAGGCGCAGCTCCGCCGGACCGGACAAGGAGAGCAACCATGACCGATGCCGTCATTATTGATGCCGTTCGCACCCCCGGGGGCAAGAGGAACGGGAAGCTGCGGAACTGGCATGCCGCCGATCTGGGTTCCGAGCCGTTGAAGGCCCTGGTCGAACGCAACGATCTGGACCCCGCCCTGGTGGACGACGTGATCATGGGCTGTGTCATGCAGGTCGGCGAGCAGTCCCTCAATGTGGGCCGCAACGCCGTCCTGGCCGCCGGCTATCCCGAGTCGGTCCCCGCCACCACCATCGATCGCCAGTGCGGTTCGTCCCAGCAGGCGCTGCACTTCGGAGCCCAGGGCGTCATCGCCGGGGCCTACGACGTGGTCATCGGCGGTGGCGTCGAAGTGATGACCCGCACCCCGATGGGGTCATCGGTCGTACGCGACCTCGGCTATCCCTTCGGACCCCGGATGATGAGTCGCTATGCCGAGCGCGGCGGCCTGGTCGGCCAGGGTGAAGGCGCCGAGCTGATCGCCGAGCAGTGGGACATCAGCCGCGAGGCCCTCGACGAGTACTCGGTCCGCTCCCACCAGCGGGCGGCCCAGGCCACCGCCGAAGGCCGGTTCGAGCGTGAGCTCATCCCGGTGGCCATCAAGGACGACGACCGGGCCGACACGGACGAGCTCATCACCACCGACGAGGGCATCCGCCCCGACTCCTCGGTCGAGGCACTGGCCAACCTGAAGCCGGCGTTCCGGCCCGAGAACGGCCGGGTCACGGCGGGCAACTCGTCCCAGATCACCGACGGGGCCTCCGGTGTCCTCATCATGAGCGAGGAGAAGGCCACCGCACTGGGACTCACCCCCCGCGCCCGATTCCACGCCTTCGCCGTGGCCGGTAGCGACCCGATCACCATGCTCACCGGTCCCATTCCGGCCACCAAGTCGGTGTTGGAAAAGGCCAAGCTGACCCTGGACGACATGGACGTGATCGAGATCAACGAAGCCTTCGCCTCGGTCGTGCTCGCCTGGCAGAAGGAGTTCGACGCCGACCTGAGCAAGGTCAACGTCAACGGTGGCGCCATCGCCCTCGGGCACCCGCTCGGCGCATCCGGCGCCAAGCTGATGGCCAGCCTCCTCAACGAGCTGGAGCGGACCCAGGGTCGTTACGGTCTGCTCACGATGTGCGAGGGCGGCGGTATGGCCAACGCCACGATCATCGAGCGCCTGGGCTGACCGGGCGGGCGGCCCGCCTGGGCCGGCTGCCATGAGCAGTGTCGGGAAGAACCGGCCCGAGAGGGCCGGTTCTTCGCGCCCGATCCGGGTACTTGGCTCAGTGGTACCGGGTGGCCACGATGAGCCCGGCGAAGATGGCCCCGATGGCGGCAATCAGCCACAGATTGTTGACGCCACCCGGAAGCAGGTCGGCGTAGTTGAGGATGACGATCGCCACCCCGAGGAGGAACAAGACGATGATGGAGATGCCCATCCACCGGGGGCTGGTCTTGACGTTCTTCGGGACAGGAGGGGTGTAGCGGCTAGACGTGACCTTGCCGCCACCGGCCTCGGTAGTCCTCCCGCCAGCGGAGCGACCCTTCTTTTGGGCCTTGCCCGGCCCCGACGAGGCCTTGGTTGCCATGGGCGAAGGATAGCGAGTCGCCATAGAGGGATGGGGCCAGATCCTCGCTCCCCGGATCGACAAGTACGATCATCGGACCATGGCGACCCGGGTGCTGGTCATCGACAACTACGACTCGTTCGTCTACAACCTCGTCCAAGAGCTCGGTGAGCTCGGGGCTGACCCGGTCGTCTACCGCAACGACGCCATCGACGTGGAGGGCATACGCGCCGCCCGTCCCGACGCCGTCCTGATCTCCCCGGGCCCAGGCCGACCCGACAGTGCCGGCGTAAGCATGACAGCGATCAGGGAACTGGCCGGCGAAATCCCCATCCTCGGGGTCTGCCTCGGCCACCAGGCCATCGCCGAGGTGTTTGGGGGACGGATCGTCGAGGCACCGACACTCATGCACGGCAAGACCTCGTCCATCCACCATGACGGATCAGGTGTGTTCGTCGGACTGCCCGACCCCTTCATCGCCACCCGCTACCACTCGTTAGTGGTGGAGCCCGATTCGGTACCCGAGGTGCTGGAGGTGACCGCCCGCACGCCGGACGGCGTCATCATGGGCCTGCGCCACCGGACTCTGGCCATAGAGGGTGTGCAGTTTCACCCGGAGTCGCTGTTGACGCTGGAGGGTCCGAGCCTGCTCTCGAACTTCCTCGCCTCGACTCGACCCGTCTGACCCACTGAGTCCTCGGGGGGCCCTTTGCCGTCCTGGTTCGGGAGGCCGGGCAGTGAGCGCCGTCCGGCCGGTACGCGGTGGGGTTAGCCGAGCACCGGTCGCTCAACCACCGGTGGTGGTGGTCGAGCTGGCCGGTGGGGAAGTAGTCGTGGTTGTGGTCGACGTCGAGGTCGAGGTGGTCGTCGTGGGAGGAGACCCGGTCGAGACGACGATGTCGACCGAACTCCCCGGGTTCACCAGCTGGCCCGCCCCCGGAGTGGTCTGGATCACCTCACCGGCCCCGTAGTTGGACGAGCTGGCCGACGAGATGTTCCCAACGTTGAGGCCGACGCTCCCGAGAAGGTTGCTGGCCTGGTTCTGGCCGAGGCCGATGAGCGAGGGCACCGGCACCTTCTTCGGGCCCGAGGAGACCGTCAGGGCCACCGTGCTGCCCTTGGCCACCCTGGTACCCGACGGCGGCGTGGCACTGAGTACCGTGCCGAGGGTGGCATCGTTGGCCACGTTGGTCACCGTGAAGCCGAGGCCCGCCGACTGCAGCAGGGATTCGGCGTTGCTCTGCGAGGTCTGGGTGATACCGGTCGGCACCGTCACCTTCTGAGCGGTGGCCACGGTCAGAGTCACCGTGTCGCCTTTCTTCACCAGCGAGTTGGGCGGTGGATCGGTGGAGATGACCGTGCCGGGGGCGTCGGAGGAGATCTGGGTGGTGCTCTTGACGACCAGGCCGTCCGCTTTGAGCTTGGACGTGGCGTCGGCCACCGGCTCGCCGGTCACCGACTGCAGATTGAATGACGCGCTTCCTCCCAGATAGCCCAGATTGCGGGCCAGGAAGTAGCCGGCCACCAGGAGCAGGATGATCAGGACGGCCAGGATGATGGCGTAGGTGCGGGTCCGGTTGGAACCGCCCTCCTCCTCCTCGACAGCGTCGGCCGGAGCGCTGGCGGCGACCGACTGGGTGGCCTCCATCCCACCGACTGCTCCCACTACCTGGGTGGTACCGGCCACGGCGAGCAGCGACGTGGCATCGTCCATGGCCAGAACGGTTCGTCCCTCGTTGAAGCGGAGGAGGTCGGCCCTCAGGTCTTCGGCGGTGGCGTACCGGTGCTCGGGGTTCTTGGCCATGGCCTTCAAGATGATGGCCTCGAAGGTCGGCGGGATCGAGGGGTTCAGCTCACGGGGCGCGGGCGGATGATCCCGTACGTGTTTGGATGCCACCGCCACCGGGGTGTCGCCGAGGAACGGTGGGCGTCCGGTGGCCATCTCGAACAGCACGACACCGAGCGAGTAGATGTCGCTGCGGGCGTCGACGCCCATGCCCTCGGCCTGCTCGGGCGAGAAGTAGGTGGCCGTTCCCATGACCGCACCGGTCTGGGTCAGGCTCTCTTCGGTGTTGATGGCCCGGGCGATGCCGAAGTCGGTCACCTTCACCTGGCCCTCGTCGGTGATGAGGACGTTGCCCGGCTTCACGTCACGGTGGATGACCCCGTGCTTATGGGCATAGCCGAGGGCGGCCGCCACGTGGGCCCCGATATCGGCCGTGCGGTCGGCGGTGAGCGGCCCAGCCGTCTTCAAGATGGCCGAGAGGGGGCGCCCGTCGATGAACTCCATCACGATGAAGTAGGTGCCGGTGTCCTCGCCCCAGTCGAATACCGGGACGATGTTGGGGTGCGAGAGGTTGGCGGCGGCCTGGGCCTCCCGACGGAACCGCTCCACGAAGGAACGGTCGACCGACAGCTCCGGGAAGAGCACCTTGAGCGCCACCGGACGGTCGAGGAGGCGGTCGTGGGCGCGATAGACCTCGGCCATGCCGCCCCGGGCGATCAGGTGGTTGAGTTCGTACCTCTCAGAGAAGATTCGTGGCGGCTCGTTCGGTTCCATGTGGGTCAAAGCCTAGGCCTGCACTCTCTCGGTTCCGGTGTTCTCATTGTTCCTCATCAGACTGGATGGTCGAATAGTGGTGGTGGCCGCGCCGGTCCCGTTCCCGGTCATCCCGCTGATCCCTGGTCGGCGAGGACGTCACCGAGGATCTGCTTGACAACCGGGCCGGCGTACTGGGCACCGGTGGCGCTCCCCACCTGCTTGGGAAGCACGACGGCGATGGCCACCTTTTGTCCCGAGGTGCCTACCGGGGCGAAGGCGATGAGCCAGTCGTCGGTGTACTGGGGGTTGGGCCCGAATGAACCGTCCTGGGCGGTGCCGGTCTTGGCCGCCACGTCCCAACTGGTCGGGAAGACCCCGGCCGCCGTCCCCGACTTGGCCACCCCCTGCATGAAGGTAGTCAAGGTGTTGGCCGTCTCGGCCGAGATCGGCTGCAGCCATTGCTTGGGGGCGTACACCTTGACCAGGTTGCCCTGGGTGTCGCGGATCGAGGCCATTACGTGGGGGGTCATCTCCACCCCGCCGTTGGCGACAGCCCCGGCTACCAGGGCCATCTGGAGTGTCGAGGCGGTCACGTTCTCCTGGCCGATGGCCGACTTCATGAGGCCGGGGATGTCATCGGAGAAGTCGGCGGTGGTCCCGAAGTTGGAGACGGCCACCGTGTCCGAGGGGACGTCCAAGGGGATGACCTGGTTGAACCCGTAGGCCTCGGCCTGGTTGACCATGGTCTGGGCCCCCAGCTGCTGACCGATCTGAGCGAAGTCGGCGTCACAGGACAAGATGAGGAGCGTCTCGAGGTTGCCTCCGGGTGGCGGCGGACAGGCACCGTTGTGGTAGTTGGTCAGAACCTGGGGGGGCGTGCCCGAGTTGGGCAAGGTGACCGACGAGACGCTCGGGTAGGTCATGGTGGCGAGATCCGGCCGGTTCTGGAGGACCGCCGACGTCGTCACCACCTTGAACGTCGACCCAGGGGGGTTGAGGAGGCCGTAGGCGCCGGCGATGGGATCCCCCGGTGCACAGGCCGCCTGGGGGGCGGTCGGTGGGCAGGCGTAGATGTTCCACGCCGCCGTCTCTTTGGCCAGGTCCTGGGAGACGAGGGGATTGGGGTCGAAGGTGGGGTTGGAGTACATGGCCTCGATGGCACCGGTGGCGGGATTCAGCACCACGGCCGCGGCCCCGAGGACTCCGGGTGCGTTCTGGTCCAGGGCCTGGGCCACCTGGGTCTGCAGCTTGGTCCCGATGGTGAGCGTCACGTCGTCCTGCTCGGTCCGGTTGACCAGCAGATCGCGCAGGGTCTTGGCCGGCCGGGTATGGGGGGTCAGGAAGCTGTTGTACTCGGCCTCGACGCCGCGGAAGTTCCCGTACTTGGTCGAGTCGAACCCCACGATCTGGGAGAAGAGCGTTGCCGTGTACGGGTCGTACTGCCGCTCGTACTTGTAGATGCTGTTCGGCGGGGCGAGCACGGAGGAGGCCAGCACCACGCCGTCCGCTGACAGGATCTCACCCCGGCCCTGGCTCCGGGCCAGCGCCACGACCCGGGGGTTGTTCGGGCTGTTGGCCAGTGAGTTGGCTTTGAAGATCTGGATGTTGTTCAGCTGGATGAACAGCGCGACGAAGCACAGCACCATGAAGATCCCCAGGCGGCGGATGCGGCGTTCCATCAGGGGGCCACTGTGGTGGTAGTGGTCGGCGCCGCCGTGGTGGTCGGTGCAGTCGGCGCAGTCGTCGGGGAAGCGACCGACGGGGAGCACAGCGACGACGATGGGTCGGACTGGCAGATCTTGGTGTCCTCGAGGTTACGCACGTAGTTGACGGCATTGGCCACCGAGGACTCCTCGACACCCGCGTTGAGCTGATCGAGGTAGGTGGAGGGGATATCGGCGGTCGTGACCCCGGTGCGTTTCACCTCAACCGGGTTGTACCAGAGGAAACCGCCGATGCGCCCCTGATAGATGACCAGCTCGTTGTTGTCGACGCCGACGAAGTAGGAGTTGGTGTCGTACCACCTGACCGCGAACCACGCCCCGGCCAGCACTGCCGCCAGCAGGATCACGAACAGGAGCGTGCGGTAGGTGATCAGCCGCCGACCCCGGGCGATCCGTCGGGCCCGCCGCTTGGCCCGACGACGTTCCCGGCGGCTGGGGGGCTTCTCGTCGGCCACCGACGGTGGGAACAGGTCGTCGGTGGCGACAGCGACGGCACCGGTCGCCTCCGGTACGGCGGTGAAGTCGGCGTTGACCGGGGCCACCACCGGGCTCGAATCCAGGTCATCGCCCACCACCACGTCGACCACCACAACGGTGATGTTGTCGCTCCCACCGTGGGTCCGGGCCGCCTGCACCAGGAGGTCGGCGGCCCGGTGCGGGTCGCTGACCGATGACAGGACCTCGCTGATCTGGGCGAGGTCGAGCTCGTTGGTGAGGCCGTCACTGCACAGAAGGAATCGGTCGCCCCGAACCGGTTGGATCCGCCAGAGGTCCACGGCCACGTCCGACGACACCCCGAGGGCCCGGGTCAGGATGTGGCGGTGCGGGTGCACGGCCGCCTCAGCCGTGGTCAGTTCGCCGGACCGCACCATCTCCTCGGCCAGGCTGTGATCGGTGGTGATCTGGCTGAGTTCACCGTCGTGGAAGCGGTAGGAGCGGGAGTCACCTACGTTGACCAGGGCCAATACGTCGTGGCCGCCTTCGTTGACCAGGCCGACGGCGGTGAGGGTCGTACCCATGCCCCGCAGTTCCGGATTCTCCTGGCTGTGCTGCCACACGACGGCGTTGGCCTCCGTGACGGCCTTCGACAGCCCCGAACCCGTGGGCTGCCTTCCGAAGGCACTGGCCAGGGCATCCACGGCCAGTCGGGCCGCCACCTCGCCACCGGCATGCCCGCCCATCCCGTCGGCCACAGCGAACAGCGTGGAGGTCTCTACGGCCAGGTCCTGATTGACCGAGCGGACCAGGCCGGTATCGGTGGCGGATCCGGAGCGTAGGAGGGTCATCTCACTTCCCCACTTCGAAGACAGTGCCACCGACCTGGAGGAGGTCGCCCCTCTCGAGACGGGTCCGCTCGCTGATCCGGATCGTGTTGACCCAGGTCCCATTGGTCGAACCCAGGTCCTCGGCCCAGAGATCACCGTCGAGTCGGAACAGGCGGGCGTGGAGGTTGGACGAATAGGTGTCGTAGTCGATCGGAACGCCGCAACCCGCCGCTCGCCCGACCGTCACCTCGTCGCCGATGTCATAGATCCGACCGGCCTGGTCCTCGGGACGGATGACATGGAGGCGCAGCACCTTGCCTTTGCGCCCCTTGGCCCCGACGACGGTCGGCTCGTTGGCGTCCTTCCTTCGGCGCCGACGCTTCAGGGGGCGCACCTCGACCCACACGGCGCGGACCACCCACATGAAGAACAGCCACAGCAAGAGGATGACCCCGTACTCGAGGGCACGGAGTACGGGGGTGTTGTCTGTGGGCCCGGGCAGAGAGACCAGTAACAGGTGCATGTGCGCTAGGAGCCGGCCGTCACGAGGTCTCGAACCGGAGGACCGTGGTTCCGATCACGATCTGATCCCCGTCGGCCAGCTTCCGCTCCCGCACGGTGGCCCCGTTCACCTTGGTACCGTTGGTGGAATTCAGGTCCACGACGACGCAGTCGTTTCCCACCCTCCGAATCTCGGCATGACGTCGACTGGCATTGGGGTCGGTGACCATCACCGCACTCTCCGGCAACCGTCCGATGGTGAGTGGCTCGGGGCCGAGCACGACCCGGGACCCATCAGCCAGCACCACCGAAGCGGCGGGGAGCCCCGAAGGCCCCTCTTCGACCTCGGAGACCACCGAGAACCGTCCTCGGCGCTGTCGGGTGTCTTCCATGACCGTCACGGTGACCGGTCCCACGAAGACGTAGTCCTCGGTCCGGGCGTGCTCCCGTGCCGCTTCCTCCAGTTCACGGACCAGGGCTTCGAGGAAGCTCTCGAAACGGTCGAAGTCGTTGGTAGACAGGTACACCGTGAAGGCGTTGGGCGCGATGAGTCCATGGACGCCCAGCCGGCGCTGAAGATCCATCTCCCTCGTCACGCGACGGCCGATCTCCACGGGGTGGAGTTCGCCTCGGAAGGCCTTGGAAAGGGTGCCGTCTACCAGGCGCTCGAGGCGCCCTTCGAACTTTTGGAGTCCCATGCTGGCGTCAGCCTACCGGGGGGCACCCCCAAATTGGGGGTAGGCCTGGAGGTGAGCCCCGTCAAGCGACGCGACGTCACCACCCCGCCGAGTGCCACCCCACCCAGGCGGGACTCGTGAACATCGCCATTCCCGCCATCAGGTAGCCTCTAGCGGTCGCTCGGGCGAGTGGCGGAATTGGCAGACGCGCAGGATTCAGGTTCCTGTGTCCGAAAGGATGTGGGGGTTCAAGTCCCCCCTCGCCCACAAATGTTCTGTCCCATGACCTGAGCTGGTAGGTGCCTGAGGTGTCCAGCATGGGTCCCGCCTACTGGTGATGCCCCGGCTCAACTCTGAGCCCACCACGTCAGGGGACGCCGCCTAGTCGCATTTACGCTCAGCCGACCTTGTGGGCACCGAGGAGCCCGTGCCTCTCAATAGGGCTGTCCCTGACTAGCCCTGCACCCACAGGTCCCCACGGCAGGGGCACAATGCTCACCTGGCGGCTTCTTTAGGCCGGCTTGCCCGATGGACACCAGGCGTTTGACGGCACACCACTACATGGGTTGGACATCGTCGGGAGAGCCGAGGCGGGCGGCAGTGAGTGCATTTCGACCGTGCCGGGGCTGGGGTAGTTGGCCCCGGCGGGACAGGTGCCGAAGCCGGTATCGCAGAGCGTCTGTGCCAGTAGGTCCGGATCGACTCCGGTGGTGGCCACCTGCGGCTTACCGTTGCACGTGGGCTGCGTCTGCTCGAGGTCCGTCGGGGAACTGCCCTGCGGAGCTTTGTTCCCGGCAAAGCAGTTCTGCGGTTGGCCTGGAGTAAGCACCAGTTCGCCGAAGTCTGAGTTGCTCGGGTTACCGAAGTAGCCGTCGTTTTGGAATGTGTTGTTCAACAGGGCACCGCCGGAGGCATCGAATACGCAGCCGAGTCCAGCCACCTCCGTTCCGCCCTTACCGGAACACGTCTGGCCGAGGCTAGGCGTATCCGAATCGGGGAACGGAACGAAGAGGAAGCCCCACGCCCCGTTGTTTGCGAAGGTGTTGTCCATGACCGTGTCCCCTTTTCCGCCCGAGATCGTCATGCCGGTTCCGGTCGGCCCGGCCGCAGCATCCCCGGCCCTAGGAGTGTTCGGATTGTTGTTGTTGTGGACGTTGTTGTGTTCGAAGACCCAGCATGACTTGGTATGGGTGATCGGACTGATCGCGCCGTTGGCGCAGTAGCCATCCTGGGGTGCCGGTGGGTCAGAACCGATCTGCGTATTGGTGTCGAACCCCTCCTCATTGTTATCGAACTGGGAGTTCTCGGTCAGGATGGCTCCACCGGAGTTCGTCCCTGAATAGCCGAGAGCGTTGTATTCCATCCACGAGTGGTCGATCGTGATTCCGCACTGCTGTTGACAGGCCCCCACGTACGATCCGGAGTCGTTCATGTTGCTTGCGTAGATCTGGTTCCACAACGCAGAACCTGCGGAGTTCGAAGAGAAGATTCCGTACTGAGCGGCCGTACTCTCACCTCCGAAGTAGCTAGAGGTGGCAGTCAGGTACCTACCCCTGTAGCCATGGAGGCCGATCTTCCCTGTCCCGGCGCCGCCGTCCCACCAAATCTCATTGCCCGACGCTCCGGTTCCGGCCAGGAAGTTGCACACCGTGAGATTCTCGATGCTCACCCCGCTGGCTTTGAACGCCACAATCCCGTTTCGGCCCAGCGCCTTTCCATCCGAACCGGTGGCACCGAAATCCTGGGCTGACGGAGCGGAACTGCAACGGGATGATCCGGCCTTGGTGCCATCGACCACCACCGAATTGCGGTTCATACCTCTGATGTGAAGGTTCGCCGTAGTGACCACAACCCCCCCATAGCCACCCTCGTCGGTGTTGGTAGGTGCCGCCTTGGCATCGTCGTCCTCGTGGTAGTCACCGGGTCCCACGAGAATCCAGTCCCCGGGTTTGGAGGCGCTCACGGCACTCTGGATCGAAGTGTACTGACCGGCCATTCCGTCGAACTTGCCTACAAGCAGTACCGCGCCAGACGATGATGCAGTCGTTGACGATGACGTACCGCATGCCGCCAGTCCCACACTGGTCAGGATCAGCGCACCGAGCAATGTTCCGATCCGGCGCAGATGCGGATAGCGAAATGCCGTGTCCATGCTTCCCCCTTTGGTCATCGAACCCAAAGACTCGGGACCCGTTGATCCGCCGATTCAATCTGGACTCTGGCCGACACTAGCCGAGGAGTCATCGTCGATTGGGGAGAGCGTTTTCAGGCAAACCCGGCTCGCAGGACGAAGGTGGTGGCCCAATCGGTCACGAAAAGAGAGCGGTGCTCCAGTCGCCATCGGATCCGATCCCCGGTGGGCAGGCGAAGAGCGCGGCTCGCGGTATGGGTGACGTACTGGGAAAGATCGTCGTTGGTCGCAAAACGTCTCTGAATGGGGACGAACTGAGTCCGCGGGTCACGTTGGAAGCAGATGAAGAACAGGCCAGCATCGAACTCGCCGGTCTGGGGATCGATGCCGTTTGCATAGCTGTAGCCCCTCCGCAGCAGGCGCGCCCCGTCGTTGGTATGCGGCGAGGCCTGACGGATGTGTGCCCCAAGCGGAACCAACGGGGTACCACCGGGCCCGATGGCGGCCAAGTTCACCGGGTCACCGATCCGGAATGGGTCATTCTTCCGTCACCATCCATCAGTAGCGTCCGTATGATCCATAACCCGCCCCACTCCCCGCACTCCCAAGTTGGGAAGCCAGCACGGCCAGGTCCGTGGCGGTGGCATCCACCTGTTGTCCGACAGCCATCCAGGCTGCGGCCGGGATCTCAGAATCTGGTTTCGTGCCTGCCGCACCGAGCGCTGACACCGTCTCGGCCAGCGCCGCGAACTGGGCGGCAACGGCCTGGGTCTGTCTGGCAGCGAGCAGGTCCCCAAGTGGCTCGACCAGTTTGAAGCCAGTTTGGGCGGCATTGACCCCCGCATCAACATCGACGGTATCAAGGTGGGAATACATCTCCTCTCGGCCTGAGACGGCAGCGCTGTCGACCCAATCGAGTTCTTGGACTTCGCCCTCGATGATCAACTGGGGCGTCAGAATTGTCCGGGCTAAGGAGAACTGGATCGCTGGTCCGCGTGCGATAAGTGCAGCAACGGCCGTCTCTGAGAGAGTTCCATTCCACAGGCCCTGTTCGATCCGGTGCAGTCCCATAACCGGTGTCCCAGGTGGGAACTGATCGACCTGACCGTCAAGGTCGAGTGCCGTTGGGGTTCCCCACTTCACCTGGGGACGCATGTCGTCGTACGCCGCTTGTGCTGCGAGCTCGCTGGACTCAGCGGCGGGGAGATTGTCAGACGCCATGGCTCCCTGAATGGATTCCGCATCGAGCACTAACGACTGTGCGCTTTTCACGATGAATTTTCGGTACCCCGCCGTGGCTGACAATGCAGCGTTCTGGACAGCGAGCGAGGGGCTTGCCGAGGGCTTGGCCTCGTTCGGCCGGGATCCGATCGCTTTGGGCGGCCCAGAAAGACCACATCCCGCTGCCGCGAGGCCACAGGCACACATTGCCGTCAGGAACGCCAACCGCCTGACGAGAGGTTGAATCCGCCGGCCATCGAGCAGGCATCGTCGGTCGCCCCAGGTCCGAAATCTTGCCCCGCCGACCACAAGAGCATCGTAGGCCCCATCAGATACACGTGAGGGAGGTTTCTATACCGGCGTTGGTGCCAGTTCCACACCAGGTACGACCATCCGTGGGTGACGGATAGGGAAATCGAGAGCAGCATCGGCGCAAACGCCTCCCGAAGGAGCCCGGTTGGGCAGGGCTAACCGAGTTGCTTCGGCACCCGACAAAACTGTGAGGCATGGGGTTCGAACTCTCCCTGCCTCAACTGGCACCCTCAAATTCGGGTCGGTCCATCGGCGTGGATATCGCACTTCGCCTTCGGCGTGGGCCGATCTTTCGTCTCGGCGGGCCCCAACGCGAGGGTTCATTACGGACTAAGCCGTCGTATGACCAGACGTCGTGCGGGCATACCAACGAGGTCATACCCACGGGCCATCACCACGAGAACTAGCCCTTGACCGATAACGACAGGCGAACGGTCAAGACAGGAGTTCTAGCTCGCATCCGCCGGATTGAGGGACTCTTTGGGCGTAGGAGCATCCTTGGGGTAGATGATCCAATGGATGATCGCGGCGACCACGCCACCCACGGCCGGCGCCACGAGGAACAACCAAACCTGGCTGAGGGCCGTTCCACCTACTACCAACGCCGGGCCGAGGCTCCGCGCCGGATTCACGGACGTGCCGGTGAGGGGGATACCGATGAGGTGGATGAAGGAAAGGGTGAAGCCGATGACCAACCCGGCAGTCAGCGCATTGGCGATCCGTGACGTCACGCCAAGAATGACAAAGACGAAAATGGCGGTGAGGATGACCTCCACAAGGAAGGCACCCCCGGCGCTGATGTGCACGTCCGACGCTTTGCCGTAGCCGTCTGCTCCCAGACCGGTGACCGTCCGGTGGTAAAAGGGCGACGAGCTGAAGACACCCCAGAGCAGCAGCGCACCAAGGATGCCCCCGATGAATTGGGCCACGATGTAGAGAAGGCCCTCAACCGGCTCGATCCGACGTGTGAGGAGGGCCCCGATCGTAACCGCCGGATTGACGTGACATCCGGAGATCGGCCCGAGGACATACACGAGTGCCAGCAAGACAAGTCCGAAGGCCAGCGCCGTGGCGACGATTCCGGCAGACAAATTGTGAGCAAGCGAGAATCCAGCGAAGTTAAATCCCTTGCCGAACGACAGGGTCGCCACTCCACACGCGACAAAGACGAGTATGAGAGTTCCAAGCAGTTCTGCTGCAAGCTTTCTAAACATGAAGATGGCCTTTCGTTAACGGGATGCCTCGGACTTCGGAGCTGTTGATCGTCTAACCGCCTGGGCGTTATGAGATAGGTCTACATCGCTGAGAGTTGATCAGGACTTAATCAAGCCCAAAAGCTTTCGTGCGAGCGGGGCATCAAGCTGGTGATGGAGAACAACTGCTATTGCCGCCGCCATCAATCCCACCTTGGCATCTCTCTTGAATATCAGCTTGGCGAGCACGAGGACCGCCAGCCCGATCACTAGATTGGCTAGTCCGTAGGCAAGCAAGCTCGGTGGGGGGGCTAGATCCTTGTGGTCGCCAAGAGGCTTCGATTCGGTCGTGGTTGCTAGTGACGCTGACCCCTGTGGATTGGGCATCACACCGGTAGTACCTCCCAGAGCCCCTCTGGATGGTTGGATTTGACCGCTACGACGGTCCGCTATCGGAGTTATCGGGGTGCAGCTGCTTGCGAAACCAAAAAGCCTTGGTTCCAGTTGGGAATCCGTCGATGCATCCGATCACTTCATAGCCACTCTTCGTATAGAGATCATGGGCCTGAAACTCATAAGTGAAGTGGACAGTCTGCGTGCACCCGCGAGCCGCTGCTTCGGCCTCAGCTGCAGCAATAAGCCGGGTTGCTAGCCCCCGTCCCCGGAGGCCAGGATCGACCCATAGGCTTTGCAGCTCACAACAATCGCCCCACGTCCATCCGCTGATGCCCGCTACCACCGTGCCGGACTCGCGGACGAAGATAGCCAGTTCATTTTCTTCACCAAGTCCCATGACATTGGCTGCTTCCCGACGGATCTGGGTTTCCAGAAACTCAACATCGAGCGGATCCGGCTGGTCCTCGATGCTGAGGTCCACTGGCACTGGCATCTGTCGGTCAGACGTCGACGATCTGTTCGATCATGGAGACGTCATCAAAGTAGGTCCGGTACGACTTGATCTTTCCCCCTTGGAAGTCGGCGACAGTGACGCCGGGCAGGCGGATACGCCGCCCCGTCGGCCCTAGTTCGGCATCTTCGCTCAAGACTAAGGGGCCGGTGTGGTCAGCTTCGATGAGCCATTCAGCGTACGCACGGTTGCCGACCTCATCGAGTCCACGGAACATGATCACTACGTTGGAAAAAGCAATTTCACGGAGCGCCGAAAGCGCAGCGAGTGCAGGGAGTCCTGAGATAGATGCGTACGGCGACCATCCCACGACATCATCAGTGAAGAGCTTGGCCAAATCAATGGACTCGGCACCGCCCACCTCGGCCTCCAGAGCCTTGAGGAGTACGTCTTTGCGAGATTCAGACATCAGACACCCAATTTCTGTTGTTTTCGCCAGCTCTAGACCTGTCGGCCCTCAGGACAGCCAGAGGAGTCAGAACTACTAGGACGCGAGGACTTGGGCCTTAGCCGCGGTGAACTCTTCGTCGGTCAGCACACCCGATGAGTGAAGCTGCGCGAGATGCTCGATCTGATCGGCAGCGTCCGCTGGTGCCGGCGCTGGCGTTGGTGCGTACGAGTTGTCGTCGTACTGTTCTTGAGACTGCTGCTTGTTGGCTCGGTGATGAGCTATCGCCCCTCCTGCCACCGCACCAGCAACAAGGCCTCGCCGTCGTGACCGTCGCCTCATCCCCATGGGAAACTCCCCTCTGACCCACAGGGCCAGTCCGCTGTCAGCAGCACTCTAGATCTGGGATTGACCAAAGCGCCAGGGCTTTTTCGCGGGCCGCTTGCAGCAACCATCTCGGAGCTGACACCCTTTGTTACAACGTTCGCGCGACCTGTTGACACTGCCGAACATTCGGCAAATACTCCACCCAGGATGGCTTCATCCTCCTTTTGTAAAGACAGGGGACTTCCATGGCGGAGCGCGGTACGGGCTGGGTTTTGTTCGCAGGGATCATGTTGATCTTTGGTGGGGTTCTGAAGGTTTTTGATGCTATCTGGGCATTTCGGTACCACGGGGTGCTTCCCTCCGACCTCGAAGCGGCCATCTTCGGTCACACGCTGAAGACTTATGGCTGGATAGATCTGGCCGTGGCCGCCATCTTGATCATCTGCGGCCTTCTGGTGACCAGTGGATCCGAGATTGGTCGCTGGGTGGGCATCGTCGCAGGGGCTATTGCCGGAATCAGCGCCATTTGGTGGATGCCGTACTACCCAGTGTGGTCGTTCGTCTACATCTTCATTGCCGCTCTAGTTATCTATGCCCTGGCGGTCTATGGCGGCCGGTCGGCACTCGTTGACGGCTGACCCAGCGTCTCGAATGTCGATGCCAGTCGACGACGAGCTTTCGTCACCCCGCGCATGCCCGCTTTGCGGTGACTCGGATGTGCCCCACCTGATCCTGCGGCTGGGGCCGACGGATCCTGGCGAGCTGAGTTGGCGCTGCCGAGCCTGTGAACGGGAATGGGCCGACTACCCCTTCGGCAGATCACCCACCTCAGGTGCGATCGAGTGAATAGCCCCCGATCACCCGAGCAGAAAACTTTCGATCTCCAATCGGGGCGTTCTCCAATAGGGGTGCGGCCCTCAGATGTTGTGTCCCTCTACGAAAGGAATCCCTAGTGCTTGCCTATACGTATCCGCTCGCAGACTTCTTCTGGACGATGCTCGAGATCTTCTTGTTTGTCATCTGGATCTGGCTCCTCGTCGTAGTCTTCGGCGACATCTTCCGGAGCAGAGACATCGGTGGCTGGGCTAAGGCTTTGTGGGTCATCTTCGTGATCGTCCTCCCATTCCTGGGGGTCTTCGTCTACCTGATCGCACGGGGCGGAAAGATGCAGGAGCGGGCTGTCCACGATGCCACGCAACAGCAGCAGGCATTCGATGCACATGTACGTGAGGTTGCAACCACAGGGGCTGCAGACGAGTTGTCCAAGTTGGCCGCTCTCAGAGACCAAGGCGTGCTCACCGACAGCGAGTTTGCCGACCAGAAGGCAAAGCTCTTGGCGTAACGTCGAGACGGCGTTGCAAGACGCTGCGAGCCCGACCTTCCCAGCGGCCTGTCTACGTCCAGTCAGTTAAGGGGGCGATGTCGCCCCCTGAACTCTGGCGGAGGAGTTCGTCTGAGTCCAACGATCGAGGTCGCGACAGCGGGCGGAGGACAGGCCAACCTTGACGAGCGATCGTAGGTTCTCCAGCACGGGCTGTCCTGCGCTCAGATGGCAAGGCGCCCCAAGCACACCTCAACCCGAAGGACGGGATCACCGATACAGAGAGTGCAAGCATCTCCAGAAAGGCGGGGTTCCCAACGGCCCCGACCTGGCAGACTTATATCAAAGAGATCAGAACAACCTGGCGCTTCCAACTCAGCTCCCATGCTGCTGAAGCGTCCGCTCGGGGGGCGTCACCTTGGCAAAGAAGATGAGCAAGAAGATGACGGGGAAGGGCGACGGCGATCACTCTGTGCACTCAGAACCAACGAACGAACCTAGCTCCCACGAGAACCGCAAGATGAAGCGCAAGGAGTATGAGCACGAACTCCGAACGCTGCACGGCGAATTAGTTGCCGTGCAGAAGTGGGTAAAGGATTCCGGGGCAAAGATATGCATCGTCTTCGAGGGCCGGGACACTGCCGGCAAGGGTGGGACGATTAAGGCCGTCACTGAGCGCGTGAGTCCAAGGGTGTTTCGCGTTGTCGCCCTACCCGCACCAACTCGCCGAGAGAAGTCTCAGATGTACATTCAACGATACCTCTCATACTTTCCGGCGGCAGGTGAGGTGGTGATCTTCGACCGCAGTTGGTACAACCGGGCCGGAGTCGAAAGAGTTATGGGATTCTGCACTGCGGAGGAGACCAAGCGCTTCTTGGAGTTGGCTCCCGGAGTGGAGAAAGCCATGGTCGATTCAGGGATTTTACTGATCAAGTACTGGCTGGAGGTCAGTCCCGAGGAGCAGACTCGTCGGTTGCAAAGCCGGATCGACGATCCCCGCAAGGTCTGGAAGCTATCGGAGATGGACCTTCTCTCCTACCGACGGTGGTTCGACTACTCGCGAGCGCGTGACCAAATGTTCGCCGCCACCGACACGGCGTGGGCGCCTTGGTGGGTTGTGAACTCCGATGACAAGAAGAGGGCCCGGCTCAATGTCATCTCACACCTCATCGACAGGATCCCCTATGAGCGGCTCGATCGGCGTGACGTCGAACTTCCAGATCGTCAAGAGCCCGGCGACTACCAGGAGTCGAACGCCCCACTTCACCACATCCCAACTCCGTACTGAGCAGAGGTGGAGTCAGATCCACCCGTAGCTCGACGGAGCTTGAGGTGGTTGAACTTTGCCATCGGTGTTCACGGCTCCTGCGAATGAATTTGGAACTCAAGCTTGCTCGCGAGGTCCATCGTTGCGACGCCAGTGTCCGACAGGCCCGACCCGGATCTGGACGTAAGAGAGCAGCCGGCTCGAGCGGCGGGGCCTGATGGCCCTCAAGTCGAGTTGATCCCGCCCGGTGGTGAATCAGGGGTGTTCGGCTCTAGCGGACCGTCCTAGCGGCTCCGATAGCGTGTCTGCGTGGCATCGGATCCTCCGGCGCACCGGGCCATCGCTAGCCGTGTTCTGATCCTTGTCGCTACTTGGACGGGACTGACCGGCGTGTTGGTAGGCGCCGGAGACGTCGCCACACACTGGGCAGTAATCGAACGGTTCGATCATCACGCCACTTCTTGGGTCGTAGCCCATCGCTCCCACGCGCTGGATGCGATCATGAAAGTGGCTACATGGGGGGGTTCTTGGATTGCAGTAACCGCAGCTGGTGGGCTCCTCCTGATTTTGGTGGTCCGCCACAGACTGCCTTTGGCTGTTGTAATCCTGGCCATTGCAGGCTGGCTGGGCGAGGTGGCCGCAGTCAATCTTGTCAAGGCATTGGTCGATCGCCAACGGCCGCCGAAGGTTCTCTGGTTGGTCTCTGCTCACGGAGGCTCGTTTCCCTCTGGACATGCAGCGAACGCAGTGATCGTCTTTGCCACCTTCGGCTATGTCTGGTCCGTTCTCACCTCATCTCGGGCTGCCCGCGTTGTGGGCGTGGTTATGTCCGTACTCGGAGTGCTGGCAATAGGGTTCTCACGGATCGAGCTTGGTGTCCACTGGACGACTGATGTGTTTGCCAGCTTGATCGTGGTTGCCGCGTGGCTGGTAAGCATCGGCGCGCTTTTCGGGTGCAGCCTCCCACTTCATCGTGTTTCGGCACCCCCGTCGCGGGAAGCTACAGAGACGTTTGGCTACTCAGGCGCCCCTTCTACCTCATCGGAGGGCATGGACCTCCATGACTAAGTGCGCAAATGCTTCCTTGGTCATGATGGCTTGCCTGGGTGGCTAGGTTGTCCAAAAGGTATTCGGGTCGAACGGCCCAGAGTCACTTCGATTGATCAGCGTCCTTGGCATCTGCTTCGATGGCTTTTTGATCGGCCTTCAACTCCTTGGTCTGGATCTTTTCGGCCTTCGTCATCGCCTTCTCAATCTTGGAGCCGATGTCAGACACCGCGACAACGACAAGGCCGGCTTGCCCACTGTCCAGGCCCTCACCCAGTTCCTTGAGGTCGTTTCGGCTCATGCCGGCGGCGGCGTGGCCGGCCAGGGCACCTAGTACCGCACCGCCGCCTCCGGTGGCCAGAAGAAGTCCTCCGCCGATGACCGCGGCAGGGAATAACGCTATGACCAGTCCCGTGGCCAGACCCACCCCGGCTCCAGCAACCCCACCCACCCTCGTTGGTGTCTCGTGTTTCTTCACGATCTTGACCTTGCCGTCGGCTTTGCGCTCCACAACAGCTGCGTCGTAGGCGTCGATCAATCCGGACTCGCTGTGCAGGGCGTGAACGGCGTCATAGTCGGCAAGGGCGTCCTGAACGTTGGGGTAAATAGCGGAATAGGCAATGAATGTGTCGACGGGCATGGGTCTCCCTTTCTCGGGTTCCTGTGGTTCTCTTAGCTCTATTGATATACAAGCTACAGCTCAGGACGACTACTAACTGTGTGAACTGATCGTCCCGCAGCCCCCAGCGTTTGCACCGTCGGCCGTCCCGCTACCGGTGTGCTCTTTGCTCCTACAACCGAGGATCGGAATCTCGCGACCAGCGGACGTTCGCGGCGGCCTCGTGGCGAAGGTGAGCTAAACGATCTTCCGTAGGAGCTGGCCCAGAGCCTCAGCACAAGCAGCTTCGGCCTTCTCTCAAGAGAGGGTTCACAGAGCGGATTTACCGCGTCAGCCCAGCTATCCAAGACCAACCCCATCGAGGTCCGACCTCGGCGGGACATCCGGGAGCCGAAGCATGCGAAGCGAATTTGCCAGGCCCAGCAGAGACGCGATGGCCGGTATTAGTAGCGCGACTTGCAGAGAGAGGTTTCGGGCCCGGGTGTTGATGAGCAGCACCTCATCCTCAACCACCTTTGGCTCGCCGGTGATCTGCTGCTGAAGCTATGTATTGCTCATGATCTCCGCATCGTGTTCGAGCTCGGCGGAAATCTGCTGTTGTTGAGCAGGCGGTATCACAGAGCTGGCTTCGGTCATGTGGGCGAAGCTCAGGGCGAGAGCCCAGAGCATGATTCCGCCGGCCATAGCGAGCCCGAAAGACAGCCCGAACGAACCGGCAGCAGAATTCACGCCAGCAGCCTCACTAACTCTGTCTTCCGCTATTGGGGCGAGCGTGAAATTGTTGAGTTGGGAGACCAGCATGCCCAGGCCCGAGCCGGCAATCAGCAGTGGGATCACCAGGTACCACCCGGAATCCACCCTCGGCACTAGAGGGATGATGGCAGCCATTCCGATAGTGCTCAGGGCGAAGCCGGCCATCACGATTTGAGCCGCCCGCCACTTGCCCGCCTTGCGGCCGGACTTCCCTGGTCTGCTACCTCTACGGAAGGACCAGTGACGTAGCTCATGAGCACTCAGATCCATCACCGGCCGCGCGCCCTCGTGGCTGCGAAGCTGACTCTTCAGCATCAATCGCCTGTGCCTCGACGGCCCGATACACGTTCCCGTGTGTTCTGTCTTCACCGATGGCTTCCAGAAATCCGTCCCGTCTGAGTACCTCCTGGACGGGTGGTTTCATACGGGCAAGCCGTAGCGCCACCCCCGCATGTTGGGTAAGTTCCAGGATCTCGCCCATCTTCGCCGATCCCTGCGAATCAATGAAGTCGATGCCCTCGCAATCGAGCACGATTCCAGTGATGTCAGGCGTGGATAGCGCGACCTCGCGGACCCTGTCCTCGAGAGCATCGGACGTTGCAAAGAACAGGCCGCCGTCCAGCCGAAGAACAACAACCCCCGGAACCTGCTCGTCGGTCGGATGCGCTTCGAGTTCTCTGAACACCTGCGTTCCTGGCTCCCGACCCAACAGTGGCATTGAGGGCCGGGTCGCAACCGAAATCAGCCAGACAAGTGAGAGACCGATCCCGATGATCACCCCGGCGAGCACGCCGAATACGAGGGTCCCGGCGATGGCAGCGACGGCGATCCAGAAGTCGAATCGCTGCACTCTTGCGAGCCGACGCATTTCGGGAACGTCCATCATCCCCATGACCACGGCTTCGATGATCAATGCGGCGAGCACAGGTTTGGGCAGTTTCGAGAAGACGGGTGCCAGGATCAGGAGCGTCAGCAAGACAATCGCCCCGGATGTGAGCGAGGCGAGGCCGGTTCGGGCACCTGAGTGATCATTGAGCGAGCTCGCAGACAGGCTCGTTGAGACAGGCATCCCCTGGAAGAGTCCGGCACCGACGTTGGACATTCCTTGGGCAACTGATTCCTGGTTGATGTCGATGCGATACCGATGCTTGGCCGCGAATGATCGGGAGTCGCCGGCTGTCTGCGAGAACCCGATGAGCACCAGTGCTACGGCAGCCAGGGCGATCGTGCTTGCATGGTCTCCCACTTGCTGCCACTTGGGAAGAGCCAAACTCGGCAGTCCCCTAGGCACCGTTCCCACCAGAGCTACCCCATGGGAGCCGAGGTTGAAGGCCCAGGAGGCCAAGAGGCCCCCTACAACGAGCACGAGGGCTCCCGGAATCTTCGGAGCAATGGCTCTCAGCCCGAAGATAACAACAAGAGAGACCCCACCGACAAGCAGAGTCGCCAGACTGGTGGATCCCAAGGAGCCGATCCATGAACGCAGTTCCTGGATCGGATTCGAGCCGTTCACATCAGTCCCTGTCAGCTTGGGTAACTCACCGATGACCACGTCGATCGCGGCCCCGAAAAGGAAGCCGGTGACTACGGCGCGAGAGAGGAACTGGGCGATCCATCCCATTTTGAAAACCGCAAGGAGGAGAAAGAGGACTCCGGAGGCGAGGGTAATGGTCGCCACAAATGATGCGACGTCCTGAGCGCCGGTGACTTTCGCCGCCACGACGGCACTCGCCGCCACCGCAGCTAATCCCGAACTGGGTCCAGTCGAGATCTGGCGGCTCGTTCCGAATACGGCATAAAGGATCGCGCCGGCTGCGGCCGCGTAGAGCCCGTTCTCAACTGGAATTCCCGCTATGGCGGCGTAACCGAGGTTCTTCGGAACAATGAGTGCTGCTACAGCAATCCCAGCGATGAGATCGCCCCTCAACCAACGACGATCGTACGAGCGGGCCCATCCGACCATGGGGACTAGGCGCCAACGACCGGGTGGGCGGGTCGCTCTGTCATCTACGGTCATCGAGCCGCCACAACCATGTGTTCTCCGGTCTTCGCCACTGAGCCTCGGGCACCACGAGGTGGCCAAGGTAGCGCCTGAATCAGTCTGCATCGATTCCAACTGGCTTGCTCGATCAGGGGTTCGGCTCACGTCCATCGATTTGCTGCCCCATGCGGGTCGCCGAGACTCGTGAAGTTGATCACTTATTCGTTCTATGAAGACTTGAGCAGGCAGCGAGACGTAGCATTGCGTCAACGGTTATCGAGTGAGCCAACCCAACTTCTTGGCCGTGCATTACCAATCTGAGCTTCATGCTCAAAGAAGGGCAGCGGGTGACGTGAATCGGATTCGGGCCTGATGACCGTCTTCTTGGCACTTCTTGCCGCATCGGCCTTTGCCATGGGCAGCGTTTTGCAACAGAAGGGTACGCTCGAGGCGCCAGCTGGAGGCGATGATCCTCGATTCTTGGTCCAAATTCTGAAACGTCCGGTGTGGCTGGCCGGCGGCGGCCTTCAGGCAATGGGATGGGTCCTCCAAGCCGCTGCCCTTGACCGTGGTTCACTGGTTGTCGTCCAATCACTCACCGCAACGAGCCTCGTCATTGCCCTACCGCTCGGTGCCCATTTCACGGACCAGCAGATCAGCCGACGGGTGATCATCGGGGCGGTGGCCATCGTCGTCGGAGTCGTCCTCTTCCTGTCTGTCGGTTCTCCTCAGAAGGGGATCTCCCATCCCCCTCCTGCCGCCTGGTTGAGTGCGGGAGCCTTCGGGACAGTAATCGTCGTCGCACTGGTCAAACTGGGGCGCGCCAGGAGTGGAGCATCGAAGGCGCTGCTGTTCGGGTCAGCCGCGGGGGTGGGTTTCGCTCTGCAGGCCACGGTGACCAAGGAGTTCATGACGATCATCGGACACGGCATCGGAGACCTTTTCTCCAGCTGGGAGATCTACGCCCTGGTGGCCACCGCCGTCGTTGGTTTCATACTCCAGCAGTCAGCCCTCAAGACCGGGCTTCTCGCCCCTGCCATAGCGTCGAGTAATGCCGTGACCTTGTTTGTCAGCGTCGTCCTCGGAATCACCGTTTTTGGAGAGAAACTGTCCAACGGGAGCAACAGGCTGGCCCCGGCGCTCGTCGGTCTTGCCGTGGCCCTAACGGGTGTCGTCCTCCTGGCCGGGGCCAAACCTCCTCAAGCTTCCGAACCGGTCCCCTTTGCGCCGAATTCACCGTCCGATGTATACCCACGCCATTGAGCCTTGCGTTCTGTCTCCCTCCGGATCGTGAGCGTCCTGCTGTCCCTCGAACAAGGAGTACCTGGCTATGAGTGACTTCCCCCCGATCGCCGAGTACGCGTTCCTCTCCGACTGCGAGGACAACTGCCTCATCGCACCGGATGGATCGGTCGAATGGCTGTGCCTGCCCCGACCGGACTCGCCGAGTGTCTTCGGGGCACTACTCGACCGGGGAGCAGGTTCATTCCGGTTTGGACCCGCACACACAACCGTTCCCCATCAACGGCGGTACATCCCCGGCACCATGGTGGTCGAGACCACATGGCACACGCCCTCGGGTTGGCTGGTGGTGAACGACCTCCTTGTAGTACGCAAGACAGGCGGTGGCGCCCGGCGGCCTGGCTACCGGCGGGCACCTACGGATGCGGCGGCATCCGGAGTCCTTCTCCGCACGGCAAAATGCATCTCAGGCAGGGTGGAGATCGACGCGTCCTGCGTCCCTCTGTTCGAGTATGGCGCAACTACCGGTCAGTGGTCCTACGACGATGACGGGTACAGCTCAGCGACAGTGCACGATTCCGATTCCGAAGGCAAGCTATCCCTAGTGGTGGTCAGCAGTCTTCGGCTCGGCCTCGTCGGAGCCCGGTGCTACGGGCGCACCAGCCTTTCCGAGGGCGAGGAGAGCTTCATCTCCCTGTCGTGGGGTGGAGATCCTCCGACCACTCAGGGCGAAGCAAACCGGGATCTCGAATCCACGGTGGCCTTCTGGCGTGACTGGCTTGCCACCGGTACCTTCCCCGATCACCCATGGCGACCGTATATCGAACGAAGCGCCCTGACGTTGAAGGGCCTGAGCTTCGCTCCCACCGGAGCCATCATGGCCGCGTCCACGACATCCCTCCCCGAGACTCCGGGAGGCACCCGCAACTGGGACTACCGCTTCACATGGATCAGGGATACCGGCTTCATGTTGCGGTCGCTCTATCGACTGGGTTTCGATTGGGAAGCGCTCGAGTACTTCGCATTCGTGCTCGAGAGCATCGGCCAAGGGAAGCTCGACCAATCCTTTGAACTCCAGATCATGTACGGGATCGGTGGCGAGCGGGACCTGACCGAGTCAACGCTCGACCATCTCAGCGGCTACGACGGGGCTCGTCCGGTCCGGGTCGGCAATGGTGCCTGGGACCAGCACCAAAACGATGTGTGGGGCATGCTCCTCGACGGCGTGGACCAGCACTTCAAGCGGGGTGCGGCGCAGATCGCCCCTCCAGTGTGGGAGGGTCTGGCCGCGTTGGTGGAAGATGCCATTTCCCACAGCGGGGATGCCGACCAGGGGATCTGGGAGATCCGGGGTGAACCCCAGCACTTCACCGCGTCGGCCGTGCTTTGTTGGGTGGCGGCGGACCGTGGCGCTGATCTGGCCCGGAGGCGAGGTGATTCCGGACGCGCGGAGCGCTGGAGCGAAGCGGCCGACAGACTGAAGGCCGACATCCTGGCCAAGGGCGTCGGTTCCGGCGGCAGATTCCGGCAGGCTTACGAGAATGACGATCTCGATGCGTCCTTGCTCCTCATCCCCATCATGGGATTTCTCTCTCCCGACCACGAATCGGTGAAGGCGACAGTCCTGGCCATCGCCGACGAACTCACCGAAGACGGGCTCGTCCTCCGTTACAAGGTCGACACCACTGACACCGGATTTGAGGGGAAGGAAGGAACCTTCACAATCTGCTCATGGTGGCTGGTCTCGGCATTGGCCATGATCGGTGAGCTCGATCGGGCGCGGGCCCTCTGCAAGAAGCTGCTCTCCTTCGCCGGACCGCTGCATCTCTACGCCGAAGAGATCGATGCCAGCACCGGAGAGCATCTCGGGAATTTTCCCCAGGCCTTCACCCATCTGGCATTGATCGATGCGGTCTCTCAACTCATCGAGGCGGAGATGGAGACCGATTGAGCCAGACCGACTGGCCGGCGACCTTGGTGGCCGTCATGATGAGGAAGACGTCAGATTCGCTGCATGCCTGCAGCTACCGCCTCAATCATGATGCTCCACGTGGGTGGCGTCCGGGGCTGGTGAACTGGCCCGTCTCGTGCTTCGGCCCACAGAAACGCTCGGATTGTTCTCGACATAGAAACGCCAATCAAGGTCCTGGCCTGCCGACACGCCAATCCGAGCGCTTCTGGCGTACGGAAGTGCGATGCGATCGTCGAGGATCCGAACCTTCCCGACCACCAGATCCGTATTGTTGTCCTCCCCATTCAGGCCAAAGGCCTTGCACAGTCGGCCCGGCCCACTGCACAGCCGGCGATCGGAGTCTTTGGGGTCGCCCCGGTTCGCCCTCATTGCCTCAACGCCGGTGAGCGGTTCCAGCGCCCGGATGAGGATGCCGGAGCCGACACCAACCGGCTGACAGACCACGTTGGCCAGGTAGTTGATCCCGTAGGAGAGGTAGATCTCGAGGCGCCCCGGCGGACCGAACAATGTGGCATTGCTCTTCTTGGGTCCGGAGTAGCCATGGCTTGCCGGCTCCTTCTCGTCGTAGGCCTCTACCTCGACGATTCGCCCGCTCAGCGGTCCATAGGCGAAGACCTTTCCGATGAGCTCACCGGCCACCAACGGGGCGGGCCGCTCGTAGAACGCGCGCTCAAGCGTCTTACGCCGAGCCCTCACCATGGCCCTTAGCCGCCTCGGCTGTCCGGTCCCCGCTAGAGATCACCACGTTTGATCCCAATCGTTCCACCCTCGGTGAATCGGATCGGCGCATCGAGGGTGTCGACTAGGAACAGGTCTCGATCCCCCCGATCCCACGCCTCGCGGAGGCCGGGTGCCCCCAAATCGAAGTCCGGACGGATCTTTTGGAGAACGGCCCGAAGATCCACGTGGAGCTCATCCATCGTCGGCCGGCCCCAGTACCAGTATCCGTTGTAGATCTTGTGAATCCGAAGCCCCGGCTCCAACACAAAGGTGTGAGGGATCATCGGATTGTGAGGATCCGTGTACTCCTCGATGCCGAGGTCCTGTTGCACGGTCCGGTCGGGGTCACCCAAAAAGGGCCACGGGGCACCCAAGGAGTCACGGAACTCGTTGAGACTGAGTGGGTTGTCGGTGGAGATGACCACCAGTCGGGTGTAGGCCACCCGGAACTCGGGGTAGCGGTCCACCAGATTCCTCAGGAAGCGGTGCTCTTTGGGGTCGTACGCTCCTCGCGACAGATGGAGGACCATGGGATTGCCGCCCTGGAGTTCGGAGAGCTTTCGACGGACCCCCGCTTGGTCTTCGAGCTGATAGTCGGGAAACGTGGCTCCAACAACAATGTCTTCTCGCAACTAGTGCTCCCTTCGATCCAGCGGCTCCGGGCTGGGTTGATCTCTCAAGGGATCGGGCAGAGACAGCCTTCGCCTACTCGCCGATTCCGTAAAGAAAATCATCAAGATCCCGCCAGGTGTTCTCAGTATTCTGCTCTCCGCCGGAATGCCACGCCACGGCCACCGCCACCCCATCCGGATCGCGGCCTACGACGGCACTCCACTCTGTGTGCTCCCTTCGCCCGACGAGAAGCTTTCGAGCCTCCAGATCGACGGCGATCCGCTCCAGTTGATCGGCCGACTCGATTTCCAACAGGAATGCTCGGAGGCCAATGTGACGAGCGCCTCCCATGGGGCTGCTCCCAAAAGCCCGCAGAACGAGGATCTGGGCGTTGGCATTGCCCGGTGCACTCAGCGCTGCCAATTGTTCCTTGTGGGACAACAGGGCGAATCCGAGCACCTCACGATAGAAGTCAATCGAGCGGTCAAGATCGGTCACGTTAATCAAGGCACCCTGAAAGTTCATTCTCTGCTCCAAGTCCCTAATGAGCGGGGCCTGGTAGCGAACCCGCATAAACGAAGCTGCATTTCTGATTCCGATCTCTACCTACAAATCTATCGACGGCAGAGACATGCCGGCTTCGGTTCAAGGCGGAACGAGTTTGGTCACGATCTCCCCAGCCCCCAACCTCTTGAGGAGGGCGGGTCGGCCCGATCCCAACGTGGAGGTACTCGGAACTGGTTGTCCCCGCAACGAGCGAGTGCTCGAGAGCCTGACGGGCACACGACCCCCCACTGCGACAATCTGGCGATCGACCCTGGCGATGCTTTCGACATCCTGCTCGTGGCCGTGATCGCCCACCCAATCGTCTCGACCATTGGAACGCTCGATCAACGGCTCCGGCCGACCGTCGACCCTCTGGTCCGCAGGCGGCGGACCGCTAGCGGTGCGTTGAGACAAGCAGGTCGAGGCCCGCTTTGACTTGGGGTGGTGCAGCCGGTGTGATTGGATACCTCCGTGGGCTCGGTGGCGGTCACAGGTGAGCTCAGCCCAGCGGATGATCCTGAAGCCACCGTGGGGCACCGGACCGATCGACAGGCCCACCGGCGCAAGGTGCGGGCCGTCTTTATCCTCCTCGTCGTCTACTACATCCTTACGTTCGGAGTGTTCGGACGGTGGCAGAGTCAGAATTGGTATCCGGTCTTCGGAGACGAGCCCCATTATCTGATCATGACCAGTGGCATCGTCCACGATCACACGTTTGAGCTGACTCGTCCCTATGAGGCGGAGTTCAATCATCCCGAGATCGCTCCTTACAGCTTGGCGCCCCCCGGATCGGTACCATCGGCGGCCAACGCACAGATCTTGGTTGGGCCGCACGGTCGATTCAGTATCCACAACATCGGGTTACCGCTTCTGATGGTCCCAGGGTTCTGGATCGGCGGAGATACCGGCGCAAAGGTCAGTCTCATCCTGCTCAGCGGCATCATCGTCATCGTGGTCGCGTGGACCGCCCTCGGTCGCATCAGTTCTCGGCCCCGCGCCCTGTTGACGGCCGCGGCAATCTGCTTCGCCCTGCCGTTCGTCACTGCGGCAAGCCAGGTCTATCCAGACATACCCGCCGGCGTCATCTCATTGGTGGTACTTGCCGCGTGCGCGGCGCGGAACAAGAGCCGTCGCCTAGCGACCGATGTCGCCCTGGCCCTGCTGCTCGCCATCCAACCGTGGCTCCAGGTGAAGTACGCGCTCCCGGCGGTGATCGGTGCCGCCGCCCTTGGCTACACCTTCTGGAAGGGAGGACAGTTTCGCCGGTTGTACCTCTTGGTCGGCATTCTCGGTGTCTCCTTCCTACTCCTGGCCGGATTCAACGACTACGCCTACGGCCACGTACTCGGGCCGTATACGTCGAGCGACTCCCTGAAACCGGGAACGACTGCGGTAATGGTGTTTTTCGGTCTCCACGTCGATCGTCTCCAGGGAATCTTCCTCCAACAGCCACTTCTGGTCGTCGGGGCGTTCGAAATGGTTCGTGCGGCCGCACGACGACAACGCTGGGCCCTGTTGGCCATTGCCCTGTACCTCAGCTTCGTTGTCCCCAACGCCATGCATCCCAACTGGTACGGGGGAGGAAGCTTCGCCGGGCGTTTCGTATGGAGCGGGGCCGTCATCCTCACCTACCCGACCGTGATCGGAATGGCGAAGCTCTGGAAACTGGCCCCCAAGTGGGCGACCGTCCTCGTGACCGGGAGCATCCTCCTCCAGATCTGGTTCCTCACCCAGTACGTCGGTAGCCGCTTCGACTTCTACAACCAAGCGTCCTCGGAGTGGCTCCGGGACTATCCATCGCTGTACGGGCCGGTCGCCCGCTTCCTTCCTGCCCTCTACTCCCGCGCCTGGGCCTTTCGCTACGGGCCCAATCTGACCGCCATCCTCCTGGTCGTGGTCCTGGTGGCAGTGGCCCTCGGGCTGGCCCGGCGATTCGACGGACGGAGACTGATCGCCGCGGTGCTTGTCCTCGGCGGCGTCGGGGTCGTCCTGTACGCGACAGGGAGGACGCCGCCCACCCCCAAACTCGTGTTTCCCGGAGGGCAACTGCCGGGCATCACCGGATCGGTGGTCGGAACGGCACGAGTGGCCAGTGCGCCCGGCGATGCAGCCGGCTACTTGACGTATGGCCCGGGCAATCTCGCCCTCGTTCCCCGCACCTACCGCTTCTCCCTCTACTACCGAGCGACCGGGCCGATGAGCCCGACCGCCGGCACCTGGGACGTGGTGGTGGAGAGCAATCCCAACGGCGCGAACACCGTCACACTGGCCCATGGCGCACTGCAGGACACCGGGGCGACACGAGGCATCTTGACCCGAAGGTTCACGGTGCCGGCCGCGGCCGGACGGGGCTTCGTACAGATCCGGACGGTCTGGCAGGGTGTCGGTACGATCGCCGTCTACAAGCTGGTCGTCGCCCAAGGGTCCTCCCGCTGAGCGAGCGGTCTACGACCACAGGGGCAAAACCGGGGTGAACAGGCGAGCGGGCCCTGTTCTCAGTCACCGACCCCGGACGGTCCGAATCAACCGGCCGGTCGACCCGGGTCGTTCGGGTGAGGTGACAGTTCGAGAACCTCATCGGTGCGCCACACCCGCAAGGGCATGGAGGCGAGCACCTCTTCGAGTTCCCCCTCGTCCACTGCCGCGAACAGGCCGAGAGTCCGCCATTCACCCGGCTGCAGTGGTGGACGCCAGAGACGGAGGAGGTGTCCATCTGCAGCGAGTTGGCGTGAGTGCGCCGCCTCACGGTGCCGTAGCTCCTCGACTTCGCCCTCTGAGGTACCGCTCGGAACGTGGGTGGTCATGGTGACCAGGTACTCCATGGGAACCCTCCTCCTCGACTCGACGTGCTCCCACGCACCCTCGCCTCTCGAGCAGGCCAGCGCAAGATGCGGTGAACGACGGTCCCACGGTTCGCCGAGGTCAGCCGAGCACCCACGACATCCCGCTCCACCCGCAATCCTCCTGTGCGATCGCACACCGGTCAGGGACAGTCGGGGGTGAGCGCACCCCACCGAACTGCGCCGGTGTACCAGGACTCGCCGCTAGGACTCGATATCGAACGCGGCGCAGTAGGGAGCGAAGCGTTCCCTGATCCGATCGGGGTCCAGACCGAAATCGGACAGCTGATAGGAGTGCGTGCCCTGGCTGCCGGGCTCGTGGCGCCCGGCCCATTGGGCCACCGAAGCGCGGGACGCGGCATCGAACGAAATGCCAATGCGGTCGAATCCACGTTCCAGGGCACCCAGTGGATCTGTCTGGAGATCAGCGAAGGAGATGTCGGCGAACCGGTCGTCTCCCACCCGGGCCCGAAAATCCATGGCCCGCTCGACGGCCACCCACCACCGATCGAGCTGGTCAGCGCCCAACTCGAATGAGTCGTCGCGGTCGCTGCTCCAGCTGCGGGTGTAATGGATGAGGCTGCACACCGATCCCAGCACCTTGGTGGGATCGCGATGGCTCCAGAGGAAACGGGCGTTGGGATAGGACGCCACCAGGTCGTCGAGGGCGAACATGTGCACCGGGGTCTTCAGGTGCCACAGAGTCGGCGGACAGTGCCACTGGAGCAGACGGAGCGCCCTCCGGTGGTAGCGGTAGGTCTCGGCCATGTCGGCATCGACGATCCAGCTCATGTAGGACGGCACCCGGGCGAAGCCGTCGAAGTGTGCAGTCCGAAAGCTCATCCCCATGAGGTCCTGGCATTCGGTCGCCGTAGTGGCCTCGGTGTGGTGCATCGTCTGCATCAGCGGGAATGCCTCGTCCATCATGGCGATCCCCTGCTCGGTTGCCGCGATCCGGGGGTCGGTGTGCTCGGTCTCGGTCTCCGGCGGAGGGACCGGTGCCGATGACTCCCATGTGCGCAACGACCGGAACTGAGGGTCAGCGGCCACCAGTTGGCTGAGGGCGGTGGTGCCCGTGCGTGGCAGGCCGATGACGAAGACCGGCCCCTCGACGACCTGCTCGTCGATCTCGGGATGGAGACGATAGGTCTCTTCGATCCCCAGGCGAGCGGACAGCAGCGTGCTCAGTCGCATCTGCTGCATGGCCTCGCCCAGCTCCGTCAGCCCACCCTCCTCGTTCATGGCCGTGACCAGGCGCTCAAGTCCTTCGCGGTAGTAATTCCCTCCGGTGTTGTCGAGCCCGGTCTGGGTCCGCGCTTCCTCCTCGATGCGATCGACTTCAAGCGTCATCGGGAGAACCTCCGGCTCACGGCCTGCTGGCGGATACCGATGGCCGCTCGACGCTCATCAGCCGTCACCCTCACCGTGCCGGCCGGCAACTCATCGGCCAGCCGATCGAACGGCACCACCCTCGTCTCGGGAACCGGAGCGGTCTCGGTGCGCACGCAGCGCAGAATGATCGGCCCTTCACTGTGCCCGGCCGTGTCGAGCCAGTTGGCCACCCCGGGGTCGTGGTGGGCCACCACCACCCGCACCTTCCCGTCGTCGTCCACCACCGCCTGGAAGCCGTTCAGGCTCGACTGGTGGTTGCCGTAGTCGATCGTCTCCCACCAGATATTCCCGAGGGAGTAGCTCCAGTAGAGACCCTCGGGTGGGGTCACCTCGATGATCAGCGCCTCATCGGGCGCGAGCTTCCACGAGCCGATCACCGGGCGGTTCTCGGCCGCGGCACCCATTGCCGTCCCATCCAGCGGCGGGAGGAACGTGTTGGGCGACTCGGGATTAGAGAACCCCAGGAAGAAGTTCAGATTCTCCTCCATGAAGTCGCCGAGGGCGATCACCTGACGGGCTATGGCCGCCTTGGGCTCAGACGGTGCGTGATCCCCGTTGTCGGTGAGTCCAGAGAGTGGCTCGATGGACATGGTCACCGGAACCTCGTGCTCCCAGTCGTAGAAGAAATGGCGAACCACCAGCATCGTGGCACTCTCGTCGAGTGGGATCCAGTTGCCCTCGTGGGGCTCGGCCGAGAGGACGATCTCGAAGTTCCCGTCGGGATCAAGCTCGAATTCGTCGATCAACGCGTTGGCCGTCGACCCCATCCCGGCCATGACCTGCAGGCCCACGTACCTGGCCGATCCCCGGTTGCCCCACAGTCGGTAG
The DNA here is from genome assembly GCA_963845485.1 of uncultured Acidimicrobiaceae bacterium. Classification (GTDB taxonomy): domain Bacteria; phylum Actinomycetota; class Acidimicrobiia; order Acidimicrobiales; family RAAP-2; genus Bog-756. The sequence goes on along the minus strand of CAWJSI010000014.1, from coordinate 211,895 downwards.
GTGGTCCCGCCCTTCAGAGCCGAGCCCACATAGATGCAGTCGGGGCATTCCATCCCCCACTTGTAGGCGGCGTCCATGCCGGAGGGCTTGATGGCCGGCACCCGGTCGAGCCCTCGCCTCAGGAGTTCGTCGATGCCCACCCCTAGGAGCACCAGGAGATGGCGGAAGCCCGAGGCCCTGTCCACCGGATCACTGGGCACCGTGTCGGACAGCACGATCTCACCGGTTCGCCTCAAGTGTTCCAGCAGGTAGTTCCATGCCTCGCCGGTATCGAGATCGTCTTCGGTGGCGTCGCCGGCCGTGGCCGCCTCGCTGACCGAGAACGGCAGCCAAGCGGGGTTCTTGAACGAGCTCATGCGGTGAGCCGGCGAAGTGTTGACGTGAACATGGAAAAGCCCTCCCTTGAGCTCAATGAATTGAAAATGAGGTGACGACCTGGGCATTGACCGTCGAGGGGGCGAACCCGTCGTCGGCCGGAACACGTCGCCCGGCAGCGAGCTCGGACGCCGCCGCCGCTGACCGATCGAGGGGCCGGCGGGTCACGGGACCATTCCCATGGCACGCAGCTGGTCGACCAGGGACACGGCGGCCTCCTCTGGTGTCGACGTCGCTGTGTCTATGCGCAACTCCGGCGCCTCAGGCACCTCGTAGGGCGAGTCGATTCCGGTGAAGTTGGTCAGCTCGCCCCGCCGGGCCTTGCCGTAGAGGCCCTTGCGATCCCGACTCTCGGCGTCAGCCAGGGAAGTGTCGACGTGCACCTCGCAGAAGCGGCCCTCGCCGATCATCTCTCGCGCCCGGCGCCGGTCGTCGCGGAATGGCGAGATGAACGAGGCCAGCACCACCAAACCGGCGTCGGCCATGAGCCGGGCCACCTCGGCCACCCGTCGGATGTTCTCGATGCGGTCCAGCTCGGTGAAGCCGAGGTCGTGATTGAGTCCGTGGCGAACGTTGTCCCCGTCCAGGAGGTACGTGTGGACGCCGTGGGCGTGGAGCAGCTGCTCGGTGCGGTTGGCGATGGTGGACTTTCCCGCCCCCGAGATGCCCGTGAACCACACCACACCCGAGCCGTGACCCATCAGTGCGCTCCGCGCCGGCCCGTCGACCTCGACTGCCTGCCAGTGGACATTCTGGGAGCGGCGGAGCGAGAAGTGGAGGAGCCCTACACCCGCGGTGGCATTGGTCAGCCGGTCCACGATGACGAAACCGCCCGTGTCGCGGTTGGCGGCATACGGATCGAACGGCACCATCCGGTCGGTACTCACCGTGCAGACCCCGATCTCGTTGAGCTCGAGGGTACGGGCGGCGAGGTGCTCCATCGTGTTGACGTTCACCTTGTACTTCGGTTGCGAGAAGGTAGCCGTCACGAGTGACGTGCCCAGTTTGATGAGATAAGGCCGACCAGGAAGCATCTCGTGGTCGTCCATCCAAATCACATGGGCTTCGAACTGGTCGGCGATCTCCGCCGGTTGATCGACCGAGCAGAGGACATCACCGCGGCTCACGTCGATCTCGTCCTCTAGAACGACAGTGACCGACTGGCCGGCCACGGCGACGTCAAGATCGCCGTCGAAGGTCGAGAGCCTCGAGACGGTGCTCGTTCGACCGGACGGAAGGGTCCGCACCGCGTCACCGGGTCGCACCGAACCGCCCACGATCAGACCGGAGAAGCCCCGGAAGTCGAGATCAGGCCGATTGACCCACTGGACCGGCATGCGGAACGGTGTCCGACCCGCCCGGTCCTCCACATCGATGGCCTCGAGGTGGGCCAGCAGGGTAGGCCCCGTGTACCACGGAGTCTCGGGAGCCGGATCCACGATATTGACCCCTTTGAGGGCGGACATCGGTATGCAGGTGATGTTGGCGAGCCCGATATCGGTGGCGAAGGCACGGTAGTCGGCCTCGATCGCGTCGAACACCTGTTGGGAGTAGCCCATGAGGTCGAGCTTGTTCACCGCCACGACGACGTGTTCGATTCCCAGCAGTGACACGAGGAAGCTGTGTCGGCGCGTCTGGGTCAGGACGCCCTTCCGGGCATCGATAAGAATGACGGCTGCATCTGCCGTCGACGCTCCGGTGACCATGTTGCGCGTGTACTGCTCGTGGCCGGGCGTGTCGGCAACGATGAACTTCTTCAGTTCCGTGGCAAAGAACCGGTAGGCCACATCGATGGTGATCCCCTGCTCCCGCTCCGCAGTCAGCCCGTCGACCAGTAGGGCGAAGTCGAGATCCCCGCCCTGGGTACCCACCTGGCGCGAATCGACCTCCAGGGCGGCGAGGTGGTCGTCGAATACCAGATGGGACTCGTAGAGCAATCGGCCGATGAGTGTGCTCTTACCGTCGTCCACGCTGCCGCAGGTGATGAACCGGAGGAGCTGCTTGTGCTCATGGACCTTCAGGTAGGCGTCGATATCGGTCGCGATCAGCGACTCTTTGGCCATGGCCATCAGAAGTACCCCTCCTGCTTCTTCTTCTCCATGGAACCGGAACCGTCGAAGTCGATGACGCGACCCTCCCGCTCGGATGTGGTGGCCAGAAGCATCTCCTGGATGACCTCGGGCAGCGTTGCCGCCGTGCTCTCGATGGCACCGGTGAGGGGATAGCACCCAAGCGTCCGAAAGCGAACGCTCCGCAGTTCAGGTGTCTGACCATCGAGCGGCATCCGGTCGTCGTCCACCATGATGAGGACACCGTCTCGCTCCACGACCGGCCGGGGAGCGGCCAGATAGAGCGGAACGATAGGAATCTCCTCGCGGTAGATGTACTGCCAGATGTCCAGCTCGGTCCAGTTGGACAGTGGGAAGACCCGCATCGACTCACCCTGGTTGCGACGTACGTTGTACGTCCGCCACAGCTCAGGTCGCTGTTGTTTCGGATCCCAACGGTGCTGCGCCGACCGAATACTGAAGATCCGCTCTTTGGCCCGTGACTTCTCTTCGTCTCGGCGGGCTCCCCCGAAGGCAGCATCAAAGGCATGGTGATCGAGGGCCTGCTTTAGTCCCTGGGTCTTCCACATGTCGGTGTGGACCGCCGAGCCGTGCTCGAAGGGGTTGATACCCAACCGGATGCACTCGGGGTTGCGATGGACGAGCAGTTCCATGCCGCTCTCGGCTGCCATCTTGTTCCGCATCTCGTACATGGCCTGGAACTTCCAGGTCGTGTCCACGTGCAGGAGGGGAAACGGCGGCGGCGACGGAAAGAAGGCCTTGCGCGCCAGGTGCAACATGACCGAGCTGTCCTTGCCGACGGAGTACAGCATCACCGGCCGCTCGGACTCTGCCACCGTCTCGCGCATGATGTGGATGCTCTCCGCCTCCAGGCGCTGTAGGTGGGTGAGCCCACCGTGCGCACTGCCCAGACCCGCGTGGGTCATCCGGCGGCCCTACTCAGTGACCGTCGGGGCAGACCGGCGAAGGTTCGCACCAAAGCCAGCAGTTCCTCGGCGTCGGCGTGGGGCACGAGGTAGTGGGAGTAGGCCATCCTGAGGAACATCTCCGCACCCTGTGCCCTGGTCATCGCACCCGCACGAACGGCGGGCACCTGATCGAGGGCCGAACCCAGCAGACGGACCAGGATCTCCACCTGAACGCTCAGGGAGTCGTTGAGTGAGCGCAGGGCGAACTCCGGGTCGACTCCGATCGGGTCTGGGCCCATCGATTCGTCCATGTAGGTGACGAGGTACCGCAGTGCGGCATCCAGACGTCGGGCCGGGGTTCGGTGGGCGTCGATCTCGGCGAGCAGGCCGGCATGAAACTGGGCCCGCTCATAGTCGGTGACCGCAGCGAGGAGGTCGTCCTTGGTCGGGAACCACCGATAGAGCGTGGGGCGGGACACGCCAGCCGCTGCGGCCACCTCGGACAGCGTCAGTTTTCCGGGTCCCCGCTCGGCAATGGCTCGCCTCGTGGCAGCCAGGATGAGCTCCGCGCTCGTGGTCTGTGCCGTCACCGGTCGGAGCTTTACATATCAATGATGATATGTAAAGATCGAATTCCACACCGGGGATCGACTGACCCATCGGACTTCGGCGGACCGTGGAACTGACCAGCGGCGGGGTCGCCGTGGCGCAGCCGACATCCCAGACCCGCGAGGAGCCTGTATGGCCGATGTGGCCGAACTTCGAATCGACCTGACCCAACCCGGCTTCTACCTCCGATCCGACTACTTCGACATCCTGGCCGAGCTTCGCCAGCGGGCACCTCTCTTCCGGACACTTGACGGCAGCTGGGCGGTGACCCGCTACGAGGACATCCGCGCCATCAGTCGGGATCCCGAGCGCTTCGTGTCCGGACGGGGTGTCCTGATCAACGACCCCATGCGGTCCGACGGTTCCGGGGGGCTCAACACCTTTTCGATCCTCCACCTCGACCCGCCGGTCCACGCGCTCTACCGGAAGGTCGTCAACCGTCAGTTCACGCCTCGGGCCGTCGGGCACCTCGAGGAGACGATTCGTCGGACGGTCACCGACGTCCTGGATACAGTCGTGCCTGACGAGCCGGTGGACGCGGTCGACACCCTCGCTTCGGTCGTGCCCATTGCCGTCATCGCCGAGCTGTTCGGGGTAGGTGACGCCGATCGAGAGCTGTTCCGCCGGTGGTCTGACGCCATCATCGCCTCGCCGGACCAGGCCGACAGCCCGGGGACCGCAGACGAGGTCGGCCAGATGGCCGAGTTCCTCGTGGCGCACATCGACTCCCCCGCCACGGAGGGAAACGACCTACTCGACATCCTGAAGAGCACCGAGCTCGACGGCCGGCCCCTCAACCGGCTGGAGATCATGGGCTTTTGCATGACGCTCCTGGTCGCGGGGAACGAGACCACCCGAACCCTCATCTCGGGGGGTCTCGAAGCGCTCTACGGGGAGCCGAAGCAGCGTGCTGCCCTGGTCGGCGACAGCTCGCTGCTGCCCATCGCGGTGGAAGAGCTCCTTCGATGGGTGACCCCGATCCAGGCGTTCGGGCGGACAGCCGTGGTCGACGTCGAGCTTGGTGGTCAGGAGGTCGCCGAAGGGGAGTTCTTGGTAATGCTCTATGCCTCGGGCAATCGCGACGAGTCCGTCTTCGGACCGACGGCGGCCAACCTCGACGTTCGGCGACCGGTGGCTCCCACCCACCTGGCCTTCGGCTTCGGCGAGCACCTCTGCCTGGGCGCGGCACTGGCTCGCCTGGAGGCGCGGATCTTCTTCGAGGAGCTGCTTGCCCGCTTCCCGGCCTACGACATCGTCGGCGACGTGGAGTACGTCCGGTCCACCCTGGTCCGCGGTGCTGCTCGCATGCCACTCGTCCTGGCCCCCTGATACCCGGAGGGCAATCCGGTCACCACCTCGGCTCTATAGATGCCGTCTACCCTCCCCAACGTCGCGTTCGCATCTAGCCTCCGGAGCAGTAGGGCCCGACGGGCTATTTTGAGCGGGTGAAGCTCCGGTCCGCTGCCTCCTCGGTCGTCAACGGTGAGACCGCTCTCTGGCCGGCGGTGGTCTGCGGTGTACTGGTGGCCGGCGCCTCCATCTTGATCGGTACGTCACGGGGGGACCTCGACGTCGATGTGGCCTTGGCCAGCATGGCCACCTTCCTCTTCGGCGTCATGATCGCCTTCACCATCGCCCGGACCCGGGACCGGCTCACCCAGGTGCAGGACCTACTGAGCAGGGGAAATGCCTCGCTGCTCTCGCTCTACGAGATGGTCGAGGTCTTTCCGGAGGGGGAGCGAACCGAGATCCGTCGACTGATCGACGATCAGCTCTGCAACCAGATCGACCATCGGCTGGTGGACAATCACCTCTCGGCGCCCTCCCACCAGGCCCTGGTGGCGGCCGTCTTCGCCCTCGAGCCCCAGACCACCCAGCAGGCGCAGGTCTACCGGGTGATGGTCGAGACCTGCGTCGAGATGGGTACCAATCGGCTGCTCATCGAGACGGTAACTGGACAGTCCCTGTCCCCCATCGAGTGGACGGGGATGCTCCTTTTGCTATTCGTGCTGGTCGGCCTGTTCGCCGTGATTCCCGGGGGCACGGTCCTCGGCGCCCTGGTCGCCGGGGTCCTGGCCGGGACTCTGGTGACCCTGATGGTCCTCCTCCGGAAGTTGGATCTCCTCCGCTGGCACGAACGAGTGTCCATCTGGGAGCCGGCGGCCAGGCTCTTCCGGGCCATGAGCCAGCATCCCTACGTACCCCGCGAGGTGATCGACGGGGGCCGCTACCGGCCAACTGGGGTCATCCGGATCGTCGACTACCCCGACCCCTATCCAGAGCGGTCGACCAAGATCGTGACGGTGACGGCCATGGGCGGTGACGGCGTGCTTATCGAGGCGCAACGGGCCGAGGAGTGAGTTTCGACCCCCAGGGTGGGACCGGCGGGCGACGGCTGGCTACGATCCCTGGTGTGACGGACATGCTCACGCTCTCGGCCCATCTTCCCGAGATCGAGTTCCAACCCGGTGAGTCCGTGGTCGACGAGGGCGGGCCCTCGGGTTCCATCTGGGTGCTGGTCTCCGGTTCCCTCCGGGTGATGAAGGGTGACATCCCGGTCAACACCATCAACCAGCCGGGAAGCATGGTTGGTGAGATGTCAGTGTTACTCGGCACGGACCACGGAGCCAGCGTCATCGCCACCGAGCCCAGTCGGCTCCGGCACGCCGTCGACGGACAGGCACTCTTGCTCGATGACCCGTCGGTGACCAGGCTCTTGGCCATCACCCTGGCCGAGCGGTTGAACTTCGTCACCGCCTACCTGGCCGACCTGAAGCACCAGTACGGCGACGCTCCCGGGCTGTCCATGGTGTCCGACGTCCTCGGCCAGCTGGCCACGCGTGGTGGGCGGACCGCCCGGCCGGGTTCGGCGCGCGACCCCGAGCCGGAGTACTGAGCGGGACGGCTGCCTCGAGCGACCCGATGATGCCCCCATCGGTTGGCCCTCGGCCCGACGGACTGCCAGCAGATCAGCTCCACTACGGTTGACTGCATCGGACGACCTGTGATGACCGTGCGAGCCGGGGTGCTGGAGAATGGTGCAGGACATGGTCGCCGCTGAACCGATCTCCGTTCCGCCTGCTGTGGGAGCCGGCGGGCATCCCCTGGCGCCCTACTTCCCCCGATTGATCTCCGAGTGGCTGCGCTCCACGCCTCACGACCAGGTCAAAGTGCTGCCGGGCACCATCGTCATGGTGGACATCTCCGGCTTCACCAAGCTCTCCGAAGGACTGGCCAAGCACGGCAAGGTCGGAGCAGAGGAGCTCACCGCCACTATCGGGTCGTGCTTCGTGACGCTGCTCGACCTGGCCGTGGCCAACGGCGGGCAGCTGCTCAAGTTCGGCGGTGACGCCCTCCTTCTCTACTTTTCGGGTGAGGGGCATGAGGCGCGCGCCTGCCGGGCGGCGATCGAAATGCGCCGGGCCTTGCGGATAGTCGGCCGGCTCACCGTTCTGGGCCAAAAGGTCTCACTCCGGATGTCGGTGGGCATCCACAGCGGCAGCTTCCAATTCTTCTTGGTGGGCGGTTCCCACCGGGAGTTTCTGGTGGTGGGACCGGCCGCCAGCTCGGTGGTGTCGATGGAGGCCGCGGCCGACGCTGGAGAGATCGTTGTCAGCGCGGCGACGGCCCGCGGGATCAATCCGAGTCTGGTCGGTGCGGAGAAGGGACCTGGCCACCTGCTCCGGCGGTCACCCCCGGCCTCCGGCCATCCGTTCACCCCGGTCGAAGACGTCGATCCAGGCCTGGATCTCCTCAGAGGGATCCCCGTCGGACTCCGTGATGTGCTGGCCGGGAACCACCAGGACTCGGAGCACCGACGGGTGACCGTGGCGTTCATCCACTTCGACGGCACCGACGCCCTCATCGAGGAGGAAGGCCCGACCGAAACCGCCCGCCGCCTCGACGCTCTGGTGACCGACGTGCAGCGGGCCGTGGACCGACAGGGTGTGACCTTCCTCGCCACCGACGTCGATCGAGACGGAGGCAAGATCATCCTCACCGCCGGGGCACCGTCCACCTCGGGCGACGACGAGAACAGAATGCTCTTGGTCACCCGAGAGGTCGTGGATGCCCACGGGCCCATCGCGGTTCGCATCGGCGTCAACCAGGGTGCGGTCTTCGTGGGCGAGGTCGGTCCGCGGTACCGGAGGACGTTCACAGTGATGGGAGACGCCGTCAACCTGGCCGCTCGGCTCATGGCCAAAGCTGAGTCCGGCCAGATCATCACCACGCCGGATCTCCTGGCCCGGTCCCGTTCGAGATTCTCGGTCACCGACCTCGAGCCGTTTTTCGTCAAGGGCAAAGCCAAAGCTGTCCGGGCCATCAGTATCGGGGCCTGGACCCAGCCGGCGACGGCCGCCGCCCTCGACGAGCTGCCGTTCATCGGACGGGAGCACGAACTCGAGGTGCTGGCCTCCGTGGCCAACCGCGCTGCTGCGGGGAGCGGGGCATTGGTCGAGATCATCGGAGAGACCGGCGTGGGCAAGTCGCGACTGGCTGATCAACTCCGCACTCTGGCCGCCGATCGGCTGCAGCTGGCCACGGTGTGCGAGCGCTACGACTCCTCAACGCCATTTCACGCCGTCAGGGGACTCCTCCGGGACCTGCTCGGCCTTCCCGTCGAGGGGAATGGCGCTGAACTGGGGGCGCGCTTCCTTGCCGCGGTGGAGGCACGGCTTCCCCGCCTCCTCCCCTGGGCTCCGCTCATCGGCATGGCCATCGGCGTCCCCGTCCCCGAGACCAGGGAGACCGAGGAGCTCGAAGAGGAGTTTCGTCGGCCGAAGCTGGCCCGGGTGGTCATCGACATGCTGGCCGAACTCCTTCCCGACAAGGGGCTCTTCGTCATCGAGGACGCCCACCTGATGGACGAGGCCTCCGCCGAACTCTTCACCAACCTGGCTGCGGTGGTGGGGGCCACCGGCTGGGTCTGGTGCATGACCCGCCGTGATGTCGATTCCGGATTCGTTGCCCCCGACGGACTCACCACCCGCATCGAGCTACTTCCCCTGAGCACTGACGAGTCGCTCCATCTGGCCGAGGACGCCACCCAGGTGGCGCCGCTCCCCCCTCGGGATCTCGCCTCGCTGGTCGGCCGTTCGGGTGGGAACCCCCTCTTCCTCCGAGAGTTGATCGCGGCAGCCACCAATGGCGAATCGATCGGGTCACTGCCCGACACCATCGAGGATGTCATCGCCGCACGTATCGACCGGCTGAGCAGTGAGGACCGGCACCTCCTCCGCAGAATGTCCGTGCTCGGTCGGTCGTTTCCCGCTGCGCTGCTCGGGGAGGTGGTCGGTGATCTCCCCCGGCACGATGACCCGGTGTGGAGTCGGCTCGAACCCTTCGTCAGCCGCGATGGCAAGGGAGGGGTGGCGTTCCGTAACGCCCTGCTACGTGACTGTGCCTACGACGGACTTTCCTTCCGCCTCCGGCGCCAGCTGCACTCGACGGCCGGCGACACCATCCGAGCGTCGGCCGCAGAGCACGGCGAGGACCAGTCCGAACTCCTCTCCTTCCACTACCTGCACGCCCAGCGGTTCGACAACGCGTGGTCGTACTCCCTTCAGGCGGCCACCCACGCCGAGGCCGTCTACGCCAACAGTGAAGCCGCCGAGTACTACGAGCGGGCCCTAGCCGCCGGGCGCCGGCTGCCCCACCTCACGGTGAGCGAGCTCGCTGCTGTCCACGAGTCCCTGGGCGATGCCCGCAATCTCACCGGGGACTACATCGACGCCGCCGCCGCCTACCGGGCGGCCCGGCGCCTGGTGGTGGACGATCCGGTGGCCCAGGCGAGACTGATTCTGAAACTGGCCCGGGTCCAGGGCTGGCTCGACCGATACGCCAACGCGCTCCGGTGGATCACCAAGGGTATCCGGGTGCTCGAGGGTTCCACGGGTCGGGAGTCGGTCCGGCAACGAGCCGAGCTCGCCGGGTGGTACGGGCGCTTCTGTCAGGAGAGTGGTCATCACCGGCGGGCGATCACCTGGTGCAGTCAGGCCGTGACCGAGGCCGAAGAGGTCGGCGACCGTCACGTGGTGGCCGACGCCCTGCGTGTCATCGACTGGGCCAGGATGGACCTCGGCCAGCTCGAGGAACCGGAGAACTGGGAGCAGGCCCTTACCCTCTTCGAGGACCTCAACGACCTTCCCGGACAGGCCGGGGTGCTCAACATGCTGGGCGGCTTCGCCTACTACCGGGGCGACTGGGACGAAGCCGTGTCCCTCTATCAACGGGCCCAGGCCACCGTGCGGCGGACCGGCAACGCGGTCATGGACGCCTTCTACGTCTTCAACCTTGGGGAGATCGCCCTCGACCAGGGACACCTGGACGAGGCCGCCCGGGCCTTCGGCCGGGCCTCGCGCACCTGGCGAGCTGCCGGTTATCGCTCGGGGGCCGCCGATGCCGACGGCAAGTTAGGTCGAGTAGCCGCCGGGCAACAACGGTTCGACGAGGCCCTCGATCTCTACCGGAGGGCTATCGACGAGTTCAGGGACGTCGGCAGCCACAGCGACGCCCTCGAGGTCCAGGCACGCATGGCCGAGTGCCAACTGCTGAGCGGCGACGCCGCCGCGGCACTGACAACGGTGGCCGCGGCCATGGCCACGGCCCAGAACCTGGGAGGCGTCGCCTCCCAGATGCCACTCCTCCAACGCATCCGGGGCAGTGCGCTCGCCGTCCATGGCAACTACGCCAAGGCCGAAGAGGCCCTGCGCCAGAGCCTGGATGCCGCACACTCGAGGGGGGCGGAGTACGAAGCAGCCCTCACCATGCGGGTACTAGCCGACCTCGACACCGAAACGGTGGCCCGCCAGCGCGACGATCTGCGTCGCTCCGCAGCCGCGACTCTGGACCAACTCCATGTGACGTGGACCCCGGAATACCCGGTTGGCTGATTGGCCGCTCGGTGACTCCGGCTCCACCCGACCCACCTGGTCGCGCCACCGCTGAGGACGGTCAGTCGTTGAAGATCGGAGGGCGCTTCTCCTTACGGGCCCGGATGGCTTCTTCGAAGTTCCTGGTGGTCAGGCGTACGAAGAGCTGGGACGTGCCCTCATTGTCCATGTGCGTCTCGAGGCTCGAGGCGTCGATCCCGGTACGGAGCATCCTCTTGGTCAGCTCCACCCCCACATGGCTGAATCCGACGATCCGCTCGGCCATGGCGTAACACGTGTCGAGGAGCTCCTCGTCGGCCACCGTGGTGGACACGATCCCGATGCGCTCGGCCTCGGCAGCGTCAACGTCGCGTCCGGTCAGCATGATCTCGGCGGCCCGTGAGGTACCGATCGCACGGGGCAACAGGTAGCTGATACCCAGTTCGGCAGCGGTGAGGCCGTTGTTGATGCCAGCGGCCCGGAAGTAGGCCGATCGGGACGCCACCCGGATGTCGGCCGCCAGGGACAGACAGAAGCCACCGCCGATGGCGGCCCCGTTGATGGCGGCGATGACCGGCTGATGCATTCTTCGCACCGTACGGATCACGTCGTCCAACAGCTCCATGGCCCGCAGGGCGATGGTCGGAACGGTGAGCCCGTCGATGCCCGGCAGCACTCCGGCGTCCTCGAGGTCCGCTCCCGAACAGAAGCCTGCTCCGGCACCGGTCAGCACGACCACCCGAGTGGAGTTGTCGGCACTCAATTCCTCCAACAGCCTTCGCAACGGCAGCATGACGTCGAAGGCCATGGCGTTCATCCTCTCGGGACGATTCAGCGTGACGAGTGCAACCGCCGGTGTCGGCCGGGAAACCTCAACGAATGCCATGGCCTGGAAGTGTAGGAGGCGCTCGGGGCGCTCGGCCTCTTCCTACCCGTCGTCCGCACTGGTGGTGACGTGGGCGGCTCGATGGAGTTCGGGTGGCCCGCTCAGGACCTGACCTCCAGCCCACCGAGGCGGGCTAGACGGCCACAGGCTGGCGGTCCCTGGCGGCAAGGACCATGCGAAGGAACGATCCCTCGCCCCGTCGGGCCACCCGGAACCACTCGGTCCCGAGCAGGTGGTGAAACACGCCGGGAGGGAGCCCCATGAAGCTGCTGGCCTCGAGGAGCTGGCTCGAGTGGTGGGCCACGGCGGCCAGCTTGTCGTCGAGATCCTGGGCCACATCTACGGCCACGAGGTCGGGACCGTCCTCGACGCCCAGACGTTCGGACAGAGAGGAGGGCCACAGATCAGCGATCAGGCCGCGGCCCAGCTGCTCGCTGCGCAGCCGACGGAGCGCACTCCGGGCCAGCGTGGCCTCGTAGTGCTCACAGGAGAGTCCTTCGATGCTCCGGATGGCGACCTCGTGGGTCAGCACGTGGTCGATATGGCCGTAGATGCCGTTGTCGTCGTAGCTGGTGAGGGCAACCGCATCCTCTTCCACCAGAATCCGTCGGACCCTCCTCGCCACCACATCGACGAAGGTGTCCGCCAGGGTGCCGGCCCGCAGCGCCCGGGCCGATGCCACCCCGTGGCGTGGGTCGCCCACCGGTGGGTCCTCGTAGCCCGAGTCGCCGTAGCCGAGGAACTCGACGCGCTCCACCCCGAGCAGCTGGGCCGCGGCGAGCGTCTCGGCTCGACGTGTCGAGCCGATGACGGGGCCATCGGTGCCCGCACCGAGGTCGCCGTCGGTGGCCACGATCAACACCACCCGCCAGCCCGAGGCGACGGCCCGAAGGATGGTTCCCCCGGTGAAGATGGCCTCGTCGTCGGGGTGGGCGTGCAACGTCACGAGCACTGGCTTCACGGCATGCCGCCTTTCGGTCCGACCACGCACGCCAACTCTTGGCGCCGTGATGCCGACGTGGCATCCACGACGGGACGGCACTCGACTGTGTCCCAATCTATAGAAACACGATAGGATTAGTCAAGAATGAACGGGACCTCAGTCCGGTGGACGTGCCTCGAGCACGGACTGTCCGTCGTCGCTGCCCAGATAGGCGCCCACCACCTCGGACCGGATGGCCTCGGGACTACCCCGCTTCACCAGAGTTCCCCCCACCATGATGACGGCCTGATCGGCGATGGAGAGTGCGGTCTGCACGAACTGCTCGACCATGACGATCGTCAGGTGCTCCGACGTCACCAGCTGGTCGACGACCCCGTAGAGCTCCTCCACGATCAACGGTGCCAGCCCCATGGACAGCTCGTCGAGAAAGAGGATCTCGGGATCGGTGGTGAGCGCCCGGGCCATGGCGAGCATCCGTTGCTCCCCTCCCGAGAGGGTGCCCGCCAGCTGCTTGTGCCGCAGCCCGAGCACGGGAAAGCGTTCGAAGGCCCGCTCCTCGATCCACGACGCCTTCAGACCGGACCGGCGGAACGTGTACATCAACAGGTTCTCTCGCACCGTGAGGTTGGGAAAGATGGAGCGTCCCTCGGGGATCATGCACACGCCCGAGCGCGCCAACTGCTCGGAAGCATGCTTCCCCATCGATGTACCCGAGAACTCCACACTCCCACCGGTGGGTGCCAGCTGGCCCGAGATCACCTTCAAGAGCGTGGACTTGCCCGCGCCGTTCGGGCCCAACAACGCCAGAGCAGATCCCTTGGCCACCTCCAGTGACACGCCGTGGAGGACTTCGATGCGACCGTAGCCGGCCCGCACGTCGATCACGGCCAACGCCGGAGTGGCCGACTCGTCGCCGGGGGGGTCGACGCCACGAGGGCCTGACACCGAGGCGCCGACAGCCCCGGTGCTCGGATCGGCGTCGGCCTCCCCGCCCAGATACGCCTGCTGGACCAGGGGATCGGCCCGCACCGTGGCCGGCTCACCCCGAGAGATGATCTGTCCGTTGTCGAGCACATCGACGCGGTCGCAGATCGACATGACCAGTTCCATGTCGTGTTCGACGAGCAGGATCCCCATCCCGTCGGCGGCCAGGCTGAGCAGCACCTGTCCGAGCGCACGGGTCTCTTCGGCGTTCAGTCCCGAGCTCGGTTCGTCGAGAAGCAGGAGATCCGGAGAGGCGGCCAGGGCCCGCGCCATCTCGACCAGGCGGGCCAGCCCTGTCGGCAGCGAGTCGGTGGGCTCGTCGGCGATGGACAACAGACCCACCCGTTCGAGCTGCACGACGGCCTCCGCGGCCGGGGTCCGACCCGACGCCAGCTTGCCCCGCTGCACTTCAGCGGCCATCTGCACGTTCTCTCGGGCCGTGAGGGTGCCGAACAGCTCCAGGCGTTGAAAGGTGCGACCCAGTCCGAGCCGGGAGCGCCGATGCGGCTTGGCCCCGGTCACGTCATGGATCCCCATGTGGACCCTTCCCCCGGTCGGCCGCTGCAGACCGGCGACCACGTTGAACAACGTGGTCTTGCCGGCGCCGTTGGGCCCGATCAGCCCGTGGACCTCGCCTACGGCCACCTCGAGGTCCACGCCATCGAGGGCCTGAAGGCCACCGAACCGCACCGAGACCTCAGACACCGCCAGCGCAGGCGGTGCGTGAAGAAGGGTGGCCTCAGACAACGGACGCCTCTGGAGCGGCACGCACTGACGGGATGGCGGCCGGGTCACCGTCGGCCGAAGGTGCGGCCGGTCCGGTCGGTTTGCCTCGGGCCCGCAGCCGCTCTCCCAGACGCTGGTACTCCTGGCCCAACCGGTAGGGGTTCCGTCCGACGGCGATGATGCCCACGCCGAACAGCACATAGGTGAAGCCGGCGAACGAGGGCAGGTGCTGGCCGATGAGGGTGATGACGGCGAGGCTGATCCCGGCCTGGACCGAGGCGCTGAGCATGGTCACCCCGGCCAGCACCACAGCGACGAACAGCACCAGGCTCTCCACGAAACCGAACTGGGTGACCGACACCGTGTGGGCCATCCCGCCGTAGAGGGCTCCGGCCAGACCGGCCAGTCCCCCGGCCAGAATGAACACAGCCAGCTTGGTCTTGATGATGTTCATACCCACCGTGGCACACGCCACCTGGCTGTCGCTCATGGCCACCAGCCGGCGGCCGAATCTGCCCCGGCGCAACGCACCCACCCCGACGATGCAGGCAGCCAGCACGATGGCCAGCAGGATGACGAACGACCGGTCGGTGGTGAACGTCATCCCGAAGATGACCGGCCGCCCCACCGTGATCGACCCGCTGTTGACGATGGCCGGGTTGGTGAAGAAGGTCTCGTCCATGAGGACGGCGAAGGCCAACGTGAGCAGGGCCATGTACAGGCCGCGCAGGCGGAGGGCAGGGAGGGCCAGCAGCCCCCCCGCTGCGGCACAGAAGCCTATGGCGGCCAGCACGCCGAGGACGGAGTCGCCGCCATCCACCTTGGTCATGACCCACGCCCCGAGGCCCATGAAGGTGAACTGGCACAGCCAGGCCTGGCCCCCGTAGCCCGAGAGGAGCACCAGGGACAGGGCGGCGATGGCCGTGGCCAGGCCCAGGCCCTCGGTGTACAGGTTGGTGCCGCTGATCAGGTAGGCCACCAGCGTGGACAGGGCGATGAGGACCAGGCCGCCGACCAGAGTGGTACCGAGCGACGGGGTACGGGGGGGTCGGTGTCGGGCCAGGCGGCCGGCCGACAGGGTGCCCTGGGGCAACAGGATGAGAACGATGATCAACAGCGCCATGGGCAGGGCATTGCTCACGTCGGTGAGCAGGCTGCCGGGCAGGTAGCCGATGGCCATCGACCCGGCAATGCCCAGGATCATGGCTCCGAGGAAGGTCAGGGGCAGCGAGCGGAGGCGACCGACGATGGCGGCGGCGTACCCGAAGATGACCAACTCCGAGAGGATCTCAAGGCTCATGCCCGTCCCCGGCGCCACCAGGATCCCGGCCAGTCCGGCGGCCATGAAGCCAATGATCCAGGCCAGGCCGGCGATCCGTCCAGATCGGGCCCCGGTCATCGAGGCCAGGGCCGGGTCGTCGACCACGGCCCGCATGGACACTCCCATCCGGGTGTGTCGGAACAGGAACCACAGCGCCGCGGCCACCACTACTGCGCACCCCAGGGTGATCAGCTGTTCATAGGTGAGGTTGACATTGAACACGTCGACCTGGTCACCGGCGAACCATTCCGGCAGATTGCGCGTGGTCGACTGGTTCCAAATGGTGCCGGTGAGGCCGTAGAGGAGCAAGAACAGGCCGAGGGTCACCACGATCATGGTGTTGAGCGTGGAGCCGTGGAGGGGTCGCATGAGCACCCGTTCCACCACCAGGGCCAGGAGGGGGGCCAGGATCACCAAGACGATGACCAGCGACAGCACGGGATTCCAGCCCCAGCCCTGCCACAGTTGCCAGTACAGGTAGGCGAGGACCATCCCGACCGCCCCGTAGGCGAAATTGAAGATGCCGGTGGCGTTGTAAGTGACGACCAGCCCGCTGGCACTGACCGCATAGATCGAGCCGGTGACGATCCCGATCACAAGGTACTGGAGGAACTCACTCACGGTTGCTCGACTTTGCCTAGGGCGGTGATGGGGCTAGCGGTTCACACCCTTGTAGCTGGCGGGGTAGAACCCTCCCGGATTGCACACGAAGCCGGACTTGGGGTCGGGCGGTATCCGCTTCCACGTCCCGTTCTCATACTCTGCGGCCAGCCAGCATTGCCCGGGGATCTTCTTGGCCGGGTTTTGAGCGGAGATGAGGCCGTTGGCATCGAATGACGTGACCTTGTCCAGCTGGGCTTCGAGCCCCGCCCTGGTCGGGTTGGCCCCCTCGGCCTTCAGGGCCTGGACGAACAGCTCGGCGTTGATCCAGGCGTCCAGGGTGTAGAGGTCGAGCTGGGTCTGCGGGTCGACCTTCTTCGCCCAGTGGTCGAAGGTGGCTACGGCCGGGACGACCTTGGCGTCCTCGCCCTCGTACAGAGCGTCGACCCCGGTCACGATGGTCCCGTTGCCGGCCGATCCTGGCTTGAAGTTCTCCTCGTAGGCGTTGGACCCACTGAGGAGGATTGCGTTGAGGCCTTCCTGCTTCATCTCCTGGGCGATGTTGCTGATGTAGGCGCCCTGTTGCGTGGGCTCGAAGACGATCTTCACCCCGGCGTTCTTCATCTTGATGATGTCGGGGAGGAAGGAGGTCTCCGAATAGCTGGCGTCCCGTTGGTACACCCACTTGTAGCCGAGGCTATCGGTGAGGTTGTGGAACACGTGCTCAGCGGTGATGGCGGTGGCCGCGGAGCTGGACCCGATGACGCCCACGTGCTGGATGTCCTGGGGATACTTCTTCTTCAGCCACTTGAAGGGACCGTCGATCTCCCCGTTGTTCACCAGCGGCACCGCCGAGTAGAGGTTCGGGTCCGAGTAGTAGGCCGGCGTGAGGACCTGGGTCACCACGGGCAGGTGGGCGGCGTCCACCGCGGGCTGCTCGGAGCCGTCGAGGAGGGAAAAGCCGCCGACGATGGCGAAGTCGTTGGCCGCGATGCTCTGCGCCTCGTTGGTCACCGTGCCCGCGGAAAAGGCGCTGTCCCGGGCGTCGAGCACGAGCTTGCGCCCGTTCACGCCACCTTGACTGTTGATGTAGGCGAAGTAGGCCTCCGTGCCGATCTTGGCCCCTTCGAAGAGGCCCGGGATGGGCTCGGAGATATCGCTGATGGACCCCACCGTGATGCTGTTGGCCGTGACTCCCGGTGTCTCCGTGGCGGCACCGGCCGACGGGCCGCCGACCCCCACTGCCACAGCCGCCGATCCGACCAGCAGAGCGAGTCCCCCCGCCATGATGCGCTTGCTCAACACGTGATTCCCCCTTTGTTCGCCCTTGTGAAGGGCGGCCCGCCGGATGCCCGGCGGGCGTGTTGTGCTGCTTCCCCGGGCCCATCAAATCACAGGCTGGTCGGCCGTGCGAGGAAAACCCGCAGTGGACTTCCGCCATGGTCGCTGGCCGGCGGGGACGCCGGGACCCCGAGCTCAGCTGGGTGGGGTGGGGGCTACCCCCTTCCCCGCAGTGAGCGCGGCCTCCAGCCCTTCGAGATCCTCCACCGTGACGGTGAGGGCCGAGTGTCCGCTCTTGCTCAGCCGGGAGGGAACCTTCTCGGCGAAGTGGATGCACACGCCGGCCTGGTGGTTGGTGCCAAAGGTCAGCCCGTCGTCCGCCATCGAGGCGCGGACGCCGAACGCCGTCCACCATCGGTAGCCACGGGTGATGTGGGCGCCGGTGATGTTGGCGAGCGTCGTCCGGAGGGAGAAGAAGCCGAGCGTGGCGACCACCGAGCCGTCCTCCCCCAGGGCCACGCCGTCGCGGGATCGTCGGAGTCCGAACGGCACCAACAGGGGCCGGTACCGGGGATCGACGGCGTAGGGGAATCGTTCGGTCATGCCTAATCCTCCGGATCACGAAGCGGCCCCACACACCGTTCTACCCCGATGCGCCCCGGGCCATCCCCGATGACAAAAACTCACTAGGGTCGGGAGCCGTGTTGGGGCGTGCGCGTAGGTCCGACCGCTCCGTGGCGCTCGGTGGCGAGGTCGCAGTGCCAGTTACGGTCCGCCTCGTGGTCGTGGTCGTCGTCGTGGTCGTGCTCGGCGCAATGGCGGTGACGCCGTTCGCCGCCGATGCCGCCGCGGCACCGGTAGCCGGAGCACCCGCCGGCATAGCCTGGGCGCCGTGCTCGCACCAGCCCGCCTACCGGTGTGGGACCCTCGGCGTCCCACTCGACTACCGGCATCCCTCCCGCGGCACGGTGCGTCTGGCCGTGATCGAACGACCCGTACCCCACAGCCGAGGTGTCCTGATCTTCAATCCCGGTGGCCCGGGGGAGAGCGGGGTCCTCATCCTTCCCCTGTTGGCGTCCCTGGTCCCCCCGGCCGTGAGCAACTCGTTCACCCTGGTGAGCTTCGATGAGCGGGGTACGGGGTCGAGCGCTCCGCTGCTGTGCGGTCCCTCGCCCGCCTCGGCTTCGAGTGCCGTCGCCGGCACCACCTCTGCCACCCGCGTGTTCGCCGGTCTGGACCGGTCGTGTCGCGCCACAAGGCCCGCCCTGTTCCCCAGCGTGACCACGACCACCTCGGCCCGGGACATGGACCGCGTCAGGGTGGCCCTCCATGTCGGGATGATCAACTTCTACGGACAGTCCTACGGGACCGTCCTCGGATCGGTGTACCGACAGCTGTTCCCGGGCCACGTGCGGTCGATGGTGCTCGACGGGGCAGTCGACGCCAACCTCAGCCTCGCCACCGACGCCACCCTCGAGGCACCAGCCATCGAGCGCGCCCTGATCTACGAGCTGAACGCCTGCACCGACGCTCCGGGCTGCCCCCTCGGTTCAGACCCGGTCACCTTCTACCGGGACCTCGAGCAGCGCCTGGCCACGTCCCCGCTTCCCGCGCCCGGGGGCGGAGACACCGTACCGGTGACCGCCGGGGACCTGTCGACCGCCTCGTTGTTGTACCTCTCCGTGCCGAGCCTCACGCCCGGTTACTTCGGAGCTCTGGTCGCCGCGGCTGCCGGTGACGGCGCTCCGCTGCGCTCGGTGGCTCTGGGCCTCGAGACCGACCTTGACGGGAGCTCCCTCGTCGGCCCGCTGTGGACCATCACCTGCAACGATGCCGTGCACCATCCGAGTGGTGGCGCCACAGCAGCCCTGGCCCGTTCGCTGGCCCGGCGCTACCCGCTCGGTGGTGCCGAAGCCGTGTCCAACAACCTCATCGGCTGTCCGGGCTGGCGGGGCTCAGGTGGCCCGGTCGCCCATCTGAGCCCGACTGGTGGCTCCTCGCCACTCGTCATCGGGAACACGTACGACCCCAACACCCCGTATGCATCGGCACGGCAACTGACGGCGACCATCGGCGGTCGGCTGCTCACCTACGTCGGGTACGGGCACACCTGGCTGCTCAACGGCTCGTCGAACCCATGCATGCAACGAGCCGTGAGCCGCTACCTGGTCAGTCGCACCCTCCCGGCCCTCGGAACCAGGTGTCGGGCCTGACGGGGCCGTTCGGAGATCAGCCGTTCACAGCGTGAGCATCGTCCGCAGGCCCCGGCCCTGGCGCAGATCGTCGAAGCCCTCGTTGACCTCCTCGAGGGGTCGACGGGCCGAGATCATGCCCTCGAGATCGAGGAGACCCCGCTGCCACAGGCTGACGAGCCGGGGGATCTGCCAGTGGGGGTTCCCACCGCCGTACAGACAGCCCACCAGACGCTTCTCGGTGAGGGCGAACATGATGGCCGGGAGGTTCTCCAGTACTTCGGTGGCGTCGGGTGCCCCCACCGAGACCGTGGTGCCCCCGGAGCACGTCGCCATGAACCCGGCCTCGAGCAGCCGGGCACTACCGGCTGCGTCGAAGGCATAGTCGACGCCCACCCCGGTCAGCTCCTGGCAGAAGGCCACGAGGTCCCCGTCGGTGGGATCAAAGACATCGGTGGCGCCAAAGGACAGCGCGGACTGGCGCCGCTGCGCCAACGGGTCCGAGGCGATGATGCGCGACGCGCCGGCGATACGGGCCCCTTGGACCACCGAGATACCGACACCACCCAACCCCATCACGAGAACGGTCGCCCCTTCTTCCACCGCGGCCGTGTTGAGTACCGCGCCCACCCCGGTCAGGACCGCACACCCGATGACAGCGGCCACATCGAGCGGCACGTCCGGATCGATGCGCACGACACCCGATTCGGTGGTGAGGACGAACTCGGCGAAGCCGCCCACACCGAGTCCCCGATAGACGGCTTCGCCGTGACGGGAGAGAGCAGTCGTCCCGTCGGGCAGGGTGCCGGCCATGAAGGACATGGCCTTCTCGCACACCGTCGTCTTGCCCCGCACGCACCAGTAGCAGCGCCCGCACGGTGGGATGGCCACCAGCACCACGTGGTCGCCCGCGGCCAGGTCGATCACCCCGGGTCCCACGGCCTCGACCACGCCCGCCGCCTCGTGTCCGAGCACGATGGGAAACGGACCGTAGGCCTCTTCGATGATGGTGAGGTCAGAGTGGCAGATGCCACAGCACGTCACCTTGACCAGCACCTGGCCGGCCAGCGGTTCGCGTACGTCGACGTCGTCGGTGAGCTCGAGGGGACGCTGCCCCTCGGTGAGCACAGCTGCTCGCATGGTGTGCCTCCGTGATCTGGTTTCCCGGGCCGCCGCGGACGGTGCCACGCAACGATGGCCGGGCCGCCGCTCGATGACCCGACGCTAGCGGTGAGCCCAGTCCGAGGTCAGGGACGTTCACAGAGCCCAGACCACGGGGCTCCACCTGGTATATTTCTGCCGAATCGAGCGGGGAGAGACCATGAGCGAAACGTCCGGTGGTCCCGGTTGGTGGCAGGCATCCGACGGCAAGTGGTACCCGGCAGAACAACACCCCGACTATCGACCGCCCGCAGCGGGTGCTCCGCTTCCCCCGCCCGGTGCGGGAATGCCGCCCGGATCTCCCGGCCCGGCCTCCCCCGGTGGGAACCGCCCCGCCTTCTCCCTCGACGTGGCCCGCCTGGCCCGGGCCGAACGGATCACCGGCATCGCCACCCTCGTGCTGTTCATCTCTCTGTTCCTGCCCTGGTACACCTACAACTTCGGGCTCGGCTCGGTGTCGGCCGACGGTCTGTACCACGGGTGGATGTACCTGGTGCTGCTGGTCTGCCTGGCCGTGATGGCCTTCATCGTGCTGCGGGCCGGGCTGGAGGAGATGCCCTTCAACCTGTCCATCTCGGACTCACAGCTCCTGCTCATCGCCACCGGGTTCAATGTGGTGCTCTGCATCCTGGCCTTCCTCCTCAAGCCCGGTGGAATCGGGTTCTCCGGAATCGGCTGGGGGTTCGGGGCCTTCCTCGGACTGATCGCAGCCGTGGTGGCCGCGGCACCACTCGCAGTACCGGCGATCCAGGCCCGCCGCAAGTAGCCCTTCGGACGGCGCTAAGCGCCTTGGACGCTCGGCACCTGCTGGGTAATGCAGTGGATGTTTCCGCCGCCCAGCAGGATCTCCCGGCCAGCCACCCCCTCGACCCGACGGCCGGGGAACTCGGCGGCCAGCAGCTCGCCGACCTCGTCGTCATGTCGCTCGTCCAGCCGCGGATGGATCACCGACTCGTTGGTGATCAGGAAGTTCACGTAGGAACCGGCCATTCGGTCGCCCGCCGAGCGCGGCCGGGCGTACTCGCTGCGGTCGATCGACGAGGCCTCGGCCCTCGTCACGGACAGTGGGCCGGGAGCGGGAAGCAGACCGACCTCCAAGGAGCGCCCACGGGCGTCGGTGGCTGACTCGAGGACCGCTCTCGCCTCACGGGAGATCTCGGCCTGCGGATCGTCCGCCTCCTCGGTCCACGTCAACAGGACCCGACCGGGGCGGCTGAAACAGGCCAAGTTGTCCACGTGGCCATCGGTCTCGTCACCGAAGACGCCCCTCGGGATCCAGATCACCTGTTCTACGCCGAGATAGGCCATGAGGAGTGACTCGATCTCCTGGCGCCCGAGATCCGGATTGCGGTTGGGATTGAGCAGACACTCCTCGGTGGTGATGCAGGTGCCCTCACCGTCGACATGGATCGAGCCTCCTTCGAGAACGAAGGGGGCCCGGTACCGGGGGATGCCCTCGAGCTCGCACACCTTGGCCGCCACGAGGTCGTCGTCGGCCCACGGGAAGTACAGCCCACCGCTCAGTCCGCCCCAGGCGTTGAATATCCAGTCGACCCCGCGTCGCTCAGCGACCGACCGGTTGACCACGAACGTCGGGCCGGTGTCCCTGACCCAGGCGTCGTCAGTGGTCATCTCGACCACCGACACCGCATCGGAACACGAAGCGCGGGCGTGTTCCCACTGGCGGGACGAGGCCAGCACGGTGACCGGCTCGGACCGGCCCACGGCCTCGGCCACGTTGACGTAGGCGGACTGGGCCGGTTTGGCGCCCAACCGCCAGTTGTCCGTCCGCTCCGGCCACACCAGGTAGCAACGCTCCTGACGCTCCCACTCCGCCGGCATGTGGAAGCCATCGTCCCGAGGGACGGTCTCGAGGGAGCGGGCGGGCAAGGGGTATCTCCTGGCTCGAGGTCGGGTGGGCGCGACAATCCTACTGTCAGGGCCGACCGGTAGTCTTGCTCTCGATGAGGTGCCACCACACCGGATCGCCGGTTCCCCGAGGCGTGCACCGCGGCGGAAGGTGGGCCGTGAGCCCGACCGTGGTGGCGGCCATCCAACGGGGGTTCGGCGAGGATCGCGGTGAGAACCGCGACGCCACGGTGGCTGCAGTGGCCGAGGCCATTGCCGCCGGAGCCGGGATCGTCCTTCCCTCCGAACTGTTCGAGAGTCGCTACTTCTGCCAGTTCGAGCGCCAGGAGTACTTCTCGTGGGCCACCACACTTGACGACAGTCCGGCGGTGGCGGCCGTCCAGAAGGTGACGGCCGGCACCGGGGCGGTCGTCCCGGTGTCCTTCTTCGAAGATGCAGCTCCGGCCTACTTCAACTCGGTGGCCGTGGTGGAAGACGGGAGCGTGCTCGGCGTCTACCGCAAGGCCCACATACCCGACGGGCCAGGATACGAGGAGAAGTTCTACTTCACGCCGGGGAACACCGGGTTCCGCACCTGGGAGACCCGGCACGGCCGGATCGGGGTCGGGATCTGTTGGGACCAATGGTTCCCCGAGGCGGCCCGAGCCATGGCCTTACAGGGAGCGGATCTCCTGCTCTACCCCACCGCCATCGGCAGCGAGGTCGGGAGCCAGGCCGGCAACGACACGTCCGACATGTGGCGAAGGGCCATGGACGGCCACGCCGTGTGCAACCACGTGCCGGTGGTGGCGGCCAACCGGATCGGGGCCGAGGACGAGATCACCTTCTACGGGTCGTCCTTCATCGTCGACCACCGTGGCCGCCCACTGGCCGAAGCAGGCCGGGACACGGCCGAGATCATCTACGCCGAGCTCGACTTCGCCCAGGCCAGGGCCGACCGGGCCGGCTGGGGTCTCTTCCGCGACCGGCGGCCCGAGCTCTACGGTGACCTGACCCAGCGTTAGCCCGGCGTGCCCGCCGGCGGGGCCACCGGGACCGGGTCCTTCAGGTTCACCGACTTGTCGAAGCAGATGAACACCTGGTTCTTGTGCGCCACCACCGGGACGAACGTCTTTCCCTGCACTTGGATGAACGACGGGCAGATGGGGAAGGACTGGGTCGTATGGGCCTTGGTCCAGTTGACCACGGCCGTGGTCCCGCCCGCCGTGAAGTCGGTGATGTGGTTGGTCTGGGCAATGAGATTCTTCTGGGTGAGGTTCCTTCCTGCGGCCTTGATCCCTGCCGCCAGCAGGGCCGCCGACTGCCAGCCCTGCATGGCCAACTGCGAGGTGACCTCGGATGGCTCGTACTTCTTCATGGCCGCCAGGTACTGCTGCATGCCGGGGTAGTGGCCGGGGAAGTTCGAGTTGGCCGTGAAGGGAACGAATCCGTTGGCGTCCACGTAGACGCCTCCCATGAGGCTCTGGTAGCTGTTGAGCAGGTCCTGGTTGTAGCCGTTGAGCCACAGCTGGTGCACCTTCAGCCCGTACTGCTGGATGGCACGGGCCAGCGTGACGTCGTCGGAGTCCTGCATGCAGGTGAGGACGAAGTCCGCGTGGCTCTGGGCGATCTGCTGGACCACGGCGGTGTAGTCCCCGCCCAACGAGGCATCGAGCCCGGTGTAGCTCACGTGGATACCTCCTTTGGTGAGGTCCTGAGCCGTGGTGCGACACGCCGGATACGAGCCGGGGATTCCCGGTCCGTAACTCACCAGGGCCACCGACGTGGCGTGGGTCCGCTTCACCAGGTACGCCACCGGTGCCGCCAGTGCGTGGTAGTCCTGGATGGATCCACCGGCGGCGAAGAAGTTCGCCGGTCCCGCCCAGTTGTCGCTCACGTTGTAGCCGTAGGTCGGTGTGTCCGTCTCGGCGAAGAGGCCCGGGGTGAACCAGTAGGTCGAGATGAAGGCGGCGAACACATGGTCCTGTTGGAGGAGGGTGTGGGCCTCCTGGGTGAACTGGGTGGGGCTCCCGCCGTCGTCGAGGTTGGCCGTCAGCACCAGCTTCCGTCCGTTGATGCCACCTTGGGCGTTGACCATGTCGAAGTAGGCCTCGAGGCCGGGGACGAACGCCGCGAAGTCGCCGGCCCCGACACCGGTCCGGGTGGCGATGGCCCCGACGTCGACCTGGGTGGGAGTCACACCGGGTGCGGCCGGCGCGGAGCCCGAGTCAGCGCCCGCCACCCCGGTCGCCGGGACCACTCCTGCGGCCATTGCCAAGACCGAGCACAGCGACACTCGCCAGGCGCGTCGACCGCGCCGGCGCAGTGCGTCCCGATCCCCGGGCCACAACCGGACAGATCCCATCGCCCTCATCCCCCTGCGCGATCCCGTACCGGTCCATCCGGTCGCTCCCCCACCCGTCGAGCAACGTACCGCCCGACCCACCGCCGTTCAACCGGGACCATGACGCTCGCCCGACCATGGCGCCGCGTCGTCATCACCTTCACGACAGGGAGGCGTCCACCGCGGCCGCCTCGATGTCCAGGCGACGGAGGAGGCCGGGCACGATCTTCCGCTCAGCCATACGCCCGATGCCGGGAACGGCCACGACCAGCTCGCCCTCGAGGCGCCGGACCGAACCCGAACCGACCGGCTCTACCGTGAACCGGGCGCTTCCGTGGAGCCGCCGGGGGTCCCGCTCGGCCGTGAAGTCCAGGGTGCCCGCACCGGCCGACCGGTCCACCCTCGTGGTTTGGACCCAGGCCAGGCGGCCCGCACCGATCAGGCGTTGGGCCATGGGGTCCAGTTGACCGACGAACTCGTACCGGAGTCGGATCAAGGCGCGGACCCCATCGTCGGTGGACTCGAGCAACTGGGGCTGACCGAGATCCGGCAACGTCAGCTGGAGGGCGAACTCCGAATCGCACAACACCCCGAGGACCGCCCCTGTCTCGGCACGGAAGGAATGCTCGGCACGAAAACGCACAGGCCGGTCAGACCAGGGCCTTTTGCAGGGCTGTGATCGTCTCGTCCGTGGCTCGACGCGACGCAGAGAAGAGGCTGTCGAGGCCGTAGAACCCGTGGATCATCCCGTCGTACCGGGACAGGGTCACCGCCACTCCGCTCTCGGCCAGACGCTCGGCGTAGGCCTCGCCCTCGTCGCGCAAGGGGTCGAACTCGGCGGTGAGCACGAGGGCCGGGGGCAGGCCGGACAGATCCTCGACGAAGAGGGGCGATGCGTCGGGGTGTCGCAGATCGGCGCCCTCCAGGTAGTTGCCGAGGAACCAGGTCATGGTGTCGGAGTCGAGCAGATACCCCGACCCGTTCTCGACGTGAGAGGGGAGTGATCGGGTCATGTCGGTGCCCGGGTAGATGAGCAACTGGAATACGATTGCCGGCCCACCCCGGTCCCGGGACCGACGGGAGACAACGGCAGCCAGATTGCCCCCCGCACTGTCGCCGGCAACGGCCAGACGGGCGGCGTCGGCGCCAAGCTCGCCGGCATGTTCGGACACCCAGATCGTGGCCGCATCACAGTCCTCGACGGCCGCGGGAAACCGATGCTCGGGAGCCAGTCGATAGTCGACGCTCACCACGACCGCGGGCACCCCGGCGGCCAGCCGGTGGCAGACGGTGTCGTGGGACTCGATGTCGCCGATCACCCATCCTCCCCCGTGGAAGTAGACGATGACCGGCAAGGAGGCGTCGCTCGACGGTCGGTACACACGAACCGGGATGGGCCCGAGTGGCCCGGGAAGGTCCCGGTCCTCGGTAGGAACGGGCTTTTCGGGTGGGCCGGTCACTGCCGTCAGGGCGGCGAAGCCGGCCCGGGCCTCCTCGGGCGACAGCTCGGACATGGGCGGGCTGCCCAGGGCGTCGAGTTGGTCGAGCAGGACTCGGGCTTGCGGGTCGAGGGGCACGGCTCCTCCTGGGTTCGGGGGCCGGCACCCGCCACGGGCACCGGCAACCGACGGTACTCCGGCACTAGACGCGCCGCCCGCCTCGGTCACCCGGTTGCCCGACATCGAGCGCAGCTAGCGGCCCTGTGCCAGCATGGCCCCAGCGGGCGGGGGCCCGCCATTAGGACACACCAGGGGGAACGTGGTGGACGATCTGACAGGAAGGGTCTCCGTCGTGACCGGCGGGGCGGCCGGCATCGGCCGGGGGATCGTTGAGGCCCTGCTCGACGAAGGGTCCCGCGTGGTCATCGCCGACATCGAGGCGCCCGTGCTCGAGGCGACCGTGGCCGAGCTCTCCGGGCAGGGTGAGGTCCGCGGCGTCGTCACCGACGTCTCCGACCCGGCATCGGTCGAAGCCCTCGCCGACCTCGTGTTCAGCGAGTACGGCGCCTGCCACGTCCTGTGGAACAACGCCGGTGTGACCTCCGGTGGCGGCGGGAACCCGTGGGATCAGGAGGCCAATGACTGGCGGTGGTGCTTCGGGGTCAACGTCTTCGGAACCGCCAACGGCGTGCTGGCCTTCGTGCCCCGGATGATCGACTCGGGCGAGGAGGGTGTCGTGGTGACCACCTCGTCGGGGGACGGTGGGATCGCGCCGGTCCCCTACGCCTCGGTCTACGCATCGTCCAAGGCGGCCATCAGCTGCTTCACCGAGGCCTTGGCCCACCAGTTCGCGGCCCAGAAGACCCGGCTCTCGGCGTCGATCTTCTACCCGTCGGGCGGCCTGCTCGAGACGGGCCTGTGGGAGGCCCAGCGCAACCGGCCCCCGGCCCTGGCCCGTCAGAAGCCTCGACCGCCGGCCCCGGGTACCACCTTCGCCGAGTTCAAGGCGGCGCTGGCTGCGGCCGGGCGGCCCACCGACACGGTGGACCTCGCCGAACTGGGACGGTTCGCCGTACAGGGCGTGAAGGATGGGCGCTTCGTGATCAGCCACAACCTCGACCGCGCCGGTGCCCTGCTGCACGCCCGGGCCGACGCCATCGCCACCGGAGCCCTCCCACCCTCCGCCCTCGAGGGACTGGCGTAAATGGGTACCGCCTCGACTCCGGAGCAGCCATGAGCCACGCGCTCGGACCAGACCACCGCTATACGGTCATCTCCGCCGACGCCCACGCCGGCGCCGACATCGGTGACTACCGTCCGTATCTGCCCGTCACCCGCCACGACGAGTTCGACGCCTGGGCCACCTCCTACGTGAACCCGTTCGCCGACCTGTTGGCCCCGACGGCCTATCGGAGTTGGGACTCCGATCGCCGTCTGGAGGAGAACGCGGCCGACGGCATCACCGCCGAAGTGCTCTTTCCGAACACCGTGCCCCCGTTCTTCGAGGAGGGCAGCCTGGTGGCGCTGCCCCCGACCGAGGCCGAGTACGAGCGCCGCTGGGCTGGGATCCAGGCCCACAACCGATGGCTCGCCGACTTCTGTGCCCGCGCCCCGGGCCGGCGGGCTGGCGTGGCCCAGATCTTCGCCAACCGGATCGACGACGCCCTCGCCGAGGTGCGCTGGGCGGCATCGGCCTTCTCGCCGTTCGGTGGGATCCTGCTCCCGTCACTCCCGCCCGGATCGGACCTCCCGCCTCTGTGGGATCCGGCTTACGAGCCACTGTGGGGCTTGTGTGAGGAACTTGGGGTGGTGGTCAACATCCACGGTGGGGGTGGGATCCCCGACTACGGCGATGCCGAGGTGGGGCGGGCCATCATGCTCGTAGAGCTGCCGTGGTTCTCCCACCGATCGGTCTGGCACCTCATCTTCGGAGGCGTCTTCGAGCGCCACCCCGACCTCCAGGTCGTCCTCACCGAGCAGGGCCTGGCCTGGCTGCCCCGAGGCCTCGAGACCCTCGACTGGTTCTACGGACGCATGACGCTCGGCGACGCGGCCGAAGCCAACTTCTTCGGCGCCGCGGCCAAAGGCATGTCCATGACCCCGACCGAGTACTTCCAGCGCAACGTGTCGGTCGGCGCGAGCTTCCTTCGGGCCAGTGAGTCGGCCCTGCGCCACGAGGTGGGGGTGGATCGCATCATGTGGGGTGCGGACTACCCGCACTCCGAGGGCAGCTATCCCTACAGCCGCCAAGCACTGCGGGCGGCCTTCGGATCCTGTGATCCGGTCGAGACCGAAGCCATGGTCGAGACCAACGCCGCAGCACGGTACGGCTTCGACCTCGAGACCCTTCGCACCATCGGTTCGGCGATCGGTCCGACCGTGGCCGAGGTGGCCACCCCCCTGCCCGTCGAGGACTATCCGACCGACTCGACGTGCAACGCCTTCGACCGGCACCAGGTACTGCGATCGTGGTGATGCCACTTCGGTCCTGACGGCGAGGGACCACGACCGGCGCACCAGTCGGCCCGATCAGACCGGAGGAGCCAATCCGTACTCGGCCTTCCACCACCGGGCCTGGGCCCGCTCGTCCGGATCGCTCCGAAGCGATGCGTCTTGGCCGAGTGAGTCCGGTGAGGGCCCGATCCGTTCGGCGATCGGTCTGAGGTCGGCCAGGTCGAAGCCGTACACCTTGGCCGCGGTCAGGCCGAGCAGATCGGCCGTGTCGTCCACGGGCACGCCGGCGAAGTCGTTGCTCAGCCGTTCCGCCGTGTGGGGCCATGTCCCTTCCGGGTGCGGGTAGTCGGTCCCCCACATCACCACATCGGTCCCGATGACGTACCGGCGCCGCAGCTCCTCACGCGACATGGTGGAGGCACCGATGAAGATGTTGGTGCCGAAGTAGTCAGAAGGCAGCTTGGAGATCTTGCCCTTCAGCAGAGCGGCCATCTTCTTCGTCGTATGCCCACCCCCCATGTACTGGTCCCACTTCCACATCATGTCCGGTGCCCAGTAGGCGGCGGCCTCGGTCACCACGAACTTGAGATCGGGATAGCGCTCGAAGGCGCCACTGAACAACAGGTGCCACGCCGGGCGCACCGCCCACCACACCACCTCGGCCAGGTACACACCGGTGTGATCGCCGAACTCCTCCATGGGGGCTTCACCCGAATGGGTGTGGATGGGCAGGCCGGCCTCGGCGCACGCCGCCCATACCGGGTCGTAGAGGGTGTCGTTGTACGGCGCTCGGCTCCGCCACATGGTCGGGATCATGATGCCCCGAATGCCGGGTTGGGCCGCTACCCACTCGATCTCGGCGACGGCCCGGGTCACGTCGTGGGTGATGGGAACGAGGGCGATGCCCCCGCGCCGGTGGGGCGAGTGGGAGCACATCTCGGCCAGGAACCTGTTGTGGGCGTGCGCGCCGGCGAAGGCCAGCTCGGGATCCTCGATGGCGCCGGCGAACAGGCCGGCACCGAAGGGGGGCGAGGCCATGCCCGTGATGGCGTCGGCGTCGGCAAAGAGCACGTCGGCGGCCACGCCGTCGGCGTCGAGCTCCTTGTCCCGGATGACCGGGTCGAAGGCTCCCTTCAGTCCCTCCTCGTTGTCCTTCTCCCAGCCCATGATGTAGTCGTAGTTGAAGGCGAGGGACTCCTCCCGGTGCGCCATCCGCTCGGCCAGATGGTCGTCGAAGGCCCGGTGGTACTTGGTCTCGAGATACGGGCGGTACTGCTCGCAGGCCAGGCCGGCGTGCCCGTCGGCCGACACCACGATGTAGCGCTCGGTGCCAGTGGTGGGGATGTCATTCATCGCTTCGCCCCGAGAACCGAGAGGTCGTCGTACCGCTGGTGCATGAACGGCTCGAGCCAGTCAGCGGGCACCCGACCCACCATCTCGCCCTGTTGGGAGGAGGCGATCTCGGCGTAGTCGAACGAGAGCACCTTTCGCACCGGGAAGTCGGCGACGGGATCAAGAGGTGCCTCCAGCAGTTTGCACTCCCCGTTGACCGGGCGGACCATCCTGGCCACCTCGTGGCGACGGCAGTAGACGAACGCCGGGTCACCCTCCAGGCCCGCACCCGACGGATCGGGGAACAGCTTGAAGTAGAAGTCGACCTTGTCGATCTCGTAGCCGGACTGTTCGGGACCGAGCGTCCCACTCAACTCGGCCACGGTGGCACCCATGCGGCCGATGCGGGCGGTGAGGGTGTCAACGTCCACCGTCAGGTCCAACTCGGCGATCTTCTTGGGCTCGCCGAAGGTCTCACGGCCACCGATCGTGGCCTGCTCGGTGGTCATGGGCATGAACAGGGCGTACTCGCCTTCGGTGTCCCCGTGGCGGGCCCGCACCCCGAACCATCCGGCACCGAACGGTTTGAGACCGGTGCCCATGTCGACAGTGGCGATGCGCAGCCTGGCCGTCGGGGCCGAGGGCTCGAGCGGTCGGGGCAGCACGGCGGCGATGACCTCGGGATCGGTCTCGAAGACCACGGTCACCGCCTGCGACCAGATCGGTGTCGAAGTCGCCTCGACCTCACGATTGCGCACCTGCTCGGGTGCCCGGGCACCGTAACGGACGACTCCCATGATTCCCCCTTCCCCCAGGCGGACCGGGACGTCCGCCCCTGGCAGTTTTGCATGCCCGGGGCCGCGATGCCCCGACGCACGATACGGCCGGACGACCGCCTCAGATGAGGGCGTCGCCAGGGAGGGGAAACGGGGTCGGAGGCAGCCCGGGCATGGGGTGGTGCCACCACAGTGTCTCCTCCACCCGGTGGGTGATGCGCCAGCCATCGGGGAGGCGCTCCAACCGGTCGTGGTAGCGGCCACCGACCACGAACAGCCACGGTTCACCGTCCACCACCATCTCGTTGGGATTGTGGAAGTCGGACCGGGCGCGCGCCGTGTCGCCGTCCGGATCGATGGTGATCACGCGGTTGGCTACCAGGTGCTGTGTCCAGGTGAACAGCGGGAGCACCTCGGCCAGCCACTGGCGTACCTCGGGGAACGCCCCGTGGATGCCGCCGGCCGACCGGTAGTCCAGATGGGCGTCGGGGGCGAACACGGCGCTCAGACGGTCCCAGGCCCGGTCGTCCACCGCCTGGGCGTACGCCGTGAGCAGTCCGTCGATCTCGAATCGGTCGTGGACGGACTGCAGGGGGCTCTCCATGGGAAGCGAACCTATCCCCCCGACGGGATCCGTTCATCCCCGTCCCGATCGGGATCCACGCCGGCGTGTCCCTGCCGCGCTGCGGCGTCACCGTGAGGGTCCACGACTGAAGGTGGCCGCCCGCCGACGTCCAGCCGGCCGCCCCCGGCCGGTACTCGACACGTCACGCCGTCCAGCCCATGATGGTTCTATGCGATGCAGGGGCACGGAGCACGGTGGAGTTCCCGGTCAGGCGGGCCGATGACCGAGCGGCGTAAGGCGCGCCTGAGTCGCGACGAGCTACGGGTCCTGATGCTCGATGCCGGGCGCGAGATCCTCAAAGAGGAGGGGATCGAGGCGACCACCAACAACCTCACCTTCAAGCGGGTCTTCGAGCACGTGGAGCGCGATACCGGCATCCAGTTGACCAACGCCTCGGTCATCCGGCGGGTGTGGGAGAACCAGGCCGACTTCCAGGCCGATGTGCTGTCGGCCATCGCCCATGACGTCGAACGGCCGGAGGTGGATGAGTCGCTCCGGGCCATCGTCGGATTCCTCGAGGGATTCGACCTCAGTACCGAGGCGTTGCGGCTGACCGCGGCCCGGCAACTCTGCCGGGTGGTGGGCGCAGCCAGCAGTGACACGCTGCAGGCATCATCGAACTGGCCCCTGTGGATCTCGGTGGTGGCCATGGCCACCACCGACTCACCCTCCGACCGGAGGAGCAGGGTGCAGCATGCCCTCCAGGAGGGCTACGTCACCATCACCGACTTCTGGGAGCAGAGCAGTGGGGTCTTCATGGCCCACCTCGGACTGCGGCTCCGGCCGCCGTGGACCATGCGTCAATACACCATCACCAGCACCGCCCTCAGCGAGGGGTACGCCCTGCGCCAACACATCGATGGCCGGGTCGAGCCGTTCCTGCTCCCGACGGGTCCCGGGAACGAGCTCGAGGAGTGGACGGTGTTCGGGCTGGCCATGGAAGCCCTGGTCCTGCAGTGTTTCGAGCCCGACCCCGACTTCACCCCCGACGGAGCCCCACTGGCCTGAACAGGGTGCACCGCCTGCGGACGCCGGCCGGGGCGCGGCCGACCCCACTCAGGAAGGCAGCGCGGCCGGATCCTTCAGGTTGGCGTCGGCCCAGGTGGTCAGCTGGTTGAGAATGGGCAGCAGGGCCATTCCGGCCGCCGTGAGGCCATAGGTGACCCCGGGGGGTCGGGTAGCGGTGACCGTCCGCTCCACCAGGCCGCCCTCGACCAGTTCGGTGAGACGGTCGGACAGGACCGAGTCCGAGATGGCTCCCACCGCCCGGCGCAGTTCGGCGAAGCCCGTCGGGCCCACACTGAGGGAGCCGAGGATGACGCCGTTCCATCGCTTGCCCAGGAACTCGAAGGCCCGGACCAGGCCGGCCTCGCAGGGATGACGCTCCGACGGGGGCTCAGGAGTGCTCACCCCACCATCGTAGTTCGCTCATCCATCCCTTGGTGCTAGTGTAATACTAGCTACTAGGGAAACT
This sequence comes from uncultured Acidimicrobiaceae bacterium, assembly GCA_963845485.1. Lineage (GTDB taxonomy): Bacteria > Actinomycetota > Acidimicrobiia > Acidimicrobiales > RAAP-2 > Bog-756. The sequence continues at coordinate 178,676 of CAWJSI010000014.1, read as the reverse complement.
TTACCGAGGAGAGCACATGTCGCTGTATCGCCTGGACGCCAGCATCCGAGTGGAGGGCTCCCACAGTCGGGCCATCGCCGACATCGTCGAACAGGAGTGGCGTTCGGCCCACCCCACCGCCCCGGTGGTGCGTCGCCACATCGGGATCGAGCCCGTGCCCGCCACCACCTGGGGCACCGCCGCCCTGGCCGGGTTCACCCCCGAGGGGGAGCGTTCACCCGAACAACTCGACGCCCTGGCCGCCGCGGCGGCCGAGACCGATCAGCTCGTCGGAGCGGACGCCGCCCTGTTCGCCGTGCCCCTCTACAACTTCGGGGTCTCCCAGCACTTCAAGGCCTGGGTCGACCTGGTCGTCACCGATCCCCGGATGGGGGCGGGGGCGACCCCGGCCACCGCGGGGACCCCGGCAGTGCTGGTGGCCGTGCGGGGCGGGAGCTACGTCGCCGGCACCCCGCGCGAGGGTTGGGACCACGCCACGGGATGGATGCGTCGGATCCTGGAGGACGTGTGGCAGTTCGACCTGTTGGTGGTGGAACAGGAGTTCACCTTGGTCGGGGTCAATCCGGCGCTGGACGAGTTCAAAGAACTGGCCATCGAGCTCCGGCTCAAGGCCGAGGAGGCAGCCCGCACACACGGGCGGACCCTGGCCGGTGCCACCGTGCCCGCCTGACCTGGGGGACAGGACCGCACCGTCGCCGGCGGCATCAGGGCGGCCCCCGCCGGACGCCGGTAGATTCGTCGGTCGGGCACCACGACATGGCGGCCCCGACCCACGGAGCCGAGACGAGGTCCCATTCGTGCCGTCCCAATCACCACTTCCCGATCGACCGTTCTTCGACGTTGTGCTCAACCAACGGGCGTGCCGGGCCTTCGACACCCGCCCCGTCGACGACAGCATGGTGGAGTTGTGCCTCCGGGCCGCCACCCATGCCCCGAGTGCCGAGAACCGACAGCCCTGGGTCTTCGTCGTGCTCCGCGACACAACGCAGCGCAGCCGGGTCGCCGATCTGACCAGGCGGGCCTGGCGGGAGGGGGGACGGGCCCACTCCGAGGGCAGACTGCCCACCGGCCTGCTCAACGACGTGGACCAGGGGGCCGAGACCGGCATGGGGGACGCGCCGGTGCTGGTGGTGGTGTGCGGTGATCGCGCCCTCGGGCTCGAGACGACGCTCCCCTCATCGGTCTACCCGGCGGTCCAGAACCTGCTGCTGGCAGCCAACGCCCTCGGGCTCGGATCGGCCATGACCACGCTCGCCACCCTGTTCTCGGCCGAGTTGGCCAAGGTGCTCGACCTTCCCGACACCGTCTCCCCGATGGCCGTGGTCCCCCTCGGGTGGCCGGCCCGACCGCTCGGGCCTCCCCGTCGCCTTCCCGTCGCCGAGCGCGCCCACCTCGATCGCTACGGCGTTCCCTTCGAGGGGATCGCACCGGTGTGAGCCCGGCGCGCCGGCGCTGCGCCCGGTGGGCATCGGCGGCCACCGTCACCCTGCTGCTGGTCGCCGCCCCGGGCGTCACCGGTGCCGGCGCCGCCGCCGGGACCCGTTCCGGGACTCCGGTCACCTCGCTCACCAGACCCGTCGACCTCGCCACACCGGTCGACCGGGCCGCGGCACTGGCCCGGCCGGGAGCCGTGCTCCGCTACGGGAAGGCCCGGATCGAGGTCCTGAGCGCCTCGCTCCTGCGCCTCGAGTACTCGCCCACCGGCCACTTCGTGAACCGGCCCACGGTGAACGCCACTGACCGCCGCATGCCGGTACCGCACTTCGTGGCCGGCGTCGCCGACGGCTGGCTCACCGTACGCACAGCCCGGGCCACCCTTCGCTACCGGGTGGGCTCGGGACCGTTCACCCCGGCCAACACCACCCTGCGCCTCGCCGTGGGTGGTCGGGTCACGACGGTGCACCCCACCTGGGAGTGGGAGTGCCCCTTCGGCCAGGTCTGCCAGGCCGGCTCAGCTCGGATCACCGGCGGAGCGGTGCTGGCCCAGACCCAGACCGGCTATCGGAGCAGTGCCGGCTACCTAGGGGCGCTCTTCCATCCCGGGGCCGGGGCGACGTGGGACGTGATCGGTGCCCAGGCCGGGCCCACCACGGTCACCATCCGCTACTCGAACGCTCCCCTCCCTCCCCTCAGCCCCACCCCGGCAGCACTCCGCCTACTGGTGAACGGCCGTTCGGTGGGCACGGTGTCGGCCCCGCCCACCAGCGCGGCGGACCCGTGGGCCGCGGTGACCACCACCGTGCCGCTCACCGCCGGGACGGACTCGGTGGAAGTGCTGAGCGGTTCGGCGCAGAACTACACCCTGGGCATCGACTCCCTGGCCTTCTCGGCGGCGGATTCGCTGCCGCCGAGCCTTCCGGCCAACGATGCACTGGGCGGTTGGATCCGGGGGTACGACAGCGCCACCTACAGCCAGGACCCGACCTGTCCACCCGGCACCGCCGGGGCGACGTGCACCGCGCCGCTCGAGTCCCTGCACACCGACGGACTCCTCGACACGGCCGGGTGGCGGCTCATCGACGACACCCGCAGTGCGGTCTGGACGGATCGGGGATGGGTCCGGCCTCCGGGCCGGGGCGGCGACCTGGAGGACGGGTACCTCTTCGTCTACGGACACGACTACGCCGGCGCCCTGGAGACGCTGTCCCGCCTGACCGGTTCGACGCCCCTGCTCCCACGGTCGATCTTCGGCGTCTGGTACTCGGACTACACGCCGTATTCGAGCGCCGACATCGAGGACAGCCTCGAGCCGGCCTTCACGAGCCACGGCGTGCCCCTCGACACGTTGTCGCTCGACACCGACTGGAAGGCACCCAACAGTTGGAACGGCTGGGAGTGGAACCCCTCCCTCTTCCCCGACCCGGACACCTTCTTCGGTTGGGCGCGCTCCCACCACATCGCCGTGACCCTCGACATCCACCCGAGCATCCAAGACGACGACCCCAAGCTGCCGGCCACCCAGGCCATCGCCGGCGGCACCCTGGCCGCGTCGGATCCGGCCTGCTCGGCCGGACCGTGCCGGGTCTGGGACTGGAGTGCGCCGGCCCAGACCGAATCCAACTTCGCCCTCCAGCAGAGCTTCGAGCGACAGGGCGTCTCGTTCTGGTGGCTGGACTGGTGTTGCGACACGTCGACGGTCACCATGCCCGGCCTCACCCCCGACGCCTGGATCGACCATCTCTACGCCCAGGAGATGGTCGACCGAGGTGGTCGGGGATTCGTGCTCGCCCGCATCGGCTCGTCGAACGACGCCCCTGAGGAGATCTATCCGGCCGGCCCATGGTCCAACCACACCTCGGCCATCGCCTTCACCGGCGACGCTTGGGGGACCTGGAACACGTTGGCCTCCGAAGCCGCCCTCACCCCGGCGGAGGCCACCATCGGTGAACCGTACGTGAGCGACGACATCGGGAGCTTTCTCGGCCCCCCACCCCGCCCGTCGGCAGACCCGCCCGATCTCTACGACCGCTGGGTTCAGCTCGGCACCTTCCAGCCGCTGCTGCGCCTGCACTCCGATGACGAGAGCCGACTCCCCTGGGAGTATCCCCAGCCGGTGGCCGACATCACGGCGGCGTTCCTCCGGCTGCGCCAGGCGCTCATCCCCTACACCTACACCCTGGCCGCGGCGGCCCATGCCAGCGGCCTGCCCATGGCTCGACCGCTGTACCTCGACTACCCGGACCAGGAGGCGGCCTACGCCACTCCCGGGGAGTACCTCTTCGGTCCGGACATGCTGGTGGCCCCCGTGACCACGCCGGGTTCGGTGGCCGACACCACCGTCTGGTTCCCCCCGGGCCGCTGGACCGACTACTTCACCGGGGCCACCTTCACCGGGCCGGCCACTGCCACCATCACCGAACCGCTCAGCCGCATGCCGGTCTTCGTCCACTCGGGCGGGATCATCCCCGAACAGCCGACCCCCGGAACGACCGAGCTCAAGGTGTACCCAGGCGCCGACGGCCACTTCGACCTCTATGGCGACAGCGGCGCGGGACTCGGCTACACCCGCGGCCAGTCCACCGACACGCCGATCACCGACACCCTCACCCCGGGTGCCCGGGACTCGGCCCGCACCGTCGAGGTGCACATCGGGCCGCGACGTGGACATTACGCCGGGGCTCCCGTTGCCACCCGGTACCGGCTGGATCTGATCGGGGTGACCCGGCCCACCGCCATCACCCTCGACGGGAGGCGACTGACGGCCCGGCCCGCTGGGTCGAACGCCGGCTGGACCTACCAGTCGGGCACCGCCACGATCGTCATCGACGTTCCGGCCGTGCCTGCCGGGCGATCGCTGACCGCCGAGGTGTCGGGCACCCACCCCGCCCTGCGTTCGGAGCCGGCCGTACTCACGGGCATCCACGCCGCCACAGGTTCGTAGACGGCCTGGCTCACGACCCTGGTCTCCAGCATCGTTTTTGGGGTTCCTCAGGCGGACGGGCTCAGGCTGATGCGGCGCCCACGGGCGACGGGCGCTTCGTGACGGCCACCGCAGCGGTGCGGGCTGCCCCCGCGCCCGGAGACCGGGTGGCGCTCCACTGCGCCCCGTGCGACAGGGTTCCGCTCGACTGGATGGCGTCCTCGAGCACGGCGGCCATCCCGGCCATGCCGGTGGCGTCGGGATGCAGGGGGAACGAGCCTGCCGTCGGGACGACCGGCTCGACCCACCGGGTATCCGCCGAGGTGCAGGCGCTGTGACCGGCACTCGGCGTGGCCGTGTCCACGTACTGGGCCCCGGCACTAGCCGCCGCCGTGGCCAGCGCCGTGTCCAGCTGGGATTCGACCCGGCGCAGGAAATTGAGGTCCGAGGTCCGGAAGGGCAGCGAGGGCCAGCAACCCGAACCGGTGGGCGGGAGGATGTCCGGGTAACCGACGACGAAGATGGTGGCGCCCGGCGACCGGGCCCGGACCTCGTCCAAGACGTCGGTGACCTTGGCCCCCACCGCCTCGGTGTCGGCGGCCAGCTGGTCCACCCCACCGGCGGAGTAGTGGTCCTGACAGCTCCACCCGACCCGGGTTGGTCCCCACGGCGACGCCGCGGCACAGTTGGAGGCGATGGTCGAAAAGCCGAGGTCGTTCCCACCGATGCCCACCGTCACCAGTGCCGTCGTCGGTTGGAGCGCGTCGAACTGGGGTGGGATCCCCGTACCCTGCGACTGGGTCATGTCCACGGTCGTGGCACCACCGCAGCTGACGTCATCCAGCTGGAGACCGAGCGCCCGGGCGGTGAGCGAGGGGTAGTTGGCCGATGAGCGTTGGCAGGCCGTCGGAGCAGCCGGCGTAGTCGTGGGTCCGAGCTGGACGGGGACGTCCGGACCCGATGTGTAGGAGTCCCCCAGGGCCACATAGGTCCCCGGGATGACCCTCGGGGCCGAGGGTTGAGTCGTCGACGGAGAGGCCGGACCGGCTCCGGCACTCACGGCGGTGCTGCCGGCCACGGCGAACGCGGCGGCTATGGCGGCCAGTACGAGGGCCAGCACCACCACGAGGGTGCGTCCCCGCAGGGCCTGTCGGCCCAACGGGCGGTCGGTGGTCATGGCCCGCCAATGGTACGGGGGTGGGGCGGTAATTCGGCATCGCCCCCGGCGGGTCGACGACACGGTCCGAGAAACCGGCGACACTGGGGCGGCGCCGTCCGTTGGGATATCGTGACTGCAATCACAAGCTGCGAACTCGACCCGTTGCCGGCGTCGGTCGGCGAAGGAGGCCTGTCCTTCATGGTGGAACTCACTCCACGAGACGTCCGAGCGCACGCCACTGCGACCGGCCCCCACCCGCGGCCGGGAAGGCGGCGGCTGCGGGCCGGCCTGGCCGTCGGTGCCGCCTTTCTGGTCGGCTCCTCGCTGGCCCTCTGGTCACCGATTTCGGGGGCGGCCACCTCGGGGGCGGCCAATCCCAGCGGGGTCTTGAAGTACGGCGTCGACCTCAACGACACCTTCTCCAACACCTTCGACCCCGGAGCCAGCACCGACGACTGCTCGTACCAGGTCTACAGCGGCCTGTTCGATTCGATGCTCTCGCCCTCCAACACCAAGGTCAACCCACTGCTGGCCGCCAGCTACACGGCCACCCCGAGCTCCATCACCTTCCACCTCCAGCCCGGCGCCACCTTCTCGAACGGCAACCCGGTCACCGCCGCCACGGTGGCGGCCAGCATCGACCACATCAAAGCGAGCCCCTTCCGGTTCTCGTTGACCTACATCCAGAGCGTCCAACAGGTCGATCCTCAGACCATCACCTTGTCTCTCAACAAGCCCGTGGCCGGTGACGTGCTCTGGGCCATGACTTACATCGACGGGATGCAGCTCGACCCGTCGGCGTTGCCCACCACCAACGCCGTGCCGGCCAGCTCGGGGCCCTTCACCCTGTCCAAGTACCAGCAGGGTTCGTCGATCCTGCTCAAGGCCAACCCCACCTACTGGGACAAGTCGGCCTACAAACTGGGCGGCGTGAACTTCGTGCAGGTCTCACCAGGACCCCAGGAGATCTCGGCTCTGGAGACCGGCGCGGTTGACATGCTGCCCATCCAGCCCGAGGACTACGCCGCGGTCAAGGCACTGCCCAACGTGAGCCTCGCCACCACCAAGTCCGAGGACTATCTGGTGATGCAGACCCGTCAGAGCCAGGCGCCGTTCAACGATCCGAAGGTGCGGGCGGCCATGGAGTACGCCGTCGACCGCAACGCCATCAACAAGGCCGTGTTCTTGGGCCTCGGCCAGCCGGCCTTCCAGCCCTTTCCCGACTGGACCGCGGGCTACAACAAGTCCGTGGGCACCAAGTACACCTACCAGCCCAAGAAAGCCAAGGCCCTACTGGCTGCGGCGGGACACCCCAACGGCGTGAGCTTCACCCTGGTGATCCCGTCGGGTTCGGCCACCTTCAACCGGACGTCCCAGATCCTGCAGGCGGAGATGGCGGCCGCCGGGTTCAAGATGAACATCCAACAGGTCAACCCCACCGACCTGTTCACCGACGTGTACGAGCACGGCCAGGGTGACGCCGTGCTGACCGAGGAGCTGACCAACGGTCCGGACCTGGCCAACAACTTCGAGGCCGAGTACACCGGGATCGGGTTCGCCGGCAAGGAACTCGGGGATACCAACGCCACCATCACGCCTCTGGTCGACCAGGCGCTCACATCGCTCAGCCCGTCCGTACAGGGCCCGCCCATGCGCCAGGCCAGCAGCATCGTGATGTCCACCGGAACCGAGGTGCCCCTGATCTTCGAGCCTTCGGTGGTGGCCTACAACAAGGACCGGGTGGGTGGGAAGGTGGTGGCTCCCATAGGGGAGTGCCGGTCGAATCTGGCCGGGATCTACATCAAGAAGGGCTGAGCACCCGTCGTGGGATCGTCCGGTGGCTCGCTGGCCACGTTCATCGGCCGGCGTCTGCTCATCACGATCCCACTGCTCATCCTCATCTCCCTGGCCGTGTTCAGCCTGGTGCTGATCATCCCCGGCGATCCGGCCCGGACTCTCGCCGGTGGTAACCGTGCCACTCCGGCAGCCATCGCCCACATCCGCAACCTCCTCCATCTGAACGAGCCCTTCTTCACCCAGTACTGGCACTGGCTGACGGGCGCCCTCCACGGCCAGTTGGGCTACTCGCTGTTCAAGAACCAGAGCGTGGCGTCCGGTATCGCCCAGCGACTGCCCGTGACGGTGAGCGTCGCCGCCGGAGGCATGGTCCTGTCCATCCTCCTCGGCATCCCGGCCGGGATCGTCGCCGGCCTACGGCCTCGGTCGATCACCGACCGCGTGGTCTCGGTCGGGAGCAGCCTGGGCGTGGCCATCCCTGACTTCTGGCTGGCCATGCTGTTGGTGGTGGTGCTGTCGGTGGACCTCCACCTGCTCGCACCCCTCGGCTACGTCCAGTTCGCCACCTCGCCGTACGAATGGTTCCTGCACCTGATCATGCCCTGGCTGGCCCTCGGCATCGGAGGGGCGGCCACCATCGCCCGACAGACACGCGGGTCCATGATCGACACACTCAACCAGGACTACATCCGCACCGCGGAGGCCAAGGGGCTGAGCCGGGCCCGCGTCATCGGAAAGCATGCGGGCAAGAACGCCCTCAGCCCGGTCGTCACACTGGCCGGCATCCAGTTCGGCTACCTGCTCGGCGGCACCTTCATCATCGAGCAGATCTTCTCGCTGCCCGGCCTCGGGACCTACATGCTGCAGGCCATCAGCCTGAAGGACCTCCCGGTGATCCAAGGGGTGGTGCTGGTGACCGCCCTCATGTTCGTGCTCATCAATCTCGTGGTCGACGTGGTCTACGGATTCCTCAACCCCAAGGTCCGCCTCGGATGACCTCCCTCCCACCCCCGGGCACCGACGACCCGCTGATCGGCACGCAACTTCCCGATCTGGCCGCGGCCGCCGAAGTGGTCGAGAGCCCTCAGGGCGCACGCCGCTTCTGGCGGGCCTTCTTCGCCGACCACTGGGCCGTGGCCGGACTGGCGTTCCTCGTCATCATCATCGGGGCCGCCATCTTCGCCCCGCTCATCGCCCCGATGAATCCCAGCACCCAGGATCTCCTGGCCATCAACGCCCCACCCGGCCTCCACCACCTGCTGGGCACGGACGACCTCGGTCGGGACATCCTCTCCCGCATCATCTGGGGCGGCCGTGTCTCGCTACGTGCCACCTTCGAGATCGTGGCCCTCGCCATCGTGGTGGCGCTGCCCCTCGGTCTACTGGCCGGCTTCCTCCGGGGTCGGACCGACTCGGTGATCATGCGGTTGATGGATGCCCTGTTCTCGTTCCCTCCCCTCGTCCTGGCGTTGACCGTGGCCGCCCTGCTCGGGGACAGCCTGAACAACGCGGCCATCGCCATCGCCATCGTCTTTGTGCCCAGCTTCGTCCGCCTCATCCGAGGTGAAGTCATCGCCGTGCGGGAGGAGGCTTATGTAGAAGCAGCCCAGTCCCTCGGGGCCAGGCCCGGCCGCATCATGCGTGCCCATGTCCTGCCCAACGTGGCCTCCCCCATCATCATCCAGGTGTCGCTGGCCCTCGGCTTCGCCCTCCTGGCCGAGGCCGGGCTCTCCTTCCTCGGCATCGGTGCGCAGCCACCAACCCCGAGTTGGGGAGACATGCTGAACGAGGCCTACCAGTTCATCTTCACGGCCCCGCTGGCCCTCGTCTTCCCGGGGTTGGCCATCATGCTCTGTGTGCTGTCCTTCAACGTGGTGGCCGATGGGCTCCGTGACGCCATCGGCCGCGGCAGCACCGTCGAACGCCCGGCCGGGATCCGGACCCGGATCCGCCGGCGCCGGGCGGCGAGGAGTGCTGCCGATGCCCCTGTCGTCGAGGACGTCGGTCCGATCGCCATCGGCCCTTCGGCCACCGCCCGGGCGGAAGGTCCCGTCGGCGACAACGGCTCGGCTCCACCCGACGGCCGCCTGCTCGACGTCGACCGGCTCCGCGTGGAGTTCTCCATCAACGGCGCGTCCCTCCCGGTGGTCGAAGACCTCTCGTTCCACGTCGAGCCGGGCCGGACGCTCGGGTTGGTAGGCGAGAGCGGCTCGGGCAAGACCGTCTCGGCACTGGCCATCATGGGGCTGCTCCCAAAGCCAGTAGCCCGGGTGACGGCCGGCACCGTCCGATTCGAGGGCCGCAACCTCTTGGAACTCGGCCCCAAGGAACTGCGGTCGGTCCGTGGAGACCGGATCGCCATGATCTTCCAGGACCCCATGACCTGCCTCAACCCCGCGTTCACCGTGGGAAACCAGATCGCCGAGCAGGTCCGCGCCCACCGCGACGTGAGCCGGTCCGAGGCCAAGCGGATCGCCGTCGAGATGCTGGAGCGGGTGGAGATCCCCGGGGCAACGCGTCGAGTCACCGACTATCCCCACCAGTTCTCGGGCGGGATGCGCCAACGGGTGATGATCGCCATGGCCCTGTCGTGTTCGCCACGGCTCCTCATCGCTGACGAGCCCACCACCGCACTCGACGTCACCACCGAGGCCCAGATCCTCGATCTACTGCACTCCCTCTCGGTGGAGGAGTCCATGGCCATGATCTTCGTCACCCACGACCTCGGCGTCATCGCCGAGGTCGCCGACGAGGTGGTGGTCATGTACGCCGGGCAGAAGGTCGAACAGGCCACGGCCGGACACCTGTTCGTCCGACCCCGTCATCCCTACACCGAGGCGTTGTTGTCCTCCATGCCGCAGTCGACGCCCATCGGCTCCCCCCTCCCGGTCATCCCCGGGGTCGTTCCCCGTCCCGAGGACTTCCCCGCCACCTGCCGGTTCCGTGATCGCTGTGCTCACGCCATAGCAGCGTGCGGGGAAACGGTGGTCGAACTCCGACCCACTCACGACGAGGTCGTCGCCCCAGGCGAGGCGGCGTTGGCCCGATGCCTGCGCCAGGACGAACTCCACCTGGCCGGAGCGGGAACCGCCCTCGACACGGGTGGGGCCCCCGCTCCGGCGCCGACGTCGGCACCTACCCGGCCCATGGCCCTCGCCGTCCACGGCCTGGCCAAACGGTTCCCGACCCGGTCGGGCATCCTCCAGCGGGTGACCGGAGGCGTGGACGCCGTCGACGGTGTCTCCCTCGAGATCCCGGCCGGCACCACACTCGGACTCGTTGGTGAGAGTGGCTCGGGGAAGTCGACCCTGGCCCGGTTGGTCGTCAGGATCATCGAGCCCAGCGCCGGATCCGTGGAGGTGGACGGCACCGACGTGACCGTGCTGTCCGGATCGGAGTTGGGCCGCTCACGACGCCAGATGCAGATGGTCTTCCAGGATCCGTTCTCCTCCCTCGACCCCAGCCACACCATCGGGGACACGGTGTCCGAGCCCCTCGTCCTGCACACCGAGCTCCGGGCCGACGAGCGTCGTGAGCGGACCCGAGAGCTGCTGGCCCTCGTCGGTCTCGGGGCGGTCCCCCTCGACCGCTACCCCCATCAGTTCTCCGGCGGCCAGCGCCAGCGGATCGCCATCGCCCGGGCTCTCGCCGTCAACCCGAGCCTCCTGGTGTGCGACGAGGCGGTGAGTGCCCTCGACGTCTCCACGCAGGCCCAGGTGCTCAACCTGTTGGCCGACCTGCAGCGCGAGCTCGGGACGGCGTACCTGTTCATCTCCCACGACCTCTCGGTGGTGCGCCACATCGCCGACCGCATCGCCGTCATGTACCTGGGCCAGATCGTCGAGGAGGGACCGGCCACCCAGGTCCTCGACCGTCCGGCGCACCCCTACACGGCCGCGCTGCTGTCGGCCATCCCCGTACCGGACCCCGCCGTCGCACGGTCGCGCCAGCGTGTGGTGCTCCGGGGCGAGGTGGACTCCGAGTCCACCGACCGGGTGGGCTGCCGATTCGCCCCCCGGTGTGCCTTCGCCATGGACGTGTGCCGCACCGTGGATCCCGGCCCGTTCTCCGCCGACGGCGACACCACGGTGCGGTGCCATCTGCACACGGAGGGACCGGTGCTCGCCGGCCGATCGGTGCTGACCCTCGATCCGGCGGTGGCTCCGGCTCCCTGACGGACCACGACCAAGCAGCCGGTCACCTGGCGCGGGCATGATGACCGACGAGACGATCTGGAGGCAGTGATGGAAACCCCCCCGTTCCAAGGTGTCATCGGCGACGACTGGCGGGAATCGACACCGTGGTGGCCTGACGGGCCCACCCCACCCGAGGGAGCGCCGAACGTCATCCTCGTCGTCCTCGACGACGTGGGCTTCGCCCAGCTGGGCTGCTACGGGTCCGACATCGCCACCCCCACCATCGACGGGCTGGCCTCCGAGGGGCTGCGCCTCACCAACTTCCACACCACCGCGCTGTGTTCACCGACCCGGGCCTGTCTGCTCACCGGGCGAAGCCACCACCGCAACGGGCTGGGCCGGGTGGCCGATCTCGCCGTGGGGTTCCCCGGTTACAACGGCGAAGTCCCGAAGGAGAACGGCTTCCTCTCCGAGATCCTCCGCCAGCACGGCTATGCCACCTATGCCGTGGGCAAGTGGCACCTCACCCCCGACGACGAGACCTCGATGGCCGCCCCCCGCCACAGCTGGCCCCTGGCCCGCGGGTTCGACCGCTGGTACGGCTTCCACGGGGGCGAGACACACCAGTTCGTCCCGGCGCTCTACCACGACAACCACTCCGTCGCCCCGCCCGCGCCCTTCGAGGAGGGCTACCACCTGAGTGCGGACCTGGCCGACCAGGCCATCGCCCAGCTGGCCGACCTCCGCGCCGTCGACGTGGACCGGCCGTTCTTCCTCTACTTCGCCACCGGTGCCTGCCACTCGCCCCATCACGCGCCGACCGAGTGGATCGAGCGCTACCGGGGTCGGTTCGACAAGGGCTGGGACCAGTGGCGCGAGGAAACCTTCGCCCGCCAGCTGGCCGAGGGACTGGTGGCCCCGGGCACCGAGATGGCCCCGCGACCGGCCTGGGTGCCGGCCTGGGACGGCCTGTCGGCCGACGAGCAGCGGGTGGCGGCGCGGTTCATGGAGTGCTTCGCCGCCTTCTTGTCCTACACCGACGCCCAGCTGGCCCGGCTGCTCGAGTTCCTCGAGCGGGCCGGAGACCGAGAGGACACCCTCATCATCCTGGTCTCGGACAACGGGGCCAGCTCCGAAGGCGGCCCCACCGGATCGATCAACGACAACCGGCTCCAGAACTTCGACCCGGCCGGGCCTGATGAGCTGGCTGACCGCATCGACGAACTGGGGGGCCCGCGGGCCCACAACAACTATCCCTGGGGCTGGACCATGGCCGGCAACACCCCCTTCCGCCGCTGGAAGCGCGAGGTCCACGAAGGGGGCATCGCCGATCCGTGCATCGTGAGCTGGCCGGCCGGCCTACCCGGCGGCGGTGGTTTGCGGACGCAGTTCACCCACGCCACCGATGTCCTCCCCACCGTCCTCGAGCTGGCCGGCATCGAACTCCCGTCGACCATCGAGTACGTCCCCCAGACCCCGGTCGACGGAATCAGCTTCGCCGCCATGCTCGGTCGGGACGGGGACACGGCCCCGGCCCACCGGTCCACCCAGTACTTCGAGATGTTCGGGAGCCGGGCCATCTACCACGACGGGTGGAAGGCGGTGACCTTCAAGCCCATCGGGCCCCTCTACGACGACGGCATCAACTGGAATGCGCCGTTCAGCGAGGATCGCTGGGAGCTCTACCACGTGGCCGAGGATCCCACCGAGCTCCACGACCTGGCCGAGGCCGAGCCCGAGCGGCTCGCCGACATGGTCGAACGCTGGTGGGCCGAGGCCCGGGGCAACCAGGTGCTGCCCCTCGACAACCGGGTCCTGCACACCCTGGTCAACCCCAAACCCGACCAGCGCGCGCCCCGCCTCGTCACCACCTACTACCCGGGGACCTCCCCGGTGCCCGAGACGGTGGCGGCCAACATGAAGAACCGGGGCCATGTCATCGATGTGGACCTCACCGTGCCCGAGGGCCCGGCGGCCTCGGGAGCACTCCTGGCCCAGGGCTCAGCGCTCGGCGGCTTCTCCCTCCACCTGTGGGAGGGACGACCGCGCTACCTGCACAACCTCTACGGCAAGGAGATCTACGAGCTCGCCGGCGACCGTCCCCTCGAAGCCGGGCGCCACCGGGTGGTCTTCCGCTTCGACCGCGAGGGCAATGCCGGTGGACCAGCCTCCCTCGAGGTGGACGGCGAGACGGTCGCCGAGCTCGAACTCCCCTTGTTCACCGTGGCCGCCTTCAGCGCCACCGGGGCCGGCCTCACCTGCGGCTACGAGTTCGGGCCGGCGGTCGGCGAGGACTACCGGGCACCATTCCCCTGTACCGCGACCATCCACTCGGCCACGGTCACCTTGAGCGAGGTGGTCCCGGTCAATCCCATGGTCGAGTTCGAACGGATCATGGCCGAGCAGTAGCCAGGTTCCAACCGCCGATCACCCACTCTCGGGCCTTTCGGCCCTAGTCGGAGCGCGCCTCCATCCGTAACCTCCGAATAAGGAGGTCGAGAGCCATGCAGACCGCTTCAGTTCCGTTCCGACTCGTCGGGAGCCTCGTCGATCTAAACCATCCCGGCCACTACGTCCACTGGGGCTTCATTCAGCTTTCGGTGGCCAACCTGGTACTCATCGGGTTGATGGTCGTGGTCTTCGTCGCCGCCGTGCTCATCCCCTTCCGCCGCCACGGGGGCGGTGACCGGTGAGTATCGACACCGGTTCGCCGGTAGTGGCACCCGACCACGACGTCGCGGCGGGGGATCCCGCCGACGCCGGACAGTGGAGCGCGAAAGTTCGGCGTTCCGCGGTGCAGGCATTACCCCCCGAACGCCTGATGCCCGACCGCCAGCCAGCCTACGTCGCCTCGTGGATCTACGTGTTCGGAGTACTCACCGTCAGTGCCCTGGCCGTGGTCATTCTGACCGGATTGGTGCTGGCCGTGATGGGTCCGACCTGGTGGCACGTCTCCACCACCGGTCTCTTCGTCAACTCGCTCCATCTCTGGAGTGTCGAGGTGTTCTTCTTCACCATGATCATCCACCTGTGGGGGAAGTTCTTCATGGCCGCCTGGCGGGGGAAGCGTCGCGCCACCTGGATCACGGGCGTCGTGTCGTTCGTGGTGTCCGTCGGCGCCGCCTTCACCGGCTACCTGTCTCAACAGAATTTCGACGCTCAATGGATCAGCACGCAGGCGAAGGACGGGATCAACTCCACAGGAGCCGGTGCCATCTTCAATGTGACCAACTTCGGTCAGATGCTCATGTGGCACATCGTCCTCCTTCCGCTCGTCGTCGTGGCGCTGGTGGGCGTGCATGTCCTGTTGGTCCGACTCCGGGGTGTCGTCCCGCCGTTCGCCCCACCCGACGACGCGGCACCGCCAGCAGACTCGGATCTGGATCCAGCTGCCGGCGCCGTCGGGCAAAATGACCCCGCCACCCGGTCCACGATCAACCTTTCCAACGGGGGGCGGACGGCATGAGTGCCACCACCCCTACGGGTGCCCACCGGTCACGGCGCTTCAAACCCGACCGTGATGTCGAGGAGTGGCACGGTAGGTATCTCCCCTATGACCTGATCAAAGAGGTGACCATCGCCTTCGTGGTGGTGGTGATCCTCGTTGTCGGCCTCGCAGTCGTGTTCTCGTCCCCCGACGAGAAACCGACCACGGTCAAATCCTGGGCGACAGCCAGCCCCGTCGACTTTGCCCAGACGGCCATCACCGAGCTAGACGGATCCAGCGGGACCGCCACGTACGGCCCTCCCTACAACTCGACGGCCGGAGCCAGCCAGTCCCTGTTCGGCATCTCGGCCGAGAGCTTCTTCGGCGTTCACCACGCCATCGACACGGCCAACGACTACGTACTGGGCCCGCTCCACACCTTGAGCGACCGGCCCGGAGTCGAGGCCGCCGTCAATGAGTACACCTCGGCCTCCGCGAGCCAGCAGGCGGCCTGGGCGGCGGCGTACGAGAAGGCTGTGGCCAAGGCGACCACCGGACCCGGCGGCGAGTTGACCGTTCCCACGGGTGATTTCGGACCGGTCGGCACGATCATCTCGTCCCTGACCTCGATGGCCCGCAGCGGAGCGCTCGACGGAGCCCTCCTGAGCTCCCGGCAGTTCTACGGAACCGACTACACGAAGCCGCTCCTATTCATCGCCGACGGCACCTACCTGGCTAACCGGGCCGAGAGCCAGCATCTGTCCGGTGACCAGTGGGGCATGATGAACGAGACGGGCAACTACCCGGGTCAGGCATGGCTGTGGCTCTACACGCTCTGGTACCAAGTGCCCCCGATGAACTCCTCGTCGAGCGGTGACCTCCAGGTCTGGGCGATCATGATGCTGCTCACCTTGGGTCTGGTGCTGCTCCCCTTCATCCCCGGACTCCGCTCCATTCCCCGTTGGACCCGCATCTATCGCCTCATCTGGCGGCAGCACTACCGTGATCTGGCCACGTCGCATCGTGCCTGACCGGGCATCCCGGCCATCAAGCGAAAGCCGCCCCTTTCGGACACACGACCCACGGAGCGGGGTTCGACCGGTAGGAACTTGAGATCCGGGTCGACCACGACCGCACCTCGGGTCGGGATTCAGCTCTAGGTCTCGACGCGTCTCACGAGGTCATGCCGCCCAGGCCCACGAGGCCCCGAGCCAGTTCGATCTCGCCCATGTGACGTAGCCCGTGTTGGTAGATCCAGCACTCGGTGGCGTCGAGCAACGTGATCCCCTCCGGCCCGGCCACGCGCGCGCTGTAGGTGGAGGCGACCTCGGGTGGGAACGGCCGGCCCACGACCACCCGGGTGAGCTCGGCCGGGTCCAGGACCGCCAGCCAGGCCTCGGTGCGGCTGAAGACGGCGGCCATGTACGCCTGGAACTGGTCGTAGTCCCCGATCCGCTGATGGATCATCTCGGCCACCGTCCGGTGCTTCCCGTGGTCGGCGATGGCCGGTCGGACCGCCGCCTCCCATCCGTCGTCCCAGATGGGGGTGATGCCCGTCATCAACATGAACGAGGCGTCCATCATGTTGACGATGTGGAAGAGGCTGAAGGCGATGGGGAGGACCCCCTCGCGCTCGAAGTGGTTCACCTGGTCGAGGTCCATGGTGGCGACCGCATCGACATAGAGGGAGTGGAGGGCCCGCATCCTCCGCTGGAGAGAGTCCAACACCAACACGTCGCTCATCAACCACCCCCGGTACCCGCACCCCGACGGGGTGCAGTGTCACGAGATAAACACTTGGCAGTCCGACTGTCAACGGTTACCCTCGGTCAGCTCCCGCCGCGGCGCGGGCACCTCCACCATGGTCACCCGCACCGACAGCTCCGCCTGGGCCCCTGAGCCCGACGACCCTCAGGACCTGGGCAGCGCCACCACCGACGGCCGGCAGCTCCGACGTGAGCGCAACCGCGAGGCGGTGGTAGATGCGCTCCTCGATCTCTACCGGGAGGGCAACCTCCAACCAGGGACCGAGGAGATCGCCGCCCGGTCGGGGTTGTCCCCCCGATCGCTCTTCCGGTACTTCGACGATGTGGACGACCTGATACGGACGGCCATCCGTCACCAAGAGCACCGGGTCATGCACCTGGTGGCCATCGACGTCAGCCCGGACCGCCCCCTCGAGGTCAAGGTGGCGGCCCTCGTCGACCAGCGCATGGCGTTGTTCGAGGCGGTGGGGCACGCCGCCGCCGTGGCCCGGCTCCGGGCTCCGTTCCAGCCGGTCCTGGCCGACGAAGTGCACCTGCACCGTGTGTTCCTCCGCGCTCAGATCGCCGCACTGTTCGCGCCGGAGCTGGCCACCTTGGACGCCCAACGACCCGGACCGGGTGGTGACACCCTGGCCGCAGCCGACGTACTCACCTCGTTCGAATCGTGCCAGCTTCTCCTCCAGGGACAAGGCCTCAGCCCGGCACGGGCCCGAGCCGTCCTGATCCGGGCGCTCGCCGCCCTGTTCCACGCCCCGGAGGTAGGGCCGGGCCCTCCCGGACACCGATGACCGGCTACTGGCCGGGACCGTGGTCGTGTGAGGACGGAGGACCAGCCCGTCTGCAGGTCCCCGGCCCTCCCCACCACCTCGAGGTCGCTCCCGGGGCCACACTCGAGATCACGTCGCGGTTGGTCGCCGCGGCCACCATGGCCGTCACCCGCCAGTCCGGGGAGCTCTTCTTGCTCCGCCACACGGCCGGCGTCGGTGCCGTCTCCTTTGTCGAGCGCGTCGATCCCGTGACCCTGGTTGAACAGGCACGCTCACCCGATCTGGCCGGCGGGCCGGTCTGGCCGGGAAGCCTGGCCGCACACGCCAACGGCTCGCTCTACGTCGTGTTCGGTAACCACGCCCATCGCCTCGATGACAGCCTCGCCGTGGTGGCCTCCACCACCCTCCCCCGGGACCGCCCCTACAACGGCTTCGTCGTGCTTCCCGACGGCCATCTCGTAACGAAGGACTTTGCCGGGTCCCGGCCGGGAGTCCCGGTGGCCCCTACGGACCGTGAACCCTGCGAGTTGGTCGTGCTCGAACCTGAGTCCTTGCGCATCGTGGACCGCTGCACCCTGGCCGAGCCCTCCATCGCCCGGCTGTCGGCCCGCGGTTCGGAGGTCTTCGTGGTGGGCGACACCAGCCTGCTCCGGGTCCGATGGGACGGTCATCGGCTCCACAGCGACGATGCTGCTCCGGTGCGCTACCGGACCCGGACCGGCCAGACCTACGGGTGGGACTGCGTGATCGCCCTCGGCGCGGCATGGTTCCTCGACGATGGGGAGGGAAGCGAGGCCTACGACGGCAGCCTCTTCGGTCACGGCGTCTCGACCGCCCCACTGGCCCTCGTCCGGGTGGGCCTGGCCGACGGACGGTGCACCCTGGCCGAGGTGTGCGGCCTGCCCGGCGGGCTCATCGCCAACCCACCGGTCGTGGACATCGACCGCAACATCGCCGTCGCCTACGACAGCGGGAACGCATCCATGGTCGCCTTCGACATCGACGCGGACGGGGCACTTACCCCTCGGTGGCGTCGGCACCAGCACCATGGCGGACACCTGCTCCTCGACCGCCGGACCGGAGCCCTAGTCACCGGCGATTTCGATGCCACACGGGGAGCCGACCAGGTGGTGGTGCTCGACATCGACACCGGTGACGAGCTGGCCCGGGCCGACACGGGCAGTCCCGTCCAGTCGGTCCTCTTCCCGGCGGCCGGATTCGCCGGCGACGTCTACCTCTGCACCTTTACCACCCTCTCGCGGGTGTCGGTGCGGTCAGACTGATCCGGCGGGACTCACACCGACGCTCCCGAGGTGGCGTCGGCCAACAGGCGGTTGTCGTCGGCCAGCAGAGCGTGGGCCAGGTGGCGGATCATCTCGACGACCTCGGGGTGGTCCTCGGGGTCCCAGCCCTCCAGCACCTCGGTCAACGACTGCCGCCGGGCGATGGTCAGCTTCTCGATGGCCTCCTCACCGATCGGGGTGATGGCGACGGTCTGCGAGCCGTCCTTCATCACGACCTCGACCATCCCCGCGTCCATCAGGGCCTCGGCGGCCTCGCGCAACACCTCGTGATCCACCTTCAGCCGCGCACTCACCTCCTCGGTGCTGGTGGCCTCACGGTCGGCCAGCCGGTAGAGGAGCCAGACCGCCCGAGGCTGGAGGTCGACGCCCGCCCGGCTGGCCAGCATCCCGTAGAGCTCGGCACGGTTCTCCCGGCTGGCCGCCCGCTCGAGCAGGTGTTTGACCTCGTCGAGGGATGTACGCGGGGCGGGGATTCCCAGGTTCTCGGCCGGCTCCGAGCTCCGGATGGACTTGCGGAGGGCCAGCTCGGGGAGGGTCCAGCTGAGCAGGAAGGCCACAAAAGCGATGGGCACACCGATGAGGAACATCGTCTGGATGGTGTGGGAGATTCCCTCGACGACGCCGGCCTGCACTGCGGCGGGCAGCTTGTGGATGGCGTCGGGATTGTCGGCGCTCAGGTTGAAGCCCGCCGGTGCCTGGGTGAGGTGCAGGGCCTTCAGGACGTTCCCGACGAGCAGATTGGCGAAGATGGCCCCGAAGACGGCGGTACCGAAAGAGCCACCGATCATTCGGAAGAACGTGACCCCCGAGGTGGCCGTACCCAGCTCCTCGTAGGGCACGGCGTTCTGCACGGCCACCGTGAGCACCTGGAGAATCAGGCCCAGGCCCAGCCCGAAGACCACCATGTAGGCGGCCATGGTCCACGCCCCGGTGGCCACACCGATCATGGACATGAGGTACAGCCCGATGGTCATGAGGGCTGTTCCCACCACCGGGAACACCTTGTACCGACCCCACTTGGAGACGAGCAGTCCGGATCCGATCGACGCCACCAGTAGCCCTCCCATCAATGGGAAGAGGCGGACCCCGGACTCGATGGGACTGATCCCTTTCACGTCCTGGAAGAAGAGGGGCAGGAAGGTGAGAGCCCCGAACATGGCGAAGCCGACCACGAACCCGATGGCGCTCGCCGCGGCGAACACCCGGTTGGCGAACAGGGGCAGGGGGATCACCGGCTCGACGGCCCGCCGCTCGGCCAGGAGGAACAGGCCGGCAAAGACCACCCCGGCCACGGCCAGGCCGATCATGAACGGCGAGGTCCACGAGTACGACGTCCCGCCCAGGCTGGTGAAGAGCACCAACGAGGTGGCGGCCAGGGCGATGAGGATGGTGCCCAGGTAGTCGATGGTGCGGTGCACCCGGCTCAGCGAACCGGGGAGAGCGATCGCCGTCACCACCAGGGCCACCACCCCGATGGGGATGTTGATGTAGAAGATCCACCGCCAGCTCAGGTAGTCGACGAACACCCCGCCGATCAACGGGCCGATCACCGAGGTCACCCCGAACATGGCCATGAACAGGCCCATGTAGCGACCCCGCTCCCGGGGGGAGACCACGTCGCCCACGATGGTCTGGGCTCCGATCATGAGGCCGCCGCCGCCCAGGCCCTGTACGGCCCGGAAGGCGATGAGCTGGACCATGGAATGGCTGAGCCCCGAGAGGACCGAGCCGATCAGGAAGAGCACGATGGCCACCTGGAAGAAGAACTTCCGGCCGTACATGTCCCCCAACTTCCCCCACAGCGGCGTCGACACCGTCGAGGCCAACAGGTACGCCGTGACCACCCAGCTGAGGTGGGAGGCACCGTGGAGATCGCCCACGATGGTGGGTAGTGCCGTCGACACCACGGTCTGGTCGAGGGCGGCGAGGAACATGCCGAGCATCAACGCCCCGATGACCACGAGCACCCGCCGGTGCGTGAGCGCCGGAGCCGCCTCGGGTCGAATCGCGGTAGCCGTGTCGCTCATCGCATCGCTCCCTACTTCGCTCCCGGCCGCCGGGACGGCCTCGAAGCGAGTGTAGAAGGATCGACCGGCCCCGGGGTTCATCGCCCCGATGCCGCCCTTCGGGTGGACCGGGGCTCCGGCGGGCCAAAGGCGGGGTCACTCGAAGCGGTCACACCGCGGGACATCGGGCCGGACGCCGATTAGGCACGGACCGTGGACGGCGTGGCACACTTGGCGTTCACCCCGTAGACCACCTGGAGGTCGTCTGTGTTCACCCAGCGCCATGGGTTCAAAAAGGCCACTGCGGCCCTGACCATCGGGGCGGTCGCACTGCTTGCCGCAGCCTGCTCGAGCAGTTCGACGAGCTCGACCACGACCACGGGAGCACCGTCGACCACGGCCACGACTCCGGCCCTGCCCACCACGGTGATCCCGACCCAGGCCACCAACACCTCCATCGCCGCCACCGTTCCCGCCGCCATCAAGTCCAAGGGCTCCATCACCATCGCCATGGACGCCACCTACCCGCCCGACGAGTTCGTCGGCACCAACGGTTCGACCATCGTGGGTATGGATGCCGACCTGGCCACGGCCATCGCCCAGGTGCTCGGGCTCAAGCCCAACCTCACCAATGTGACCTTCGACGACATCATCCCGGGCATCCAGAGCGGCAAGTACGGCATGGGGGCGTCGTCGTTCACCGACACCATCGCCCGCCAGAAGGTGGTCGACTTCGTCGACTACTTCACCGCCGGTGAGGGCTTCTACGTGAAGAGCGGGAGTTCCCTGGCCTTCAACGGACTCACGTCCCTCTGCGGCCACTCCGTGGCCGTCGAGAGTGGAACGACCGAGGAGACCGACGCCAAGGCCCAGGCCAAGAAGTGCACCTCGGGCAAAGTGACCGTCCTCTCGTTCGGCAACCAGAGCCAGGCCAACCTGGCCGTGTCGAGCGGTCGGGCCGACGTCGGCTTCGCCGACTCCCAGGTGGCCGGCTACATCGTGGCCACCTCCAACGGGGTCTTCCAGAACAGCGGCACCGCCTTTGAGGTCGCCCCGTACGGCCTGGCCCTTCCCAAGGGCAACGGCATGGCCGCCCCCGTCCAGGCGGCGGTGAACTACCTGATCGGCAACGGCGTCTACACCCAGATCCTGACCAAGTGGGGCGTGCAGTCAGGGGCGATCACGAGCTCGGTGATCAACGGCGCCACCAGCTAGGCGGTCGGGGCCCGGGGACACAGGTCCGGCGATGACCGTCTCCCCCGCTCCACCCACCGGGCCGCCGCCCGGCAACCCGGCGCCGACGGCGCCGGCCCAGACCACGGTCCCGGTCCGACATCCGGGCAGGTGGGTGGCCAGCATCATCATCTTGGTCCTCGTGGCCATGCTGGTGAACACGCTCTTCTTCTCCCACGTCACCCGGGGCGGGGTTCGCGAGGGCCGCTTCCAGTGGGGGGTGGTCTGGAAGTACCTCTTCGTCACGCCGGTGCTGAAGGGCATCGTCGTGACCCTCGAGCTCACGGCTATCGCCATGGTCGTCGGTGTAGTACTCGGCGTGGTGCTCGCCGTCATGCGGCTCTCCCCCAACCGCTTGCTGTCGGGCTCGGCGTGGATCTACATCTGGTTCTTCCGGGGCACCCCGGTACTCGTCCAGCTGACCTTCTGGTACGTCGGGATCACCTACCTCTACCCCACGCTGACGCTCGGCGTCCCCTTCGGGCCCTCGTTCTACACGGTCAACGCCAACACCCTCATCACCTCGTTCATCGCCGCCGCCCTCGGCCTCAGCCTCAACGAGGGCGCCTACATGGCCGAGATAGTCCGGGCCGGCATCATCTCGGTGGACGAGGGCCAGACCGAGGCGGCCCAGTCCCTCGGGATGAGCAAGGCCACCACCCTGCGACGCATCGTCCTGCCCCAGGCCATGCGCATCATCATCCCCCCCACCGGCAACGAGACCATCTCCATGCTGAAGACCACCTCACTGGTCATCGTCATCGCCGGCTCAGACCTGTTCACGGCCACCCAGAACATCTCGAACACCACCTATGAGGTCGTACCCCTGCTGCTCGTAGCCAGCCTCTGGTACCTCTTCTTCACGTCGGTGCTGACCATCGGCCAGTTCTACGTGGAGCGCTACTACGCCCGGGGCACCACCCGCGCCCTTCCCCCTACACCGTTCCAGCGGCTGCGCCAGGACCTGTTCCGGGTGCGGCCCCAACCGAAACCTGCCCTGGGTGCCGGACCATGGACGGACCCACCTCCGCCACCGCCCTCCCCCCACCACGAAGAGGCCCGATGACCGCGCCGCCCATGGTCGAGGCCGTCGGGGTTCGCAAGTCCTTCGGTCGGCTCGAGGTGCTGAAGGGCATCGACATCACCGTCAACCCCGGTGAGGTGCTCTGTCTCATCGGCCCTTCCGGTTCGGGCAAGAGCACGTTCCTGCGTTGCATCAACCACCTGGAGAAGATCGACGGTGGGGAGCTGTCCGTGGACGGCGAGCTGGTCGGTTACCGGCGCGGGGGAGAGAAGCTCTACGAGCTGCGGGACCGCGAGGTGTGCACCAAGCGGGCCGAGATCGGGATGGTCTTCCAGCGGTTCAACCTGTTCACCCACTTGAGCGTCCTCGACAACGTGATCTCGGGACCGGTGCGGGTGAAGAAGGAATCGCCGGCCTCGGCCCGGCGCCGGGCCCACGAGCTGCTCGAGCGGGTAGGTCTGGCCGACAAGGTGACCAACTACCCCAACCAGCTCTCGGGCGGCCAACAGCAGCGGGTGGCCATCGCCCGGGCCCTGGCCATGGCACCCAAGCTCATGCTCTTCGACGAGCCCACGTCCGCCCTCGACCCCGAGCTCGTCGGGGATGTGCTCGACGTAATGCGTGGACTGGCCGAGGACGGCATGACCATGATCGTGGTCACCCACGAGATGGGGTTCGCCCGCGAGGTGGGCGACACCGTGGTGTTCATGGACGGTGGGGTGGTGGTCGAGGCCGGTGATCCCACCCAGGTCCTCACGGCGCCGGCCCATGAGCGGACCAAGGAGTTCCTTTCCAAAGTCCTCTGAGTATCATCCCCATGCCGCCGTGGACTGCGCTACGTGGACTGCGCTTCGTGGACCGTGCTTCGTGGACCGCGCAACGACGCCTGGCTACGGTTACCACCACCGGCGACGCCATCGGGCGTCGAACCCATCAGCGACCAAGGAGTCCACCCATGGCCAAGGCCGACGGCGTCTTCGTCTTCATCGGCACCTACCCCAACGAGTCATCGGCCCGTGCCGACTACGACGTGGTGAAGGAGCTCCACCTGGCCGGGGCCATCGGCACCTACGACGCCGCCGTGCTGACCAAGGACAAGGACGGGAAGGTCCACGCCAACAAAGATGAGATGGCCACCCGGCACGGGGCGTGGGGTGGAGCCGCCGCCGGCGCTCTCGTGGGCATCCTCTTTCCCCCTTCCATCATCGGCACGGCCATCGTCGGGGCGGCCGTCGGTGGGATCAGCGGCCACCTGTGGCGGGGCATGTCCCGCGCCGACGTAAAGGAGTTCGGCGAGCTCATCGACCAGGGGGAGGCCGCCCTGGTCATCGTCGGGGAGACCACCTTGGAGGCGGCGCTCGACAAGGCCGTCCTGAAGGCCGAGAAGCGGGTGGCCAAGGAGCTCGACATGAGCGTGAAGGACGTCGACGCCGCCGTGCGGGAGGCAGCCGGCGAGGTCAGCTGAGCGCTTCGGGGGGCCGGTCAGTTTCGGACCGGAGCAGAGCCAGGAGGGCCTCGAGATCGGTGTGATCGATCCGGCCGCAGGCCCGGACGGCGGCACGACCGAGGCTGGAACCGAAGGGCAGGGCGTCGATGAGGCCGCGACCGACCCAGTTTCGGGCCAGACGGAGTTCGGTGGAGGCGGCCAGGGCCCGCGCCTCCACTCGGGGCCCTTTGGACATGAGGGCGGCATTGGTCAGGCGTCGCACCTCGGTGCGGTTGACAGTGACGCCTTGCTGGCGGAGGCGGCGGACCAGGTACGACCCGGTGTTGTACCAATCGCAGAAGCCGTGGACCACCGAGGCCACCTGGCCCACCGCACCGTCGATGGCGATGGCCAGGATGGGACCGCCCTCCAGGGTCGAGGCCGCCGCCGCGCCCACCAGGGCCAACTGCAGTGCCCCGACCGCGGTGGCGATGGACCGGGTCTGACGAGAGGCCAGTAACTCGACCCCGTCGACGTCGTAGAGGGCGGCGGGGTGCTCGACGACCTGACCCGACATCCAGTCCACCAGTCGGGGCGGGGCGGCGGCGAGTTCGACCCGGAGCCGCCGGAGCCGCCCCGGGCCGCCGGAGAAGGCTCTTCGACCCACATCCCCGAGGGTCGACTCCAGCTCGTTCAGGGCCTCGTCGGGGAGTCCCTCGGGCCGCAACAGCGAACGGAGGCCCTGGGAGAGCCGGGCCCGGGCCCGGGCCCGGCGGGTGGACCCCGGGCCGGGCCGGGCCGGCCCGGTCGCTCCGGTCCCATTCGCCTCTTCGTCCACGGCGAGAGTCTGCTGACTCCAACCCCGGCACGCAAGGGGCCAGGAGCCCTCGCCCTGAGCCACTGCGGCCAACGGCGTACCATCGGGGCACCGCCGCGAGGAGCCTCAGACCAGGAGCGGTGGCGGGGAACGGGACGGGGAACAGGCATGGCACTGGACATCGGGAGGCGGCGGCTGCAGCAGGCAGTGTCGGCGGCGCGGGCCGCCGGGCGCACGCCCCCCCACGTCGTCATCGTGGGTGGGGGCCTGGCCGGTCTGGGCACCGCCATCCAGCTGGTCCGCTCCGGACTCCGGACCTTCACCCTCATCGAGCAGTCCGACGGCGTCGGCGGTACGTGGAGGGACAACTCGTATCCGGGCAGCGGCTGTGACGTTCCCTCCTACCTGTACTCGTTCTCGTTCGCCCCGGCGGCGGGCTGGTCGCGACGGTTCGCCGCCCAGGACGAGATCCTCACCTACGCCGAGGGACTGGTCGACCGCTTCGGCCTCGCGCCCCATCTGCGGCTCCGCACCACGGTCCGAGACGTCACCCTCGACGAGTCCGATGGACGGTGGCAGCTCTCGTTGTCTTCACCGGAGGGCGACACCGTGCTGGTGGCCGACACGGTGGTGTTCGCCTGCGGTCAGCTCAACCGACCGTTCGTTCCCGACCTCGACGGCCGTCACGAGTTTGCCGGGCCCTCGTGGCATTCGGCCCGCTGGGATCACACGGTCGACCTGAACGGTAAGCAGGTGGCGGTGGTGGGCACCGGGGCCAGCGCCATTCAGTTCGTGCCACCGGTGACCGCCGAAGCGGCCGGCGTCACCATCTACCAGCGCTCGCCCAACTACGTAGGACCGAAAAAGGACCGTGCCTACAAGCCCACCACCCGGCGTCTGCTCGACAGCGTGCTCCCGCTGGGCCGCCTCTACCGGTGGTGGATCTACTGGAGCCTCGAGTTCCGTTGGATCTGGTTCCGGAAGGACAGCTGGGCCGGCGAACGCCTCCGTCAGCTCTTCGCCCGCCAGATCAGGGCCGGAGTGGTGTCCGAGCGATTGCCCGAGGCCGCCGTCGTGCCTGACTACCCCATCGGCTGCAAGCGCATCCTCATCTCCAATGACTGGTACCCGGCCATCATGGGACCTCATGTCGAAGTGGTCGACCAGCCCATCGCCCATATCGAGGCGGATACCGTCGTCACCGCCGACGGAATGCGTCGGCCCGCCGATGTCCTCATCTTCGGCACCGGCTTTTCGACCACCGACTTCCTCGCCCACATCCCCGTCACGGGCGTCGGGGGCCGGACCCTGGCCGAGGCGTGGCAGGACGGGGCCAGGGCCTACCGGGGGACCGCGGTGCCCGGCTTCCCCAACTGCTATCTCCTCTACGGCCCCAACACCAACCTGGGCCACAACTCCATCCTCTTCATGGTCGAGCGCCAGCTGAACCTGGTACTCCAGGCCCTCGCCGTGCAGACCGAGGCCGCCCGGGTGTCCACCCATCCCCTCGTCGAGGTGGCCCCCGAGGCCTACGAGCACGATGACCAACGGACCCAGGCCATGATGGCCACCACCGCATGGGTGGCCAACTGCCACAGCTGGTACAAACAGGCGTCGGGTCGGGTGACGAACAACTGGCCGACCTGGACCGTTCGGTATTGGTACGACACACTCCGGCTCAACCCCTCCGAGTTGGGCCTCCGGGCTCACCGAAGCACACCGGCCGGCGGGTCCCACGATTCTTCCGCCACCCTGCAGACCACGGGAGGAGGTGACCCGGACCGACTGCCGCAACCGCCGTCAACCGCCCCACGGTGACCGACCGACCTTGCTACCGTCTCGGGCCATGACGGGATCCGGCACTGGGGATGAGTCGCCCCCTTCCCCCTCGGACCCGGATGCCCAACCGACCTCGTCCGGCCCGTCCGGGTCGCCACGGAAGGGCCGTTCCCAGCCCACCGGCACCTTCGACGAGGGGCCGCTCCTCGCTTTGGGCGGCGAGATCCGGGCCGCTGGCCGCCCGCGCCGGGGACGGCACCGCAAGGCCAAATGGATCGTCGGCACCCTGGGCCTGGTGGTGATCCTGGTGGTCGGGGGCACGGCCGGCTACGCCTGGTACCTCAACCACGAGATCCACCGCATCGACGTGAAGGGTCTGACCGACGTCCCGACCAGCGGTGCCGAGGCCGGCACCCAGAACATCTTGATGGTGGGGTCGACCGACCGCTGTGCGCTCAAGGTCCAAAACGCCGCCTACGGGCTGTGCTCGGACGGGGTCAACGGCATCAACAGCGACGTGGTCATGATCCTCCACCTCGACCCGGCCAACCACACCGTCTCCATCCTGTCCATCCCCCGGGACCTCTTCGTGCCCAACGCCAGGACCACCGGACCCAACAAGATCGATGCCGCGCTGTACCAGGGACCGAGCCAGCTGGTGGCGGCCATCAACGACGATCTCGGCATTCCCATCCAGCACTACGTGGTCCTCAACTTCGACAGCTTCGCCAACGTCGTCAACGCCCTGGGTGGCGTGAAGATGTACTTTCCCGAGCCGGTGTACGACGCCTACTCCGGCCTCAAACAACTCACGTCCGGATGCGTCGCCCTCAACGGGTTCGAGGCGCTGCAGGTGGTCCGGGCCCGCCACCTCCAGTACAAAGGCCCGGGAATCACCACCGACCTCCCCCAGTATTGGCCGTCGGAGAATCTGAGTGACCTGGCCCGCATCCGCCGCGATCACGAATTCCTGCGTGTCCTGGCCACCGCCGTGGCCAAGCAGGGCCTGTCCGATCCCATCACCGACGAGCGACTGGTGAGCGGGCTGGCCCCTCAACTGGAGGTGGACCGGAAGTTCTCGACCTCGGACATGGCCGCTCTCGTCCTCGACTTCCACTCGGTCAACGTCAACGCCGCGCCCCAGCTCACCTTGCCCGTCGAGGTCGACCAGAGCAGCTCGGGCTACACGTACCAGGGCGGCGCCTACGGGGACGTCGAGTTCCCCTCCATCACCGAGGACCAGTCCGTCATCGAGCGCTTCCTCGGTGTCACCGCCGGCGTCGACACGATGACGGGAAAGGCCCTTCCCGCACCGGCCGCCGTTACGGTCTCGGTCCTCAACGGCACCGGCGCCTACAACCAGGCCACCACCACCTCGGACGCGCTCGGGGCCCTCGGCTTCCACATGGTCGGTGTGGGCGACACACCTTCGGTCGGGCC
This sequence comes from uncultured Acidimicrobiaceae bacterium, assembly GCA_963845485.1. Classification (GTDB taxonomy): domain Bacteria; phylum Actinomycetota; class Acidimicrobiia; order Acidimicrobiales; family RAAP-2; genus Bog-756. The sequence goes on along the minus strand of CAWJSI010000014.1, from coordinate 150,235 downwards.
CGAAGCCGAGACCGTCGTCTACTACGCCACCAAATCTTCCACGGCTCAGGCTGCGGCCGAAGCGGTGGCCCGGAGCCTCTCCGGTTCGGTCATCACCGCCCTAGGCCCAACCACCGACGGCGCCGAGGTCACTGTGGTGACCGGGTCGCAGTTCACCGTCAACCCGCCGGCCTCCACGGTTCCATCCTCCACCCCGGCCACGACCTCGGTCGGATCGGCCCCATCCTCCACGACCACGTCCACCGCGACGCCATCCACCACCACGACCACCACCGCTCCGGGAGGATCAGCCTCGGTCTTTCTCCCACCTACCGCGGCGGTGTCCCCACTTCAGCCTTGGGATCCTCGGTCCTGCTCGGCCACGGGCGGGGCGGGTTCCTGACCTGTCCTAGACCCCGTCGATCCAGCTCAACGCGTTTTCGGAACGGAACGGTTGCGTTCTGAAGCAAAGGGCTATACTCTTTTGTGAACGGAACAGTTCCGTTTCAGATCACCGAGAAGAGTGAGCGGCCGTGAGCACCGTAGAGATCGAGGAGGGCACCGGGAGGGCATGTCGTCCCACCGGCCCGCGGGCTGAAGCCCGCGAGCAGGCCATCCTCGATGCCGCCCTCGAACTCCTCATGGAAGTCGGTTACGACCGGCTCTCCATGGACGCCCTGGCCGAACGGGCCCATGCCGGCAAGGCCACCATCTATCGGCACTGGTCGGGCAAGGCCCAGGTAGTGGCCGAAGCGGTCCACCGGATGAAGGGCAGCGGGAAGCACGAGCCCTTCCCGTCCACCGGCTCACTGCGCGGCGACCTCGTGGCCGCCCTGGACGAGATCGCCTGTTCGGCCAGCGATGTCGACGCCGCCATCATCGCCGGGGTGATGTCGGCCATGCGTACCGACCCGGAGCTGGCCGAGCTGGTGCGCACCCAGGTGCTCGACAGCAAGAAGGGGGAGTTCAACGGGATCATCGAACGAGCCGTCCGCCTGGGGGAGTTGCCGCAAGGCGGCTCGGCGGAACTCGTGGAAGAGGTGATCTCGGCGCTGCTCATCAATCGGTTGGTCATCCGTGGCCTGCCGGTCGACGAGGAGTTCGCAATCCACGTGGTGGACGACATCGTCCTGCCACTGCTGCACCGCTAGTACCCACACGCAGTCCTCCACCGTCACCCCCAAAACCCAGGAGCCCCCCATGACCACACTCACCGAGATCGACCCATCTCCGAATCCACCTGAGCCCTCGGCTTCGCAGTCGGATCCCAAGCGCTGGCTGGCCCTGGCCATCATCGCCGTGGCCCAGCTGATGGTGGTCCTCGACGCCTCCATCGTCACCATCGCGCTGCCGTCGGCACAGCACGCCCTGCACATCTCGACGGCCAACCGCCAGTGGGTGGTGACCGCGTACACGCTCTCGTTCGGGGGCCTGCTCCTCCTGGGCGGCCGCATTGCCGACTACGTCGGTCGCAAGCGGATCTTCGTTGTCGGCCTCCTCGGCTTCGCTGGTGCCTCCGCGCTCGGCGGGGTGGCCGTCAACTCGGCCATGCTCTTCGGGGCCCGCGCCCTGCAGGGGGCGTTCGCCGCACTGCTGGCGCCTGCCGCCCTCTCGCTCATCTCGGTCACCTTTACCGAGGTGAAGGAGCGGGCCACCGCCTTCGGCGTCTACGGGGCCATCTCGGGAGGCGGCGCCGCCATCGGTCTCATCATGGGTGGCGTGCTCACCGAGTACGCCTCGTGGCGCTGGTGCCTCCTGGTCAACGTGCCCATCGCCGCGGTGACCGCCCTGGCCGCGCTGCCCGTGGTCCGAGAGTCGAAGTCCCACGGCAACACCAGCTACGACATCCCCGGTGCCATCACCGTGACCGCCGGCCTCGTGGCCCTGGTCTACGGGTTCACCAAGGCTGCCTCCGACGGGTGGGCGGCCACGGCCACCCTCAGCTTCCTCGGGATCGGCGTGCTGTTGCTGGCCGCCTTCGCCGCCATCGAGATCAGGTCCAAGAACCCCCTGCTGCCCATGAGGGTCATCCTCGAGCGCAACCGGGGCGGCTCGTTCCTGAGCTCGTTCATGGTCGGCGCCGGCCTGCTCGGCATGTTCTTGTTCCTCACCTACTACTTCCAGGGCAACCTCGGATACTCGGCTTTGAAGTCCGGTTTCGCCTTCCTGCCCTTCTCGGCTGGAATCATCGTGGCCGCCGGGGTGTCGAGCAAGCTCCTCCCCCGGTTCGGACCCCGGATCCTGATGGCCATCGGCTTCGCCGCCGCAGCCCTTGGGATGTTGTGGCTCAGCCGTATCACCCCCGACACCACCTATCTGGCCCACGTCCTCCCGGCCGAGATCCTCATCAGCCTGGGTATGGGACTCGCCTTCGTCCCCATGAGCAGCACCGCCCTCTACCGGGTGCCGCCCAACGACGCCGGCGTCTCCAGTGCCCTGGTCAACACCACCCAGCAGGTGGGCGGCTCGCTCGGCACCGCCCTGCTCAACACGGTGGCCGCCTCGGCGACCGCCACCTACCTGTTGTCCCGCTCCCCCAGCCGGGCCAACGTGCAGGCGGCCCAGGTCCACGGGTACACCGTCGGTTTCCTGGTCGGGGCGGCCTGCCTCGTGGTGGCGCTGTTGTCGGCGGTCTTCCTGGTCAACGCGACCAAAGAGGACCTGGCCGATGTAGACGGGGTGTCCGGCGAGGTCATCCCGGTCTGAACGGACCGGGCGCGGCCGGTCCGGCCGGGATGTTCCCGGCCGGACCGACCTCTACGACCCGATGTGGTCGGCGGGAACGGTCCCCAGGCGACCGGCCTGGTAGTCCTCGAAGGCCTGGGCCACCTCGTCCCGGGTGTTCATCACGAACGGTCCGTAGGCGTAGACGGGCTCCCGAATGGGTCGTCCGCCCAGGATGAGCACATCGAGACTGGGTGTGCGTGAGTCCTGCACCGTGTCGGCACCGACGGTGATCGAGCCGCCCTGGCCGAAGACGGCCAGCTGCCCGGTGCGCACCGGACGACCTTCGGCTCCCACCGAGCCCGAACCTCCGAGTACGTAGACGAGGGCGTTGAACTCCGGCGCCCAGGGAATCTCCACCCTGGCCCCCGGAGCCAGGGTGGCGTGCACCATGGCCATGGGCGAGTGCGTGGAGCCGGGCCCGGCATGACCGGCCACGTCGCCGGCGATGACCCGAAGCAGCGCACCACCGTCGGCCGACGACAAGAGCACCACCTGGTTGCGGCCGATGTCCTGATAGCGGGGGGCGATCATCTTGTCCGCCTTGGGAAGATTGACCCACAGCTGGATGCCGTGGAAGAGGCCGCCTGAGGTGACCAGGTCCTCGGGTGGTGCCTCGATGTGGAGGATCCCACCGCCGGCGGTCATCCACTGGGTATCGCCGTCGCTGATGAGGCCACCGCCACCGATCGAGTCCTGGTGCTGGAAGGTCCCGTCGATCATGTAGGTGACGGTCTCGAAGCCCCGGTGGGGATGCCACGGCGTTCCCTTGGGCTCGCCCGGCGCGTACTCGACCTCACCCATCTGGTCCATGTGGATGAACGGGTCGAGGACACTGCTGTCGACGCCGGCGAACGCGCGCCGGACCGGGAAGCCCTCACCCTCGAATCCCGCCGGTGCCGTCGTCACGGACGTCACCGGCCGATTCACGGCCGCAGCATCGACCGATCCAATCACGGGCAGCGCTCCCACATCGTCAACTGTCACTGCTGGCATAGCCAACCTCCTCGTCCCTTTCAGAGTGCCACGCCACCGGTCTGCGACGTCGACCTCCTCGGCCCAATTCAACACTAGTTGCGCGCGCAACATTCCCCGAGACGGCCGCTGCTGGGGCCGGGATACAGGTCTGCGCAGTTCTTGCCGAAAAGAGGTAGTGAACAGGTACGCTTAGCCCTAGGGGAAGAGTCAGGAGACAGCTGGTGATCCGGCAACGCGGCGCAGCGACTCGCCGGCGTGACGACGAAGACGACGGAACCGACTCCTCGGCACAGGAGATCGGGACGCTGCTCCGCGAAGCCCGAGAGGAACGAGGCCTCGACCTCTTGGCCGTGCACGACCGCCTCAGCCGTCCGATCACCCAGCTCGAGGCCCTCGAGTCGGGTGACCTCGACCGGCTTCCCGATCAGGCTCTGGCCCTCTCGACCCTCCGCCGCTACGCCGCCTTCCTTGGCCTCGACGGGGACGCGCTGGCCCTCCGGATGATCGACGCCTGGTCCGCTTCGCCCCCCACGACCAGCGTGGCCGTCCAGGGTGACAACGGCGCAGCCGCCACCAACGTGGTGGCTGCGGTGTCCTCCGAGCCCGACCACCTCCGGGCCTTCACCCAGACGGGTCCGGTCCCTCGGGTCAGGCCGGGCACCACGACCGCTCTGGCCAACTACGGCTACCAGGAGACCACCGGTCCTCCGACCGGCACCTTCCCGGTGGTCCCCCGCCAGGAACTGAAGCAGAGCAGGCGGGCTGTGGCCAAAGCCCGGCGCAAGCAACGGGCACCGCAGTCCCTCAAGGTGATCACCTGGGTGGCGGGGATCCTGCTCATCGTGGCACTGGCCGGCTCGGTCATCCTCTCCCAGCGACCCCAGTGGCTGGCTTCTGCCCACATCCTCCGGGTCACCGGTACGCAGGGGACGCCGACCGGTCCCTCGTCGGCGGCGCACACCCCGGGGACGGCGGCCCCGGTCGTATCCACCGGCATCAGCGGCCAGACTTCGACCTACACCGTGAACACCAAGGACTTCGTGGTCGACGTGACCACCACCGGGCCCTGCTGGGTCCAGATCACCAGCTCGGGATCGCCCACGCCCCTGATCAGCGGGGTTCAGCCGGCGGGCAAGAAGCTGAGCTACGCGGCACAGGGGACCATGACCGTCCAGGTCGGCTCCTCGGCCGTGGTGGTGGGCGTGTCGGTCCGAGGCAAAGTGGTGTTCTACAACGCACCCCGCTCGACCCCCTACACCTACGTCTTTGCGCCCTCGTCCTGAGTCGGCCTGACCGGCGGCGTCGGATCGCTGGTCACTCGACGGTAGCGGGCGACCCCGGTGGCACCTTCTCGACCGCCAGCTGCTCGTCCTGGGTCAGCTGCTCGTCGTGCGCGGCCAGCTCCGCGTCCAGCTGGGCGTCGTAGCGGAGTCCCTTACGGTCCTCGTAGCGGACCCACTGGATGAACACCGGGATCAGCGCCAAGAAGGTGAACAGCTCGGCGCCGACCCACAAGAGACCTCCACCGGCATGGGTCCCGGCCAGGGAGTACATGGGTGCTGCCGGCCGTGTGGTGCTCAGGAGCGCCAGTCCGAGGAACGACTCGATCGGCACGCCGATCAGCAGTGCGGCCAGCTTGCCCCCGTGGCTCATCTGCCAGTGGGGAATGGGATCGAGGCCGACGATGGGCCACCAGAACAGCGTGGAGGCGAACAGGAAGGCCAGGTTGATCAGGTCCATGAGCCACATGTGACGCATGGCCACACCGAGGGCGACGGTCAGGAAGAAGGCGAACATCGAGAAGTAGTAGAGGGCGGCCACGAGCAGCGGATGGCTCATCACCCGGAACGGCCGGGAGTTGAGGATCCTGAGCAGCCTCACCTTCGTGTTCCGACTCGAGGTCTGCAGAGCCAGCGTCATCGGCGCGCCCATGGCCAGCAGCGGCGGCGCCACCACCATCAACAAGAGGTGCTGGATCACATGGGCCTGGAAGAACTCCATGGTGAAGGTGGCCACCGGTGACTGGAGCGCCACATCCAGGGCCACGAGACCGGCGAGGAACGAGGCGGTGCGGTTCCAACTCCAGTGCCGGCCCCGGAGGCCCAGCTCGGACCGGGCCCGCAGATACCAGGCGGCCGTCACGATCACGGCAGCGAGGACGAGGAGGGGGAACGGGCTGAACTGCCACTGGGCAACCACGGTGTGGGAGTCGAGCGGGATATACCTCATCCCGGGCATACCGAGCATTGATCGCATCTCCGGCACGCCCCCAGCGTACCGAGCCGCGGTCGGGCGGCCCAAACGGCGGGCGCCGCTCCCCTGGGCCGGACCTCGGGGCGGCTACTGGGTGATGACGGGCTCGACCTCCCCGGTGTCCACGTGGTAGCGCCACCCTTCCACGTGGGTCCCGGGCGGCAGGAGTGGGCAGGCCCGCACCAGCTCCACGTCGTGGCGGAGCGCGCCGTCGGGGTCAGGCATGGCCAGGAACGCCCAGTCGGCGGCCCGGTCCCCCGATTCGTCGGGAAACCGGGACCGCAGGTCGTCGTCGTCCCGGTTGGCGAGGGCGCAGTCGGTGTGCTGCATCACGGCAATCCGGTCCACGTCGAGCAGGTTGGTGGCGAGTATCAGCGACCGCAGTACGTCGTCGGTGACCCGGCCGCCCGCGTTGCGAAGGATCTTGGCGTCCCCGGGGACCAGGCCCAGCATGGTCAACGGTTCGATCCTGCTGTCCATGCAGGTCACCAGCGCGAACCTCTTGGCGGCGGGCGCCGTGATCCCGGCGAGGCTGAACGACGATACGTACTCCTGGTTGGCTCCGAGCAGATCCTCCATCATCGGGCCAGCATGACAGACGACCGGCCGGCTCGGCACGACAGCCGGCCGGAACTCGGCCTTCGAACGGCTCAGTCCGAGAAGTGGGTACGGGGCCGATCAGCCAACGCCCCGTCGATGTAGACGTCGACCTTCTCGTTGTAGAAGGCCACCAGGCCGGCGATGGGCAGGAGCTGTCGTGTCGGGAAGTCGTAGCTCCAGGCCAGATCCTCATGGGTCGTACCTCCTACCACCACCGACCAGTACCCCGTGGTGGTGCCCTTGTAGGGGCAGCGGGACACCGTCGGGCTCGGAACCAGGTGTTGGAAGTCCACTTCGGTGCGGTTGAGGTAGTAGCGGGTGGGCAGACCGGTCTCGAAGACCATCACCGGCGACGCCGACTCGGCCAACACGACGCCGTCGAGGGCCACCCGCACCGACCGGGTGGACCGCAGTGCGTCCACCCGGCTGTAGGGATTTCTCGGGTGAACGAACACCTCCTCGTCCTCCTCGTACCAGCGATCCAGGGCCTCCCAGTCGAAACGGAAGGTGTCGACCAGCAGCGGGTGCTCGTGAGACGCCACCACTAGTCGGGCCACCGAGGGGCCGTCGATGCCGCTCGAGGCCCACCGATACCACTGGACGGTCCCTTGGGGCGTCTCCTCGGTCGGTCCGTCACTGACCAGTGCGTCCTCATCGACGTGCCGGCGGGGGACGTAGTACTGCGGGTAGTGGGCCCACTCCCAGACGTACCTGGCCTCACCGCTGTCCACCACCGTCCGACCCTCGTGGATGGCTCGGATCCGCCGGGGCACCGGCTCGACGTGGTTGATCCGGGCGATCGTCTTCGGATAGTCAGTCATCGTGCTCCTTGCCTACGACAATCCCGCTCGGCCCCGACCTCAGGCAGGGGCGATCCCGGCCCCGGTGAGCATCCGGCGGAGGTCCACCACCATCTGGGTGTCAATGTCGTGGCCGCGGGGGGCGTCCAGTGTCTCGGTCTCGGCCCCGAGGGTGACACGGAACCTTCCGTCGTGCTCCTCGTCCACCGTGCCGACGCTCCGGAGCAGCGACAACACATCGTGCCACTGGATGTTGTGCCCGGCCGGGTGCTGGAAGATCTTCTCGACGGTGGCCCGATGATGACCGTCGAGGTTGGGTCCCTCTGCCATGTACGACTCCTCTGCTCGTCCCCGCTCCCCTGGCGACGTTAGCCCCCACCGGACGGCTCTCCCCCCGCCCTGGGCCGCAGGACACCGGGGGCCCGGTGCTACCCTCATCCCGGTCGGATGGCCCGCAGGCAAGGAGGGACCGTGGCCCCTCAGGGCACCAGCCAGAGCTCGTCAGCACCACCCCCGGACGGGAAAAGGGTCGACGACCTTCCCCTGCGGTTGGGTATCACCACCCCCGTCCTCACCCTCCTGCCCGGTGGCCACGCCTCGTGGGAGATGGATGCGGGCATCGACGAGGTGGCCGCGGTGGCGACCACGGCCGAGTCGCTCGGCTACTACCACCTGACCTGCAGCGAGCACGTGGTCATCCCCACCGAGGTCGCACCGGTTCGGGGCAGTCGCTACTGGGACCCGCTTGCCACCTTCGGCTACCTGGCCGCCGTTACCTCCCGCATCCGGCTGGCCACCAACGTCCTCGTCCTCGGCTACCACCACCCGCTCGAGATCGCCAAGCGTTACGGCACCCTCGACCAGGTCTGCGGAGGCCGTCTGGTCCTCGGGGTCGGCGTGGGATCCCTCGAAGAGGAGTTCGCGTTGCTGGGTGCGCCCTTTGTCGACCGCGGGGCCCGGGCCGACGACGCCCTGCGCGCCCTGCGCACCTCCCTGTCCACCAACCTGCCGGTCTACGACGGACCCTTCTACCGGTACTCAGACGTGGTCATGGACCCCTGCGCCCGTCAGGACTCGGTGCCGCTGTGGATCGGTGGACGCACCACCCGCTCCCTGCGCCGGGCGGTGGAGCTGGGGGACGGCTGGGTACCGTTCGGCCTGAAGCTGGCCGACATGGCCGCCATGCTGGAGCGGGCCCACTCCACCCAGGCCTGGGAGGAGCGCGACCGGCCGCTCGATGTCGTCCTTCAGAACGGGCGGCCCCTCGATCCGCTCGGTGACCCCGACGGTGCACGCACTGTGCTCGGCAAGCTGGCCCATGCCGGAGCCACCGGGGTGCAGCTGGGCTTCGTCCACCACACCCTCGACCACTATCTCGAACAGCTCGAGGCGCTCGCCCGGCTGGCACGAAAGGAGCTCGGATGAACAGGGTCAAAGCAGGCTTCTTCTCCCTGTCCCACCACGACGCGTCCGGCGACGACCGCTCCTACCTCGACTGGCACCAGTTGGACCACATGCCCGAGCAGTACCAGCTCCCCGGGCTGGTGGCGGGCCAGCGGTGGGCATCCACCCGGGCCTGCCGGGCCACCCGGGCGGCCGAGGTCGGCGACTGGTCGCTCGTCGAGCACGTGGTCCTCTACCTGATGGGCAACCCTCTCGACGAGACCATCGACGAGTTCCTGAGGCTGGGGCGCCACCTGGCCGAGCTGGGCCGGTTCCCGGTCTCCCTACCCTCGCACTACCGCGGCGCCCTACGTCTGCTCGAAGCCCACGCCGCCCCCCGGGTCCTCATCTCCGCCGAGGTGGTGCCCTTCCGCCCCCACCGGGGGGTGTACCTGATCGTGGAGGCGCTGGACGAGGACGCCCCTCAGGACGCCTTCATTCAACGCATGCACGTCGACATCCTGGCGGAGCTGGTAGCAGTGGACGGGGTGGCCGGGGCCTGGTCCTACGGCACCACCCCCTCGATCCGTCGGCCCATGTTCACCGATGGGCGCTATCGGATGACGGTCTGCTATCTCGACGACGAACCGGCGGCCGTGGGTGAGCGGCTGGGCCCCGTCCTCGAACGGGCGTGGCGCGACGCCCCCTCCCGGCTGGTGCTGGCCGCTCCCTACGAGTCGATGATGATCTGGGACTGGGACCGCTTCGGACCCGGGGCCTGAGTAGCGACGGTCCGCGTTCCGGCCTACCGGCTCACACCGGGATGATGGCGGCGTGCATGCGGTCGGTGAACTCAGAGATGCGGTCGCTGCCGATCTCCTTGGCTGCAAACGTGGCCAGATCGGCGTTGCAGAGCAGTTGATCGGTGGTCAGCCCCGGCGCGTCGAGGGCGATCCCGATGCAGGCGGTGACGACGATCTCCCGTCCGGCCAAGTGCAGAGGTCGCCGGACGGCCTGGCGCACCCGCTCGGCCGACCCGAGCACGTCGTTCATCCCGCCCACGTCCTCCAACAGGATCCCGAACTCGTCGCCACCGAGCCGAGCCACCGAGTCGCATTGGCGAAGACAGCCGGCAATGGACTGGGCCGTGGCGGTCAACACCGCGTCACCGGCGGCGTGGCCCAGTGAATCGTTCACCGCCTTCAGGTTGTCGAGGTCCACGAACAGGACGGCCAGGTGGCCGCCGGTCCGAGCCATGCGCGATGCCCCGTGGGCCAGCCGGTCCTGGAAGAGGGCGCGGTTGGCCAGGCCCGTCAACGGGTCGTGGAAGGCCTGGTACGAGAGCCGCTCCTCCAGCCGATGGCGTTCGGTGACGTCCCGGAAGCACCAGACCCGCCCCACGATGCCCCCGTCCACCCGTTGCGGACGGGAGATCCGCTCGATGACACGGCCGTCGGTGAACTCCAGCGTGTCGTGGCTCTCCGCCTCCGGGTCCCGATAGACCCGCTCCACGCGGGCCACGTAACCGTCGGGGTCGGCCAGCTGGCCCCGCACGAACTCCGTCACGTTCCGCCGGTTGCCCGCGGCGAGCAGGGACTCGGGCACCATCCACATCTCGATCAGCCGCTGGTTGAAACTCACGATCTGGCCGCCGGAATCGACCACCATGATCCCGTCTGCCGTGGCGTCCAGCGTGGCCTGGAGCAGGGAGAGGGCCTTGCGCAGCTCGAGGTCGGCCATTCGCTGATCGGTCGTGTCGTGGGCCGTCACCACGTAGCCGCCGACGGTCGGATCGTCGATCAGATTGACGATCGCCAACTCGAACGGGAGGGAGCCGAGATTGCCGTGGCGGATCAGGGACAGCTGGGCCTTGACCGGACCGGCGACCGATGCTCCCCTGGAAGCTCGGTCGAACGCATTCCACAGCTCGGTCCGGTCGCCTTCGACCACCAGCTCGGCCAGGGGCATCCCCTCGACCAGCTCGGGGTCCTGGCCGAGAATGCGGGTGAGAGCTCCCGACGCCGACTGGATGCAGCCATCCGGCGACACCAGCATGGTGATACCGGCCGAGTTCTGGACGAGGGACCGCAGACGGGCGTCACCATCATGGACGATCTCGTACTGTCGACGTTGGGTGAGGTCACGGACCGTCAGGAGGATGGCTCCGTCCATCAGCCAGGTCACCGGCGAGCCGATGAGCTCCATGAGCCGCCACCCGCTCGTCGTACGGAGTCGGATCTCGATCGGGGAGCCCACCTGCTTGTCCTGCACGGTGGCCAACGACAACAGGACCAACTCCATATCGTCAGGGTGGACGAGGTCGAGTCCACTTGCCCCGATCACGTCGGCCGAGGACCCTCCGAGCAACGTCTCCGCAGTCCGGTTGGCCCACTGCAGGAGCCCCCGTCCGTCGATGACGATGACGGCGTCAGGAAGCTCGTCCAGCAGCCGGACGAGTACGGGCTGATTGTCGGCCAGGACCCCGTGGTGCTCCGGGTGCAGCCCGACGTCGGTCATACCTCAGTATCGACATCGGTGACCTGGGCCTTTAGGCCTAGCCGGGCAGCGGGACGCCCGGCTCGCCACCTGTGCGGTTCGTCCGGTCGTGGCGGGGGTCGACCAACCGCCTGACCTGGGTGGACGCACGTCCAGCCACGACGTCGCCCGATACATCCCAGGGGGGCCCAAAGCGGCGTACGATCGCCGCAGGCACCGACGACCTTTCCTCCTCTCTCTGACCGTCGGCCACCGATCCTCACCTATGGCCATGACCTACCGATCGATCCGGCTCGAAGTCGACGACCGGGTGGCCGTCATCACCCTCGACCGTCCCCAGACCCGGAATGCCTTCACCGGCTCCATGGGCCGCGAGCTGGCCGACGCCTACCGGGTGTGCGACGCCGACGACGGTATCGGGGCAGTCGTCCTGACCGGTGCCCCACCGGCCTTCTGTTCGGGGGCCGATCTCAGCGCTGGCGGAGACACCTTCCGGGTCCCGGGCGACGGGGAGTTCAGTGCCGCCGCGGTGGCCACGAGGGCCTGGGACGTTCGCAAACTGGTCGTCGCCGCGGCCAACGGCCATGCCATCGGCCTGGGACTGACTCTGGCGCTCCAGTGCGACATCCGCATCTTCGCCAGTGACGCCACCTTCGGTGTCGTCCAGGTCCGGCGGGGGATGATGGGTGACGCCTACTCGCACTGGACTCTCCCCCGCATCGCTGGGATGTCGGCAGCCGCCGACATCCTCCTCACCGGGCGCACCTTCGACGGACACGAAGCCCTACGGCTCGGTATCTGCAGCCGCACGCTCCCCGCCGACGAGGTCCTGCCGGCCGCGGTGGCACTGGCCCGGGATGTGGCTGTCAACGCCGCGCCCCTCTCGGTGGCGGCCAGCAAGCAGCTGCTGTGGGAGTCGTGGGACAAGTCGGCGGCCGAGGTCGAGGCGGCCGAGACGGACCTCCACCGCATGTTGATGGGTGGTGCCGATGTCGGTGAGGGCGTCATGGCCTTCATGGAGAAGCGCCCACCGCAGTGGCGGGGGTCGGTGTCCAGGGACATGCCCGGGAGTTCAGCTCCCCCTGACCAGCTACCCGGCGGGAGCACCCGCTAGGGGTCAGCTCGAGTTGGAGAGCTGTGTAGCCACCGATGGCGGAGCCGGGGAGGTCTCGGTGGCCGTCGTGGCCAGCGAGTCACCGGAATCGGCGGCCAGGTTGGTGCAGGACCGGGCCGCTGTCCAACTCTGGAGGGCTGCGGTGGCCGAGGGCCCGGTCAGCGGCACCGGGAGTTCGTCGACGATCGTCGCCGGGCGCCAGGTGACGCTGTCCACGTGACGGCCGGTGGCGGTGATAACGAGGGAACCGCTCTGGTTGGTCGGCGCCGGGGTGTTGTAGAAGGCGAAGTTGCCCAACCCGTAGTCCACGTAGGCCGACCCCAGGTAGCCACCACCTAACAGGACGTGGGCGTGCGCCCCCACGATGATGTCGGCGCCTGCCTTGACCAGCTCGTTGGCCAGCGGTTCTTGGATCGGGTCGGGGCAGGCATCGAGCTGGATGCCCCAGTGGAGGAACACCACGACCGTGTCATCGACCCGGCGGGCCGCCTCGACGGCCGACACCAGGTCGGCCACGTCGTAGGCCGAGGCCAGTCCCGGCTGGGTGGCCGTGGCCGTCCAGGCCGTCACCAGGTCGGAGTCGATGACCTGGGTGGCCGCGATGATCCCGACGTGCTCCCCATCGATGACCGTTTGGTAGGGGGCGAAGGCCTGGGTGACGTTCTGCCCGATGCCGAGGACCGGGTAGCCGGCCTTGTCCCGGGCGGCGAGGGACAGCTGCAGCCCGGCCGGACCGCAGTCCTCGCCGTGGTTGTTGGCCTGGGTGGTCAACGTGACTCCGGCCGAGTGCAGCGCGGTGAGGGCGGTGGACGGTGCGAAGAAGTCGTAGGACTTGGGCTGGGGGTCGGGACAGGTCCCGTCGGTGACCGCCGTTTCCAGGTTCACCATGCTCAAGTTGACCCCTGCGAGGAGGGTCGGGACCCCGGTTCCGAGGGCGCTGGCCGGATCCGCCGCCAGTCGATCGCCCAGGGTGCTGCCCGAAGGGAAGTTGACGTCGCCCCCGAACGCCATGGAGACCGGCTTCCCGTTTCCTTCCCACTCCGGGTCCAGCCGGGGATTCGTCTTGCCGGTCAGGGCCGGCGGGTGGCCGCTCGGCCCGTGGTGACGGGGAGGCTGTGCCCCATGACCGCCTCCCACCACCAGCCACAGACCCAAACCCACTGCGGCGGCGAGTATCACGGCCGCCACCGACCGGTTCCGACGGACCCGTCGGGAGACGGCATCCGGACGGGCAGGATCCGGGCCGCGGTCGAGATCGGTCGGCCGCGGCTCGGGGGGCGCCGGCGGCCTGGTCAGGAGATCACTTCCGCTGGCCAAGCGAGTTCCTTTCTGAACAATCGGGTGGCGTCGAGGTCAGCCTCACGCACACCTGACGGGAAGGGCCCACGGTACAGCCCGCCCGGACCCGCCCACGTGTCGCTAGGCGGACGAATCGGGCTTTCACCTGCTCTTCAGGTGCCGCTCCAGGGCGTCAAGGCGATCGGCCAGATCCTTCAGTCCGCCTTCGGTGTGTACATCCAGGCGATCGAGGATGACCAACGTGTCGTCGTAGGTGTGCTGGGACCGAAGGTCACTCGCCTGGCTCTGCACGTTCTGACCCACCATGATCACCGACAGCAGAACGAGTTGCAGGAAGGTCTGGGCGATCCACGCAATGATCCCCTCGCCACCGGGCCGCAGAGCGGGCCGGAGTCCCAACAGGGCGATGCCGGCAAACAGGTAGGCACACCACATCGACCCCACCATGTTGGTGAGGAAGACGGCAATCTTGGCATTCACCCCGTCGGCCCTTGCCACCTCAGTCCGTATCCCACGAACACCTGCGGCTTTCGTGAAGAAGTGGTGGGACTTGACCGGCCTGGGTATCTCCTGATCAACCATGGTGCATCTCCCTCTCGTCCTGGATGGTCGAGCATCTCACCACAAGGTTTGAGAAACCATCACCTCATGCTCGAATCGGTATCCGCCGCCCTCGGACACCGAATGCATCACGCAACACCCGGTCGACCGTCCTCCCCCACTCAATGCCGCCGCCACACCGACCGATACCTCCGACAGACACCTCACTCACCACAAGGAGACCGCTATGCCCCACCGGACCCGCCCATGGAAGTGGGTTTTGGTCGCTGCCGCCATCCTCGGGCCCGCGTTCAGCCCGTTGGTCGCCACCGTTGACGCCGGCGCAGCGATGTCCCCGTTCAGCGGTCAGTCGGCGAGCCACGTTCTGACCGAGGCCCTGGCGGCGTCCAACCAAGAGGGCTCCGCCCACGATGTGGCCGTCTTCGACTCGGGAGGGGTCTCGACCGTCTTCGTACAGGACTCAGCAGCACAGTCGGGTGAACAGTCGGTGACCATCGGCACGAACGAGAAAGCCTCAGTCATCCTCCTCGACAACGTGGCCTACATCACCGGCAACCAGCAGGCGGTCACCGGATTCTTTGGCTTCCCGAAGAGCCTAGGTCCCACTCTCGCCGGGAAATGGATCTCCTTCCAACCTGCTGACCAGGGATATTCGACGGTCTCAGCGGGCGTTACCCTGCCTTCGGCCCTGAAAGAGATCACCCCGACCGGACCGATGTCCATGGGTAGGACGACGAGGATGGGCGGAAAGTCGGTGGTCGGTATCTCCGGGAAGGTTCCCGGCGGTCATGAGACGGTCTACGTGGCCACGACGGGACCACCACTCATCGTCGGGGTGAAGGCATCCGGCCATAGTGGAGGGCACTCCGGCACCGACCGGATCACCTTTTCTCGATGGGGCGAGCCGGTGAATCTGAGTGCCCCGGCCGGAGCGATCCCGCTGTCGGCCCTGGCCAATGCCCAGTCCACCTGATCGGGGATTGCCTCTATGAGTCGGCCCAAACCGGGGGAGCGCTCACCCGTCTGAGGCACGGCCGCGCAGCTGGATGACGTTACCGTCGGGATCCAGCACGTCGTGGCGGGTCAGACCGTTGCTACTGAATCGGTTCTCAGTGACCACGCCCCCGGCGCCCAGGACGGCGCCCAGGACGGTCTCGAGTTCGGTGACGTCAAAGATCGGCTTGACGGCAGCGTTGTGGCGGGGCGCCGGTGGACTGCTGATCGTGATGTCCTTCGCAACAACCTTCGGGACCGAGTGGATCAGAACCTCTTCCCCATTACCCATGAGCCGAATATCGCCGGACGATTCGATCACCGGTGTCGCCCCGAGTACCGCCTCGTAGAAGTCGGCCGTGCGCTTCACGTTGACGGAGAAGATGACGAGGGAAGCCACCGTCTGACTGTAGCCAAATGGAGTGAACCGCCAGCTCCGTCCTCCGGTCATGGCGGGTCGAACGCCGGGTCGGACCCGAACAATCCCCCGTGACCGCTATACCTGGGGTCGACCAGTGCGGTTCGTCGAGCGGTCATGATGGTGCGAAGCGACGGCGGGAAGGCGGACGATGGCTCAGTCGGGAATCGACCGGCCCATGGACTATCGAAGCTTCTTCGAGCTCTCGACCGAGATGCTCGCCACCTCGAGCATGGACGGCTACTTCAGGACGCTCAACGGGGCCGTCACCGATGTGCTCGGCTTCGACGACGAGGAGCTGAAGGCGACCCCCATCGTCGACTTCATCCACCCTGATGACCGCGCCGCTACCGTTGCCGAACTCGAGCGACTGGTAGCCGGAGAGCAACAGATCGGCTTTGAGAATCGGTTCCGCTGCAAAGACGGCTCCTACCGGAATCTGCGTTGGTCGGCCACACCTGTCGTCGAGGACGACCTCATCTACGCCGTGGCCATCGACGTCACCGAAGCCCGGCAACGGGACACTGCGTTGGCCAAGGTGGTGGCCGACCTCGAACGCTCCAACGAGGACCTCTCGCAGTTCGCCTACGTAGCCTCCCATGACCTGTCCGAGCCACTGCGGGTGGTGGCGGGTCATGTAGAGCTCCTGGCCAGGCGGTACGAAGGCCGGCTGGACGAGGACGCTGATCGCTACATCAGGTTCGCCGTCGAGGGCTGTGCCCGGATGCGGGCCCTCATCGAAGATCTCTTGGCCTTCTCCCGGGTGGGACGGGAGGACGGGACCACTGGACTCGTCGATCTCCAAGAGTCGGTGGCCGAAGTCCTTACGTCACTCGAGCCGCTCATCCGGGAACACGGCGCGGTGATCAGCGTCGGTGACCTGCCCGCCGTGGTGGGATCCCGATCCCAGTTCGCTCAGATCTTCTCCAACCTGATCGCCAATGCCATGAAGTTCAGCAGAGACGTGCCTCCCGTAATCCGCATCGAAGGCACCCGGATCGGCTATACGTGGCAGATCGAGGTCAGGGACAACGGAATCGGAATCGAGGCCGACTACACGGAGCGGATCTTCGGCCTCTTCCAGCGTCTCCACAGCCGGGACGCGTACCCAGGAACCGGCATCGGACTCTCGTTGTGCCGAAAGATGGTCGAGCTCCGTGGTGGCCGCATCTGGTGCGAGCCAGCGGCACCGCAGGGAACCTCGTTCTTCTTCACCGTTCCCGACGACCCGGAGCAAACACCATGACCGATGCGATTCCCGGTGGTCCTGTCCAGATCCTGTTGGTGGAAGACAGCGCCGGCGACGTCAGCCTCACGAGAGAGGCCCTCCGCGACGCCAAGGTTCCCAACCAACTCAATGTTGTCGGTGACGGGGTCGAAGCATTGGCTTACCTCAGGGGCCAAGGCGAGTACCACGGGGCATCCCGGCCCGACCTTGTCCTGTTGGATCTCAACCTTCCCCGTAAGGACGGTCGGGAGGTGTTGACCGAGATGAAGGAGGACGAGGGCCTGAAGGACATTCCGGTCGTGGTCCTCACTACCTCCTCGGCCACCGCAGACATCGTCAGGTCGTACAAGCTCCATGCCAATGCCTTCGTGACCAAGCCGGTGGAGTTCAACGACTTTCTCCTGGCCGTTCACGGGATCGAGGAGTTCTGGCTCCAGATCGTCCGTTTGCCCAACTTTCTGCCCTGACCTGGCCCGTCGGAGGCCAGACTCAAGAATTGCCTGCCAACAGGTCGATACCCCTTCTGAGGGAGTTCGGACCTGAGCTCCAGCAAGGCGGTACGGCGGTGACCATCAAGGCGGGCCCTGCGACAGATTTAGCGGTTCTGAACTCGATCGCTGTGGCTGTCGCGACCTGCGACAGGTCGGGCAGGTTCGTCGTTTGGAACCAGGCCGCCCAGGACCGGTACGGCTGGACACCAGAAGAGATCGTCGGACTCCCGGTCAGCTTCCTGGTCGAGGCTCCGCATGACCTCGACCAACTTGTCGGCTCCATCTTCGAGGGTTCTGTGGCGTCAGGCCGGTGGGACTGTCGGACGAAAGGTGGAAGCACGCTGCCGTCCGAGGCCCTACTCGCTCCCTGGCGCGACGAAGCCGGCGCCGTTGTGGGCATGACCGTCTCGCTCGGACCACCGATTTCGGACCACGACCCGCTCACTCAGGACTCTCCCCATCCTCCCAGCACGCTCGCCGTCACGTACCACCCGGACGGAACGGTCATCGACATAACCGACTCCCTCTGCCTCCGACTCGGCCTTCGGGCCAAAGACGTCATCGGCAGTTCGGTCCTCGTCTTCGTGGACCCCTTCGATGCCGCGGTGGTACGCGCAGAACTACTGAAGGCTGGACCCTCGACCGAACTCGGGCCGTTCTTGGTACGCCTCCAGGGTGCCGAAGGAGCGATCGTTCCCTTCGAGGGCGTCCGGATCGACCGGACCGGTGATCCAAGCACGCGGGGCATCGTGTGGAACCTCCGGGACCTCGGCGACCTCCAACTGGTCGATCGGTCGATCGAGGAGTCCGAGCGCCGCTATCGGTCGATCGTCGAGACCGCAGAGGAGGGGATCTGGATCCAGGATCGCGACGGGATTGTCACCTTCGCCAACACCAAGATGGCCACCATGCTCGGGACATCGGTGAGCTCGCTGGTCGGCGCATCATTCCTCGAATCCATTCCGGCCCCGGATCGCACCTGGGCCGCGGCCAACCTGGATCGCGTGGCTGATGACCGCTTCGAATGCAGCCTGCTCCGCGCCGACGGTGGAACGGTCGAGGTACTGGTCTCGGCCAGTCCGGTTCTGAGCGGTGCCGGAGAGATCACCGGAGTCCTCCAGATGGTCACCGACATCACCGACCGAAAGCAGATCGAGCACCAGAACTTCCAACTGGTCATGGAAGACCCCCTCACCGGACTGGCCAGCCGAGTTCTGGTGGCCGACCGCATCGGCCAGATCCTCGCCCATCAGCAACGGGTGTCCGGCCTGGCTGCGGTGCTGTTCATGGATCTCGACAACTTCAAGAAGATCAACGACTCACTCGGCCACGGTGCCGGCGACCAGCTCCTGGGAGAGCAGGCTCGGCGAATCTTGTCGGTGCTTCGACCCGAAGACACAGTGGGCCGCTTCGGGGGTGACGAGTTCGTGGTGGTGTTGGACCACCTGGACTCGGTGGAACAGGCGACTCTGGTGGCCACCCGGATCGCCGAGGCGATTGCGAAACCCATGGACCTCGACGGTGTCGAGGTCATGACGACCGTCAGCATCGGCGTGGCCACGACGCCCAGTCTTGACGCCGAGTCGATCATGCGCGACGCAGATACGGCCATGTACCGGGCCAAGGACCGGGGCGGCAACTGCTATCAGCTCTTCGACCACACGCTCAGGGCGCGGGCACTGGACCGAATTGACCTCGAGCGTGATCTCCGACGGGCCATCGAAGCTAACGAATTCCGGGTCCACTACCAGCCCGTCATCACCCTCGACGGAGGGATCGTGGGGTTCGAGGCCCTGGCCCGCTGGCATCATCCGACCCGGGGTCTCGTTCCACCCGGTGACTTCATCCCAGTCGCCGAGTCGACGGGCGTCATTGTGGATCTGGGATTGTGGATCCTCAACCAGGCATGTGCGGATCTGGCCCATTGGCGCTCCTACCCCGGAAGTGAGCAGCTGACCGTTGCCGTAAATCTCTCCGGAAGGCAGTTGCTCGAGCCCGGACTGCCTGCCCACATTCACGAAACGCTCGCCGTTCACCATTTGGAGGGCGGTGCCCTGTGGCTCGAGATCACCGAGAGCGTTCTCATGGACGATGCCCACGCCGCCAACTCCGCCCTGGCCGCCATCCACAACTTGGGGGTGAATCTCGCTGTTGACGACTTTGGGACCGGGTACTCGTCACTGCTCTATCTGCGCCGATTTCCCGTGGACGCCTTGAAACTGGATCGCTTCTTCGTGGCCGGCTTGGACAAGACCGACGAGGACCGGGTCATTGTCCGGGCAGTGATCGAGCTGGCCCATTCACTCAATCTGGTGGCCATCGCCGAGGGGATCGAGTCCGAAATCCAGAGGCGGATGTTGGCCGACATGGGCTGCGACCTCGCACAGGGCTTCCTCTGGTCACCCGGAGTTCCTGCCGACAAGGCCGACGCCATGGTGCGGGTCATGCGGGTCGAACCCCAGCAGGCCGCCGATGATGCTCCCAACCGGGGCAATGTGGCTACCGGGTGGTCCGATCAATCAGGTGACGGTCAGAGGACCGATCAGATCTCGGTCCTCTTGGTGGACGACTCGGACGGTGACAGGAGCCTGCTCCGGGACCAACTTGAGGCCAGCGGTTCGTACCAGGTGGTGGGCGAGGCCACCGACGGCCAGACCGCGGTAACCCAAGCTCGCCAGCTCCGCCCCGAGGTGCTGTTGTTGGACATGGCCATGCCGGGAATGAACGGCCTCGAGACTCTTCCTCAGCTCCTGGAGGCCAGCCCGAGCACCAGAGTGGTGGTCCTCTCTGGCTATCTGTCCACCGGACTCCGGGAACAGGCGATGGCCACCGGTGCGGTGGCGATCTTCGAGAAGGGCATGGGCTTCGACTCGATCGTGGAGCAGTTGGCTCGATTCGACGGGGATCAAGCTCGCTAGGAAACTCCGACCCTATTGAGGACAGATCCCCGATGTCATGCGACATCACCCAGTGCGGGCGGGTGGGACGTCGGCCGTGGACGAATCCGTTGACTTCGGCCCACTGGTGAGCCATCAACCAGGGATAACGATGGTGGGGCTAGCTGGAATCGAACCAGCGACCTCAGCATTATCAGACTGATCCCCACAACTCGAACAAAACCCTTCTGAGTCATTTCGCTATTCATACCTAGCTGGAACACTTACCCGCCCCTTTTGCCCCTGCCTTAGTTCAGGTAGCGATTCTCAGTGAGAACCTTTGACTCGCAGCGTTTTGTGAAGCTGGGTGGCCTGAGGTCTTGGCTGTCTTCTTGTCCTTAACTTCTATCGTGAAGTTCCAGGTTCCCATGTGCTTGGACTCGCCTGAAATGACACCCGTGGTCCCATTGAGCGACACCCCCTTAGGAAGCGATCCTGACACCACCCGCCAGGTGTAAGGAGGGTTGCCGCCTGAAGCCACAAGTCCCGTTGTATACCTGCGATCACGTACACCGGTGGGTAACGACTTCGTGACGACCTGCAACGCACTCACCGTGATCGATTGTTGAATCTGAGCCGCAGACCCGTAAGAAGCGTTCCCTCCTTGATTTGCGTCGATAGTGCATTGACCTGGCTTGGCGAAGTTGACCAAGCCGCCAGCCAACGAGCAGACCGCACCTGAGGAGGGGTCGATGCTCAGCACTACAGGAAGTCCGGAGGAGGCCCGAGCAATTGGCCTATAAGACGGACCACCGACGCCGACAATCATCGGAGCGATCGACGTAAACGTGATGACCTGCGTCTTCTTTTGAGGTTGCTGAGTCTGATATGCACCGATATCGCAAGGTGTAGGTCGGGGCACTCCTCGCTGGTCCGGACTCGAACACAGAGACGGGTTGCTGACGGCGCCAATTGCCGAGCTTCCCGGCACTAACGCAAGGGTTCGAGTAGGTCCACCATTGCTCTGCAGGCCCATTGGATCGAGCCCAGCCGGAGAGCCTGAGATGGATGTGTCATTGAAATCACAAGTGTTGTCATCGGAAAGGTTGTAGCCACCATCAGTGACGGGCACTGAGACAAACCCAGCGCAGGCCAGTCCGTGTTGTTCGCAATGATCGTTGCCTGCAGATTTATTGAGCAGCAGTTGTCTTGGAGAATGCCGTAGTAGGTCTCAGTGTTGGAATTGTGAGACAACGTGCTGTGTATGACGCTCACGCTGCCTCCGATAGTGAAGATGGCAGCGCCACCGCCAGTGTCGCTGTTGCCGTAGATGGTGCTGTTAGCAACCGCCAGCGACCCTCCATTCTCCATTCCGCCCCCGTTACCGTCTGCCCTATTGTTCGCCATCAAGCTGTTCGTGATAGTCACGCTTCCGCTGTTCTCAATGGCGCCGCCGTCTATCGGCGCCGAATTTCCCTCAAATATGCTGTTGGTCACGTTCAAGGTGCCGCCGTTGTTGGCTATGGCTCCACCGGAACCGACGGCTGCATTTCCCGACATAGTGCTGCCAGCAAGCGTGAGTGTGCCTTCGTTGTATATTCCACCTCCGCCATTGGCGCCGAAGCCCTTCTCGATAGTCACGCCCGAGATTGATGCGACTGCACCGGACGCAACGTTAAAGACTCCGACTGCACCATTGCCGCTGATGAATAGTGCGGCCGCCCCCGGTCCAGCGATGGTCAGGTCCGAGTCAATGCTGATCGTGGCGCTGAGGGCGATTGGTGAGCTGGCTGGACAATTAATAGAGAAGCCGATGGTGTCTCCAGCATTGGCGGCCGCTACAACAGCCGGTAACGATCCAGGCCCAGTCCCGTTGCAGTTGGTAACCGAATCCACTACCGATCCGACCTGGTAAGCGCCCATATCGCAAGGTGTTGATCTGCTTACACCTCGCTGGTCGGGAGTCGAACAGAGAGAGGCGCTCTTGGTCGCCCCAATTGCGGGACTACCGATTTCCAAGGCAACAGTTTGAGTGGGGCCTCCATTGCTGCCCAATCCGCTGGGATCAAGACCAGCTTGCGTATTGGACAAACTGGTGGTCGACGTAAGGCCGCAGGTCGCATCGTCGGCAAGGTTGTAACCGGCATCATTGACGGTGATAGAAGCGGGGTCCGTGCTTGTATCCGAACAGTCGCCACCAGAACCCCCTGCCGCCACGATTGTTGATGAGACCGTGAGCGTTCCGTGGTTTTCGAGATTCCCAGCCACTGGAGCCGAGTTCGCGTCCAGAGTGCTGTTGCTTAGTGTCATGACACTGGAGCCATTAACCAGGCCGCCGCCACTGTCTACCGCAGTGTTGCCGTAGATGGTGCTGTTGGTGATGGTTGCTGGTCCGCCGCTAACGATGCCACCACCGTTGAAGGTCGAGGCGTTGCCCGAAACCGCACTGTCAGTCACGGTTAAGGAGGCCGCATCGAAGTTGTAGATACCTGCACCATCGCCCGCCAAGGCCTTATTTCCTGACACGGTGCTCGCAGTTACAGTCAGATTGCCGTAGTTAAACAAGCCACCACCGCTGGTACTGGAGCTATTTCCTTGCACGGTGCTTTGGGTAACAGTTGTCGTCGAATTAGCAGCTCCCAGGACTCCCCCTCCCCAACCGTTGGTGGCGGAGTTACCCGACACGGTGCTTTGGATGAGGGAGAGCTGACCGGAGTTGTAGATGCCCCCGCCGAAATCGGCGCTGCTATCCGAAACCACCACGCCGGTCATCGTCAACGAGCCCGCATTAGTGATTGCTCCGCCATCATTTGCTGCGTTGCCGTCTTCCACTGTGAGACCCGAGATAGAAGCCGCAACACCGCCTGCGACGGACAATGGTTCTACGGTGTTGTTTCCGCTGATGACGAGACTGGCGGCACCTGGCCCATCAATAGTGATGGCTTGGTTGATGGACAGCGTGCTATCCAGGGTGATTGGCGAAGCCGCTGAGCAGGTGACCGAGAAGCTCACAACATCACCTGAGCTGGCAAGTGCGATGGCTGCACGTAGTGAACCTGCCCCAGAGTCGTTGCAGTTGGCGACGTTGACTGTCGCAGCTTCGGCAGTTCTGCCGGAGAGTGCCAGGACCCCAAAAGTGCTCAGTCCCAGAATCGAAGCGACTGCGGCTACGGACGCCGCCCTGAAATGCCGTCGATTTGGACCCCGGCGCGAAACGTTCCCTGTCATTTCTTGTGGCCTCCGCCGCCCCTCAGCTTTCCGAAAACGTAACCCAAATGCACTATTCCGCATTCGGTCTCAGCGCGAGGGGTGATCGGACCAGCGGACCCGCCATTCCGAATCTGGCGGAGGGGCGAGAGTGAATCGGGCTAGCCGGTCGGCTTACGGCGTGGCTGATCGAGGAATCTGGAGGACAAGGAACGACCCTACTGCAAGGTGGACAAGGAGCGGCGGACAAACCTGAGCTGCTAACCATTGCAAATCTTTGCTAGATATGCCATATGCCCTTTGGGCTGGGATGTTGCCAGAAAAGGGAGTGCGAGATCCGCTGGTATTCGTTGACAGGGGTACCAGCGCCACGGCACACTTATCTACATCGGGACACACCCCCGACATCAATAACAGATTAATTGACGGTTGAGCGAAAGTCAACCCAACAAAAGAAGGATTCACTATGGAAACACTGGTGGCCGAATCACCCGAACCACTTGGCTATTCGATCAGCGGCACCTGCAGGGTCATGCCCTGCTCTCGGTCATTCCTCTACAGAGAACTGAAGGCCGGTCGCATCCGCGCTACCTACCACGGCAAGAAGGTCCTGATATCTCGGCAAGAGATTCTCCGGTTCCTTGGCGAGGATTCGACTCAGGTAGAGGCATCCAAGTGATGGCCTACAGCGCTTCTGTCGACCCGAACGCCAGACCGTCCGAAAGCCAACAGTGCTCTAGCAGTGAACATTCTACGCGATTCTCACCGCCTGTCGGAATCGACAAGCTAGCCATTTGGTATCCGACGACTCCCACCGGATGGTTTACCCGAGCCGTGCCGCATCATGGAACCACCCTGTGCATCAAGGCGAAGAGGACAGGGGCTGGATTCGAATTCAATCCTTCGCGAATCATTGATCCATTCGGTACCGGACTGGCAACGATGGAACAAACGGCTCTGCTGACTGAAGGAGTCTGGTCCGTTGTCACGCAACATGCGGCCCCCACTGTCGATCTACTGTCCGCACAAGTCACTCGGATCGACCTCGCTCGGGACTTCTACGGGTCGATGGAACCAGCACAGCTGATTCTTGGGTTGTCCAGGGTTCAGCGGAGTTATCAGGGTGACCCTGCGCTCCGAATCAATGGCAAGACGGGTGAGCTGCAGTCGCTCAGAGTGGGTAGTGACGAGAACCTGGTGCGGCTTTATCGAAAGGACCAGGAGTCTGGGGGATTGGACGGCACCAGTTGCATTCGCTGGGAGTGCCAGGTGCGATCGAGGCCACTCAAAAGGTTCGGCATCAGCACATTCGCTGACCTCACCCCAGAGATCATTACCGAACTGGCTGAATATCGCTGGGCATGGTCACAGATGGGGACTCCCGTATTCACCGGACGCGGTTCGCTTGACCTATGGAGCGGCCCAAATTCACCAGACCCCATGAATGGGAGGATTTACCTCGACCTAGACCGTCTCGCTCGCAGCGGGGTGTGGCCCACGACTAATTATTCACGAAAGAGGCTTAGGGACTTCATCAGGGCCCATGGCATCGTGGTCACCGATGGGGTCTTCGTCAGTGAAAGTGACTCCCCTCTTGTTGAGCGTTTGGACTGGGCTACTGCCACGGTTGTCTCGACGCTGAATCCTGACGAGACAGACGGGGCGTTGACGTGATCGCGGGCCATTCCATGACACATGCCGTTCGTCGCCCAGCCCATGGCGAATACAGGGGCGGCCTTGGCCGAAAAACCAATGCACTCACACCCGCGTTGGAGTTGTGCTCGCGCATGAGGGCACTTCGACCCGTTACGCCCTCGGGGGTGACGCCGTGGTGAGAACTGATCTAGATCTTCACCGCCTCCAGTGCATTGCAGAAGCTTTAGACGACCTGGAGGCGATCTTCTCAGACCCAGAATGCTTTGGTTCATCCACGAGCATCGGAGAGTACGCGGAGTCGCTTGCGTCCGAGTTCGTTGGTAGATACGAGGATGAAGTGGTGACTAATCGATTGCAACACCTGATTCAGGCAGAGATCGGCGGCGAGCCGAAGCTGGCTCTGCGTCACCTCCGGCATGTACGCAGGCGGATAGCGCAGCGATGGGGGCTAGACGCAGCAAAACCCCAGTTCGTTGACCCACCTCCTCCCCCGAGCCGTCCTGAAACCTCAGGCCTGGACGATTCCACCGTTTCACCTAACTCGGCGATTCCAACGTTAGTTGTCACAGGATGAATGAGACCGACGAAGCTGCGGCGATCCTCGAAAGGCTGTTGGAGACCATTGCTGCTGGAGACATGGACGCTTCACCTGAACTGATCGCACAACTCGAAGGGGCGATCATCACGCTCCGGACCTTGGCCCCTCGGTCGGACTCCCCAGAATGACGTGGATTGATATCAGAGACTTACAGTAATCGGTCGTTTAGTGTAAGATGACCCTATGGCTAAGCGGAATCGACCTACAGCAGACCCCACGACCGTCGTCGGCTACATCCGAGTATCCACGTCCGAGCAGGCCGACAGCGGACTGTCCCTCGACGGCCAGCGGGCTGCGATCCAGAGCCATTGCGACCAAAAGGGTTGGGTTTTGGTTGAGATGGTGGAGGACGCCGGATTCTCTGCCAAAAACCTCTCCCGCCCCGGCATGGCCCACGCCCTTGACCTGCTTGCGACGGGTGCCGCTGGCGCCCTTGTGGTTGCGAAACTGGACCGCGCAACACGATCCGTCATCGACGCGGCCAACCTGTTGGCTCAAGGGCAGCGAGAGGGATGGGCGCTGGTTGCACTCGACCTTGGACTTGACCCCACCAGCCCCGCTGGAGAACTCGTTGCCACCATCATGGCGGCAGTTGCCCAGTGGGAGCGGCGGGCCATTGGGGTACGCACCAGCGACGCCCTGGCCGCCAAGAAGGCCGCTGGCATCACTTTGGGGCGCCCTGTTGTCCTCCCCGACTTTGTGGTCGCCCGAATTCTCGATGCCCGCGACCATGGCGGCTCCCTCTCTGGCATCGCTCGCGATCTCAATGCGGACGGCATTGCCACCGCCCACGGAGGACGACGCTGGTACCCCAGCACAGTTCGATCAGTCATTGAGCGGGTCAGGGTCGCTGTGCCAGAAAAAGCATAAATCGCACGGGCCATTGACGGCCTCCTTCGCGCTCATCAGAGATTTGGCCTGTAGGAACAGACGTTCAGAATGCGGCTCGTGAGATGGGCCGCGGTGTCCAACAATGAAACAGCGAGGTATCAATGGCTTACATGATCAAACAGGGCAAGGGTCCTAGTGGCAAAACTCGCTACAAGGTCCGGTGGCGTAACAACGATGGCACCACATCGAGTCACACCGTGACTGGGTATGACGAAGCATTGGCCTACAAGAACACGGTCGAGGGCAATGCAATCGAGGGCATTCTGACCAAGCCCCGCAACGCTAAGCGTCCATTCACGGATGTAGCGGCCGACTGGCGGGCGGCATGTCAACTGCGGGGGAAAGTGGCGAGCAGTTGTGAGCGTGACGCTACGATCTGCAGACTCCATATTGAGCCAGTTATCGGCAAGCGTCGCATCGGCACACTGACTGATGAAGACGTGCAGTCTCTAGTCAACCGATGGAGTGCAAAGTATGCGCCCTCCACCGTAATCCGCCACTATGCGGTCCTCTCAGCGATTCTCGGATTCGCTGTCAGGAAGCGGTTGATTCCCTCGTCCCCATGCGTCGACATTGCCCTGCCCATCGTGGATGCCATAGAGCGTCCGATTCTCGACGGTACCGAGCTTTCTCAGGTTGCCCTGGCACTTGGAGAAGACCTAGCACCGATGATGTGGCTCGGAGTTGAAGGGGGGCTTCGATGGGGAGAGGTTGCTGGACTAACTGCGGACCGGGTGGACCTTAATCACGGCAGAGTGACGATCGATAGGCAGCTCAACCGGTCGCGTGATTTGGCACCAGTCAAGAACAAGCACCGACGGACCTTCGCTATCAGTCCTCAGCTCACAGAAGACCTCGTGTCCCTGTTCGATCGTAAATGCATAACTTCCGATGACTCTGATCATTTGTTGTTTGCCGATCGGGACGGCAAACCGTTGCACTACTCCAATTGGCGTCAACGAGCCTGGAAGTCCGCTTGCGATGGAGCGGGCCTTCCTTCCCTCCGCTTCCACGACCTTCGATCCCTCAATGCCACGACTCTGGTGGCTCTCGGTGTCGACCCAAAGACCACTCAAGTCCGGCAGGGCCACGCAGACATTTCGACCACGCTCGGCATCTATGCCCGCCAGTCACCAGCAGCAGACCGTTTAGCCGCTGACGCCATAGGAGACCACTTTCGGCCAACGGCTTTTGCCGCAACGGCTTAGGAATTTCGGTCCATGGCCAAATAGAGCGTCGCACCCATTTGGGACGCTCTTAAAGGTTCAACCCCGGAGAGTAATGATTCGCGCACTCCGCGCGAATAAACACACTTACCGCGCGAATACGAATAGAGTAGTTACACGAATGTGGTTAGGAGGCGGCAGAAATGGGTTCCACCAGGGTGTTGCGTTGGTTCCAGAGGCCGAACGATGATGGTGAAGTGCCGATCGCTCGGAGACCTGTTGACGGGCTGATCCCGCCTGCCCACCGACCCTCTGTTTTGGTTGGATATGAGGGCTTATGGGTTGCTCTGTTGAAAGGCGAAGTGATCGCTTCTGCAGAGACTTCCCGAGGTCTCGCAGCGGTGCTCCGTTCGATGGGTAGCCAGACTCAGGACTCCGTTATGCAATACGTGCGGCCTCCTGTATCGGGCTACGTCGTCGGCGTCGGCTAAACACCACCCGCAGCGTGGCGGAGTCGAGTCGGTTTCATATTTTCCCATGGCGCGAAGAGGAATCCTTTGTACCTGACAAAGTG
The DNA here is from genome assembly GCA_963845485.1 of uncultured Acidimicrobiaceae bacterium. Taxonomy (GTDB): domain Bacteria; phylum Actinomycetota; class Acidimicrobiia; order Acidimicrobiales; family RAAP-2; genus Bog-756. The sequence continues at coordinate 121,950 of CAWJSI010000014.1, read as the reverse complement.
ATCCTCAGGCCAACAGTCGACGTTCGCCTAGATCATGGGGATATTCACATCGGCTCCAACGCGCTTATCGACACAGGAGCACCGATAACTGTTTTCCCGAGAGGTGTGGGCGACGCTCTAGACATTGACTTTCCCGAGGATGGGGAGGACGGCGACGACAAGGTCACATTCCTAGGCCACGACTGGCAGTGTGTTGTTCGTACGGTGACGCTCTGTCTTCCTCCATTTGAGGACTTGGCTTGGGAAGCACCGGTCAGGTTTGTAATGGACGATGGGCTCCCATTCGCTCTGCTCGGATATGAGGGATTCCTCAATCGCTGGGCAGTCAGCTTCAATGCCTACGAGGGCTTTACGGTCGTGGAGACAATCGAGTCCTTCGCTGAACGAATCCCCATCGACCCGTGGGAAGAGTTTCAAAAGGACTGGGACGGGTGGGATCGTCCCGGCTAGAGGGCTCATCAGGACTGAGGTTGGCATGCGTCGCGCCCTAAACGCGCCCTAGAGGCCGCCAAGTCCGGAGCCAAAAACCACGTTCACGCTGGTGGGGCTAGCTGGAATCGAACCAGCGACCTCAGCATTATCAGTGCTGCGCTCTAACCGACTGAGCTATAGCCCCCTAAACCAGTGCACGACGCTACACCACGTCCGATCCGCCCACTGGCCCTCCTTCTCGCCTACGCCGGCCCGGAGACCTCGCCCGCCACCGGGGCCACGGCGGCCACCGCATCGCCGTCGTCGAGGTTCATCACCCGGACGCCGGTTGCGTCCCGGCCTTGCGAGGCGATCTCACGCACAGCCGTCCGAATCACAACACCCGTGGTCGAGATAAGCAGGATCTCATCTTCCAGTCCGGCCATGAAGGCCGCGACCACTTTGCCCCGCTTGGCCGTCAACCGGATGCCGCGTACACCCTGACCACCCCGCGCCTGCCGGTTGAACCGCTCCACCTTGGTCCGTTTGCCGTAGCCCGCGTCGGTGACGAGGAGGATGTCCGCTTCGTCGCGCGCAATGTCACAGGAGACGACCTCGTCCCCAGCCTTCAGTCGGACCCCGCGGACACCCGCAGCATCCCGTCCCATGGCCCGGACATCCTGTTCGGAGAAGCGGATCGTCATGCCTGACTGGGTCACCAGGAACACGTCGTCATCGCCGTGGGTCTCCACGACCCGAACCAGTTCGTCTCCGTCGCGAAGGTTGATGGCAATGAAGCCCTCACGCCGTGACTTGTCGTACTCGCTGAAGGCGGTCTTTTTGATCTGGCCCAGCTTGGTGGAGAACACCAGATAGTTGTCGGCGGCAAAGTCACGCGTACCAATGATGGCCTGGATGCTCTCATTGGGCGCCAGCGGTAACAGGTTCACGATGGCTGTCCCTCGAGCCGTCCGCTCCTTCATGGGAATCTCTAGTGCCCGTAGCCGGAATACGCGACCCCGGTTGGAGAACAGCAAGAGGTGGGCGTGCGACGACGTGTGCACGACGTCATCGATGAGATCCTCTTCTTTCAGCTTCGCCCCTTGAATTCCCCGACCGCCGCGACCTTGAGTGCGGAAGGCATCCGCCGAAACGGCCTTGATGTAGCCGGCCCGGCTCATGGTGACGACGAGTTCCTCGTCGTCCACCAGGTCCTCGACATTCATGTCGCCGGGGTCGTGGGTGATCACCGTCCGGCGGTCGTTAGCAAACTTTTCCCGGATCTCGCCCATCTCGGTGGCGATCACGCCCCGGAGCTTGGCCGGGTCGTTGAGGATGGACTCCAGCTCGGCGATCTCCTCCAAAAGCTTGGCCATCTCGTCTTCGAGATTCGTGCGGCCGAGCCGGGTGAGCCGGGCGAGCGTCATGTCGAGGATGTGGTTCGCCTGCTCCTCAGAGAAGTCGAAGGGCGTGGCCCTGAGTGCCTCCATCGCGGCCGGGCGATCCTCGGACCCCCTGATGGCGGCGATCACGGCATCGAGCATGTCGATGGCCTTCAGAAGCCCTTCGACCACGTGGGCCCTGGCTCGGGCCTTGTCCAAGAGGAACTGTGACCGACGCGTGACGACCTCGACCTGGTGGGCCACGTAGTGCGTGAGCATCTGGGCCAAGTTGAGGGTGCGAGGCACCCCATCCACGAGCGCCACCGCGTTCACACTGAAGCTGGTCTGCAGCGGCGTCTGCTTGAACAGGTTGTTCAGGACCACGTTGGCGTTGGCGTCTCGCTTGAGTCGGATGACCAAGCGGGTCTTTCCCCCCGAGGAGTCGTCCTGGGCCTCCGCGATCCCGTCGATGTCCCCGGTCCGCACCAACTCGGAGATTTTCTTCTCCACGGTTGCCACCGAGGTCTGGTACGGCATCTCGGACACCACGATCCGCGTCGCTCCGTCACGACCCTCGTCGATCTCGGCCACGGCGCGCAGTTTGATCGACCCCTTGCCGGTACGCAGCGCATCGAGAATGCCTTGGCGCCCGAGGATCAGGGCACCCGTCGGGAAGTCCGGGCCCTTGACGAACTGCATGAGATCGTCCGGGGTGGAGTCCGGATGCTCCAACAGATGGATGGTGGCGTCGATCACCTCGCCAAGGTTGTGCGGCGGGATGTTGGTGGCCATCCCCACCGCGATGCCCTGTGAGCCGTTGACCAGGATGTTCGGGAACCGTGAAGGAAGGACGGTCGGCTCTTCGGAGGTGGCGTCGTAGTTGGGGGTGAAGTCGACCGTCTCCTGGTCGATTCCCGCCATCAACTCGAGGGCCAGCGAGCCGAGGCGACACTCGGTGTAACGCATGGCCGCTGGACCTTCGTCCGGCCCGGTGCCGCCGAAGTTGCCGTGACCGTCCACCAGCGGGTGACGCATGGAGAACTCCTGGACCATGCGGGCCAAGGCTTCGTAGATCGACGAGTCGCCGTGTGGGTGGTAGGAGCCCATGACGTCCCCGACCACTTTGGCGCACTTGGTGTGGGGTCGATCCGGCAGAAGGCGCTGGTCGTACATGGAATACAGAATCCGCCGGTGAACCGGCTTCAGACCGTCGCGCACGTCAGGGAGGGCTCGCGAGACGATGACCGACATCGAATACTCGAGGAAGGATCGCTCCATCTCCTCTTGGATCTCGATGGGCTCGATGAAGCCCGAGACGTCCTCTTCGGTGCCCGTCCCTGGACCGTCGTTGTCACGTCCTGGCATGCAGTGTCCTTCTCCGTCTCACTCGTCTCGTCCCGGACTCGATCGCCGCCGATCGGTCAGGAAGGGCTTCCTCAGATGTCGAGGAAGCGAACGTCTTTGGCGTTGGTCTGGATGAAGTGACGCCGGAGATCGACGTCCTCGCCCATCAGCACCGAACACACCTCGTCGGCCACGGCCGCCTGCTCCACGGCCACCTGGAGGAGGGATCGCCTTCCCGGGTCCATCGTGGTGTCGCGCAACTCCCCGAAGTCCATCTCCCCCAGACCCTTCAGTCGTTGGAAGTCGGCCTTGTGGTTCGGGTTCTCGGCCAGGAACGCTGTCTTGGCTGTGTCGTCCTTCAGGTAGATCTTCTCTTTCCCCACCAGTGTGGAGTACAGAGGAGGCTGGGCAACGTAAACGAAGCCCCCTTCCACCAGCGGCTTCATCTGGCGGAAGAAGAACGTCAGCAGCAGGGTCCGGATGTGGGATCCATCCACGTCGGCGTCGGCCAGGATGATGATCTTGTGGTAGCGGGCCTTGGTCACATCAAAGTCTTCAGCCAGGCCCGCACCGATGGCCGCGATGAGCGCCTGGATCTCGGTGTTCTTCAACATCTTGTCGATACGGGCCCGCTCGACGTTCAGGATCTTTCCCCGGATGGGCAGGATTGCTTGGGTCCGCGGGTTGCGGGCGTCCTTGGCCGAGCCACCGGCCGAGTTGCCTTCCACGATGAACAGTTCGCTCTCACGAGGGTCTCGTGACGAACAGTCGACCAACTTGCCCGGCAGTCCGGCACCGTCGAGCGACGACTTCCGCCGGGTGAGGTCCCGGGCCGATTGGGCCGCCACCCGGGCCCGGGCCGCCGACATGCTCTTCTGGATGATCTGCCCGGCCTCGCGCGGGTTCTCCTCGAACCATTCGGCCAGCTTCTCGTTGGTGGCCCGTTCCACGAGCGAGCGGACGGGCACGTTTCCGAGCTTGGCCTTGGTCTGTCCCTCGAACTGCGGGTCTTGGAGCCGAACCGAGATGATGGCGGTAAGACCTTCGCGGATGTCCTCACCGCGCAGGTTCTCGTCCTTTTCCTTCAGGGTGCCCTTAGCTCGTGCGTACTTGTTGGCCACGTTGGTGAGGGACTTCTTGAACCCCTCCTCGTGCATGCCGCCGTCGATGGTTGAGATGCCGTTGGCGAAGGAGTGGATACTCTCGTAGAAGCCGGTGTTCCACTGGAGGGCCAATTCCACCTCCATGGTCTCCTCCTTCTGCTCCAGCGAACTGACCTTGCGGAACAGGGCCTCTTTGGAGGCGTTGAGGTGCCGGACGAAGTCGACGATCCCGTCTTTGTACTTGAAGATCTGGGACGCCCCGTCTGGGCGCTCGTCGGTGAAGCGGATCTCGAGACCCTTGTTCAAGAAGGCCATCACCTGGAGGCGCTCCGTCACCGTCTGGGCTCGGAACTCCACTTCTTCGAAGATGGAGGCGTCGGGCCAGAAGGTGATGGTGGTTCCGGTCCGGCCGCGAGGCGCCTTGCCGGTGACCTCCAGCTTCCCGATCGGCTTGCCGCCGTCCTTGAACTCCAGCGAATGATGGTCGCCGTCGCTGTCGATCTCCAAGAGGAGTCGGGTGGAGAGCGCGTTAACCACAGAGATGCCCACTCCGTGCAGCCCACCGGAGACCTTGTAGCCGCCACCCTCACCGAACTTGCCGCCGGCGTGCAGCACAGTGAGGACGACCTCGGCGGCGGACTTGCCCTTCTGGCCGGCCATCGGCCCGGTGGGGATGCCGCGACCGTTGTCGACTACCCGCACTCCCCCGTCGGCCAGAAGTGTGACGTCGATCTGCGTACAGAAGCCCGCCATAGCCTCGTCCACCGAGTTGTCGACCACCTCCCAGACCAGGTGATGCAGTCCGGTGGGTCCGGTCGAACCGATGTACATGCCCGGACGCTTCCGGACGGGCTCGAGGCCCTCCAGCACGGTGATGTCGTCGGCGTTATAGGTCGGTTCGTCCCCGCCGTCTTGTTTCAGCGCCACAGGCGCGCCCTTTCCAACATCGAGTGACTGATCGGGAACCAGCGGAACAAGCTCGTCGGCGGTGCGCTGGACGCATTCCGGAGACGGTGGCGGTACCCCGATTCCAAGGTCCCAGTGTAGCCCTCAGGGGTGCCCTACCTGACCGATGGTCGCCGGCCCGAGGGGCCGGATCACCGTTGAACCCGTACGTCCACCCTTGCCGGGCGCTGGGCGCCGGTCTCCTCAGCCACCCGGTCGAGCAGTTGGTCGCCCATCCGGCGCACCTGGGTGGCCCAGGCCGGGTGATCGACGGTCACGACCAGGGATTCCTGGTCGAGGCGTACCGGTCGGACGTGCTCGGCCATCCCCGGTCCCACGATCTCGGACCAGTGGGCAAAGAGCCGGCCGAGTCCACGTGAGTCCCGCATACCCAACTTCCTCGACACAGCATCGAGCGAGGCCTCCAAGGACCGTGGCCCGGTATCGCCCCGGTCCGACGGCGGCACCATCAGCTCGGCGACCCGCCGCCGGCTGCCGGCAGCTCGACCACATTGGCCCTCCCCCCCGCTTCCACCCGGTACACGCGGGCCGGCTCCACCTCGGCCGGGGCCGGCAAGGCGGTGGTCAAGAGGGCCTGTCCGGGAGGGAGGCCGGCCAAAAGGGCCTGGGACCGGAACGGGTCGAGCTCTGAGAAGACGTCGTCGAGAAGGAGTACCGGAGCCGAGCCCAGGCGTTCGGTGGCCAGCTGGTGTGCGGCCAGTTGGAGCGCCAGGGCCAACGATCTCTGCTCCCCCTGCGAGGCGTGGGTCCGACTGGGAAGGCCTCCCACGCTCAGCTCCAGCTCGTCGCGATGGGGGCCCACTGTGGAGACCCCCCGTTCAACATCTTTGGTCCGGGCTTCCAACAAAGCATCAGACAGCCGGCCGTCCCAGGAGCGGACGTATGCCAACCCGAGGTCGGTTTGGGTTCCGGCCAACCTTGAGTAGTGGGCCCCGGCTAGCGGGGTCAGCGCTTCGATCAGTTCCTCTCGGGCTTCGACCAGCGTCGTACCGGCCTCGGCGAGCCGTGCATCCCAAACGTCGAGGGTGGACGCCACCTCCGGGGAGAGTCGCCTCCCCGACGTGCGCAGGAGCGCAGCCCGTTGGCGAAGAACCTTCTCCACATCCTCGGCGCTGCGGGCGGCCTTGGGATCCACCACCGCCAGGGTTTCGTCAAGAAACCGGCGACGATCGCTCGGACCAGCCCGGACGACCCCGATGTCCTCGGGCGAGAAGACCGTGGTCCGCAGGGCCTGGTGTAGGTCGCCGCGCCTCCTGACTACCTGACGGTTGACCATCGTCCGTGAGCGTCCCGAGGCCGATATCTCAGCCTCGATGGTCACCGCTCTTCCTTCGACCAGGGTTTCCGCTCGCAAAATGGCGTGTTCTGCGCCACGTCGGACCATGGCTTCACGCGGCGAACCCCTGAACGACTGCAGAGTGGACAGGTAGGTGACCGCTTCGAGGACGCTCGTCTTTCCCGCTCCGTTCCGTCCGGTGATCACCGTGGTTCCCGCCGGGTCGGGCTCGATCGACAGCTCGACGATGTTTCGGAAGTCGGTGATGGCCAGGGATACGAGGTACACGAGGTAGCGGTAGGCCGATGGCTCAGGAAACGCGTACCGGCATCAAGAGATACCGGAAATTGGTCTCCTCCGCAGCTCGAACGGTCGCCGGCTTGGTGGCATCCACCGTCTCCAAGAGGACCTCATCACCGGTGACTGCCTCCACCCCATCGATGAGATAGGTGGGATTGAACGCAATGGTCAGTTCGGTGCCGTCAAAATCGGCATCCACCGTCTCACTGGCGTCGCCCACCTCCTGGGAGACCACGGTCAGATCCACCCCTCCCGGCCTCATGGAGAGCCGCACCGGGGTGGTGTTGTCGCGGACCAGGAGCCGTACGCGTCGGAGAGCGTCGAGTAACGAGTCCTTCCCCACATGGAGGCGGTTCGGGTACTCGGCCGGAATGAGTTGGCGGTAGTCGGGATAGCTCCCGTCGAGGAGTCGCGTACTCACTTTGACCCCGCCGGCAGTAAAGGTCACGTCGTGATCGCCGACCGACAGCCCAACAGTCGGGCCGGAGGCATCCTCGCCCTCTGACCCTGTTGCCGATTCCTTTCCTGCCGATCCGAGCACCGAGAGCCTCTGCAACTCAGCCAGGGCCCGGGCCGGCACCAGAATCTGTGCACTGTCGACGAGGGCATCGCTCCCATCGATATCCCGCATGGCCAGCCGGTAGGAGTCGGTCGCCACCAGGCGGACCCCGCTCCCCTCTGCGGCTATCAGCACCCCGGTGAGCAAAGGGCGGGCGTCGTCGCTCGACGCGGCGCGGACTACCTGACGAAGCGCGCTGGCCAGATGGTCGGCGGGCAAGAAGGTGGCCGGTTGTGGTGGTTCGGGCAGCGTGGGGAAGTCGTCCACCGGAAAGGTGCGAAGGCTGAACCTGGACCGGGCTGCACCGATCTCGATCTTCTCCCCCTCCGCCTCGATGGTGACCGCCCCGGGCTCCAAGGATCGGACAATGTCGGCCAGCAGACGGGCCGGGGCGACACATACGCCGTCGGAGATGCCGATGGCTTCGGTCGAGGCGTGCACGGTCAGGTCCAGATCGGTACCCACCACGGCGAGGTGATTTCCCGACGCCTCAATTCTGACCCCGCTCAGTGCCATGGCTGTAGTGCGCGCGCTGACAGCACGGCCTGCAGTGGTGAGTACTTCCACCAGGGAGTCACGCTCGCATCGAAACTTCACCAGGGAGTCCTTTCTCGCTTTTGTTTTATAGATCTAATTAGGTAGTGATGGTAATAAGCCCTGTGGATTGTGGATGAACCTCAATCGTCCCTGTTCAGAGGGTTTTGGTCATCCCCGCTCTGTCCACCGTTTCCTGGTGGTTGTGTCGACGGCAAGTCCGGAAGGTGTCGGGTTATGGACAAGTTCACCGGGGTTCACAGCATTACCCCAGATTGGACCGTAGATATCCACAGATAGTGCACAACCTCTGGAAAGAGACCCCTGGTCCAAGAGAGGGGCACGAGGCGAGGTCGGGTCGGAGGGGTTCCGGAGAGAAGAGTCAAACCTCGATCACGCACCGCTCTTGATCCGAACGATGAGATCGGTCACCTGGTTGTAGATCTGGTGACGCTCCTTCATCAGACCGCCGATCTTGTCGACGGCGTGCATCACCGTGGAGTGGTCACGACCACCGAACTCACGACCGATGGCCGGATAACTGAAGTCGGTGAGTTCGCGAAACACATACATACTGACTTGTCTGGCTGTGACCAGTGGGCGTCGCCGATTGGGGCCGCAGAGCTCCTCGACCGAAAAACCGAAGGTCTCCGATGTGGCTTCGAGGATCACCTGTGGGGTGATTCGACGGGGTTGATGAGCCGACACGATGTCGGAAAGGACCTGTTCGGCCAGTTCCCGGCTCATAGGTTGGCGATAGAGGCTGGCGAAAGCGGTGACCCGGATCAACGCCCCTTCCAGTTCGCGGATGTTGTCCTTGACGTGGGTGGCGATGAAGTCCAGGACGTCGTCAGGCACGTTGACCTGCTCGTGTTCGGCCTTGGCCTGAAGGATGGCCAAGCGGGTCTCGAGGTCGGGGGGCTGGACGATGGTGATCAAACCGGAGAGAAAGCGGCTCCGGAGGCGGTCTTCAAGCGTGGCTATCGATTTGGGGGGCCGGTCCGACGTGAGAACGATCTGTTTAGAGGCCCCGTACAAGGAATTGAAGGTGTGGAAGAACTCCTCTTGGAGCGACTCCTTACGTTCCATGAACTGGACGTCGTCGATGAGAAGGACGTCGCACTCGCGATAGCGCCGCTTGAACGCCGTGGTGGCGTTGGTCCGGATGGCGTCGACGAACTCGTTCATATAGGTCTCGGTCGTCAGGTAACGGACGTGGCGGCCACTGAAGTTGTCCAGGACGTAGTTACCGATGGCGTGGAGGAGGTGGGTTTTGCCCAAACCCGCGTCGCCGTAGATGAACAGGGGGTTGTAGGACTGCGCCGGGGACTCGGCCACTGACTGAGCGGCAGCGTGGGCGAACCGGTTGGACGAAGCAATGACGAACGTGTCGAAGGTGTAGCGGGGATCGAGCACCGGTGACTCGAAGGTCCCCGGTCGCCCGTTGGTGGGCTGCGCCGGAGACCGCTCGCGCCACGGCGATGGCGGTACCGCGTCCGAGGGAACGGGAGCCGACGGGAGCGGAGAGCGGTCGACGGGGAGCAGGTCTTCGGCCGATTGAGGCTCCGGGGCGACAACCTCCAGCTGTACGACCAGGTCCCGGCCCACGGTGCCGGTCAGGGTGTCCTGGATGAGGCCGAGAAATCGGGACTCGACTCGGTCACGAATCAGGGTGTTGGGCACACCCAGGACAATTTCGTCGTCTTCGATGGAGAGCGGTGTGATTCCAGACAGGTAGGCCTGCCAGATGGAGTCGGAAACCTGCTCACGCAAGGCCTCGGAGCACAATATCCACAACTCGTCAGTGTCGTTCACGTGGGCCTCCGCCCTTGGACGGCTCAGTCGGTCCACAAAGATATCCACAGCTGTGGACGAGTACCGATAGGCTGCGCTCCGTCAGGATTCGGGGATAGAGCGCCATTCCGTCTTTGTTGTCCTGCGTCGTTCTCAAGGCAGGCGTTGTGTGATCGGTGGGGTTCGTCCCGACCGGCAACGCTGCTTGCTGTGATCGGAACGGTACACCGTGACCACTCAGCGTGCCTCTTGACCGTCGACTAGAGCGGGGGCCGAATCGCGCCTACCATGTAGGGGAATGCCCTGATCCCTGTGACCGGGCCCCCTGCCGAACGCGACACCGATGTCCCCGGTTCAGGGAGAGGAAGGATGTGGATGGATGAAACGTACTTATCAGCCCAACGTACGGAAGCGTGCCAAGACGCACGGGTTCCGCAAGCGCATGTCAACCAAGGCCGGCCGGGCGGTGATCCGGTCGCGCCGGGCGAAGGGACGCCATCGCCTGTCGGTGTGATCTCTGGAGGGAGTTCCACAAGGGCTCTGACGCCGATTCGCTCGCGGCACACCTTCGAGGATCTGAGGCGATCCCGAGTTCGGGGCCGTTCAGGACCGCTCACGGTAGTGTTTGTGCCACAAAATACCTGGTCACGGTGTGAAGTGGCCTATGCCATCAATAGGAAATTGGGAAACGCGGTGACGAGGAACAAGCTGCGGCGACGCCTCCGGTCGATTCTTTCTGGGACACCGCTCCCGGCGGGCGCCTACCTCGTCCGGACCGGCCCCGAAGCCCCGCGGTTGGCGTTCGACGAACTGAAGGTGGCCATGAGCCAAGCGCTGGACCAGGCCCTCGGACGGGTCGACAGCCTCACCGACACCACAGGTGCCCACCGATGACGCAGCTCACCATGGCCGAACCTCAGGTCACGACCGACCCCCCGTCAGCACCTGCCCTGGGACAGATCGCCAACGTCATGACGAAACTTGTCCGCACCTACCAACTGGCGCGCACGGGCCGCCCGACGGGCTGTAGGTACATCCCGAGTTGCTCGGAGTACGCCATTGAAGCCATCAGCTTGCATGGCTCGATTCGTGGCGGTGCCCTGACGGCCCGACGCCTCAGCCGGTGCACCCCCTGGGGTGGACACGGCGTCGACCCTGTCCCCGACCGGAGGACCTCATGTACGCATCCATAACCACACCGATCGGCAAGATCTTCCAGCCGCTGTTGGATGCGGTCGGCTCCGTACTCGCCTTCTTCTACTCGCTCATCCCCAACTACCCCATCGACGTAGCGCTCCTCACCATCGTCATCATGGCGCTGCTCACGCCCCTGACGGTCAAGAGCACCAAGAACATGGCGGCCATGCAGGCGCTGGGGCCGGAGATGAAGAAGCTCCAGCAGAAGTACAAGGGGGCAGAAAACCGGGCCCAGCTCAACGAAGAAATGATGAAGCTCTACAAAGAGCACAAAGTTAACCCGGCTTCCGGCTGTCTTCCAATGCTATTGCAGATGCCAGCATTCTTCATTCTTTACAGCGTTATTCGAGGAATGACCAACCTTGTAACCGTTCCGGCCCACACCGTGGATGGGCTGCATGTCGCTGCTACCACTGTCGCCGAGCCAAGGTATATCCCCAAGACCAGCGAGATGTACCACAACATCGTTGCTGCCCATGGACAGCTTATTTCGTTCGGAATGGACTTCTCGGACAAGCTCCTCTCCCATCACAGCTCAATCTGGGTGGCCATTCCCTTCCTGTTGCTGGTGGTCGGATCGGTGGGACTTCAGTACCTGCAGATGTCGCGCTTGAACAAGAGGAATGGTGGAGCTGCACAGGCTAATCCTCAGGCGGCAATGCTCCAGAAATACATGCCACTTATATTCGGATTCATTTACATAAATGTGGCCGCAATTCTGAATGTCTATTTTATTATTTCGAGCGCGATCCGGATTGCGACACAAGAGATCCTGTTTCGCAAAGGCATGGTTGGTGGCCCACCCCCGACGACCGTGGACGTCACGGCAACGGAAAAGAAGAAACCGAAGGGCCCGGTTGCCGATCGCACCGAGCGAGCGTTGCCGAAGCCCAAGGCTTCGAGCGGCTCGGGGGCAGCTGCGGCGAACAAAAAGAGTACGCCACCAACGAAGTCCGGCGGATCGACAGGATCGAACGGCAACGGGAAGAGCCGGCGTCCCGCCACGGCTGCCGACGCCGACATCGCGGCGGCAGCAGTCGTCAAGCGGACGAACGGCTCCAGCGGGGCCAACGGCAAGAGGACGCCAAGTTCGACAAACCCAAAGCGGACCCCGAGTGCGTCGAGTGGCAACGGAACCCGTAGGGCCCCATCAAAGCCTTCGGGAAATGGGAGCAACGGGAGCAATGGATCGAGGGGCTCCACCACGACCCCCAACGGGTCGGGTGCTCCGAAAGAGCATCCGCGCTCCAAGACCAAACGTGAACGAAAGGCGCGGTAGAGCGTGGAGTGGGTGGAAGCCAGCGGTAAGTCACTGCCCGAAGCCAAGGAGATCGTTCTCGATCTCCTGGGAGTGGCCGAAGATGATGCTGAGTTCGTCATTCTCAGCGAGCCCAAGTCGGGGTTGTTCGGCAGGGTGCGAGGCGAGGCCAGGGTTCAGGCCAGGGTTCGCCCGGTCGCTCCCCCACCCAAGCGTGGTCGTCGACAGCGGCCCGACCGGAATCGTGGAGGAGGCGACCGATCTCGGGCCGGTGGCCCATCAGGAAGTAAGGGAGCCAATGGGCGGTCCCGAAATGGGGCTTCGGCCAATCGCACGGATGCAACCGCAGAGGCCCGTGGCGAAGGATCGACGACCTCGGTGGACTCCGAGGAGAATGCCGGGAATGTGTCGCGGACGTCATCAAACGGATCAGGACAGGGCACCTCATCGGGTTCCCGTAATCGGCGCAACCGCGGCGGACGTGGAGCAGGATCAAACGGCGGACAGCCTAAGACGCAGTCGAAGCAAGGATCCGGTCGGAGCACCGGAGATAGTGAGGACAGCATGGAAGAGTCTCTAACCCTCGAGCAGCAGGGTGAGGCGGCGACGGAGTTCGTGGCCGGGCTGGTGCGAGAGTTCGGTCTGGACGCGGACGTGGGCTTTGTGGAGTTGGACGAGGACACAGTGCAGGTGGCCGCAACCGGTGACGATCTCGGATTGCTAGTAGGTCCTCGCGGCGCCACCCTGTCGGCGGTCCAGGACCTAACCCGCACCTTCGTACAGCGTCAGTCGGAGGTACGGACCGACCGCATTCTGGTCGACGTTGGTGGCTACCGCGAGAAGCGCTCGGCGGCTCTGCGTCGGTTCACCGAAGGCATCGTCGACGAGGTGAAGGCCTCGGGCGAAGAACGAGCTCTCGAGCCCATGTCTCCTGCCGACCGCAAAGTGGTGCACGATACGGTGAATGAGCTCGACGGAGTCGAAACCCGATCCGATGGCACCGAGCCGTCGAGGTACGTGGTGATCCAACCCTCGAGTTAGGGCGACGGGAGCAATCCCGTAATTTGGGAAACGGCACCGGGCTTTGGCCCGGTGCCGTTTTGATTGTTTGCAGAGATGGAAGGAGCCCATGATGGACGGCAGCATATTGGGCCCCTGGGTTCTAATCCCCGAACCCCATTGGTATGAGAGTCGAGTCTGAGAGCCATGGCCACTGTTCTGACCCAACTTCGGAACCGTGTTTCCACTTCGGTCATTGACACGCTCGACCGTTCCGCGGCGCTGGGGTTCCTCGGTGGGATGCCGGTTGCGGAACAGGTGGACCACGCTCTTGGCTTTGTGGCAGCCACCGAAAAAGCACTGGGAAGACCCCCAGAATCCGTTGTCGATCTCGGTACAGGCGGGGGTGTCCCGGGCCTGATTTTGTGCTCCTGTTGGTCGAACAGCAGAGTTGTCCTGATGGACGGGAACGAACGACGGACGGAGTTTCTCTCTGAGGAGCTTGGAAAATGGGGTGACGTCGGGACGGCCGTCGTCCGGGGAAGGGCAGAAGAGCTCGGTCGGGACGAACGCTACCGAGATCACTTTGATCTCGTGACGGCTCGATCCTTCGGAAGGGCAGCCGTGACCGCCGAGTGCGGAGCGCCGCTCCTCCGCTCCTCCGGTCTGGTCGTGGTATCGGAACCTCCCGGCGAAGAACTTCACGGTCGGTGGCCTGAGGAAGGCCTGGCCGAGTTGGGGCTGCAGCGCCTCCTCCGTTATCGTTTCGACGATCGCTACGGCTACCAACTTCTGATCAAGTCAGGCGAGACGTCAGATCGATATCCCCGACGTGTCGGTGTCCCGGCAAAGCGGCCACTCTTCTAGATCGCAGGCAAACTTCGGCCATTACTGCAAGCCGTCGAACCTCCCACCCGGCCAGTCCGGGCGATCCTGCTGGGAAACGGGACGCCAGCACCGTGCCCCTCTTGGGATTTGCCTCCGCCGGGCCAAATGCTCAGTTGTGCCGCCATGGAGCACTGGAATCAGGAGGCGTTGTAGAGCTTGCGTACTTAGGAAATTGTTCCACGTGAAACCTTGGGTTGAGGGTTTGGACGTCGGCACTTCGAACCAACTCTGCGGCGACAGCCAACGCGCCGGTCCTGGACCTAGGCGGAATCCCGAAGTGGCTGAGGTAAGCCAGTAGGGCTTCCTCGCGTGGCGTGAGTACCCTCTGCCCCTTTGGTCAGCTGTTAGCTGGGATCAACTGCGATCTTGGATCGACAGAGGGGGTGGCGGGCCCCGGCGATGTCCTGGTCACGACGCGGTAGCCAACCGCTGGCGTTCAGGAGAGGCGTGTCGTAATACCTCATCGTGGAGGGAGTTGCTCCATTTGGTGGGAATTTGGCTTTGCTTCGATCAGTTGCCTGCCGGTGAAGCGGGTTTGCATTCGATAATGAAGCGTACCGACGGCGGTCGAGGGAAGCTCAGAGGGTCCCCTAGCAGGATGAGCATTAGCAACCCAGAGGCCGCCCTACAGACTCATAGTCAGTCAATTGGGGGGATTGATGTCCGTATCGCTGGAATCGCCCGTCCCCACCCTCTACAGTGGCACCGGGTGGGTAGATCCAAAATGTGATTTGCCGTTGGATGGTGATTCAACTCTCAAGTGGGCGGATGATGGTTTCACGTGGAACATTCTCGGCCCAAATCCTTGACCTGCCCCATGAACCAGGGAAGTATGAGTGCCTTGATGCCTGCAGAACCGAGGACTAGATAAATGCGCGGCCGCCGCCGGGGTCGGAATAGGTCGTCCTCTCCAGAGTCGGAGCAGGCGTCGGAGACGGGGTCGTCCCCCGTCGGGACGGGTTCTGTAACACTTATCCAGTCACCGTCGCCGAGCACAGAGTCTCCGGAGGCCCCTCCCCCACCCTCTGGACAGCAGCCGGCGTCCCCTACGCCACCCGGCGGAGCCCCTCAACAGCGCAATATCGAGGAGACGATCTCTGACGTGGTCACGGCCCAGGCGGAACTGGATAACGTCCTTACCCCGAGCCCTCCGGTGAGCCAACGACCCTCTTACGAGCCGGCTGAACCACCCTCGGAAATAGAGCGGGTAAGCGATACTCCAGTTGCGCCGGAGGCGATTCCGGTGACGACTCACGCTGCGCCGCAGGAACAGGAACCAAGAGTGGACGGCGATCTAGGGTCGGTCGATGTGGTAGTTGAGGGTTCGGAGGGTGTAAACGCGTCCGTAACGGAAGTGGACCCAGTGGCTCCTGGTCTCACCGAAGAAGAGGCACTATCGTCCGCTCCCGTGGTTCCTGCGCCTGTTGTGGCCGATGAGCCAGTGGAGGAGGCGATTCAGCAACCGGTGGTCGAGGCTCAGGCTGCTTCAGGCAACCCACTCCCCCGGGTCCTCGCCGTGGCCAACCAGAAGGGAGGCGTGGGCAAGACGACAACCTCCGTCAACTTGGGCGCCGCGCTAGCCGAGCTCGGATTCCGGGTTCTGGTGATCGACCTCGATCCCCAAGGGAACGCCACAACCGGGCTTGGCATTGACGCCCGCAACTTCGAACTCTCGATGTACGACGTGTTAATGAGGGACTCGTCCCTGGAGGACTGCGTAGAGCCCACCAGCATGAAGAACCTCTTTGTAGCACCGGCCACCATCGCCTTAGCCGGAGCCGAGATCGAGCTCGTCCCGGCGTTCAGTCGCGAGCTGAAGTTGAAGAAGTCCATCGAATCGGTGATCGACGAGTTCGACTACGTACTCATTGACTGCCCGCCCTCGTTGGGATTGATTACCGTCAATGCGCTGGCAGCGGCCGATGAGGTCTTGGTTCCCATCCAGTGTGAGTACTACGCCCTGGAAGGATTGAGTCAACTGATGCGAAACGTGCATCTGGTGGCGTCGAACCTCAACCCGAAGTTGGATATCTCGACAATCGTTCTGACCATGTACGACGCCAGGACAAAACTATCGGACCAGGTAGCCAACGAGGTGCGTCTGCATTTCGGGTCCAAGGTGTGCCGAAGTGTCATTCCCCGAACGGTGCGACTTTCGGAGGCCCCATCGTTCGGTCAGCCCATCACCGCGTTCGATCCGGCCTCACGTGGGGCCATCGCTTACCGGGAACTAGCCAAGGAGGTCAGCGGTGGCAACAAGACGTAGCGGACTGGGCAAGGGATTGAGCGCCCTTATCCCCAACGAGGTGGTGGGGGATCGCTCGTCGTCGCTGCGGGAGGTTCCGATCGGGAGCATCAAGCCCAATCCCCGACAGCCCCGGGTGAACTTCGATGAAGACACCATGGCTTCGCTGGCGGCCTCGATCAAAGAGCTTGGGGTGCTGCAACCGGTGCTGGTCCGCCAGGTCGGGGGGATCGCCGCCGACGATTACGAGCTCATCGCCGGCGAACGTCGGTGGCGCGCCGCCCGCAGGGCCGGGTTGCAGTCGATCCCCGTGCTTGTACTCACTTCCGACGAGACACAGAGTCTCGAGCAGGCACTGGTCGAGAATCTCCACCGTCAGGACCTGAATGTCCTGGAGGAAGCGGCGGCGTATCAGCAGCTCATCGAGGAGTTCGACTACACCCATGACCAGGTGGCCAAACGAGTAGGGAAGAGCCGTACTGCGGTCACCAACATCCTTCGTCTGCTGCAGCTCCCGTCAGGGGTTCAGCGTCTGCTTTCGGAAGGCCAGATCAGTCCGGGTCACGCTCGCGCCCTGTTGGGCACACCCGATCGTGGCTATCAGGAGACGTTGGCTAAGGCGGTGGTCGCCGAGGGATTGACTGTCCGGACAATCGAAGACATGGTGCGTGAGCACAATGGTGGGGGAGAGGCCGGTGGTCCCGGGGTAGTCCCCGAGAGCCCGATTCCGGATGTCGCAGGAGAGGAACAACCTCAGGTCCCTTCGCCGCCACGACGACTACCACCGCCGGGGATCCTGGAGTTGGAGGAGTTGCTGTCCAGTCATCTGAATACCAGAGTCAAGGTCGACCTCACCTCGAAGCATGGGAAGGTTGTGGTGGAATTCGCCACACTCGAGGACCTCGAGCGGATCTACAAGTTGATGGTGGGTCGGAGCGAAACGGCTGTGGGTTAGGTCACCACAATAGGTGGTTGCTACTTTACATAATCCACATATGCGGGTTGAAGTTACCACGTAAAGTGGTTATTTGATCCCTGAACCCACGGTAGAGCGTAATCCACAACCTGTGCATGAGGTTGTGGATTACGTCGAGCCGACCCTCGATCGAGCGTTTTGGGACCCGAATTCCTGCCTGATGAGCTGCAGATTCAATCCCATGAGGTGTCGACCCACTCGGTCAGCGCGTCGACGACGGACCGGGCGATGGTGGGGGCCTGTTCGACCACTACCGTCGCCGGACCGATCTCGCAGATGACCGCGGGCATTCGCGTCTCGCGGAGCAGGGGGAGGGACATCCCCCTGCTTCCCCGGTCGGGAAGGTGCAGGGACGTCGTCAGCGTCTGCTGAAGTAGTTCGGCCAATCGACGTCCCCCTGGTGAGGAGTAGCGGTAGCCGGCGTAGTAGGCGGTGGAGCAGAAGTCCTCGCCGACGGCCAGGCGGAGACCGATGTACACGTGGGCGTCACCGGCGTTGGCCTCGGACGCTTGCATGGAACCGTCGGGATGATGGTGCGTGGTTACCTCGGCCCCATGGCTGATGAGAAGTCGGCGCAGCGCGGCGACGGTGGCATCGAGCCCGCCTTCCTCGCCGATGGCCACCCGCTGTCCGGCCAGGGTGCGGGGGCCCTGACGGAGCCGTTCCCGGTCCCGCACCGAGGTGACGAGCTCGGTGTGGTCGTGGCGGGTGCCGAATCGCAATAGCTCCGAAACGGTCGATGCGCCGGCAATCCCGTCCACCGGTAGGCCAGCATTGCGCTGGAACTCGCCGAGCGCCGACGAGGTCATGTCACCGAAGATGCCGTCTACCCGGCCGGTATCGAATCCCAGCGCGCTGAGCCGTTGCTGCAGCTCGGCCACATCGTCGCCCCTCAGCATCGGGGCTTGACGGTAGAGGAACCGGTCGCCTAGTCGTCGTCCCGCTTCGACCAGCGCCGACCAGGTCTGGGGCCCACAGATTCCGTCCACACGCAGGCCCCTTCGGTACTGGAAGGCTTCGACGGCGGCCCGCGTTCCGGCTCCGAAGGTGCCATCGGTGTCGACGGCCGTGGAGAACGCCAGTTGGTCGAGTCGACCCTGGAGATCGGAGACTTCCGGGCCCCGGTCACCCACCGCTAGCCAGATCTTGGACTCGGCGCTCACCCCGGGTCCGGGGCGAGCGGTCGAATCGTGCCGCGGTGGCAGACCACCGCACCAACTCCTACAGGTGAGCCGAAAGCTCCTGGAGCAGCTGTCCTTTGCCCTTGGCGCCCACGATGCGGGCTGCGGGCTCCCCGTCCTTGAACAGGATGAGGGTGGGGATGCTCATGACGTCGAACCGGCGCGTGATGTCCAGGTTGTCGTCGATGTTGAGCTTCGCTACCTCGAGCTTGCCGGCCTGCTCGGTGGCGATCTCCTCCAGCACCGGGGCGATCATCTTGCACGGGCCGCACCATTCCGCCCAGAAGTCCACCAACACGGGAACGTCCGAGGACTTGACATGCTCGTCAAAGCTAGCGTCGTTCAGCGTCGTGATCTGATCACTCATGATGGCTGTTTCCTCCTGCCCGTCTTGTTCGGGCCCTGCCTGATGCCCCTCGGTGGGACACGCTACGTCAACCCCGTCCAGGCCTGGGTATTCCCCGGTCGGGCCGGTGGCGGGGGAGTGGACCGCCAGGTGGGTCAGGCGACCCCGGAGTGCTGATCCTCGAGCCACCGTTCGACGTCGAGGGCGGCCATGCACCCCGAACCGGCAGCGGTGATGGCCTGGCGGTACCGGTGGTCCTGGACGTCGCCGCACGCGAAGACCCCGTCGACATTGGTCCTTGTCCCGTCGAAGGTCCGGAGGTACCCGTTCTCCTCCATTTCCAGCTGACCCTTGAACAGGGAGGTGTTGGGCTGGTGACCGATGGCCACGAAGAGTCCGGACAGATCCAGCACCGATTCCTCTTCGCTCAAGTTGTCGCGGACGCGGATGCCGCTGACGGTGTTCTCCCCGAGCACGTCGATCACCGAGGTGTTCCACAGGAACTCGATCTTCTCGTGGGCGAAGGCACGCTGCTGCATGACCTTGGAGGCCCGCAGCTCGCCCCGGCGGTGGATCACGGTGACCTTGTCGGCGAAGCGAGTGAGGAACAGGGCCTCTTCGAGTGCGGAGTCACCCCCGCCGACCACGGCGATGTTCCGCTCGCGGAAGAAGAAGCCGTCACAGGTCGCGCACGTGGACACCCCGTAGCCGAGGAGGCGCTCCTCGTTGGGCAGGTTGAGCATGAGCGACTGGGCCCCGGTCGAGATGATCAGCGACTCGGCCTCGTAGGTGGGTTCGGCGGCGTCGGGGTCGCCCACCCAGACTCCGAAGGGCCGGTGGGAGAGGTCGACCTTGGAGGCCTTGGCTGTGACGTAGTCGGCTCCGAACCGTGCGGCCTGCTCACGGAAGGCCTGCATCAGCTCGGGACCCATGATCCCGTTGACGAAGCCGGGGAAGTTCTCCACTTCCGTGGTCAGCATGAGCTGGCCACCGGGCTGGTCACTGGTGGAGGAGGGCTCCCCCTCGATGACGAGGGGCGAGAGCTGGGCCCGGGCGGCGTAGATGGCGGCGGTCAGTCCGGCCGGACCGGAGCCCACGATGATCAGTTGGCGCGATTCGGTCACGATGCACCCTCGGCCGCCGCCGCGGAGTCGGTCCTCTGGGACCAGGCCACGATGCCGATGATCACGAACAGCACGCCCACGACCAGGTCGGACAGCCACACCCGACCGTCGAAGGCGTACACCGTGAGCAGGCGGATCAGGGTGATCGACAACAGGACCACCGTGGTCACGGCGGCGGCGAAGATGATGATGCCGAAGACGACCACCCGGGCCACGAGGGTGACCGGTCGGACCGTCTTGTCCCGGAGCAGCTCGACGACGGTGTCGACCCAGTCGGCGCCGCGCGTGGGCAGGTCGCCCAGCGCACCGGAACCGGGCAGGCGGGATGCGGGTGAGTCGGGCTGCGGATCCATGGTGCGAGGATAGTCCGATCAGCCGGTTGGCCTGCCGGAACGCCGGTCGGGGCGGCCCCGGGTCCTACTCCCGGGTGACGAGGCAGATCCCGATGGTGCCGGGGCCGGTGTGGGTCCCCACCACCGGTCCGAGGTCGGTGACCACGACCGGGTGGTCGGTGGCCACCCCCTTCAGCAAGCCGAGGAACTCGTCGACGTCGGGGGCTCCGCCGTTGCATACGGCCATGCGGCTGATGGGGGGCGAGTTGGTGGCCTTGTCGGCCAGGTAGCGGAGCGAACGTCCCCGGGTCCGCTGCTTGGACTCCTCTTCGACCCGGCCGTCGAGCAGGGTGACGACCGGCTTGATGGAGAGGAGCGAGCCGAGGAGCTTCTGGGCTCCCCCGATGCGCCCCCCTTTTTCGAGGTGCTCCAGGGTGTCGAGGACGCCGTAGACCTGGGTCCTCCCGGCCAGGGAGGCCACCCGGGCTTCCAGCTCGTCGAGGGTGGCCCCGGTGGCGGCCAGCTCGGCGGTGTCGAGGGCCATGAGACCGAGACCCATGGTGAGCGAGCGCGAGTCCACGACGCGGACCGGGATCCGGTCGGCCACCCCTTTGGCCGCAGCCATCGCCGCCTGGAAGGTGGCCGAGACCTCGGAGGACAAGTTGATGCAGAGGACCCCGTCGTAGCCGGCGTCGGCGGCGGCCACGAACGCCTCTTGGAAGGCACCCGGCGAAGGAGCGGAGGTCTCAGGGAGGACCGAGCTGGCCTTGCAGCGGGCCCAGAACTCCTCGGTGGAGAGTGTGCTTCCGTCGACGAACTCCTCGGAGCCGAACCGGATGGACAGGGGGACGATGGTCAGCCCCTGCTCGTCGGCCATCTGGGCCGACAGGTCGCAGGCGCTATCGGTCACCACTCGTATCCGGGCCATCCAGGTCCTCCTCCTCGTCCCCCTGCGGAAGGTCGTCCTCCGCACCCGAGTCGTCCTCCGGCGTCATGCTCACGGGCCGAAGGTGTCGGTACGGGAGTTGGCCGGGCTGACTGTCGAGTCTGTCACGGAACGGGTCGGGCGAGGGTCGTTCGGGTCGGTTCCTCCCCGTTCCCACCGAGGACGGCGGCGACGAGGCGGCGACGTTGGCGCGGTGGACGCGCTCCTCGTTGATCCGACGCTCGTGACGGGCGCCGAGCACCGCCGCTGTGGCCACGTAGGCCACCGCGCCAACCAGCACGGCGAAGACCACCCGGACCAGGAGGCCGAATCCCGACGAGGCCCCCGAGACGCTGAGGGCCAGCACCGTGGCGACGGCCATCACCGCTGAGGCCCCGAGGACCCGGGTGACCGGGGTGGTGAGTTCGGGCCCGCCGAGGCCTCCGACGCGGTTGCGCAGAACGGAGAGACCGAGCAGGGCGGCGGCTGTATAGGCGATGGAGAGGGAGAGGGCCAGGCCCCGTACCCCCAGTGGGCCAACCAGCGCCAGGGCCAAGACGATGTTGATCCCGTTCTCCACGAGGTACAGGCGGAAGGCCGTGCGGGTGTCCTGCATGGACTGGAAGACCCGCACCAGGTAAAGGAACGTGCAGAATCCCGGCAGTCCGATGGCGAACATGGCCAGTGCGGCTGCCGTCTGATCGGCGTCGGCGGAGGTCTCTGCCCCGTGGGCCAGGACGAGGTCGATGAGGGGGTGGGCGAGGATCAACATTCCCACCGCCGAGGGGATGATGATGGCGAGGATGCCCCGGAGGCCGAAGGCCATGCGGTGTCGGAAGGCGGCCAGGTCCCCCGTCGCCCAGCGGGCCGACAGCGATGGCGTCACCGCCGTCATTACCGAGACGGCTACGACGCCATAGGGGAGGAGGAAGAAGGTGTAGGCGTAGGTGTACGAGGACACCGCCCCGGGAACCTTCGCCCCGTCGGCCAGCGCCAGCACCACCACCAGGGCGATCTGGTTGGCCACCACCCAGCCGAAGGTCCACCCGGCCAGGCGGGTGATGGTGCGCATGGCCTGGTTGGCCGGCTGCCACAGGAACTGCAGGTGCAGGTTGCTGCGGAGCAACGAGGGCACGAGGAGTGCGGCCTGGACCACCACCCCGAGGGTCGTCCCGATCCCGAGGAGCACGAGGCCGTGGTGACTGGCGCTGACCGCGGCCAGGCTCGGATGGGGCACGAGGGCGTGGAACCACAAGAGAACGCCGATCACCACCAGGTTGTTGGCGATGGGCACGAACATGGGTGCGGCGAACTTGCCCCTGGCGTTCAACAGGGCGGAGAACACGGCGATGAGGCCGTAGCAGGCCAGCTGGGGTACGAACCAGCGCAGGAGGAAGATGGCCACCTGTTGTTGTTGGTGGACGTCGGCGCGGTGGTTGCTGACCGTGTAGAGGTGGATGATGCTCGGCGTGAGCACGAAGAAGACCACCGTGGCGGCCACCAGGACGCCCACGGTCACGGTGACCACGGCCGAGATGGCCTCCCAGGCCTCCTTGTCCTTCCGGGTGGAGAGGTAGTCGACGAAGACCGGCACGAAGGTGGCCGACAGGACCCCGCCGAGCACCACGTCGTAGATGATGTTGGGGGTGGTGTTGGCCAGGTTGTAGGCGTCGGCGAAGCCACCGCCGCCCAGGGCCAGGGTGAGGGCGATGACCCGGCCCACGCCGGTGATGCGGGAAAGGGTCGTGCCGACGGCCATCCCCAACGTGGCTCCCGCCAGTCGGCGCCGTCCTCCTCCCGGCGCGGCGGGCAGCCCGTCGACTTCGACGTCGGGCCCGCTCATACCCGCTCCGCCGTGGCGACCCGGCCGACCTCGTCGTCGGCCGCCTCACCCTCGGCCCGTCGGCGACGATCGGCCCGGCGTTTCCTCGAGGTGCGCAGCCACCAGACCACCAGCACCAGCACCGCCCCGACGGAGAGGATGATCCCGACCACCGAGGTGGCCGTGGAACGGACGCTCACCTGTCCGCTGGAGAGGACCACCCCGCCGGTGGGGGAGTAGAGGGTGACCCCCACCTTGAACAGCCCCGAGGCTCGCGTCTCCACGTTCACGTAGAAGTTGTTGGTGTTGGAGTGCAAGGTGACGCTCTGGGTCTGGCCGTCGGGGAAGAGCAGCTTGTCGCTCGACAGGGTCAGCGTCGCTGTCACCGGATAGGGGGCGCTCGAGATGATGGTGACCGGCACTCTCCCTCGCTGGGAGGTGAGGGTGATGCTCTGGTCCCCGGCCACCTGCAACTGGGCGAACTGGGCCTTCACGGCCAGATCGGTGTTGTGGAGGACGAGGGACTGTTGGGCGGGGCGGAGTCGGTCGGACTCGCCGGCCAGCACGAGGTCACCCAGTTGGGTGGTCACGGCCCGCGCCGCGGGGGTCGAGGTGGAAGCGACCAGTCCGGCGATGCGCTGGCGCTGGGTCTGGATGGCCACGGTCGGCAGTCCCGCGCCGGTGGCGGCGGCCACGCTGTGGCAGGTGCCGTGGCACGGGCTGGTTGACACCGCGGTGAACAGGGCGGCGGTCGTGACGGGCTCCACCACCGGGTTGCCGTCGAGGGCGCCGAGCAGGGCGTCGACGAACGTCGGGTCGTCGGCCCAGCCGTCCGGCGCCACCGCGGCCACGACCCGGGGGGCGGTGTCGTTGGGTTTTTCGAAGTAGATCTGGGCCAGCTCGGCCACCAGCTGGGACGAGGCCAGCACCGGGTTCCCCGGGTCGGCGGTGAACCGGGCGGACAGGTCGGCGTCGGCGGCGATGGTGGGTACCGGTGCCCCGGTCTGTGGGCTCAGTTCGAACGGCACCGCGGCCGATCCGTTGGTCGGGGCCTCCGGCACGCTGGTCGAAGGAACCACCAGCTGGTTGTACCCCTCGGTCTCCAGCTGGGCCAAGGTGGCCGCGTCGACTCCGTCCCCGGCGATCCACGCGCCCGACCCCGGTGACTGACGAGGAAGGTACGTGGCGAGCACCTCGGAGCCCCGACTGACCTGTTGGGCCAGTTCGGTGCTCAGTCCCGCCCCGACGAGCGCGGCGGCGTTGACCGGGACATAGGGGGCCGACGTGATCTCGTGGACTGAGGGATTGTCGGCCAGGGACTCCAACTGGGCCACGGTGGACTGATGGCCGGACGCGGCGAGGTCGGCCACCGTCTGGGGGCTGGTCTCGAGGGTGACGGGGACCGAGGGGTGGGTGGCGGCGATGGCGGCCACCGTGGCGGTGACGCCGGACGTGGCCGCAGCCGACGGCTGGGCCAGTGCCGCACCGGGCCGGGTGGCCAGCTCGGCTGACGTGGGTGCGGTGGCCGGATACTGCGTCGTGGCCACCGGTAGCGCCACGGCCACCCGCAGCCGCTCGGTGGAGGCGGCCGTCTCGGCGAAGATCAGGTGGGTGGTGAATCCTCCGACGGACTGGCCACTCGCCGTGTTGACCAGTTGCACGCGCACGGGATACACCCCTGACGGCGCGTTCCCGCACTGGCTGCCGCCGTTGGGGAGGTCGATGCCGAACTGGCCTGCCGGAGCCGTGAATCCGTGGCCGATGTAGACCGGCATCGAGAGGTCGAAGCCACCGGTCGCCACCACCGGCAGGCCGGATACCGGGAGCGGCGACTTGGTGCTGTCGATGGGCGACCCCGAGGGCCCCGACGCCGAGTTCACCGACTGGTCGAAGGCCGAGATGCTGGACAGGCAGGCGTAGACGCTCACCGACACGCCGAGTTCGGACGCCGGGGGTGTGCCGCTCCCGGTCCGCAGTTTGAGGTCGAACGACCCCGAGGGCGCCACCCAGGGGCTCTGGGACAACAAGACCAGGGCCGGCCCGGCCGTGGCCGGAACGGCGGCGCTGCCCAAGGCCGCCGCCACGCCACCGGTGCCGCCGGCCGCCACGGCCAGTCCGAGGGTAGCCAGTGCCGCGCTGAGACACCGGAATATCGGCCGACGTCGGCGCCGGTGGACGTCACGCTCTCCCACCCCGACGATCGGGGCGGGGCCGGCCCCGCTGGGCACGCCGGCCCGGGGGTGGCTGCCGCTGGGGCACAGGCTGCCTCGTTCCCGATCCACTTCGGACGCCACCCTACGCCAGAACGGACGGCGGACTACGCCAGTCGCACTACCCTCGGCGGCGTGTTCCCCGAGCGACTGCGACCGTTGGTGGAGGCCACCGCCGACCTCTCCGATCGGTTCGAGTCGGCCGGCCACTCCCTCTACCTGGTGGGGGGATCGGTCCGCGACGCCATCGTGTCCGAGCCCGACGCCGCCGTGGCGTCGGACGACCGGGATCTCGACTTCACGACCGACGCGCGACCCGACGCCATCGAGGCGGTGGTGTCGGGTTGGGCCGACGCGGTGTGGACCCAGGGCAAGCGCTTCGGCACCATCGGCTGTCGTCGGGGCAGCCAGAAGTACGAGATCACTACCCACCGGGCTGAGGCCTACCGCCCCGACTCCAGAAAGCCCGAGGTGGCCTTCGGCGATCGGGTGGAGGACGATCTGGCCCGCCGGGACTTCACCGTCAACGCCATGGCGCTCAAGCTGCCCGACCTCGAGCTCATCGACCCGTTCGACGGACTGGTCGACCTCTCCGAACGCCGCTTGCGCACCCCACTCGATCCGGCGGTCTCCTTCGCCGACGACCCGTTGCGGATGCTCCGAGCCGCCCGGTTCATCGCCCGCCTCGAGCTCGAACCCGATCCCGGACTGGTCGAAGCGGTGCGCGCCGACCACCATCGCCTGGCCATCGTTTCGGCTGAGCGCATCCGCGACGAGCTGGACAAGATCGTGGTCGTCCCGGTGCCCTCAGTCGCCCTGTGGTTCGTCGTTCGCACCGGTCTGGCCGAGGAGTTCTTGCCGGAGCTGCCCGGCCTGGCCCTGGAACAGGATCCCATCCACCGCCACAAGGACGTGCTGGCCCACACCCTGGCCGTGGTGGACAAGACGAGCCCGGACCGGCTGCTCCGCCTGGCCGCCCTCTTCCACGACGTCGGGAAGCCCAAGACCCGGGCGTTCGTCGACGGGGGGGTCACCTTCCACCATCATGAGGTGGTGGGGGCACGGATGACCCGCCAGCGCATGGTGGCCCTGCGCTACCCCAACGAAGACGTCGAGGTGGTCACCGAGCTGGTCAACTTGCACCTGCGCTTCCACACCTACCGCCTCGGATGGACCGATAGGGCCGTCCGCCGCTACGTGCGTGACGCCGGGCCCCTGCTCGACCAGCTGAACGAGCTCACCCGGTGCGACTGCACCACCAGGAACGCGGCCAAGGCCCGGGCGCTCGGTCGTCGTATGGACGAGCTCGAGGCCCGAATCGACGATCTCCGTCAGCAAGAGGAGCTCGACGCCATCAGGCCCGACCTCGACGGCTCCCAGGTGATGGCCGAGCTGGACCTCAGACCCGGCCGGGACGTGGGACGGGCACTCGCCTACCTGCTCGAGCTACGCATGGATGAGGGACCCCTCGGCGAGGAGGAGGCGAGGAAGCGCCTCCGGGAGTGGTGGACCCAGCAGTCCTGATCCTGTGGGATCTGGACTGCTGGGCTCCGTTCTCGGGTTCAGTCCTCGGGCCAGACCGGGTTGGGCTTCCCGGCGGCGAACTCCTCGACCATCTGATGGCAGACGTCGTCGTGGAACTGCACGGGGGGTGACTTCATGAAGTAGGCGGACGGGCCGAGCAGCGGTCCGCCGATGCCGCGGTCGAGGGCCAGCTTGGCGCAACGGACGGCGTCGATGATCACGCCGGCCGAGTTGGGCGAGTCCCACACCTCGAGTTTGAGCTCGAGGTTGAGCGGCACGTCGCCGAAGTTGCGTCCCTCCATCCGGATGTAGGCCCACTTGCGGTCATGGAGCCACGGCACGTGATCCGAGGGGCCGATGTGGACGTCGTCGGCGGGCAGGGCGCCGTGCTCGATCTGACTGGTGACGGCCTGGGTCTTCGACACCTTTTTCGACTCGAGGCGGTCCCGCTCCAACATGTTCTTGAAGTCCATGTTCCCGCCCACGTTGAGCTGGTAGGTGTGGTCGAGGGCCAGGCCCCGGTCCTCGAAGAGCCGGGTGAGGATGCGGTGCACGATGGTCGAGCCCACCTGGCTCTTGATGTCGTCGCCCACGATGGGGAGGCCGGCCTCCCGGAAACGGCGGGCCCACTCGGGGTCCGAGGCGATGAACACCGGGATGGCGTTCACGAAGCCCACGCCGGCCTGGAGGCAGGCGTCGGCGTAGAAGCGCTGGGCCTGCTCGGACCCGACCGGCAGGTAGCTGACCAGCACGTCGGCCCGCGACTCGCGTAGCGCGGCCACCACGTCGACCGGCTCGGCCGGCGACTCCTCGACCGTCTCCCGGTAGTACTTGCCGAACCCGTCGAGGGTCGGGCCCCGCTGGACGGTGATGCCCAGCTCGCCCACGGCGGCGAAGCGGATGGTGTTGTTCTGGCCGGCGAAGATGGCCTTGCCCAGGTCGGTGCCGACCTTGGCGGCGTCGGCGTCGAAGGCGGCAACGAACTCGAGGTCGCCCACGTGGTAGTCCCCGAGCACCACGTGCATGAGGCCGGGCACCGTCTCGGTGGGGTCGGCTTCCCGGTAGTACTCGACACCCTGGATGAGGGAGCTGGCGCAGTTGCCGACGCCGGCGATGGCCACGCGGATGGTGCTCATGGGTTGATTCCCTTCGTTGCTGTCACGGCGTCCCCGTCTCGGGGATCGCGGCTTTCGGTTCGTGGTGCGGGCTGTTTCTGTCGTTCCGACTCGATCAGGCGGTCGAGCCAGGCGATGTCGTGTTCGGTGGCCTCGGTGCTGTGTTCCACGAGGGACCGGGTATAGACGTCAAGACGGTCGCCGGCGGCCCGGGCCCTGTCGACCGAAAGCCGTCGGGTCAGCTGGGCGCGGCGGCGCTCGAGGAGGGCCAGGCGGGCCTGGGGTGCCAGGTAGCGGGCGAAGGCCAGCCGCAGCCCGAAGCTTCGGGCGTCGTCGGTGCCGGCCGGCTCGTCGGCGTCGAGCAGCTGCTCGAAGAGTCCGCGTCCCTGGGCGGTGATCCGGTACACCTTGCGGGAGCGCTTGGTGCCCCGCGTGGTGCCGGCCCGTCGGGCCCGGAGGCCGGCCCGCTCGCCGCCGAGCGAACCGGTGGACGGCAGGGGGGCCACGATGGGCGTTCCCGATGACTCGGTCACCGTGACGGCCTCGGCCTTCTCCAGACGGGAGAGCGCCGGATAGAGCGAGCCGAACGAGATGTTGGCGAACAGACCCAGCTCATCGCGTAGCCGCCGCCGGATCTCGTAGCCGTGGAGCTCCTGTTCCTGGAGCAGGCCGAGTATGGCCAGTTCGAGCATCAGGTGCCGCGCTGACCGGTGTTCGCCAAGTACATGATCCACACGATATATCAGAACGATATATCAATGCAATACATCGACGCGCACCATATGCCGTCTCGGGGTGGAGTGGGACCGGATCGGGCACCAGGGACCGTGCCGCCGGGCCCGGGAGGCGGTGCCGTCGGGTGCCCGAGGGATTACCCTTGGCCCGTGGCCTTCCGACCCGGATCGCTGGACGGAGTGCAGACATCCCCCACCGGGGGACAGGTCGAGTACCTGCTCGCCCGCAATGCCATCATCCGCGAGTACAAAAAGGGCCGGCTCTCCCGCCTGGACGTCTGTGACGCCCATCCCGAGCTGCTCCGGGCGGCCCGCAACCTGGGCCAGCCCACCGGGGAGCAGTGCCCGATCTGCGAGGCCTCGGACCTGGTCGAAGTCACGTTCGTCTTCGGCTCTCGACTGCCCTCGGGGGGACGGTGCGTGGCCACCAAGGCCGAGCTCACCCGGTATTGGCGGCGCAAGGACCCGGTCGTCTGCTACGTCATCGAGGTGTGCACCGACTGCTCCTGGAACCACCTGGCCCGTATGTACCCGGCCGGAGCGGGGGTCGAGGCGGTGGCCCGCAAGCCGCTGAAGGGTCGGGCCAGCCTGTAGGACCGGGGACGGCCGGCCGTCCACACGGCTGGGGGCCCGGCGCTTACGGCCAGCCCAGACAACTGGAACGCGTTCCACCCTGAAATGGTCTAGAAGGGGGGGATGATCCTCAACGGAAAGACCGTCATCGTGACGGGTGTGGGCGGGGGCCTGGGTCGCGAGTGCGCCACCAGCTCCTTGCGGGACGGGGCCAACGTGGTGCTGGCCGCCCGGACTGCCGACACCCTCGAGAAGACCGCCGCCGAACTCGACCCGAGCGGCGAGCGTGTGACCACCCATGTCACCGACATCACCGACGCAGACTCGTGCGACGCGCTGGTCAGACACGCCCTTGACCGGTTTGGCTCGGTGGACGCCCTGATCCAGGTGGCGGCGTACGAGAACGTGTGGGGAGGTCTCCACGACCTCCGCTTCGAGGCGTGGCGCAAGGCCTTCGAGACCAACGTCATCGGAGCCCTCACCGTCCTGCGCCCGGTGGCCACGGCCATGAAGGCGGGTGGCGGGGGATCGGTGGTGCTGATCGGCTCCCAGTCCATGTTCCAACCTGCGCTCCCCCAGAGTGGGTATGCGGCGTCCAAGGGCGCCCTGCTCTCGGCCATGTACTACCTGGCCGACGAGCTCGGTGCCGACAACATCCGCTGCAACATGGTGGTGCCCTCGTGGATGTGGGGTCCGAACGTGGAGCTGTATGTGAACGGCACGGCGGCCAACCAGGGCGTGGAGCCCGCCGAGGTGCTCGAGGGCATCGTGGGCAAGTTCCCGTTGCGCCGGATGACCGAGGACGGCGAGGTGGCCGACGTGGCCGTCTTCTTCGCCTCGGACTACGCCAAGGCGGTCACCGGGCAGCATCTGATGGTCAACTCCGGGGAGATGATGCGATGAGCGGGGGACCCAAGCGGGTGGTGGTCTGGGGCACAGGCTTCGTGGGAAAGATGGTCATCCCCGAGATCGTCCGACATCCTGGCTTCGAGCTGGTGGGGGTGGGCGTGAGCAACCCCGACAAGGTTGGCCAGGACGCCGGTGAGCTGTGTGGGATCGGACCGGTGGGCGTGGTCTGCACCGACGATCTCGAGGCGCTGGTCGCCCTGCGACCCGACGCCCTCGTCCACTACGGGCCGACCGCGGCCCATGCCAACGAGAACATCCGGGACATGAGCGCCTTCCTTCGGGCCGGCATCGACGTGTGCTCCACGGCCATGACGCCGTGGGTGTGGCCGACCATGGCGCAGATCCCGCCGAGCTGGGTCGACCCCATCACCGAGGCCTGCACCGCCGGCGGGTCGTCGTGTTTCACCACCGGCATCGATCCAGGTTTTGCCAACGACCTCTTCCCGATGACCCTGATGGGCCTGTGCGGAGAGGTCCGACAGGTGCGGGCCCTCGAGATCCTCGACTACATCAACTACGAGGGTGACTACGAGGACGAGATGGGCATCGGCCGCCCGCCCGAGTATGTGCCCCTGCTGGAGCACACCGAGATCCTCGTCATGTCCTGGGGGGCCACCGTGCCGATGATGGCCCACGCCGTGGGCATCGAGCTCGACGAGATCACCTCGACGTGGGAGAAGTGGGTCACCGATACCACCATCACCACGGCCAAGGGCGTGATCAACCCGGGTGAGGTGGCCGCCATCCGCTTCACCGTCAACGGCATCTACCACGGCGAGCCCCGGATCTGTCTCGAGCACATCAACCGGGTGGGGACCGACGCCGCCCCCGACTGGCCCCGGGGCACGAAAGACGACGTCTACCGGGTGGTGATCGACGGCTCCCCTTCGATCACCCAGGAGACGGCGTTCCGGTTCACCGACGGCAGCGGCCGGGACGCCGCCGCCGCCGGCTGCCTGGCCACCGGCCTGCGGGCCCTGAACGCCGTCCCCGCGGTCAACGCCCTGCCGCCGGGTTGGGTGACCGCACTCGACCTTCCTCTCATTCCGGGCGTGGGCACCATCCGGTGACCCCGGACCGTGCCGGCGCACCCGCCACACCGCCACCCCAACGACTGCAGCCCCAGGAGCGACCATGACCCCCGAAGACCTCGTCGAGATCGAACTGATCAAGCGGCTCAAGTACAAGTACCTCCGGTGCCTCGACCAGAAGCTGTGGGACGAAATCGAGACCTGCTTCGTGCCCGAGGCCACCGCCCGCTACGGCGGCGGCCTCTACGAGTTCGGGGACCGGGACGCCATCTTGGAGTTCCTGCGGGCCTCCATGGGTGCCACCACCATGCTGTCCAGCCACCGGTGCCATCACCCCGAGATCGACCTCACCGGGCCTGACGAGGCCACCGGGGTGTGGGCCCTGGAGGACGTCGTGATCCTCACCGACATCGGTATCAACGTCCAGGGAGCGGCCTTCTACACCGACCGGTACGTGAAGCGGGACGGCACGTGGCTCATCCTCCACACCGGCTACAAGCGCTCCTATGAGGAGTTGATGCCCCGCGCGTCCATCGCCGGCATCAAGTTGACCGCCGACTGGTGGGCCACCGACGGGCGCTCGACCCTCGGCTGATCCGAGACGCCGCCGGCGCCTGGCCCAACCGGGCCGGTCAGGCCAGCGTGGCCCCGTCGATGAGCAGGTCGGCCCCGTTCATGTGGGAGGCCTCGTCGGAGGCCACATAGGCGATGGCCGCCGCGATCCCCTCGGGGGTCCCGAACGGCCCGAGGGGCGTCACCCGTCCGAGAAGCTTGATGTCCGCCCCGTCGGGCAGATGGAAGGCGCCGGTGATCGGGGTGTCGATGGCCCCTGGGCTGATGCTGTTGACCCGCAGGCCCTGGG
Source organism: uncultured Acidimicrobiaceae bacterium (assembly GCA_963845485.1). Taxonomy (GTDB): domain Bacteria; phylum Actinomycetota; class Acidimicrobiia; order Acidimicrobiales; family RAAP-2; genus Bog-756. The sequence goes on along the minus strand of CAWJSI010000014.1, from coordinate 90,030 downwards.
CGGCGTACTCGACGGCCAGTGAGCGGGTGAGGGCGAGCACCCCGCCTTTGGAGGCCACGTAAGCCGTGGCCCAGGGCTGACCGGCGTGGGCCGCCGTGGAGGCCAGGTTGACGATGTTCCCGCCGCTGGCCAACAGGTGGGGGAGGGACTCCCGGCACATGAGGAAGGTCCCGGTCAGGTTGATGGCGATCAGTCGGCTCCACTCGTCGAGGGTGACCTCGTGGGTGTGGGAGAACGAAAGGACGCCGGCCACGTTGACCACCACATCGAGGCCGCCCAGTTGGTCGGCGGCACCGGTGACGATGGCCATGACCCCCTGTTCGGTTGCGACGTCCCCGGGGAGGGTGATGATCGATCCACCGGCTGCGGCGTCGCCGACGGTCAGCCCGGCCAGTGCTTCGGCGTTGACGTCGACGGCTACGACGCGGGCACCCTCGTCGGCCAGCCGAACGGCCGTGGCCCGCCCGATGCCCGAGGCCGCTCCGGTCACAAGGGCGCGGCGTCCGGTGAATCGGGGTGGTGTCATGGCCAGACTGTACGGCGTCGGCCCGTCAGGTGTGGGCCGGTGGTCCGTCGTCGGCGCCCGGGCCGTCGGTACAGTTGGCGGTCACACAACCGCCCGGCGGAGGTTCGCACCAGGGGAGGTCCAACGTGCCGAGCAGTGGTCCATCAGGGGGAGGATCGAAGAACCTGATCCTGGCGGCGATGATCTTCGCCGTCGCCATGACCTTCATCGATCAGACCATCGTGTCGATCGCCGTGCCCGAGATCCAAAAGGAGCTGGGCCTCTCCGCCACCGGCGTCCAGTGGGCGGTCAACGCCTACCTGCTCTCCCTGGCCGCCTTCTTCGCCTTCGGTGGCCGCCTGGCCGACACCGTCGGGCACCGCAAGATGGCCACGCTCGGCGTGATCATCTTCGCCGCGGCGTCGACCATGTGCGGGCTCACGCCCAAGGGCAGCCTGGCCGAGGCGTGGATCGTGACCTTCCGGGCCGTCCAGGGACTGGGCGGGGCCATCATGTTCCCCGCCGCCCTGGCCATCGTGGTCCAGACGTTCCCCTTGCGGGAGCGGGGCAAGGCCCTTGCCACCTTCTTCGGCATCGCCGGCGGGCTGACCGCGGTGGGGCCCATCCTCGGGGGCTACCTGACCCAGTGGACCTGGCGGGCCATCTTCTGGGTCAACATCCCCGTGGCCATCATCGCCCTGGTCCTCATCGTGGTGTCCAAGCCAGTCACCTCCTACCAGGCAGCCCGGATGGACTACCGGGGCCTCGTGCTCATCGCCTCGGGCGTGGGCCTCAGCGTCTTCGGTTTCCAGCAGTCCTCCATCTGGGGCTGGAGCAACCCCGGCACCAGCCTGTGCATCGCCGCCGGCCTCGTGCTGCTGGTCGTCTTCGGACTGGTGGAGCTGCGCACCGAGTCCCCGCTCATGCAGGTGCGCATCTTCCGGATCCGGCCGTTCCTGATCGAGAACCTGGTCCTTGGGATCTCCATGTTGGCCTTCGTCCCCGTGTTCTTCTTCGCCAGCGAGTACGCCCAGATCTCCCTGGCCAAGACGGCCTCGGAGGCCGGCCTGTTCCTCTTGTACTTCTTCATCGGCTTCGTCATCGCCGCCCAGATCGGCGGCCGGATGCTGGACAAGGGCGGGGCCAAGCGCCCCGTCGTGCTCGGTTGCATCCTGGCCGCCGTGGGCTTCTACCTGTGGGCCGGCAAGGTGACCGCCCTCAGCTTCCACTCCCAGCAGTGGTTCGTCATCCTGGCCGGCGCCGGCATGGGCTTCATGCTCGGGCCGGCCAGCACCGACGCCGTCAACCGGGCCTCCCGGCTGTCCTACGGCGAGGCCACCGGCATCACCCAGACGGTCAGGAACTACGCGGCCAGCCTGGGCCTGGCCATACTCGGCACCGTGCTGGTCACCACCATGCGGTCCCACCTGACCTCGTCACTCGAGGCCCAGGGCCTGTCGAAGGGCCAGGCCATGACCGAAGCGGCGCGGCTGGCCCAGTCCCAGGGCGGCAGCAGCGCCAGCGTGTCGTCGATCCCGCACTTCTACCGACTGGACTTCGCCTATGCCACCCGGAGTGTGCTCTACGGGATGGCCCTGGTCATGGCCGTGGCCGCCGTGGTGGGGCTGTTCGGGCTGAAGGCCGGACTGCAAGAGGATCCGGGGGCCCAAGGCACCGCTCCCGTCGACGAGGGCTCGACGGCCCCGGCCGGAGCATGACGCTGAGGCCGCTGGTCGATTCGGGCCGGGTCATGGGGCCCGGGGAGTAGGTCCGGCGCCGCACGCGGGTACCCCTCCCCTTCGGGGCGCCCGAGCGATAGTCTGGTGACGGCAGTACGCAGTGCTCCGCGGCGATCCCGCCGCCCATGCCGCCGGCAGCCCTCACGGGCGCTGGACGGTTCGACCAGGAGGATTCCCATGCCCGAGACCCGGTCCGCGCCGGTCACCGTCCCGCACGTCCGCGCCGCCAAACGTCGTCACGGCCACGCCCCCCTCGTCATGGTGACCGCCTATGACGCACCCGGGGCCCGGATCGCCGACGCCGCCGGTGTCGACCTCATCTTGGTGGGGGATTCGGTGGGCAACAACGTGCTCGGCTACGAGGACAGCCTCCAGGTGACCGTGGAGGACATGGTCCATCACACCGCGGCCGTGGCGCGGGCCAAGCCGGCCCCGTTGGTCGTGGCCGACCTTCCGTGGCTGAGCTACCACATCGACGCCGCCGACACGGTCCGCAATGCGGCCCTGCTCATCCGGGCCGGCGCCCAGGCCGTCAAGCTGGAGGGCGGTGCGGTACGGGTGCCGATGATCGAGGCCCTGGTGGCCGCCGAGATCCCGGTCATGGGCCACCTCGGCCTCACGCCCCAGTCGGTCAACGTCATGGGTGGCTACCGGGTTCAAGGACGCGACCAGGCCGCCGCCCACGCCCTCAGCGTCGATGCCAAGGCCATCGCCGGCGCCGGCTGTTTCGCCGTCGTGTTGGAGGGCGTGCCCGAAGCCGTCGGTGTGGCCATCACCGACTCGCTCGACGTGCCCACCATCGGCATCGGAGCCGGTCCGGCCTGTGACGGCCAGGTCCTCGTCTTCCACGACGTCCTGGGCTTCAACGCCCGGGTGCCCAAGTTCGTGCGCCGCTACGGCGAACTCGGCGACGCGGCCGTGGCGGCCGTGGCCGCCTACGCCGCCGACGTGCGGTCGGGGGCCTTCCCGACCGATGCCGAGGTCTACCACTGACCGTCCGCCGATCGGGGCGGTTCTGCGGCCGGGCGGTTTGCCGGTAGGGTAGAGCGGTCGTTCCCGGCCGCCCTCGTGGCGGCCACCCCGTTCCGACCTGCCCCACGCCGTGGGGCTCGGGCAGACCAACTGCCCGATCCAGAGGGAGGTGAGCCGTTCATGCGGCCCTACGAAGTCATGGTCATTTTCGATACCGGTGCCGATGAGGCGGCGGTCAACGGCGTCCTTGACCGGGCGCTGGCCGCCCTGAAGGCCAAAGGCGGCAACCCGGGCCGGGTGGAGCGCTGGGGCCGGCGCACCTTCGCCTACGAGGTGCAGCACAAGCGTGAGGGCTACTACGTGGTCATCGAGCTGACCGCCGAGCCCGCCGCCGTGGCCGACATGGAGCGGATCTTCGTCCTGGCCGACGAGGTGCTCCGACACAAGGCCATGCGCATTCCCGACAAGGTGGCCGGCCGTCGTGCCGCCGCCGCTACCGCCGCCACCGCCGGCACCGGGGAGGCCTGACATGGCCCCCGGAAACGCCATCACCCTGGTGGGCAACGTCACCCGCGACCCCGAGCTGCGCTTCACCAACACCGGCCAGGCCACGGCCAGCTTCGGTCTGGCCGTCAACCGGCGGTGGCAGAACCGCCAGACCCAGGAGTGGGAGGAGGCGGTCTCCTTCTTCGACGTCGTGTGCTGGCGCGAGATGGCCGAGAACGCGGCCGAGAGCCTGACCAAGGGCTCCCGGGTCATCGTGACCGGCCGCCTCGACCAGCGCAGTTGGGAGACCCCCGACGGCGACAAGCGTTCCAAGGTCGAAGTGGTGGCCGACGAGGTCGGCCCGAGCATCCGCTGGGCCACCGCACAGGTGACGAAGAACGAGCGGCGAGGACCGGGCGACGGTGGTCCGAGCGGCGGAGGAGGCGGAGGCGGCGGACGGCCGTCGTCAGGTGGAGGCAGCGGCGCGGCCGCAGAGCCCCAAGGGTACGGATACAGCGAGGAGCCTTTCTGATGGCACGCAACAACGATCGCGGAGGGACCACCCGTCGGTCCCCGAAGGACACCGGCCGGCGCATCAAGAAGAAGCCGTGTGCCCTGTGCAAGGACCGTGTGGAGTGGGTCGACTACAAAGACGTGGGGCTGCTGCGCAAGTACATGAGTGACCGCGGCAAGATCCGCGCTCGTCGGGTCTCGGGCAACTGCACACAGCACCAGCGGGACGTGGCCATCGCCATCAAGACGGCACGCGAGCTGGTCCTGCTTCCCTACACCCAGCGCACCACCACCGAGCGGCCGGGTGGCCGTGGCGGGGGCCGGGGCGGCCGCGAGGGTGGCCGGGCCAGGGCGGCCGCGGCCGTCGGGACGAGGAGCGTTCACTGTCGGCTGACGCCACCTCGAACGCCGTGGCCGATGACGCGCCGCGACCCACCACGGTTATCGACGAGGTGGTCGAGGTCACCGGCACCGGTGACGGTACCGTGACCGAATCCGAGGTCGAGGAGATCCTGGTCGAGGGCGGGGATGCCTGAGATGAAGGTGCTCCTCCGCAGTGACATCGACGGGGTGGGCAAGCGCGGGGACATCATCGATGTCTCCGGCGGCTTCGCCCGCAACCACCTCCTCCCGGCGGGCAAGGCCATTGCCGCCTCACCGGGGATCGAGTCCCAGGCCGCGGCCATGCGCCGCTCACGCGACCTCCGGGACGCCAGGGACCGGGAGTCCTCTGAGACCGTGGCCCGCACCCTGGTGGGCAATGTGATCACCCTGCAGGCCCGAGCCGCAGGTGATCGCCTGTTCGGCTCGGTGACCGCCGCCGACATCGTGAAGAAGGCCGAAGAACAGACCGGCGCCGTGGTCGACCGCAAGGACCTGGTCCTCGACGAGCCCATCAAGACGGTCGGCGAGCACAACGTGCGCGTCGAGCTGCTGGGCGGCGTGGTCTTCGAGCTCACCGTGGACGTAGTTCCCGAGAGCTGAGGAACCCCCCGGCGGGGCGGCGGGACGGGCCGCGGGAAAACGACTGAATCGGTGTGTAGTTCTCCGTACGCGCCCCGGGATCCACCGTTGTTGTCACATCCACCGGGGATGATGGCCTCATGTCCAGCGCTGTCCGCAGCCCTTCCCGGCTTGTCCACGCATCGTCCACACCCCCGAGCACCTATTTCCCCAGGAAGAGGCCCTTACGCTCCACAGGGCACCTCGGACAGGGTTGAGGAACCATGGTTCAAGCCTTTGACGACACGCGACCCCGACGGCTCCCGTCCTCCCTCGGGGGCGCGGGAATGCCGGCCGGACGCATCCCTCCCCACAACCTGGAGGCCGAGGAGTCGCTGCTCGGGGCCATGCTCCTTTCCCGTGATGCCATCGCCTCGGCCATGGAGATCTGCAAGCCCGAGGACTTCTACAAGTCGTCGCACGGCCACATCTTCGGCGCCATCACCTCACTGTTCAGCCAGGGGGAGCCGGCCGACTGGGTGACGGTGACCGAGGAACTCCGACGGCGCGGGCTCCTCGAGACCATCGGCGACCCGTCGGTGTTCGTCTCCCTCCAGGCCAACACCCCCTCCATCGGCAATGCCGACTACTACGCCAGGATCATCGAGGAGCACGCCCTCCTCCGGCGCCTGGTCGGGGTGGCCGGTGAGATTACCGAGCTCGGCTACAGCGTGCCCGAAGACGTCTCGGACGTGCTCGACAAGGCCGAGAGCCTGGTCTTCGACGTGGCCCAGCGCCGGGTGGTCGACTCCATGACCCCGCTGCGCGACCTGCTCGGCGACGGCCTCGACCATCTCCAGCGCCTCTACGACCAAGGCGACTCCATCACCGGCCTCGCCACCGGCTACGCCGACCTCGACGAACTCCTGTCCGGACTCCAGCCGTCGAACCTCATCGTGATCGGGGCCCGACCGGCCATGGGGAAGAGCTCGTTCGCCCTCGGCATGGTGGCCCACGCCGGCATCAAGCTCAACGTCCCCACCCTCCTCTTCTCCCTGGAGATGAGCCACATGGAGCTGACCCAGCGCCTGCTCGGGTCCGAGGCACGGGTCGATGCCAACCGGATGCGCACCGGGAAGCTGCGCGAGAACGACTGGTCCAAGGTGGGCAATGCCATCAGCCGGATGAGCGAGGCGCCCATCTTCATCGACGACAACCCGAACCTCACGGTGATGGACATCCGGGCCCGGGCCCGTCGACTGAAGAGCCGGGTGGGACTCGGACTGGTGGTGGTCGACTACCTCCAGCTCATGACCGGTCGCCATGGCGCCGAGAACCGCCAAGTCGAGGTGTCCGAGATCAGTCGTGGTCTGAAGATCCTGGCCCGCGAGCTCGAGGTGCCGGTGGTGGCCCTCTCCCAGCTCTCCCGAGGCCTCGAACAGCGACAGGACAAGCGGCCCATGCTGGCCGACCTCCGGGAGTCGGGCTCCATCGAGCAGGACGCCGACGTGGTCATGTTCATCTACCGCGACGAGATCTACAACCCCGAGTCCGTCGAGACCCAGGGGGTGGCGGAGATCCACGTGGCCAAGCACCGTAACGGACCGACCGGCGTCGAGCGGCTGGCCTTCATCGGCAACCACACCCGCTTCGACAACATGGCCCGTCCCTAGTCGCGACCCCGCGCGGGCCCGGGCCGGTGGTGGCCCGTCGTGTTTCCACCCGTTCGAAATCGGTGATGATGGAACGGTGACCGACTTCGTCCTCCCCCGGATCCCCGCGTCGGCCGGCGCGCTGATCCGCAACGAGTCCGATGAGCTGTTGATCCTCAAGCCCACCTACAAGTCGGGGTGGACGATTCCGGGTGGCCAGCTCGAAGAGGACGGGGAAACCCCGTGGGAAGGATGCCGCCGGGAGGTGGCCGAGGAGACCGGCCTGGCCGTGAGCGCGGGCCGACTGGCCTGTGTGGACTTCCTCCGTCCCCGCACCCGACGGGCCGGTGGGATTCGTTTTCTCTTCGACTGTGGCTCGCTCGCCCCCGCGGTGGTGGTTCCGATCGTGCTGCAAGAAGAGGAGATCAGCGAGTTCGCCTGGGTCACCCCCGACGTGGCCGACGAGCGGCTGAGCGGCCCGGTGGGACGACGGGTGGCCCAGGCCCTCCTCCATCCGGGTCGCACCGTCTACTTGGAGGATGGGCGGCCTGTCGAAGCGGTCAGCGGCTAAGCGGGGGGCCGGCCAGTGTGGCCACGAGCCTGTCGAGGTTCCCCCGGTCGAGGTCGGTGGCCCGGGTACAGGCGAACCACGGCTCGGACGGAACGTCGGCGGCCACCGGATGGAGTGGGGCCATGGTGCCCCGGGCCAGGCCGTCCACGCAGGCGAAGTCGGGCAGCAGGCTGCAGCCGAGACCGTGCTCGACGGCGGCCGCCACCGCCCGGAGGTCGGGGGCGACCAGGCGGAGGTCCCCGCTGAACGGACGACCGAGGGTCGAGAGCCAGAACCGGCGGGTCATCGGCAGCTCGGCGCTGTAGGCGACCCAGGGCCTCCCGGCCAGCCAGCCGCCCAGTGCCTCGAGCGAATCGACCGGGGGCGAGGGCACCGAGCCCGGCGGTCCGACCAGTACGAACCGCTTCATGCCGAGCGGGGTGGCCACCGTCGACCGGCGGCCCGGGGAGACGCTGGTCACGGCCAGGTCGAGCTCCCCGTGGTCGAGGAGGGCCAGATTCTCCTGGTCCGATCCGAACCGGGCCACGAGGGCCGGGCTGTCGGGACCGAGCCGCGGTACGACCATGGCCGAGAAGTACTCGGCCGACGATCCGAGCCGCACCACCGGATCGGGCCCGGTGTCCGGGCCCCCGTCCAGTCCTACGAGGACCTGCTCCAGTTGGTCGAGGGAGTCGGCCACCTGGGCGTGGAGCTCGCGACCGCGTCGGGTCGGCTCCACCCCCCGTGGCGTGCGGGTGAACAGGGGCCGGCCGATACGTCGCTCGAGCGAGGCCAGCTGTTGGCTCGCCGCCGGTTGGGACAGGCCGCGCCGTTCCGCTCCGGCGCTGACCGACCCGGTGCGGTAGATGGCCACGAAGGTGCGGAGCCAGTCGGACGCTGCCATTCGGAAAGCCTATAGCCAGATGTTCGAATTGTTACTTTGCCAATGCTGACGAGTGGGCGCATGCTGGGGTGATGACCGATATCCCTTACACCCACGGCCACGAGGACGCCGTCCTCCGCTCCCATCGCTGGCGAACGGCCGAGAACTCGGCCGGCTACCTGCTGAGCCGCCTCTCGCCCGGCCTCTCCGTCCTCGATGTGGGCTGTGGGCCGGGCACCATCACCTGTGATCTGGCCCACCGGGTGGCGCCCGGGCCGGTGATCGGGGTGGACGCCGCCGAGGGGGTCCTGGTCGAGGCCCGTGAGCTGGCGGCACGGAGCGGGCCGGCCACGGTCTCATTCGAGTCGGGCAGCATCTTCGACCTCCGTTTCGACGACGACTCGTTCGACGTGGTCCACGCCCACCAGGTGCTCCAGCACGTCGGTGACCCGGTGGCCGCGCTGGTGGAGATGCGCCGGGTGTGCCGGCCTGACGGGGTGGTGGCCGCCCGGGACGGGGACTATCCCGGCTTCCGCTACTTTCCCGACGAGCCCGAGATGGCCCGGGCCATCGCCGCCTACGGGGAGCTGACCCGGGCCAACGGGGCCAACTGGGACGCCGGGCGGCGACTCCTGTCGTGGGCCCACGCCGCCGGCTTCTCCACCGTGGTCCCCTCGGCATCGGTGTGGTGCTTCGCCACGCCCGAGGACCGGCACTGGTGGGGTGATCTGTGGGCCGAGCGCTTCACCCACTCGTTCGTGGCCGAGCAGTTGCTGGCCCGGGGTATCGCCACGCCCGGGGAGCTCACGGCGTTCGGCGACGGCTGGCGGAGGTGGGCGGCGTCTCCCGACGGCTGGTTCGCCGTCCTCCACGGCGAGGTGCTGGCCACGCCGTGAACCGGGTGGAGGTCCGCCTAGCCCGCCTGGGAGCCACCGCCTCGAAGAAGCGGTCGGGGGCTTCGACCATGGGGTAGTGGCCGACCCCGTCGAGCATGGTGACGGTGGTGTCGGGCCTGGCCCCGGTGAGCCGGTCGACCATGGCCACCACGGCGATGGGGTCATCGCGCCCCCACACCACGGCCAGCGGCGACGGGTGGGCCTCGATGGCCCCGGTGAAGCGGGACTCGCTCCTGCGGCGCTCCTCGATGTAACGGATGAGCCGGGGGAGGAGGAGGTGGCCGTCGGCGTGGGTGACGAGATCGACGGACGCGGCCAGCTCCACCGGATCGACCCGGGACGAGGGACTGAACGTGGCCGCCACGCCCGCGGCCACGGTGTCCCGGTCGACCGGCCCGTCCGCGGCGAGCCGTTCGTCGGGTAGATCGAGCAGGAACAGCTGGCCCATGCTGAGCTGGGCCAGGGCCACGTAGATGCTGCCGTTGGTCAGGGTCCGGTCGGTGACCTCGACGGGCCACGCCCCCTCGAGGACACGGGCCAGCAGCTCGCCCCCCACGGTGTCGCCCACGTCGTGACTGAGCAGGCCCAGCCGCTCGACACCCAACGAGGCGAGGAAGGCCACGGCCACGTCGGCCTGGAGGTCCACGGTGTAGGCCCGGTCGGGCTTGGCCGAGAGCCCGTAGCCCACCATGTCGAAGAGGAGCACCCGCCGGTCCGTGGCCAGTCGGTCGACCACCCGGTGGAAGTCGAACGAGGACGTCGGGAACCCGTGGAGGACGAGTAGGGGCGGCTGCACCTCGGTGCCGGCGGCGGGGATGTCGACGGTGAAGACAGCGTGGCCGCACAGCGCGCGCATCACGCCCCGGTCCCGCCACGCCGCGGCCTCGGGGTTCACACCAACAGGCGCTCGGTGAAGAATGCCAGGACCTGGTCCAGGGCCTGGCGGGTCGGCGTGCCGGGACGGTCGTCGAGGTCGCCGGTGAGTACGGAGTGGGCGGCCTTCTTGTGCCCGTGGGGATTCCCGGGGGACGAGTCGATCTCCACGCCGATGAAGGCGTCGCCGAGTAGCTCGGTCAGGTGCTCGAAGCGATCGTGGGGGCTGGCCTTGTCACCGGTGAAGCGCAGTCCGAGGACCTGACACCCGCCCGCCGCCCTGGCCTCGACGGCCCGGACGTCGTCGGGCGACAGCCCGAGGTCGTACCGGTTGGCCCGGCTGATCGGAATGGGCAGGGAGGGCTGGCTGAGGACCGGGGCCACGACCACGTCGTCCACCATCATGCCGAGGGCGAAACCGCCGGTGAAGCACATCCCGACGACGCCGACGCCGGGTCCGCCGCACGTCCCGTGGACGTCGGCGGCGAGCGCCCGGAGCCAGCCGATGACCGGGCTGGTCTTTCCCCGGGCGAGCACCGTGAACTCCTTGGCCACGCAGGCCCGCCCGAAGGACGAGGCGATGTAACCGGGGGTGGGAGCCCGTCCGTCCTCGCCGAACATGTGGGGCATGACCGCAGTCAGCCCGGAGGCGGCCACCTTCTCGGCGAACCCGGCCACGTCGGGCGTGATGCCGGGGATCTCACTGATCACGACGACGGCCGGTCCCGTCCCGGTCCGATAGACGACCCGGGTCTCACCGCCGTGGGAGAAGGTGGACCGTTCGAACGCACTCAAGGGATCGGCCATGGCCGAACGCTACCGGGGAGGGGTGTCCCGTGTCGTGTCCGTCAGGTGACCGAGAGCGTGGCCAGTACCGGCCGGTGGTCGGAGCCGGCGAACCCGCCGATGCGGGCGTCGGTCACCTGGACCCTCGGCGTGACCATCACATGGTCGAGTTGGCTGTGTGGCCGCACCGCCGGCCAGGTCCGACCGGTCACGGCGCGGCGCCACCCCCGGACGTACGAGCTCACCGGCGGCCCCCACAGGTTCATGTCCCCGACGAGCACCGCGGCCGTCGTCGGGTCGGGGAGCTCGGTGCCGAGGAGGCGGTACTGGGCGTGGGACCCGTGGGTGATGTGGGACATGTGGGTCCCGTGGATGACGAGCGGGCCCCCGGCCAGATCGACCACGGCCCGGATGACGGCCCGGCGGGCCGGATCCCGTCCCAGGTGTCCGAGGGAGACGACCTCGACGTCCCGCAGTGGCACCCGGGCGAGGAGGGCGATGCCCCACTGGCCCCGGACCGACGGGCGCGGTGGCCGTTGCTTGGTCGACGTCCAGCGCTCGCCGTCGAGTCGGAGGGCCTTCGGGGCAAAGACGAGCCGTGGACCCCAGCGGTCGTCGGCCCCGGGGTGGGGGCCGTGGAGCCGCCCGTGGGAGAGGTCCACCTCGGAGAGCACCTCCATCCCGAGGGCGCCGGCGATGCGCCCGGCCGTACTCGGTTCGCCGTCGTCGGGGACCCAGTTCTCCTGGAGCACGAGGACGTCGGGGTCGAGGTGGCGGCAGTGGCGAGCGAGGTCGTAGGGGCGCCCCCAACCGTCTACGCCCATGTGGATGTTGAAAGTGGCCAGCGTGATCGACGCTCGGGTCGTGGGGTCGGTCACCGGGGTCAGTGTCGCCCGAAGGTGGCCGCCGCCTGGCGGAGTTCGTTACGGAAGTCGGGGTGGGCGATCTCGGCCAGGGCCGAGGCCCGCTCCCGGACGGTGAGACCGGACAGGTCGGCCCGGCCGTGTTCGGTGATGACCACACCGGTGTGGTGCCGTGGGGTGGAGACGACAGAGCCCTCGGGCAGCACCGGGACGATCCGTGACCGGGTCACGCCGTTGGCCACGGCGGTCGAGCGCAGGCAGATGAGCGAGTGGTCGTCCAACCGCATCTCGGCGCCGGCCACGAAGTCCTCGTGGCCGCCCACCCCCGAGATCTGACGGCCGTCGATGTGGTCGGCCACCACCTGGCCGTAGAGGTCGACGCTGAGGGCACCGTTGATGGAGACAAAGGAGTGGTTGCGGGCGATGACCGTCGGGTCGTTGACGACCTGGACGGGCACGAAGGCCACGTCCTCGTTGCCGTCCAGCCAGGCGTAGAGCTCGGACGAGCCGAGGGCGAAGGTGGTGATGGAGACCCCGTTGAACACGCTCTTGGCGTCGTTGGTCACCTTGCCTGCCCGGTGCAGGCTCATCAGGCCGTCGGTGAACATCTCGCTGTGGACCCCGTAGCCGCCACCGGGTCCTTCGGCCAGTAGCGCCGCCACCATGTTGGGGACGGCTCCGATGCCGATCTGCAGCGTGGCGCCGTCGGCCACGTAGGTGCGGGCCAGCTCGGCGATGGCCTGGTCGATCTCGTCGGGTGGCGTGGCCGGCAGGGCGTAGGGGGCACCGTCGGCCTCGACCAGGACGTCGATCAGGTCGAGGTCGATGGTGTTCCTGAACTCGGGGCCGAGCGAGCAGGTCCGGGGCAGGTTGGGATTCACCTCGACCACGAGGAGGCGCTCCGGATCGCCCCCGGCCATCTCCAACTCCTCCAGGGTGGCACCGAGGTGGAGGGAGAGGTTCACCGTCCCGTCGGGCCCGGGGGGCGCGGCCTGGGCGGTCATGACCCGTGGCGCGAAGCGTCGGAGGATGGGGGCGAACTGGCGGAATCCTCCGGGGACGAGCTCGACGTTCGCCCCTTGGGCCAGCATCATCCGCTCAGCCGGGCCGAAGAAGCCGCTGCGGTAGGACACCCCGGGCTGGAGGAGCACGGTGTAGTAGCCGAGGAGTAGGGCCCCGCCGAAGGTGAGGTCCTCCCAGTCATGACGCTCGCCGAGGGCGGTGAAAAAGGCATCGGGATTGGCGGGACCGAGCCCGAACCCGATGGTGTCCCGGGTCCGGATGAGGGCGGCGGCCTCGTCCGGCGTGCAGTGGATCGGCGGCATGCCCCAGTGTGTCACCGCCGCCCACCGTGGCCGCCCACCTCGGGTCCCGGCACGGGTGGGCGGCCCGGGCCCCCGGGTGCGAACATGGCCCCATGCGCATCGACACCCAGCTCTCGGGCTTAGAGGACGCCCCCGACCACGCCAGACGACTGGAGGAGCTGGGGGTGGACGGGGCGTTCACCTTCGAGGGCCCCCACGACGTCTTCACCCCCCTGGTGCTGGCGGCGGGGGCGACCACCCGCCTCGAGCTGGCCACCAACGTGGCCATCGCCTTCCCCCGCAACCCGGTCCAGCTGGCCCACCAGGCCTACGACCTCCAGGCCCTGAGCCGCGGCCGGTTCACCCTCGGGCTCGGCTCCCAGATCCGGGCCCAGGTGGAGAAGCGCTACGGCGCCTCTTTCGACCGGCCCATCGCCCGGATGCGGGAGCTGGTCGGGGCCCTCCGGGCCATCTTCGCCACCTGGGAGACGGGCGAGCGGCTCGACTTCCGGGGCGAGTTCTACTCGCACACCCTCATGCCGCCGATGTTCAACCCCGGGCCGCTGCCCTTCGGCATGCCGGCCATCGCCCTCGGTGGCCTCGGGCCCCAGATGGTGCGGCTGGCCGCCGAGGTGGCCGACGGTCTGCTCGTCATGCCGTTCAACACCGCCGCCCACTTCGCCGAGCGCACGGTGCCGGCCATCGACGAGGGGCTGGCCCGGTCGGGTCGGAAGCGGTCCGAGCTCACCGTCACCGGGGAGGTCATCGTGTGCTGCGGGAGGACCGAGGAGGAGATGGAGTCGGCCCGCACCGCCGGACGCTGGCTACTCTCCTTTTATGCCTCCACTCCCGCCTACCGCCCCGTCCTCGCCGTCGAGGGATGGGAGGAGCTCCAACCCGAGCTCAACCGATTGTCCAAATCGGGCCGCTGGGACGAGATGCCGGCCTTGATCGACGACGCCATGCTCGCCGCACTGGCCGCGGTGGGCTCGCCGGCCGAGGTGGCCGCCGACATCGCCGGCCGGTTCGACGGGCGGGCCGACCGGGTCGGGTTCTACACGCCGTATCTCATGGCCGACGAGACGCTCGGGGAGCTGGTGGATGCCCTCGGACACCTCGAGTCCGAGGGCCTCGGGGGGGCGGACCGGTGAGCAACACCGGCCCCGGCCACTACGACGAGTTCTCCCTCTTCGAGGAGAACGCCAGCGAGGCCGGCCTGCCGTGGACCGGTCCCCCCACGGTGCGGCGCGAGTTCGTGGAGGTGGCCCCGGGACGGAAGGTGAGCGCTCTCATGTGGGGATCCGAGCCCGCTGAGGTGGTCTTCATCCACGGTGGGGGGCAGAACGCCCACACCTGGGACACCGTGGCCCTGGCCCTCGGACGGCCGCTGGTGGCCGTCGACCTGCCCGGGCACGGCCACTCCGATTGGCCCGGCGACGACGCCGTGCTCAATCCCCGGGCCATGGCCGACGACGTGGCTGCGGTCATCGAGCAGTTGGCCCCGACCGCACAGATGGTGGTCGGGATGTCGCTCGGTGGGGCCACCTCGATCGCGCTGGCCCGCGCCCACCCCACCCTCGTGGCCAAGCTGGCCCTCATCGACATCACCCCGGGGGTGACGCGGGAGAAGAGTTCGGATATCGCCGCCTTCCTGGCCGGCCCGGAGTCCTTTGCCTCGTTCGACGAGATCCTCGAGCGCACCATCCAGTTCAATCCGACCCGGTCCGAGTCGTCGCTGCGACGGGGGGTGCTGCACAACTCCGTCCAGCGGGACGACGGGACCTGGACCTGGCGGCATCAACTGGGCCGGCCGGCCGGTTCGAGCGGCATGCACGTGGGCTCGGTCGACTTCGGACCCCTCTGGGACGACCTTCAGGCCATCGGGGTTCCCGTCCTGTTGGTGCGGGGCGCGCTCTCCCCGGTGGTGGACGACGCCGACGAGGCCGAGTTCCGCCGTCGGCGCCCCGACGACGACGTCATCACCGTGAACGACGCCGGCCACAGCATCCAGGGCGACCAGCCCGTCGAGCTGGCCGCCATCCTGGATGCCTATCTGACCACCTAGTCACCGAGTGGTGACCGGTTCGGCCTGTGCCCCGTCGGCGGTCAGGCCGCCACCGGTTGCCCCTCTGGGGCACCGGCGGTCTGGACCTCCCGGGTCCCGACCAGGGCGGCGTCGAGCACCTCGCCGATCTCGGTGGCGAGATGGAACGTCATCTCGTCCCGCACGGCCTCGGGCACGTCCTCGAGGTCGGGGCCGTTGCGGACCGGCAGGATGACCGTGGTCAACCCGGCCCGGTGGGCGGCCAGGACCTTCTGGCGCACGCCGCCGATGGGCAGCACCCGACCCTGCAGGGTGACCTCACCGGTCATGCCCACCCTGGAGTCCACCGGGGTGTCCCGCAGCAGGCTGACCAGGGCCGTGGTCATGGTGACCCCGGCCGACGGGCCGTCCTTCGGGATGGCGCCCGCCGGGACGTGCAGGTGGAACCGCTTGCCGGCGAAGATGCCGGGGTCGATCCCCAACTGCTCGGTGTGGGAGCGCACGTAGGAGAGGGCGATCTCTGCCGA
Organism: uncultured Acidimicrobiaceae bacterium; assembly: GCA_963845485.1. Lineage (GTDB taxonomy): Bacteria > Actinomycetota > Acidimicrobiia > Acidimicrobiales > RAAP-2 > Bog-756. The sequence continues at coordinate 74,495 of CAWJSI010000014.1, read as the reverse complement.
CTCCTTCATGACGTCGCCCAGTTGGCCGGTGAGGGTCAGCCCCTCGGGACCGTCCATCATCGAGGCCTCGACGTAGAGCACATCGCCTCCGGCGCCGGTCACGGCAAGCCCCGTGGCCACACCGGGCACGGCCGTGCGGTCGGCCGCCTCGAAGAAGAAGTGGGGGCGTCCCAGCCACTCGCGCACCTGGTCGGTATCGATGGCCAACGGCGTCTCCACGTCCCCGGAGGCGATGCGCGACGCCACCTTGCGCAGCAGGCGTCCGAGCTCGCGCTCGAGTGTGCGCACGCCGGCCTCACGGGTGTAGTCACCCACCACGGTGCGGAGGGCGTCGTCGGAGATGGTCACCTCGTCGACACCGAGGGCGGCCCGCTCCAGCTGGCGCCCGACCAGGTGATGGCGGGCGATGGCCACCTTCTCCTCCTCGGTGTAGCCGTCCAGGCGGATGACCTCCATCCGGTCGAGCAGGGGCCCGGGGATGGTGTCGATCATGTTGGCGGTGGCGATGAACAGCACCTTGGACAGGTCGAGCTCGACCTCGAGGTAGTGGTCACGGAACGTGTGGTTCTGCGCCGGGTCCAGCACCTCGAGCAGGGCCGAGGACGGGTCACCCCGGTAGTCCCCGCCCAACTTGTCCACCTCGTCGAGCAGGATGACCGGGTTCATGGTGCCGGCCTCCCGCAGGGCACGGACCAGCCGTCCCGGTTGCGCGCCCACGTAGGTGCGGCGGTGGCCCCTGATCTCGGCTTCGTCTCGGACGCCACCGAGCGCCACGCGGACGAACGAGCGCCCGAGGGCGCGGGCCACCGACTCGCCCAGCGAGGTCTTGCCGACCCCGGGCGGCCCGACCAGGGCCAAGATGGCGCCCGCACCCCGGCCCGACACCGGGGCCAGGCCCCGCTCGGCCTGCAGCTTGCGCACGGCCAGGTGCTCGAGGATGCGGTCCTTCACGTCGTCCAGACCGTCGTGGTCCTCGTTCAGGATGCGCGCCGCCTCCACCACGTCGAGCCGGTCCTCGGACTGCTCGCCCCAGGGCAGCTCGAAGACGGTGTCGAGCCACGTGCGGATCCAACCGTGTTCGGGGTTCTGCTCGCTCATCCGCTCGAGCTTGTCAATCTCGCGGTCGACAGCCTTGCGGACTCCCTCGGGCAGCTCGCGCTCCTCGGCCTTGGTCCGGTAGTCGTCGGGCTCGTCCTCGGCCCCCGACCCCATCTGGCCCAGCTCCTTTTTGATCGACTCGAGCTGGCGGCGCAGCAGGAACTCACGCTGCGTCTTTTCCATGCCCTCTTCGACATCGGTCTTGATCCGCTCGCGCAGGGTCAGGTCGGCCAGGACCTCACGGGACCAGGCGATGACGAGGCGCAGCCGGGCCACCACGTCCAGGGTCTCCAAGACCTCCACCTTCTGGGCCAGGGACAGGTCGGGCGAGTACCCGGCCATGTCGGCCACCCGACCCGGATCGGTGACGTCGCCCAGCCGCTCGGCCAGTCGACCGGCCCCGCGGCTCACCAGGATGTTCTCCACCACGGCCCGGTACTCCCGGGCCAGTTCGGCGGCCTCTTCGGAGCCGTCGTCGTCAGCCAGGATCTCGACTTCGACCCACAGGGCCCGTCCCGTGCCGGGGACCGCAGTGCCCAGCCGGGCCCGCTCCACGCCGCGCACGGCCACGGCGGGCATGCCGCCGGGCAGGTCGCCCTTCTCCATCACCTCGGCGACGACGCCGACCGAGGAGTAGCGCCCGTCGATGAACGGGACGATCACGAAGTGGCCGCCGGCCGCCTCGGCCGCTTCGGCCGCGGCCTTCGCCTCCTCGGACTCGAGGGCCATGGTGAAGACCATGCCCGGAAGCACCACCCCTGAGGTCAGGGGCAGAAGGGGCAGGTTCTGCGTGGTGGCCGACCGGTCGGTCCCGGCCGCCGTTTCGGTGCTGTCGTCTGTCGTCTGGTCTGTCGTGTCTTCCATCGTTCCTCCAGGTGTCGCCGGCAAAGGCATCGGAGAGGTAAACAGACGAGGCGAACGTGTATTCCCCTGGGCCCGTGGCCTGGGGCTCCGTTCGGCTCCCCGGGTCGTGCTTTTTCCCGAAACACTGCGGCAATCCGGAAGAAATGCTGCTGAGGCACCATACGGGGATGGATGCAGCGCCGGTGGCTGATTGGGAGGGCCACGTCATCGTGTGCGGGCTCCAGGGGGTGGGCCTGCGCATGGTCGAACAGCTCCACCAGGCGGGGGTCCCGGTGGTGGTGGTGGACGAGGACCCCGATCCCCGCCTCGTTCGGATCGTCGAGGCCTGGGAGATCCCCTTCATCGTCGGAAGCCCCCGACTGGGTGGCTTCCTCGACCGCGCTGGCCTGGCCGGGGCCCGGGCCGTCGTGTGTGCCGAACGCACCGAGGTGCAGACCCTGGAGACGGCCCTACTCGTGAGCGAACGGCGCCCCGACATCCGGGTGGTGGTGCAGTTGGCCAACGCCGCCGTCGGTGCGGCCGTCGGGGGCGTGACCGGCCCCGGGACCGTCCTCGATGTGGCCTCCCTGGCCGCTCCGTCGATCGTCGAGGCCTGTCTCGGCAGCGACTCCTACCAGATCGAATTCGGCGGGGCCCAGTTCATGACCTCGGAGGTCGAGGTGGCCCGGTTCGCCACCCTCCGGGCCCTGTTCGGGGCTCTCGCCCCCATCGCCGTGGTGCCGGCCGACGGCACACCGACCGTCGCCTGTCCGGGCCGGGACTACCAGGTCCACGTGGGGGACAAGGTCACGGTGCTGGGCACACCCGAAGAGTTGGAGGAGGCCGACCTCCTGCCGGCGAAGGCGGGCGACGACGGCTCGGGGCTCCGGGTGCACCATCACCGGGTCGGGGCCGGACTGCTGGCGCGGATCAGGTCGCAGCTGGCCTCGGACGACAACAGTGCACTCCGTTTCGCCATCGTCGCCGCATCGACACTCATCGTCGTGTCCACCGTCGTCCTCCGCCTCTTCTACCGGACGCCCAACGGCGGTCACATGACCACCCTGACCGCCCTGTACTTCACCGTGGAGACCATCTCGACGGTCGGCTACGGCGACTTCTCCTTCGCCGCCCAGTCGACGGGCGTCGAGATCTTCGGGATCCTGCTGATCGCCGGGGGCGCCACCTTGTTGACCACGGTCTTCGCCCTCATCACCAACGTGCTCGTGTCGTGGCGGATCGAGCAGTCCCTGGGACGTCAGCAGCTGGTCGGCCTGGAGGGCCATGTGGTGGTGATCGGGCTCGGCTCGGTGGGCATCCGGGTGCTCGAGGGTCTCCACAAAGAGGGACGCGAGGTGGTGGTGGTCGAGCGCAGCGAGAACAACCGCTTCCTCAACCAGGCCCGTGCCCTCGGCGCCCCCGTGCTCATCGCCGACTCCACCCAGCGCCAGACCCTGGAGGACGCCAACGTGCACTCGGCGGCGGCCGTGGCCGTGCTCACCAGTGACGACCTCACCAACATCGAGACCGGGCTCGCCGTCCGCGACTACCTCGGGGAGCGTTGGCTCAACGTCCCCGTGGTCCTGCGGGTCTTCGACCGGGAGCTGGGTCACACCGTCGAGCACCACTTCGACTTCCGGCACGTGCGGTCGACCTCGGCCATCGCCGCCCCCCGCTTCGTCGGAGCCGCCCTCGGTCTCGACATCCTCGGCTCCTTCGACGTGGCTGAGCAGGCCTTCCTCGTGGGACGGCTCACCGTGGCCCCGGGCCGGGGACTCGACGGACTGGCCATGGTGGACCTGCCCGCTCAGACCCGCGTCATCGCCCTCAGCCGGGCCGCCGACGGGGGGCGCCTCGAGCACCCGCCCCGACGGGACACCCGCTTCGCCCCCGGGGACCAGGCCTACGTGCTCGGTCCCTACGAGGAGCTCCTCCGGGTCCTGCGCCACCAGCACGAAGGAGACGTGGGCACCGTCGCACCGTGAGGCACAGTCCGCGCCCAAGGTGGCCGGGCGACCCCTCTGGGCACGGGCCGATTTCCCAGTTCATCCAAGAGTACGGAGTGTTCGTGCTGAGTTCACCGCAGGTTTGCCCCACGTTCACTTCGGCTCAGTACGGTCCTTGCGGGGCGTTGGATGCGCCCTGACCTCGTCCACCAGGGCCGAGCGTCAACTCAGAGCATCGACTCACGGAGGTTCGGGCACCAGTGGACTCAGACATGACCCCCCAGGCTAAAGCGGGGCCCCGGCGGAAAAGGGCGATCGTGGCAGTGACCTCCCTCGTCGCTGCCGGCGCCCTCCTCTCCACCGTCGGTGCCTCGGCCGCCGGCGCGGCTACGGTCGCCGCCAACAACTCGGCGTACATCGCCGCCGACCTGAAGGCGCCTTCGGCGTCCATCCAGGCCGCGGGCTCCACCTTCGTCCAGCCCTTCTTCACCAGCGCCTTCTACGCCTACACGGGCAAGAACTCCGGCGTGCAGGTCAACTATCAGGGTGTGGGCTCGGGCCAGGGCATCACATCGTTCCAGGCCGGCACCGTCAACTTCGCCGCCTCGGACGTGCCCATGGCCGCCTCCGACCTGGCCAAGGTCCCGGCCTCGTCGGGTCCGGTGCTCCAGGTGCCCGACACCCTCGGTGGCGTGACCGTCTCCTACAACCTGCCGGGCGTGACGAAGCAGCTGAAGCTGACCGGCCCGACGATCGTGGGCATCTTCGAGGGCAACATCACCACCTGGAACGCCTCGCAGATCAAGGCGACCAACCCGGGCGTGTCACTGCCTGCCAAGCCCATCGTCCCTGAAGTCCGGGCCGACAGCTCAGGTACCACCTACATCTTCACCAACTACCTGAACTCGCTCGGCGGCCCAGCGGCCACCGCGTGGACCTTGGGAGTGAACAAGACCATCGCCTGGCCATCGTCGGCGGTGCAGTCGCCGAAGAACTCGGGAGTGGCCGCCAGCATCAAGTCCACGCCCTACTCCATCGGCTACGTGGAGCTGGCCTACGCCATCCAGAACAAGTTCACCTACGCAGCCGTCAAGAACGCCGCCGGTGCCTTCGTGAGCCCGTCGCTCAAGTCGGTGGCCGCCGATGCGTCCACCAAGACGGGCCTGTCGCCCACGAACTTCTCGATCGTGAACGGCCCGGGCAAGGGCAGCTACCCGATCGCGGGCTACAGCTGGGCCATCCTGCTCCAGAAGCAGACCAACGCCACGACCGGTGCGGCCGTAGTCAAGGTCCTCGACTGGACCACCCACACCGGTGGCGGCCAGAACCTGGCCACGCAGCTCGACTACGTGCCGCTGCCCCCCGCCGTCCAGAACCAGGTGCGGACCACCCTCCTGACCGTCAAGGGCCCGACCGGAAAGGCGCTGCTCACCAAGTGAGTCATGCCGTGACCGAGTGCCAGTGGTCGTGACCACGGCAACGCCTCAGCCGGAGAGGGCGAAGCGCCATGGGCGCTTCGCCCTCTCCAATGGCGTCTACAAGGGCCTGCTGGCCGGGGTCGTCACCCTGTTCGTGGCCCTGGTGGCCTGGTACATCATCTCCATCATCGTCCAGGCCCGCCCGGCCTTCTCCACCCTCGGGTTCTCGTGGATCGTCCAGAAGACCTGGAACCCGAACGCCAACAAGTACGGCCTCCTCCCCTTCATCCTCGGCACCATCGAGACCACCGCCATCGCCTTGGTGCTGGCCGTGCCCATCGGTCTCGGCACCGCCCTGGCCCTCGCCTATCTCGTCCCCCATCGGCTCCGGGCCGGGCTGTCCTCGGCGGTCGAGCTGCTGGCCGCCGTGCCCAGCGTGGTCTACGGGCTCTGGGGCCTCATCGTGCTCGCCCCGCTGTTCCGTGAGCACGTCGAGCCGTTCCTCACCTCGGTGCTGGGCTGGACCGGCCTGTTCAACGGCCCCAACAGCGGGGTGGGCCTGCTCCTCGCCGGCGTGATCCTGTTCATCATGGTGCTCCCGACCATGGTGGCCATCTCACGGGACGTTCTCGCCGTGGTGCCCAACGAACAGGTGGAGGGAGCCATGGCGCTCGGCGCCACCCGTTGGCAGGTGCTGCGAAAGGTGGTCGTCCCGGGCTCCCGCACCGGACTGCTCGGCGGCTTCACCCTGGCCACCGGCCGGGCGCTCGGCGAGACAGTGGCGGTGGCCCTCGTCATCGGGAACTCCCCGTACATCGCCCACTCCATCAAGAGCCCGGCGGCCACGCTGCCCTCCCTCATCGTGAACAACTTCGGCGAGGCCACCGGTACCGAGCTGAGCGCTCTGTTCGGCGCCGGCCTGGTGCTCCTGGTCATCGGCATCGCCGTGAATGCGTCGGCCCGGGTACTCGTCCGGTCGTCGGCCCGGGCCAGCGGCGGGTCGGGCCCGGCGGCCGGCGCCACGTCGGCTGCCTCGGTGGCGGTGGCCTGATGACCACCATGAGCTTCGACGCCGGGGCCGATCCGATCCTCCAACGTCGCCGCCAGATCCAAAAGGTGGCCTCGGCCTCCCTCAAACGGCGGAAGAACTACTCGCGGATCGCGGTCGGCCTGTGCTGGGTGGCCCTCGGAATCGCCATCGTGCCACTGGTGGCCGTGGTCGCCTACGTGGTGGTCAAGGGCTTGCCCGCCTGGAGCGTGGACTTCTTCACCAAGGTGACCGTGCCCGAGGGGATTCCCGGCGGTGGCGTGTGGAACGCCATCGTGGGCACCATCGTGATCGGGGCCATCGCCACGGTGGTGACGGTGCCGGTCGGCCTGTTGTGCGGGCTGTTCCTGGCCGAGTCGGACGGCAAGATCGCCGCCGGTATCCGGTTCATGGCCGACGTGATGACCGGCGTGCCGTCGATCACCATCGGTATCTTCGGCTACATCGCCATCGTGCGGAACTTCGGGGGCTACAGCGGCCTGGCCGGCGCCTTTGCCATCGGCATCATCATGCTGCCCGTGATCATGCGGGCCGGCGAGACGGCCATCCGCGGGGTGCCGGCACACCTGAGCGAGGCGGGACTGGCCCTCGGGGCCCGTCGTTCCACCATCGCCCGCCGGGTGGTCCTACCCGCGGCCCTGCCCGGCATCATCACCGGGGTGCTGCTGGCTGTGGCCCGCGGGCTCGGGGAGACGGCCCCGCTGCTGCTGACCATCTTCGGGAATCAGTACCTCCAGTGGAATCCGACCAAGCCCATGGAAGCCCTGCCGATCCTGATTTACAACTACAGCAGTCAGCCCTACGACGACCTGATCCAGGTCGCCTGGGGTGCTGCCCTTCTACTGATGGTGATCGTTTTGGTGCTGAGCGTGGGAAGTCGCGTGCTCGCAGCACGGATGCAAAGGGAGAGACGATGATGATTGATCCGGCCGCTACCCCCCAAGCCACGGAAGGGCTCTCGTTGAACACCGCGCAAGTGCTGTTGGAACCACCGCTCGGCAAGCCGGTAATGACCCTGGACGACGTGTCCGTGGCCTTCGCCGGTCGCAAGGCGGTGCGCGACGTCAGCTTCGATGTCCACGAGGGCGAGATCACCGCACTCATCGGTCCCTCGGGCTCGGGGAAGACCACCCTGCTCCGGGCGCTCAACCGCATGCACGACACGGTGCGCACCGCCGGGGTGAGCGGGAAGATCATGCTCGGCGACCTCGATGTCAACGCCAACTCGACGGACGCCACCCTGCTCCGCAGCCGGGTGGGCATGGTGTTCCAGCGTCCCAACCCCTTCCCGACCATGAGCATCTACGAGAACACGGTGGCCGGGCTCAAGTTCAACGGTGTGCGCAAGAAGTCCCTCCTCGACGAGGCGGCCGAGTCGGCCCTGATCGGCGCCGCCCTCTGGGACAGCGTGCGGGACCGGCTGAAGGCCCACGCCTCCACCCTGTCCGGCGGCGAGCAGCAGCGCCTGTGCATCGCCCGGGCGTTGGCGGTGGAGCCCGAGGTGTTGTTGATGGACGAGCCCACCTCGGCCCTCGACCCCATCGCCACCAAGCGCATCGAGGAGCTGGTCGGTGAGCTGAAGCACCGGGTGACCATCATCATCGTGACCCACAACATGCAACAGGCCATGCGGGTCTCGGACCGGTGTGCCTTCCTCCTCATGGGTGAGGACAAGGCCGGCGAGCTCATCGAGTTCGGCCCGACGGCCAAGCTGTTCAGTGAGCCCACGGACCCCCGCACCCTCGACTACGTGAACGGCCGCTTCGGCTAGGTCGCCGGCGACCGGTCGTCGGCCTCGAGGAGAGCCTCGTTGTCCGGACGGGGCAGGGGCGGCGGTCCGGGCGCGCCGTCGGGGTCGATGCGGAAGCCCACCCCCCGCACGGTGACGATGTAGCGGGGCTCGGCCGGATCTGGCTCGAGCTTGGCCCGCAGCCGGTGGATGTGGGTGTCGAGGGTCCTGCTGTCCGACAGGGAACGGTCGATCCATAACAGGTCGATCAACTCGTCCCTCGTCCGCACCCAGCGGGGCGGGGAGAGCAGCACGGCCAGGAGCTCGAACTCACGGCGGGAGAGGTGGGTGCGGACCCCCGAGACGGTGACCTCACGCCGGACGAAGTCGACGGCCACCGAACCGAAGCTGGTGAGGGAGTCGGGCGGGTGGTGGGGCGTCTCGGCCTCGGGCGCGAGATCGGGACCGCCGGGGTTCGCACCCGAATCCGGGAGCGGTGAGACCCGCCGGAGGATGGCGTGCATCCGGGCCACCAGCTCGCGGAGTCGGAACGGCTTGGTGACGTAGCCCGACGCGCCCAGCTCGAAGCCCAGGACGACGTCGAGTTCGGCGTCCACGGCGCTGACCATCACGATGGGGACCGAGGACACCTCCCGCATCCGGCGGCATACCTCGATACCCCGCATGCCCGGCAACAGGATGTCCAACAAGACGATGTCCGGAGGCCGCTCGATCAGGCTCCGCAGGGCCTGCACGCCATCGGCGCACACCTCGACCTCGAAGCCCTCGCGGCCCAGTCCCGAGACCAGGGCCTGGCGATAGGACTCCTCGTCCTCCACCACGAGGACCCTGATGCGCTCGCCGTCGGTCACCATCTGCCACCTACACCTCCGGACGGAGAGTAAGGAGGTCAGATGAACGGTGGACGTCCGTCGGGCGACACCGGGGTGATCATTGGGTAAACGTTGTCGGTCGCTGATTGTCGCCCCTGGTCAGACCGTTGAACCGAGGACCAATCCGAGGGCCGCCGCACCCAGCCCGAGTCCGATGCTGGCCGCCACGTTGAGCAGGGCCGGCCGCCAGCGACCGCCCTCGGCCAGGCGCACGGTGTCGAAGGCGAAGGTCGAAAAGGTGGTGTAGGCACCGATCAGGCCGGTGCCGGCCACGGTGAGCCAGGCCGTCGACACCCCGTGGTGGAGGGCGGAGGCAGTCAGGAGCCCGAGGAGGAAGGAGCCGCTCACGTTGATGACCAGGGTGCCGACGGGGAGCGCCCCCCGGGACCGACGCTGGACCGCATGGTCGACCAGGTACCGGAGGACCGCCCCGCAGGCCCCGGCCACCATGACCCCGACCACGATCATGAGGGGCCCGCACCGGGATCGGGGGGAGCGAGGGTTCCCACGTCGTCAGGATCGGGGAGCCCACCGGCCGCGTCCGGCCTCAGGTGACCTCGGCCCACCAGCATCCCGACGAGGGCCGCCCCGCATCCCGCCACCAGCGAAGCGGCCACGTAGCCGACGGCCAGCCCGACGTGACCGTGCTGGAGCCGCTGTGCCGTCTCGACGCTGACGGTCGAGAAGGTGGTGAACCCGCCGCAGAACCCGATGGCGGCGAACGGCCGCACGAAACGGGTCGGGGGCCACCGCTCGACCACCAGGGTCACGACGAGCCCGAGCAGGAACGAACCGACCACGTTGACGACGAAGGTGGCCCAGGGGAACCCGGCCGCCGAGGACACGATGGCGCGCTCGGTGCCGTAGCGGGCCAGGGTGCCGAGGGCGCCGCCTACGGCGATGGCCACCAGTCGCAGCGGGACCTCGGGCACCGACGGCCCCGAGCTAGCTCGGGCTGAGGGCATGGTCGCTCCTTCCGGTCTCGCGTGCGTGCTCTTCCGGTAGGAGTCATCAGCCGGGTACCGGCGGTTACGGCGAACCCCATCGCCGCTTCGATCCTAGGACACGGTCGGGTCCGGGAGGGTGTCCGGCACTAGTCCCCTGTCGTGAGCGCGCGCTCCTCAGGGCTTGAAGCGGTAGCCGATGCCCCGGACCGTCAGGACGTGTCGGGGTTCGGCCGGGGTGAGCTCGACCTTCTTGCGCAGCCGCTTCACGTGGGTGTCGAGCGTGCGGCTGTCCGCTTTGGTCCGATCCCGCCAGATCCGCTCCATGCACTGGGTCCGGGTCACCACATTGCCGGCTTCGGAGACCAGCAGGGTCAAGAGGTCGAACTCCTTGCGGGACAGCTCGATCTCGTGGTCGCGCACCACCACCTGGCGCAGCGAGACGTCGATGCGCACCGGGCCGAGGGCGTAGACGCCGACGGGAGCCGTGACCACCGGGGCGGCCACGGGGTCACCCACCCGTCGCAGGACGGCCCGGATGCGGGCGGTCAGCTCACGGGGCCGGGGTGGCTTGATGATGTGATCGGCCGCACCGGCCTCGAGGGCCACTACGGCGTCGAGCTCGTCCCGGCGGGCGGTGACCATGATCACGGGAACCGAGGAGATCGAACAGATGCGCCGGTAGACCGAGAGGCCCTGGGCATCGCCGAGTTCCATGGCCAACAGGACCAGAGAGGGTTGGACGGCAGCCGTCTGGGCCACGCCTTCGGATCCGTCGGCCGCCACCACCACATCGAAGCCCTCCACGGAAAGTGTGGCGGCCAGCCACTCACGCGACTGGGCGTCGTCGTCGACGATGAGGATGGTCGGATGGCTGTCGGGCGGGAGTAGGCCGTAGTCGGGCGGCCGGACGGCCAGGGTCACCGACGGTCACCGGCCCGGCGGAACCGCGTGCCGGCCGGAGCGGAGCACCAGCGTCGCCGGAAGGGCGTGGTGCTCCCGTCGCTCCGACGCCCCCGCCGGGGCGCCGCAGCGGGTGAGGATGCCGTGAGAGGCAGGGAAGGCCAGAGTGAGCCTGGAGCCGGCTCGGCCGGATGCCCGGGTTGGACGACAGTCGCAGGCCGAGCCGGGCGAGTACAGAAGATGTCGCGGTCGGCCCCCATCACAGGCACCTTAGAAATCCCAGGTGAACAACCCGCGATCACCAGGTCACTGGAAAGTGAATGGTGGGTTATCTTCTCGTTCGGGCGGGCAGGGCAGCCCGGGCGGTGCCACGATGGACCCGGTCACCGACGGACAGGCACCACCGGCTCAGCCTCGACGACACGGCAGGAAAGGCGCAGCATGGACGGCACAGCAGGGACCAGCGACGATGTGGTGGACATCCCCTCGACCACCGAGTGGCAGGCGCTCACCAACCACTGGGAGTCGGTGCACGCCGTCCATCTCCGCCAGCTGTTCGCCGATGATCCCGACCGAGGGTCGTCGATGACCGTGTCCGCCGGGGACCTCTATCTCGACTACTCGAAGCACCGCGCCACCAGCGAGACGGTCCGTGCCCTCATGGCCGTGGCCCGCCGGGCCGGCGTCGAGCAGCGACGCGACGCCATGTTCGCCGGGAAGCACATCAACACCACCGAGGACCGGGCCGTCCTCCATGTAGCCCTGCGGATGCCGAAGGGCTCACACCTCGAGGTCGACGGCCGGGACGTCGTGGGCGACGTACACGAAGTGCTCGACCGGATGGGCACTGTGGCCACGTCGATCCGCAGCGGCGACTGGCTCGGGGCCACCGGGAAGCGCATCCGGGCCGTGGTCAACATCGGCATCGGTGGCTCGGACCTGGGACCGGCCATGGCCTACGAGGCGCTGCGCGACTACGCCGACCCGACCATCGAGTGTCGCTTCGTCTCGAACATCGACCCGGTCGACCTCTACTACAAGACCCACGACCTCGACCCGGCCGAGACGCTCTTTGTGGTGAGCTCCAAGACCTTCACCACGCTCGAGACCCTGACCAACGCCTCCGCGGCGCGCCAGTGGCTCCTCGACGGCCTCGGGGCCGGCGACGAGGCCGTGGCCAAACACTTCGTGGCCGTCTCCACCAACGAGAAGGGGGTGACCTCGTTCGGCATCGATCCGGCCAACATGTTCGGGTTCTGGGACTGGGTGGGCGGGCGGTACTCCTATGACTCGGCCATCGGCTTCTCCCTCATGGTGGCCATCGGGCCCGAGGCCTTTGCCGACATGCTGGCCGGCTTCCACGCCATCGACGAACACTTCGCCTCGGCCCCGCTCGAGGCCAACATGCCGGCCATCCAGGGCATGCTCAACGTCTGGTACGACAACCTCTTCGGTGCCGAGACCCACGCCGTGCTGCCCTACAGCCAACGGCTCTCCCGGTTCCCCGCCTACCTCCAGCAGCTGACCATGGAGTCCAACGGCAAGTCGGTCCGTCGGGACGGGTCCCCGGTGTGGGGCCAGACCGGGGAGATCTTCTGGGGTGAGCCCGGCACCAACGGCCAGCACGCCTTCTACCAACTCATCCACCAGGGGACCAAGCTGATCCCCTGTGACTTCATCGGGTTCGGCGAGTCGACCCACGAGCACGGCGAGCAACACGACCTGCTCATGTCGAACTGCTTCGCCCAGGCCCAGGTGCTGGCCTTCGGGCGCACGGCCGAAGAGGTGGCCGCCGAGGGCACGGCGCCGGCCGTCGTGGCTCACAAGGTCATGCCGGGCAACCACCCGAGCTCCACCATCATCGCCCCGAAGCTCACGCCCTCGGTGCTCGGCCAGCTGGTGGCCCTCTACGAGCACACCGTGTTCACCGAAGGGGCGGTGTGGGGCATCGACTCCTTCGACCAGTGGGGCGTGGAGTTGGGCAAGGTGATGGCTGCCCAGTTGGCCCCGACCCTGACCGACACGGCCGTTCCCGATCTCGCCGGGCAGGACTCGTCGACGGCCGCCCTCGTGCGTCGCTACCGGGCCATGCGGGGCCGCCCCAACTGACGGGGCGCCCTATACCCCCGACGGGCGTGGGTTCGTCGATCGCTCAGGCGGAGGCCAGGGCCCGCCACAGGGAGCGGTAGTTGGGGTACGTGATCCCGTCGGTGATGTAGCCGGCTCGCTCGAGCTCGGCGTGGAAGGCGGGCAGGTTGCGGAAGGGGATGCCCATGTCTACGTGGTGGGCCAGGTGCCACCCGGTGTTGTACGGCACGAACCAGAACCGGGCGGGCAGGGACTGGCGCACATTGTGGGTGGTCACCCGTCGGTCCTGACCGGCCTCCAGTCCACCGTGCTCGGCAATGGCCCGCAACCGGTTGATCACCCGCCACTGGGTCATCCACGGGAGCCACCACAAGAGGGGGTAGATCCACCAGCGTCCCGTCGTCACCCACATGACGGCCCACAGCAGGGCTTGCACCCCGAGGATGGAGCCGGCCACCCGTCGGGTGGACCGGCCACGGAGAGCCTTGAACAGGGGGGTGAAGTTCTTCCATCCCGAGATGCCCACGGCGTCGCGCACGAGTCGGCGGGTCAGGGTGCGGGTGTCACAGCGGTAGCCGCCGTAAAAGGCGATGTCGGGCTCCTTCGGTCCGAACTCCTCTTTGTGGTGGGCGAAGTGGCCCCGCCGGTAGATGGAGATGGGCGTCCAGCTCGGGTAGGCCAGGAGCCAGGTGCCGACCCAGTCGTTGGCCCGCTTGTTGGTGAACAGCAGCTTGTGGGCGGCCTCGTGCATGAGGATGGCGAACCGGGCGTACATGGGCCCCATGAGGACGAAGGCGATGACGTACGCCCACCAGGTGTCGATCCACACCGACCCGACGATGATCACCGCCGCCCACAGCCACACCGTGGCCACGGTGACGGCGTTGCGCAGGTTGGGAATGCGGCGCAGCTCGTGGCGGAGGTCGGGACGGGCCATCCCGTTCTCCATGAGCCGTTCGGTCGGGAACACCTCCGGCCGGGCCTCGGCATCGGCCACCATAGTGAGCGACATGTATGGCATATTACAGATATCAAACAGCTGATGCAAGAAAGTAATACCCCGCTGACGGCCCGGTCGGTGCTGGCCAGCGCCCTGCTGGGCGAAGAGCCGCCCCAGCTGCCCGTCTCCCACCTGGTGCATTTGGCCGGACTGTTCGGCATCAACGAGAACCGGGCCCGGGTGGCCCTCTCCCGGATGGCCGCGGCCGGCGAGGTGACCACCGACGGGTCGGGCCGGTACCGGCTGGCCGGGCACCTGCTCGCCCGCCGGGACCGCCAGGTCACCAGCCGGCAGGGCGGGACCGGACCCTGGGACGGCTCGTGGCGGATGGTGGTGGTGACGGCTTCGGGACAGGCGGCCGACGACCGTGCCGCCCGACGGCGGTCCCTCGGCCTCGCCCGGCTGGCTGAACAGCGCGAAGGGGTGTGGCTGCGCCCCGACAACATCGTGCTCCAGCCCGATCCGGCCGGGGACCCTGACCTCATGGTCTATTCGGCGACCCCCGAGGCGGACCCCCGAACGTTGGCCGCCGCGTTGTGGGATCTCGACGGCTGGGTCCGGACGGCCGCCCGCCTGGAGGCCGAGATGGCCGACCTGCCGCCGACGGACCCGGGCGACCTCGCCCCGGGGTTCGTCCTGTCGGCCACCGTGCTGCGCCATCTCCAAGCCGACCCCCTGCTCCCAGCAGACCTGTTGCCCGAGTCGTGGCCGGGGACGGCCCTCCGGCGGGCCTACGAGGGCTGGGACGCCCGGTACCGGCGGGTCCTCCGCAGGTGGGGTCGCGCCGGCTGACCCGGGCAACCTCCACGAAGACCGCTCCGGTCCCACGTGGTCCCTTTCGGACAGGATCGCGTCTCCCGACGCCACTACGGTGACGTCACCAGCCACCCGCCCTAACCACGGGCTGCGGCGCCGGGCGACCAGGGGAGAGACCATGACGACAGCTACGACATCGGAGCCGAACGCCGCGCAACCCTTCGCAGGGAGAGTGGCGGTGATCACCGGGGGGGCCCGGGGCCAGGGCCGCTCCCACGCGCTCGAGTTCGCCCGGTTGGGGGCCGATATCGCCGTCAGCGATCTCTGCCACGACCTGGACAGCGTGGGTTATCCCCTCGGCACCGAGGAGGACCTGGCCGAGACGGTCCGGCTGGTGGAGGCCGAGGGC
Organism: uncultured Acidimicrobiaceae bacterium; assembly: GCA_963845485.1. Classification (GTDB taxonomy): domain Bacteria; phylum Actinomycetota; class Acidimicrobiia; order Acidimicrobiales; family RAAP-2; genus Bog-756. The sequence goes on along the minus strand of CAWJSI010000014.1, from coordinate 59,420 downwards.
CGACGCTGCCTGTCGTCGGTGGCCGACGTCCGGGATCTCGATGCCACGGTCGCCTTCGTCGAGGCGGCCCACGGCGAGCTCGGATCGGTCGACATCCTGGTGGCCAACGCCGGCATCAACGCCCTCGGGTCGATCTGCTCCATGACCGCATCCGAGTGGAGCGAGACCATCGACACCAACCTCACCGGGGTGTTCAATGCCATGCGGGCGGCGTCCCCGTTCATGCGACGTCAGCGCTGGGGTCGCATCATCGGTGTCTCCTCGATGATGGGCCGGTCGTCCAACCCGGGCATCCCGGCCTACGTGGCCTCCAAGTGGGGGGTGATCGGTCTGGTCAAGTCGGTGGCCTTCGAGTTGGCCGCCTTCGGCGTGACCGTGAACGCCGTGGCCCCGGGCAATGTCTCGACCCCCATGATCCACAACGACGTCCTCTACGGACTCATGCGGCCGGACCTCGAGCACCCCACCCGTGAGGACGTCGAGCCCGGGATGACCGCCCTGCACGTGCAGCCGGTCCCGTGGCTCGAGCCCGAGGAGATCACCGCGGCGGTCGTCTTCCTGGCCTCGGAGGGGGCACGGCACATCACCGGGTCGGTCATCGACATCGACGCCGGGGCCTCGGCTCGCTTCACGGCCTGACCGGTCGCACCCCTGGCAGGGCCACGGTGCGCGGTGGCCCTGGGTCAGGGACAGGGACCCATCACTGACGGGACATGGCGGCTCGCTCGGCGGCCTGGCTCTCCGTGTCGCTCGAGGGGGCCGACCGGGCGAGCGAGATGTCCAACCGGTGCAGCGTCCCCTCGAAGGGGAACGGGGCGGTGTAGCGCTCGCTCACCGGCGAGCCGTGGTCGTAGCCGACGCTCGGGCCCACGCTGGAGATCATCGTCATGACGAAGGGCACGGCGAGGGTGCCCCTCGACTCCCCGTCGATGACCAGGGTGGCCTCACCGGCCTGGCCGTTCCGCACGAAGTGGACGCCGACGACCGACGGGCCGACCGGCACCGCTTCTTCCGAGACCCCAATGTGGTGATCGCCGAAGCAGTTGTAGTCGAGGACCAGTCGGTCGTCCTGGACAAACAGGCTGACGCCCGAGTTCTCGTTGCCCGAGGCGTAGAGGACCCCGCCGCCACCGGCGGGACGGTCGATGGTGGCGGCCAGGTCCCAGCCCCGCCCGCCGAGGGAGGGAGCGGCCTGGCCCGGAAGGGGTGACATCGGCGGGAAGTAGGCGTACCGGCGACTGGTCGGGTGGGGGGAGCGGTCCCGGTACCGGGTGAAGAAGAGCTCGATGGTGCGGTCGTCGAGGGGGAGCACGCCGTACTCCTCGGCCTCCTTCCACCAGAGCTCGACGAGGGCGGCCACCCGGTCGGGCTGTTCGGCCGCGAGGTTGGTGCATTCGGAGCGGTCCTCGTCGAGATGGTAGAGCTCCCAGTCGTCGTCGGCGAAGGGCACGCCAGACTGATGCCGGGTGACCGCCTTCCAGCCGTCGGCGTAGATGCCCCGGTGGCCCATCATCTCGAAGTACTGGACCCGTTTGTGTCCCGGTTCGTCGGGAGCAGCAAATGTGTAGTGCAGGGAGGTTCCCGACACCGGGATCTGCTCGAGTCCGCGGTAGACGGCGGGCGGCTCCACGCCGAGCGTCTCGTAGATGGTGGGGACGATGTCGCTCACGTGGTGGAACTGGTGGCGCAGTGAGCCCCCGTCGGTGATGCGGTCGGGCCAGTGCACGATGAGGGGCACGTGCACCCCGCCCTCGTGGGTGTTCTGCTTGTACCACTTGAACGGGGTGTTGCCGGCCTGGGCCCATCCCCAGGGGTAGTTGGAGTGGCTGTGGGGGCCGCCGATGTCGTCGATGCGCTCCACGGCCTCGTCGGGCGACTCGGCGACGAAGTTGAAGTACTTCATCTCGTGCAGGACACCGAAGGGTCCGCCCTCCTGGCTGGCTCCGTTGTCCGACATCAGCAAGATGAGGGTGTTGTCGAGCTGGCCCAGTTCGTCGAGGCCGGCCACGAACCGGCCGATCTGGTCGTCGGTGTGCTCGAGGAAGGCGGCGAACGCCTCTTGGAGTCGGGCGGCCAGGAGGCGGTGGTTCTCGGGCAGTGAGTCCCACGGCTCGACCCCGGGGTTGCGGGGAGCGAGCTGGGTGCCCGGGGGGAGCAGGCCCATCTCTTGTTGTTTGGCGAACCACCGGTCTCGGGCCACGTCCCATCCCTCGTCGAAGCGGCCCCGGTACTTGTCCAGGTAGGCCTGGGGGGCCTGGTGGGGGGCGTGCATGGCGCCGAAGGCCAGGTAGGTGAAGAAGGGCCGGTCCGGGCGGATGGAGACCGAGTCGTGGATGAAGTGGAGGGCGTGGTCCACGAGGTCCTCACTCAGGTGGTAGCCGTCCTCGGGGGTGCCGGGAGCCTCGACGCTGTGGTTGTCGTAGACGAGCTCGGGGTGGAACTGGTCGGTCTCCCCTTCGAGGAAGCCGTAGTAGCGGTCGAAGCCGCGCTGGCAGGGCCACTGGTCGTAGGGCCCGGCGGCCGACGCGTTGTCCATGGCGCAGAGATGCCACTTGCCGACGGCGAAGGTGGCGTAGCCCTCGTCCCGCAGCACCTCGGCCACGGTGGCGGCATGGTTGGAGATGTGGCCCCGCATGTTCGGGTACCCGCTGTCGAAGTTGGACAGCGACCGCATCCCGACGCTGTGGTGGTTGCGTCCCGTGAGCAGCGAGGCACGGGTGGGCGAGCACAGCGGGGTCACGTGGAAGTTGGTGTAGCGCAGCCCGCCGGCGGCCAGCCGGTCGATGTTGGGTGTGGCGAGGTCGGAGCCGTAGCAGCCGAAGTGGGAGAATCCGGTGTCGTCGAGGAGGATGACGACCACATTGGGGGCGTCCTCGCCGGGATGCGGCGGGATGGGCCACGAGGGGGTCGATTCTGCTTGCGTACGGGCGATGACCCCGTCGAAGGGTTCGTAGGGCTTCATGTCGGTCCTTCGCTGGTGCACGGATCGGTGGTCGGGCGGGTGGCCCGACCGGGGTGGGAACATTGTGTCACCGGGTGTGACGATATCGGGTGGGCCCGTTCCCCTGCCGACCCGTTCGTGGGAACCGGTCGGGAGGTGCGCCAGGCGTGGGGACCGGGGCCACTACCGTCGTAACGTCCTCAGTCCAGGCGGTAACGGATGCGACAGGGACGGGCTGATCGGGCCACGCCGCCGATCTGGCGCCGGCGCGGCGCGGCATGGGTGAACTGCGGGGTGAGTTCGTAGCGGCCGAGCAGTCCCTGGATGGTGACCCGGATGGCGGCGATCGAGAAGCGGGCCGCGGGACAGGAGTGCACCCCGTGGCCGAACGTGCTCACAAGCTCCTTGGTGGGCAGCGCCACCTGGGAGGAGAGTCGGCGACCCTCGTAGTGGTCGGGGTCAAAGTGATCGAGCCCGGGAGCCGCCGTGGTGTTGTGGGACGACAGCATGGTGCAGAGGAGCACCCCGGGCCCGAGCCGGTAGGTGCCTCCTCCAGTATCCACGTCGATGGGCGTGAGCACCTGGCGGAGGGTGATCGAGCGCTGCGCCATGCGGATGGACTCGTTGGCACACCGGTCAAGAAGGCTGTCGTCCCCGTCGCGAACCTGGGCCACGAGCTCAGGGCGTTGCAGCAGGTTGACGAGGGTCCATGCCAGGGCGGCATAGAGGTTGGACTGTGAGCCCATGTGGATGACGATGACGTCGCGCGCCGTGGCCACGGCGCGCTCCTCCTCGGGCAGGTCGCTGTACGAGTCGAGGATCTGGGTGAGGAAGTCGTCGACCGGGGGACGCCGCGACCGTGCCTCGATGATCTCGCCGAAGATCCGCTCGATGCCGGCCATGGCCGCCCACTCGCGCCGTTTGCGGGTGGCCCAGGTCAGCGCGGCCTGGCCCGGTCGAACGAAGGACTCCGAGCTGTCCAGGCGGTCGAAGAGGGGGATGAGCTGTTCGATGTAGGGCTCTGCGGCCGCCTCGCTCCCGGCCCAGGAGGCCAGTCCCAGGCGATGGCCGAGCCGTCGCATCTGGGCGAAGGCTTCGAACGTGCCGCTCGGTCCGAGCCGGGCCATCTCGAGGTCGACGGCCCGGTGGAGATGGCCGAGGTAGTCCTCGACCCGCTGACTCCCGAACAGGGCCTTGGGGTGGTTGCGGCGGCCGAGCAGCAGCTCGACGGGAACTTTGGCCTTGATCAGTTGGTAGGTGGCGATACCGAAACTGGCCTCGTCCTCGGGCTGGGCGTAGAGGGAGCGGACGCCCTCGGGCGAGAACACGCAGAACAGGTGGTGGCCGAAGGCCTCGACTACGAACGTGTCACCGTGCTTCAGCCGCTGCCGGGCGAAAAAAGCGGTGGGATCGGAAAGCAGCCCGAGGCCTCCCCCCACCCACGGCACGGGCCCGCTCACGGTGGGGGCCGCCGGCTGCACCAGGGTGGCGGACGTGGCCATGGTGCTGAGCCTACGGGGTGGCCGGCGAGTCAACAGGAGTGCGGGTGGTCGTTGCGGGCCGGGTGGCCCGTGGGCGTGTGCTAACCCTGGATGGTGATCCGTGGGGGGAACGACCGGCCGTGAGCGAGGGGATCGAATCCGGGCGTACCGTCTGCATCGGGACCCCGGCGGCCCGGCCCCTCGCCGATGGTCTCGGCGCCGCACTGGAGGAACTGCCGGCTGTCGTCCTCGATCCGGCCTGGTCGGAGGGGCCGGTCATCGAAGCTTGGCGTGACGGCCAGCGCGCCGGAGCCCCCGCCGACCGCCTGGTGGTGGCGGTATGGCCGGAGGAGACGCCGCCTGTCCCGCTGGTCGATGTCGATCTCGGGACATGGGCCGCCCGGCTGGAGACCCCCTTCGCCCTGTGGTTCGCCGCCCTGACCGCGGCGTGCAGTCGTTGCCCCGACGGTGGTCGGGTGGTGGCGGTAACGGAGCGCCCCGAGGGCAAGCGGTCCGCTGGGTGGTCGCTCGAGTCGGCCGTGGCCGACGCCGTCGAGGTGATGGTTCGGTCGCTGGCCCTCGACCACCGGAGGCGAGGAGTCTGCCTCGACGTGGTGTCCACATCGGCACGACTCGAGGGGGGCTCACCCACGGCCGCTGCTGATGTCGTTGCGGCCGTCGCCATGCTCCTCGACAGCGGGGCCACCGGTCTCGACACCACCGTTCTCCGCATGGCGTCGGACCGTTGAGCAACGACGAGCCACCCGTGGTGCTGGTCACCGGGGCCAGCGGTGGCGTGGGCCGGGGTATCGCCATCGCCTGTGGCGCGGCGGGGTGGTCGGTGTGGGTGGCGGCCCGACGCCGCGAGGAGGGGGGCCGGGTGGCCGAGGAGGTCACGGCGGCCGGTGGCCGGGGCACATTCGTGGCCTGCGACGTGGCCGACGGGGAGTCGGTGGGTGCCGCGGTGACCGCCGTGGTCGAGCGGGAGGGGCGCCTGACCGGTGCTGTCCACAACGCCACCAGCGGCCGTTCGCCCGTGCCGGTTGTTCCCGTCGAGGTGTCGATGGCTGATCTCCGTGATCACGTGGTGGTGTCGGTACGGGGTGCGTACTGGTTGGCCCAGCACTCCCTTCCCCACCTGGTGGCCAGCCGCGGCAGCCTGGTCCTGTTGACCTCGGAGGCAGGGTTCGGGGGCACCATGCGTCTGGCGCCCTATGCCGCGGTCAAAGCCTCGGTGCGGGGCCTCGCCCGTTCCTGGGCCCGCGAATGGGGGGCCGACGGCGTGCGCGTCAACTGTGTGGCGCCGCTGGCCGAGTCGCCGGCGGTGACCCAGGCCATGGCCGCCGATCCCACCATGGCCGAGCGGGTGCTGGGGCTTCATCCGCTCGGTCGGTTGGGCCATCCCGTCGAGGACGTCGGTCCGGTGGTCCGGTTCCTGCTCTCGGAGGAGGCCGCCTACGTGACCGGCATGACCGTCATGGTCGATGGGGGCAATGCGCCCATCACCTGAGGGCCGACTTCCGCCCCGCCCGGGGTCGTGGAGCTGCGACTGGGGTGCACCCCGTGTCGTCGGCCCGTGATGTGGGATTCGCCGCCCGTGTGGAGTCAGTATGAGCAATTGCCGGAAAAAATGCAACCACTGGTTGCAATGACCCGACGGCAGGGTCCCGACGACATGGTTTCGGGGGGGTCGGACGGGGCGGAGGGCGGAAAGACCCCCACCACCAGCCCGGACGAATTTACGATCTTCATATGGGGAGTTGATGGTGTCCTTACCCCTCTGACCTCGAATGGGGGACGTGAGGTTGGCGCCACTGGGGCGCATCGACCTCGAAACGATGCAGAAGCGGAAGGTGGAAGCAGATGAGCGAGTACTGGGACCCGACGAACCCGGTGGATCCCCCGACGCCGCCGGCGGTTGCCGACGCCGTCACCCCTGACGCCACGGCGACCCCGCCGGACGGAGTCAGCACTGAGCCCCACTACGGGAGTGCCATCCCGCTCCCTCCCGTGGGAGGCGCACCGGGTTCGACCGCACCGGTCCACGTCCCCGCTCCGGGACTCTGGGACCCGAGTGCCGGATACGCCCCGACCGGTGAGCATCCGGGCTTTGCCTCGGGTGCACCCACCCCTCCCGCCGGCACCTGGGGCCCCCCGCCCCAGTCCGCGTGGGGAGCAGGACCCACCGGCGGTGGCGCACCGCCGTACATGGGATGGCCCCAGGGCACCCAGACCCCCGCCGCCCCGACGCCGTCGTCGAAGAAGCGCAGCGGTCTGGCCGCCGCCCTGGCCGCCGTGGTCGTCGTCGTGGCGGTTGTAGGCGGGGTGGGACTCGGCCATGCGGTGTGGCCCTCCTCGACCACCACCTCAGCATCGGCCAGTCCGTCGACGGGTTCGGGCAGTGCCGGCTCTTCGGGCAGCGGCTCCTCGCCGTTCGGTTCGGGCAGCGGCTCCTCGCCGTTCGGCTCGGGCTCTTCGGGCAGCGGCTCGGGCTCTTCGGGCTCCTCGGGTTCGTCGGGCAACACCTCGACGGGCGCCGGTGCCCCCTCGGACATCTCGGCCATCGCCGCCAAGGTCTCGCCTGGCCTCGTGGACATCAACACCAACCTGAGCTACCAGGACGAGCAGGCCGCCGGCACCGGCATGGTGCTGACCTCCGACGGTGAGGTCCTGACCAACAACCATGTCATCGACGGTGCGACCAGCATCAGTGTCACCGACGTGGGCAACGGCAAGACCTACTCGGCCAGCGTCGTCGGTTACAACCGGACCGGGGACATCGCCGTCATCAAGCTGTCCAACGCCAGCGGGCTGCAGACCGTCACCCCGGCCACCGGTTCGGCATCGGTCGGACAGGCCGTCGTGGGCGTCGGCAACGCCGGCGGCACCGGGGGTACCCCGAGTGCAGCCGGCGGTTCGGTCACCGCGCTCGACCAGTCCATCACGGCCAGCGACGACGGTGGGGGCAACGCCGAGAACCTGACCGGCCTGATCGAGATCAACGCAGGCATCGAGCCGGGCGACTCGGGTGGCTCCTTGGTCAACGCCCAGGGTCAGGTCATCGGCATGGACACCGCGGCATCTTCCGGCTCCGAGCAGGACGTGGCCACGCAGGCCTACGCCATCCCGATCGGGACGGCCCTCTCGGTGGCCAAGAAGATCGAGGCCGGCCAGGCATCGTCGACCATCCACATCGGCCCGACGGCATTCCTCGGGATCGGCGTGGGCACCTCCTCGGACAGCACGGGGTCGGGCAGCTCGGAGCTTCGGCTCGGGCAGCTTCGGCTCGGGCAGCACCTCGGGTGGCTCGGGCAGCAGTGCCAACTCCTCGGGAGCGGTCGTCTCCCAGGTGCTGTCGGGGTCGGTCGCCGGTCAGGCCGGTGTCGTGGTGGGTGACACCATCACCAGCTTCAACGGCACCACCATCTCCTCACCGACGGCGCTCACCAACCTGCTCGAGCCTGAGCACCCCGGTGACACCGTGCAGCTGCAGTGGACCGACTCATCGGGTCAGACCCACTCGGCATCGGTGAAGCTCGGATCGGGCCCCCCGGCCTGAGCACCCCTTAGGGAACGGCCGGCGGCGCCGGGTGGTTCAGGACGGTTTCCGTCCGACCCGCTCGGCGCCGCCGAGTCGCGTCCGGAGGGCCAGACGGTCCGGCTTGCCCAGCACCGTGACCGGTAGGTCGTCGGAGAACTCGAGGTACTCGGGCACCTTATAGGTGGCGAGCTCCGAGGCGCAGTGGGCCAGGAGTGCGTCGACCGAGACCGGTTCGGAGACCACCACCATGGCGCCCACCCGTTCGCCGAGGTCGGGATCGGGCACCCCCACCGCCCCGGCGTCGACCACGCTCGGGTGGGAACGGAGGACCTCTTCGACCTCGACGGGCCCGAACTTCTCCCCGCCCCGGTTGATGGTGTCCGAGAGCCGCCCCACCAAATAGAGATAGCCGTCTTCGTCCTGTCGCCCGGTGTCGCCAGTGTGCAGCCACTCGGTGGTGGTGTTCTGGTCGGCCCGGACCACGAACTCACCGACCCCCCCGGGCTCCACTTCGATGTCGGTACCCGGTTCCACGATCTTCAGGTGCACCCCGGCCAAGGGCCGCCCGACCGAGTCGAAGCGGTCGCCCCGTCGGTGGTCGTCCGGAGTCAGGGCGGCGTAGGCACCGAGGGTCTCGGTCTGGCCGAAGGTGTTGGAGAAGTCGACCGTCGGGAAGGTGGCCACGGCCCGGCGCACCAGGTCCACGGGTGCGGCAGCCGCCCCGTAGCTGAGCGAGCGCAGGGAGCTGAGGTCGGTTCCCTCGAAGTCGGGATGGTCGAGGATGCGGCGGAGCATGGTGGGCACGACGAAGGTCTGGGTGACCCGGTACCGCTCGACCAGGGTCAACCACTCGGCGGGGTCGAACTTGGGCAGCAGGACCATCTGCTTGCCCTGGCGCAGGGAGACGAACAGTCCCAGGGTCCCGGCGATATGGAAGATTGGCGCCGACATCATGTCCACCACCTGGGAGACCTCGGGATCGATGGGCTTGGCGTAGAAGGCCAGCCGGTCGGCGACGACCCCGTGGCTGATGGCGATGGGCTTGGGCAGTCCGGTGGTGCCACTGGTGAACAGGACCAGTGCGGTGTCCTCGCCACTGCCCACACTGGCCGGCTCGGCGTCGGGGTCGACCTCGGCCCCGAACACCTGGTCCTCGACCAGCACCGGCCCGTCGAGGACCGAGGCCAGGCTCCCGGCGTACCGGTCGCCGGCCACCCCGATGCGGGTCCCGGTCAGCTCGGCCAGCTGCCCGAGCTCGCCCGGGGTGAGATAGGCGTTCATCTGCGCGGTGGCCGCGCCCAGGCGGGCGGCACCGAAGATGGTGGCCACCGACAGGGCACTGCCCAGGTTCACCAGGGCCACCCGGTCCCCGGGGCCCACCCCGGCGGCGGTCAGCGCCACCTCCACCTGGCGGATGCGGTGTTCCAGCTGACGGTAGGTGAGGGACTCGCCGTCCACCACCAGGGCCACCCGGTCGGGCACGGCGAGCAGGGGTGCGTCCGTGGCGTGGCCGACGTTCATGGTCGGTGGGTGCGGGAGTCGTAGGAGTCCAGGTTCACAGCGGCAATCTAGGCCACCGCCCGGGCCTCGGCACGGGAGGCCGCAGTGGCGCCGGTCAGCCCGTGGGGAGGGGTGAGAAGGGCTTGATCGTCACCCAGCAGGTCCCCTGGGCCTTCCCCTGGGACGTGAGTTGGCAGGCCGGGGTGGGCGGCACGTTGTTGTGGAGTTGGACGATCTTGTAGAGGGTCGGCCCGTAGCGTTTGTTGGGCCCGAAGCTCAAGATGGGGGTGTAGGTGCCCTTGAAGTTCTTGACCTTGGACAGCGCGGTGACGAACGTGCGCCGGTTGAGCGCGCTTCCGGCCGCCTTGGCCGCCGTGGCGAACAGGGTGATGACCTGGCACCAGCTCACCACGGGCCCCTGTTGTTCGAGGAAGTCGTTGGTGTTGCCCTTCGGGATCTGGGGATAGGCCTTGTGCCACGGGATCCAGCAGGCCTTCACACCGGCGTCATACCCGAGGGGCCCGGTGTACTTGGAGTAGGTGGTTCCCCCGCCCAGGGTCTCCACGGTCAGTCCTTCCTGTCCGTCCAGAGCCTTCTCATAGGGGATGGGCATGAGACCGAGGGCGGACTCGACGCTCGACTCGTAGTCGCTCAACAAGAGCTTCGGGTAGTAGTTCTGGCTGGTCTCGGCCTGGAGCACCGGGTAGAAGACGTTGAAGGGGATGAGCGGGATGACCGAGTCCACCCCCGCGGTCCGTAGCTGTTGGACCACCAGGGGGGCCTGGGCATCGGTGGTGGCGGTGTCCGACGGGTCCGAGGCGATGGTCTTCACCACCGGGGTGATGCCGGCCCGGCTCAGGTCGGGCAGTAGGTAGTTCTTCAGGGCCAGTTGGTCCGACGTCCGATCGCCCACCACCACACCGACCTTCTTGCCGGCCAGCAGGTCCGCACTCAGTCCCCAGTTCACGACCGCCTGGAGAATGACCGACTGGTCCGGCCCGGTCCACCACAGGTAGGGCGAACCCTGGGTGGTCCAGTTGGTGACCGTCGACCACTGGCCGATGAACGGCGTCTGGCCCTCCTGGGTGATGCAGAGCTGATTGTCCCCGGTCCAGGCCCCGATGCCGTCGAGCACGGCGAAGGCCGCCGGCGACCCCTCGGTCCAGGTCTTGCACAGAGCCCGCATGGCCGACTCGTTGGTCGGGTCGAACGTGGTGATGATGGGGTTGATCTTGCGCCCGTTGATGCCACCGGACTTGTTGATCTGACCGACGTAGAACTTGATGGCCTTGGTCTGCTCCCCGTACTCGGCGTCCTGGGCGAACCCTTCCTGGCCGGCCAGCGAGTTGAGGGAGACGACCGGGAACACCACGTTGATGGCCTTGGCCGTGACGCCGCGCGACGAGGTGCTGGCCTTGCTCACCGGGACGGGCGTGGCCGCCGATGCCGCGCCGATGTTTACCGACGCCGCTACCGCACTCGAGCCGCAGAGGACGGCGATGAGGAGCACCAGGGCCCGCCACCGGCCTCGGGCCCCCGACCCACGGGCGGCCCTGTTGCCACGGATCCGTATGCTCATGCACCGCTCCTTCGCGCCCAGTCGACTGTGGTCCGGAGACCGCAGTGGAACCCTAGTGATGCACTGGGTTGACAACAACCGGTGACGGCTCGAGACGAGGCGAGTGAGCCCGCGTCAGTTCGTCCCGGGCACCTCGAGGGCGGGGACCACCTCGGCCATGAACCGCCGGAGGGTCTCGTCGGAGGGGAAGTCGCGGAGCCAGAGGATGAGGCCCCGACAGCCGGCATCGACGAAGGCCTGGGTCTTCTCCACCACCTGGTCCACCGTGCCCACCAGGTTGTCGGCCAGGTACTGGTCGGTCGGGGTGCCCCCCCACAGGCCGCCCCCACCTTCGGACTCGCACCAGGCCCGGCAGTCGGCCTCGGTGTCGAACAGCCGACAGTCGGGACCGTGGGTCCGGCGGATGGCCTCGAACGGCCGCCCCACCTCGTCGCAGTACGACTCGAGCAGTCCCGACTTGCGGACGAAGGCCTCCAGGCTCACCTGCCAGTTGGTCATGTCGGCCCGGCGGGCGGCGATCCGCAGGTTGATCTTCTCACCGCCCCCTCCGACCAGGACCGGTGGCAGCTGTTGGATGGGCTTCGGATCGCAGTAGGCGCCGTCGAAGTGGAGGTGCTCTCCGGCAAAGGTGACCGTCTCCTCGGTCCACATACGTCGCACCACTTCGAGGGTCTCGTCGAGGACGGCCAACCGCTGCCGGTCGGTGAGGTACTCGTAACCGTAGGAGTGGTACTCCTCGTGGAACCATCCCGCACCGAGGCCGAGGATGAGCCGGCCTCCCGAGTAGACGTCGATGCAGGCCGTCTCCTTGGCCAACAGCCCGGCATTGCGGTAGGAGGAACAGGTGACCAGCTGGCCGAGGCCCACCCTCGAGGTCCGCTGGGACAGGGCGGCGAGCATGGTGAAGGCCTCGAAGACGTGGGTCGGCTCGCGTCGGGGCACGGTCTCCACATGGTCGTAGACCCACAGATGGTCGTAGCCGACCGACTCGGCCAGTTCGGCCAGTTCCACCGAGCGGGCCCAGGCGTCGGGTCCGTCCCAACCGGAGTACTCGAGCTTCCAGCCCTGAGGGATGAAGACCCCCACCTCGAGACCGCCGGCGGTTCCTGAGCCGCTCACTGGGCGAACTCCCACCACTGCACCTCGCACATCATCGGCAGCACGTACTGAACGTAGAGGGAGTGGATCTTGACCACGCCCTGGTCGTCGGTGTGGAGGTCGATCAGGTCGACGCGGTCGTCGTGCTCCCGGAAGGCCTGGGCCCGGTCCTGGATGCCCTGGAGTTCGGCCAGGGTGCCGACCGAGAAGCCGAAGTGGTCCATCCGCGGACAGGTCATGGGCTTGTCGTCGGCGATGAGGAAGATGAACTGGTCCCAGTGGACGCACGAGAGGATCAGCCGGCGACGGTCCTCGGTCATGACCTCGATCTCGTCGAAGCCGAAGACGTCTCCCCAGAACCGGCAGATCTCTTTTCTGTGGGTGTCATCGAGCAGGTCGCCCGGCATGCTCATGGCGACGTGGTTGAAGCGGGGGACACCGCTCGGATAGAAGGGATGGGCCATCAGAGGGCTTCCTCTCGCTCGGGGTCCGTGCCCGTCAGGCGCGGCACCACCATCACTTTCCCGGCCAGGCGGCCCTCGGCCAGTCCGGCCAGAGCCTCGGAGAGCCGGTCGAGGGGCACGTCTTCCGCCTCGATGAGCAGATCGGTCGGAAAGCCCGGGGTGGCCAGGAGCTCGAGGGCCTGCTCGAAGCCGCCCAGGTCGTAGATGAACGAGCCCACCACGTGGAGCTCGTTCAGTACGAACCGGTTGGGGTCGAACGCCGGGTGCTCGAGCCCAGCGCCCACGAGCGCAAGTGTTCCGCCCCGTCGAAGCTGGTGGAACCCGGCCTCGATGGCGGTCTTCTTGCCCGAGCATTCCAACACCACGTGGGTGGCCCGCTCGGCGATCTTCTCCGGTTCCCAGGCCGGGAAGGTCTCGAGGTCCGTCGGATCGAGTACCTCGTCGGCCCCGAGCTTCCGGGCCAGCTCTTTGCGGCGCGCTCCGGGTTCGACGGCGATGACCGGCCCGATCCCGCGGGCCACGAGTGCAGCAATGGAGAGCGCGCCGATCGGGCCCGCACCGATGACCATGACCCGGTCGCCCGGTGCCGCTCCCGAACGGGTGATGCCGTGGAGGGCGACAGCCAGTGGTTCGGCCAGGGCCGCCTGCCGGGAGGTGAGACCCTCGGGTAGCCGGATCAGCGAGGCCTCCCGGACGAGGACGTAGCGGGCGAAGGCTCCGTCGTGGCCGTCGACGATCGGCCCGGCCCGGTTCTCGCACTGGGACGGCTTGCCTTCGATGCAGCGGCGACAGTGACCGCACCGCGGCGAGGTGCCCCCCACCACCACTTCGCCGAGCTCCCAACCGGTGACGCCCTCACCCAGAGCCACGATCGCCCCGGTGAACTCATGACCGGCCACCAGCCCCTTCTCCCCCCAACCGTCGAGCAGCATGTGGACGTCGGAGCCGCAGATCCCGCAGTGGTCCACCTCCACCAGCACCTCGTGTGATCCGGGCCTAGGGACCGGGCGCTGCTCGACGGCGATCTCGCCCGGTCGTTGCAGCACTGCGGCCGGCATCGTCGATGGCAGTTCTGGCATGGCACCACCCCCCCGGATGGGCCGCTCCCGGACAGCCCGGGGGCGGCGGAACTCTGGTTCGGGCGACACCTTAGGCGAGGCCAACCGAGAGTGGTCCGGGGGGTCCGGAGCCGGCCGCACTCAGGGGCTAAAGGGTTCCACACCACGTGACGATGTTTTCCGCATGGCACCGGACCTGCGATTCGATACCGACGACCCTGAATTCCAGCGCGGATTCGAGATCGGCGTCCTCTGGGAACGTCTGGTCACCGACGGCGCCTGTCACATGGCCGTGTCGGCCTCCAACGCCGAGATGGTCATCCGGGTGGCACAGGCCTTCGGCTGCGAGTTCTCCGGCCGCGAGATCGAGGACGACCAGATCTCGGTCGAGCTGCATCAGGTGAGCGGCTGACCCCGTCGGCGACGAGAAACGCTCCGTCGTCGCCTGCCCGTCCACGTTGTCTCGTACGCCGACCGCGGCAGCCCAGTTTTCCTCGTCGACCATGACCCGCCAAGCTGGAGCCGTGCCCGCAGCCGTCGATGAGGTGATGGCCATGGTCGCCACCTTGGCCGTGCCCGGTGCGCTCAACCTCTACGACGAAGACTCCTCGGTGGCCTGGGGCGACCCGCCCGGCGCCGCGAGCCGGCGCCGTGACGCACTGTGCACCTACCTCTCCAACCACTGGTCGGCCCCGGTGGTGCTGGTCGGGGAGGCACCCGGGCGCCACGGGGCCCGCCTCACCGGCCTTCCCTTCACCTCGCCCCGCCAGCTGGACGGATCGGGTCCGGCAGAGGCCACGGCCACCGTTGTGCAACGGGTGCTGGCCGAGCTCGGTTGCGCGTCGGACGTGCTCTTGTGGAACGCCTCGGTCCTCTTCCCGCCGGGCAACCGCGATCCCAAGTCCCGCGAGGTGGCGGCTTGTGTCCCGGTGCTGGAGCGGGTCTGTCGGGGACGGAGCGTGGTGGCCGTGGGCCGCTTCGCCGAGCGGGCCACGGGCGCCCCCTACGTGCGTCACCCGTCGCACGGTGGAGCTGCCGGCTTCACCGAGGGGCTGCGGAAGCTGCTCGGCTAGCAGGCCGTCCAGCCCCGGTCCCAGCCGGGCCGGTGCGCTACCGTCGGAGGCATGGGGGAGCCCGTGATCAACCAGGTCGTCGACCGGTGGCAGGCCCACATGCGTGGGGAGCTGCCCGGCGGCCTCGACGCGCTGCTCGACGACGACGTGGTCTTCTACTCACCGGTGGTCTTCACGCCTCAGCGGGGCAAGGCCGTCACCACCCTCTATCTCACCGCCGCGGCCCAGACCTTCCCCGGCGACCACGCCGAGCCGAGCTCGGACGGCGGGACGTCCACGTCGCCCGGGTTCCGCTATACGAAGACGGTCCTCGATGGTGACACCGCGGTGCTCGAGTTCGAGACGACCATGGCGGGCAAGTACGTCAACGGCGTCGACATCATCCGCTGCAACGCCGAGGGTCGGATCATCGAGTTCCGGGTGATGATCCGACCGCTCCAGGCCGTCGACCTCGTGCACCGCCAGATGGCGGCCATGCTGGAGCAGATGCAGGCCGAGGGCTGAACCGGACCGGACGGAGCGGTGCCCCGTCCGGTCCCCGGTCAGTAGCCGCCGGTGCACCCGTGCTGGTCGGGTGCGGCGTTGGGGTTGCCCCAGTACCGGACGGCGAAGGCCACCGCCACCCGGATCTGCTGCTCCGCCGAGGCCCGGGCGGCGTCGGCGGGATAGCCGAACGTGTTGAAGGTGTTCCAGTTGGCGTGGCTGAAGCCGAGGCCGCCGCTGTAGACCGGTCCGTCCACGTTCCAGAGGCCCCCCTCCTCGCACATGTTGACCCGGAACCACGCCTGTCGCTGGAAGTCGGTGACACCGTCGGCTCCGACGTCGAGGGCGAGGGAGGGCTGGCTGTAGACGACGCTGCCGGCCAGCGAGCCGTAGAACCCGGCGTTCCCGTAGGTGAACACGCCCCCGTCGGAGGCCACCGTGATGTAGCCGCCGTCAGAGGCGGAGATCCCGATCATGGGCTTGTTGAGGTGCTGGCCTCCCGAGGACCCGAAGAACGGGGCCCCGCCGAAGTCGAAGATCCCTCCGTCCGCGCCCACCAGGCGGTAGCCCGTTCCGAGCGCGCTGATGCCCACGACCGGCTGGGCCGAGGACGCGCCGCCCTCGTAAGGGGCGTCGCCGAAGGCGTACACCGCACCGGTGGCCGCGGCTTCCCAGTAGCCGTGGCCGTCGGGACTGGCGGCGATGCCGACGATGGCGCTGGTGGGCGAGAGATTGGTCGCCGACCCGTAGAAGGTGGCATCGCCGAAGGCGAACACTCCGCCGTCAGCGGCGACCAACCAGTATCCCGCCCCGTCCGGGGTGGCGGCGATGCTGACGATCGGCTTGTTCAGGCGGATGGCGCCCGTCGAGCCGTAGAACCGCGCGTCGCCGAAGGCGAACACACCACCGTCGGAGGCCACCTCCCAGTAGCCGGAGCCGTCCGGGGTGGAGGCGATGCCCACGATGGGCGCGTTGAGATGGGTGGCCCCGGTGGAACCGTAGAAGGAGGCCCGGCCGAACGAGAAGATTCCACCGTCGGCACCCACCAGCCAGTAGCCGGAACCGTCGGGTGCGGCGGCCGCCCCCACGATCGGCGCGTTGAGTTGCATGCCGGCCCCCGTGGGGAGCCCGGCTCCGGCTCCGCCGGACAGCGCCAGTCCGCCACCGGTCAAGCCCAGTGTGGCGAGTACGGCAGCAGCGATGGCTCCGGCACGGCGGCGCCGTGTCCGGGACGTCGGTCGGTGATCGGAGGAAGCGGATGTGGCGAAGGGCTGTGAGGGGGTACGTCTCAAGCGGGTACGGCGAACTAAGGCGGGGGAATGCATTACGGGTGACCTTTCCTCGGTCGGTCAGGACGATGTCGAACTCGACGTCGTGCTGGCTCTCTTTTGGTTGGGTGGACCCCACGTCTGTGCATTCAACGCCCCAGCCGGGCACCGGGAAGGGTGGTACGGCCTGGCTATAAGAGCCGGGTGTGCTCGCGGGTTTTTTGCGTCCTAGGTGTCTGTGTCGTGTGTCGTGTTCTCCTGATGGATGGATCGCCAGGCGGCACATTTGGTGCCATGCGAAAGGGGGTCTGCCCACTGCCCGGGTGGGAGGCGGGCCATGAGCGGCGCCGCGATCTGACGACGGCAATGTACCGGTCGCCGGCCGGGCCCGGTATTCGGGTTCCCGGTTTCCCCACGCCCGATACGGCCCTTCCGCTGGGGGAGAATCATCTCTCAACTGGGATTACTAAGGCTCAGCGAACGGATGTCACCCGCAGGAAACCTTCACGGAGAGTGGTGATTTCGGGTGGTCGGACCGCCCGATGGGCCCGTAGTGGCCCCCTGCGCCCTCGCCGACTCAGCTGGCCTGGCTCACCGAGCTCATGTTGAAGTCGGGTACCCGGACGGCCGGCATCCGGGTCCGGTTGAAGAACTCCCCGAACTCCCTACCGATCGTCCGCACGCTGGCACCCACCTCGGTGACCCGGGCGAGGAGGTCGACCGGGCTCTCGTTGAACCGGAAGTTGTTGGCCGCGCCGACCACTGCGCCGTCCTCGATCACGTAGACGCCGTCCCGGGTGAGCCCGGTCAGCAGCATGGTGGCCGGGTCCACTTCGCGGATGTACCAGAGGCAGGTGAGCAGCAGGCCCCGTTCGGTCCGGGACACCAACTCGTCGAGGGTGCCCGACGCCCCGTCCACCGCCAGGCTGAGGTTGCCGACGAACCCCGTCGGGACCGTGGCGCTGCGGGCCGCCCCGGCGCGGTGGTAGCGGAGACGCTCGAGCACTCCGCCGGTGATCCAGTCGGTGCGGTCGAGGGGGAGCCCGTTGTCGAACACCGAGGTGTCGGCCGAGGACGAGGTGGCGGTGAGGAACGGCGAGCATTCGAGGCCGGGAGCATCGGGATCGCTGCTCAGGTCGAACGGAAGGGGCGAGAGGCGCTCGCCCACCTTGGTCCCACCCCCGGGGACGGAGAAGACCGTCCTCCCGTCCTCGGCGTTCCGTCCGCTCAGCTCGTAGGCCAACCCCACCATCAGATCGCTGACCGCCTCGGGGGGCAGGAGCACTTCGTAGCGACCGGCCGGCTGCTCGACCCGTCGTTGTGCCCAGGCCAGCCGTTGCTGGAGACGGGCCTCGAGCTCCTCTACGGCGACATCGGCGAAGTCGGTGGTGCCGACACCCGCCCAGGTGGAGCTCACCCCGTCGGTGCCTCGCGCCACGAGGTGGAGGGCCCCCTGGGGCTGGGCGTGGGCCAGCCGGACCCCGGTGGACGTGCCCAGGTACTCCGTGCTCTGGCGGTGCTCGGCGAATCCGGCCAGCACGTACTCGGAGTCCCGAGCCCGGCCGAAGGCCCCGGAAAGGCCGGTGAGTACATCGGCGAGGACGGGCAGCTCGGTGGTGGCGGGAGCGCCATCGAACCGGCGGGACGCCCCCGAGGGCATCCCTACTTCCCTGGTTGTGAGCAGCGCACTGGCGTCGTCGGCCGGGGGCGAGTCCGAGGCGTCTCGCTGCGCCGCGGCCACCAGCTCGGTGACGTCCACGTCCCCACCCCGTCGGGCCACCCCGGCCGCCACGCCGCCTTCGACCTCGCGGCACGCTGATGACGGTCACCCGTCGATCCCGTCGGCTGCCGTTCGTCGTCGTGGTGTTGTTGGCGTAGCGGACCTCGACCTCGCTCGTCTCCTCCACCACCACGATGCAGTGCTCACTTCCCGGTCCGGCGGCGGCGAGCGCCCGCTCGACCACGTCCTGGGGCGGTGGGAGTCCGTCGGGCCCGGTACTCATCGGCCCGCCTCCTCGCGGGCGTTGAGCACCCGGACGCCACGCACCAGGACCGAGGGACATCCATGGGAGACCGGTGCCACCTGACCGGGCTGCCCTTTGCCGCAGTTGAACGCCCCACCGAGTCGGTAGGTCGACGCCCCACCGACCGCCTCCATCGATCCCCAGAAGTCAGTGGTGGTGGCCTGGTAGGCGACATCGCGCACCTGGCCCACCAGGCGACCACCCTCGATCCGGTAGAACCGTTGACCGGTGAACTGGAAGTTGTAGCGCTGCATGTCGATGGACCAGCTCTTGTCGCCCATGATGTAGATGCCGCGATCGACTCCGGCGATCAGCTCCTCGGTGGACGGGCCCTCACCGTCGGCCGGCTGGAGGGAGACGTTGGCCATCCGCTGGATGGGGACATGGAGCGGCGAGTCGGCGAAGGCACAGCCGTTGGAGACCCCGAGCCCGCTGATGGCGGCGATGGACCGGTCCAACTGGTAGCCGGCGAGCAGGCCGTCCCGCACCAGGTCGAAGCTCCGGGCCTCCACCCCCTCGTCGTCGATGGCCACCGTGGCCAGGCCGTGGGGGGTGGTGCGGTCGCCGGTGACGTGCATGATCTCGGACCCATACCGCAGCGATCCGAGCCGGTCCAAGGTGGCAAACGAGGTCCCGGCGTAGGCCGCCTCGTAGCCCATGGCCCGGTCCAACTCGGTGGCGTGACCGATGGACTCGTGAATGGTCAGCCAGAGGTTGGTGGGGTCCACGACCAGGTCGTACGAGCCGGCCACGATCGAGGGGGCCCGGACCTTCTCGGCCAGGAGGTCGGGGAGGGCGTCGAGTTCGGTGTCCCAGTCCCACCCGGCGCCGTGCAGGTACTCCCAGCCCCGGCCGACCGGGGGTGCGAGGGTGCGCATGGTCTCGAATCCACCCTCGGGGTCGACGGCGAACGCCTCCAGGGTGGGATGGACCCTGACCCGGCGCTGGCTGGCCTCGGTGCCGCGCAGGTCGGCGTAGAACTTGTCCTCGGTTACGGCCAGCACATCGGCCGTCACGTGGTCGACCGAGCCCGACCCGAGCACCCGGTCGCTCCACTCGGCGAGCACCGCCACCTTGTCGGCCAGCGGCACGTCGACCGGGTCGATGTCGTAGGGCGACGCCCAGGTCACCGAACCGTGGCCGGGCTCCTCGGCCAGCACGACGCGGTCCCCGCCGGCCCGGGCGATGGTGCGGGCCACCTCGACGGCCTCGTCGACGAGCGCCACGGCCTGCTCGGCACCGGCAGCCACCGATCCGGCGAAGCCCATCGCCCCGTCGACCACCACGCGCACCCCCATGCCGATCTCGATGTCGTCGGCTGCTCCCTCGAGACGGGCGTCGCGGAGCCGCACCCCCTGGGAGCGGATGTGCTCCACCCGCAGCTCGGCATCGGAGCACCCGAGTTGGCGGGCGCGCGACAAGGCGGCATCGCGGACGGCCGGGAGCCCGACGGTGTCGAGCGGACCAGAGGAGGGAGCCACCCGGCTCACACTAAACGCGGCGTTGGGAGGGCCGGGCCTACCGTGGGCCCTGCTCGTCGAGTCGGAGGATGACGCCATGTCCCACGTGCAGGTCCAGTTCGCCATCGATGACCCCGACCGGGCTGACGTAATCGTCGAACAGCTGCTGGTCGGCCGACTGGCCGCCTGTGGCCAGCGGGTCGGCCCGGTGGTCAGCCGGTACTGGTGGGACGGTGCCCTCGAGCGTGCCGAGGAGTGGTTGGTGCTGGTGAAGACGAGGGCGGACCTGGCCACGGCGGTGACCGACGCCATCGTCGAAGCCCACCCCTACGACACCCCCGAGGTGGTGGTGCTGCCCATCGGGCCGGGGAGCGCGGACTACCTGCGGTGGATCGACGGCGTCACGGCCTCCGCCACTACCATCGGGCGGGCCGAGGAGATGGAGGATCCATGAGCACCGACCAGGGACCGCGTATCTGCTTGATCGGGGCGGGCGGGATGTCGTTCGGGCCGGTGATGGTCCTCGACGCCGTGAACACCCGTCGGACCCGGGGCGCCACCATGGTCCTCCACGACGTCAGCGCCGAGCGTCTCGACGTGGCCGTGCGGTTCGCCGAGCGGATCAACGAGCGCCGGGGCCGCCCGATCACCATCGAGGCCTCCACCGACCCGGCCGAGGCCATGGCGGGGGCGGACTTCTGTCTCACCAGCGCCGAGGTGGGGCGTTGGCCGCACTGGGTCGAGGACTACGAGATCCCGCGACAGTACGGGGCCACGCAGATCACCGGGGAGAACGGGGGGCCCGGCGGTGTGTTCCACTCGCTCCGCTCCATCCGCACCATGCTGGGCATCTGTGCCGACATCGAGCGGTACTGTCCGGACACCTTCCTCATCAACCTGACCAATCCACTGAGCCGGGTGTCGCTCGCCATCAACACGGCCACCTCGGTACGGAACGTGAGCATGTGCCACGAGTTCGCCGGAGGCCTGGCCCGAATCGCCGGCCTGCTCCGAGTCCCGAAGTCGAAGATCGTGGCCACGGCATCGGGAATCAACCACTTCACCTTCTTCACCGACATCCGACGGTCCGACACCGGGGAGGACCTCTACCCGAGGTTGCGTCGGCTGTGGCAGCGGCGCTACTTCGACTACCCCTCGTCGGTCACGGCCACGGCCCGGCAGCTGTCGAAGGTGCCCCTGGTCAAGATGGCCGTCGAACAGATGTACGCGCCGCTCGTCTCCTACATGTTCCGGGAGTACGGCCTGCTGCCCTGCTCGGTGGACAGCCACATCGGCGAATACGTGCCCTTCGCCGAGGAGGTGGCCGGCTGGCATCCCGTGCCCGTCTACTTCCACCAGGGGATCGGTCATCAGATGGAGCGCCTGATCATCCGCTACGGCAACGGCGAGTCCCGGGTGCCCATGCACCGGGCCGGCCGGTCGGCCGAGGAGGTCTTCCCCATCATCGGCGCCATGTGGACCGACCACCATCGCCGGCTGAACGCGGTCAACGTCCCCAACCGGGGCTACGTGCCCAATCTCCCCGAGGGCGCCATCGTCGAGGTGCCGGCCACCGTGGACGGGAAGGGTGTGGCGCCGACCACCGTGTCCCCCATCCTCGAGCCGTTGGCCGAGTTCATGCGGACCCAGATCGAACTGCAACAGCTGGTGGTCGAAGCGGCGGTCACCGGCAACCCCGAGCCGGCCTTCGAGGCCCTGCGGCGTGATCCGCTGTCGCCCTCGGACGAGGCATCGTGCCGCAAGATCTTCGACGAGCTGCTGTCGGTCCAGGCCGGAGCCTTGCCCTTTTGAGTCTCCCGCTGGCCACCGGCCCCGGTCAGGCGCCGGACCCGTGGGCCTGCTTTTCCTCGTTGTGCTTCTCGAAGGCCGAGGTCACCGCGGTGGTGGCCGCCCCGATGAACTCCGGCCGGTTCTCGGCGGCCCAGTCCCGGCTGGCCGTCAACGTGGCCGAGGTCCCCTGGAACTCCGGTGCCACGTAGCGGGCGATGAGCTCGTAGGAGTGGCGGGTGGCGGCGGTGTCGGCCCACTCGTGCCCCATCAACAAGAAGGTGCCGAATCCCTTCGACTGCTGGCGCAGCCGCTCCACCTGGTTGATGGCGTCCTCCACCGTGCCGATGACGGCGAAGCCCGAGGCGTTGAGGGCGTCGACGAGGGTCTCGTGGTTGGTGGTGTCCGGGGCAAGGGGGAGGGCGGCCACCCGTTGGAAGTAGTCGACCCACTGGTCCAGTCCGAACTCGACGTCGGCGATGGCCTGCTCTTTGGTGTCGGCGATGTGCATCGGTCCGACCAGTCGCCACTTGCTGCGGTCGATGGTCGTCCCGAACTCTGCGGCTCGCTCCTCCATGACGTCCCAGTGCAGACCGAGCACATCGAACCCACCGGCCGAGGTGGCACCGATGGAGAGCAGGCTGGTGCCGAATCGCCCGGCCGCCCGCGGGCCGGCCGGCGACACCTGGGCGGCCACGGCCACCTCGGGGTAGGGGCGCTGATAGGGCCGGAGCTGGAGGCGGGCCTTCACCAGCCGGAACCAGTCCGTCTCCATGGTCACCGGCTCCTCACCCGCGAACAGGGCCAGGATGGCCTCGAGGGACTCTTCCATCATGTCCCGTTGGCGCACGGGGTCGATGCCCATCATGAAGGCGTCGGAGGGGAGGGCGCCGGGACCCACCCCGACCATCAACCGTCCCCGGGTCAGGTGGTCGAGCAGGACGAGACGGTCGGCCAGCATGAAGGGGTGGTGGTAGGGGAGGGACGAGACCCCGGTCCCGAGGCGGATGGTCCGGGTCCGGGCGGCGGCGGCGGCGATGAAGACCTCCGGGGAGGCGATGATCTCGAAGCCGGCCGAGTGGTGCTCGCCAATCCACGCTTCGTCGAAGCCCAGGGCGTCGAGGTGCTCGATGAGCTGGAGATCGCGTTCGAGGGCCAGGGTGGGGTTCTGGCCCACCGGGTGGAACGGGGCCAGGAAGATCCCGAATTTCAGGTGGTCGGCGGCGTCCAGGGTGGTCATCTCGGTGGCTCGTCTCGGTTGGTGGTCGGGGTCGGATACGTGGGGGCGATCCCCATGGCGGTCACGGGTGTACCACGATCTTGCCGTCCCGGGCCGGGGAGCCGAGGAGATCGAAGGCGCCCGGGACCCCGTCGAGGTCGACCGACGAGGTGATCAGGTGGTCGGCCCCCGGGACACCGACGGCCAGGCGCCCCAGGGTGGCGGCGAACTCCTCGGGGGAGTAGCCGAACGAGAACACCAGCTCGATCTCTTTGGTCACGGCCAGGAACGGTTCGATGGTGTCGGCGTGCATGCACACCCCGACCACCACCACCCGGCTGGCCGGCGGGGCCTCGGCGATGAGCGACTGCAGCATGCCCGGTACCCCGACCGCTTCGAAGATGACCGGTGCGGCCACCTCGGCCCCGGACAGGGAAGCCATGGCCCGTTCGAGCAGTGTGGTGGGTACGCCGAGCGCACCCCACCGGTCGTGGGGCGACTCGACCCCGGGGTCGATGACCTGGTCGGCCCCGAAGTGCTCGGCCAGTCGCCGGCGGGCGCCGGAGAAGTCGGCGGCCAGCACCGGCCCGTGACCCCGGGCCTTCAGCGCGGCGATCACGGCCAGGCCCACCGGTCCGCACCCGACGACCAGGCAGGGTTGGTGGGGTCGGAGACGGGCCAGGCCGACGGCGTGCTCGCCGACGGCGAGCGGCTCGGTCAGGGCGGCCAGGTCGGTCGGGACGGCGTCGGGCACCGGGAGGGCCAGCCCCTCTTGGAGCACCAGGTACTCGGCCAGTGCACCGGGATAGACCGAGGAGTAGCCGATCTGTTCGACCCCGCCGGGTCCGAACAGCACCGGGACCGAGCAGACCCGCGTGCCGACCGGGAGGGTGCCCGCGGTGTCAGGACCGTAGGCCACCACCTCGGCACAGAACTCGTGTCCGAACACCGTGTCCCCCTCGGGGTCGGGGGCAGGTGCGCCCACCCGGGTCATGAGTTCGGTGAAGTTCGGGAAGTCGGCCAGGGCGTGGAGGTCCGAGCCGCAGATTCCGGCAGCCAGGGATCGGACCAGCACATGGCCGGATCCCGGGGAAGGCTCGGGCACCGAGTCGACCACCAACGCTCCACCCCGGGTCACCGCTGCGCGCATCGCCGTCCCCCTGTCCCTGCGCGTCGACGGGCGTCGTTCTCGCCCACCGGTGCTCGGAGTCTCACATACGCCAGCCCATCCCGCCTCGGTGGTCAGCGCCCGATGGCGGCCAGGAAGTCGTCGGCCAGCAGGTCCATGAGGAGGACGTCGTGCCACGTGCCGTCGCTATTCCGCTCGGCACAGCGCCTGATCCCGACGGGACGAAAGCCCACCTTCGTGTAGCAGCGGATGGCCGCCTGGTTGTCGGCGGCCGGATCGATCTCGAAGCGACGGTGGCCGTGGGCGTTGATCAGATGGGCCACCAGGGTGCGCACGGCGTCGGCACCGACGCCCCGGTTGTGGACGTCGGGGTCGACGTAGAGGTCGATCCCGGCGTAGCGGTAGTCGGGTTCTTCCTCCTCGGACCACTGGATCCACCCGACCACCCGGCCCCCCGCCTCGATGACAAAGGCGGTCGCCCCCGGCTCAGCCAGATCCCCTTCGATGGCGGCCCGCAGGTCGTCTCCCCCTCGCCAGCGGGCGTAGACCGCCGGAGCACTACGGATGGGGACCAGGGCGTCGACGTCACCGGGGGTGGCGGGGCGGAGCCGGAGCCCCGTTCCCTCCAGGGTGGTCATGGGACCATGGTAGGAGCGGGTCGGGCGGGTGGCCGCTCAGCCTCTGGGCTCGAGGCAGTGGGGGTCGAGCCGGAGCTCCCGGCGGGCCATGGCCTCGAAGAACCCGAGGAAGCCCTCGCCGTCCGATGCCCGGAAGAAGCTGGCGGCGGGATCGGGAAGCTCCCGACCGCCGCCGACCGCCTCCACCTGCCAGGCCCGCCGGCTCCGGTATTCGAGGGCCACGGCCCGCTGATGGGCGGCCCGGATGCTCCCGGCGGTCACGAAGACGCCGTGATTGGCCAGGAGCGCCATGTCGGCCGATCCCATCGAGGCCACGGCCTTGGCCGCGGCCCGGCGGGAGTCCACCGGGCCGTCGTACTCGTCCACCACCACGAGCTCACCGCCACCGAGAGCCGAGCTCTGGTCGTAACAGCCCGGGATCCGGGCCGCGTCGGCCCAGACCGTGCCGTAGCGGGGATGGCTGTGCACGGCCACCACCACGTCCTGTCGCTGTCGGTGGAGCTCGAGGTGGATGGGGATGCCGAGGGGGACCGGCCAGTGGCCCTCCAGCCGGTTGCCATCTCCATCGATGACCAACAGGTCGTCGGGCCGGAGCTCTTCCCAGAGGAGGAGCCACGGATTGCACAACAGCGTGCCGTCCTCCTGGCGGTAGGTGATGTGGCCGGCCAGGTGGTCGTCGTAGCCCTCACGCCACAGGGTCCGGGCCAACAGCACCAGCTGCTCCCGCACCGACAGCTCGGGGAGCAGTGCGTCGGCCGTGGGGACGAAGGCGCCCGCGGTCACGGCACGGTGTGGTCGGGGAGGGGCCAGCGGTAGAGCCGGGCCGCGTTCTCGTGGGTCAGCTTGCGCAGATCCGCGTCGGGCAGGTGACCCCAGCAACGTCGGATGACCTCTTGGGTGTCGGGCCACGTGGAGTCGCCGTGGGGATAGTCCACCTCGACCATGATGTGGTCGATCCCGATGCGGTGGCGGGTGTCGATGGTGGACGGGTCGTCGATCGTGCAGAACCAGAAGTTCCTCGCCAGTACCTCGGCGGGGTGCAGTCCCGAAGGGTCGTAGTTCCGGCCGTAGCCCGAACGGTCGACGATGTTGTCCAGACGATCGAGCAGCATGGCCACCCACCCGATGCCGCCCTCGCTCATGGCGATCTTGATCCCCGGGTAGCGCACGGGCAGGCCGGACCAGACCCACTCGGCACAGGCCGACAGCGACATCTGCCCGAAGAGGGTGGCCCCGAGGGCGACCATCGGGCTGTCGGCGGGCATGTCGGGCATGCCTGAGGACCCGACATGGAGGGAGACCACGGTGTCGGTCTCCTCGCAGGCGGCGATGATCGGGTCCCAGTAGCCCGAGAACAGGCTGGGCAGGCCGATCCGGTGGGGGCGTTCGGGGAGCGTGACCGAACGGAACCCGCGCTCGGCGTTGCGCACGATCTCGGCCGCTCCGAGCGCCGGGTCGGCCAGGAAGGTGATGCCGCACGGGATGATCCGGTCGGGATAGGGCTGCCACCACCCCTCGTAGAGCCAGTCGTTCCATGCCCGGGTGACGGCCAGGCCCAGCTCGGGATCGGAGCACTCCGAGAACACCCGTCCGGAGAACCCGGTGATCTGGGAGGGGAAGTTGAGCGACGCCCACACGCCGTTGATGTCCATGTCGGTGATGCGGGCATCGATGTCCCAACAGCCCCGGCGCATGTCCTCGAAGCGGGTGGGTTCGAGGGTCACCGATTCGGGCCGGCGGCCGGCCACCGCGTTCATGCCCACCTGGGAGTACGACTTTCCGTCGAACTCCCACAGCTGATGGCCCCGGGCGTTCTCTGCGATCCGCGGGGCAGAGTCGGCGAAGCGGGCGGGAAGGCGACCCTCGAACATGTCGGGGGGCTCGACCAGGTGGTCGTCGACGGAGATCACCGTGTAGTGGACCTCACGGGGCACAGGATCGGGCAGCAGTGTGTCCCGTCGGGTCACGATGGTCACGGCCGAGTCCCCACGGCCCGAGTATGCCAGTGGGCCCGCCCGCCCGCTGGCGCTCGGGCCGTCGGCGTCGGCCGGCCGTCGTCCGTGGGGCCCGGGGCTGATGGCCCAACTGGTAGACACGGGCCATGCACGGTCGTCGGTCGTCGGTCGCCACCACCGGTGCTGGGCCATGAACAAGTCCCGGGTGGAGACATTCAGCGACGGCGTCTTCGCCATCGCCATCACCTTGTTGGTCCTGACCATCGCCCAGCCGGTCCGGGCCGACTACTCCGATCTCCGTCACGCCCTGTTCGACCGCTGGCCCTCCCTGGCCGCCTACGCCGTCAGCTTCGTGGTCATCGGCATCATGTGGGTGAACCACCACACGGTCTTCTCCCACCTCCAACGCATCGACCGAGGGCTCTTCTACTGGAACCTGGCCCTGTTGATGACCATCGTGTTCATCCCCTATCCGACGGAGGTCTTCGGTGAGGCGCTGCGCCTAGGTCACGGGGCCCAGACCGCCGCCGTGCTCTACAGCCTGACCATGACGGTCAACGCCCTCATGTGGACCGGCCTGTGGCTGCACGCCTCGCGTCACCGCCGTCTCCTGCTCGACGAGTTCCCCGAGTCCCAGCGCACCGTCTCCACCCTGCTGTTCAACGCGGGCGCCGTCCTCTATCTGATCTCGGTCGGGATGGCCTTCATCAACGCCTACCTGTGCCTGATCTTCCAGGCCGTGCTGGCCCTCTACTACGCACTCGACCCCATCTCCCGGCGACTGGAGCACGTCGATGCCGGCCCGCCCTGAGCAGGTGGGCCCGCGGGGTCCGGCGCGTCCCGGCCGGCGTGCGATGCTGGCACCGTGAGTCGTGAGGCGGTGCCGATCTCGTGGATGTGCGACATGGACGGGGTCCTCGTCCACGAGGGCCAGTTGATCCCCGGTGCCGACCGCTTCCTCGGGGCCCTCCAGCAACGGGGCCACCCGTTCCTCATCCTCACCAACAACTCCATCTACAGCGCACGGGATCTCTCGGCGCGGCTGGTCAACCTGGGCCTCGACGTCCCGGCCACCTCGCTGTGGACCTCGGCCGAGGCCACGGCCGCCTTCCTCAGGTCCCAACGGCCCGGGGGCACCGCCTTCGTCCTCGGCGAGGCCGGCCTGACCACCGCCCTGCACGAAGCGGGGTATGTGCTCAGCGACCGGCGTCCCGACTACGTGGTGCTCGGGGAGACCCGGACCTACAGCTTCGAGTCGATCACCCGGGCCATCCGACTGGTCGAGGGGGGCGCCCGCTTCATCGCCACCAACCCCGACCCGACCGGGCCGACCCTCGAGGGAATCGTCCCGGGGACCGGGTCGGTGGCCGCACTGATCGAGCGGGCGACCGGCGTCGCCCCGTACTTCATCGGCAAGCCCAACCCCCTCATGATGCGTGAGGCCATGAACTCGCTCGGGGCCCACTCGGAGTCGAGCGTGATGGTCGGCGACCGGATGGACACCGACGTCGTGGCCGGCATCGAAGCCGGCCTCCAGACCATTCTCGTCCTCTCGGGGGTCACCAGCCGTGAGCAGATCGAACGGTTCCCCTACCGCCCCGGGAGGGTGGTCGGTTCGGTGGCCGACCTGGTGGAGTTCATCGAGGACGGCGAGGGAGGGCTGCCCGTCCCGGGAGGCGATTGACCGGGGATCACCCGGGCAATACGATCCCGCCCCGTCGAGGCGCACACCGGTGCCGGCTCGACCGGCGTCGGCTGACGGTCGTGCCAGAAGGGGGATCGTGCTCTTCATCCACGAGTTCCACCAGGTGGTGGGCAAGCGGGCGGCGGCGTTCGAGGCGGCCTACCGCCACCAGTGGATGCCCCTGCTGGCCGAAGGGTCCGAAGCCCGCCTGGCCTGGTACTTCGACCTGGCCCACGGCAGCGGCCTGGCCTACCGGGTGGTCACGGTCACCGCCGTGCGGGACGGAGCGGCCTACGAGCGGCTGGCCGAGCGGGTGGCCCGCGGCGACCTGCAGGCCTGGGCACGCGACCTCGACGGCCTCCGCCACGAGACCTACAGCCGGGTTCTCGTCCCCCTGCCGTGGTCACCGGCCTTCCCCGGGCTCGAGGAGATCCCGACCGGCGAGGTCGACCGTGAGCCCACCATGTACATGGAGGACACCATGTGGCCCTTCCCCGGGAAGCTGGCCCAGTACGTCGAGGCATCCGGTGCGGTCTACCGACCCTCGCTTCATGCCGAGGACTCCCGGATGCACATGCAGGTGGCCCTTGGGCTCGAGACCCTGCCCGGGGCCGGACGCAGTCCCGAGGTGACGCTGCTCCAGCGCCTGTCCAGTCTCCCGCCTCTCATCGCGCTGCTGACCCAGGACATCCCACCCGAGGTGACCGGTCCCGGGTCGTGGATGCACGAGGCGCTCGACCTGAGGGACCGGTGGCGGTCGAGGCTGTTGCGCACCGCACCCTGGTCCCCGCTGCCGTGAGCGAACGAGGGATGAGGCCGAACTGATGCTGTTCATGCACGAGACCCATCGGGTGATCGGGCGCTACGCCCCCGAGTTCGAGGCCCTGATGCGCGACGAGTGGATGGCGGCCCTGGCCGACGGCTCGGACGCCCGGCTCCTCTGGTACCTCAACCACGCCATGGGCAGCGGCCCGGCCTACGAGGTGGTAACCGTGACGGCGGTGCGTGACGGTGCGGCGTGGGAGGCGCTCGGGCGGAGAATGGTGGACGGCGACCTCACCACCCTCACCACCCGACTGCACAGCTGCCGCCACGAGGTGGAGGGAAAGCTGCTCTCCCCCGTCTACTGGTCGGCCCTCCAAGCGGTGGACCTGGCCACGGTGCCGACCGACGGGCGCACCCACGAGCTGTCGGTGTACATGCAGGACACCGGGTGGCCCGACGCTCCCCTGGACGACTACATCGAGCTCTGGGACCACGACTACTGGCAGATCATGCGCCAGACCCCACCGGAGAAGAAGCTGCTGGACATCCAGGCCTGCTTCCAGGTGGCCCACGGGTCGGGACTCCGGCCCGAGGCCATCCTCATGCAGAAGATCATGAACTTCGACACCCTCGGCCGGCTCCTCACCACCGCCGAGGAGCACGATCCCACCACCTGGCCGGGGACCTACATGGCCAAGGGGCTCGAGATCAGGGACCAGTGGGAGTCGAAGCTCCTGCGGACCAGCGCCTGGTCGCCCCTCTGGTAGCCGCGGACGGCAACCGACGGCCGACCGGGCCGCTGTCTAACCTGGCCCCGGGGCCGAAGGGGGAGTGGAGATGACCGACGTGGTGGCCGGCGCGGGGAGGGAGTCGTTCGAGGCGTGGGCATTCGTGCGCCAGATGCTGGAGGACATGACCGCCATGGTCAGCGCCGAGTCCGAGACCGAGCTCGAGCTGGTGGAGGGGCTGCGGGTCCTCGGCCGGGTCACCGCCCTGTGCTCGGAGCTCTCGCTCGACATCGACCCCGAGGCCCCGTGGTTCTTCTCCATGAACACCGAGGCACGGCTGGTGGGCGGGCCCAATCCTGACGGCGAGTACCACCTGGCCATGATCGACGGCCGTCACCGCTACCGCATCACCGGTAGGCGGGGCACGGTCACCTACCTCGGCTTCCAGGTCCTGGCCGGTCGGGGGCTCACGCCCCGCCGGCAGGCCGCCTATGTCTCGGACACCCAGCTGGAGCTGGACAGCTCGGGGGCCTTCGCCCTCGTCCTGTCCACCGAGGAGCCCACCACCGACGAGCTGGCCGGCGCCTCCTGGGTGCCCATCCCCGACGACGCCTCGGCCGTGCTCGTGCGCCAGTACGTGGCCGACCGCCCGGCCGAGCGCCTGGCCGACTTCACCATCACCGCCCTCGACCCGATCGCTTCTCCCGGGACGCCGTCGGACGCCATGGTGGCCGAGGGGCTCTCGGCCATGGGCTGGACCATCGTCAAGCTGATGACCCTGCACCGCACGGTCATGCCCGAGCTGTTGGACCAGCCCAACCGGCTGTCCACGGCCGAGGCGGCCGCCCTCGGGGGCGAGAACACCACCCCGGACAACCTCTACATGCTCGGGACCTTCCGGCTGGACGAGGACGAGGTATTGGCGCTCGAGTTCACCCCGCCGGGCAACCGCTACTGGAGCGTCACCGTCGAGAACATCTGGCACGAGTGCATCGATCCCCGGCGCCGGGCCAGCTCGGTCACCAACGCCGCCGCGGTGGTGCGGGACGACGGGACGGTCCGGCTCCTCGTCGGGGCCCGCGACCCGGGCGCCACCGACGGTCAGCCCTACACCTGGCTCGACACCGGGGGACGGCACCGGGGCTTCCTCACCCTGCGCTGGCTCGGCCATCCCGACCCACCGGTGGTGTCGACGTCGGTCCTCGCCGTCGAGAAGGCGGGACGGCGGTGACCGCGCTCCCCTTCACCCGCCAGGACCTCGTGGCCGCGGCCACCGAGGCCACCGGTCTCGAGGACCTGGGCGAGCCCACCTGGGAGGAGGGCCTCGACCGGATGTTGGAGGACCTCGACCGGTCGGCCCGCCTCAACGAGCTCGGCGTGACCATCGTCCAGTCCGAGTTCACCGCCTATTTGACCAACCGCCTGCGCATCCTCGACTGGCGGGCCAAGCATCCGGCCGTGGCCCAAGGCCAGGTGCGCCGTCCCCTGGTCATCTGCGGCCAACCCCGGACGGGGACCACCATCTTGTTCGACCTCCTGGCCCAGGACCCCGCCCACCGGGCCCCGCTGACCTGGGAGGTGGACTTCCCGGTGCCGCCACCGACCACGGCCACCTACGACACCGACCCTCGCATCGAGGAGTCCGAGCTCATGGCGGGCATGGCCGACCAGATCATCCCGGGGTTCAGCGACTTCCATCCGCTGGGGGCCCGGCTGGCCCAGGAGTGCGCCCGCATCACCGCCAGCGAGTTCCGCTCGATGATGTTCCAGACCCAGTACGACGTGCCCGGCTACGAGCACTGGCTCCTCTACGAAGCCGACCCGGCCCCGCTCTACCGGTGGCACCGGATCTATCTGCAGCACCTGCAGTCCGAGCACGCCGCCGACCGGTGGCTGATCAAATCGCCCGCCCATCTCTGGCACCTGGCCGCCCTCATGGCCGAGTACCCCGACGCCGTGGTCATCCAGACCCACCGTGACCCGCTCAAGGTCATCACCTCGATCAGCGCCCTCGTGGCCCATCTCCGACGCATGGCCAGCGACCACAGCTCCGTCGCCCGGGCCGCCGCCCAGTACACCGAGGACATCTTTCTCGGCCTCGAACGGTCCCTCGAGGCCCGCACCGACGGCACCCTTCCCGCCGGACAGGTCATCGACGTCCAGTTCGCCGCGTTCATGGACGACCCGTTCGCCACCATCGGTGCCGTCTACGACCAGTTGGGGGTGGCCCTGACCGTCGAGGCCGAGCAGCGCATGCGCGACTTCCTCGCCACCCATCCCGGCGACGGCGGGGGAGGTGGGACCCGCTACGCCTGGGCCGACACCGGTCTCGACGAGGCCACCCTGCGCAAGCGGGCCGCCCCCTACCAGGAGTACTTCGGGGTCCCCACCGAGACGCTGGCCTGAGCGGGCGGCACCGGCCCGGGCCGCGGCCTCACCCGGCGGCGGTGTGGGCGGCGACCTGCTCGTCGATCTGGTGGAGGTCGAAGTAGTCCCGCCACCGGGTGACCAGACCGTCGGCATCCACGTCGACCACCGTCGAACCGTGGATCTCGATGGGGATGGTGCCGCCGAGGGTCCCCCGGCCGATCCACTCGAACGCCCCACCGCGCTCGTCCCCGTGCACCCAGAAGATCTCCTGGCGCCAGTCGGGGAACGACGCCTTGGTCATCTCCTCGATGGCCGCCAGGTCGGGCGTGGGCTCGTTGACCGGGTCGCTGAACAGCGCCCCGGGGGCGAAGAACGAGGGGAAGTCGCCCTCGGGTCCGAGGGCGTACTCGAGGCGCTTGGCCCAGTCGTTCCAATCCATGGCGAAGACCGTACTGCGTCGGTCGTCGAACTGCCCGGGCCGGATGGGCGTCGGGCAACGGTGCGCACTAGGGTGCCCACGGCGCCGAAGTGGGGGCGGACGACAGCCGGGGGAGGCGAGTCGCATGGGAGCAACCGACCGGGACGCACACGCCGACGGACGGCCGTACGTGGTGGTGTCGGCCGACGCCCACGCCGCCCCGGACACCCTCGATCAGTACCTCTCCTATGTCGACCCGGCCCACCGCGAGGCGGTAGCGGCCTTCGGTGACCTCTCGGCCGTGGCCATCCCCATGTTCGGTGGGGTGGACCCCGGCGAGATCGACGACGCCGACGCCGTGCGGGCCGTGGCCACCCGCCGCCTGGCCGGCATGGGCGTCGACACCGAGGCGGCGGTCGAGTGGCTGGCCAACTACAGCGAGGAGTGGGTCTTCCCCTCCGACGCCGAGGGCCGGCGCCTCGCCTACCTCGAAGAGCAGGGCATCCACGCCGAGGTCGTCTTCCCGGGCCCGGTGCTGGCCGGTGGACTGTCGCCGGCCATGTACCTCGGCGGCCACTCGTCGAAGAACCTCGAGGTGGTGTGGCCGGCCCTGCACGCCTACAACCGGTGGCTGGCCGAGTTCTGCGCGGCCGCCCCGGGCCGCCGGACCGGGTGCATCCCCATCGACCTCCACGACATGGACCTGGCCGTGGCCGAGGTGGCCTGGGCTCGTGAGCACGGGATCCACGGGGGCATCATGCTGCCGGCCATGTCCCTGCGCAACGGCATGCCCGGCTACGCCGACGACTACTACGAGCCGCTGTGGAGCGCGTGCGAGGACCACGACATCGTGGTCAACCTGCACACCGGCGCCTCGGGAACGGCGACCGACGCCCGCCAGCTCTACGACGAGAAACACGCCGGGTTCCTCGGGCTCTACGAGGTGTTCGTCTTCACCCGGCGCCCGCTGTGGTTCCTCATCTTCGGCGGTGTGTTCGACCGCCATCCCAACTTGAAGGTGGTGGTCACCGAGAACGGGGTGCAGTGGCTGCCCTCCCTCGTCCGGGACATGGAGTCCTTCTTCGACACCCACGGCGGGGCGCCGGTGCGCTCGTATCTGAAGATGCGGCCGGCCGAGTACGTCGACCGCCACGTGTTCCTCGGGGGCTCGCTGATGAACCGGGGCGAAGCCGAGATGCGCGAGGAGATCGGCGTCGACCGGCTGATGTGGGGGGCGGACTATCCCCACCTGGAAGGAGCGGCCCCGGTCCACCGGCTGATCCTGCGCCAGGTGTTCGGGGGGATGCCCGAACAGGATCTGCGCCGGATACTCGGGGCCAACGCCGTACGGGTCTTCGGCTTCGACGGCGACCTGCTCCAGAAGGTGGCCGACCGGGTGGGCCCGACCGTGGCCGACCTCTCGACCACGGTGACCATGGAGGAGATCCCGAAGACCTTCAGCTGGAGCCTGGCCCGGCCCGTGCCCCTCGCGTCGGCGGCAGGCGCACCGTCCTGAGCCGTGTGTCCGTGGAGTCCACCGTGACCGGGTTGCTCACCGATCAGCTCCGCACCATGGCCGGTGCCTATCCGAACGAGACCGCCTACCGGAATCTCGGGGACGACACCTCGATCACCTTCGCCCAGTGGGAGCACCGGTCGAACCGCCTGGCCCGCGGGCTGGCCGCCCGGGGCGTTGCCGCGGGCGACCGGGTGGCCATCCTCATGCGGGCCGAGGACATCCTGGAGTGGATCGTCGCCTACAGCGCCGTCCACAAGCTCGGCGCCGTGGCCGTCCCCCTCAACAACCGACTGTCCCCGCCCGAGGTCCGGGGCATCCTCGAACACGCCGAGCCGAGTGGCCGTGGTGGCCAGCGGCACCTACGGGGAGACGGTGGGACCCCTCGCCGGCATCCTTCCCTCGCTCGGGGTGGTGGTCACCGTCGGTCCCCCGGGCATCGAGGGGGCCATCCCCATCGACGAGGTACTGGCCGACGACGATTCGGCCGTCCAGGCGCCGTTGCTCGGATCCGACCTCGCCGACATCATGTACACGTCGGGGACGACCGGACGCCCGAAGGGGGTGGCCGTCCGCCACGACCAGGTGGCCCGCGTGCCCAACGGGCTCCCCGAGTGGCAGGGGACGGCCTGGCTGACCGCGTCGCCCGTGTTCACCTTCGCCGGGCTCGGGTTCATCCACAATCCCATGAAGGCGGGGATGACCGTGCAGTACCTGCCCGCCTTCGACGCCGGGCGGTGGCTCGAGGTCGTGGCGCGGGAGCGACCGGTCTCCGCCTTCGTGGTGCCGGCCATGGCCCAGCTCCTCATCCACCACCCCGACTTCGACTCGGCCGACCTGACCAGTCTCCGCCTGCTCGTCTTGGGCAGCGCCCCCCTGGCGCCGGACACGCTCCTCCGCCTGCAGGCCGTGCTGCCGCGGGCCGCCGTGCTCAACAGCTACGGCATGACCGAGGGGGGCCACGCCACCTTCACCATGGACCCCGAGGCGGCCAGGACCCGCCCCGGGGCCGTGGGCCGGCCGACCCCGCCGGTCGAGGTCCGGATCGTGGGCGACGACGGGGCGACGCTCCCCATCGGTGAGGTCGGCGAGGTCCTCACCCGCAACCCGGACGGCCACCGCGAGTACTACAAGGACCCTGAGGCCACGGCCCGGCAGTGGGAGGGCGGGTGGCTCCACACCGGCGACCTCGGGTCACTCGATGCCGACGGGTACCTCTACATCGTGGGCCGAAAGAAGGAGATGATCGTGCGCGGGGGCATGAACATCTACGCCGACGACGTCGAGGCCGCCCTGCAGGCTCACCCGGGTGTCGTCGAGGCTGCGGTGGTCGGGGTGGCCCACGACGTACTGGGCGAGGACGTGGCCGCCTATGTGGTGCTGGAGCCCGACGGACCGACCGTCGACGAGCTGGTGACCTTCGTCAAGGGGCGGCTGGCCGACTACAAGGTGCCCCGACAGGTCCACGTGGTGGCCGCCCTTCCGAGGAATGCCGGCGGAAAGGTGGTCAAGGCCCAGCTGACCTCCACCCCGACGGTCGGGGATGGCCTGACCCCGACCCCACCCACCTGAGGACGACGGGCCACCCGAGGAGCAGGCCGCCCGAGGACGACAAGACAGGCCGGCACACTGCCGGACCGAAGCAGTTCACACAGACAGGAGACAGTGACGTGCAGGTACACAACTTCGACTTCGTCGTCGACGGGACACCCGAAGAGGTGTGGGACGTGATCTGGAAGCGGACCCGAGTCGGCGTCGAGACCGACACCGTCAAGATCGAGATCTACCATCCCGGCGACGAGGAGGGGAACGGACTGGTGCGGCACTGCTACTTTCCGGTCCCCAAGTACCTCCTGTCCAAGGGGCGGGCCCAGTCGTGGGAGTGGATCACCGAGGCCAAGCGGCCTATCTCCTGGCGCTACGACGCCATCGGAAAGCCGCTGTGGTCGAAGGCGTCGGGCCTCACCCGCCTGGAGGACCTGGGTGAGGGCAAGACCCGGGTCTACTTCCAGGAGACCTACGAGGTGTTCAACCCGATCATGCGGGCACTCTTCGAGAAGCGGGTGCACCACTTCATCTCCAAGGACAACGACAAGCTCATCGAGGCCTCCATCGTCCACTCGCTGAAGCGCCTCCACGAGAAGCAGGCCAAGGCGAAGGGCGAACCGGCCGCCTGATCACAGGTCCGGTCGGGACCGGTGTGGGTCAGGCCGCCTCGAGGGAGGGACCGACTGCCGGGGTCGGTCCGGCCGGTGCCGTCCCCCATCCTGGGCCCCGCACCACATGGGACAGGCGCTCCACCCAGCCGTCGGACCGGGCCACGTCGCGCACCATGGCGACCACCTCGTGGGTGGCGATGCGGCCGGGGTTGAAGGTCTTGATGTCTTTCGTGAGGCCGTAGACGACGGGCTCACCCTCGGGCTCGAAGGTGCCGAACAACCGGTCCCAGACGATCAGGATGCTGCCGTGGTTGCGGTCCAGGTACCGGGGGTTCGACCCGTGGTGCACCCGGTGGTGGGAGGGCGTGTTGAGTACGGCCTCGGGTCTCCCCAGCCGGCCGATGGTCTCGGTGTGGATCCAGAACTGGTAGAGCAGGTTGACGCCCCGGGCTGTCGCCACGAGCTCGGGGGAGAGCCCGGCGAGGCACAGCAGCCCGTAGGGCACCGAGGTGCCGAGGGTGTCGGCCACCGGTTGGCGCAGGGCGGTCGAGAGGTTGTAGCGCTCGCTCGAGTGGTGGACCACATGGATGGCCCAGAGGTGGCGGCTCTCGTGCATCAGCCGGTGGTTCCAGTAGTAGATGAAGTCCCACCCGAGGACGGCGAGGGCTACCGCGGCTGGACCGCGTCCGAAGTCGGGCACGAAGCGCCGACGTCGCCACAGCCGCTGGGGCGAGGTGCGCTCGGTCCAGGTGGCCGCAGCGGCCAGTCCGGCCAGGGCCACGGTGGCCACGCCTCCGACGGCGGCGATCCGGGAGGCCCGATCGGCCACCGCCGAGAGCTCGGGTGGCCCGCTGCCCGAGCCGTCGAGCTCCTCGGCCCGGCCGTCACCTGAGGAGCGCCCGGGACGAGACGACCGCCTGACCCGGTCGGCCACCGTGGTGGCCACGGCCGCTCCGGCCACCAGGCCCACCACCACCCGGCCGTTGCGTCCATGTCCGAGACGGAAGGGGCGGAGCAGCTGGGGGACGACGAACGGGGCGACGAGGCTGGCCGTGCCCATGGCCAGACTGGCCACCGTGTCGCGACGTTCGTACTGCCCGGCTGACGGACCCAGCCGGTCGGCCCGCCGCCGCAGCCAGACGTACTCGACGGCCATGGCCCCGAAGTAGAAGGGCACGGCCAGGACGGTCAGGTCCTTTGCCGGGGGACGGGCGGTTGCCATCAGGCCACCAGGACGGTGACGCAGGCGTTGGCGCCGCGTCCGATGACATGGGCCAGTCCGACCCTGGCCCCGGACACCTGGCGGGGGCCGGCCGTGCCTCGCAAGCTGGCGGACGATCTCCACCACCTGGCCGAGGGCCGAGGCCCCGAGAGGCTCGCCCTTGGACAGCAGCCCACCCGACGGGTTGATCGGGATCCGGCCCCCCACCAACGCGTCCCCCGCGGCCAGCATGGCGGCCTGCTCCCCGGGACGGCACAGCCCGAGCTCGGCCCAGGCCAGCAGTTCGCGGGCGGCGTCGGTGTCCTGGCACTCCACCACGTCGACGTCGGCGGGGCCCAGTCCGGCCTCCGCATAGGCGTCCTCAGCGGCGAGCGTCGTCGGTGGCGTGACGTCGGTGTCGTCGATCCCGCACAGGGGCGAGTCCTCACCGAGCACGCTCCCGGGCAGGTGCGAGCGGAGGGAGATGCCGGCCAGCCGCACGCTCCCCGGGCCTCCGGCGCGCTCGAGCACCACGGCGGCCGCCCCCTCGTTCGGCGAGCACAGCATGAACAGCCGCAAGGGCGGGCAGATCATGCGCGAGGCCAGCACCTCCTCGGCGGTGACGGCCTTTTGGAACATGGCGTCGGGATTGGCCACGCCGTGGCGGCGGTTCTTCACGACCACCTGGGCCAGGTGGTCCTCGGTCAGTCCGGCATCGACGAGCAGCCGTTGGGCCCGGAGGGCGAAGAAGGCCGGGGCCGGGCTGAGGCCGGCGGCCTCCTGCCACGGCGCGAAGAAGGACGACCGGATGATCCCCTTCGGCATCTTCTCGAGGCCGAAGACGAGCACCCGGTCGTGCTGTCCCGAGGCGATGGACGCCGCACCGAGCTGCAGGGCCGCGCCCCCCGAGGCGCACCCGGCCTCGACGTCGTAGATGGGGATCCCCGTGCCGGCCAGAGAGGAGAGGACGCGGTGTCCGGCCGCCACCCCGCCGTAGGCGGTGCCGCAGAAGGCCGCCTGGATGTCACCGGCACCGATCCCGGCCTCGGCCAACGCTGCTCGTACCGCCGTCACCCCCATGGTCGTGCCCGTCTCGTCTCCGAACCGTCCGAAGGGGTGGAGGCCGACCCCGGTGATCCGTACGTCGTTCATGGATGGAACACCCAGGTGATCGCCGGCTCCCCGTCGGGACCGGGCACCTCGTCGGCACCCAGGACGACGGGGGTGCCGCGGACCAGGTCCTCACCGCGAAGCCGGGTCACCACCCGCAGGAGGGGGTCGCCGTCGAGCTCCACCACGCCCAGGCCGTAGGGGACGGGTCCCGAGTACCCCGGAGGGGCGACGGTGACGGTGGTGTGCAGCCACACGGTGCCGCCGCGGGGCAGATCGACGGGCTCGACGTCGTCGGCGCCGGTGAACGGGCACACCGGGCTGGGGGGGAAGTGGCGGAGGCCGCTGGTCGGCGACCACCCCCCGAGCAGGGTGACGCCGTCCTCGTCCACGCGGAGGACGCCGGGGTCGATGGGAGCGGGCGACACGTCTGGACTATCGCACACCCGGGCGCTGACTGTCCTCGCTCATCCCCACTCCTCGGACAGGCCCTCACCGTCCGGATCGGGCCGGAACAGGGGGACCGAGCCCAGGCTCACCACCAGGTCTGCGTCAGGTCCGAGGGCGCCGCGCCACGCCTGCCCCTCTGTCATGAGCACCCCCACCGCCACCGGCTCACCCTCGGCCCGTCGGACGAGGGCGAGGGCGGCAGCGGTGGAGGCGCCGGTGGAGATGACGTCGTCCACCACGGCCACCCGCATTCCCCGGACCACCCCGGCCCGGGCTGGGTCCATCCTGAGCATCTGTGGGTGGTCGGTCGTGATCGACCGCACCGGCTCGGCCAGGGACTCGCCCAGGTGGATCTTGGGCGTCTTGTGCACGATGAGGTAGTCGTCGAGGCCGAGGGACCGGCTGACCTCGATGGCGAGGGGGATGCCCATCGTGGCGACGGACACCACCAGGTCGGGCCGGGCGGGGCCGAGCCGTTCGGCCAGCTCGTGGCCGGCCACCTCGGCGAAGTGGACGCCGAGATCGACGCAGATGAGCAGGGCGATGGTGCAGTCGTCGGCCACCGGAACGAGGGGCAGGTCCACCGTCTGGGTGCCGATCCGGGTGCGGTAGGTGCGTGGCGTGGCCATGGCCAAGACTCTCACCGGGGTGCGGGCGCGGCGCAACCGGGCCGCGTGCGACGACGGGGAGCGCAGGGGGAAGGCGCCCTACCCTGGGAGCGTGGCCGCACCCGTGTTCACCTACCGGCGCGACTTCGAGTTCGGGCTGCCTCCGGACCGGTTGTGGGAACGGTTGGGCGAGGTCGACCAGTTCGAGGGGTGGTGGCCCTGGCTGAGCGAGTTCCGCCTGGAGGGCGACGGGCTCGCCGAGGGTTCGGTCCTCCGCGGCGTGGTCACCCCGCCCCTGCCCTACCGCATGCGCCTCGAGGTCGAGTTGGAACGGTGCCAACGGCCCCACACCATCGACGCCTCGGTGCGTGGCGACCTCGTCGGCCAGGCCCAGCTGCGCATCCACCCCCGTGGCGACACCGGGGCCACCGTGGGGGTGGCCTGGACCATCGAGGTGCGCCAGCCCGTCATGCGCCTGGCGTCGCGAGTCGGGAGACCGGTGCTCCAGTGGGGGCACGACCGGGTGGTCGAGGTGACGGTGGCCGGGTTCCGCCGCCGCATCGAGAGCCCGACGTGACCGGGCGGCGATGCGCCTACTGCTAGTCCAGTCGGGCTATAGCCAACGCCGCCGCAGTCAGGATCACGCCCCAGGACATGGCCCGCAGGGCCCGCTCGAGCGGGGCGAGCAACAGGCCCCGGCTGACCGCGGTGGCCCCGCCGTCGGCGTGGGTGATGGTCCCCGATACGTGCTCGGTCCGGCGGCGCAGCATGCGGGCCGGCGTGCTGAGGGAGCGTTGGGCGGCGGACAGGGCGAAGGCGCCGAGGGCGGCGAGGCCGGACGCCACAGCGAGGGTGCCGGTCTGGGCCACGTAGGCCACGAGCACCGGGAACGCCCCCCAGCTGGCGGCGAAGCCCACATCGTTGTGGATGATCCCGCCGAACAGTTCGAAGTTGTAGCCGACCACGAGGACCGGCCCGATGATCAGGAAGGGGACGAGGGCCCATCCCACCTGGATGGCACCGGCGATACCGAGACCCACGGCGCCGAGCAGGCCGACGACGGCCACGACGGCCAGGGCCGGTCCCGGGATCTTGGTGCCGAGGGGACGTCCGTGGAGCTCGTCGAGGGCGTGGGCGGCGAGGCCCACCGCGCAGAAGAAGGCCAACAGCGTGGCGATGAGACGGGTGGTGTTGACCACCGGGGCCAGGCAGGCCCCGATCACCACGTAGGACAGGTGCCAGGCCGTATAGGGCGGGTGGAGGAGCGTCCACCAGTCCCGCCAGCCTCCGGGGCGGGCGGCGTAGTAGGCGGCGCGGGCCTCGGACTCCCCACCGGCCACCCCGGTGGGCTCAGGACCCGTCACGCCGACCCCACATGACGAGGCCACCGCCGAGGCTCATGCGACGGACGCCGACATCGACGAAGCCGGCGCGGCGCCAGGCCTCGACGGTCCAGTCGAGCGAGTAGCGCCGGTAGTGCGTCGAGATGTTCGGCCCGAGGAAGCGGCCGACGTCGAACCACGCCCTGCCGCCGGTCAACCAACCGCCGACGGGCAGGACGAGGAGGGTGTAGCCCCACCACCAGAACCGCCAGAACGGGTTGGCGGGGAGGAGGAACTCCATGCTGGCCACCGCGCCGCCCGGCTTCACCACCCGGGCCAGCTCGTCCAGGGTGGCCTGGGGGTCGTCCACGTAGCGCAGCAGGTAGGTGAAGGTGAGGGCGTCGAAGGTGGCGTCGTCGAAGGGCAGGTCCTCGGCTCGGCCGTTCACCAGCTGGATGCGTGAGGCGAGCGACCGCTCGGCCACGTTGTGTCGACCCTGGGCCAGCATGTCGTAGGTGAGGTCGATGCCCACGACCCTTCCTGCCCCCCGGTCGGCCAGCTGCAGGGCCTCACCTCCCGGGCCGCAGGCCACGTCGAGGACCAGTTCGGGTCGGTCGGGGACGACGTGGTCCACCATGGCCCGCCGCCACCGCCCGTTCTGGCCCATGGACAACAGCTCGGCCAAGCGGTCGTAGCGCTCGGGGAGCGGGGAGAAGAGCTTCTGGGCGAACCGGTTGGGGTCCTGTCGCTCCACTGTGTCCACGGCGCCTCCATCGGATGCGAAGATCTCACCGTAGGCGGTGGAGACGAGGGGAGTCCTGTGAACACGAGGCGCTACGACGTACTCGTGGTGGGGGCCGGCCCGGCCGGCAGCATCGCCGCCCTGGTCCTGGCCCGTGCCGGGGCCCGCGTGGCCCTCCTCGACAAGGCCCGCTTCCCGAGGGACAAGGCCTGTGGCGACTTCATCGGGCCCCGGGGGCTCCAGGTCCTGGCCGATCTCGGGGTGCCCGAGCCCCCGGGCCTCGACGTGGGCGACATGGTGGTCGTCGGACCGACCGGCCGCCGGGTCGTCCTGCCGTGCTTCGACGGCGACTCCTATCCGGGCCGGGCCCGGGCCGTGACGCGTTCGGTGTTCGACGACGCCCTGCGAACCGCGGCCCTGGAGGAGGGAGCCGAGCCCTTGGAGGGTCGGGCCGGCGAGCCGACAGGTTCGGCCGACGACCTGGACGGCTTCACCATCGACGGTGGCCCCACGGTCCGGGCCGACTTCATCATCGGGGCCGACGGCGCCACGAGCCACGTGGCCACGACGGCCGGGCTGGTGGACGAGGCCCGGGTCCTGTGGGGCTTCGCCGTGCGTTGCTACCTCGACCAACCGGTGGCCCTGCCGGCCATCACCCTGTGGGAGCCGACCCCGTGGCGGGCCTTTCCCGGGTACGGCTGGATCTTTCCCGGGCCCGACGGCCTGGCCAACCTCGGGGTGGGGGTGGGCACCCTGGCCGACCGCCACACCGGATCCGAGGCTGTCCGGGTCCTGCCCGCCTACCTGCGCTACCTGGTCGAGTTGGGCCTGCTCGACCGCTCGCCGGACGGTGCGGGTCCCCGTCGTCTGGGCGGGTGGCTGAAGATGGGGATGGTGGGGACGGTCCCGTCGGCGGGACGGGTCCTCTTGGTGGGGGATGCGGCCGGCCTGGTCAACCCTCTCCAGGGCGAGGGCATCGCCCAGGCCATGACGAGCGGCCGGGCGGCGGCCGACGCCGTCCTCGGAGCACCGGGGAGTGCCGCCGCCGTCTACCGGGACCGACTGGCTGCCACTCACCTCCCCTACCAGCGCATCACGGCCGCCGGACATGCGGCTCTCGTGGGCCGGCCCCGCGCCGTCTCGGCCGTGGGGCGCCTGCTCACCGCTCCGGGACTCGGTCGGGCGCCTGGCCGGGGGGTGGGGCATCTTCTGGAACGAGCTGCTCGAAGGTGCGGCTCCCGGAGGGGCCCGCACCGTGGCTGCGGCCTCGACGCGCCTCGGTGGTGCGGTGACCGCCCGCACCAGAGTGGCCCGTTGGTTCGACGCCACCTACGGCCCCTCCCGCTGAGGAGTCAGGTGGTCAGCAGGTTCTGGCTGACCCGGGCGATGCCCTGCCCCCAGGCAGCGAGCGGGCCGGCCGGCAGGTAGGCCACCCCTTTGGCCGTGTGGTCCACGGTGGGCGAGGCCAGGTAGCGCTCACGACCCTGGGGGTCGATGAAATAGAGGGAGTCGGTGTGTTGGACGTCGGCCGTCGGGTCCGGGGCGATCACGTCGATCCCGTAGGCCTTCCACACGGCCTGGAGATCGCCGACGGCGCCGGTGACGAAGTGAAACGACCGAACCGTGTTGAGCTGGTGCTGCTTCGTGTAGGTCACCATGTCGGCGACGTCGGTCACGTACGGGTTGACGTTCACCGTCACGAACACCACGTTCGAGGACGCAGCACCGAGGTCGTGGTAGGCGTCGACCGTCTCCTGACTGACGATGGGGCAGACGTCGGTGCAGTGGGGATCGGAGAACCCGAGCACCACGACGTGCCCGCGGAGGCTGGCGAGCGAGAAGGTATGTCCACGCTGGTCGGTGAGGGTGAAGTCGGGGGCCGGGTGGGGCGAGACGGGAGAGAGGGCCATGAGATTGGCC
This sequence comes from uncultured Acidimicrobiaceae bacterium, assembly GCA_963845485.1. Lineage (GTDB taxonomy): Bacteria > Actinomycetota > Acidimicrobiia > Acidimicrobiales > RAAP-2 > Bog-756. Next base: position 15,728 of record CAWJSI010000014.1, on the reverse strand, counting down.
TGTGAGGTGGTCACGGTGTCGGGGATGCCCGGGGTTCGGATCATGCCGACGGCCGCGCTGTCGTCATGGTTCCGCAAGGCCAGACCCCCGAAGACGGCCGCGGCGAACACCACCGCGGCGAGCAGGACCAGCAGCACCCGGTCCCGCCCACTGACCCGGCGTGCTCGACCCGCCGGTGCCCCGGACTGCTCCTCGCTCACAGGTTAGGTATACCTAAGGAACGGGCCATCGTCAATGTCACCTGACATCAGCGTGGAGGCCACCGCCGTCCGGCCGGTGCCGCCGGGACCCTACGGTCGGAGGGCGTGGGGCAGACGACGTCGCCAGTCTGAGCAGATCAAGGAGTGTGACCGATGCAGCGCAGGATCCTCGGTGGTACCGGAATGTCCGTGAGCGAGTTCGCCCTCGGGACCATGATGCTCGGCGTCATGGGCAACGCCGATCACGACGACTCGGTGCGCATCATCCACCGGGCCTTCGACGCCGGCATCAACTTCGTCGACACGGCCGACGTCTACTCGCTCGGTGAGTCCGAGGAGATCGTGGGTGCGGCCCTGAAAGGCCGCCGCGACGAGGTGGTGCTCGCCACCAAGTTCGGACTGCCCGTCGGGGAGGAGCCCAACCGCGCCGGCGGCTCGCCGAGGTGGATCGCCCAGGCGGTGGAGAACAGCCTGCGACGCCTGGGCACCGACCATATCGACCTCTACCAGATGCACCGGCCCGACCGGAACACCGACCTCGACGAGACGCTCGGCGCCCTGTCCGATCTGATCCACGCCGGCAAGGTGCGGGCTGTCGGGTGCTCCACGTTTCCGGCCGAGTTGATCGTCGAGGCCCACTGGGTGGCCGAACGCGGCCATCACCACCGGTTCCGCACCGAGCAGCCGCGCTACTCCATCCTCACCCGGATCATCGAGGGCGACGTCCTGCCCACCGCCCAACGGTTCGGCATGGGCGTGTTGACCTACGGGCCGTTGAGCAGCGGCTGGCTGTCGGGCCGGGAGGATCCGACGACCAGCCACCGGGCCCAGGGGCGGGGTGCCCGGGGGTTCGACATGGCGGTGCCGGCCAACCAGAAGCGGAAAGAGGCGGTGGCACAGCTAGCCGCCCTGGCCCACGAGGCCGGGCTGCCACTGACCCAGCTGGCCACCGCCTTCGTGCGGAGCCACCCGGCGGTCACCTCGGTCATCATCGGGCCGCGTACCTACGAGCAGTTGGACGACCTGCTGGCCGGAGCCGAGGTGACCTTGGACGACGAGGTCCTCGACCGGATCGACGAGATCGTGCCCCCGGGCACCGAGATCAACCCGGCGGACAACTACTTCGCCGGTCACCCCGCCCTCGGGGACAAGCGCCTCCGCCGGCGTTGACCGGGGAGCGGCCGTAGGCTCGGGGGATGGCGGCCTTCCACCTCGATGTCGAACCATCAGCGGTCGGGATGTCGCAGTCCCGCCTCGATCGCCTGGACCGACACTTCCGACGCTACGTGGACGACGGCCGCCTGGCCGGTTGGCTGATCGCCGTGGCCCGGGCCGGCCAGGTCGCCCACCTCACCAGCTACGGGATGCGGGACCGCGAGGCGGAAGCTGCCCGTCGAGGCCGACACCATCTGGCGACTGGCGTCGATGACCAAGCCGATCACGTCGGTGGCCGCCATGATGCTCTACGAAGAGGGGGCCTTCGAGCTGAAGGACCCCATCTCGAAGTGGATCCCCTCGTTCGCCGAGATGAGCGTCTACCGGTCCGGCAGTTCCGCCCGTCCCGATGTCCGACCGGCCACCGAGCCCATTCGGGTGTGGCACCTGCTCACCCACACCTCCGGGCTGACCTACGGCTTCCACTACGCCCACCCCGTCGATGCCATGTACCGGTCGGCCGGCTTCGAGTGGGGGAGCCCCAAGGGGCTGGACCTGGCCGGATGCTGCGAGCTGTGGGCGGCCCAGCCACTGGTCTTCGAGCCGGGAACCGAGTGGAACTACGGCGTGTCGACCGACGTGCTCGGTCGGCTGGTCGAGGTGATCTCGGGCCAGAGCCTCGACGCGTTCTTCCGGGAGCGGATCTTCGAACCGCTCGGCATGGTCGACACCGGCTTTGACGCCAAGGACGGCGCCGACCGGCTGGCGGCGGCCTACGTGGCCAATCCCGCCGGGTCCGACCTGCCACCCCTGGTCCTTCCCGGGAAGCCGCCCCTCGACCCGCCCGAGGTGCTCTCCGGAGGAGGCGGCCTGGTGGGCACGGCGTCGGACTATCTCCGCTTCTCCGAGATGCTGCGCGGCGGGGGCGAACTGGACGGCACCCGACTCCTGTCGTCCCGGACGGTCTCCTACATGACGAGCAACCACCTCCCCGGCGGCGCCGACCTAGAGGAGTTCGGCCGGCCGCTGTTCGCCGAGACCACCTTCGCCGGGGTCGGATTCGGTCTCGGGGTCTCGGTGGTGACCGACCCGGTCGCCGGCAAGGTGCTCACCAGTGCCGGCGAGTACGGCTGGGGCGGCGCCTTCAGCACCTCGTGGTGGGTGGCGCCCGAGGAGGACCTGAGCGTCCTCTTCTTCACCCAGCTTCTGCCGTCGAGCACCCACCCGATCCGCGGCCAGCTGAAGCAGCTCGTCTACCAGTCGTTGCTCTGACCGGTCATCACTCTGCCGGTTGGGCGCTCTGACGGTCGGCGGTACCGGGGGGCGGTCGGGACGGGGCGGACGTGTCGGACTCCGCCGGCTTCGACCGGCTGCGACAATGGCCGGTGGGCGGTGACCGGGTGCGACGACGAGTCGGCATTGAGTACGGGCTCGGCCAGTCGCTGGACATCTACCAGCCCGAGCACCCTCGCGGGTCCGCTCATCCTCCTCTGGCACGGCAGTGGCCCCGACGAACGCGACGTGATGGGACCGCTGGCTCAGCGGATCGCCGCCGCCGGAGTGCCGACGGTCGTGCCGGACTGGAACGGGAACGACGGCGGCGAGGGAAAGCACCACCTCACCGCCTCGCTCGCCTTTGTCCGTGACCTCAGTGCCGGCACCGGTCTCGATCGGGTCGTCCTGGCCGGATGGTCGCTCGGGGCGAACGCCGGCTTGGATGTCGTCCTGCTCACGACGCTCCTCGGAGGTTGGCGGCCTGCCGCCTTCGTCGGACTCTCGGGAGGGTTCGACCACTCGCCTTTCCGGGGCACGGCCCCGCCCGAGGTCCCGGCGCCGTCTGTTCCGCTCCTGCTCATCCACGGCTCTGCTGATGAGGTGGTTCCCGTCGACTCGGGCCCGGGCCGCCTTCGAGGCTCTCCGGGACCGGGGTTGGGACATCGAACTGCGCGAGGTGGAGACCGACCATGCCGGGGCGATCGGCACGGTCTACGACCCTGCCCGACGCCGGTGCGTTCCCGACCGTCGAGCCCGGTCGACAGGAACAGCTGCGAACGATCGCCGGGTGGATCGCCGATTTCGCCTGCCGGGGTGATGAGGACCCGCCGCCGCAGGGCTGAGGTCGGAGGTGTGGCCATCACCGGTTGCCGGCAGGTTCGACGTCGTTCCGGCGACGTCGCACGCATCGCCGAGAGAGCGGGCGACGGGAATCGAACCCGCGTTCTCAGCTTGGGAAGCTGATGTTCTGCCTCTGAACTACGCCCGCGCAGCGGTGACACCCTAGTCCTTTGGCTGATCGACCTGGCCCGTGCCCGGGTGGGATGGGACCGGCCACGGGCCCCGGTCGATCACCCAGCTGCCGGCTACACGGCCCCGGCCCCGGACGCCCTTGCGTCCGGGCCGAGACCGTGGTCCTACTGGTGGATCCGCCGCCCGGCCCTTAGTATCACGACCAATCACCCAAATTGCAACTCAAAGTTGCATGGGTGGTGCGCAACGACATGCACACCCGTCAGGCGAACTCGCCTGCCCCGATAGGCTGGACCGTTTCCACTGATGGCCGATCGAAAGACCCGACGAACCAAAGAGGACCTCCGAGCCCTTCTGCTCGACGCCGCCCAGACGATCCTGCGCGAAGAGGGCCTCGGTGTCGGGACCGACGGCCTGACCTTCAAGCGGGTCTTCGACCGGGTCGAGCAGGACACCGGGCTCCGGCTCACCAATGCCTCGGTCATCCGACGGGTGTGGGAGAACCAGGCCGACTACCAGACCGACGTCCTCCTCGACATCCTCAGCCGCCGACGACAACACCGAGGAGTTCAACAGCACCTTCGGCGAGATCATCCCCCTCATGGCGGGATTCGACCTCTCCACCCCGGAGCGGCGATGGGCCGCGCTCCGCGAGGTGTGCCGGGTCGGGGGCAGGGCGAACATCCATGGCGCTGCGCGCCTCGAACACCTGGTCGCTCTGGATCGGGATCTGGGCCCTGGCCACGGCCGGCGAGGTCAACGAGCACAAGGCCAGGATCCAGACTGCGCTGCTGGAGGGCTACGAGTCCATCGCCCAGCTCTACCTCCAGACCTATACCGCCCTGGCCGAGTTCCTCGGCGTCCGCCTCCAGGAGGGTCTGACCATGCGGCAGATGACCGTGTCGGTCGGCGCCCTGGCCGAGGGGTGCGCCCTGCGCAACCGGGTCGACTCCGACATGGACGGGATCATGCTCCCGACCGGGCCCGACGGCGAGATCCAGGAGTGGACCCTGTTCGGGCTGGGCCTCGACGCGTTGGCCATGCGCTATCTCGAGATCGACCCCGACTGGCAGTCCCCGCCGGCCTGACCGCCGACCCCTGGGCCTGCCGTCGCCGGGACGTGAACTACGCCCGAGGGCGCGCTCCCCACTATCGTCTGTCCGGCATGGTTCTCTCCGACCGCTCAATTCGCGAGGCGCTGGCCTCCGGGCTCATCGTCATCGACCCCTTTGACGAGAGCTGTATCCAGCCTTCGTCCGTCGATCTCCACGTGGACCAGTACTTCCGGCTGTTCCGAAACCACACCAGTCGGGTCATCGACGTACGTGAGGATCAAGAGGACCTGACCGAGCTGGTGGACGTGGGCGAGGAGCCGCTGATCCTCCACCCCGGCGAGTTCGTGCTCGGGTCCACCACCGAGAAGGTGACCCTGCCGGACGACCTGGTGGCGCGGCTGGAGGGGAAGTCGTCGCTCGGGCGCCTCGGCCTGCTCATCCACTCGACGGCCGGCTTCGTCGACGCCGGCTGGGACGGCCATCTCACCCTCGAGCTCTCCAATGTGGCCAATCTCCCCATCACCGTCTATCCCGGGATGAAGATCGGCCAGATCAGCTTCTTGCAGATGACTACGGCTGCCGAGCACCCCTACGGGTCCGACGGCCTGAAGTCGAAGTACCAGGGCCAGTGGGGTCCCACCCCCAGCCGATACGCCGACAACTTCCGCTCATGACCCAAGGCCCGGCGGCTACCGCACCGCCGTCGACCTTTGTTACTCTTCAGTAACCAACTAGGAGGAACGCAGTGCCCCTCAGAATCGCCCTAGGGCTCGGGATAACCGCGGTGATGTTCGCCATCGCCGGCCGTCGGTTCTTCTGGCTCTACCAGCTGATCTCCGCTGGTGAGCCGGCGGTGCCGTCCCGCTTCAAGGACGTGCCCAAACGGGTGAAGGCCGAGCTGGTCGAGGTGGGCGGCCAGAAGAAACTGCTGCAGTGGACGGTGCCGGGCCTGGCCCACGCCTTCACCTTCTGGGGCTTCACCATCTTGTTCCTCACCATCATCGAAGCGTTCGGCAACCTCTTCCAGCGCGACTTCCACATCCCCCTCATCGGGCACACCGCGTTCATCGGCTTCCTCGAGGACTTCTTCGCCGTGGCCGTGATCGTCTCCTTGTTGGTCTTCGTCGGGATCCGGGTGAAGCACTCGCCCAAACGCGAGAACCGCCGGTCACGCTTCTTCGGCTCCCACACCGGAGCGGCCTGGTTGGTCCTGCTCATGATCTTCGGGGTCATCATCTCGCTCCTCTTCTACCGGGCCGCCCAGGTCAACACGGGCAACTTCCCCTACGGCTGGTGGGCGTTCGCCTCCCACGGCCTGGCCAACGCCCTCAAGCCCCTGGGCGAGGGTGTGAACAGCGTCATCGAGACCGTGGCCCTGCTGGCCAACGTCACCATCATCACCGGCTTCTTGGTCTTCGTGTCCTACTCGAAGCACCTCCACATCTTCATGGCCCCGATCAACGTGGCCACCTCCCGGCGGCCCCGTGCCCTCGGAGCCCTGGCCTCGACCCCGGACATGTCCATGGAGGACGTGGGCGAAGAGGACGAGGTCGTCTTCGGCGCCGGCCGCATCGAGGACTTCTCGTGGAAGCAGCTCCTCGACATGGCCACCTGCACCGAGTGCGGACGGTGCCAGTCCCAGTGCCCGGCCTGGAACACGGGCAAGCCCCTCTCGCCCAAGCTGCTCATCATGGACCTGCGGGACAACCTGTTCGCCTCGGCCGACCGGGTCATGGCGAAGAACCGGGCCGCCGGCACCGAGGTGGAGACCCTCGTCCCCTCGGTCATCGACGATGACGTGCTGTGGTCCTGCACCACGTGCGGGGCCTGTGTCGAGCAGTGCCCGGTCGACATCGAGCACATCGACACCATCATCGACATGCGCCGCTACGAGGTGCTGATGGAATCCAGGTTCCCGACCGAGGCCGGCCTCATGCTCCGCAACGTGGAGAACCAGGGCGACCCGTGGGGCCTCGGCTCGTCCAAGCGCACCGACTGGATCGAGAGCCTGGACTTCGAGGTGCCGGTGATCACGGGCACCATCCCCGACGACATCGAGTATCTCTACTGGGTGGGCTGTGCCGGCGCCCTCGACGAGCGGGCCCGCAAGGGGGCCCAGGCCACCGCCCGCATGCTCCACCGGGCCGGTGTCACCTTCGGCATCCTCGGCCCGAAGGAGTCCTGCACCGGTGACCCCGTCCGCCGCCTGGGCAACGAGTACCTCTACCAAGAGCAGGCCCGGATGAACATCGAGACGATCGAGAACGCCGGGGTGAAGAAGGTCATCGCCACCTGTCCCCACTGCTTCAACTCCCTGGCCAACGAGTACCCCGCCCTCGGCGGCAACTTCGAGGTGATCCACCACAGCCAACTCCTCGACCATCTGGTCCAGGCGGGTCGGCTCACGCCCGGAGGCGGCTACAAGGGCACGGTGACCTACCACGACCCCTGCTACCTCGGCCGGCACAACCGGGTGTTCGACGAGCCCCGCTCGGTGATCGATGCCATCCCGGGGGCCAACCAGGTCGAGATGAAGCGCTGCCGGGAGAAGGGGTTCTGCTGTGGGGCCGGTGGGGCCCGCATGTGGTTGGAGGAGAAGCTCGGTACCCGGGTCAACATGGACCGCACGGCCGAGGCCATCGACACGGGCGCCGACGTGGTCTCGACGGCCTGCCCCTACTGCATGATCATGCTCGACGACGCGGTGCGGGCCAACGCCAAAGAAGACGACGTGCGGGTTCTCGACCTCTCCCAGTTGCTCGAGGAGTCGATGGGCGATCCGGTCGCCGTGGGTGCGGGCCCGTCCGAGTCGGCGACTGCCCCCGAGGTCGACGAGGCCCCGGCCCCCGAGTAGCTGCTCCACCCGACCCGCCGATGGCGGCCCGGCTCGGTCGTAGCTGGACGCTCAGTCGTAGGCGAGCGGCGTCGGCCTCGCGCAGGCGATTGGCCAGGGCGGCCAGAAGCTTGCGGGCGATGGTCGGCACGGACTCCAACAGCCCGTTGAACTGGCGCTGCGAGAGCACCAGGAGGTCGAGTTCGGTCTCGGACTCGACCGATGCCGATCGGGGGCGCCGGTCCAGGAGTGCGAGTTCGCCGAAGTGCGAGTTGGGCCCGAGGGTGGCCACCTTCTTGCCGTTGCGGGTGACGGCCGCCGTGCCGCTCACGATGACGAAGAACTCGGTGCCGATCCGGCCCTCTTCCACCAGCACCTTGCCCGGTGGGACGCTCAGCTCATCGAGCGATCCTCGGATCTTCTTCAGTTCGGAGTTGGTGCAGTTGGAGAAGAGCCAGACCGACTTGAGATCCAGCGCCTTGGAGCTCGGGGACATGGAGCTGAGGCTACCCCCCGGGCGGCGCCGGTGCTCGGCTTCCTCTACCGGGCCCGGCGGCCGACTGGTACGCTCTCGCTCCGCCCGGGGATCGATCGCCGTCCCGGGGCGAGGGCTGCCCGGGGGAAACTCCTAAACCGATGATCGCTCCAGAATCGAACCACCCGGCCACGCCCGGCGCCCCCGACGAGGACGACCAGCCCATCGACAACTATCGGGGCGGCACGGTCAACGTCGACAAGCGCAAGGCCACCCAGATCGTCGTCGGGGTGACGCTCGTGGCCCTCACCGTCCTCGGTGTCATCCTGCTGATCGCCGCCATCAGCAACAACAACCAGATCGACAACCTGAAGGACAACGGCGTGACCGTCCCGGTCAAGGTGACCGGGTGCCTCGGTCTCATCGGGGGAACGGGCCAGTCGTTGGCCGGCTTCTCCTGTTCGGGCACCTACACCGTCGACGGCACGGTGTACCACCAGAACATCCCCGGTCTGGCCTTCCACAAGCCGGGCACCACCATCCGCGGCGTGGTCGTGCCGAGCGACCCGAAGCTCCTCTCCACGCCCGATCAGCTGGCCCGCCAGCAGGCGTCCTGGACGGCCTACATCATCCCGGGGATCCTGCTGCTCGTGGTGGTGGTCGTGCTCCTCATCGTCTTCTTCCGCCGCCGGGAACGCCGGGCGCCCTCGCATCCCGATGGGAATGCCGCCGCCGACCCGCGGTAGCCTGGCCCATGCCCCGCAGCGACTCCGACGGCGACGATCTGCCTGAATTCAGCGTGTGGCATCGGTTCACCTCGTCGCTGAGCAACATGATGCTGAAGCCGGCGGTGGAGGCAGAATCCCGCACCGGCGAGGACCGGCCGAAGGCTCCGCAGCCGACGACCATCCCCGAGCTCGAGGCCGCCATCAAGCGGGCCGACGACAAGGAGCGGATCATCGGCCTGCTGGCCGCCCCGGTGGCCGCGGCCATCGTGTTCGTGGTCATGGCCGCCCTCGTGCACAACGATCCCGCCCAGTACCTGGCCAACGGGGCGCGTCAATCCCCACCACGCCAATCCGAACACCTACACCGAACTCGGCCTGGTCACCCTGGCGCTGGCGCTGGTCATGCTGGGTGGGGCGTGGTTCCGCAAGCGACTGGTCATCGGCATCGCCTCGGCCCTCTACGGGCTCTCGTTCTTCAACCTGCACTACTGGGGCTTCGGTCTGCCCTACATCATGATCGGGGCCTGGTACATGGTCCGGGCCTACCGGCTCTCCCAGAAGCTCAAACTGGCCAAGGCGGCCCAGGCTTCCGGGTTCGGCCCCAGCGGGGCCCAGGCGCCACCCAACAAGCGGTACACGCCACCCAGCACCCCGGCCCGCCGTCCCACCCCGAAGTCGAAGCCGGCCAAGGGCACCGAGGCCGGCTGAGGGACCGACCGAGGGGCGCCACGGCCCTCGCTCGGTAGGGCAGACGAGCGCAATCGGTAGGGCGAGGCGTCGGCCCCAGGCGTGGCCGGGCCGGCCTGTTCTCGAGGCGACGCGTACAACCAGCTCCTCGGCTATGCAACGCGCCCCCTGACGCCCGAATGGGCCCCTGGCCAGGCACATTCGATCAGTTCACACGTTGGTAACACAGCTGTGACTGTGCGGAAATCCCCACCAAGCATTGTTTGCGGCGGCAAGTCGAAACTGCCCGTCTTGCCCTTGACGGCCCCATGTCAGATGCCATGGGGCCATTGAGAAGCAGTTACCGAAGAGAGGAGCACCTAAACCGTGCTAGCCGCAGCAGTGTCATACGTCCCCTATCCCAGTTGGCTCAATCCGGGCGACAACACGTGGCAGATGACTGCCGCCACGTTCGTCGGTCTGATGAGCCTCCCGGGCCTGGCCGTTCTCTATGCCTCGCTGGTCCCGAGAAAGTGGGCCGTGAACGTGCTGGCAATGATGTTCGCCGGGTTCTCCATCGTGATGGTCTGTTGGTTCATCTACGAGTACAAGCTCGGCTTCGGTGCCAACTCGATCGGGGGCGGGGTCAAAGACGGGGTCCAGACCCAACTCGGGACAGGGAAGGGGTTGGAGCTACGTTCTTCGACAACTTCTGGGGCAAGCCCGGTCCGATACTGAGTCCGCAGGGTGAACAAGGCCAGGCGGTGTCGGCAGCCAACACCGTCGGTGCCGTTCCACTTCCCGACCTCCACGCTGGCCTACTTCCAGTTGGTGTTCGCGGCCATCACCCCACTGCTCTTCCTCGGTAGCGTGCTCGGTCGGATCAAGTTCAGCGCCTGGTGTCTGCTGGTGCCGCTGTGGTCGACCTTCGTCTACTCGATCGACGCCTTCCTGCTCTGGGGCGGTGGCTACTTCGCCCAGGAGGGTGCCCTCGACTACTCCGGTGGGTACGTCATCCACATGTCGGCAGGTGTGTCGGGCTTCGTCGCTGCGTGGGTCCTCGGGCCCAGACTGCTACGAGACAAACAACATTTCCTGCCCAACAACCTGGTGATGGCAGCGGTCGGTGCCGGCATCCTGTGGCTCGGCTGGAACGGCTTCAACGGTGGTGACCCGTACTACGCAGGCTACTGACGCTGCTGCGGCGGTCGTCAACACCAACCTCGCCACCGCCGCCGGTCTGCTCACCTGGGTCGCACTCGACGCCTTCTTGTCCAAGGAGAAGAAGCCCACCTTCCTCGGTGCGGTCAACGGCATGATCTGCGGCCTGGTCGGCATCACCCCCTGTGCCGGTTGGGTCAACGGTCAAGGCGCCATCTACGTCGGCATCATCTGCTGTGTCATCGTCTGGGTGGCCTGGAACTTCCTCTCCAAGGTCCGTCCCTTCTCCAAGGTGGACGATGCACTGGGCGTGATCTACACCCACGGGATCGCCGGCTTCTTCGGTGGTCTGCTCCTCGGCATCTTCGGGGACCCGAGCAACGTGTCGGCCGGTTGCGGTCACCTGGACGCAGCCAATCAGGTCATCGCCACCACGGCGACCCAGTACACGACGGCCAAGGGAGCTGTGTGCCCTTCGGTGTGAACGGCCTCATCTACACCGGGTCGGCCCACCAGCTGTGGGAACAGTTCCGAGCGGCCATCTGGGTGATCGTCTGGTCGGCCCTGGTGACGTTCATCCTCATGCACCTCATCAAGCTGGTGCTCCGAGGCGTCCGGTACAAGGACGAGATCCTCGAAGTCGGCGACCTCGCCATCCACGGTGAGGAGGCCTTCCCCGAGGAGGCCTTCGCCTCCCGGATCGGGATCACCGTCGGTGGCTCGAGCACCAGGGAGGTCTTCGAGAACGAACCCCCACAGCCTGACGACCCGGTTTCGCCCGGCGGGTCCGGCAGCTAGAACGACCACTACGAACTCAAGGAGATAACCAACATGAAACTCGTCGTAGCGGTGGTCAAGCCGTTCAAACTCGATGATGTGAAGGAGTCCCTCAAGACATTGGGAGTCCATGGCATGACGGTCTCGGAAGTCCAGGGCTTCGGCCGCCAACGTGGTCACACGGAGGTGTACCGGGGTGCGGAGTACGAGGTCGAGTTCGTGCCCGAAGGTGCGCCTGGAGATCGTCGTGGACGATGCCCAGGTCGAGGAGGTGACCACCGCGGTGGTGGACGCTGCCGGAACCGGCAAGATCGGTGACGGCAAGGTCTGGATCCTCCCGGTGGAAGAGGTGGTCCGGGTGCGCACCGGAGAGCGGGGTTCAGAGGCTCTCTGAGCGCATCACGAGGCAAACATCACGGTGTCGTATGTGGGGACAGACGCACCGGGTGGTACGAGAGGTCGGCTCTTCGGAGCCGGCCTCTCGTCGTTTTCGTGTGCTGAAGACAAGTGGTGATGACGCGATCGGCCGGTCCGTTGCCCTAGGGCGAAGTCGGCCACCGAGGCGTCGCCCCGAGGGTGGAGGAGGACGGGGCTCTCAGCCGGCCTGGCGACTGACGGCGGCCGCAGCAGCGGCTGCGGCCTCGGGGTCGCCCAGATAGCCACTCGACACCACCGACAGATCGTCGGCCAGTTGGTAGACGAACGGGATGCCGGTCGGGATGTCCAGTCCCACGATGTCGTCGTCCCCGATGGCGTCGATGTGCTTGCGCAGTGCTCGCAGGCTGTTGCCATGGGCCACGACCAACACCGCGCCGCCCCGGGCTCCTTCGGCCAGCAGGTCGGGTACCACCGCGTCGTACCAGTAGGGGAGTACCCGGTCGACCACGTCGGACAGGCACTCGCCGACCGGCAGGAGCTCGGCCGGCACGTCCCGGTAGCGGGGATCGCCCGCTGGGTGGTGCTCGCTGCCGAGCTCGACCGGCGGGGGTGGGACGTCGTAGCTCCGGCGCCACTCCTTGACCTGGGCCTCGCCGTGCCGGGCGGTCGTCTCCTTCTTGTCGAGACCCTGGAGGGCCCCGTAGTGGCGTTCGTTGAGGCGCCAGTGGCGACGCACCGGGAGCCAGCTCCGTTGGGCCACCTCGAGTGAGAGCTCGGCCGTACGGATAGCCCTGGTCAACAGCGACGTATGGAGCACCCGCAGGTCGAGGCCACCCTCGTCGGCCAGCAGTCGCCCGGACTGGCGGGCCTCCTCCTCGCCCTGCTCGGTCAGATCGACGTCGTACCACCCTGTGAACAGGTTGGCCGCGTTCCATTGGGACTGGCCGTGGCGAAGGAGTACCAGCTGAGGCATGGGATCGAGCGTATCCCGACCAACGCGCACCCCGCCTCACAAAGAATTAGGAGAAAACTTAACAATATGACACTCAACTTTGATATAGTGGTCTCCGTAGGAAAAGCAGCAGCAGGTTCGAGTCACAGGAACGATCGAGTCAGAAGGGTTCGGGTCGCAGGGCCCGGACCGCACAAAGAGAGCCCGGAGCGGGCAGGAAGCAGGAGGCAGCAACGATGGCCAAGGCCGTAGGAATCGACCTCGGGACCACCAACTCGGTGGTCGCCGTATTGGAGGCCGGCGAGCCGGTCGTCATCCCCAACGCCGAAGGCGGACGGACCACCCCCTCGGTGGTCGGCTTCGCCAAGTCGGGCGAGGTGCTTGTCGGGGAGGTGGCCAAGCGTCAGGCCATCACCAACCCCGACCGGACCATCCGTTCGGTCAAGCGTCACATGGGGACGAGCTGGACCGTCGACATCGACGGCAAGGACTTCACCCCTCAGGAGATCTCCGCCCGCATCCTGGGCAAGCTCAAGAGGGATGCCGAGGCGTTCCTCGGCGACACGGTGACCCAGGCCGTCATCACGGTCCCCGCGTACTTCGACGACGCCCAGCGCACCGCCACCAAAGAGGCGGGGACCATCGCCGGCCTCGAGGTGCTGCGCATCATCAACGAGCCGACCGCGGCCGCCCTGGCCTACGGCCTCGACAAGGAGGGTGCCGATCAGACCGTCCTCGTCTTCGACCTCGGCGGCGGGACCTTCGACGTCTCGGTCCTCGAGATCGGTGACGGCGTGTTCGAGGTCAAGTCGACGGCCGGGAACTCCAAGCTCGGCGGCGACGACTGGGACCAGCGCATCATCGACTGGCTGGTCAAGACGTTCAAGGACACCGAGGGCGTCGACCTGTCCAACGACAAGATGGCCACCCAGCGTCTGCAGGAGGCGGCCGAGAAGGCCAAGATCGAGCTGTCCTCCCTCCAGGAGACCCAGATCAACCTGCCCTTCATCACCGCCACGTCCGAGGGTCCGAAGCACCTCGACGTGAAGCTGACCCGGGCCAACTTCAACGAGCTCACCGCCGATCTGGTGGAGTCCTGCAAGGGCCCCTTCGACCAGGCCATCAGCGACTCGGGTCTGTCCAAGTCCGACATCGACCACGTGGTGCTCGTCGGTGGGTCCACCCGGATCCCCGCCGTGCAGGAACTGGTCCAGCAGATGACGGGCAAAGAGGCCCACAAGGGCGTCAACCCCGACGAGGTGGTGGCACTCGGTGCCGCCGTCCAGGCCGGAGTGTTGAAGGGTGAGGTGAAAGACGTCCTCTTGCTCGACGTGACCCCGCTGTCGCTGGGTATCGAGACCAAGGGCAGCGTCATGCACCGCCTCATCGAGCGGAACACCACCATCCCGACCAAGCGCAGCGAGGTGTTCACCACGGCCGACGACAACCAGCCGTCCGTCGAGGTCCACGTCCTCCAGGGTGAGCGGGAGATGGCCATGTACAACAAGACCCTGGGCAAGTTCCAGCTGGTCGACCTGCCCCCCGCCCCCCGGGGTGTGCCGCAGATCGAGGTCACCTTCGACATCGACGCCAACGGCATCGTGCACGTGTCGGCCAAGGACCGGGCCACGGGCAAGGAGCAGTCCATGACCATCACCGGTCAGTCCTCGATGGCCAAGGACGACATCGAGCGCATGGTGAAGGACGCCGAGGCCCACGCCGAGGACGACAGGAAGCGTAAGGAGGAAGCGGAGGTGCGCAACAACGCCGACACCCTCGTCTACCAGACCGAGAAGCTCCTGAAGGACCAGGGCGAGAAGTTCGAGGGCGACGAGAAGGAGAAGGTGGAGACGGCCCTGGCCTCGGTCAAGGAGTCTCTGGCCGGATCGGACATCGAGGCCATCAAGACTTCGACCGAGTCCCTCCTCACCGCCAGCCAGTCCTTCAGCCAGCGGCTCTACGAGGAGGCCTCGAAGGCCGATGCCGGAGCCGGTGCGGCCGGAGGTCCGACCGTGGAGGACGACGCCAACGATGACGAGGTCGTAGACGCCGAGATCGTCGACGACAAGGGTTGATCGTCCATGAACGGGAACGACCAGTCAGATGGCAATGAGGACTCAGAGGTCCCGGGAGCCGGAGGGCTCCCGGGATCCGGGTCCCCCGACGACGGCGTCGACCTGGGCCCCGACTACGAGGCCCACGGAGGAGTGTCCGAGGACGGGGAGAGCGATGAGGTCGCCGAGGGCGAGATCCTCGACGCCGCCGACGTGAGCGCGGCGGTGGACGAGGTGTTCGCCGACGATGACCCGCTGGCCTTCGCCCTCAATCAGCGCGACGAGTACCTCGACTCCCTGCAACGACTGCAGGCCGAGTTCGAGAACTACAAGAAGCGGGTGGCCAAGCAGCAGTCCGACCAGATGGCCCGGGCCGCGGTGTCCTTGGTGGAGAAGGTCCTCCCGGTGCTCGACACCTTGGACCTCGCCACCCAGCACCTGGGCGACGCGGACTCGCCCGACGGGCGGGCCCTCGTGGCCGTGGCCAGCCAGCTCCAGGACGTGCTGGCCAAAGAGGGACTCGAGCGGATCGAGCCGCTGGGCGAGGAGTTCGACCCCAACGCCCATGAGGCGGTCGGGTCACCTGCCCGCCGAGGAGTCCGACGAGACCCAGCCCGGCACCGGTGAGCCGGTGGTGGGCCAGGTGATGAGGGCCGGGTACCGGTGGCGGGGAACCGTCGTCCGACCGGCCATGGTGATGGTGCGGGGCTAACCGCGTGAACGAAGGCCGGATCGGCAGGACCGCAACCGGCAGGAAAGGAATCGGTAGACACCGAGTGGCTCCGCAGCGCGAATGGTTCGAGAAGGATTACTACAAGACCCTGGGCGTGTCGTCGACGGCGACGGCCAAGGAGATCACCAGCGCGTACCGGAAGCTGGCCAAGAAGCACCATCCCGACACCAACCCCGGACAAGAGGAGACCTTCAAGGAGATCTCCGCGGCCTACGACGTCCTCGGTGATGCCGAGCGGCGCAAGGAGTACGACGAGGTCCGGGCCATGGGCCCGGCCGCCGGTGGCTTCGGTGGGGGCGGGTTCCCCGGCGGCT
>CAWJSI010000013.1:0-321300 GCA_963845485.1 uncultured Acidimicrobiaceae bacterium | reverse complement strand
TGGGCCGGCCACTGGTCGGCGGCCGGGGCCGACGAGTTGCACGCTGGTACTTCGGGATGGTCCACGCCGTAGAGGCGGTACTGGGTGCTACGTAGGAGCCCGCAGCCGATGATGGCCCCATTGTCGATGCTCACGTCGTAGCTGTCCTGGGGTTGACTGGCCAGCATGGCGAAGGCCATTCGCCACGCCACCGAGTCGCCGAACACCATGACCTTGACCGGCGGTCCGACGTAGGCCGCCCCCTGCACACGAAGCGGCCCGGCGGCTTCGGCCGCTGTCGGGACCATGGCAGCAACGGTCACCACCACCACGCCCAGGAATGCACCCGTGGTCAGGAGCCACGCCCGCCACTCCGAGAAGGTGCGGGTCTTCCTGCGCCGGATGGGCTCTTCCACCAGATAGAACGAGGCGGTGGCCACGGCCAGGGTGACCCCCACCCTGACGAGGAGGAGCGGATAGCCACCGAGATGGAGTCGCTCGGCGGTGAGCAGTGCGAACAGCGGGACGTGCCAGAGGTAGGTGCCGTACGAGATCTTGCCCAGATAACGGAAGGCGGGGTTGCCCGAGCGAGCGGGACAGCGAGTCGCCCTGGGTGGTGACCACACAAAAGATGACCAGGGCCACGCCTAGGGCGAAGACGAAAAATCCCCCCTCGAACAGTGCAGTACCCGGACCGGTCACCCGCCAGCAGAGCACCACCCCAGCCAGGAGGGCCAGCCACCCTGCCGCCTGAAGTGCGGCCCGCAGCGGCCTGGGGGTGATCTCCCAGGCCGTGATGGATCGGATGCCCGAGTCCACGCCGACGGTGCAGATCACGCCGGTGGGCTCGGGGCGGGAAGGCACCGGCGGTGCCGGCGGCGGGGTGAGGGCGTTGGACCGGCGTGCGGTCGAGGGCGGTCGATGACGGCAAGGTCGAACGATGCTGGGCCCACATGGCCATACCGATGGCCAGGGCGGCACCGACCAGGATGTCTTGGCTCCGGGTGTCGGTGCCTTGGTCGAGGCGCATCACCGACGCCCCGCTCTGGTACTGGAGCCGCATGTCGATCGCCGAAGCGACGGCGCCGATCACGGCCACGGACGGCGCGGGCCAGAGACGCCTCGAAGGCCGCAGCCTCCGACCGAGGTGGAGCATGACGAGGACGACGGGCGGCCACACGATGTAGAACTGCTCCTCGATGGCGAGCGTCCACATGTGCTCGAGCATCGAGGGTTGGGCCGTGGCGGCGAAGTAGTTCCCTCCGCCCACGATGAAGTGCCAGTTGGCCACGTAGAACAAGGTGGCCAGCGAGTCGAGGCGGAGGCCGGCGAACTCCCCGGGGCCCGAAAAGACCTTCACGATCAAGGCCACACCCACCAGCATCACCAAGAGGGCGGGCAGGAGGCGGCGGGCCCGACGCGCCCCCAGAATTGACCGAGGCGGATGGTGAGGCTCCTCGCCCACTCCCCGAGGAGGAGCGAGGTGATGAGGAACCCGGAGAGCACGAAGAAGACGTCCACGCCGAGGAAGCCACCAGAGGCCACCGGCGCACCGCCGTGGTAGAGCATCACCCCGAGCACGGCCACGGCAGGAGCCCGTCCAACGCCGGGACGTAGCTGAACACGATGGGACGACCCCGGCCGTGGCCGGAGTCGAACGGTGACCTGCGCTCCCGCCTGGGAGCGGTGTGGACGCCAGTACTCATCGGGTTGCCTGCCTCCACGCACGCCGGACCGGTGCGGCCTAGCCCCCGGGCCCGGCACCGTCACTCCCATCATCGCAGGTCCAGGGGCGTTTACGCACACGCCGGGGGCCAAGAAGATACCCGGAAATCCGTCCGGCCACGCCTAGGGGCCCATAGGGCCCACCCTGCGGGTGGGCCCGGAGCCCCGAACGGCGCGCCTAGAGGCTCGGGGTGTAACCCGCCGGCAGGCTGATCGACTTTTTCTCCAAGAACAGCTCGAGACCGTCCTCGCCGAACTCGCGTCCCGACCCCGGAGGCCTTGTAGCCGCCGAACGGCGAGGAGAAGTCGATGGGAACGTTCGAGTTGACCATGTACGTGCCGGTTCGCACCTGGCGGGCCACGGCCAGGCCCCGGTCGTTGTCCCCGGTGTAGACGCCTTCCCGCACAGGCCGTACTCGGAGTCGTTGGCGATGCGCACAGCGTCGGCCTCATCGTCGTAGGGAATGACCGAGAGCACCGGCCCGAAGATCTCCTCTTGGGCGATGCGCATGGAGTTGTCGACGTCCACGAACACAGTGGGCTCGACGAACCATCCCTTGTCGATCCCCTCGGGACGGCCGCCGCCGACCGCGATTTTCGCCCTTCGTCCTGGCCGATGCGGATGTAGTTCTCGACCCGGTCACGCTGACGCTCGGCCACCAGGGGGCCGACTTCGGTGGCGGGGTCGAGGGCGTCGCCCACCTTCATGGCCCGGACCTGCTCGACTAGGGCGTCGGTGACCTCGCTGTAGCGGTCCCGGGGGGCGAGAATTTGGGTGAGGGAGATGCAGGCCTCACCGTTGTTCATGATGGCGTTGGGAAGCAGTAGTGGGATCGATTCGGCCAGGTCCACGTCGTCAAGCAGGATGGCGGCTGACTTGCCACCGAGCTCCAAGCTGACCCGCTTGAGGTTCTGCCCGCAGGCCGCACCTATGGCCCGCCCGGCCACCGTCGATCCGGTGAACGACACCTTGTCGACGCCGGGATGGCTCACCAGGTGAGCTCCGACCTCACGTCCGGCGGGTACCACGTTGAGAACTCCTGGGGGAAGGCCGGCCTCGGTAAAGATCTCCGCCAAGACGTCGCGTCCAGCGGGGTCTCCGGAGCGGGCTTGAATACCACGGTGCTCCCCGACAGGAGTGCAGGGGCCAACTTGGCGCAAGCCAAGAGGGGCACGTTCCAGGGCGTGATGGCGGCCACCACACCGACGGGCTCCTTGGACACCAGCACCGGTCCCATCAGCCCGTCCTTCACCGAGTCGAAGGCGAAGGTCGAACTAAGGCCTGCGTAGTAGTCGAGAATCATGGTGGGTGCGAACACCTGGGCCAGGGTGCCCCACGAGATGGGCGAGCCCATCTCATTGGAGATCAACTCGGCGATGCCCTGCATGTCGTTGCGGATGGCGTCGGCCACCTTGGTCAGCACGGCTCCCCGCTCAATCGGGGTCATCCGCGGCCAGGGGCCGTGCTCGAAGGCCTCTCGGGCCGCGGCCACGGCCCTGTCCACGTCGGCTACCTGGGCCTCGGGGACCCGCCCGACCAGCTCCTCGGTGGTGGGCGACACCACGTCGAAGACGGCGGTCGAGGACGGCTCGACCCACTCCCCCCGATGAACAGGCGATCGTACGACTTCATTGCGTCCTCCCAGGCTCGAGACAGAAACGGGTGAGGTGGTGGAAACCCGATGTTGCACGAAGGTGGCTCACCACGCTGACGAGGAAAATCGTAGCCGGATCGCCGATCTGACGCACCGTCACCTCGAACCTGGCTACGCTCGCCAGGCACCCCGGTGCGGACGCGGATCGGCCCCGCGACCGACTGTCGGCAACGACGACGGGCGGTGATGGCCGAACACCCCCGTGACGTTTGCGACCAGGAGGCTGGCAATGCTTTCACCGCTGGATGACTATCCGGTCCATCAGATATCCGAACCGATGCGGTTCGTCGGGCCTTCGACCGCAATTTCTATGACCGCTACTACTTCAACATCCACGGTGCGGCGGGGGTGCACGGAACCGAGGACGAACTGTTCGCCGTGATCGGGGTGGGCCATACCCGAACCTCAGCGTGGCCGACGCCTTCGTCTCGGTCATGTGGGGAAGCGACCACCGGGTGGTCCGTTCGTCCAAGACCCTCGGCGCCGACCGGATGGACGCGTCGGTGGGACCAATCCGAGTCGAGGTGGTGAAGGGACTCGAGCAGGTACGGGTCATCGTGGAGCCCAACGAGTGGGGAATCGAGTTGGACGCGGTCTACGACGGCTTCTCCCAAGCCCACCTCGAATCTCGACATTTCGACCGCCAGTTCTCCCGGGTGACCTTCGACTCGACCCGGTTCGCCCAAGTGGGCTCCTGGACGGGGACCTTGACCGTCGGTGAGCGCCAGCTTTCACTGACCCCGGACCGCTTCTGGGGGTGCCGTGACCGCTCGTGGGGCGTGCGTCCGGTAGGTGAGCCCGAGCCCCCCGGGATTCGGGCCACCGAGGCCGGAGCCGGCTTCTTCTGGATCTATGCGCCGGTCCGGTTCGAGGACCACGCCATCGTTACCATCATTCAGGAGCGTTCGAACGGTGAGCGGATCATGCAGGACGCCCATCGGGTGTTCCCCATCGGTTCGGGACGTGAAGCCGAGTGGCTCGGCCGTCCCGAGCACGAGCTCCGCTTTGCCCCTGGCTCACGGTCGGTAACCGGAGCCACCCTCAGCTCTACGGGGCCCGGGGAAAGAAGACGGCCGAGATCGACGTCGAGACGCAACTGGCGTTTCCGTTACTACTCGGCAGTGGCTACGGGCTCGAGCCCGATTGGAAGCACGGGATGTACCAGGGGGAACTCGTGGTCCAGGGTCAGAGCGTTCCACCCGCCGACCCGTCCTATTCGACCTGGGCCCTGACGGAGTACGCCGCCACCTTCTCCTACGACGGTCAGGTGGGTTACGGCATGTTCGAAAACGCGGTGATGGGCCCCCACGAGCAGTACGGGTTTACGGGCTGGGACTGAGCGGTCAGGCGAGACCATCCCAGCCGCATCGCACTGCACACCACGCCCACAGGTCGGTGCCGGCGGCGGCGAAGGCGTCCTCGCTCAGGTGGGTCCACGGGACCTTATGCTCCCAGCGGGGACGGCGGTCCAACCAGAACCGACCGCTGGTCGTGGCCGCCTCGGGGGCCGCGGCCAACCACACGGCCGTGTCGGCGCCCTGGTCCGGCGTGCGAAGGATCGGTCCCATGACCTTGGCGAAGCCCGGCAGCCCGCTGCGGATCCCGGGGGTGTCAGCCCAGCCTGGGTGCATGGCATGGAACACCACGCCCGTGCCCTCGAGGCGCCGGACCCACTCGTGCATGAGCACCAACTGGGCCCGCTTGACCTTGGCGTAGGCCACCGTGCCGTCGTAGCCGTCGGGG
Organism: uncultured Acidimicrobiaceae bacterium; assembly: GCA_963845485.1. Classification (GTDB taxonomy): domain Bacteria; phylum Actinomycetota; class Acidimicrobiia; order Acidimicrobiales; family RAAP-2; genus Bog-756. The sequence goes on along the minus strand of CAWJSI010000013.1, from coordinate 316,198 downwards.
CCCATCTCGAGGGTGTCGAGGTCGAACCTCTGCGTGTACATCCCACCCGACGAGACTTGGATGACTTGTGAGGGTACCGCCGCACCCAGCCGCTTGAGCAGCAGCCCGGTGAGCAGAAATGGGCCTACCAGCTGGGTGGCCACTGTGATCTCGGTTCCCTCGTCGGTCACCGTGTAGCGGCGGGTTAGCGCGCCGGCGTTGTGGACCAGCACGTCCAGGCGGTCATGGTCGGCTAAGAATTGGTCGGCCAGCGCTCGCACCTCGTCAAGTTGGCTCATGTCCGCCAATAGGAAGTCCACATCACTTCCCGGCACGGCATCGGCAATGGCCGCCCTCGCCTGAACGGCCCGGTCCCGATTCCGGGCGGTGAACCGGACGGTGGCACCTCGCCGGGCCACGCCGATCGCGGTGGCCAGGCCCAGACCCGACGTCGCACCGGTGATGAGCACGACCGCACCGGCCATCGTCGGAGGTTCGGTCCATCGAGCCAGACGGCTGCGCACCTCGGGCCCGATGGAGGATAAGCTACCCACCACGGTGGCCTCGAGGGCCTCGTCGACCAATCGGGCCGGAAGACCTCCCAACGGACCAGTCCCCCGGACGGGACCGCCCGGAGCGGCGAGTACCTCTCGGAGTCCGGCGAGGCCTCGATCACCGATGGCCCGGAACGCCAGGGGCATGAATACATTGAGGTGAGCGAGCGGACCGAGCAGTGTGAGCTTGGCGTCGTAGGTCAGGATGGACCCGCCATCGGGCCTCGGGACCACGGTGACGGTGTCCTCGGAGCGCACGGTGGCGCTTTCGGCCAGCAGGACCACCCGGTGCGGGCGCTCGTAGACAACGACGCGGTAGTCGAGTGGGAAGGTCCTCGAGGAGATCTTCACCTGCAACCGGAATGAGCTGCCCAGACCCACGGGGCCCTGATCCAACCGCTCAGCCCCAGCCACGCCGGGATCCCATTGACCGGCATTGGAGAACTCGGCCAGATAGTCGAACGTCTCCGTGGCCGACCGTTGAGAGACGACGGTTCCGCGGTAGCGGGACATCGCTGGTCCTTCCGTCTGCGCCGACTCACCTCGGCGTCACGACCCCCTAGGGCCAATATACTGGGAGTTCTCCCTCACCAGACCGAAGTCATCCAAGCCCGGGCATTGCTCCGAACACCTACCGTCGGGTCGACGAACAACTGAGGAGCTGTCCACATCCATGAGGATCGCCATTGTGGGAACAGGCGTTTCCGGCCTGGTCTGTGCCCATCTACTCAGCAGGCGTCATGACGTCACGGTGTTCGAGGCGGATCGGCGGCCCGGGGGCCACGCCCATACCGTTCGCATCGACTTAGCCGACGAGACCCACGAGGTGGATACCGGGTTCCTCGTCTACAACGAACGGAATTATCCGGGTCTGATCCGGCTGTTCGACAAACTCGGGGTGGCCACCAAGCCCAGCGACATGAGCTTCAGCGTCTCCGACGATCTGAGCGGTGTCGAGTGGCGGGGTACTTCGCTGACCACCCTGTTCGCCCAACGGCGCAACGCCCTGCGCCCGGCGTTTTTGCGCATGCTCTCCGACGTCGTGCGGTTCAACCGGGTGGCCCGAGCCCTTCTGGCCGACGACCATCCGACTGACCAGTCGCTTGCCGAGTTGCTGGCCGCTGGACGCTGGTCTTCCCGGTTCATTGAGTGGTACCTCATACCCATGGGGTCGTCCATCTGGTCGGCCGACCCCCACTGCCTTCTCGACATGCCCGCCGTCACCTTTGCCCGCTTCTTCGACAACCATGGGCTTCTCAACTACGGCGACCAGCCCTCGTGGCGAACGGTGGCCGGTGGCTCGCAGCGCTACGTCGACGCCATACTCGCCCCCCTCGGCGCTGCCGTTCGTCTGTCCTCGCCGGTGGCCAAGGTCACCCGGGGTGATGACGGCGTGGAGCTTCACACCGACATGGGTCCGGAGCGCTTCGACCACGTGGTGCTGGCCACGCACAGCGACCAGGCACTGCAAATACTCTCCGACCCGTCCGTCGCTGAACGGGAGGTGCTCGGGGCTATTCGGTACCAGCCAAACCGGGCCACGCTCCACACCGACGAACAGCTGCTCCCAAAATGCCGGCGGGCCTGGGCCAGCTGGAACTATCACCGGCTGGCCGATCAACCCCGGCTGGCCACCCTCACCTACCGGCTGGCCAGCCTCCAGGGAATCGAGTCGGCTCACGAGATCCTGGTGACGCTGAACCGCGACGACGCCATCCGTGAGGACCGGGTGGTGGCCAGCTTCGACTACGCCCACCCGGTGCTCGACGTCGGGGCCATTGCCGCCCAACAACGGCACGAGGAGTTGAACGGCTACCGCGGCACCTGGTTCTGCGGTGCCTACTGGGGCTACGGCTTCCACGAAGACGGCGTCCAGAGCGCGCTCGACCGTATGTCGACGCCTGGCCGGCGAAGAGCTGTGACAGATCGGCCGGGCGGTCAGGACCACGACGCGGTCGTGCTCCCGTTTGCCCCCACCGGTGTCACGCTGCGCAGCGGGATCTACGAAGGTACCGTCGTCCACCACCGCTATCAGCCCCTCGAGCACCGCTTCTCCTATCCCATCACCATGACCCTGCTCGACCTGGCCGAGGTGTCGACGGTCTGCCAACGCCATCCCCTGTGGTCCAACGAGCGCGCCAACGTGGTGTCGTTCCGACGTGACGACTATCTGGGTGATCCGGACACCCCGCTCGACCAGTCGGTCAGGGACCTGGTGGAAGCAAGGACGGGTCGGCGTCCAAGCGGGCCGGTGGCGCTGTTGACCCAGGTGCGCACCTGGGGGTGGTTGTTCAACCCCATCAGCGTCTACTACTGCTTTAGCCCGGACGGTGCCGAGGTGCGACCACGGTCGTCGAGGTCACCAACACCCCCTGGCACGAGCGAACCACCTACGTGCTGCCCGGGACAGGCACCCATCTGGTGGCCAAGCAGCTCCATGTGTCACCCTTCCTCCCCATGGACCTCACCCACCGATTCGTGATCGGTGATCCGGACGAACGCCTCGTGCTTGGCGTCGACGACCTCCAGGAGGGGCAGCGGGTGTTCGCCGCGTCCATGGTGCTCCACCGTCGGCCCGTCGGCCGGAGGTCACTCAGCCGCGTCCTCTGGCGCTACCCCTTGATGACCATGCGGGTGTCGTGGGGTATCTACCGCCAGGCCCTCGCTCTCCGTCGTAAGGGGGTCCCGGTACACACCCATCCTGCTGCCACCGAGACGGGGGACGCCGAGGTCGTCGTCGCACAAGGCGCCAGATGAGCAGACTCGGTGACCCGTTGGCCGCCCGCTTCCTCCGTTACATGGCCTCGCACCTTCGCGGGGGGTCACTGACGATCGTCGACGACCACGGCACCCACCGATTCGGTTCGGGACTCCCCGAGGCCACCATGGTCATCCACGACCGGTCCGTCTATCCGATCGTCCTGTCCGAAGGATCCGTGGGATTTGGCCGAACCTACGCCGATGGCCTGTGGGACTGTGACGATCTCGTCTCTTTGGTGAGGGTCCTCTCGGTCGGACTCCGACCGGTGACAGCCCTGCAGGACCGGGTCGGGCGATTGTGGGGATCGGCTACGGACTGGTTTCGACGCCTCAGCCCTCCGGACCCACAGCACGATCGAGACAACATCCACTCCCACTACGACCTCTCGAACGAGTTTTTTGCTCTCATGCTGGATGAGACCATGATGTACTCGTCGGCCATCTTCGACGACCCCGAGATGAGCCTGGGCGACGCCCAACGGTCCAAGCTGGACCGGCTGTGCATCAAGTTGGGCCTGACCACAGCGGACCACGTCGTGGAGATCGGTACCGGGTGGGGAGGTTTCGCCGTCCACGCCGCATCAAACTACGGCTGCCGGGTCACCACCACGACCATCTCAGAAGCCCAGTTCCAGTTCGCCTCCAAACGGGTGGCCGACGCCGGTCTGAGCGATCGGGTGACCGTGCTCGATCGGGACTACCGGGATCTCACCGGCACGTTCGACAAGCTGGTCTCGATCGAGATGATCGAAGCGGTCGACTGGCGTCACCACGACACCTTCTTCCGTACCTGTGCCTCCCTCCTCCATGACCGAGGCCTGATGGCCCTCCAAGCCATCACCGTGGACGACAGGAGCTACGAGCGGGCCAAGAACGGCACCGACTTCATCAGTGAGCTGATATTTCCCGGCGGCTGCATCCCCTCGGTCGAAGCCATCACCCGCTCGCTACGCCGAGCCACGCCGATGACCCTGGTCGATCTCGAGGATATTGGCCGCCACTACGTGGAGACGTTGCAGCGCTGGTACGAGAACGTCAGCAGCCACCGCTCAGAGATCACAGCGCTCGGGCTCGATGCCCGGTTCCAGCGCCTCTGGGACTTATACCTCTGCTACTGCGCCGGGGCATTCGCTGAGCGACACATCAGCGATGTCCAGATGGTGATGGCCATGCCGGACTGGGCGGCACCCATGGCAGTGCGCAGCTAGCGGCACCGGCCGTCGGCCCTACCGCTACGAGACGGTCTTGATGGAGTCGGGCTCCCAAAAAGCCCGCAATGAGGCGATCTTGTCGTCCGAGGAGCGGCGGTAGATGTAGATGCCGTCAACCTCGACTGCTGACCCACCGGCGAAGGTGATCCGGATCACTCCCACGTTGGCCGCTTCCTCGCCACACAGGAAGGATTGACGGATGTCGAACGCGATCGACTCGTTGGCCGCGATCACCGTGTCGTAGAAGGCGGCGATGGCCTCCCGGCCCCGGTGACCCTGTCCCCTGGGATCAAACGCCGACGGACCGATGGGATCTTCCACCGTCCCGTCGTCGGCGAACAGTGCCAACCACCCTTCGCGGTCGCGAGCCTCGACTGCCGCCATCGAAGCCTGACCCAGTTCCCGGGCCGTGATCACGATGCGACCTTGGCGATGACGTCGTCGGCGAACCGCCGCAGGTTGTCCAGCTTGGTCTGGAGCACCTCGGTGTCCGGCCCCACGCCATAGGGCCATCGGAAGCCGACGATGACGTCGGTGACACCCTGCTCTTCCAGCCGGCGAATGCCGTCGACCGTGTAGGCGTCGAGGGAGATGACATGGACCTCGAAGGGTCGGTCGGCCGTCCCCTCCTCCTCGCGCAGCTCCCCCAAGCGCTCCAACAGGCCAGGAAGGTCCTCGGGGTCACCCCCGCCATGGAGCCAGCCATCCGATCGAGCCGCCCGGCGTAGGGCCGGGGTGGCATGCCCTCCCACCAGGATGGGGAGGGGCTCGTTAGGAGTGGGACTGATCTTGATCGGCGGCAGGTCGTAGACCTCACCGTGGTATTCGAAATAGCCCCCGGCCGAGAGGCCCTGCACGATGGCCATGGCCTCGTCCATCCTGCGACCCCGGCCCTCCCAGGGAACGTCCACCAGCTCGTAGTCCTCGGGCCACGGGCTGGAGCCCACCCCGAGAGACAACCGGTTGTTCGTCATCACCGCCACCGAACTGGCCTGCTTGGCCACGAGTAGGGGGTGGCGCATGGGGAGCTTCAGGACGAAGGTGATAAAGCGGAGGCGTTCGGTGACCACGCCAAGGGCAGGAATGAGCGAAAAGGGTTCGATGAATGGCTTGTCTTCCAAGAACTCCCGGGTGTGGTCGGGCGAAAAGGGGTACGTCGAGTCCGACTCCTTCGGGTAGCAGAGACTGTCAGGGATGACCATGCCGTCGTACCCGGCCTGCTCCGCGGCCTGGGCCAGGGGCACGTAGTACGACGGGTCCACCATCGATTCGGCATAGGAGAACCGCACCGGTCAGGCCTCCCACTCCACGTGGGCCCGCAAGGCCCCGTCCTCGGACGTCCAGCCTTTGGTGGCTGCGTACTGGACCATACCGCTGAACCCGTCATCCCATGCCGGATCGAGCGGCGACCCATCCACTTTGGCGGCATCGACCGCCAGTCTTCGCACGGCTGACGTAGGGACCAGCACATCGCCATCGGGCCCGACGGTACCTACCTCATGCACCCGTAGTGCCGCGCTCAGGGCGCCGAGCGCCCCTTCGGCGGGACCGTCCTCGGGGCCGACGAGGAGTGCCTGCACCGAAAACCGTTGCAGGTCCTCATGCTGACGAAGCACGACGTCACCGGTGGAAAGATCGACCACTAACTCCATCCGCACCCCTGCTCCTCGCTCGTGCCGACAATGCTCCGGACCCTACCAAGTTCGACCACCCGAGAAACACCAATCAGCCGGGGGCAACGGCCGGGACCCCGTTTGCCCGCAGGCGCTCGGCGACCCACGAGATGCCGTCGGGTTTGGCCATCTGATCAGGCCATCCCGCCAGGACCGCCTCGACCTCATCGAGGGTGGCGATATAACCCACCACCATCACCAGGACCCGGTCGAGGGGCATCTCCTCTACCTCGGTGTCGCCGAAGGGCGTCCACGAGTCGGCCTCGGGGACGAGCTCCAACATGGTGTACAGCTCGCCGGTGTCCTCCACCCAGCTCAACTCGTAGCGGCTTCCCTTGGCATCGAACCAGTTGGTGCCCAGCTCCACCTCGGCCGACTGCCGGCGGCGTTCGTCGCTGCTGTAGAACTCCTCGATATCCATAGCTCTCCTCGTAGGGGATGGTCGACAGCGCACCGTTCGCCGACGCTGCGGCGACCTCAGCGGCCCAGGGAGCAACGAAGGTCCTGGCATCCTGCTCACCTGGCACCGGCCGGCCTCGGCCGCATCCGACCGCGGCCTGCCGAGGCACAGTATCGCAGGCGATCAGGCCGCGTCGTAGCAGTTGAACATCCAGCGGACGCCGAACCTGTCCTCGCAGGTGCCCCAGTACGCGCCCCAAGGCATCTCCTGAAGTCCGAAGAGGTCGCTCCCGCCATCGGAGAGTTCTCCGAAGAGCCGCTCCGTCTCGTTCCGATCTTCCAACTCAAGATTGATCGTCACGTTGTTCCCAGTACGTAGCTGATGCCCCTGAGACTCCAGCATGTCCGTCCCCATGAGGACATGACCGGCGAGAATCGGAAGCTCGACATGCATGACCAGGTCCAGTTCGGACTCGGGCACCGAGGGCATGTTCGGATCAGTGGGCATGTCCCGGATCCGGGAGATCGGAGCAAGAAATTCCGTTCCGAACACGGTCTGGTAGAAGAGGAACGCCTCTTCGGTCTGACCCATGAAATTCAGATAGGTGCTGACTCGGAGCATGGTGTGTCCTTTCGTTTGCGGCAGGTGTCCCGCCACATAGTGGTGCAAATACCGAGAACGATCGAGCATGAACCTGAGCGGCGTCGACCGTCTCTCATCTGACGGTTCGGCGGGCCGAATCTCGTCGCGAGGCCGCGGACCGAATGAACAGACGGAGCCCTTGACGACGCCGGATCAACTGTGTTTCCTGGTTCGATGTACACACCGCAGCACTTCGCCGAGACTGATCCATCCGTACTCCGGGATGCCATACGCCAGTTCCGGGTGGGAGAGTTGATCACATTCGGATCCGATGGCATCGAGGCGACCCTTCTTCCGCTGCTGATCTCCGACGACGCCACGCTCGTCAGTGGCCACCTGGCCAAAGCCAACGGTCAGTGGAGGAGAGCGGATCTATCCGTGTCGGCGCTGGTCACCTGGGTGGGACCATCTGCCTACGTCTCTCCCGGCTATTACCCCTCCAAGGCCGAAGGCGGACGCGTGGTCCCGACCTGGAACTACATCGGCGTAGAGGCGAAGGGCACACTCGTCCTCCATGAGGACGACGAGTGGAAGCGGCGCCACGTCGAGGCCCTCACCGCAGTACACGAGCATGGGCACCCCTCACCCTGGTCCGTCGCCGATGCACCCGGCGACTACATCGACGGCATGATCAAGGCCATCGTCGGGCTGGAGCTTCGGCTTACGTCCTTGGTGGGCAAATGGAAACTGTCCCAGAACCGGTCACCGGCGGATATCGCCGGCGTCATCGCCGGCCTGACCAGGGACAGCGGTACGACCGGTGAGACAGCCGTGGCTAATGAAATGGTGCAGGTGGCCGCTCGGACCGCCGGCTGACCGAAGTGCTGACTCGGTGCGCATCGCGTCAGCCTAGAGCCCCTCACTCGCTACGACACCGGCGCGGGCCGCTGGTTACCCGCTCCGCTGAATGAAGATGTCGATGCGGGTGATCAGACCCCGGTTGTCGGTCTCGAAGACCAGGACCTCTCGCGTCACATCCATCGATCCGTCCAGTTCCATGGTCTCTGTCAGCTGCACGATTACCGACGAGTCCCATCTAAGGGTCCGGAATACCGTCAGGTTGTACTTGATCAGTTCGGGAAGCAGGGTCGTCAGGTAGTCGACGTACGGGGTGCGAGGCGAATAGGTATCGCCGAAAGGACCGACCCGAACGACGTCAGGGTGCAGACACTCGGCCATAGCATCCCAATCATGTGCAACCATGCGGTCGAGGTAGCGAAGAACCACTGACTCGGCGTTGGTGTTCGCGATCGCCATCGGACGGAACCTACCCCACTACGGCCAAAACCGGAGCGGCAACGCCGAGACGCATCCTCCGCCGCTCCCGGCGGAGTACCCGAACCGATTGCGTCACAACGACGGGGGGCCAGGGGTCTGCATCACGGCTTCGATACGGCTTCGATCGGTTGTTGGAGGCGGCAAGTATCTTATTACTTGATGTGTAATACGTGAATTTGTGTTCGTGGGGCAGGCAGGGATCGAACCTGCGACCGAGGGATTATGAGTCCCCTGCTCTGACCACTGAGCTACTGCCCCACCGCGTACCGGCCGACAAGCTGCCGCATTACCCGAGAGAAGATCGAGCTGGATCGGAGCAGGCGGCCACGATCCCGACGGTGAGCGTACAGCGTAGGCAGAATCTCGCCGGTAGAAAACCCGTGGCCACGGAACCACATCGCGCACTAGCGGTCACGCAGGCTTGCCGTACCGACGATCGAGCACGAACGGGCTCTTATGAATCCTCCTCGAACGATGCCCGGAGCTTGGCCAAGCTCGACGCAAGCAGCCGAGACACGTGCATCTGGCTCAGTCCCACCCGATCGGCAATCTCCGACTGGGTGAGTCCATCCACGAAGCGGAGATTGATAATGGTCCGGTCACGCTCGGACAGATCGGCGAGCGAGAGGGCGAGCAAAAGACGGTCGTCGGTGCCTGCGTAGCCCGAATCGACTTCACCGAGACGATTCGACAACGTCCCTTCCTGACGATCAGGCGCATCAATCGATGTGGTCCGATAGTGCTGGCCAGCTTCCATTGCCTCGAGAACAGATTCCTCGCTGGCATCGACAATCTCCGCAATTTCAGCAACCGTCGGAGGTCTCCCCAATCGCTGAGTCAGCGTTTCGATCGAAGGACCGAGGGCCAGGTAAAGCTCCTGGATTCGCCGAGGGGCACGGATGGCCCATCCCTTGTCCCGGAAATGGCGCTTCAGCTCACCAATGATCGTACGCGTGGCGAAGGTGCTGAACTCGACACCGCGTTCGGCATCGAACCGATCCACCGACTTCACAAGGCCCATCGACGCCACCTGCACGAGGTCGTCGTAAGGCTCGCCCCTGTTGGTGAAGCGCCGGGCGAGTTGGTGTGCCAACCCGAGATGCTCCTCTACCAGTTTGTTCCGGAGATGCTCATCGCGGCTATCGGCAAATTCCGAGAACGCCTGTCGCACCGCCGCAGGATTGCGTGCCGGAGGCGTCATGAGCTTTCGTGCCGCAGGCTCCGTTTACGCAACCACACTCGACGTTGCCCGTTGCCATTCTCCTCGCCATGCTCGTCGACGAGTGCGTCGAGTATCAGGAGGGACAGGTCACGCTCTCCGTACTCGGTCCCCGTTGCGGCGGGAGCTTCGCCGGGCTCGTCCAAAACACAGACGACCTCTACGTGGCCGTCCTCACTCGTGAAGGTCAGATTCAGGCGGCCGGCCTCAGAGCCGTTGACGATGGAGATGCACAGCTCATCGACGGCCAGTCGCAGATCCTCGACCTCTTCGACATTGAAACCGGCCCTCGAGGCGACGGTGGCGGCAGTCAGCCGGGCGAGGACCACGAGGTCGGACTGAACGGGAATTGTCAGCTCAACGGGCTCGCTCATAGCGAGCTCGCATCGAGGTCAACGGAGAACCGGGTCATTGGGCAGCCGCCTCGGCAACCGTGGGGAAGATGGCGAAAAGCTCTGTCAGCCCGGTGATCTCGAAGATCTTGACGAGTCGAGCCTCTTTCAACACCAGTCGAAGGTCGCGACCGAGGGACTCGCTGCGTTCACGGGCACCGATCAAGACACCGAGAGCCGTGGAATCGAGAAAGGTGACAGCAAGGAGATCCACGATGACCGGTCCACCCCCTGAATCTACGGCCTCGTAGAGCTGTTCACGGAGCGCAGGAGCGGTCGCTACGTCTACCTCTCCGGAGACGGCGATGCGGACGGCTCCGTCCTCGTCATTCCTCGTGACTCCAAATGCCTCGTCCACAGCGGCCCTCTCTCGTTTCGAAACCCACAGGATCCACGCAGGATGATGCCATCCCTTGCTAAGCACCCGAAGAACGCTGGCTCCATTGTGCTCCGCACCTCACGCTTATCGGTGCGCCAGACTCACCACTCCCAGGAGTTTAGGTCTCCTGTCGCAATGCTAGACGCGTGCAGCTTCGGGCCTCGCCCTGTCTCAATCCGACCCGTTCAACACTCCATCAATGCCTGGATTCCATTGCGTCGAACGGTCATGTATCGAGGTCGTGATGCTCTCGACAGTCTCGGCCACCTTTCGAAAGGCGGCATTGGACGGTGGGTCGGGCAGCGTGGTCTGGTGAGCACTGGCCTCCTCAATACGCGACCGGAGGGCAACAACGTCCTCCGGCGTCAGCTGATCTACCAGTTTGAACAGCTCATCGTCCTCGTACGCGAGGAGGGACCGGAGCGAGAGTGTCATTGAGTCGATGTCGGCTTCCAGTCCCTCCGCGTCACTGACATGGGCATTGATGGGTTCCACACCGCGCATATCGTCCCGGACGGCACCAATGGACGCCCGAGTATCGGCCAGCAGATCTACGCCGCGCTGCACCACTTGCGTCCCCAATGAGTCCACAATCTGTGGATAGAACGCATCGGCCAGAACATTTTCGTAGCGGGCGGCGACAAGCGCTGTGGCCAGAGCCAAGTCAGCGCGCTCAACAGCGACCGTCGCTTCTTCCAGTGCATTCAGGCAGCGAACCAGTAGGTCGCGTTCGTCCGACAGCGCACGCAGCGGCCCAGTGGAGTCGTCCATGGGGTTTCGATACCCCTTGAGTAGGCTGTCCAAACATTGCTTCTGCGATCGGCGGGGTCGCCTTGCCGTCGTCGACCCGGTGGACCCCAGCTGGCCCTGTTCGACCAGTTGGTGCAAAAAGAGGAGGTGCGCCAAGGGCACCTAAAGGGATCGTGTGACCAGGACCTTCGGTTGCCCTTGCGTCCCCTGGCTGCCACTATTGGCGCCCATGCAGACCAGACCTGAAGCGGACGGCAAGGGTCCTTCTTGACGAAATCCATGCCTGCGAACACTTCCCAAGTGGCGGTGTCTCCGTCACCTGCGCCGACAACCGATGGCAGCGATGGCCCGACGCCTGGGGAGGGCATGAGCCCGAGACGAGCCACGCTGATCGTCAGCCTGATCGGAGTGCTCATCACCCTGTCCGTCTCGTGGACGGCTTGGACGCTCAACCGACACAACGAACACAGGCTCCTCGAGGTTCAGACCCGCCAGGCGGCCGAGGTGCTCAGCTCGACGATTCTCACCCTTCGCGATCCGCTTGTGACTGAGCTCCAGGTGGCGTCGGCAACCGGTGGCGGCGTCCAGCACTTCGAACAGTTCGGCGCGAGCAACGTGGGCGCAGGTCGACCTTTTGCATCGGCCACCCTCTGGAAGCGAGTGGGATCTTCTTGGATCCCACTCGCTTCCGTCGGTGAGCAACCTCTCTTGTCCCCAGCGTCGGCTGAAGTCCGCGCTCTGCTCGACAAGTCGGTCGGTAACCCGACGTTCGTGGTGCAGTCCATTCACGGACAAGGTGCGCAGAGAATCAGCTACACCATCGCCAGTGGCAAGGATCCCTCACTCGCCATCTACGCCGAACGTGCCATTCCGGCCAATCGTGAGGTGCCAGTTGAGAATGGCTCGGCGTTCTCCGACCTCAACTATGCGACCTATCTCGGGCCCAACACCAACCTCGCAGCCTTGGCCACCACCGACCTGCCGCTCGGCGAACTTCCCGTTTCTGGCGACACGGTTCGCGTGTCGATTCCCTTCGGCAATTCGTCGGTGACCCTCGTTACTGCGCCCCGGGGTCCGCTCGGCGGCACCTTGGGAGGAGCACTCCCGTGGATCTTCCTGGTGGGTGGGGTCGCATTGACCGGTGCCACAGCGTTCGTGACCTACCTTCTCGTCAGTCGACGCCGCAACGCCTGGCGCGACTCGAGAACGATTTCCGACCTGTATCTTCAGCTCGACGATCTCTACGGAGAACAGCGATCGATCTCGGAGACGCTCCAACAAGCGCTTCTACCTCAGCAGAACCCCCCGATTCCCAATCTTGAGATCGCTTCGCGCTATCTCGCAGGGGCCGACGGCATGGAGATTGGCGGGGACTGGTTCAGCATCATCGATCTCGGGCACCGCCACTTCGCCTTCGCCGTAGGCGATGTGTCCGGCAAGGGTGTCGGCGCGGCGGCAATCATGGCCCGGCTCCGGTTCACAGTTCGGGCCTACCTCACCGAAGGGCATTCCCCAGAGGTGGTCCTCGACATGTGCTCCCGACAGCTGAGTGTCAACAGGGACGGGCACCTGGCCACTGTTCTGGTGGGTATCGGCGACGTGGATTCAGGAGTCATCACGGTGGCAAACGCCGGCCATCTCAATCCTCTGGTTCTTTCCGCCCGTGGCGCCGAACTCACCCGAACCCACGTCGGACTTCCCCTCGGGGTGTCCCCCACTTCGTACACGTCGAGCACCATCCCGTTGGAACCAGGGGCGGCACTTGTCGTTTACACCGACGGACTGGTGGAACGACGTGGCGAGACGATCGACGCCGGCATGGAACGACTGGCCCGATCGATGGCCGACGCGGGCCCCCTCGAGGAACTGCTGAGCGAGGTTACGGACCCATCAAACGGAGGCGTCTCCGACGATGACATCGCTATTCTGGCGTTTCGCTGGACTCCCCCGCTCTGAAGCTCGGGACTCACGCTCAGTACCCTGAGTCCGGGATTTCTCGTATCTCATGGGAGAATGCCCTGGCCAGGTGGAGGTCTGCTGACTAGCCCTCCGGCCGGGTCGGAATTTCCTCTCGGACGGCGATGGGATGGGCGCGAAGTATGGCCAAGGCGACATCAAGAAGATCGCCAGGATTCGGCCTCGAGGACGTGCTCATGAGCCGGAGCTCCAACGGGATCAGGCACTCCCGCTGGAGCTGATCGATCCCGAGAAGCCGCCCACCGGAGAGCCCGATCAGCTCTCGGATCAACGAGTATCGCAGCGAAGCCCAGGGGTCTCGATGTCGATTCTCACCCAACCTTTGGTGCGATTCGAGTGCTCGCATCAGGAACCCCGGCCGCGCGTGGGCAAGGAAATTCATGTGCGCCCATGCCGGCGCTTCATCATCACCCGACATAGTCCTCATGGTGTGTCCGGTCAGGAACGCCGATGACTCGGCTACCAGGGTCAGTTGCTCTCTCCTGAGTTTGCGCTCGCGTCGATCCGGCCACTGCATAGAGACACCTTCTTTCCGGAGGCGCTTATTTCCACTCTCGGAACCGGCAAACCTCAATCGATCGGTCTGGTGACGCTCCGCTGTCGAAGCGGCTTCTGGCTCTCCGGGGCAACCGCTAGCGTGGCCATCGCTAGCCAGACCCTCAGCCACCAGGTAAATTTTCACTGAGTGGACGAGTCAGCCAATCCGAGCCAAGAGGAGGACTGTGACGTGACCACAGCGTCTACGCCCTGGAGTGCCGACCAATGGCTCGGTGGCGACTCCGCCAGCAGCCACGGCGAGCGAGGTTCCTCGTCGGCCACGTTCAGATCGACGATCAGTCACGATCCTTACGAGATGCAGGCGTGGTGATCGCCGATCAGCCGGACATGGTGGTCACCGTGTTGACTGACGACCCCACGTCGCCCGTGATCGCACTGGCCGGGGAGTTGGATCTCGCCAGTGTGGAAACGACTCGGGCTGGCATCGAACCCGTCCTGGACCGCAATCCTGCACACGTGACCTTCGACCTAGAGAAGCTGACCTTCATGGACAGCTCGGGCATCGCCCTACTCGTCCAAGTGTCGAACGAAATCGAGACGGTTACTTTGACTCACGTCCCTCCTATTGTTCACAGGGTCCTGGAAGCTACCGGCCTGTTGGAGCACTTCGGTCTGGCCAAGCACCCGTGAGGCGAACATTCGGAGCAACTGAGGAGTCAGTCGGAAAGGCCAGGCGGTTCGTGTCCCGCCTGGTCGCCGACCTTTCCAGCGAGCAGCAGGATGCTGTCAATCTGATGGTGTCCGAGCTGGCTACGAACGCCTTGGTGCACGCGTCGAGCGGGTTCGATGTGGACGTCGACCGGTCCGAAATTGCCGTGACAATCTCCGTGACGGATCGGGGGGACGGGACCCCGGCCATGCAATCACCCACCTCGAGTGAACCCCACGGGCGTGGGCTACGCATCGTGGAGGCGCTGTCTGACGACTGGGGTACCAATGCTTCGGACGAGGCCGGCAAGACGGTCTGGTTCCAGATGGTGTTTCGAGACGTCGAGACTGAGGCGGAGGGAAACGTCGAGCCGGCCGTCCGAGGAAGCGAAGAGCGCGCCGCCCCTGCCCGGGGTCGAACCCCGAGTGCCCCGTCCCGGCCACTTCCCGGCCGCGGACGCTCAGACAAGCCGCAGGCCCGAAACCGTGCTGCCGAGCAAGGCCGGATGGGTCGGTCCAACCGACGACGGACACTCACCTACTCCCGCTAGCCTCCCGGCAATTGGGACCGACAAACAGTCCGTGTCCCACTCCAGGTCGACCAACGGTCCTCGATTTCGCCGAGGCAGCCTCGGGTTCTCTGCGTTCGTACCGACGGTCAGGTCCTTGCACCCGACGCCAACTCTGGATCTTCCAGCCCCATCGTCCATACTTCCTCCTGCAAGTAGCCTCCTAGATATGCTCAGCCAGCTCCCCCAGCCACGTGGACGAGATGGCGTGCGGCTGCCATGGGGCCGGGGGAACCGAGCACGATCATCCTTCCTGGCTGGGGTGGCACCCCTCTCCACGTCGCCCACTGAGTGATGGACACTCCCAATTTCGCTTCGGCCCTGCGCGCGCTCCACCAACTGGCGCCCTCGGATGTCGTCGACAGCGTGGCCCAAATGGCTGGTCAGATCGGAGCCCACGATACGACGATCTATTTGATCGACTTCGGCCAGTCGACCCTGTTCCCAGTGCCCGATCGCGGCGCCCACGTCGACACCCCCATCGGCATTTCCACGGACGGGACCCTCGAAGGGCAAGCATTTGTGGAACGGCGCCTCGTCAGTGAACGGGTAGACGGGGCCACCCGAGTGTGCGTGCCGGTGCTCGAGGGCTCAGATTGCACCGGGGTAATTGCCTTTACTGTCACCGAGGAGTTGGACGCGGCAGCGCAGCGTCACTGTGAAGAGATTGGGATGCTGGCCGGCGCAGCTATCGCCGTTGCCGCCCGCTATACCGATTTGTTCAATCTGGTTCGGCGCCGACGAGCAATGAGCCTCCCGGCCAGCCTCCAGTGGGACCTACTCCCCCCGCTCCAGCTGACCACCCCTGAAGCCACCTCCACGGGCGTTCTCGAACCGGCCTACGACGTCGGAGGAGATTCCTTCGATCATGCCGTCAATGGGTTCGCCGTGGATGTCGCCATCATGGACGCCATGGGTCACGGCCTCGATTCAAGCATCGTTTCGACCCTCGCCCTGGGAAGCTATCGCCACGACCGGCGGGAGGGTCAGCCCCTCGGGGTGATCCACGACCGTCTCGACAGCGTCCTGGCCGACAGCTTTGGCCGGGATCGGTTCGTGACCGGCCAGATCGCCCGACTCGATGTGCAGTCGGGTCGCCTGGAGTGGATCAATGCTGGCCACCCCCTCCCGCTCCATGTCCGAGACGGCCGCGTGATCGGAGAACTTCGCTGCCGGCCGTCACTCCCCTGGGGCCTCCGCGGCCAACTGGCCGAACAGGCCGTCAAGACGTTGGAGCCCGGGGATGCGGTGGTCTTCTACACCGACGGAGTCGTCGAGGGTCGCCGTCCCAGCGGCGACCCGTTCGGACTCGCCCGCTTCGTCGACACCATCGAAGAGGCCTGTGCCTCACGCCAAGCGACCGATGTCATCCTGCGCACCACGATCAACGGCATCCTCGACTACCAAGATCGTCGACTCCGCGACGACGCCACCATTGTCTGGCTGAGTTGGGATCCCCCCTCTCGCTAGCGAGCACGCCTCGGCCTTCCCACCATGGCGCCAGCCGAGATCGCCGTCAAGCTCCGAGCCCTAACCACTTCGATTATGACTTCGGCCAACCAGCGGCAACACGACCCAGAGCCCGACAAACATGCATGCCGACATACCTGCGATCACCGGCACGGCGATGCCATGCTCGACCACACTCGTGACCAGGTAGATGGCGCCACAAATGGAAATACCGACGGTCGCTAGTCCGGTCAAGGCCAACACACTGGCCGCACGCAACAGCTGGTTCTTCTGATGGCGCCGGAATACCAGGCGGTGGTACGCAACCGGGGCCGTGAGCTGGGCCGTGGCCAGTGCTGCCAGAAGGACGACAACGACGTAAAAGTCTTGCTGGCTCTGATCTAGGCGGCCGAAACGAGCACTGAACGGCAGTGCCAACAGGAATCCGAACAGGACCTGTACCCCGATACTCGCCACGCGCAGTTCCTGGAGGAGATCGGCCAGATTTCGGTCGTCTCGCTCCTCTTCGGTTTCATTGCGCCCAGGATCGTTCCGGGCTTGCGCTCCAGTGGTCGGAATCCAACTGCCTCCGTCGGAGTGCGCCGGTGAGCCGGTGGTCCATCCAACGGGCCGAGAGGGCGGTTCCTGCCTCTCCGGGCTCGCAGCTGAAGAGGTCATGGGCCCGCCAGTCAGGCTCGAGACTTAGAGTGATTGCGGCTCACCACGGCTATCAACCACAGCACGAACAGGACCACGGACAGAACCCAAAGCCCGTGCATGGCAAAGCCGAGGCCGGCCAGGATCGCCGCTAGCACCAGTACCACCAAGACGATTCCCATGATTTCGTCATACCCTGGCGGCTGAAGGGCAAACGCCTAGCCGGTCCGGCCACCTCGTGGCGACCGGGTCACTGAACTGAGCGGTTATGCGGCGCCCTAGCGGGGCATGACTTGAGCCATGTCCACTGACGATCCACCTCAGGCTGGCCTGGGCGGTGCAGTGCCGCCGCCGATCGACGGACAGCTCTCGACCGACGAGCAGCTAGGTTCACCCGTTCTCAGCTTCGAGGAGGGCTGGCTAGTGGGAATCGCGCTCGGCTCGCTAATGATCTTTGCACTAGCCCGCCGCCGGGGTCGCCGTCGGTCGGCGGCGGTCTGAGGGATCATCTTCCAGTGCCCGAAGTCCGACTCCCTCCATCTCTGTCGGCCCGCGGGCTGGCACCATGGTGGGAGCTTGAGTCACCCGAACGCTCGTCGTGAGCGTCACCGACCGTTATGAGGCGTCCGTTGACGCATGGCAGCAACGTCAGCGCCCCGTGGCCATCGCCTATGGGGTGGTGAAGAAGTTTGGAGACGACCGTGCGCGCCTCTACGTTGTGGCGCTCGGGTGGTACGGGTTTGTGGGCATCTACCCACTTCTCTTGGCCGTTGTCACCGTGTTTGCATTCATCGGGGTCGGTTCACTCGGACACCAGCTGACGAACACCCTCCACGAGTTTCCGGTCGTGGGTCCTCAGTTCAACCCTGCCCATGGATCGAGGAGCCTTCACGGCAGTGCCCTCGGCCTCATCATCGGCGTGGTCGGCATGGTCTACGGAGCCCAGGGGGTGACCCAGACCGTGCAACAAGCCATGGTGCAGGTGTGGAACATTCCTCAGGTGGAAGTTCCCGGGTTCCTGAAACGCCTCGGCCGTAGCCTCATCGGCCTAGCCATCATCGGGGGATCGTTCCTGATCAGTGCCGCCCTCACGACGTACGCCACCAGCAACGGTGTCGAGTTCTGGCTGCGGACCCTCGTCCTCGTGGGGATGGCCCTCGTGAACTGCGCACTGTACCTGGGGGCCTTTCGTGCCCTGACTCCTTCTGTCGTCCCCAGCCGTGCCCTGGTCCCCGGAGCGGTACCGGCGGGCGTGGCATTCACCCTGCTCATCACCATCGGATCGGGCCTCGTCCAGCACCAGCTCAAGAGCAGCTCGGCGACATATGGCCAGTTCGGCGCGGTGATCGGCCTGGTGGCCTTTCTCTTCCTGCTGGCCACCATCAGCCTCTATGGCGCCGAGTTGAATCCCGTGTTGGCCAGGAGACTTTGGCCCCGTTCGTTGCGGACCAGCCATCCGACTGAGGCCGATGAGCGGGTTCAGCGAGCGATAGTCCATCAGTCACTCGACGGTTCCGCTCAGTCTGCGCCGAGACCGGCCGAATCAGCTTCACCTCGGGCAGCAGATACCGGAGCTAGTCGCTCTGCTTCGTCCGCCGCACGGTAGGAAGGCGGGCTCTCGGCCTACCCGTTCGGATCGGCTTGACTTCGTGGCAGGACAGAAAAATTGACGCTTGGCCATCATCGAGTCACCGAAGGCGTGGGACCGATGCATCATCTGTAACCCAATGGAAATGTCCGATCAGTTTTCGGCCCTGCGCAGGGGGTACATCACGCCTATGAATCTTCCGGACACCTCTGGGGTTGCTGGCGTCGTCGAGTACCTCCGACAAGAGGCTCCGTGGGAGCTGGAGAGGCTGGAGTCGTTGGACACGCTGGTGCACACCTGGCTCGACTGGGGGGCCGCAGGTGAAGGGCGCCGCCAGGCGTCCTATTCGTCCTGGTTGCGGAGCACGTATGCGATATTTCGACCGCCAGCGCTGACCTGAACGAAACTCCGCAGCGTCGGTCCGATCGCACCACGGCAAGTGGTGCTGAAGGAGGTAGCGGCAGTGCCCCACCAATCGTGGAGTGCCAAGCGAGAGCGCCAGTATGAACACATCCGCGACGGCCTCGAGGCTCGGGGCCGAGCAGCGTCAGAGTCCGAAGAAGTCGCGGCGAGAACCGTAAACAAAGAGCGGGCTCGGAGCGGCGAATCGCGGACAACGAGTGGCACGTCGGTCCGGGACATCTCCTCGGGCCGCCGCGGAGGGTTGCGCTCACACCGTGGCGCCGGTGGACGCACCAAGCAGCAACTGTACGAGGAGGCCAAACGTAAAGGCGTACGGGGCCGCTCGACCATGACCAAGGCCCAGCTCGAGCGAGCGGTAGGCAAGCACTAAGGGACGAGAGGACGGTCGGAGCTGGCCCCGTTTGGGTTTGAGCCGTGGTCCGCCTGGGTAGACGGAACAGCACCGCAGGACAACCAGGAGGCACCAGACGTGGAAGACCGAACCGAGCCCGACCAGGCAACTCACGACGAGGAGGCATCTGAGGCCGCCCGTTCCCACGAGGCCGATCGACCAGCGACCGAGGTGGAAGAACAAGAGGCCGACGATGTCCTGGCCAAGGACGATCCCGAGCGACGCGCCGACGTTGCCGAGCATGAGAAGGAAATGATGGAGATCGGCGCATCGGTGAAGGGCGAAGGCGAGATCGAGCCCTAGGTCGGGCTAGTGCATTTCGGGCGGCCGATCCACGCGCGATGGGTATATCCAGTGGCCGTGGGTATGTAGCGATCATGACCCACCCCGAGGATGACACCGCTCCCGAGCCGACGTTGCCCGAGGAGGAGCTGGACACCGATGTCATCGCCACTCGGGCAGGTGGTCGGCCCCCCGAGGAGCGGTCGAGCGATGACCCCGAAGCCCAGGCTAAGGCCATCCTCGGGGAATCCGAGGAGCGGATTCGGGCGACCGACGAGTCCTGACGGCCGGCACAATGGTGCACCAGACCTCGCTGCTTCGAACTCTAGACAGCCGAACACCCCGCAACTGCATGCAGTTGCGGGGTGTTCGCGTAGGTCAGCCAAGAACGTGCTTACTTGCCGGTGACCTTATCGGCGACCTTGTCAACCGCATCCTTTACCTTGCCTTTTCCTTGATCGACTTTTCCCTCTGACTTCAGTCGATCGTTGTCGGTGACATCCCCGACGGCCTCTTTGGCCTTTCCTTTGGCCTCGTCTATTGCTCCCATGGGAGACTCCTTCCACTGCTTGGACCGCGGCTGCGGCCTCGGTATGCCGATACCCCGTCGGTCCGTTTCCTAATCTGGCCCCCTCTCCGTCGCGCAAGGATCCCAACAGTCCGTGGTCCCTGGCCGCCGGGACGGCCGCCCGAGCGTTGTGTCCGACCTCAGTGCTGAAAAGAGGCCATCACGAGGAGGCCATCACCTCTCGATGCACAGCAACGGCGAACCGATCGGCAGCGTCCGCATCCGTCGACAGAAAGAACGAGGGCTCATTCAGCTCCACCTCCAGTACCGCATCTCGACCCTCCTCCATTCGCACCAGGTCCACTCGGGCATAGAGCGGCGGTTCATGCTCGCCGAACTCATGGGTGGCCATCTGCACCACGGCATCGACGGCCGATCCGACGAGGCTGGCCTGTTCGGGGGTCAGGGACACCGGACCAATCAGTTCGTATCCATCCAGCCCGCCTCCACCCAGGGCCAACATCGGGCCCTTCCGAAAGGCGTGGGAGAACCGACCCCTGAACAGCACGGCACTGAGTTCGCCCTCTACGGCCACCGAGGGGATCGCCGGCTGAACCATGACCGGCGTTCCGGGAACGAGAATGCGGCGGCCGAGTTCCAGGGCCTTCGGATCGTCGGCGGCGAATCGGCCAGTGTCGAGGCTGCCCGCCGACAACACCGGCTTGACCACGACTTCACCGGCACCGTTGAGCAAGCCTTCCAACTGGTCCGGAGCAGTCGCGATCCGCGTGGGGATGACCGGCACACCGGCTGAGGCCAGCTGGAGGAGGTAGCGCTTGTCCAGATTCCACGCCACGAGGGCCGCTGAATTTCGGAGGGTGCCGAGGCGGTCCATGGTCGCCAGCCACTGCCGGTACTCGACGATGCGAGGGACGTAGTCCCAAGTGGATCTGATGACCACCAGGTCGTAGCGTTCCCAGGGCACCGTGGGCTCCCACCACGGGCAATAGTCGAGTTCCATTCCGGCCCGCTCGAACGCCGACTCGTGGAGGGGGCGGTCAACGTCGTCGTGGCCGATGATCTCGGGACCCGTCGTGGCAAAGGCGATGCGCACGCCCCGTCACTGTAGCGGCAGGGATCCGTCGTTCCCGGGGCGTCCACGAGCTGACACCATGACCGCATCTCCGAGGACCTAGGGGGTCGGAACAGGTTCGAAGGCCCGACCGAGGTCTGATCACGCCACCATGAACACCGGGTCGGGTCAGGGCTCGGAGGGCACCCCTTGACGTGACCGCCGACGCGGTCCGCCCTCGTCTCGGTTCCTGCCCGAGCCCGATGGGCGGGCATGTCCCCGGCGCAATCAGCCGTGGTGGGGAGGTCGGTCGTGGCGTTGTTGGTCCATCCAGCACCGGTCACAGTCGTCACAAGTCGGTGCGCCCCCCGAGCTCGGACGATCGGTACGGCGATGGACACCAGGGTGGCCACAGAGGCCACAGACGGGTCTGGGTTCAGGAGTGGGCATGATCTTGATCTCGTGGGCGGTGCGGACATACGGCACCGGACGGCTGTCGCCGGAGGTGGAGGAACCCACCAGGGTCTGCCAGCCAAAGACGCTTCGGCGAGGTGTCGACTCGGCACGACAGCTCCGGGGGAGAGACTCGAACTCTCAACCTAGCGGTTAACAGCCGCTCGCTCTGCCGATTGAGCTACCCCGGAACGAATCGCCTGCCGAGGCCTTCCTGCGCCACGGCGTGCCTGAGGACATTAGCCGGTGCCGAACGCCCCGACGGGCAAAGGTGCACGGGCGCGCCGGGACAGGCACAATGGGAGGGTGAAGCTTCGCGCCGGCACCGTCATCGCCTTCGCTGCCGGCTACGTCCTGGGAACCAGGGCGGGCCGGGAGCGCTACCACCAGATCGCCGCAGCGGCGGGACAGGTCGGTCGATCCGCTCCGGTCACGGGCACGACCACCCTCATCACCGAGAAGTCCAAGGCCGTCGCGGCACTGGGGGTCGAGCGCATGAAAGACACGGTCGGGGTCCGACTGGGCTGGAGGAACGGCGACCAGGCCGCCGACGCCATCGCTCTCGACCTGGCCGAGGACCTGGCCACGGCCCTCAACAGCCGACGACTCATCCCCGAACGCACCTGGCCGGCCGCAACGGCGGGTCGCCGCGCCTGAGTACGTCCTGGGGACCCCCCGAGTCCCCGACTACGCCTCGTCGAGGTAGTCCCGCAGTAGTTGGGCCGATTCGGGCCGACGGAGTTTGGCCAGCGTCTTGGCTTCGATCTGACGGATGCGCTCGCGGGTCACCCCAAACGCCTTGCCCACTTCCTCGAGGGTGCGTATCTTGCCGTCCTCCAGGCCGAACCGCAGCCGGACGACGTCCTGCTCCCTGGGTGAAAGGTGACCGAGCGCCTCCCGCACGGCATTGTCCAGCATCATTCTGGCGGCGGCGTCGTCGGGCACGACCGCCTCGCGGTCCTCGATCAGATCCGACAGGCTGAAGTCGTCCTCGTCGCCCATGGGTTGTTCGAGCGAGACCGTGTCCTGGTTGATCCGCTGGATCTCACGCACCCGTTCGATGGAGAAGTCGACCCGACCCGCCACCTCCTCCGCGCTGGGTTCGCGGCCCAGCTCTTGGAGGAGCTGACGCTGGGCCCAGACCACCTTGTTGATGGTCTCGACCATGTGGACCGGGATGCGGATGGTCCGGGCCTGGTCGGCAATGGCCCGGGTGATGGCCTGCCTGATCCACCAGGTGGCGTACGTGGAGAACTTGAAGCCCTTGGTGTGGTCGAACTTCTCCACCGCCCGCATGAGGCCGAGGTTGCCCTCTTGGATCAGATCGAGGAAGGCCAGGCCCCGGTTTCGGTAGCGCTTGGCGATCGACACCACCAGACGGAGATTGGCCTCGATCAGGGCTTCTTTGGCCAGTTGGCCGCGCCGCATCATGACCCGATCGGCAGCCCGGCCGCCGTAGGGCTCGCCACTGGCCTCATGCTCGGCCAGTCGTTCCACGGCCTCGTTGCCGGCCACAATGCGTTCGGCCAGCTCCACCTCGAGTGCGGCATCGAGGAGCTTGACCTTGCCGATCTCCTTCAGATACATGTGTACGGGATCGGCGGCCGAACCTCGGAATCCATCGCCGTCCGAGTATCCGTCTTTGGCCGCCGGGCGACGGGGAGCCCGTTCCTTTTTCGCCGGAGGCGCGGGTCGGGCAGCCGGCACATCTGGTGTCGGCGGTGAGGCCTCCGGAGGGGGAGCTTCCGCCGAAGGCGGAGCCTCGAACCGTGCCGGAGATGGGATGCGAGCGGGCTCGAGCGACACGATGCGGGCCGACGGTGCCGCGTCCTCCACCTCACCGGCTCCCGGACGGCCCGGTGGCACGGACAGGTCGTGCTGCAGGCGGCCGGACAGCTCGTCGGCCACGGTCACCGACATGGGCAGCACGGTCGTCTCCCCGGTGTCGTAGGTGAACTCGATCCCCGCGCCTTTGATCCGCTCGACCACCTCGACGATGAGCTCAGCGCTGAGCTCGACCGAGCGGAGCACGGTCATGACGTCGTCTTGGGTCAGGCCCCCACGCGCCCGTCCCATGCGGATCAGGGCATCGAACTGGGAGGCAGGCAGGACGTCGAGGACATCGCCGGGGGCCGGGGCGTCGATGGTCTCGGATGCCGCGGACCCGGGCTGGGTCGTGACGTTCCGGGCAATCACGATCCGGGCTCCGCGTAAGTCATCTGTGCCCTCACCACGAGCCAGGCTACCAACCTGGCCGTTGCTTCCGCCGAGGCGACAGGATCGTCCAGCTCCTGGACCCAGGACGCCACCTCGGCGGCCTCGGCCACGGCCGTCGAGGACGTACGGGCTTCGGCCGTGATCACCGTCAGTTGGGCCCGGGCCGCATCCCTGACCAGCTGCATGACCACCTCGTCGGGAGCCCCTCGGGGCTCTTCCACCGTCAGCCGGACGAGCAGGGCCCGCACTTCGGGAGGGGCATCCTCGATGACCTGGTGCAAGGGCTCGGTGTCGGCCGAAGCAAGGACCTCGAAGGCCTCACGTTGGAGATCGTCGCGGAACAGGGCGGACTCCAGCCGATCGGCCACCTCCTCGGGACGGTGGATGGCCAGGCGGAGGGCCTCGAGGCCGGGGCGGAACTCGGGAGCCGTCCGACGTGGCGTCCGGGATCGACCCTCAGGACCACCCTGGCCGTCGTCGGGCCAGGTGCCTCCTCCGTCGAACCCGTCGGCATCCCACTCGCCTTCGCCTTCGGGCTCGCGCACCCAGGGGTCGTCGGGCCCGGTGGGCGTCGAACTCCGGCGGGGGCCACCACGGACAGCCGCCGGCCCGGACCGCCGGGGCGATGACGCCGCCGTGTCGGGAGGTGGGCCCTCCCGACGCAGCTGCTCGAGGCGGTCCCGGAGCAGGGCGGGCTCCAGCCGGCAGCGTTCGGCCACCTGCATCAGGTACTGGTCCCGGACCAGGTTGTCGGGGTGCTCGGCCACCGCGCCGAGAGCGGAGTCGGCTGCCCGCGCCCGCCCTTCGGGGGTGCCGAGCTCGGCTGCGTCGAGGATGCGGTCCACCCGGAACTGCAGGAACGGCTTGGCTCCAGCGATGGCGGCCCGCAGTGCATCGGGATCGGTTCGGGCCATCTCCCCGGGGTCGGAGCCCGGCGGCAGGGCGGCTACGGCCACGTCGATGGACAGCTTCCGCTGCCACTCGTAGAACCGGCCGGCGGCCGCCTGACCGGCCCCGTCCGCGTCGAAGGCCAGGACCACCCGGGAGGCGAAGCCCCGCAGCAGCTTGACGTGCTCCTCGGCGAGGGCCGTGCCACAGGTGGCCACAGCCCGCTCGACGCCTACACCGAACAGGCCGATGACGTCGGTATAGCCCTCGCACACCACCACCTCGTCGGAGGCGATGATCTCCTGTTTGGCCCAGTTGAGGGCGTACAGCGTCTTCCGCTTGGAGTAGATCGGGGTCTCCGAGGAGTTCTTGTACTTGGCCGGATCCGAGCTTCCCGGCAGGACGCGACCCCCGAGAGCCACGGGATGGCCCGACGGATCGCAGATGGGGAACAGGACCCGGGCCCGGAACGCGTCTTGCAGTCGGTGTCGCCGGTTGACGAAGCCCAACCCGGCACCCACGGCGAGTTCCTCGTCGAGTCCGAGGCCCGAGCAGAGTGCGTCCCAGTCGTCGGGCGCCCACCCCAGCCGGAAGCGCCGCACCACCTCGCCGTCGTAGCCCCGGCTGCGCAGGTAGTCGCGGGCCTGCCCGGCGTCGGGCGAGGTGAGGAGGCGGCGGTGGTACCACTCGGTGGCCTGTTCCATGGCGTCGAGGTAGATCTTGCGGCGCTGACTGTCCCGGCCCGAGGTGGCGTCCTCTCTGATGGTGATGCCTGCCTTGTCGGCCAGGCGGCGGACCGCATCGACGAAGTCGAGGTGCTCAATGGCCCGCACGAAGCTGATGGCGTCACCTTTGGCTTGGCATCCGAAGCAGTAGTAGAACCCCTCTTCGGCGTTCACGCTGAACGAGGGCGTCTTCTCCCCGTGGAAGGGGCACAGGCCCGTCCAGCGACGCCCCACCTTCTTCAGCGCGGCATGCTCCCCGATCAGAGCGACGATGTCGGTCTCCGCCCTGACCCGGGCCACGTCCTCGTCAGGGATGCCCATGGGTGACGACGGTACCGCGTCCTCGGGCGTCTCCGTCCACGCACCACCGAACCCCGTCCCACCTCAAGTTCCTGGGCGGCCGGGTCGATGAATTCCGAGCTGAGCACCGGCCGAGACGAGGAGGAAGGTCATCGCACAGCCTGACCAGGGCCGAGCCGTCCCCTCCGAGGACCGACCTGTCACGGGCCGGGCCACCCCGGCTACGCCAGTGGCGGTGGGCGGCGATGGATCGTGCTGGTCCCACGTCACCCAGGCCCTCTGTACGGACGGAAGTGCCATCAACAATGTCATCCGGGAGCTGACCAGGGAGGCGGCCCGACACGGCATCGGCTCGGCCGTGGCCGCCTCGAACAACCGGGGCAACATCTTCCCCGACGCCGAGCTCCTTCCCGTCGACTTCCTCCGTTACCTGTCGAACGAATACCTCACGACGAGGGAGGCTCGCGAGGACATTGTCGTAGGTCACCTCGGTCTCAGACGGCGCAATGTTGGCCGGCTCTTTCGGCCCGTGGCCGAGGCACTCGACGCCACCCGGGGGCCCATCGTGGTCCACGACGGACTGCTCGGTGCCGCCGGCCTACTAACGATCAAGGATCGACACCCCAAGCGCCCGCTCTTCCTCTACGTCCACAACTCGCTCTCGCGCGGCTACTCGCGGCGGGAGCTGCGGCGCTTCCTGTCGTTGACCGATGCGGTGATCTGCGTAAGCCGGTCGACGAGGGATCTGATCGCCGCCAGGATCGGGGACCACCAGGTGAGCGAGAAGCTCAAGGTGGTCTACAACGGCGTCGACAGCGACCGCTTCCACCCTGATGACGTCCGGTCCGGGGCGGTACCGTCCATTCTCTTCGTGGGCATGATGCGCGAGATCAAAGGGCCCCACGTGTTGATGGCCGCCCTGAAGACGTTGCGCCACCGGGGCATTCCCTTTGCGGCAACCTTCCTCGGGAGCACCACGCACGCCGAGGGGCTTGCGCTGTCCCCGTTCGAGGAGTCCCTGCGCCAAGACCAAGTAGCGCTCGGGGACAGCATCGAGTTCCGCCCCTTTGTACCCAACACCGAGGTGCCTTCCATCTACCGGAGCCACGACATCCTCGTCGTACCTTCCCAGTTCGACGATCCCTGTCCCTTGGTGCTGTTCGAAGGCATGGCCTCGGGACTGGCTGCGGTGACGTCTCGGCGTGGGGGCATTCCCGAGATCGGAGCGGAGAGCGTCGAGTACTTCGACGATGTCGAAGACCTGGCCAACACGCTCGAGGCGCTCATCACCGACCCTGACCGCCTCAGGGCCCAGTCCATCCGGGCCCGCCAACGGGCCCTCCAGCTCAGCTGGGCCTCATCCTTCGAGACGCTGCGAACGATCGTGGACCGGACCGAGAGCGCCCGGATCTGACGCAGCGCTCCGTCGGACGTCAGACGTCAGACGTCGCTCCGTTTACGCCTTGGACTTGGACTTTGACTTGGCGGTGCCCTTCCCCGCCGGCTTGGCCTTGGGCCCCTTGGTCGAGCCGGTGAGCCCGGCCAGCACCGCCTGGGCCGCAGCCAGACGGGCGATGGGGACCCGGAAAGGTGAACAGCTCACGTAGTCGAGGCCTGCGGCGGCGAACGTGGCGATGGACTCGGGATCGCCACCGTGCTCCCCGCACACCCCGATCTTGAGCGACGGACGGGTGGCCCGGCCCCGCTCCACGCCGAGGCGGACCAGCTCACCCACCCCGTCGGGATCCACCACCTCGAAGGGATTCCGCTTGAGGAGTCCCTGTTCGAGGTAGGCCGACATCATTCGGCCTTCGACATCATCCCGGCTGAAACCGAACGTCATCTGGGTGAGGTCGTTGGTCCCGAAGGAGAAGAAGTCGGCCTCCTCGGCGATCTCACCGGCCCGCAGGGCCGCTCGGGGGGTCTCGATCATGGTCCCGATCAGCACCTCCATCTTCCCCGCCTCGGTGCCGGTGGCCCCGGTGGTCGCCAGCGCCTCGGCGATGGCTGCTTCCACCCACGAGCGGGCCAGGGCCAACTCCTCTCGGGACACGGTGAGGGGGATCATGATCTCAACGATGGGATGACCTCCTGCCGCCACCCGGTCGAGAGCGGCCTCCATGAGGGCTCGGACCTGCATGGCATAGAGGCCGGGCTTGATCACCCCGAGGCGCACACCGCGCGTCCCCAGCATGGGATTGAACTCGTGCCAGGTCTTGGCTGCCTCGTAGAGCCGGCTCTCCTCCTCGGAGAGGCCCACGGTTGCCTCTTTGATGGCCAACTCCTGGGTGTCGGGCAGGAACTCGTGCAGCGGCGGGTCGAGCAGCCGGATGGTCACGGGCAGCGCGTCCATGGCCTCCAGGATCTCCTCGAAGTCCGAACGCTGGGCCACCCGCAGCGCCTCCAGGGCCGCCTCCTCCTCATCGGGGGTCGAAGCCAGGATCATCCTGCGCACCACCGGGAGCCGGTCCTCGGCCAGGAACATGTGCTCGGTCCGGCACAGGCCGATCCCCTCAGCGCCGTGGCGACGGGCGTTGGCGGCGTCGGGACCGGTGTCGGCATTGGCCCGGACCCCTAGGTGTCCGGCCCGGACCTCGTCGGCCCAGCCCAGGATGGTCTCGAACTCGGGGGGCGTCTCCCCCGCGGTCACCGGGACCTGGCCCAGCATCACGGTGCCGTTGGTCCCGTCGACCGAGATCCAGTCCCCCTCGTTGACCACGGTGTCCCCCACGGTGAACGACGAGCCCGAGATGCGGAGGGCCTCAGCGCCCACCACGGCGGGCTTGCCCCATCCCCGGGCCACCACGGCGGCGTGGCTGACCAGACCACCCCGGGCGGTCAGGATGCCCTCGGCGGCCAGCATGCCGTGGACGTCCTCGGGCGACGTCTCGCTGCGGACCAACACCACCTGTTCGCCGCGCTCGGCGGCCGACTGGGCATCGTCGGCAGTCAGGTAGACCCGGCCGACGGCAGCACCGGGGGAGGCCCCGAGGCCGCGGGCCAACACGGCATGGCCCGACCCGGAGAACTGAGGATGGAGGACCTGCTCCAGGTGTTCGCCGGTGATCCGGTCGAGCGCCTCTTCTTTGGTCAGCTTGATCCCCTTCTCGCCCACCATGTCGACAGCCATCGTGAGGGCGGCCCGGCCGGTGCGCTTGCCCACCCGGGTCTGGAGCATCCACAGCTTGCCCTGCTCGATGGTGAACTCGGTGTCGCACATGTCCCGGTAGTGGCCCTCCAGACGGGCGAAGATGGCCAGGAGCTCGGCGTGGATGTCGGGGAACTCGTCCTTCAGGGCCGACAGGGGCTCGGTGTTCCGGATGCCGGCTACGACGTCCTCGCCCTGGGCATTGATGAGGAAGTCGCCGTACTCCCCGGTGGCCCCGGTGGCCGGGTCGCGGGTGAAGCCGACACCGGTCCCCGAGGTGTTATCGCGATTGCCGAACACCATGGCCTGCACGTTGACCGCCGTGCCGAGGTCGTGGGCGATGCGCTCTCGCACCCGGTAGGCCACGGCCCGTGGTCCGTCCCATGAGGCAAAGACGGCCTCGATGGCCCCGCGCAACTGCTCGTCGGGGTCCTGAGGGAAGGGTTTCCCGGTGTGGCGCTCCACGATCTGCTGGTAGGCGTCCACCAGGTACCGGAGCAGCTCGACGGGCACGCCGGCATCGGACGCGGTGCCGGCGAGCTCCTTGGCCGCGTCGAGCAGGGTGTCGAACTCCTCACCGGGTATGTCGAGCACGATCCGCCCATACATGGCGATGAACCGCCGGTAGGAGTCGAAGGCGAACCGCTCGTCGTCGGTCTGCTTGGCCAGGCCTTCGACAGACTGGTCGTTCAGCCCCAGGTTGAGGACGGTGTCCATCATCCCGGGCATGGAGAACTTCGCTCCTGACCGGACCGACACCAACAGAGGGTCGCTTGAGTCGCCGATGCGCTTGCCCATCTTTTTCTCCAGGCGGACCCGGGCCTTGGCCACCTCATCGGTCAGTCCCTCGGGCCAGCCCCCCTCCATGTAGCTCCGGCACGCGGTGGTGCCGATGGTGAACCCGGGGGGCACCGGCAGGCCCAGTACCGAGGTCATCTCGGCCAGATTGGCCCCCTTGCCCCCGAGGAGGTCCTTCATCTCCATGGGGGGCTTACGGTGGGTGTGGTCGAAGTCGAAGACGAATCGCATCGGTACGGGTTTCCTTGGAATGGTTGCGGAGAGCGCACCGGACCGGACGGCGTCCACCGGCGCACCCACGAGCCTACCTGGCGCCTGTCCGGGCCATCGACGACCGAGCCGTCGGCGGAGTGCCCTCAGAGGCTGGCGGGCAGCAGGGCGTTGACCGCCCCGAAGAGAAAGAACAGCACCACGAGGGCCGCGGGAACCGCGGCCAGCGGAGCCAGCCACGCTCGCCTTCCGCCCAGGCGCCGTCGGACCAGGGCCACGACCACCACCAGGGCCACCCCGGCGAGGGCCCATACCCCGAGCCACAGCCACTCCACCGGGCGGTGGGCATCGTCTTGGACGGGCGCGGCCCTCGGGTCCGCCGTGCCTGAGCGGACCGGCACCGATGCCGGCGCCGCCGGCGAGACCAGCCGGGCCACGACCACCAGCCTCTGGGCGGCGCTGTAGCGCGGCGTACAGGTAGTGAGGGTCAGCTCCGGCGTCGACGTAGGGGCCAGCACGCCGAGATCGGTGGGTGCCACCACCTCGGAGCGGACCACCGTGTAATGGAACGTTCCCTGCACGGTCGTCACCGTGATGGGATCCCCCGATCCCAGGAGGTTGAGATCGTAGAAGGGTCGGCCGTGGGTCGTCCGATGGCCGGCGATCCCGGCGTTCCCGGGCTGACCGGGTAGTGGGGTGCCGGGGTAGTGCCCGGGACCGGTAGCGAGCTCGGCGGCGCCCGTGCCCTCCACGATCACCTGGTTCACACCGATCTCGGGAATCACCAGGGTCCCGACGGGCCGACCGGTGGGAGGGTCGGCGGTCGGAGGGGCGGTTGCCGCCGGGGCGCCCGTCGACGCCAGCACCCGCCGGTGGGCCATCGCCTGTCGGAACTGCACCCGGAGGGCGTCCTGGTGACGGGCCTGGACGAGGCCGGTCCCCCACAGCTGGTAGCTGACGAACAGCACCACCAGTCCCGCCAGGGCCAGCAGGGTCCATCCGGCCACGGCCAGGCCCGACCGCCGTGGTGCGGTGGCCACGGGGTCAGCCGGTTTGGTCGTCGTCCGGGCGGCGGGGGGCGTCGGCCCTCTGCGGGCGCCGGACACGGTCGGCGACGAGGAGCATCGATCCGATCACCGCCAACACCACGGCCAGCCCCAGGGGGACCCGGACGTCGGTTCCCGTCGAGGCCAGCGCCGGGCCCACGGCCGTGGTGACGGCGGGCTTCGGGGTCGTCGTCGAGGACGTGTCGCTCTGGGCCACCGCCGTGAAGGCGTTGGTGAAGGCACAGGTGACCGTGGGGTCCGAGGCGGTGAGGGTGACCAGCACGTCCGAGGCCGTCGGGTCGGTGGCCGCACCGTTACAGGAGATCGAGACCGGGGACCAGGCGCCGAGGACGGAGCTCTCGGGACCCTCCTCCACGATCGAGTACTGCCCGAGGGCCAGGGGATTGAGCGGGCTTCCCGCCGTCTGGGTGGCTGTGGCGGGCACGCCGGCCTCGGTGGTCGTGGCCGACAGCACCGGGTCGGTGACGTCACCGGGAACGGTGGTGTCGGTGGGATCGGCGACCGGCGTGACCACGAAGTCGGTGGTTCCCACCCCCCCGGTAGTGGTCTTGGTGACGGCGAGCGACCCGTCGGGGGTGAACTGGTTGGTGAAGGTGCACTCGAGCGACTCGCCCGAGGTGACGAAGCTCGGGGTCACCGTGAACGTCTCGGTCGTGGGTCCCGGGGCGGAGGTGGCGGGCGCCCCGTCGCAGTTGAACGCGGCCATGGCCCAGGTCCCGCCGCCGGCGGCGTTGGCGGCGGTCACGTCCTCGGAGAAGGTATAGGTACCCGCCACCAGCGCCGGGGCGAAGCTCGAACCGTTGGCCAGGGTGGCCAGTACCGGCGAGTCCGGCTGGGTGGTGGTGGCCACGAGCGGGGTGACGGTCGATGAGGGGTCCGTCACCGAGAGGTTGAAGGGACCGCCATTCCCCCCCGTCGTCTGCTTGAGTACCGAGAGGGTGCCGGCCGCCGGTCGAGCGTCGGTGTAGGTACAGGTGACCGTGGCCCCCGGGGCCAGGGTGAGGGTGACCTGGGCTCCGCTGACGGTCACCGGTCCCCCCGTACAGGTGGGCGCCCCCGGGGCGGCCCAGCCCGGGTTGGGCAGTTCGGTGAAGTGCCAGGACACGCCCGAGGAGCGCACGAACGAGATGCTGCCCGGGGCGCTCGGTGAGGCGCCACTGGCCGGCACGGTGACCTCAAAGGGGTTGTCGTTGGGGCTCGGGGTGGCCCCGGGGTTGTAGGAGATGTTCCCCTGGAACTGGAAGGTGTTGGCCACGGGCTCGCCCACGGCCAGCTGTTTTTGGACCACGACGGTCCCTGGGGCCGGGGTCTGGTCGACGGCGTAGTAGTAGCAAAAGACGTTGGTCTGACCCGAAGGGAAGCCGGCCCACTCCACGTTGTCCCCGTTCAGGTTGTCGATGGCGCAGCGGAGCGCACCGAAGGCATACCGGTTGCCGAAGGTGGCCGTGCCCAACGGGTCGGTGGCCGTGCCCCCCTGGACCCAGAGCTGGTGGTTGAGGGCCGCGGTGACCTGGGACTGGGTCAGGGTGACGGTGGTCGCGGCGGCGAGGGTCTGCCCCGTCGGGTTCCCCTGTGCGTCGAGCAGGGGAACCGAGGGCTGGACGGTGATCGGCGGCGACACCGGATTGGACACCCGCGAGAGGTGGGTTCCGGGTGTCTGGCCGTTGATGCCGTTCCCGAAGGTGAACTGCCAGCCGTTGAGGGGGGTGCAGGCCGGGTCGTTGGCCGCCTCGATGGAGGGCGAGATGGGCTGGCCCGATCGGTAGACGCTGTCCGCCCCGAGGTCCTGCTGGCTCTCTTGGATGTTGTTGCGGGCCAGATTGGCCATGATGTCGGTGTACTCCGGACACTGACGGGCCACGAACGTCACCTGGTACGGATTGACCGTGGCGGCGTGGGCTGCCGTCCCCGCATCAAGGGTGAGGGAGAAGATCCCGGTGAGTCCGGCCAGGACCACCAGCGCCATCCCGATGCGGGCCGACGCGGTGGTGGGACTCCACCGGTGCATGGCGCGATGATCGCACACTCTGTTCGGTCGGCCGGTGATGGGTCGCCCGGCGACGCCCGGCCGAATCAGACGCGATCCATGCGGGCCCGGAGTTCGGTCACCAGCCCGTCTATCGGTATCCGGACCTGTTCGGTCGTGTCGCGGTCGCGCACTGTCACGGACCGGTCCTCCAGCGAATCGAAGTCGATGGTGACGCACCACGGGGTGCCCACCTCGTCCTGGCGGCGGTAGCGCTTCCCGATCGACTGGGTGGTGTCGTAGTCGCACATGAAGTGCGGTTGGAGGGAGGCCAGCACCTGGCGGGCCAGGGGTTCGAGCGTCTCCTTCTTGGACAGGGGCAGCACCCCGACCTGATAGGGGGCCAGCCTCGGATGCAGCCGCAGCACCGAGCGGGCCTCACCACCGACCACGTCCTCGTGGTAGGCCGACAGCAAGAAAGCCATCATGGTCCGGGTGGCACCGGCGGCCGGCTCGATGACGTAGGGGACGTAGCGCTCGCCCGAGGCCTGGTCGAAGTACTCGAGGCGCTCGCCCGAGGCGGCCGCATGGGCCAACAGATCGAAGTCGGTGCGATTGGCGATGCCTTCCAGTTCGTCCCATCCCCAGGGGAAGAGGAACTCCACGTCGGCCGTCCCCGCCGAGTAGTGCGAAAGTTCCGAGGCGTCGTGATGGCGCAGGTGGAGCTGCTCGGCGGGTATGCCGAGGTCGGTGTACCAGCGGAACCGCTCGTCCAACCAGTACTCGAACCACTGCTGGGCCTCGGCCGGGGGGACGAAGTACTCCATCTCCATCTGCTCGAACTCGCGGGTCCGAAAGACGAAGTTCTGGGGGGTGATCTCGTTACGGAACGACTTGCCCACCTGGGCGATGCCGAAGGGGGGCTTCTTCCGGGTGGTCTGGAGCACGTTGGCGAAGTTGATGAACATGCCCTGGGCCGTCTCGGGGCGGAGGTAGGCCACGGCCCCTTCGTTTTCCAGCGGTCCGGCGTGGGTCTTGAACATGAGATTGAAGGCACGAGCCTCGGTGAACTCGGTGGAGCCGCAGTTGGGACACACCCCGTCGATCTTGTCCTGACGCCATCGCTGGTGACACTTCCGACAGTCCACCAGGGGGTCCGTGAAGTTGGAGAGATGACCGGACGCCTCCCAGACGGCCGGCGGGGACAAGATCGAGGCGTCGAGGCCGACCACGTCGTCGCGTCGCTGCACCATGGCCTCCCACCAGGCGTTCTTGACGTTGCGTAGGAGGTTCACACCCAACGGGCCGTAGTCGTAGGTGGAACGGAAGCCACCGTAGATCTCGGCCGACTGGAAGATGAAGCCGCGTCGCTTGCACAGCGAGACGATCTTCTCCATCAGGTCGTCGGGCGCGTCGGTCGGTACTTCCGGGTCAGGCATAGGGACGAATGGTACCGGCTGACCCGGGAGTGGCGACCACGGCCTCCCCGGCCCACCCGCCGTCCATCTCGTCGTCGACCCCGGAGAGGAGACGGGTGGTGACGGCGTTGGCCAGCAGGCGTCCCCGGACGGTCAGCACGGCACGACCCCCGGATCGGACCACCAGGTCGTCGAGGTCCGGGTCACGAGGTAGGGAGTCGGTCGGTACCCCGGCCGGGGTGCGCAGGCCCAGGGCGAGGGCCTCGAAGCGGCGCTGCTCAGGGGTGAGCACCTCCTCCCCGGCCAGCGCGGAACGGCCGGCGCCGATGGCCGCCACGTAGCGGTCGGGGGTCCGGACATTCCACCACCGTCGGCCGTGACTGTGGGAGTGGGCCGCCGACCCGATGCCCCGGTAGTCACCCTGGGCCCAGTAGAGGCCGTTGTGGCGGCACTCGTGGCCGGGGAGTGACCAGTTGGAGATCTCCTCCCACCGGTAGCCCGCCGCGGTCAGCACCGAGTCGGCCTCCTCGTACCGGCCGGCCTGGGCGTCCTCGTCGGGATGACGGTCGGGGGCCGCGGCGAGCGGGGTGCCCGGCTCGACGGTGAGCGAGTAGGCGCTCAGGTGCGGGGGCGGCGAGGCCAGGGAGAGGACGTCTTCCAGGCTCTGCCTCCAGTCGGCATCGCGCTCCCCCGAGCCCCCGATGATCAGGTCCATGCTCCACGAGTCGAATCCGGCGCCCGCCACCGCCTCGGCCGCCTCGGTGGCCCGGTCCGAGCCGTGGCGGCGACCCAGGCCGGCGAGCACGTGGGGGACGGTCGACTGCACGCCGAGGGAGATCCGGTTCACCCCGGCCGCCCGGTACTCGGCCAGCCGGTCGGCGTCGGCGTCCTCGGGATTGCACTCGACGGTTACCTCGGCGCCGGTCCGGCGGGGCACCGAAGCGAGGATCCCGGCCAACAGGTCGGCTGGGAGTCGGGACGGGGTTCCGCCACCGAAGAAGACCGACGTGGCCGGAGGCATCCCCTCCCCGACGGCGCGCTCCACTTCGACGGAGCAGGCGGCGGCGTAGGCCTCCATCAGATGGTCCCGGTCGGTATAGGTGGCGAACGCGCAGTAGTCACAGCGGGCCCGGCAGAACGGGACGTGGACGTAGACCCCGAAGGGCGGGGCGGCACTCACCGGGACGGACCGGCAGCGGCGAGGGACAGCTTGGCCTCCTCCCAGCGCCTGAGGGCCTCGGCCCGCTCGGTGGGATGGTCGACGACGGGGTCTGGATAGTCGGTGCCGCCGACCTCGGGAACGTAGGTCCGGACGTAGGCGCCGTCGGGGTCGAACCGGTCGGCCTGCAGGGTGGGATTGAACACCCGGTGGAAGGGGGCGGCATCGGTGCCCGTCCCGGCCACCCACTGCCACCCGTGGTTGTTGGAGGCGAGGTCGCCGTCCACCAGGAGGTCGAGGAAGTGCCGGGCCCCGCGGCGCCAGTCGAGGTGGAGGTCCTTGACCAGAAACGAGGCGGTCAGCATGCGGACCCGGTTGTGCATCCACCCCTCGGCGAGGAGCTGGCGCATGCCCGCATCGACCAGGGGGAAACCGGTGAGGCCGGCTGCCCAGGCGGCAAAGCGCTCGTCGGCCTCGGGACCCGAGTCCCATCGGAGGTGGTCCCCCACCGCCTGGAAGTTCGCCCACCCCGAAGCGGGATGGTGCCAGAGGACGTCGGCGTAGAACTCCCGCCAGGCCAGCTCGGAGCGGAACACTCCTGCCCCCGCACCCCCCGGGAGGCGGGCCAGCACCTGGCGGGGATGGATCGTGCCGAAGCGCAGGTAGGGCGAGAGGCGAGACGTCCCCTCGTGGTCGGGCCGGTCCCGCTCGTCGCCGTACCGCTCGACCGGGGCGGCGATGAACCGGTCGAGGGCCTCGTTGGCTGCGGTGAGTCCGGGGACCGGCAGCGCCGGCGAGGCAGCCGTCGTCGCCACGTCCTCCACGGTGGTGTCGGACTCGACGGACGACCACCGCACCCCGGTCGGGGTCGCCGAGGGTGGGGGCCAGCCCTCGGCCTCCCAACCCCGGCGGAACGGCGTGAAGACCCGGTAGGGAGCCCCGCCCTGTGTCCGCACCCGACCCGGGGACACGGCGTAGGGGGAGCCCAGCCGGGCGAGCGTCGCGCCCAACCCCTCGAGGGCCGCCGCCACTCGTGCGTCCCGTCGCCGGCCGTAGGGGGCGGTGTCACCGGTGGCGTACACGGTGCTCGCCCCCACTTCGGCGGCGAAGGAGGGCACCACCTCCTCGGGGCGACCGGCCCGGAGCGTCAACGATCCCTCGAGTTGGGTGTCGAGGTCGGTCAGCGAGCCAGCGAGGAAAGCACGCCGGTTGGCCCCCGACGACGCCACGAGGGTCTCGTCCACCACGAACAGGGGGGCGACGGTGCTGCCGGCCGAGGACGCCTCGGCCACGGCCGCCAGTAGGGCGGGGTGGTCGGCGGTCCGCAGGTCCCGCCGGAACCAGATCACCGTGGTGCCCCGGGGCCGGCCGACGGCCGGACCGGAGGCTCCGGCCGTGCCGGGCATCTCAGGACACCTGGCTCGAACGCACCGAGCGGAGCCGGCGGTCGAGATGGCCCTCCATCGCCTCGGTGGCCAGCGCGGTGATCTCGTCGGTAACCGGCGAGCGGGGCTCGGCCAACACCCCCGCCAGGCCCCCACCGAGGGTCCGACGCAGCAGGTCGAGGCCGGCCGGTGAGAGCGGTCGGCCCCGCCGGCAGTTCCGGCAGAGCACGCCGCCCTCCACGAGGTCGAAGGCCACCAGCAGGTCGGGATCCTCCTCGCCGCACGACACGCAGCCGTCGAGCACGGGGGCGGAGCCCTCGAGGGCCAGCACCTTGAGGAAGAAGGCCGGGGCCACCAGCGGGGAGTTCTGCTCGGCCAGGGCGGCGATGGCCCCGACCAGCATCTCGTAGAGCCGCGGGTTTCCGTGCCGCTCCTGGCCGATCTGGTCGACGACCTCCAGCATGGACATGGCCGCAGCCATCCGGTCGAGGTCCTCGCGCACCACCCGGTTGGTGTCGATGACCTCGACCTGGTTGATGGTGTCCAGATCGCCGCGGCCCTGCCAGCCCAGCAGGGCCACGTGACTGAGCGGCTCGAGGCGTGACCCGAACTTGGAGGTGGTGCGCCGGACCCCTTTGGCCACGGCCCGCACCTTGCCGTGCTCCTCGGTCATCAGGGTCACGATCCGATCGGCCTCGCCCAGCCGGATGGTGCGCAGCACCATGCCCCGGTCGCGGAACAAGGTCATCGGGGCCTGCGTCCCTCCTCGGGGACAGCCTCGGCCGACGGCGGTACCGGGGGCAGGGTGCCGTTCGGACCGCTCGACGACAGCGGCGCCTGGCCCTGGCCGACCGGTCGGCCCGAGGAGCGGCCGTGGGTCCGTCCCCCACCGATCAGGTTGTTGGCACCGATCAGTGCGGCGAGCACCGGCGGGATGACCACGAGGGGGGCCACGACCGTGAAGCCGGCGATCATCATGAGGACCATGCCGGCGTAGACGATGGCCCCGACCACGAGGCCGGTGATGATCCAGACGCCTCCGGCATCGTCGGGTCGACGGATCACTGGACACCGCCGAACCGGCGCTGGCGCTGCTGGAAGTCGCGCACGGCCTCGAAGAGATGGCCCCGACGGAAGTCGGGCCACAAGACGTCGTCGAAGACCAGCTCGCTGTAGGCCAGCTGCCACAGGAGGAAGTTGGAGATCCGGTGCTCGCCCGAGGTCCGGATGACCAGGTCGGGGTCGGGCTGGTCGGGGAAGTACAGCCGGGACCGGATGGCCTTCTCGTTGACCTTGTCGGCGGCCACGCCGTCGGCCACCAGGCGCTGGACGGCGTCGACGATTTCTGCCCGACCCCCGTAGTTGAACGCCATGGTCAGGGTGCAACGCCGATTGGCTGAGGTGAGGTCGATCGACTCGTCCATGCGCCGGAGCACCCGCTTGGGCACCCGCCAGTCCCGTCGCCCGGCGAAGCGGATCCGCACCCCCTTGTCGTGGAGCTCGTCACGACGTCGCATCAGCAGGCTCTCGTTGAAGCCCATCAGATACCGCACCTCGTCGGCCGGTCGCCGCCAATTCTCGGTGGAGAAGGCGTACATGGTGATCCAGGGGATGCCCAGGTCCAGTGCGCCCTCCACGGCATCGAGGAGGGCGGCCTCCCCGGCAGCATGACCCTCGGTGCGGGCCAGTCCCCGACGAGCCGCCCACCGTCCGTTGCCGTCCATGACGCAGGCCACGTGCGCCGGGATGGGACCGCCGAGCAGGTCGGCGGCGGTCACCGTGGGCCGCCGGGGCTCGCCCGTGCCCTCGGGCCCTGACTGGTCGGATTGCACGCCGCGAACCTATCGCCTCCAGGCCCGATCCCGTGCCTGGCCTGCTCGGGCCCCGCCCCCCGCGTCGGGCCCGTCGACCCCACCGAGTGTTGAGTCGGCGCGCTGTGGGGACTAGACCCTGCCCATGTCACCGCAGGACGCTCTGGCCATCTTCGCCGCCGGATTGGCGGCCGGCACGGTCAACGTGATCGTCGGCTCGGGCTCACTGATCACCTTCCCCACCCTGTTGGCCCTGGGCTACCCGCCGGTGTTGGCCAACGTGTCCAACACCGTCGGGCTGGTGCCCGGCAGCGTCAGCGCGGTGACGGCCTACCGCCGGGAGCTGGTGGGCCAACGCACCCGGGTCCTCCAGCTGGGATCGGCATCCCTCCTCGGCGGCCTGGCCGGGGCCATCTTGTTGCTCTCCCTCCCCCACGGCGTCTTCAAGGCCGCCGTGCCCGTCCTCATCGCCATCGCCGCCCTGTTGATGGCGGCCCAGCCGCGGATCAGCGCCGGGCTGGAGCGACGGGGTAACCGGCGCCTCCACGGCGGGGCCGGCCTCCTCGTCGGGGTCTTCCTCACCGGTGTCTACGGGGGCTACTTCGGCGCCGCCCAGGGGGTCATCCTCATCGCCCTGCTGGCCATCTTCATCGACGACGACCTCCAACGGTTGAACGGTGTGAAGAACGTGCTGGCCCTGGTGGTGAACGCGGTGGCCGGCGTGTTCTTCATCGCCACCACCCACATCGCCTGGGACGTGGCCGGCCTGATCGCCGCAGGCTCGATCATCGGCGGTCAGGTCGGTGGACGCTTCGGCCGTCGCCTGCCCGCCAAGCTCCTGCGCTGGGTCATCGTCGTCGTGGGTCTCGGCGTGGCCGTAGGCCTGGCCGTCGAGTGGCACTGAGCCACCGCCCATGGGTGTCGGGGGCCGGTCGGGGCCGCCGGTAGGGTCGGTGGATGCCCGACGACGTGACCGGCACGCTGGCGGCGGTCACGGCCGGGCTCCCCGGTGGCGGTGAGGCCCGTTCGGGCCAACAGGACATGGCCCAGGCCGTGGCCCGCTCGGTGGCCCAGCGACGCCATCTGGTCGTCCAGGCCGGGACGGGCACCGGCAAGTCCCTGGCCTATCTCATCCCGGCCGCACTCTCGGGCGAGCGGGTGGTGGTCGCCACCGCCACCAAGGCCCTGCAGGACCAGTTGGCCCACAACGACCTCCCCCAGGTGGCCGGGGCCGCCTCCGGCGGGTTCACCTTCGCCGTCCTGAAAGGTCGCAGCAACTACCTGTGCCGCCAGCGGGTGGCCGAGATAGGCGGTCGGGGCGACCAGATGACCTTGCAACCCGCCTCCGCCGATCCCCCTGACGCCGATGACCCGCTGACGGCCTCGTCGGACGGGGGCGACCGGGCCCAGGCCCCCGACGATCCGACCGAGGTGGGTCGGCTCGGTGACCAGGTCCGTCGACTGGTCGACTGGGCCGACGACACCGACACCGGCGACCGGGCCGAGCTGGCCTTCGAGCCCCACTTCCGGGCCTGGGCCATGGTCTCGACCACGGCCCGCGAGTGCCCGGGGGCCTTCCGGTGCCCGTCGGGCCGGGACTGCTTCGCCGAGGCCGCCCGCAGCCGGGCCGCCGAAGCCGACGTCGTGGTGGTGAACACCCACCTCTACGGGGCCCACCTGGCCAGTGGCGGTGCCGTGCTGCCGCCGCACTCGGTGGTGGTCTTCGACGAGGCCCACGAGGTGGAAGAGGTGATGACCGACAGCCTGGGCGTCGAGATCGGTCCCGGTCGTTTCCGGGCCCTGGCCGCCACCTGTCGCCCCCTGCTCGACGCCGGCTCGTCGAGCGCCCTCGACACCGCCGACGGGGTGGCCGAGGTGGGCGACCTGCTCCAGCGCGTCCTCCGCCCCGTGGTCGGACAGCGCCTGGACCACCGCACCCTCCGGGGCGAGGCCGGAGGGTCGAGCCACCCCGAGGTCGACGAGGCGCCCGAGCCCCTCGGCTTCGAACTCGGGTTGGCCGAGCCCGCCCGGGCCGTGCGGGTCGAGCACCGAGCGGCTGCGCCCTCGGGCGACCCCGACCTCCACCAGGTGGTGGCGCTGGCCACCGGGCGGGTGGGTCGCCTCATCGACCACCTGCGTGAGGCGGACCGCCTCGCCGGTGACGACGAGTCGGGGGCGTCGCGGTCCCGGCGCGACCGGGCCCAGCTGGCCGCCGGCCACCTGGCCGCCGACCTCGCCCGCCTGCCCGCGCTCGGCGACGACGAGGTGGCGTGGGTCGACGGCGGGTCGCGGGCCCCGAGCCTGCGGGTGTCGCCCATCGACGTGGCCCCCCTGCTGGCCGAACAACTGTGGGGCGAGGTGACCGGCGTGCTCACGTCGGCCACCGTCCCGTTGGGCCTGGCCGAGCGACTGGGCCTTCCCGAGGGCCGCTACGACGAGCTCGATGTCGGAAGTCCGTTCGACTACCGCACCCACGCCCTGTTGTACGTGGCCCGGTCGTTGCCCGATCGCCGGAGCCCGGAGTCCGAGCCGGCCCTCCACGACGAGCTCGAGGTGCTGATCCGGGCGGCGGGCGGGAGGACCCTCGCCCTGTTCACCAGCTGGCGGGCCATGCGGGCCGCCGTCGAGGCCCTCCGGGAGCGCTTGGACCTGCCCGTCCTGGCCCAGTCCGACCTGCCCAAGCCGGCCCTGGTCGAGGCGTTCCGGACCGACGAGTCCGCCTCGTTGTTCGCCACGCTCGGCTACTGGCAGGGGGTGGACGTGCCCGGTCCCACGCTGAGCCTCGTCACCATCGACCGCATCCCGTTCCCCCGCCCCGACGAACCGGTGCTCGAGGCCCGGCGGGACCGGGCCGGAGCCGGGGCCTTCAGCGTGGTCGACCTGCCCCGGGCCGGCACCCTGCTCGCCCAGGGGGCCGGCCGGCTCATCCGGTCGGACCGGGACCGGGGGGTGGTGGCGGTGCTCGACGGCCGGCTGGCCACCGCCCGCTACCGGGGGGCCCTCTTGGCCCGGGTCCCGCCCATGAAGCGCACGGTGGACCGCTCCGAGGTGGTGGCCTTCTTGGAGTCGATCAGGGACCGGACCTGACCGACACGGCGGTCCCCGGGACCGGGGGCCGTGCCGTCCCGAGGGTCAGAAACCCAGACGGTCGAGCGCGTCCTCCCGGTGCTGCCACCGCTTCTCCACCCGGACGAAGAGTTCGAGGAAGGCGCCGGGCGGCATCTGTTTGCGCACCGCCGTGCCCACCTCTTTCAGCGTGCTGCCCCCCTTGCCGATCACGATCCCCTTCTGGGAGTCCCGCTCCACCAGGATCTCGCAACGGACCCGGGGCCACTCCCACTCGGTGACCCGACAGGCGATGCTGTGGGGCAGCTCGTCCTCCACCCGGTGGAGCAGCTCCTCTCGCACCAGATCGGCCACCCAGAAGGCCTCGGCGACATCGGTGACCATGCCTTCGGGGTAGTACCGGGGACCCTCGGGCATCCGGTCCACCACGGCGTCGATGAGGGCCGCCACCCCCTCACCGGTGGTCGCCGAGACCGGGAAGTACTCGACGGGGACCGGTCCACCGCCCCCGTCGTGATCGATGGTGTCGATCACGGCCGAGACCGCTGTCAGGTGGGTGAGTACCCCGTCGCCGCCCACCCGGTCGATCTTGTTGACCACGACGAGCAGTGTCGGGTCCCCCGACGCCCCGGAGCCTTCGGCCCCCACCTCCCGCTCGAGCGCGCTGGCCCGGGCCATGGCCCGCACCCGGTGGGCCGCGGCGGTCAGCACCATCCGGTCGCCCGGGCCGACCGCCCCGGTGGCCTCGACCATGGCCACCACCACATCGACGTCGTCGAGCGAGGAGGTCGCCGACTCGTTCATCCGTTCCCCGAGGGCGGTGCGGGGCTTGTGCAACCCCGGGGTGTCGACGAACACCACCTGGGCGCCGGGCTGGTTGAGGACCCCGCGCACCTGGGCGCGTGTGGTGTTGGGCCGGGGTGAGGTGATGGAGACCTTGGTGCCGACCATGGCGTTGACCAAGGTCGACTTGCCCACGTTCGGTCGTCCGACCACGGCGGCGAAGCCCGACCGGAAGAGCGTCATGCCGGCTCCTCGGCCACCGAGGTGGGCATGGGAACGATCCGGACCCGTTCGATACGCCGACCGGTCACCCGGTCGGCCACCAGTCGCAGACCGCCGACATCCACCGACTCCCCCGCCACCGGGACGTGGCCCAAGAGGTCGAACACCAGGCCGCCCACCGTGTCCCAGGCCCCATCGGGCAAGTCGGCGTGGATGAGCTCGTTGACCTCGTCGACGGGCAGCCGGGCACTCACCCGGACCTCCCCCGAGTCGAGCCGCTCGACGGTGGCCTCCTCCACGTCGAACTCGTCGACGATCTCGCCCACCAGCTCCTCGATGAGGTCCTCCAAGGTGACGAGTCCGGCAATGCCCCCGTATTCGTTGACAACCACGGCCTGATGGAACTTCTCGGCCTGCATCTCACGCATGAGGTCCGAGACCCGCTTGGTCTCGGGCACGAACCGCGCCGTGCGCAGGTGGGCCCTGACCGCCTCGTCGCCCTGGCCCTGGCGGACGGTATGGATCAGGTCCTTCGTGTAGGCGATGCCCACCACGTCGTCGACCTGCTGCTCGACGGCGGGAATACGGCTGTAGCCGACCTCGAGGGCCCGCTCGAGGGCGGCCTCGACCGTCTCGTCGGCCCCGACGGTGACCATGTCGGGTCGGGGCACCATGACCTCACGGACCACGGTGTCGCCGAACTCGATGATCGAGTGGATGAGGGCGCGCTCCTCGGTTTCGATGACGTCCCCCTCGAGCGCCACGTCGGCCATGGCCAGTAGCTCGGACTCGGTGACGTCCGAGCCCAGGTACTGGCCCTTCTCACCGATGAGGAGATTGGCCAGTCCGATCAGGGCCCCCGACACCATCCGGACCGGCCAGAACCGGACGATGGCCGACACCAAGGGGGCGCTGAACAGGGCAGCACGCTCGGGATGATGGACGGCCCAGTTCTTCGGGACCGCTTCGCCCAGGACGAAGATGATCACGATCTCGAAGACCGTGGCCGCCACCACACCCCAGGCACCGAACCAGTCGGCGGCCAGGATCCCCACCAAGGTGGCCACCACCAGCTGGCAGATGAGCACCATGAGGAGCACCGGGTTGAGGAAGCCCTGGGGGTTCTCGGTCAGGCGCAGGAGCACCTTGGCACCACGGCGCCCGTCATCGACGAGGGCCATGGCCTTGGCCCGGCTGGTGCGCACCAGGCTGGTCTCGGCCAGGGCCAAGAGCGCCGACACACCGAGGAGGACCACGACCACCACCAAGAGGACGCCGTCGACCGCGGTGAACGAGGCGGCCACCAAGGGTCCGGCCGCGCCGCTCACGTCCATCGGGCGGTGGGGAGCCGAGGACCGGGTGGGGAGGAGTTCACGAGGCCACGCGGTAGAAGCGGGCCAGCAGCTGCTGCTCACGTCGCTCCATGCGCTCCGCGTCGGCGTCGACCTCGTGGTCCATGCCGAGGAGATGGAGGATGCCGTGCACCACCAACAGGGCGATCTCGTCGTCGAAGGTCACCCCGTGGTCCACGGCGTTGCGGGCGGCCACCGCAGGGCAGATGACCACGTCGCCGAGCAGGAGGAGCCGGCCGGTGTCGGCTTCGATGGAGCCGGGGCCCGTACCTCCCTCGTCGGGGGAGCGGCCGCTGCGGTCGGATTCGTCCTCGATGGGGAAGGAGAGCACGTCGGTCGGCCCCTCCTTGTCG
The DNA here is from genome assembly GCA_963845485.1 of uncultured Acidimicrobiaceae bacterium. GTDB lineage: Bacteria > Actinomycetota > Acidimicrobiia > Acidimicrobiales > RAAP-2 > Bog-756. Next base: position 271,518 of record CAWJSI010000013.1, on the reverse strand, counting down.
AGGAACCGTTGGTTGAGTGACGCGATGGTGGTTTCGTCCACGAACAGCAGGGAGACCTCGGTGTCGCTCACGATCCCTTCGGCCTCGAGGACCGAGCGGGCCAGCGAAGACCACCGCTCGACGTTGACCGGGTGGTCGGCCTGCTCGTCGGCGGCGTAGATGTCAAGGCTCACCCCTGAGCTCCGGGCGGCTTGTCGCCGCGCTCGTAGGCGGCGACGATGTCGGCCACGATGCGATGGCGGACCACGTCGCGTTGGTTGAGGTGGACAAAGGCCAGGTCCGGTACCCCTGAGAGCACCGACTCCAGGCCAACCAGCCCGGACCGACCCCCGGGCACGTCGATCTGGGTGACGTCGCCGGTGATGACCGCCTTCGAGCCGAACCCGATCCGGGTGAGGAACATCTTCATCTGTTCGGGGCTGGTGTTCTGGGCCTCGTCCAGGATGATGAAGCTGTTGTTGAGGGTCCGGCCCCGCATGAAGGCCAGCGGGGCCACCTCGACAGCACCACGATCGATGAGCCGTTGGGCCCCTTCGGGCTCCAGCAGGTCGTGAAGGGCGTCGTAGAGCGGACGGAGGTAGGGGTCGACTTTGGCCATGAGGTCGCCGGGCAGGAACCCCAGGCGCTCCCCGGCTTCCACGGCCGGCCGGGTGAGGATGATGCGGTTGACCTGCCGGGCCTGGAGAGCCTGCACGGCCAGGGCCACGGCCAGATACGACTTACCGGTGCCGGCGGGTCCGATCCCGAAGGTGACGATGTTCGAAGCGATGGCGTCGGCGTACTGCTTCTGCCCACCGGTCTTCGGCCGGACGGCCCGTCCCCGTGAGGAGCGCAGCAGCTCCGAGGTCAGGACCTCGGAGGGCCGGACGTCGTCGTGCATCATGTCGATCGTCCGGTGCACCTGGACGGCGTCGAGGCCCTGTCCCGACTCGAGGAGGATGATCAGCTCCTCGAACAAGGCACCCACCCGCTCGGCACCCTCGCCCTCGATGGAGATCTCGTTGCCCCGCACGGCGATGTGCACGTCGCCGAACGCACCTTCGACAAGCCGCAGCAGTTCGTCACGCTGGCCCAGCAGGCCGGCCATGAGATGGTTGCCGGGAACGAGAATTTTGACCTGGGTGCCTGCCACGTGCGCTCTGGTCCCGACCCTACCAGCGGCTCAACAGGGTCGACCCCATGATAGCGGTGGGGGCGGCCGAAGCACCGGTCCAGATCCGGACGGCACGGCGGATGAGGGGGACGGCGTCAGCCCGGTGGCCACTCGAAGGCACGGCCCCCGAGCACGTGGAGGTGGAGGTGGTCCACCGAGTTGAGGGCGTCGGGTCCGACGTTGAAGACCAAGCGGTAACCGCGGTCGGGCCCACCGAATCCCTCGGCGTCGGCGACGGCCTTGGCCGCCACCAGCAGGGCACCGACGTCGTCGGCGTCCTCGGCGGTCACCGTCGAGGCGTTGACCAGGTGACGCCTGGGGACGACGAGTACGTGGGTGGGTGCCTGGGGGTTCAGGTCCCGGAAGGCCACCGTGCGCTCGTCGCTCCGCACCACCTCGGCAGGGACGTCGCCCGCCACGATCCGACAGAACAGACAATCGGCCAACGTGCGCTCAGCCCTCGGCGGCCGTGAGCCCGTCCGGCGTCACGTGGGCACGGCCGTTTCCGTTGGCATGCCCGTTGCCGTTCCCGCCGCCCTTGATCTCCGGGTACAGGTGTTCCAGGCTGCCCGGGGCGATGCGGCTGGCCCGGATGAAGTTCTCCACGTCGGCCTGCTGGACCCGGATGACCCGGCCGAACTTGTAGGCCACCAGGTCACCTTCGTCGATGAAACGGTAGAGGCTGCGTAGAGTCACCCCCAACAGCTCCGACGCCTCTTTGGTGCTCAGCCAGCGGATCTGCTCAGTCACGTGCCCCATCCCTCGACATCAGATGCTGACGAGAAGTCCGAGCTCGTCCAGCCTCGTGCCCATCGAATCGGGGGTCACGCCGAACAGGCAGGCGATAGCCCGGACGTCCTCGGCCCGGATGGTGATCATCCGTCCGTTGAAGTCCTGACGGTGCACCTGGATCATGCTCAAGAACCGTCGCAGGAGATCCCGCTCGGGTCCGCTGACCGTGTGCAGTTTGGTGAGGTCGATGGCCACCTTCTCCGTGCCCGACGACGTGAGGCTGGCCCGTCGGGCCGAGGTGGTGACGATCTCGTCGGTGGTTCCCTGGGTGCTCCAGCGAGTCATGGTGGCGTCGTCGGGAGGCAGCAGCTGATCGACCGGGACGTCGTAGAGCTTGGCCAGCCGCTGGAGCCGGGGCACCGAGATGGCCCGCTCCCCTCGTTCGTAGGCGCCCAGTACCGATGCCTTGAACTCCTGCTCGGACATGGCCTCTACTGCTTGGAGGGACAGGCGCATCTGCTTGCGCATCGTCCGGAGGCGAGCTCCGACAGCTCGGGCGTAGGCCACCCGGGCCACTTCCTCCTGCTCGTCCTCATCGAGTACATCGATACTCTTATCAATCACCGACATCTGCACCTCCGCTCCTCTCCACCGATCGCCCCCCGAGCTCCGGCTCTGCCAATGTGACGCAGGTGCATGTCTGTCAAAGGACCACAGAGCCGCCATGCGGTGCCCTACGATCGTTCTCCCTAACAGGAGTCCCTGCCTCCCTACGTAGTTTCCCTCACGGAGCGTGGTTACGCAAGCGGCGCGACCACGCCACCGCGGAGAGCGCACAGGAGGGTACCCACAGCGACGGCGGCGGTCTCGGCCCGAAGCACGGTGGGGCCCAGACCCACGCCAGGGCCGAAGAGATCCAGTTCGGCGGGGTCCCAGCCCCCTTCGGGACCAACGGCCACAAAGGGATGCTCGAGGCTCAGCGCCTCGCCCCCCGGACAGGCCAATCGGGGGGCCGGACCCGTCACCGCGGCCAGGCCGTCTAGGGGGGTGACCGGCTCAACCTCGGGGAGCCAGGCGCGTCGACACTGAGCCGCCGCCTCACGGGCCACCCGGGTCAGCTTGGCCGCGGCCCGCTGACCCCGCTCGTCCCCTTCCCAACGCACCACCGAGCGGACACTGCGGATGGGCACAATGCGGTCGACGCCGAGTTCGGTGAGCTTCTGGACCACCCACTCGGGACGGTCGCCCTTGGTCGGAGCGAACGCCACCGTGATCTCGGGGGCCACTCGCGCTTGGCGCACGACGGGCCCCTCCGGGACGACCAATGAGCCGAGGTCGGTCTGCCGCCAGCCTCGCCCCCCGGTTCCCGGGGCCGTTCGACAGGGCACCCACGAACCCACTCCGTCGCCGACGATGATCGACTCGCCGGGCCGGAGGCGCAACACGTCGAAGAGGTGGTGAGCATCACCCTGCGTGAGGATCGGTGTCCCCGGATCGGCGACGAACACCATCGCCGCCGCCGACAGCAAGGTGGCCTCGGGCCCGGCCGGCGGACCCGGTGTCGACCCGGTCGGTTCGCGCGCGCCGGACGCCATGGTCAGCTCAGGGCGGAGCGCAGCTTCGAGAAGAGTCCCTCGCCCTGGGGGGCATGCCCGAGTTCTTCACCACGGGCCTCGGCCAGAGCGGCGAGCAGCTCCCGCTGGCCGTCGTCGAGTCCGGTGGGCGTGTCCACCTGCACATGGACATAGAGGTCGCCGCGACCGCGGCCCCGGATCTTCGGAACACCCAGGCCCTTCAACGGGAGCACCGTACCCGACTGGGTGCCGGCGTCGATGGTCAGCTGACGAGCATCGTCCAGCGTGTCAAAGGTGACGCTGCCTCCCAGCGCAGCGAGGGTCACCGGCACGTTGACCGAGGCGTGCAGGTCGACGCCGGAACGCTCGAAGGCAGGGTCGGGCTCCACCGACAGATGGACGAATAGTGCCCCGTTCGGGCCGCCGCGGAACCCGGCGGGTCCGTGGCCGGCCAGCCGGAGGGTCGAACCCTCGTCGACGCCTCCGGGGATGTCGACGGTAAGGGTCCTCGACTCGTTGCGCCGCCCCTCACCTCGACAGTCCGGGCACGGACTCTCGATGAACTCCCCGGAGCCCTGGCAGCGCGTGCACGGTACGGCCGTGATCACCTGGCCGAGGATGGACTGGCGCACCCGTCGCAGCTCGCCGGCACCTTGGCACTCGGGACAGCGCACCGGGCTCGTCCCTGGACGCGCCCCCGATCCCTCGCAGGTGTCGCAGTGGACCGGCGTCTGGACGTCGACCTCACGCTGGACCCCGAAGACGGCCTCCCGGAAGCTGAGGCGAAGGACCATTTCGGCGTCAGGACCGGGCAGAGGGCCGGTCCGTCGGGTCCGGCCGCCACCGGTCCCGCCCATCCCGTTGAAGAACGCGTCGAAGAGGTCACCCAGTCCCCCACCGAACGGGTCACCGGGCGCACCGCCCCCACCGGCGGCAGGGCCGAAGACACCCTCGGCGCCGAACCGGTCGTAGCGGGCCCGGCGCTCGGGGTCCTTCAGGACCTCGTAGGCCAGGCTGACCTCTTTGAACTTCTCCGAGGTGTCCGAGTCGCCCTGGTTGGCGTCAGGGTGGAACTCCCGGGCCTTGGCCCGGTAGGCCCGCTTGAGTTCGTCGTCGGAGGCGTCACGACGGACACCCAGCACCTCATAGAGGTCGGCGGTGGTCACGAACCGGTTCCCTTCCCTCGGTCCCCCTGCTCGGCCCCCATACAAACAGCCTTCATCGTCCGGACTCACCCAGCCGCTCGCCCAGACGGTCCCCCACCACGCGCGCTGCGGCCAACGCCAGTGGGTAGTTCATCCGAGTGGGTCCGAGTAGACCGATGGTCCCTGCCGCGGCTCCGTCGACTGACACCGGCATCACCACGATGGCGCACGATGCCAGCGGCTCGACGCCGTGCTCGGTGCCGATGGCCACGGACAGGCCGGTGTCGAGGATGTCACGGAGCAAGGTCACCACCACCAGCTGTTGTTCGAGGATGGTCAGCACCGACCGCACCGTGTCGACGGCATCGAAGGCCGCGGCCATCCGGGACGATCCCCCGACGAACAGCTGCTCGGCGCCGTCCACCCGGGCCAGCGAGCGCAACCCGGCCAGTCCGGCCGCCACCACCGAGTCCGTGGCGGGGTCACCGGTGCTGGTGGCGGTGTCGGCCACCTGGGTGATGGGCAGGCCGAGCGAGTGGGCAGCCAGACGGGCCGCGGCATCGGCCAGCCGGGACTCGTCGACGTCCTCGTCGAACTCCACGGACTGCTTTTGGACGGCCCCGTCGGCCAGGACCACCACCACCAGGGCCAGGCGAGGGCCGAGACCCACCAGTTGGACGCCACGGATGGCCGCCGACTCGTGGGACGGGCCCACCACCATCGCTGTGCAGTCGGTGAGGTCGGCCAACAGGCCAGACGTCTGTTCGAGCATCAGCTCGATCTCGCCGTGGGCGTGGTCGAAGAACTGACGCACCTGCTGGCGACCGACCGGGTCGAGGGATCCCGGTCCGGCCAGGTGGTCGACAAAGAAGCGGTACCCCTTGTCCGTGGGGATGCGGCCGGCGCTGGTGTGGGGTTGGGCCAGAAAGCCCTCTCGCTCCAGCGCCGCCATGTCGGAACGCACGGTGGCCGACGACACGCTGACCCCGGCCGACTCCACCACGTGCTGGGACCCCACGGGCTGGGCCGAGGCGATGTACTCGGTGACGACGGCGTTCAGGATGGCCGACTTGCGCGCGTCGAGGGACCCGGGATCTGGGGTGCGCTCGTCGGTGCGACTGTCTTCGGTGGTCGGCATGGGTTTTCGCATCCACGTCGGAACCCGGTGGCCACGTAGCAGCGGCCGAGAACAGATTCGCTTCGTGTTAGCACTCCACTCTAGTGAGTGCTGACCGGTAGCCGCCGCTCATGCTCGCCCTCGACCGCTCGAGCTCCCCCCCGGGGAGTACCCCAGCCACCCGGACTCAGGCCGGTGCCACGAACATCCGCTCGGTCATCGCCGGACCGAGGGCGATGGTGTCCTCCCCCATGACCAGGGTCAAGGTGCCATCGGGGGCCCTCGCCCCGATGAGGGCGGTGGTGCCGGGGGTGAGTCCGTGGTCACCGAGGTAGGTGAGGGAGTCGGACTCGTGCTCCACGCTCTCGGTGATGCGCTCGAGGCGGACCCGGTCACCGGGCTGGGCCTCGGCCAGACGCTGCTGCTTCGGACCTACCGGGTCCACACCGGGGATGGGATTGCCGTGGGGGCAGGTCGTCGGGTTCCCGAGCAGCACGACCAGGCGTTCCTCGACGTCGTCGGAGATGACGTGCTCCCATCGCCCGGCCTCGATGTGGGCCTTGTCCCAGTCGAGGCCGATGATGTCGACCAGCAGGCGCTCGGCCAGCCGGTGTTTGCGCACGACGCCTTCGGCCAGGGCTGCACCCTTCGGGGTCATGGCGATCTGCCGGGCGCTGCGCACGATGAGGTCGTCGGCCTCCAACCGGTCGAGCATTTCGGACACCGACGGGGCAGCCTTGTCCAACCGCTCGGCCAGGCGGGCCTGGATAACGGGAATTCCCTCTTCCTGCAGGGCGAAGATGGTTTCGAGGTACTCCTCGACCGGTGGATGGAAGCGGTCAAGCACGTAGTGGATCCTAAGGCAACGGGGCGGGCGGGGGTTCGGCCGGCATCTCGGTCGGTGACGAGGGTCCGGGGACCCGCTCACCCGACCGGTAGGCGGGTCCCTCGGAGTACCGTGGACTCCGTGCAGGATGATGCTGGGCCGGTGGCGGCCGAGGACCCAGGTGCCGGGGACGGGGCCGGGGCGAGTGGCGAGGCCGAGTTCGGTGGGCCGGCGATCTCGGCTGGAGCCGAGAGTTCAGCCGATGGGGACGACACCGGTGCCGAGCCGGGGCAGGATCCCGGGGATGGCGAGGTCAGGGATCCACTGCGGTTCAACAACTGGATGAAGCGCTCGGCCACCGGTGCAGTCATGACCGGCATCGCCGTCGGCCTCCAGCAGGCACTCCAGCTGCCCCGCCAAGAACCGGCGTTCGTGATCGAGGCGTCGGGTGAGCCCCACGACCCCAATCACCCCATCGACCTGCACTTCGACCCCGACAATCCAGCCGACACCGTGGCGGTCATCCGTAGGCCCCCACCGGCCAAGCCCAGCGACGAGTCCTCACCCCCGGCCTGAGTCCACCGGCGAGGGTAGGCGTCGCCCGCCGAGTTCAGCGGCCGCCCACCAGACCACTCCGTCGACCACCAGGACGACACCTGCGCCGTACGCCACGCCGGCCGCGGCATCGGTCGGGAAGTGCCACTGCAGGGCCACGACGGCCAGGGCCATCCACAGCGTGTAGACGGCGCCGATGGCGAGGATCCCTAGACGCCATCGGCGAGGCACCGCCAGGACGGCCGCGGTGGCCAGCGCAGCAGCACCCACGGTGGAGCCCGACGGGTAGGAGAGCCCGCTTCCCAGATGTCGGCCCACCAGCGGCTTGACCACCAACTCGCAGGTGGCGAGCGCTAGTGGCGGTCCGACGAGGCAGGCAAGGGAGTGGAGCCGGTCGCTCGGCAGGGCCACCAAGGCGATCACCGCCGAGCCCACCACGACGACCTGGGGGTAGCGGAGGGCCACCACGCCCGTGAAGATGCCGTTGCTGGATGGACGCACGAGGTCGAGCACCCAACGATCGGCGAACATCGGGTGGGGCAGGAAGAAGAAGTAGAGGCCACCCACCGCCACCACGGCGATCAGGACGGTCCCCCAGACCAGGTGGCGTCGGGACTCCTCCCGTCGTTCCACCTCATTCGGCCGACTTCGGAGCCTCCCGGGCCTCCCGGTACCCGAACCGCTCCGTGTGGCCTCCGAGCGGTCCGACTCGAGCATCCCAACGAGGCTACCGGCCGTCTTGCCCCTTCCCGACGCACCGGGGCTGGAGAGTCCCAACCTCGAGGTGGCCCGGCGTTAGCATGACGCCGTGCTCGCCCTCCCTAACCGCGTGCCTACTCACCGGTCGACAGCGTCGGGCCAGACCGGCGGCACGCTTGGACCATCGGCCCCGATTCGGCGCGCAACCGTTTGACCGGCCTACCCACCCAGGCCGAGCCGGTGGCATCCGACCCGCCTACCCCGGTGTCACGGGTGCTCCTGTGGATGCCCGGAGGGCGGCGGGTGCTCGGGGGCCATGTGGTGCAGCTCGAGAAGACCGCTCGGGCTCTGGCCGAGGCCGGATTGGACGTGATCACCGAGTTCACCGACACACCACCCCCGACCGAGGTGGATCTGGTCCACGGGTTCGGGCTTTCGACGGATCACGTCCGGCATTGGCACCGACGGGGGGTCCCGGTCGCCCTCTCGACGATCTACTGGGAGCGCTCCTACCGCCAGGACGGTGGCCCAGGCCGTCGGGTGTCGGCTCGGGACCTGGCTGGTCGGGTGGTGCGGGCGGCCCGGTTCTCCCGCAGCGCACTGCGAGGGCGTGGCGCCCTGACCGAGGCCTGCCTGCACTGGATCCCGGCGGACGTCCAGCAACTGACCCTCTTCGAGGCGGCCGACCTCCTGTTGCCCAATGCCGTCGGCGAAGGCGAGAGCATCCGACGTGACTTCGGCGTGGCCACCCCGATCGTCCCCATCCCGAACGGTGTCGACCCCGACCGCTTCAGCCTGCCGGTCGATCAGTTCGACCAACGCACGTATGTCCTCTACGTCGGTCGGATCGAGCCGCACAAGAACCAACTGGGACTGATCGAGGCGCTCCGAGGATCGGGGCTACCGCTGGTGATCGCTGGTCACGAGCACCCTGATCATGCCCGTTACGTCCGCAAGTGCCGGAGGGCGGGCTCGGGATGGGTGACCTTCCACGTCTCGCTGGACGAATCCGAACTGGCCGATCTCTACCGCCACGCCCGGGTACACGTGCTGCCCAGCTGGTTCGAGACCACGGGCCTCGTCTCCCTTGAGGCCGCCCTGAGCGGATGCAGCGTCGTCACCACCTCGCGTGGCTTTGCCCGCGAGTACCTCGAGGACCTGGCGTGGTACTGCGATCCGGCCGACAGCGGGTCGGTGCTGTCGGCCGTCCAGTCGGCATGGGCGAGTCCTCCCGACCCCGCCCTTCGCCAGCGTGTCCTCGAGCACTACACCTGGAGGCACGTGGCCGAGGCCACCATGGCCGCCTACCGCACCCTTCCCGCCCGGGTGGAGCCGGTCCGCTAAGGGCAGGACCTGGTCGTTCGCCAGTTGGGACAAGGACTGGCGACCTAAAGGATTGGCACCGACTGGACGATGACCTCATCGGGTCGGCACACCCTGGACCTCGGTCTTGAGGGCCCAGTTCCGACTGCGGTCCCCGTCTCCGTGCCCAGGAGGCAGCGGCCGGTGGCCACGAGTGGATGCGACACCGCGGTGGGGTGGCAAGTCCGAGCGACGGGGAAGGAGATGCGGTGACGGCACCAGCCCAGAGCTCCCATGCGAGCGCAACGCCGCTGTGGTTCGGCCCCGACGACCGACCCCTCTTCGGATGGCTCCACCTGCCGCCGGACGGCCGGGCCCGGGGCGGCGTGGTGTTGGCCCAACCCCTCGGCATCGAAGCCATCTGCACGTACTTCACCTACCGACTCGCAGCCCAGGCCTTGGCCGACCGCGGCATCGCCGTACTCCGGTTCGACTACGACGGCACGGGCGACTCGGCGGGCTCAGAGACCGATCCCGATCGTCTCGATGCCTGGCTGGACAGTCTGTCCCGGGCCGTCGATGCGCTGGCCGACACCGGGGTGGCGGCCATCGGTCTCGCCGGGACGCGGATGGGCGGCCTGTTCGCCGCCCACGAGGCGGCCCGTCGGGGCGGAGTCGATGCCCTCGCCCTCTGGGACCCATGCCTCTCGGGCAAGGCCTTCCTGCGAGAGCAACGATTCCTCCGGCTCCTGAGCGGGACCGGTGGCGATCCGACCGGGGAGGGCGTCGAAGCCCCCGGGCTCCGCTTCGAGCCCGAGACGGTCAAGGCTCTCGCTGATCTGGCCATCAAAACGGTGCACGGCCCACTGGCCGAACGGACCCTGGTGCTCGTGCCACCCGAACTCTCCCGGCCACCCGCGCTGGTCCGTCGCCTGGCCGGCACCGCCGTCGAATGGGGGGAGGCCACCGGCCAGGACCGGCTCCTCGACTCGAACGTCCAGGAACCGCCCCTGGGGACGATCGACCGCCTGGCTGACTGGTTCGCCTCAGTACTGGACGGCGATCCGGTACCGATCGAACGGCCACGGAGACCGACCGCCGTGGTTGGTCACACCGAGACGGGAAGGCCCCTGGAAGAGCACACCGTCTCGTTGGGTCCCCAGGGCCTGTTCGGGATCGTGACGGAACCACCGACCGCCGCCACCGGCCCCACCGTGGTGCTGGTCAACGAGGGCAACACCCACCACATCGGACAGGCCCGGATCTGGGTGGACCTCGCTCGCGCCCTGGCCCCGGCCGGGCTCCGGGTGCTCCGTTTCGATCTCAGCGGCAACGGCGACAGCGGGGTGCGTCCGGGCCAGGAGGCCCACGTGGCCCGGGCCCCTGAAGCCATCGACGACATCGACCAGGCCGTCGCCGCCATCGCTCCCGACGACCCCACCGACGTGGTCCTGGTCGGATTCTGCGCGGGTGCCTATCAGGCCGTCGAACAGGCCATGGTGCGCCCGCCCCGAGCCGTGTGCCTGATCAACCCGGTGTTCACGTTCATCCCGCCCGAGCCGCCAGGGCCGTCTCGGCGACAGGCCCGTCAGGCCACCCGGCCGTGGCTGGTCCGCACACTCGGTCCCGTGTTGCAGTGGTACGGGAGGGCGCGGGGATCGACAGGGTCCACTCGCTGGGCCCGCTCCCTGGCCGATGGGAGCTGGACCGAGGCCATCGCTCGGCGGCTTCCGTGGGTGCCGTCGTGGACCTGGGACCTCGTCCACCGGACACTCCTCACCGACACCGGAATCAGTTCGCTCGAAGCCGTTACCGCCCGGGGAGTCGAGACCTTCCTGATCGTCGGTCCGGGGGATCTCACCTCACTCTCGCTCGGCGCGGAACGACGAATGGCTCAGCTGACCTCCCGGCCGGACGTCCATCTCGAAGAGATGGACGAACTGGACCACGCGGCATGGTTGATGTCCCAGCGCCGCAGCCTGGTCGACGTGGTGGCGACCGACCTGATCGCCGCCTTCGGGACGGTACCGGCCCGGCACGACGACCGCTCGGTGGCGACGACCCGCTGACCGGACGGCGCACCCGAGTGACTGATGGTGCCGAGCCGGCCGACCTCAGGGTTGGTGGGCGGCCGCCGACTCTAGGACCTGCAAGAACGCCGTCGCCTGGTTGACCCAGGTCTCGGGCTGCACAGTGAGCGGTCCCGGCCCGGCTGGCAACCGAGGTCCACTGAGGACGGTCGTCACGGCGGCGACGAATCGGTCGGCGCCGGCCACGGTCACCTGGGCCCCGAGGTCGCGGAAGCCGGCCACGGGAGTGGCGACGACCGGACGGCCCACGGCAGTGAACTCCCGGGCCTTGATGGGATCCAGACTCTCGGTGAACGGCGTCACCAGATGGGGCACGATGAGCACATCAGCGTGCTGGAGGTAGGCAGGAACCGTGGCGTAGGGGCGACCGCCCAGGATCACGGCCCCGGCTTCGACCAACAGGGCCTCGTCCTCTTTGCTCAGACTGTTGGGCCCGACGAACACCACCGAGGTATCGGCGGGCAGGTCGCGGCAGAGTGCCACGCACAGCGGCAGGTCCAGACGGCCGGAGCTGAGCGTGCCCTGGTACATGACGATCCGACCGGCCGGAAGATCGACCGGTCGATCGGTAGGGGCTCGAAGGTGGTCCACCTCCACCCCGTTGGTGATGAGGTGCACCGGTCGGGTCTGGCCACGGCTCTCGACCAGCGCGGGCGAGCACACCACGACCTCGGTGGCCTGACGCAGCAGAGCGGCGTCATTGCGGTGTTGTCGGGCGAGCTCGCGACTGGCGCCGGTGGCGAGCAGCCAGTCGTCGGTGACGTCATAGACCGTGGGCCATCCGGTCGACTCGACGAGGGGCGCGTAGGTGCTGTCGTTGATCCACAGCACCGGGCGGTGGAATCCGAGGGAGTGCGCCGCCTTTTCCACCTGCCGGCCGAGGGCATGGTCGCCTGAGGGCCGGAGCTTCCGGGGCAGCCACTTGCGGGGTGCCTGGGCCCACAGTCGCCCGGTCGAGCCGATGGGACGGAGCGGAGACAGGGCGGGCCACCGACCATGCCGAAGAGTCCACGTGACGTCGATGGGCGTTTCGGCGAACAGCAGCCTCATGGTCGGTCGCAGCTCCAACATGGCCGCAGCCATGTGCTGGTTCCGGCGCCAGACATCGTCCCAGGGCTCAAGGGACAGGCAGATCACGTCAAAAAACTCGGATCGTGTCAAGCCGTGCCTCCATTTCCATTGCGGGAACCATTGAGTGCGGTGGTCTGCGTCACCGTTCGCCGCCGGAGGCAACGTGAAGAGAGTAATTCATCGCCGACCGACCGATCGGCACATGCGGACCTCGTCGGCACCGGATTGCTCATGGTGAAAGACCACCGGAGCCCCGCCGGCTGCGCGGAGGGTCACTACACTCGAGCGATGGAGCCAGTGGCTGCGGTGTCCACGGACGGACCTACTGAGCCCGGATCGGTGTCCGTCATCATCCCCAGCTACAACGCCGAGTCGTACATCAGCGAGACCCTCCGGAGCGTCCTGGCCCAGTCGTTCCGCCAGTGGACGGCGGTCGTCGTGGACGACGCCAGCAGCGACCGCACCTGCGCCATCGTCGAGGAGTTCGCTGAGCGGGACCCCCGGATCTCCCTTGTGGTCCACCCCCGCAACCGGGGCGCGGCGGCCGCTCGGAACACCGGTGCGGAGCACAGCCGCTCGGAGTACCTCTTGTTCCTCGACGCGGACGACGTACTCCACCCCGACATGCTGACGGCCACGAGCAGCCATCTCGACCGGAGTCGGGTCAACGGGGTCTACGTCCGCCACTCCTATCTCGATGCCACGGGCACCCACCTCGGCGACGAACCGGGAACGTGGCCTTGGGCCCGGTGCGTATCCACCAGGTTCTGGGTGGCCATGGTGCCCGACTCGGACTCCACTGTCCCCTTCGAGTCCATCTACCTCGTCGCCGCCATCATTCCGAGCATCGCCGTGGTCCGTCGTGACGCCTTCTACCGGATCGGCCGATGGGACGAGGAGTTTGGTCAGATCTGCGAGGACACCGACTTCTTCCTGCGTCTCCGCCTCGACGGCATGATCCACTTCCTCCCCCGGGTGCTGGTCGGCTACCGCCGGCACCCGACCCAAGCCACCGTGGAGAAGGCCGACCTGTTCGCCTCCCAGTACGCCAAAGTGCACCAGAGGATCGCCGCCGTCGCCGGGCCGGGGACGTCGTTGGTGGCCGACGCCGAATGGTTCCGCCGGCACCGGTTCATTCCGTACCGTCGGCTAACGGCAGCCGGGGAAGCGCTGAGGCACGGCGACCTGCGCGGCGTCGCCCGCAATGTGAAAGACGCGGTGACCGAGTACTCGCCGCGCCGTCCGCCGTCGACCCTCTTCCGGGGCTGATCAAGCGCTCCGGTCGGGCTTCCCCTGAATCGACGACGCGCCGGTAGCGACTGGTGCTGCAGTATCGTGCCCGCCATGGCGTTTCCTCGGACGACACCGGGCCGGTCGTCCGGATTTCCCGTACCGGCGCGCGACCACGCCGTCGGCCGGTCGCCACGGTGACCCCGGAAGCCCGAGGCGGGGACGACGTTCGCTGCTCGTTGGTTGTGCTCAACTACAACGAGCGGGAGCTCCTCGTCGGCTGCGTGGCGAGCATGATCGAGGCTGTCGGTCCGGACGACGAGATCATCGTCGTCGACAACGGGTCGTCGGACGGGAGTGCCGATGCGGTGGCCGAAGCCTTTCCGGACGTCGTGCTCCTCCGCTTGCCCGAGAACCGGTACATCTTCTCCCTGAACGACGGTCTGGCCGCGGCCCGTGGGGAGTTCGTAGCCTTCTGCAACAACGACATGCGGGTCGAGGACAATTTCGTCGAAGAAGCACTCGCCTGCTTCGTGGCTGACGACATCTTCGCTGCCTGCTCACGGGTACTCGACAAGAACGGCGACGAGCAGGGCACCCGGACCGCCGGTTTCTGGGAGCACGGGCTGCTCTTCTACCAACCTCTCCCCCACGCCGACGTCTCGACCGACTGTTTCTTCGCCGTGGGTGGGCAGTCCTTCTTCCGGCGGCGACTCCTCCTCGAAGTGGGCTCCATCGATGAGCTCCTCTGGCCCATGTACCACGAGGACATCGAGCTGTCCTACCGGGCCTGGAAGGACGGGTACCGGATCGTGTACGCGCCGAACTCGGTCTGTCACCACCTGGGAGGGAAGACCAGTCGCAAGGTCTTCACGGCCACCGAGCTGCGTTCCTTCGTGCGCCAGAACGAGCTCCTCATGGTCTGGAAGAACGTCACCGACGCCTCCATGCTCGCCGAACACGTCGCCTGGATCCTGCCGCGGCTGATCGTGGCCCTCGTCCGCTGGGACAAAGGGACACTCATCGGCTTCGCCTCCGCACTCCGCCGGCTACCCCGGGCCCTCAAAGCCCGCAGCACGGTACGGGCCGCCTTCACCCGCACCGACCGGGAGGTGCTCAGGCTGGTGAGTCAGCCGGTCATCGACGGAGCCGGACGGGCGCCGACGACCTGATCCGAAGGGTGGCTCTCACCGGCGCCTGCGCTTGCGGAGCCGCTGCATGACCGTGTTGCGGAGGTCGGGCTCCAGCCGCGAGACCACGCCGATCAGGGTGACCCACGCGGCGGCCACGACGATGACCGCACCCACCACCGCGGCGAGTGCGCCGGGCTTGGGTTCCAAATGGATCAGAGCCAGCGCCACGATGCCCGCCACCGCCGCGGTCGGCACCACCGGGGCCAGCGAGGTCCGCAGGTACCGGACGATGGGTATGTCCAGGTGTCGACAGACGATGCCGGGGAGTACCACGAAGTCGATGACGAGGACGACGGGAAGGGAGCCGACGGCAGGGCCGACCGGGCCCAGCCAGTAGGTGGCGCCGATGCTGCCGGCCAGGTTGAGCACCGAGCCGGTCAACGCCAACACGGCCAGCTGCTTGTTGCGTCCGATCCCGGTCAGGAAGAGGAAGCACTGGTTGCCCGGTCGCTGGAGGACGGTGACGATCCCGAGCACGATCATGACCTTGTAGGTCTGGGGAGGTACATGGCCGAGCCAGAACTCGAGGATCGGATCGCCGAAGGCGGCCAAGGCGATGACGATGGGCACCGAGATCCCGAGACAGGCGATCACCGCACCGAGGAAGTACGTGGCCTGTCGTCGCCGATTCCCCACCTCCTCGTCGTGGGCGTACGTGGGCACGAGTAGGCCGGTGGCCTGGGAGCTCAGACTGCCCGTGAAGTTGGCCGTGTTGAGGGCCACGCTGTAGGGCGCCACTTGGGCCACCGGGAGGATGATGCCGATGACCAGGGAGTCGAGCTGGTACGCCACCACGCTGCTCAGGGCCACCAGCGACTGGATGCCCCCGAAGCGCAGGAGGTCGGTGAGCACGGCCCGGCGGAACCGGCCGGCGCGGAGCGAGGCCCCGGTGATCCGCTTGACCACGGTCAGCCCCACTACGAGGGAGACGGCGGTGCCGGCCAGCTGCAGGAGGGCCAGGGCCAATAGTCCGGCGCCGGCCACTACCGCGAAGATCTGGCCGAGCTCCATCAGCAACAGCGTGGCCACGCCGATCTGCGCTTGGCGGTCGTTGCGCCCCGAACCGAACAGCACCGCGCCGGGAACGGTGCCGAGGAAGGAGAGGGCCGAGACCACGCCGAGGATGATCAGGGTGGTACCGACCAGGGTGGGGCTGATCGGACCGATGTTGAGGAACGAGGCCACGAAGGGGGCCAGGCCGGCGGTGATGGCCACGGCCAGCACGGCGGACACGGCGAAGAAAACCCAGCAAGTGCGGATCAGGTCGGCCAGAGCCTCTTGGTCACCGGTGGCCCGGAGGCGGGCCACCCGTTGCACCGCAGCCGTCCCGACGCCCACGTCGAGCAGGCCCAGGTAGGCGGTGAGGGCCAACAGCACGACCCAGAGGCCGTAGGTGGCAGCACCCAGGTGACCAAGGAGCGCACGGGTCAGCACCAGGCTCATGGCGATGCCGATGAAGTAGCTGGCGTAGGAGTTGACGACGTTGCGGGCCAGCTGTGACCCGCTGGCATTGGCCGACGGCGGGCTCGGCTCGGGCCCGCCGGTCATCGGGTCACCGGGTTCGGGAGGTTGGGCCGACCCGTCGTCGCCGGCCACGGGGGGAGCTACTTCTGGCCCTGCGCTCGACGACCTGATCCGACCGGCTCCCACGGGAGTGCGCTCCCTTTCATCTGCTCGAGCCCGGGGTTCAGGTGCGGACGGCCCGGCTGCTCTCTGTGGAACCCCATGTTGTGATCGTCACATCAGTCGTCCAGCTTGAGTGCGGAGACGAACGCCTCTTGGGGGACTTCGACCCGGCCGATGTTCTTCATCTTCTTCTTCCCCTCCTTCTGCTTCTCCAGCAGCTTGCGCTTGCGGGTGATATCACCCCCGTAGCACTTGGCCAGGACGTCCTTGCGGCGGGCCTTGACCGTCTCACGGGACAGAACCCGGCCTCCGATGGCGGCTTGGATGGGCACGTCGAACATCTGGCGGGGAATCAGCTCCCGCAGCTTCTCGGTCATCCGGCGGCCGTAGAAGTCGGCTTGGGACCGGTGGACGATGGTCGAGAAGGCGTCCACGGGGGTGTGGTTGATGAGCAGGTCCACCTTGACCAGGTCGGCCGTGGCGTACCCCTCGGGCTCGTAGTCGAGGCTGGCGTAGCCCTTGGTCCGGCTCTTCAGCTGGTCGAAGAAGTTGACCACCACCTCGCCCAGGGGGATGGCGTAGACGAACTCGACCCGTTCCGGGGAGAGGTACTCCATTTTGACCATCTCGGCGCGGTGGCCCTGGCACAGGTCCATGACCGTGCCGGTGTACTCGGACGGGGTGAGGATGGTGGCCCGCAGCATGGGTTCGTCGACGTGATCGAGGTGCGTGGGTTCGGGAAGCTCGCTCGGATTGTCCACGTCGACCTCGGTGCCGTTGACGAGAAAGGCCCGGTAGGCCACCGAAGGAGCGGTGGCGATGAGCGACAGGTTGAACTCACGCTCGAGGCGCTCCCGCACGATCTCCATGTGCAAGAGCCCGAGGAAGCCACACCGGAAACCGAAGCCGAGGGCCCGGGACGACTCGGGCTCGTAGGTGAAGCTGGCGTCGTTCAGTCGGAGCTTCTCCAGGGCGTCGCGCAGGTCCGGGAGTTCGTCGCCATCTATGGGGAAAAGCCCACAGAACACCATGGGCTTGGGATCCCGATAGCCGGCCAGCGCCGCCCGAGCGGGGTGGGTGGCGGTAGTCACCGTCTCGCCGGAGCGGGCGCTGCCCACGTCCTTGATACCGGCGATCAGGTAGCCGACCTCGCCCGGACCGAGCTCGTCCACCGGTACGGTGATCGGGGTCCGGATGCCGATCTCTTCGATCTCGTGGTTGCTGCCTGCCTGCATGAACCGGAGACGATCCGTACCGACCAGGGTGCCGGCCATCACCCTGATCGAGCTGACCACCCCCCGGTACTGGTCGTAGGCCGAATCGAAGATCAGGGCCTGCAATGGTGCGTCGGGGTCGCCGGTGGGCGGGGGGATCCGCTCCACGATGGTGTCGAGTAGTTCGGCGACCCCAGCACCGGTCTTGGCCGAGATGTGCATGATGCCGGCGGCCTCGATCCCGAGGACCTGCTCGATCTCGGCGGCGCAGCGGTCCGGGTCGGCTGCCGGCAGGTCGATCTTGTTGAGTACGGCCACGATCTCGAGATCGTGCTCCAAGGCCTGGTAGCAGTTGGCCAGGGTCTGGGCCTGGATTCCCTGGGAGGCGTCGACCAGGAGCACCGCCCCCTCGCAGGCGGCGAGCGACCGGCTCACCTCGTACCCGAAGTCGACGTGCCCGGGGGTGTCGATCAGGTGGAGGGTGTGCTCCTTCCACGGGACCCGGACGTTCTGGGCCTTGATGGTGATGCCACGCTCCCGCTCGATGTCCATCGAGTCGAGGTACTGCTCGCGCATCAGCCGGGGATCGACGGCTCCAGTCAGCTCCAGGATACGGTCGGACAGGGTCGACTTGCCATGGTCGACGTGGCTGATGATGGAGAAGTTTCGGATGCGGTCGACGGGAAGCACGGGGAGGCCAGCGTACCCAAGCCCCACCAGGGCTCGACCCCGGGGGCGCCGGCCACCGGCAGCCTGACCACCTGAGCGGAGCCATTGGGGGCGGTGGCGGCCGTTCCGAACCAGCCGGTGAGATGGAATGGGGCCGGGCTGCTATCGTTATCTGTCCTCGGACTTGGCCCCAACGGGCCGCCCGGGGTCTGAACTTCCTCGGCCGAGCGGCGACAGCATGTCCCGCAGCGCCGAGCCGAACGCAACCCAGCACCGACCAGCACGCAGAGGAACCGCAGTGGCAAACATCAAGAGCCAGATCAAGCGAAATCGGCAGACCATCAAGCGCCAGGCCCGGAACAAGGCGGTCCGCTCCGAGCTGCGGACCCGTACCAAGCGGGCCATCAGCGCCATCGAAGGGGACGCCGAGAACGCCGACGAGGCCCTCCGGCTGGCCATCAAGCGGATCGACAAGGCCGCGGCCAAGGGTGTCATCCACAAGAACCAGGCGGCCAACCGCAAGTCACGTCTGATGAAGCGGGCTGCCGCCCTCGACGTGGGCAGCGACGCCGTCGGAGCAGACGCCTGAGCCTGTCGGCGACCGGCGAGGCCGGCCGGCACGACAACTACGGCGGCCTCACGTGGCCGCCTTCTGATCTCCGGGTCCCGGAGTTGGCAACGGAAGTACATCTCGGATCCGCGCCATCGACGCGCCTTGTCCAGATGACACCGCCGCCCGTCCGATGACACCGCCCGGCTCCGGTCCGACTCGTGGCGCTACAGCCCGTGCAGCCTCGGGCGCACCACCCCGTACCGGATCTGTTCTCGGGGTTACTGGTAGCCCGCTGGAGGCGGGGGGAGCAGCCAGCTCCCGACCTCGCCTCCCCTAGGGCCCGGGAGCGCAACACCGCGTCCGGGGCACCCGTGTCTCGGGTCAGGTAGTGGCGTAATAGAACGGCTTGTCACAGCGGTAGCCGTGGGCCGAGCCGCTGGCCGGAGGGTCGTCCAGCCGCTGATACTTGCCATGGGCGATGGTGGCGATGATGTAGCAGTTGGTCGGCACTTTGCCCGCCGGGTTGGCCGTTCCCACCAGCGAGCCCCCCGAGAACGAGTGGATGCCCCGCAGCGCCTGCAGGATCGAACCGCGGCTGGGGTGGGGACCGGCCGCTTTCAGGGCCTGGGTGAACAGCTCGGCCGACAGCCATCCGTAGAGGGTGTAGAGATCGGCCTTGAAGCCTGGTGACGCCTTTTGGATCCAGGTCTGGAAGGCGGCAATGGCCGGAAGGGCCGTCTTGTCCTCACCGAGATAGAGCGAGGTGTTCTGCTCCATGTAGGCCCCGTCGATGGCCGAAGCTCCCCCGGCCGCGGGGACCAGGCCCTCGCTGTAGGTGGACCCGCCCAGCACCAGCACCGGGTGGAAGTCCTGCTGGTTGAGCGCCTGGACCACGGCGGCGGCGTAGTTGTAGGGCATCTGCTCGAGGAAGAGGATCTTGACCCCGTCGTTCTTCATGGTGATGACGTTCTGATTGAAGTCGGTCTGGCTGATCTCGAAGGTCGGTGAGTAGACCACCTTGTAGCCGATGGACTGCATGGCCTGCTTCTCGGCGTTCCACTTGGCGATGGCCGACGGTTCGCCGGCCACCATGGCGGCGGCGTGCGTGATGGTCTTCGGGAACTTCTGCTTGAAGTAGGCCAGGGGACCGAGTATCCAGCCGTTGGCCGTCGGGGCGACACTGAAGGTATTGGGCAGGTCGTTGGTGCCGAGATCGAGTGAGACGCTGACGTTGGGCACATCGGGATTGGCCTTCAGCACCGCCCCCCCGAAGTTGTCCTCCAACGAGAAACTCCCGACCATCGCCACGTCCTTGCTCACGGCGGCCTGGGTCTCCTGCTTGTTGGGTCCGCCCGAGTAGCCGTCATCGCTGCTGTCCACCAGGATCTTTCGCCCGTAGATCCCACCGATGGAGTTGACGTAGTCGGCGTAGGCCTCGGTCCCCACCGCTGCGCCCTTGAACAGCCCGGCCACCAGGGTGGAGACGTTCCCGATGGAAATGGATTTGGCCGTGATGCCGGTGTGGTCGCTGAACGCCGAGGCGGGGATGGTCGATTTCGTGGTCGACGCCGACGCGACGGTCGTGATCGACCCGCAGACGAACAACGAGGCGGCCAGGGCCACCGCACCCGGCACCATCAGTCGACGACCTCGCCGCGATGTCGGCTCCTGTCGTAGACGCGTGGATCTCATGGACGGTCTCCCCCCTGCTCGCGGCCAGCGGTCGTGGCCCGGGGTTGGCTCCCCGCGCCTCGACCGGCCCTGACTCTAGATAATTGTGATTCCCAGTTGGGATCGCCCATCGGATGGCTGGTGAAGGTCAACGGTCGGCTGCCTCGTCCCGCTGGTGCATGGCTCGGATCCGAGAGCGGCTCATGTTGACGAACTCACCGGTGGCTTCGACGGTCACGACCCCACCTTGGATCAACCGACCCTCGCTGAACGTGCGTCGGTCGGTGCGCTCGGTCACCCAGGACTCGAACACCAGCGGTTGGCCGATGAGTGTCGGCTTCAGATAGCGGATGGCCAGGTTCACCGTGGGCCCGGCCCCGTTGGCGATGATGTTGGCCGCCGTCAGCATGATGTCGAACGCGCCGGCCAGCACGGCCCCGTGCACACAGCCCGGTGCCCCCTCGTAGTTGGGGGTGAACGTGGCCCGACCGATGGCCTTCGGCGGCTCGAACTCGACACGGACCGGGAGTGCCACCGGGTTGCAGGAGCCGATGACCACGTCGAAGGGCATGGCCCCGGCCAGGGTGTGAGCCTCGGCGGGCGCAACCGAGCGATCGGCGAAGCGGGCTACGGGCTCGGTACCGGGTGCGGGGACGTGGGGCTCCAGCTCGTCGGCCAGCTCAACGGCGCGCCGGGCCGCATCGCTCACCACCTCGGGGGGTGCAGCAGCGGTCACCGTCAGGACCATGAGCCGCCGGACGGCGGCGGCCAGTTCCTCGCGGCCGCCACCGCTCCACGGCTTGGTGGCGGGCACGGCACCATCGGGGGTGGATCCCGGGGTCGACTCAGGCATCGTCATCGCCGAATCGGGCCAGGTGGACGACGTGGGCGTCGAGGGTGGCGAGCATGTGATCGGCATCCCCCGAGGGCACCCGGAGGACGACCTCGTCGATCCCCAGTCGCTCGAAGTGCGCCAACTTCTCCTCGGTGGGAACGGTGCCGAAGGGAACGACCCGGATGCGGTCGGGATCACGGTCATGGGCCTCGATGGTCCGACGCAGGACGGGGAGGGCCTCGGCCAGCCCCGACCCGCCGATGGGCATCCACCCGTCGGCGTACTCGGCGATGGCCTCGAAGACCTTCGGGGTCGCCCCGCCCCCCACCAGGGTCGGGACCCGGGGCTGCTGGACAGGCTTGGGCCAACTCCAACAGGGGTCGAGCGAGACGAACTCCCCGTGGAACTCGGCCTGCTCCTGGCTCCAGAGGGCCTGCATGCACAAGACATGCTCCCGGGCCACCTGGCGGCGGCGCCCGAAGTCGACCCCGTGGTCGGCCGCCTCGGCACGGTTCCAGCCGAAGCCGGTGCCGAAGTCGACCCGTCCTCCGCTCAGGTGGTCGAGCGTGGCGATCTGTTTGGCCAACACGATGGGGTCGTGCTGGGCGGCCAGCACGACCCCCGTGCCGAGCCGGATGTGATGGGTGACCGATGCCGCGGTGGCCAGGGCCACGAAGGGATCGAGGCTCCGCCGGTAGTCGTCGAGGTGCACTCCCTCGACGAGGGCGGGTGGGGCATCGTCCCGCACCGGCAGATGGGTGTGCTCGGGGACGTAGAGGGAGTAGAAGCCACGCTCCTCGGCGGCCCGGGCCAGATCGGCCGGAGCCATGTCCCGATCGGTGAGAAAGGCGGTGATCCCGAGGCGCATTCGGGTGCTCAGTGCTCCAGGCCGGCGGCCAGGCGGTCACCGGGATTCGTATCGGGGTCGGCGAAGAGCGCCGCGAATGCCGACTCCTCCCGGGCCCGGGCCGCTTCGATGTCGGGGCGTCGGGCCGCCATCATCAGCTGTTTGATCCGCCGGGTGGCCTCGCCGGGGAACGAGGCAATGGTGCGAGCGAGGGCCAGGGTCTCGTCGAGCACCGTTCCCTCCTCGCACACTCGCAGGGCCAGGCCGGCGGCGACCGCCTGATCGGCGTCGATCCACTCAGAGGCCAGCAGGAGCACCGAGGCCCACTGCCAGCCCAGGCGCTCGGGGAACAGCCAGCTGCTGGCCGCCTCGGGCGGCACACCCATCTCGGCGAACGGGGCACGAAGGCGCGCCCCGCGTTCGATGAGGACCAGATCGACGTGGCCGAGCAGGGTGCAACCGAGACCCATGCCGACGCCGTGCACCGCCGCCAGGAGGGGCTTGTCGAACGAGCCCACGGTGTCCAACAGCGAACGGAATCCCGAACCGGCATCCGGTCCACCCTCGCCGGCGGCGATGGCCACCATCTCGCGGAGGTCCTGGCCGGCGGTGAAGGCCCGGCCCCGTCCGGTGAGCACGACGGCGTGGATGTCCTCATCGGCGAGGGCGCCGATGAGGGCGTCGTTGACGGCGTGGTACATGGCCGCGTCGAAGGCGTTGCGGGCCTGGTCGCGGTCAAAGGCGATCAGCCGTACGCCTGCGTCGTCGTCGAGTTCGACCCGGTGATCGCTCACTGTGGCGCGAGGTGCCCGATCACGGACGGACCACCTGGCCGCCGTCGACGTTGAACACGTGGCCGGTGATCCAAGAGGCCTCGTCGGACAGGAGGAACAGGCACATGCCCACCAGGTCGGACGGCACACCCTGCCGCTTGAGGGCCAGACCGGCGAGGATCGGCTTCATGAATGCGTCGGGCACGACCGTCCGGGAGGCCTCGGTGTCGATGGGCCCCGGGGCGATGGCGTTGATGCGGATGTGCTGGCCACCCAGTTCGTGGGCCATCTGCTGGGTGAGCGAGTTGACCCCGGCCTTGGCCAGCCCGTAGAAGCCGGCGTACAGATAGGCCGCGGTCGACGACTGGTTGACGATGGCCCCGGCCCCGCGCTCCTGCATGGCCGGATAGCACGCCCGCACACAGTTCAGCGCGCCGAGCAGATTGACCGACAGGAACCGGTTGAGGTACTCCCAGTCGACGGTGAGCAGCAGATCGAGCTGCATGCCTCCGAAGATGGCGGCGTTGTTGACCAGATAGTCGATCCCACCGAACTCGGTGACGGCGGCCTCGGCCATGGCCCGGGCCGAGTCAGGATCGGACACGTCGACCTGAACCGACCTTGCCTGCCCACCCGCGTCACGGATGCCACGGGCCACCTCGGCGGCCTTGTCCTCGGTGATGTCGGCCACGACCACCGACGCGCCCGCATCGGCCAGCGCCTCGGCGTAGGCCTGACCGATGCCACCGGCCGAACCGGTCACGATGGCCACCTTTCCGGTGAAATCGAAGCGGACCATGGGGGACGGATCGACGGCCCCACTCCCGTCCGCGGCGTTCATGACCCCTCCGCGGCGCGGCGTCGGGCGATGACCCGCTCGGCGGAGCCGCTGAGCTCGGTCGAGAGCGGCCAGCCGATGTAGTGGGTCAGGTGGAGCACCGTCTCGCGCACCTGCTCCACGGTCAGCTCGTCACGCTCCAGCGCCGACTGGAACTGGATCTCGATGAGCGGGGCCAGGCCGAGGGCGGCCAGGACGCCGATGGTCATCAGTCGGCGGTCGCGGAGGTCGAGTGCCGAACGGGTCCACACCGAGCCGAAGAGATGGTCGACAGTGAAGGCGGCGTAGGGACCCTCCATGTCGTCGGGGTCGACGGTGAAGCCGTAGACCTCTTCCATCTTGGCCATTCCGAGGGCTCGGGCCGACTGCGGATCACGACCACTCTCGCTGTCGCCTTCCTCGCCCGTCTGCTTATCGCTCACGCTTTGCTTCCTCTCCCCCGGCGACCAATCACGCCGGCTCGGCGATCGACTTGGTCTCGAGGTACTCCTCGAAACCGGCGACGCCGGACTCCCGTCCGACGCCGGACTGCTTGTAGCCCCCAAAGGGCATGTCCGGGCTGAACCACAGCCCGCCGTTGACGCCCACGGTGCCGGTGCGGATCCGGTTGGCCACCCCGACGGCACGGTCGCGGTCAGCCGACCACACCGAGCCGGACAGACCGTAGGCGGAGTCGTTGGCCAGGGCCACCGCATCATCGTCGCCGTCGTGGGGGATGACCACGAGGACCGGCCCGAAGATCTCCTCCCGGGCCACCCGGGCGGTGTTGGGCACTCCCACGATCAGGCTGGGCTCCACGAAGAAACCCCGGTCCAATCCCTCGGGCCGACCCCCACCGGTGACAAAGGTGCCGCCTTCCTCGACGGCCAGTTTGAGATAGCCCTCCACCCGCTCCCGCTGGCGTGCGCTGATCAGTGGGCCACAGATGGTCCCGGGGTCGAGCGGATCCCCGGCGGGGAGCTTGCTCAGCACCTTGGCCGTCGACTCGACGGCCTCGTCGAACTGCTCGCGGGGAACGAGCAGGCGGGTAGTGATGGCGCAGCCCTGGCCGGCATGGGTGCAGACGGTGAAGGCGGCCGTGGCGCACGCCCCCCTCAGGTCGGCGTCGTCCAGGATCACGAAGGCCGACTTCCCACCGAGTTCCAAAAAGACCTTCTTCAGCGATTCGGCTGCTGAGGTCATCACCCGCTTTCCGGTGGCGGTCGAGCCGGTGAAGCTGATCTGGTCCACCCGCGGGTCGGCCGATAACAGCGCTCCGACCGTGTGCTCCGACGAGGGCACGATGTTGACCACACCCGCCGGGATGTCGGTCTCCTCGGCGATCAGTCGACCCAGCACGGTGGCGCACCACGGCGTGTCCGGCGCCGGCTTGAGGACCACGGTGTTGCCGGCGGCCAGCGCCGGTCCCAGCTTGGCCAGGTTGATCTGATGGGGCACGTTCCACGGGGTGATGGCTCCCACCACGCCGGTGGCCTCGCGACGCACCCAGCGGTGGGACGGAATCCCCATCGGCGACGCGTCCCCGAGATCGGTCTCCCACTGGTAGCCCTCGGCCAGGTCGGCTACCCAACCGAGGCCCTCGACGGGCGTGTCCAACTGCGCCGAGTAGGTGAACGAGACGGGCGAACCGGTCTCGGCCACCGTCATGGCCCGGAGCTCGTCGGCGTGGGCTCCGAACGCGGCCTGCAGTTGACGAAGTCCCCGGACCCGTAACGCCACGTCGGTCGACCATCCGGTCTCGTCGAAGGCCCGACGGGCCGCCATGACAGCATCGTCGAGATCGTCGGGCCCGGCGTCAGCCACGACGCCGATGATTTCCTCGGTGGCCGGGTTGACCACCTCGAAGGTGCGGCCCGACCGGGCACTCCGCAGTTCTCCGTCGATGAGCATCCGCTCCTCACCGGCCACCGGGCTCGTCGTCATGATGCCGTCCCTCCCAGTCCGAAGATCTCGTCGACACGGTGTTCGGTCATGGTGGCCAGGGGCAGCTCGACGTCGAGCGCCTCGGCCAGTTCGAGGGCGGCGGCCAGGTCCTTGTGGGCGAGGGAGGCCCCCGACCGCATGGCGTCCACGATCATCGGATGGTCGTCCTCGGTGAACGGGGCCACGGTGGGCCGGAACATCAGTCGGGAGGCCCCACCGATGTGCACGTCGCTGGCCTTGACCACCTCAGCCAACTTGGCCAGGTCGATGCCGGCGGCCTCGGCCAGCTCCTGGCCCTCGTAGGCGGCGAGCCAGGAACCGTAGGTGATGAGATTGCGGGCGAGTTTGGCGGCGAGGCCCGTGCCGAAGGGCCCCATGACCACGGCCAGGGAGCTGATGGCGCTGAACACGGGCCCGACCCGGTCGATGACCTCGGGGTCACCTCCCACCATGCACACCAGGTCCCCTGACGCGGCAGCGTCGGGCCCGCCGGTCACCCCGCAGTCGATGACGGCGACGCCGAGAGCGTCGGCCTCGGCTCCGATGGCCTGGATGCACGGCGTCGAGATGGTGCTCACCACGATGAAGGTGGTCGCCGGGTCGGCGGCGGCCAGGCCACCCTCGGGTCCGGACAGGACGGCATGGACCTGCTCGTCATTGACCACGGCCACGACCACCACATCCGACGAGGAGACCAGATCGGCCGGAGAGGAGGCCACCGTGGCCGTGTCGGCATAGTTGGCCGTGGCCTCGGCCCGGACATCACAAACCACGAGCGGCAGCCCCTCGCGCAACACGCTCGTGGCCACGCCATCGCCGATGGCTCCGAGGCCGATGACCCCGACCCGGGGATTTGCATGTGATCGGCCCCCGTCGGCTGGCTGGTCGTTCGGCATTGGACGTCCCCCTGTTCGCTGCGTTCCGCTTGGTCGGTCTGGTCGGCACGGCGTGTGGCGATGATGGCATGGTGGGGCAGTCGCCGGGATCTCGTCGGCCTCCGATCGGCCTACTTCGGTGCCCCTCCCGCTAACGATATGTCCCGTGCCCCTGTACTTGGACAGCTGTCCAGACTATAGTCCATTTCGATGAGTGACACCACCTCCCGGATCGTCCTCGACCCCAACGCCGACCAGGAAAGGGCACCGGAACCGCTGGGTGGTCTCTGCTCCGTGGGCGTGCCCGGGCAGCACCCGAGCCCGCTTGGGACAACCCGGCACCCGACGGCAGATGATCGGGTCCGGACGGCAGTGAGAGGCCACCGGTGACCGGACCCACCGCAGTGCTCGACGACGGCTCGGTCGGCTTCGAAGCGACCCGGCGACGCCTCTCGCCCCGCCAGGCCGAGGTGGTGGCGCAGTTGGTCCGGGCCACCGAGGAAGAGGTCGAGGTCGTGGGCTATGCCGGGCTCACCGTCCGGAGCGTGGCCCGTCGCGCCGGAGTCGCCCCGGCCACCGCCTACAACTACTTCAGCTCCAAGGACCACCTGCTGGCCGAAGTGCTCTGGCGCGGCATGCAGGCGCTCCCTCCCGTGGACACCGACTCGAGCCGACCGGTGTACGACCGGGTGACCGATGCCGTTCGGGCCATGGTCCTGCTCACCACCGAGAGCCCGGCTCTGGTCGACGCCTCCAACCAGGCGCTGTTGAGCAACGGGGCTGACGTCAAACACCTACGCGACAGGATCGGAAGCGAGATCCACCACCGGCTCGCTGGCGCGGTAGGACCCGATACGGATCCGATGGTCGTCCGTGTGCTGCAGACTTCGTTCTCCGGTGCCCTGCTGGCGGCGGGCATGGGCCACCTGTCCTCGATGGACATCCCCGAGTTCGTCGCCGGCGCCGCCGTGCTGATGCTCGGTGGGACCGAAGGCGACCAAGGATCGAGGAGCTCGTGACCACCGACGTCAGGCCGCTGGCCTACAGCCCCTACGCCTACGAGATCCACGAGGACCCCTACCCCGTGTACGCCCGGATGCGGGCCGAGGCGCCCGTCTACCGGAACGAGGCGCTGGACTTCTGGGCCCTGTCCCGCCATGAGGACGTGCTGGCAGCCTTCCGCAACCTCGACGGATTCTCCAACGCCCAAGGAGTGTCCCTCGAGCCCAGCGCATTCGGCCCCGAGGCCCACAAGTTCATGTCGTTCCTGGCCCTCGACCCCCCTCGCCACACCCGGATGCGCTCCCTCGTGGGCAAAGGCTTCACCCCCTCCAAGGTGGCCCAGATGGAAGACCACATCCGGGCCATCGCCCTCGAGCACCTCGAGCCGGCGCTGGAGCAGGGGACCTTCGACTTCATCGCCGACTTCGCCGGCAAACTGCCCATGGACGTGATCTCCGAACTGGTCGGGGTACCCCGGGTCGACCGGGCCGAGGTGCGACGGCTGGCCGACGTGGTCGTCCACCGCGAAGACGGCGTGCTCGACGTGCCGGCGGCCGGCATGGAGGCAGCCATGGCACTCGTGGCCTACTACCAAGAGATGGTGGACGAGCGTCGGCGATCCCGGCGGGACGATCTCACCTCGGCCCTGCTCGATGCCGAGATCGACGGCGACAAGCTGACCGACGACGAGATCATCGCCTTCTTGTTCTTGATGGTGGTGGCCGGCAACGAGACGACCACCAAGCTGCTGGGCAACGCGTGGTACTGGGCCTGGCGCAACCCCGAGGAGCGGTCCAAACCGTTCGGCCATCCCGACCGGGTGACCAGCTGGATCGAGGAGACCCTGCGCTACGACACCTCGAGCCAGATGCTGCTCCGGGTCACGAGGATTCCCATGGAGCTCCAGGGTGTGGCCATCCCCGAAGGCAGCCGGGTCCTCTTGTTGGTCGGGTCGGCCAACCGGGATGACTCGGTCTTTCCCGACGCCGACCGGTACGACCTCGACCGGGACACCTCCCGACTGGTGAGCTTCGGAAGCGGCCGGCACTTCTGCATGGGTGCCCCCATGGCCCGGCTGGAGGCACGCATCGGCTTGGCCGAACTGGTGAGCCGGGTGGCCAGTTACGACGTGGACCCCGAGGGCATCGAGCGGGTCCACTCCATCAACGTACGGGGTCTGGCCGCCCTCCCCACCACGGTGACCTTGCGCTGATGCCCGCATTCGAGGCCAATCCCGACCGTCGACCGGCCGTCGTGACCGGAGCCTCGTCGGGCATCGGGCAGGCCACGGCCGTGACCCTCGCCGCGGCGGGACACCCGGTGGCGCTCGGTGCCCGGCGCCTGTCCGAGTGCGAAGATACCGCCGCGGCCATCCGGGCCGAAGGCGGTGAGGCTGTGGCCATCCACCTGGACTTGGCCGATGGCGACTCGGTCGACCAGTTCGCCAAAGCCGCCGCGGATGCTCTCGGGTCGGTCGAGATCGTGGTGTCCAACGCCGCCCGCAACATCGCCGGCGCCGTGCTCGATACCGACAGCGAGGCGTTCGACGGCGTCCTTGCCGTCAACCTCAGCGGCACCCACCGTCTGGTGCGGGCCCTGGTCCCGGCCATGGCCGAACGGCGGCGCGGCGACATCGTCTTTGTCACCTCGGACGTCGCTGAGCGGCCCCGTCCGTCGATGGCTGCCTACGTGACGTCCAAATGGGGGCTGGAGGGCTACGTCCACTCGCTCCAGATGGAGCTCGAGGGGACCGGGGTGCGGGCCACCATCGTGCGGCCCGGACCGACCCTCACCGGGATGGGCATGGACTGGGATCCCGCCGTTACCGGCCAGGTCATCGAGGAGTGGGTGGCATGGGGATTCGCCCGGCACAACAACTTCATGCGCCCAGCCGGCGTGGCCCAGGCCATCGTGGCGGTGGTGGACCTTCCCCGAGGGACCCATGCCACCGTCATCGAACTCCAGCCCGAAGCACCCATCCGCACCGATCCCGACGACGAGGGAGAGCCATGACCATCGCACTCGACCGCAAAGAACCACCCCGGGTATCCGGTGGCGAGGAGGTGAACGGCCATCTCGAAGAGCTCCGGATGGACCCCATCGCCCTCATGAACCGGGTGCGGTCCGAGTGCGGCGACGTGGGGGTGTTCCGGCTGGCCGAGCGGGACGTGGTCCTGTTGACCGGGGCAGGGGCCAACGAGTTCTTCTTCCGGGCTCCCGAAGAGGTGCTCGACCAGGCCGAGGCGTACCCCTTCATGACACCGGTCTTCGGGGAAGGCGTGGTCTTCGACGCCCCACCCGAACGACGCCGGGAGATGCTCCACAACCAAGCCCTTCGGGACAAGTTCATGCGGGGCCACGCGGCCACCATCGCCCACGAGGTGGAGCAGATGGTGGCGGGGTGGAACGACGAGGGCGAGATCGACCTGTTGGACTGGTTCGCCGAGCTGACCATCTACACCTCGTCGGCCTGCCTCATCGGGAAACGCTTCCGTGACGAGCTCGACAAGCGGTTCGCCGAGCTCTACCACGATCTCGAACAGGGCACCGACGCCATTGCCTACGTCGACCCCTACGCCCCCATCGAGAGCTTCCGCCGACGGGACGCCGCTCGGGTGGGTCTGGTCCAGCTCGTGGAGGGGATCATGGAGCGGCGGGCTTCCGAGCCGCCCGCCGCTGACGAGGACCGCGACCTGCTCGACGTGCTCATGTCCATCAGCAACGAGGACGGATCACCGCGCTTCTTGGCCGATGAGGTGACCGGGATGTTCATCTCCATGATGTTCGCCGGCCACCACACCACCTCGGGAACCGCGGCCTGGACCCTCATCGAACTCCTGCGCCACACCGAGGAGCTGGCCGCCGTGGACGGTGAGCTGGCCGACTTGTACGCCGACGGAGCCGAGGTCAGCTACCAGGCGCTACGGGCCATGCCCCATCTCGAGTCGGCGGTGAAGGAGGCCCTGCGCCTGCACCCACCGCTCATCTTGTTGCTCCGGGTGGCCAAAGAGGACCTGGAGGTGGATGGCTTCGCCATCACCACCGGACAGATGGTCGGGGCCAGCCCTTCGGTGTCCAACCGGATCCCCGAGGACTTTCCCGACCCGGACTCCTTCCAGCCCTCCCGCTATCTCGAGCCCCGCGAGGAGGACCGCTCCAACCCCTGGACGTGGATACCCTTCGGTGCCGGTCGGCACCGCTGTGTCGGGGCGGCGTTCGCCATGATGCAGCTGAAGGCCATCTTCTCGGTGCTCCTTCTCGACTGGGAGTTCGAGCTCGCCCAGCCCTCGGACTCCTACCGCAACGACCACTCCAAGATGGTGGTTCAGCTCCAACAACCCTGTGTGGTTCGCTATCGCCGCAAGGCGGGCACCCGCGCCGGTGCCGGCGCCTGATGCGGGTCATCGTCGATCTCGACCTCTGCCAGGGCCACGGAGTTTGCGAGTCCGAGGCCCCCACCGTGTTCGAGTTGGCCAAGCGTGAGAAGGTGGCGGTCTTGGACAGGTCGCCCCCCGAGGAGGCCCGCTCCGAGGTGGAGGCCGCCGTCCGCTACTGCCCTACATCTGCACTATCAATCGTCGAAGAGGAGTAACCCATGCCGTCGTTTCCCCGCAGTGAACTCGAAGAGATGATGGAGCGCTGGCTGGCCATCAACCAGACGTGCGAGGAGCACCTGGACTGGTTGCCCATGGCCGAGATGTACACCGACGATGCCACCTACGGCTGGAATGTCGGACCCACCGACGAGTTCATGGCCGTGGGGAAGGACGAGATTCGTGAGTACGCGCTGGGACTTGAGATGGAAGGTCTCGGAGGGTGGACCTACCCCTATCAACGGGTGCTGATCGACGACGTCCAGGGTGAGATCCTCGGCCTGTGGAAGCAGATCGCCGACGTCGCCCGGCCCGACGGGAGCCACTACGAGATCGCCGGGCTGGGTGGGAGCTGGTTTCGCTACGCCGGCAACTTCCAGTGGAGCTGGCAACGGGACTTCTTCGACGTGGGCAACGCCACCGCCACCTTCATCGAGATGATCAACGCCGGTGTCCTGACCCCGGGGATGCAAAAGCGCCTCGAGAAGGGCGCTTCGGGGAAGCGGCAGCCCGGTCACTACCGCGTGGGCGGGGCTCCGGTCGGCCTGTGGGAGGGCGTGTAGGCGCGTGGAGTCGGTGTGGGACTATCCGCGCCCACCCCGTCTGGAGGCGGTCGGCGCGCGCATCCGGGTGATGTTCGGCGGCGAGATGATCGCCGACACCACCGCGGCCTACCGGGTGCTCGAGACCAGCCATCCCCCCAACTACTACCTGCCTCCCGCCGATATCGCCGAGCACTGCCTGGTCGGGACGCTCGGTTCATCGTTCTGCGAGTGGAAGGGCCGAGCCCACTACTTCGATGTGCGGGTCGGCGACACGGTGGCCACCCAAGCGGCCTGGGGCTACGACCGGCCCACTCGGGCGTTTGCCGCCATCGCCGGCTACGTGGCTTTCTATCCCGGTCGAATGGACGCCTGTCTCGTCGAGGACGAACTGGTCGAAGCCCAGCCTGGCGGGTTCTACGGTGGCTGGATCACCGCCGACCTGGTGGGTCCGTTCAAAGGGGAGCCGGGCACCGAGGGCTGGTAGTCGGGCGAGCGCCTCAGTGGCCGTCGAACAGTTCGATGACCCGGGTGCGCCACGCCTTCAGCACCTCGGAGTTCGCCGAGCCGGTGCGTCCCATGCGCACGAGCACGAGATCCAGCTGCGGGCAGATGTCGATGTACTGGCCCTCGTGGCCGGAGGCCCAGAACGTGCCGTGGCGAGCGTCACGGGTCCACCAGTGCGAGCCGTAGTAGTCGCCGTCATCGGGATCGACCGAGCGGGGCCGGCGTCCGTGGTCGACCCAACCCTCGGGCAGGAGGCGCTGACCGTCCCAGATGCCGTCGCGCAGGTAGAGGAGCCCGAACCGGGCATAGTCCAAGGCCGTGGCATAGGCGTAGGAGGCGGCCACCCAAGTCCCCGCCTCGTCGAAGGTGGCGGAGGCCGACGTCATGCCGAGCGGGCCGAACAGCCGGTCGGCGAGGAACTCCTCGTAGGGTCGGCCCGGTCCGATGGTGCGAGCCACGATCCCCGAGACGATGTTGCTCGTCCCGCTCGAGTAGTTGAATCGCGTGCCCGGGGTGGCGTCCAGAGGATGGTCGGCGGCGAACGCCGCCATGTCCGCTCGTCCCCGTCCGAAGAGCATCTGGATGACATCGGAAGTCTCGGCGTCCTCGTACTCCTCCACAAAGTGGAGGCCGTCACGCATTTCCAACAACTGTTGGAGCGTGATGGCACCCCGGGGATCCCCGGGGTCCCCCCATCCGGGCACCGGAGCCGGTCGCTCGAGGGACAGACGGCCCTCCTCCACCAGCATGCCCACCACGGCATGGAGCATGGACTTGGCCATGGACCACGAGAGCAGGGGCGTGTCGCGATCTACCGGCTTACCCGGCTTGTCCCACTGGGGAAGCAAGCCGTCATAGCGCTCGAAGACCAGGCGGCCGCGGTGGACGATGGCGACGGCATAGGTCTGATGGAGCGGCCCCTCGGGGTCGAACGCCTCCTCCATGGCCTCGGACAGATCGACGCCTTCGGGCACGGGTCCGACCGGCCAGTCCCGCCGGGGCCAGGGGACGCCATCGGGCTGGAGCGGGAGTGGATGCAGCGACGAGGCGATCGGATCCGAGAGGGTCACGGGCAGAGTCTCGCACCGAGGACCACGGCCCTGCCCGACCAGCCGGTCACCGACGGGGCCCGGTCGACCCGACGGCCGATCAGCGCATCAGAGGAGCCCGACGGCCGGTTCCGCGCCGTCAACGGCAAACGAGTGCCGTCACACGGCGAACGAGTCCGCTCAGGGAACGAGGACGATCTTGCCGTGGGTGTGACCTGAGGCCAGTTGGGTCAGCGCGTCGGCCGCCTCGACCAGGGGATAGGTGGCAGCGACCTTCACCGTGAGGGTGCCGGCATCGACCCGTTTGACCAACTCCATGCGAGCCGCCGCCCGCACCTCGGTGCCGGGATCGGCGCCTGGCGCCCCACCGAGCACCTTCAGGCCAAGGTCGAAGCCGCGCTGGAAGGCGGCGATGGTGGCGATGCGGCTCCGGTCTGCCACCAGGGCCACCGACACATCGACGGCCTCGTCGGTGCCCACCGTGTCGATGGCGGCGGTGACTCCGGCCGGGGCCAGCTCGGTGATCCGCTCGAGCAGTCCCGGACCGTAGACCACCGGTTCGGCCCCCAACTCCCGCAGGTAGGCGTGACCCGACTGGGCCGCGGTGGCGATGACGCGGGCCCCGTCGGCCACGGCCAGCTGTACGACCATGAGTCCCACCCCGCCGGACGCCCCGTGGACGACCACCGTGTCACCCGCCCGCACCGAAGTGGCATCCAGAGCATGCACCGCCGTGGTTCCGGTGAGCATCAGTCCGGCGGCGGCCTCAAAGGACATGGCCACCGGCTTGGGCACGACGGCGTCGACCGGTACCACGAGGTGGGAGGCGTAGGCCCCCGGGGCCCGGAACACGATCACGGAGTCCCCGACCCGGACCGGGCCGCCCGGACCCTTGGTTCCCTCCCTCACCTCGGAGACCACCCCCGCCGCCTCCGATCCGGGGGTCATGGGGAGCAGGGACTCGTCCGTACCGAAGTCGCCGCTGAAACGCTTGTAGTCGACCGGGTTGGTCCCAACCGCTCTCACCTCGACGGACACCTCGCCCGGGCCGGTCTCGCCGACCGGCTCCTCCACCACGGCCAGGACCTCGGGCCCACCGAACGCCGTCGCCACCACCTTGACTGCCATGGTCGGTCCAACCCGGCCGCCGGCCGGGCTATTCCGGGACGGGACCACGGTGACACGATGGATGGATGATCGACCACGTCTCCATCCAGTGCGCCGATGTGTCGGCCAGTGTCACCTTCTATGAGGCGGTGCTCGGCCCCCTCGGCGGGCAGCGTCTCTTCCAGGACGGACCCGCCGTGGGCTTCGGACTACCGCCCCGGCCCACGTTCTGGCTCGGCCCCCGTCGCACCGGTGAGGGCTTCCGTGAATCCCATCTGGCCTTCGTCGCCCCCAGCCGGGATGCCGTGACCGCCTTCTACGACGCCGCCGTGGCCAACGGTGCCGAGGTGTTGCACGCACCCCGGGTGCGGCCCGAGTACCACCCCAATTACTTCGGGGCTTTCGTCCGGGATCCCGACGGCAACAACGTCGAGGCCGTCTGCCATGCTCCGGTCTAGGACCTCCAGAGATCCTCGAGCGACGCGGCCACCGCTGCCCCCTGACGGCGACCCGCCTCGGCTGACGGGGCCCGCACCGCAGGATCGAGGGCATCGGCGGTGAAGGCAGCCAGCGCCTCCTCGTCGGGCGAGACCACGACCGAGCGCCCCGAGGCGGCGACGGCTTCCAACTGCCCGCTGAGGGCGGGGTCGACCATGGGCGCCAGGACGAGGACCCGGTCGAACCCGACAGCCAGGTCGGCGTTGCACGACGAGTACACCCCGCCATCGATGTAGCGGGCATCACCGATGGTGACCGGGGGCCAGATCCCGGGGACGGCGCTGCTGGCGGCGACGGCGTCGATCAGCCCCACCTTCGATCCGGCCTCGAAGACGTGCCGCTCACCGGTCAGGGCATCGACGGCCGTCGTGGCCATCCTTCGGGCCGGCCACTCGTCTGAGGCGAGGCGTCCGGCCACGACGGCGCGACGGACCGGTTCGGGAACGGTGTCGGCCTCAAGCGCCATGGTCCCGGTCCGGCGACAGAGCTCGGCAGGGTCGTGGGTCTCCTCCAGGAGTCGGACCATGGCCTCCCACAGGTCAGCGATGGACATCCCCGGTGGTCGAAGCTCCTTGTTCTGCAGGGCGGGGTCGACCTGTCGCCGGAACCAGTCGATGAGTGGTGTGCCACCGGCTACCTGCGCGGCCGCCGTCGCTCCGGCCGAGGTCCCGATGATGAGATCGGCGTCGCCGACGTCGAGCCCACGGTCGGCCATGCCCGTCAGCATGCCGATGTGCCAGGCGATGCCGGCGAGGCCGCCGCCGCCGAGCACCAGTGCTCGCGTCGGGCCCATACCTGGTGCGTGGTCAGGGGTCACTCCGACCACCCTACGGCCCGCCTCCACCGCCGTGTCGACCCCGGACGGGCACCCGTGCCGCGCTCCAACCCTCAAGGAGCGGCGCCCGTTGGTCGATGAGGGGCATAGAAGTGCAGCGCCCCGACCCTGATGCTGTTCGGGTTCGCCCCGGTGGTGGTGATGGCCGAGCGGGAGGGTACGGCATATGCCGCTCACGAACAACGGGCGGCCGCCCATTAGGGTTTGCCCGTGGAGTCCCAGCACACCAAGGCGGCCAGATTTCTGGCCCTACACCGCGGACCCGCTCCTCTCCTCGTGCCCAATCCCTGGGACCAGGGCTCGGCCCGCCTGTTCGCCTGGCTCGGCTTCGAGGCGCTCGCCACCACCAGCAGCGGCTTCGCCGCCACCCGGGGCCGCCTGGACGGCTCGATGAGTAGGGACGAGGTCCTGGCCAACGCGGCAGCCATCGTGGCGGCCACACCGCTTCCTGTATCGGCCGATCTCGAGCACGGGTTCGGGGACGCGGCCGACGACGTGGCCGAGACGGTGCGCCTGGCCCTCGGGTGCGGGCTGTCCGGCTGCTCCATCGAGGACTCCACGGGGCGTGACGAGGCGCCGCTGTTCGAGTCGGCCGTGGCCGCCGAACGCCTGGAGGCCGCGTGCGAGGTGGCGCACGCCGGCCCGGTGCATTTGGTCATCACCGGGAGGGCGGAGAACCACCTCCACGGGGTGTCCGACCTCGGGGACACCATCACCCGGCTCCAGGCCTACCAGGAGGCCGGTGCCGATGTGCTCTACGCACCGGGTCTCGCCGACATCGATGACATCCGGCAGGTGGTGGACTCGGTGGACCGTCCGGTCAACGTCCTGGCCCGACCGGGAGGACCGACCGTTGGTCAGTTGGCCGACGTCGGGGTGGCCCGGGTCTCGGTGGGAGGTGCCCTCTGCTTTGCCGCACTCGGTGCCGTGTCCCGCGCCGCCACCGAGCTCCTCCACGAGGGCACCTTCGGGTTCTTCGAGCAGACGGCGGAGGGCAGCAGGGCCGCACGCGCCGCCTTCGTCGAGTGAGGGGCCTCGGCATCCGAGCCGGCAGACCTGGGCACCGCCGTCAGGCGGTGGGGCCATGATCAGCCTGGCCGACGGGATCGGGCTGCTCATCGGCATCGTCGTCATCGCCACCATCGCCGACCGTTTGCGGATCGCCTATCCGATCCTGTTGGTCATCGCCGGCATCGGCGTGGCCCTCATCCCCACCCAGCACCGGATCGAGCTCGATCCCGAACTGGTCCTGCTCGTCTTCCTCCCACCGCTGATCTACGACGCCTCGCTCGATACATCGGCGCGCGAACTTCGATCCCAGATCCGTCCGATCCTCTTTCTGGCCGTGGGGCTGGTGTTGGCCACCATGACGGTGGTGGCGGTCGTCATCCATTCCATCGTCGGCAACATGAGTTGGGCCGTGGCCTTCGCCCTCGGCGCCATCGTCTCGCCACCGGACTCGGTGGCAGCCACCCAGATCGCCGGCAAGCTCGGCCTGCCCCGTCGTCTGGTCACCATCCTGGGCGGCGAGGGGATGATGAACGACGCCACGGCCCTCACCGCCTACCAGGTGGCTGTGGCCGCGGTGGGCACGGCCTTCACGGCGGCCGACGTCGCCTGGAAGTTCACCTTCGCCGTGGTGGTCGGCGTGGGCATCGGCGTGGTCGTCGGGTGGCTCGGCGCGCGGGTGCTCCGATTCACCGAGACCCCGGTCATCGAGAACACCATGTTGCTCATCCTTCCCTTCGCGGCTTACCTCCCCGCCGACAAGCTGGGGGCATCGGGAGTCCTGGCCGTGGTGGCCGCCGGCCTCTACTTCGGCCGCTACGGTTCGGCGTCGCTGACCGCCGGGGCCCGCTTGCAGCAACGGGAGATCTGGGACCTCATCGTGTTCCTCCTGACCGGCATGTCGTTCCTCCTGGTCGGCCTCGAGCTCCGTCCCATCCTCGACAGCCTGACCAACCGGGAGTCGGGCTCACTGGTGTTGGAGGCGCTGGCCGTCGTCGGCGTGGTCATCGTGGTGCGCATCGCCTGGATCTTCGTGGCCACGGCCCTGCCCGGTGCGCAACGGCTGCTGGGATCCGGTCAGCGACCCTCCCACCCGTGGCGGGAGTCGACGGTGCTCGGATGGGCCGGTATGCGCGGTGCGGTGAGCCTGGCGGCGTCGTTGGCCCTCCCCGAGTCGTTCCCCCACCGGGATCTGCTGGTCTTTTTGACCTTCGCGGTCATTGTCGCCACGCTGGTCGGGCAGGGACTCACGCTTCCGGCCCTCATCAGCCGGCTCGGTCTCGTAACCCGGGACGAGCAGGACGCGGTGCTGGTGGCCGAGGCACGACGGCGCTTGACGGTGCTCGCCCTCAACCGACTGGAGGATCTGACCCACATCCGGCAGTTCCCCGACGAGGTGGTGGACCGGATCCGCATCGGCTACGAGTCACAGCTGGCCCGCCTCGACCGACGGCTCGAGGCGTTGGGCTCCGGTGGACCGGTGGGCGGATCCGGAGACGAGGCCGGCGAAGCGGGTGACGGCGGTACCCCGACGGACGCGCGCGGCCACCTTCAGGCCGAACGGGAGCTCCGCAAGCTGGTGATCGCCACTGAGCGAGACGAGCTCGATCTGCTGTTGACCCGGCACAAGATCACCGAGCAGGTGGCGGACGGGGTGCGGGCGGCACTCGACATCGACGAGACGACCATGCGCCCCTGAGGCGAGCCCGACCGGTTCCACGGCCGACGATCGGTCGTGCCCACACGGTCGGGTTGTGCCCCACGAAGGCCCCGGCGCGCTGCAGGGCGCCCCCGGAGGGACGCCCTGCAGATACAACGATGCTGATTTGTTCACCGGGGTTCCCGTGAGGCGCCGGATGGGACCTGGGTCCGGCTAAGTCGCCCGGTGGGTGTCTGGCTGGGATTCGCCAGGTGGTACAGCGAGCCGCCTTAGCGGCCAGCCACCTCCAGGGTCCCAAAACGTTGACTGCTCAGTTGGACCACCTCCTCTCTCTGGTGAGCCCATGGTAGCGCCGGCCACCACCATCCCGGACCCGTTTTGAGCGTGAAATTTTCGCTCCGGTGGCCCCACGGCGCATCGGCCGCCGGGTCGGCAGACGCGTAGCCGGCCCACCGTCGGTTCGACCGGGGAGGGACCCGGGGTGGGGTGCGGGGGTGGGGTGCGGGGGTGGGGCCATCGGCCCCGGTCCAAGCGGACTGGGCAGACCGGGCCTCGTGTCACTACTATCGAACATATGTTCGTAGCACCTCCCTACCGACCAGCCGCGGATACCCCGGATCCGAATGGACCCCTCCCGGGTCGGATGCTGGAGCGCCCACGGGACCTGGCTGCGTTGTCCTTGCTGGCCGAACGCACCCGGCCTGTCTCCTCGAGCCAGGCCCGCACGCTCCCGGTGGCACCGCCCTTGGACAGCCTGTTCCCGGACGGCAGCCTCCGGCGGGGGACCACCGTCGTGGTCGACGGACCGGGACCGGGCGCCGGTACGGACCGGGCTGCCGACGGCAGCATCAGTGTGGCGCTGGCGCTCCTCACCGCGGCTTCGGGGGCTGGGTCGTGGTGCGCGCTGGTCGGACTGGACGGCCTGGGTGCCGTGGCGGCCCATGAGGCCGGCATCGACCTGGCCCGACTGGCCGTGATCCCCCACCCCGAAGCGGCCTGGGCCGATGTGACCGCTGCGTTGATCGACGGCATGGACCTCGTAGTGCTCTGCCCCCTGTTCCCCCCCCGTCAGGCCATGGCCCGCCGGTTGGTGGCCCGGGCCAGGGATCGCCGGGCCGTACTAGTGGTGGTGCCGGGCCGGGCCGGGTGGCCCGATCCCCCCGATCTGCGTCTCCGCGTCGGCGAGGCACGCTGGGACGGTGCAGGGGCCGGCGAGGGGTTCCTCGCCCGTCGGCGCATGACGGTGACCGCCACCGGCCGCCGGTCAGCGGCCCGCCCACGACGTCAGCATCTGTGGCTCCCGTCCTCGACCGGGGCGATAGCCGACTCGGCGGGAGCGACATGAACCGAATCGTGGTGGTGCGCTGCCCCGACCTGCTCGACGAGGACGAGAACGGCGACGCCCTCCGGCTGTTCGCGCGGGTGGTCGAGGCCGTGGAGCGGTACTGCCCGTGGATCACCGTCGTCCGTCCCGGGATCTGCTCGTTGCCGGCCCGCGGGCCGGCCCGCTACTTCGGCGGCGAAGGCGAGCTCGTCCGGCTGGTCGCCGAGAGCGCCTCGGCCCTCACTCCCGTCGAGGTCGGCGTGGCCGACGGACTGTTCGCTGCGGTAGTGGCCGCCCGGAACGGTGTCGTCGTCCCTCCCGGTGGGACCGCTGACTTCCTGGCCCCGTTTCCCGTAGGCATCCTCGGCCAGCCCGACCTGGCCGAGCTACTCGGCCGGTTGGGGATCCGTACGCTCGGTGACTTCGCTGCCCTCCCCGAGTCCCATGTGCTGGGACGGTTCGGGTCCGACGGGGCGGCCGGCCACCGGGTGGCCCGGGGCCGGAGCGACGACCTCGACGACCGGAACCGGGCTGCAGTCAAACGCTCGTCGACCGTTCGGGGCAACGGTGTGACCACTGCCGCCCCGGCCGGTCAGCCCGGCTTCTGGGGTGGAGTGAGCGACACCGACGCCCGGGCATCCCGGGCCCTCGCCGTCGTGCAGGATCTCCTGGGCCCGGACGGGGTGGTGACCGCCCACCTCCAAGGAGGGCGAGGACCGGCCCAACGGGCCCGCTTCGTGACCTGGAACCGCCCGGGCCCCCACGCCGATCCGGCCCCCGCCCGGAGTGTCAGCCCGGCGAGCGAGCCGTGGCCCGGTCAAATCCCTCCCCCGGCGCCGGCCGTCGTCTATCCCTCCCCCCTCCGGGCCGAACTGGTCGGTGCGGCCGGGGAGCAGCTCACGGTGTCGGCACGGGGGCTCCTCACCGGGATCCCATCCCGTCTGTCGGTGGGGCGGGGCCCATGGGCGCCGGTGACCGCCTGGGCGGGCCCGTGGCCCTCGGACGAGCGGTGGTGGTCGAGGACCCGACGGAGGAGTGCCCGCCTGCAGGCGGTCACCGGTCCCGCCGCTCATCTCCTGCTGGCCGAACGCGGCCACTGGTGGGTGGAAGCCACCTACGGATAGCGAATCCCCCGGACCCACATGCCCTACGCCGAGCTGCACACCCACTCCAACTTCTCGTTCCTCGACGGCGCCAGCCATCCCGAGGAGCTGGCCGCCGAAGCGGTCCGGTTGGGCCTGTCGGCGTTGGCCCTGACCGACCACAACGGTCTCTACGGCGTGGTCCGCTTCGCCGAGGCGGCCCGGGCCCTCGGCCTGCCCACCGTCTTCGGCGCCGAGCTCACCATCACCGGGACGGGGCCGACGGGCGTGCGGACCGGCGTGGCCGATCCCAACGGCACCCACCTGGTGGTGCTGGCCCGGGACCCCGAGGGCTACGCCTCCCTCAGCCGGGTCATCGCCGAAGCCCATCTGGCCGGCGGCGAGAAGGGCAAGCCGGTCATCACCCTCGACGCGCTGTCCGACCACCACGGCGGGCACTGGCAGGTACTCACCGGATGCCGCAAGGGGGCCCTGGCCAGTGCCCTCACCACCGAGGGACCGGCCGCCGCGGCCCACACCCTCGATCATCTGATCGACCGGTTCGGCCGGGACCACCTGGCCGTCGAACTCTGGGATCACGGCCACCCCATCGACGCCACCCGCAACGACGCTCTGGCCCTGTTGGCCATCGAGCGGGGTGTGGCCCCCGTTGCCACCAACAACGTGCACTACGCCACGCCGTCCCGATTCCCCTTGAGCACAGCCCTGGCCGCGGTCCGGGCCCGGCGCAGCCTGGCCGACCTCGAGGGGTGGCTCCCCTCCTCGGCCACCGCCTGTCTTCGGGGGGACGGTGAGCAACGCCGGCGGTTCGCCCGGTGGCCCGGGGTGGTCGACCGGGCCACCGAGCTGGCTGCGGCCTGCACCTTCGATCTCCGCCTCGTGGCGCCGCGGCTCCCCGATTTCCCGGTGCCACAGGGGCACACCGAGCAGACCTGGTTGGTGGCGTTGGTCCACCGGGGTGCGGTGGACCGGTACGGGCCGCGGGAGACCGAACGGGTACCGGGCGCCTGGGCCCAGCTCGACCGTGAGCTGGCCATTATCGGGGAACTCGGATTCCCCGGCTACTTCCTCACCGTCTGGGACATCGTCACGTTCTGCCGGCGGGAGGACATCTTCTGCCAGGGGCGGGGGTCGGCGGCCACCTCCGCGGTCTGTTACGCCCTCGGCATCACCAACGTGGATGCCGTCTCGCTCGGACTGCTGTTCGAGCGTTTCCTCTCCCCGGCCCGCGACGGGCCACCAGACATCGACGTCGACATCGAGTCGGGTCGGCGCGAGGAGGTCATCCAGTACGTCTACCAACGCTACGGCCGGCTGCATGCCGCCCAGGTGGCCAACGTCATCACCTACCGCTCACGGTCGGCGCTGCGGGACGTGGGCAAGGCCCTCGGTCACACCGTCGAGGAGGCCGACGGCTGGTCGAAGTCGGTCGAGCGGGGAGAGCCGCTCCGCGACCGGGGCGACCTGCCTCCGCTGGTCCGGAACCTGGCCGCCGAGCTGGTGGACTTCCCCCGCCATCTCGGCATCCACTCGGGGGGCATGGTCATCTGCGACCGGCCGGTGGTCGAGGTGTGCCCGGTGGAGTGGGGCCGGATGCCCGGCCGAAGTGTCCTGCAGTGGGACAAAGACGACTGTGCGGCAGCCGGACTGGTCAAGTTCGACCTCCTCGGCCTGGGCATGCTCACCGCGCTCCACCACATGGTGGACCTGGTGCGCGAGTTCCACCACGTGACCATCGACCTGGCCCGCCTCGAACAGGACCCGGCCGTCTACGACCTGCTGTGCCGGGCCGACACCGTCGGGGTGTTCCAGGTGGAGTCACGCGCCCAGATGAACACCCTCCCCCGGGTGCAGCCACGGTGCTTCTACGACCTGGCCATCGAGGTGGCGCTCATCCGTCCCGGGCCCATCCAAGGACACGCCGTCCACCCCTACATCCGTAGGCGGAACGGCAGCGAGCCGATCACCTACCTCCACCCGCTACTGCAACCGGCCCTCGAGCGCACC
Organism: uncultured Acidimicrobiaceae bacterium; assembly: GCA_963845485.1. GTDB lineage: Bacteria > Actinomycetota > Acidimicrobiia > Acidimicrobiales > RAAP-2 > Bog-756. The sequence goes on along the minus strand of CAWJSI010000013.1, from coordinate 228,772 downwards.
CTCGGCGTACCCCTCTTCCAAGAGCAGCTGATGCAGATCGCCATCGACGTGGCCGGTTTCACGCCCACCGAGGCCGATGAGCTGCGCCAGGCCATGAGCGCCAAACGATCGGGTGAACGGATGGCCCGACTCCGCGGCCGGCTGTTCGAGGGGATGGCCGCCCGCCAGGTCTCGGCCGACATTGCTGAACAGGTGTTCACGGCGCTGGCCGCCTTCGCCAACTTCGGGTTCCCCGAGAGCCACTCGGTGGCCTTCGCCCACCTGGTGTACTCCACCGCCTGGTGCAAGGTGCACTACCCCGCGGCGTTCACTGCCGGGCTGCTGAACGCCCAGCCCATGGGGTTCTGGTCCCCGCAGAGCCTGGTGGCCGACGCCAAGCGTCATGGGGTGGTGGTCCGTCGACCCGACGTGAACACGGGGCGGGCGGACGCCGCCCTCGAGGACCTCGGGGGCGAGGACGGGACCGGCCCCGCAGTGCGGCTAGGGCTGTCTTCGGTGCGCGGCATCGGCACCGAGACCGCCACCCGGATCGCCGAAGGGGGACCCTGGTCGAGCATGGAGGACCTGGTGCGTCGGGCCGGTGTCAACCGCACCCAGTTGGAGGCCCTGGCCACCGCAGGTGCCCTCGACGGACTGGGCGGACCGGCCCGAACTCGAACCCGAACCCGAACCCGAACGTCAGCCTCGGCGCCGGTGGCCAACCGGCGGTCACTGGTGTGGGGAGCGGGGGCGGCGTCCCAGGCCACCGCCGACCGGCTCCCCGGTGTGGTCACCGGCTCGGACCCCCCGTCCCTACCCCGACCCACCTCGTGGGAGGGGGTGGCCGATGACCTGTGGTCGCTCGGCATGGCCCCGGACACCACGGCCATGGAGTTGGCTCGCGAGGGGCTGGACCGACGGGGGGTGCTGGCCGCCGGGGCGGTGCGGGGGAGACCCACCGGCGACCGGGTCACCGTCGGCGGCGTGGTCACCCACCGCCAGCAGCCCGAGAGCGCCCACGGGGCCGTCTTCTTGAACCTGGAGGACGAGACGGGCATGGTCAACATCGTGTGCTCCCGAGGGGCCTGGATCCGGTGGAAGCCGGTGGCCCGATCCTGCCCGGCGCTTCTGGTCCGCGGACGGATCGAGCGCTCGGAGGGGTCGATGACCCTGGTGGCTGAGCGGTTTGACCCACTCGAGCTGGGCCCGGTCCCCGCCTCTCGGGATTTTCGCTAAAAACGACTTGACTACAATAAGCGTTGTATTGAACACTAAGAGTGATGCTTCACGAGTGCTACAGCTTCGCCGATTAATTCAGATACCGCACTCGCCTACATACCGGGACGCACCAGCGCCCCCGACGAGAGAGATCCACCCGCAGCGCCAGAGGACACCCCGCCAGGAGCGTCGTCCCGCGCCGCCCACGATGTAGGTGTAATCGGCAACAACTAGGAGGCTGTGGCTCAAATGACTGGACAGATCGCAGGACCGAGTGCGTTCTCGCTCGAACTCGTGGCGGTGATCGTGGGGCTCTCCATGATCGCCGGGGCCATCGACCTCATCCGGCAACCCGGGTGGGCCTGGAAGCGGGCCGAGGAGAGCAAGGCCGCCTATCTCATCTTGGTGGTGCTGGTGCCCATCGTCGGCCTGGCCCTCTACGTCTTCAAGGGCCGGCCCAAGGTCTCAGCCATCGCTGCGGGCGGTCGGGCCGCCAGCCTCCCCTTCGAGCGATTCGGCGACGAGCCGGCCCAGCCGCAGTACGACGCCCACTGGCCCATCGGCGGGGTCGCCGCCCCCCTCTTGGACTTCGACGCCTTCCAGGGGGCGAACGATCACGGCGGCGGCGGCCACTCGACCGGGTCGGATACCGAGCCGGCCACCTTCGAGGTGTCGGGCACGTTCTTCAGCGCCGGCACGGCCACCAAGACCCGGTCCGGCGTCGGGCTGGTCCGCGCCTACCGCCCCCGGCAGCGCACCAGCCTCCCGACGGCTGCGGCCCCCATCGCCGGCGTTGCCACCGTGCCGGCAGGCTGGAAGGCCGACCCGACCGGACGCCATCAGTTCCGCTACTGGGACGGCTTCGCCTGGACCGAGAACGTTGCCGACGCCGGGGAGCAGTCCCGGGACGCCGTCGCTTCCTGAGGCCGGCTACCGGCCCGACCCGGCCAGTCGGCACAGGCGGGCCACCAGCACCTCGAGGACGGCGGCGCCCGGAAGCGCCGTCACTCCCCGAAGGTCGAGGTCGGCCCGGGCCACGAGTTGGATGGCCCGGGCGATCCGCTCGGAACCCAGGCGCCGGGATTCGCCCAGCGCCTTCTTGGCCGGGAAGGCGCTCTTCATCCCGAGCACCTGTGCCGCCTCCTCGGGCGACGTCACACCCGACCCGTCCAGTTGGAGCATCTTGCGGTAGTGGCTATGCAGCACCGACATGACCCGCAGCGGATGGGAGTCGGGCGCGTCCAACATCCGGTGGAGCACGGCGAGGGCGCGGGCCGGCTTGCCGGCGTCGATGGCATCGGTCAGGTCCCACGGGGCCAGATTTCCTGCCGTGCCCAGGAACGGTTCGAGATCGTCGGCCGAGACGGTGGCGCCACGGCCGTAGGCCGAAGCCAGGGTGTCGAGGAGGCCTTCGAGTCGGCCCATGTCCTCCCCCAGGTGACCTGAGAGGAGGGACGTGGCCGCAGCATCCAGGCGGACCGGTCCGCCCTTCACATGGTCAGCCAGCCACTGCGAACGGGCACGACCCGTCCCTACCGAGGTGTCCACCACCCGGCCGGTGGCTCCGACGGCCTTGGACAGGGCCTGGGGCAGGGTCCCCCCTCCCGCCACCAGCACCAGGGCCGTGGTGGCCAACGGGTCCGAGAGGTATTCGACGATGCGTTTGGCGTCACCGGCCGCCAGCTGTCCGATGTCCCGCAGCACCACCACCCGACGCTCGACGAGGAACGGCGGCGTGGTGCACGCGTCGATGACCGCGCCCACATCGAACGCCTCGACCCCCGGCCCTCCGAACTCCTCGACCATGAGCGAGGGGTCGCCCCCGCCGACGAGCTGCTCGGTGAGGGTGTGGGCGGCCTGGGCCACGAGCGACGGATCGGTGCCCCGCACCAGGAACACCGGACCGGCGATGTCGTCGGCCGTCGTCGCGGCACCGGCTTCCTCCGCGGTGCGGGTGGCGCTCATGGTGGTGTACCGGTCATGAGGGCACCCCGGCACGGTCTCGCCGTCGGGCCGCCTCCACCTCGGCGAGCACGTCGCAGGCTTGGCGGTGAGCGGCGACATCGTGGACCCGCATGATCCGGCACCCGAGGGCGGCGCCGAGGGCGGTGGCAGCGAGGGAGGCCTCTCGCCGCTCGCCGATCTCGAGACCCAGCACCACACCGAGGAAGGTCTTGTTGGACGCCGACAACAGGAGCGGGAATCCGAGGTCGGCGAGCTGATCGGAAGCCCGCAGCAGGGTCAACGACTGGTCGGCTGTCTTGCCCAGGTCGAGGCCGGCGTCGAGCACGATGCGGTCGACGGGCAGGCCCGCCCGTGCCGCCCGTTCAGCCCGCTCGAGGAGGTAGGTGCGGACCGAGTCGACCACGTCCTCGTAGACCGGGTCGGGATCGGGGATGCGCGGCCCCAGGCGGATATGGGTGGCGACCACGGTGGCACCGGCTGCGGCGGCGACACTCAGGTAGTCGGGGTCGGCGAACCCGCTGATGTCGTTGCCCACCACCGCGCCGACGGCGTAGGCCTCCTTGGCCACCGATGCCCGCCAGGTGTCGACCGAGAGGGGGAGGTCGAACCGGGCCCGCAGGGCCTCGAGGGCGGGGATGACCCGGTCGAGTTCCTCGGGCTCGTCGACGGCCGGCCCGGGACCGGCCTTGACGCCGCCCACGTCCAGCAGGTCAGCGCCCGCCTCGACCAGCACCTCAGCCCGTCGCACCAGGTCGTCGAGGGCGTAGGTCGCCCCCTTGTCGTAGAAGGAGTCCGGTGTCCGGTTGAGGATCCCCATGACGAGGGCCCGGTCGGTGATGTCATAGGACCGGTCCCCGAGTGTCAGGCGGCTTGCTCGCACGGGATGACGCTATCCCCCACCCGGTCGGTCGACGATCGCCACCGCATTCGGCCCACCGTCGTGGGCCGAGGTCAGAAGAGCCGGGATGCGAGCGCCTTGCGGTAGCCCGCGGTGCGGGTGTCGTCTGGCCCGAGGGTCTCCAACAGGTCCAAGAACTCCTGTCGGGCCTCAGGATCCTCGGTGACGCGGTCCAGTAGCCCGTCCAGCAGGGCCTCGACGCCGTCGGCGCCCACGTCCACCTCCTGGGAGGCCAAGCGGGCCTCGGCCAGGAGCCGGCGGGTGTCGGGAGTCTCCGGGATGCGTCCGAGAAGGGCGATGGCCTCGTCGGAATCACCCTCGGCCACCAACAGCCCCGCCAGGGCCACGATGGCCCCCTCGTGGTCGGGCTGGATGGCGAGGGCCTTGCGGAGGGGCTCCTCGGAACCGTCGAGCACACCTTCGGCTACCAGGAGATCGGCCTCGGAGGGCTCGGGGGTCAGCTTGGCCACGAACTCCGCCACCGATGCCTCGGGCAGGGCGCCGATGAAGCCGTCGACGACCTTCCCGTCCTTCAGGGCGAACACGGCCGGGATCGACTGCACCTGGAAGCTGCCCGAGATGGCCGGGTTCTCGTCCACGTTGACCTTGGCCAGCGCCACCGCGCCCTCGGTGGCGTCGACCACCTTTTCGATGATGGGTCCGAGCGTCCGGCACGGGCCACACCACGGTGCCCACAGGTCCACCACGACGGGTACCTCCGAGGACCGCCGGAGGACCTCCTCTTCGAACGTGGCATCGGTGACATCGATCATGGCATTGACGATACCGGGACCGAATGGGGAGTCCGTCAGATCAGCGCAGGCCGAGACGCCTGGTCGGCGGGGACCGTCAGCTCCTGGCCGGGGTGTCGAGGCCAGCGCGGGTAGCGTCGTAGGGATGGAAGCAGGGCCAACCAGCACGAACGGCACCGTCGAAGGGATCGACCGTTCCCGGGTCACCGAATGGATGAGCACCAACGTGGCCGGGGCCAAGGCCCCCTTCACCTTCGAACTCATCGCCGGCGGTCGCTCCAACCTGACCTACCGGGTCACCGACGATGCCGGGCAGGCCTTCGCCCTGCGGCGCCCACCGGTCAGCCACGTGCTCCCGACCGCCCACGATATGAAGCGGGAGCACACCGTGATCAGCGCCCTCGGGGGAACCGGGGTGCCGGTGCCCCGTGCCCTCGGTCTGTGCACCGACGATGCCGTCAACGGCGCGCCGTTCTATGTCATGTCCTTCGTCGACGGTCACATCGTGCGCGACGAGCGTGCCGCCGCTGAGCTGTCCGAGGCCAGCCGATCCCATGCCGGCGATTCGCTCATCGACACCCTCGCCGGACTCCACGCCGTGGACGTCGACGCCGTTGGACTTGGCGACTTCGCCCGACGCGACGGCTACATCGTGCGCCAGTTGAAACGGTGGCACAGCCAGTTCACCCAGTCGACCGTCGATGGCGTTCCCGGACCGGCCATCATCGACCGGGTGCACGAGCTCCTGGCGGCGAACATCCCCGACCAGCAGGGGGTAAGCATCGTGCACGGTGACTACCGCCTGGATAACACGGTGCTCGACGATGCGGGCACCGTACAGGCCATCTTGGATTGGGAGATCTGCACCCTTGGCGACCCGTTGGCCGACCTCGGGCTGCTGCTCGTCTACTGGGCGGAGCCCGGCGACGCTGATCAGACCCTGGTGGGCGTGACCCCAACGACGCTTCCCGGGTTCGCCACACGATCGGAGCTCCTGGACCGCTATGCAAAGGCGTCCGGCCTCGATGTCTCCCCGATCCCCTACTACCGGGCGTTCGGTTTCTGGAAACTGGCCTGTATCCTCCAAGGGGTCCATGTGCGCTATGCCGGAGGAGCTGCCGCCGGCGACCGAAGCGGTGTCGATCAGTTCGCCTCCCACGTCGGTCGACTGGGTGAGCGGGCCCTGGCCGAGGTGGAGTCGTTGTGACTGACCGCGATCCGTCGTCGCTCTATGAGTTCGATCCCAACTGGGACCGGGCCGCCCTCCGCCAGCTCTCGCGGCCGGTGCTCGTGGTGGCCCTCGAGGGCTGGGTCGATGCCGGCATGGGAGCGTCCGCCGCCATCGAAGTGCTGCTGAAATCGTCACCCACCACGGTGGTGGCGTCCTTTGACACCGAGATGCTCATCGACCAACGGGCCCGTCGGCCGATCGCCCGGCTGGAGGACGGGGTGACTACCGAGCTCACCTGGCCGACTATCCAGGTCGTGGCAGGCAAGGATCGGGTGGGAGCAGACATCCTCTACCTGACCGGACCCGAGCCGGACTTCCGCTGGCCCACATTCATCGATGCGGTGGTCGGATTGGCCCGGGGCCTCGATGTCCGCACGGTGGTCGGCTTCGGGGCTTTTCCCGCCCCCACCCCCCATACGCGGGCGGTGCGGCTGGCCTCGACGGTTCCGCCTGAGTCGGTCGAACTGGCCGGACGGGTAGGCACCGTGCACGGGACACTCGAGGTCCCCGCCGGCGTACAGGCGGCCCTCGAGGTGGCCCTCGGACGGGCTGGGGTGCCTGTCATCGGACTGTGGGCCCGGGTTCCCCACTACGTCTCGGCCATGCCGTACCCCGAAGCCAGCGCCGCCCTGATCGAAGGGCTCTGTGCAGTGACCGGGACCGTCCTCGACGCCTCATCGCTGCGCGACGCGGCCGAGGCATCGCGCCGACAGGTGGACGAACTCATCGGGGCCAACCCCGAGCACCTCGAGATGGTACGGAGGTTGGAGGCTGCACTCGACTCCGAAGAGGTTCCGCCCATCGCCCTCGACGTCGACGTTCCCAGCGGTGACGAGATCGCCGCCGAGTTGGAGCAGTTCCTCAGAGGCGAAGGGCACTGACCGGTCGCACGGCAACCGGTGGCTGCTGAGGTGCCGAGCTCCGGCTGCGCGATAGGCGACCGACGGAGAGCGCCAGGATGACGAGGGAGACCAGCGCCAACAAGACGAGCACGCCCATCAGCACCCAGATCACGAGCCTCCGCCGCTGACCGGTGCCGGTCGCGGTGCGGGAGGCCGACTGAATGGCGCTCCGGGACTGATGCGGGGCGGTCGGCGTGGGTGCTGGGGTGAACGCCGGCAACTCTGACACGATGGCGACCATCTCGGCGGTGGTGGTGGCACCGGCCAACTGTCGCAGTCGCACCTCGTACTCGGTGGAGTCCAGCAGACCGCGCTCGGCCGCCCGGTCGAGCAGCACCCCGTAGCTGCTGCGTTCCTCGTCGGTCACGATCGGCCAGCCTGTTCCTACCGGGGCCGGGGAGGCCGTCGACGCCACCGGTGCGACCGGTGCGACCGGTGCGACCGGTGCGACCGGCCGTGTGTAGTCGGGAGCGACCACGCCAGCCGTGCCAGTACCCGAGCCGTTGACCCGGATACTCCCGTTGGCACCCGGCGAGTGTGCGCCGTTGACACCGGTCCTCGACCCTTCGGTGTAGCCAGCCTGGCTTGCACCATTCGGGCCCGGGTGGACACCAGGAGGCTGCGAGGGGATGGCCGCGCCCGAATCGAGCAGGGCCGACGCTGGGGGCGGGGTCGGATCCAGAGCTCGGAATGACTCCACCAGTGAAGCCACGTCGTGGAAGACCAGAACCGTCGGCAAATCCAGCGGTGGCAGGACCCTCGGAGGGACGATGGCCGGTCGGGCCGCGACGGGGCGACCGGTGTCGAGTTTGTCGGTCACCCGGGAATTGTGGGTCACCAGCCGCCATGATGCAACTGCGACCTGGGAACGGCCCCTCCCCGAGGCTTTCCGACGACCGGGTTAGCGTGGCTCATGGACGTGGATGGAGGCATCGGCTTCGACCCCCGGGACGTGGTCGAAACGGCCCGATGGGCCGAGGCGGTCGGCTACGACGGCATCTGGTCGGCCGAGACCAGTCACGACCCATTCCTCCCCCTGATGCTGGCGGCCGAGCACACCGAGCGGATCAAACTGGGAACGGGGATCGCCGTGGCCTTCGCCCGCAATCCCATGAATCTGGCCATGGTGGCCAACGATCTCCAGACCATGTCCGGCGGCCGCTTCATGCTCGGACTCGGCTCGCAGATCAAACCCCACATCGAGAAACGGTTCTCCATGCCCTGGTCCCACCCGGCCCCACGGATGCGGGAGCTCATCACGGCCATCCGGGCCATCTGGACCAGCTGGTCCGAGGGCACCCGTCTGGCCTTCCGGGGCGAGTTCTACCGCCACACCTTGATGACCCCGATGTTCGACCCGGGACCCAATCCCTTCGGAAATCCACCGATCTTCCTCGCCGCCGTCGGGGAGAAGATGACCGAGGTTGCCGGCGAGGTCGCCGACGGAGTGCTGGCCCATGGGTTCACCACCGAGCGCTACCTACGCGAGATCACCGTGCCCGCGTTGGAACGGGGCCTGAGTCAGAGTGGCAAGGCTCGCCATGAGGTCCAGATCTCCTACGCGGGTTTCGTGGTGACCGGAGCCGACGAGGCCGGGTTCGCCGCCGCTGCCAAAGCCGTCAAGACACAGCTGGCCTTCTACGGTTCGACCCCCGCGTACCGTCCTGTACTGGAACTTCACGGTTGGGGCGACCTCCAGGGCGACCTCAACACGCTGTCCAAACGCGGGTCGTGGGACGAGATGGCCGAGCTCATCGACGACGAGATCCTCCAGACGTTCGCCGTGGTCGGCGAGCTCGATGACATCGCCCCCGAGATCCTCCGTCGATTCGACGGCGTGGTGGATCGGTTCAGCTTTTATGCGCCCTACGACATGGAGCCGGAACGGTGGGCCGAGGTGCTGGCTGGCTTCAAGTAGGCGGTGGGCCGCGCTCGCTCCGGCGGGCCACAACGGTCGCCCGCCGGCCGTAACGTCGGGGTTCAGGCCACGATGTTGACGAGCTTCGGCGGACGAACGATGACCCGACGCGGATCACTTCCGCCCAGGGCCTCGACCACCGCCGACGAGGCCAGCGCCAGTGCCTCGGCATCGTCTTCCGATATGTCCGGTGCCACCTCGATCCGGTCGCGGACCTTCCCGTTGATCTGGACGACCATCGTGGTCCGATCCTCAGCGGCGAGCTCCGGGTCGGCTACCGGCCAGGGGTGGGCGTGGACGTGGTCGCCGTGACGGCGCTCCCACGCCTCGGCGGCGAGGTGCGGGGTCATCGGCGCCAGCAGAAGTAGCAGCGTGTCCACCGCCTCGTCCACGACCTCGGCGTGGGCGTCCCCGCGAACATAGGCCTGGAGGAGGTTGACGAACTCCATGCAAGCAGCCACGGCGGTGTTGTACGACCAGCGTTCGTAATCCCTACTCACCCGGTCGATCAATCGGTGAGTGGCTCGACGGATCGCCAGGTCGGCATCGGTGGTCGGTCCGACACGGAGCGTGGGCGCCTCGTCCTCGGCCGGAACGGCCAGACGCCAGACCCGGTCCAGGTAGCGCCCGCATCCGTCGATCACGCTGTCGGTCTGTGCCGACCAGTCGACGTCATCGGCCGGCGGTGCCACGAAGAGATGGAACAGCCGCAGGGCGTCGGCGCCCACGCCGGTCAGGTAGGCGGAGGGCGCCACCAGATTGCCCTTGGACTTGGACATCTTCTTGCCGTCCATCCGGATCATGCCCTGGGTGAACAGACGGGCGAAGGGCTCGCGCATACCCTCGGGAGCCACGCCCAGGTCGACGAGTGCTTTGGTGTAGAACCGGGCGTAGAGCAAGTGCAAGATTGCATGCTCGATGCCGCCGATGTACTGATCTACCGGCATCCAGTGGCGGGCGATCTCCGGGTCGAAGGGGAGGTCCGCAGTCCACGGATCCGTGAAGCGCAGGAAGTACCAGGACGAGTCGACGAAGGTGTCCATGGTGTCGGTCTCGCGGGTGGCCGGGCCACCGCAGATCGGGCAGGTCGTGTTCAAGAACTCGAGATTGGTGGCGAGGGGTGACTCACCGGTGGGCAGGAACTCGACATCGTCGGGGGCCAGCACGGGTAGCTGATCGGCCGGAACCGGGACGATGCCATGGTCGGGGCAGTAGACGATCGGGATAGGGCAGCCCCAAAACCTCTGGCGGGACACCAGCCAGTCTCGGAGGCGGTAGTTGACGGTGCGCTCGCCGATACCCTCGGCCTCCAGCCAGTCGATGGCCCTGGCCTTGGCCGTCGGAATGTCCATCCCGTCCAGCCAGGCGCTGTTGATCTTCTCGCCGGTGCCGGTGTAGGCGCCACCACCGGGGCCGTCGGGATCGTCCCACCCGGGAGGAGGCTGCACCGTGCGCACGATGGGTAGTCCGTAGGCTTCGGCAAAGTCCCAGTCCCGGGTGTCCTCGGCCGGCACGGCCATGATGGCCCCGGTTCCATAACCCATGAGGACGTAGTCGGCCACGTAAACCGGTACCGCGGTTCCGGTAAAGGGATTGATCACCGACGTGCCGGTGAACGCACCCCGTTTGGCCAGGCTCAGGGCCCCGCTCTCGGACATCCGCTCGACGTCGGTGCTCGATGCCGCCCGCGTCCGGAGTCCCTCGACCTCGGCGCGATGCTCCGGGGTGGTCAACTCGTCGACCATGGGGTGCTCGGGCGCCAGCACCGCGTAGGTCATCCCGAACGAGGTGTCCGGTCGGGTGGTGAATACGCGCAGGGCCACGCGAGCGCGGCCATCAGTACCGTCCCGTCCCTCGACGACGAGGTCGAACTCCGCCCCGTCGGACCGACCGATCCAGTTGCGCTGCATGGTCTTGACCCGCTCGGGCCAGTCCAGGTCGTCCAAGCAGGCCAGGAGCTCGTCGGCGTAACGAGTGATTCGGAAGAACCACTGTTCGAGGTCACGCTTCTCGACCAGATCGCCCGACCGCTCACAGGTGCCGTCGGCCAGCACCTGTTCGTTGGCGAGCACGGTCTGACAGCCGGGGCACCAGTTGACCGGGGCATTGGCCCGGTAGGCCAGATCGCCGGCCAGGAGTTTCTGGAAGATGACCTGGTTCCACTTGATGTACTCGGGGTCGTGGCTCCGGATCTCCCGGCGCCAGTCGTAGACCGCGCCGAGTGACGTGATCGACTCCTTTAGCTCGTCGATCCTGGCGTCGGTGAAGATCCGGGGGTGGGTACCCGTCCTGATGGCGGCGTTCTCCGCCGGCAACCCGAACGAGTCGAATCCGAATGGAGACAGCACGGCGTAGCCGAGCATGGTGCGGTGCCGGACCAACAGATCACCGAAGGTGTAGTTCCGCACGTGGCCCATGTGGGCGGGACCGGACGGATAGGGGTACATGGTGAGCACGTACCACGGTGGCCTGGGATCGTTGGCGTCGACCTCGTAGGTACCCTCCTCGGCCCAGAGCCGTTGCCACTTCTTCTCCACCTCGATGACGTCGTAGGCCCGTGCCATGGGTCACGATCGTACCGGTGGGTGGCCCCTGGCCCGGTTTCTCCGGACCCGGGGTCCTTCAGACGTGCGAGGCGAGGGCGGACAGTGTGCCGCCGAGCTTGGAAGCCATTCCCTTCAATGACGATCCGAGGTCGCTGAGATTGGTGACGGCGGAGGCCGGTGGCACGGTGACCGAGACCGGCTGGCCATAGTGGGACAGCCCCACGGTGAGATTCAGTGTGGCCCCGCTGCCGGTACTGCCCGAGCCCGAGGCGAGGGTTCCGAGCACACCGGTGAGAGAGGCGTGACTCAAGGCGACATCCACCGAGAGTTGGCGGATCAAGCCGTCCGAGCCCACCCACACCGTCACCGGCACTTCGGGTACCCCCAGCTGTTGGAGGGCCTTGCCGAGGTCCCCGGAACCGCCCGACCCGGCGGCACCCTGGGCCTCGTTCGACACGATGTCGGCGACTGAGAGTGTGGTGCGGTATTCGGTGGTCGATTCACCGTGCAGCTGCACCGGCCCGACCGTGGTGACCGGACTACCCAAGGATCCAAGCATGCCCAGCAGGCCCGACGGATCGGTCAAGGTCGACAGAGGAAGCGAGTCGCTGGTGGACCCCATCAGCGACGACAGGCTAGAGGCCGATGTCTCGATCCAGCTCTTTCCTCCGGTTAGTGGGGACAGCGCCGGAGCATTCACGTACAGGTTCGTGCCGTCCGAGACGATTTCGAGCGAGCCTTGCGATCCGGTAACTCCGGTCAACGAGGCGAGCGCGGGAACGGAGGCGGTGATCTGCCCCACGCCTTTGGCAAGATCGACCGCGCCGGTGCCCGTGACGACGGTGGAGGTCGTCGACGGCGTCGTGGCGGTGGCCGACACGCTGAAGGCCACGCTCGAAGCCGAAGCCGAGTGCGAAGCCGAGGCAGCCAAGCTTCCCCGTGCCCCACCCGGTCCGGGGACGGCGTTCGACGTCGCAGCGGAGGACGCGCCTGAGGCGGACGAGCCTCCACTGAACGCGGCGGCTCCCACCGCCACCGCGGCGACCAGCGAGGCGGCGATCACGGCGATGGCCAGCCGTCCAGGCAGCCTGCCCTGTCGCTCCAAGCCATCGTGGGCCGATCGGGTCACCTCGGCCGTCACGAGCGAGGCCTCCGGGCGGGACTCGAGGGCCTGGCCTGGTGGTTCGGAAAGAGGGTCGGGTAGGTGGGTCTCATGCCTGACTAGGTCGCTCACTTCGAGGTGCCCCTTCTGTGCGGTCGCGGTCCGCCCACGGCGGCGCTTCGTCGGCCGGCTGGCGGTTCCACCGTTGACCGCATGATTCCGGTCCGACGGCTTATCAACCGCTCTTCCTGCCCCTGGCCAAGATCGTAGTGAGCCGGGGTGCGGATGTATCGGCAGGCCGCAGCCCGGCCCCGGGCGCGGTTACGTCAGGAGATCAGGCAGCTGGTGTCGCTCCTGGGAGATGTGCTCCGCTTTCCAGTACCGGTCGATCGCTTCGAACCCGGAGGGATTGGCGTGAGTGTAGAAGTACAGAATCCCGATCTCCTCAGATCGAAGCGGATCTGACGATGCATCGGGGAATCGAACCGACACAGACTCGAGACCGATGAAGTATGAGAGGGCCAGCACCTGGTACTCGCCCGAGTCGAACGCCTGGAGATCGATTCGACAGGTGCGATCCCACGAGGTGCGCCAAAGTACCTCGGCAGACTCCTCGTTCAGAACCGCGGCACCGTGATCAGACGCCACCAGGAGAACGGGCAAGAGCACTCCAGGGTCTTCCACAGCCGAGCCGGTGGAACCAGCCGTGTCATGGAGCAGGGCGAACATCCACGAGGGCGCCTCGCCGAATCCGATGCTGTGACTCGAGGCGCTGAATCGCTGAAAGTACTCGGGAGTGAGTGACCTCATCTCCAAGATGGCGAAGAGATCTTTGGCGTGTTCGGGCACTCCCGAAAGCAGTGTGGCCCGGAGGTCGACCACCTTCTTTGTTCGCCGCGTCATCAGGCGAAGCCTAATGGGGATCGAACCCCCAGCTCGCTGCCGACGGTTTCGTTTGGATGAGGCGTAGGCCCTACTCAGAGATGCGTTCCTCAGTAGCCACTCGTCACCTTCAGAGGTGGCCCAGCGATCAGCCGCTATCGCACCGTGCCGACCAGGCTCAAGGCTGTGTCTCGGCCGGTCGATAACACACGTAGTGCTCGCGAGGGGCGTGAGACGAGGTGACGCCGTGTTCGGCGAAATGAGATTGAGTTCGGTCACGAGGAGTCCGGCCCCTGCCACCTATGCGACTGGCATAGCAGAGGACCGCCACCTGGCTTTCGAATGTGCCCAACTCAGTGCTGTTGGTGCCACCACCGACGCCCTCAATGTTGTTGCTCAGGCGGCCGAGAGCATTCTCGCCCGATACGACGGCATGGTGGTTATCACCCCGACGGGACGAAGCGAACCGTTCGTGGAGGCGCTCCGTAGCGTCGAGTCAGTCGCCCGGCACTATGACGAGATCGGAGACGAGGTCCAAGCCACCTGGTGCACGCTGCTTCACCAGCGGCTTGAGTTGATGAGATACCCAGCCACCTGAGGGGACGCATTTCGGTCCAGTCCATAGGCGGGTCGCCGATGGTGTGGACCGGGAGCTCACTGCTCACCCGTTCGTGGACCATGATGGCCCGATGGGATCCGAAGGAAGTAAGCCCCGCAAGCAGAGGCACCGGATGAAAAAAGTGCCGAAGTACGAGGAGCCGAATCGGGCGGAAGGCTTCAGCGGCGGTTCGTTCGGGCGATCTGGCCACAGCTCAGCAGGCCACCATGCCGGGAAGCCCGGGCGGGCAGGTTCGTACTTCCTCAGGCTGCTCGGCCAGAAGCCCAAACGGTAGCGGACACGCTCGAGAGCCGTCCGCACCACCCGGCTGATCGGATCCAGGTGCCCGTCCGCCTGCTGCTAACCTGACTCAACCCTCGGGGGCGTAGCTCAGCTGGTAGAGCGCTTGACTGGCAGTCAAGAGGTTCGTGGGTTCGAGTCCCATCGCCTCCACTCGAAATCGCAGGTCAAAAGAGTTCTCGTCGACCCGTGACGCCGTCGGGGTGGGCCCGGCCAGGGTCGGCAAGGACGCCACGGCCTGATCGTGGCGCACCAGCTCGGCCAACAGCACGTCATCTGCGCAATACCATTCGTCGGGGCGTGCCCGTCGTGGTGGGTTCGGGGACGGACAGGGCAGGGCATCGCGATCACCGTCGAGATCACCGACCCGCCGGCCGTAAACTTCGGCTGGACCTGTTGCCGCATCCGGCGCCGCCCGGTTGTGGCTCAGAGGTTTTCGTCGGCGCCTGGCGCTTGTACTGGCGCGGGGATAGCTTCGTCGACGAGGACGGCGGCGACGGCGGCGGCGGTCGCGAGGGTCTCGGTGTTGAGGACTCGGCTGCGGGCCGAGGCACCATCCAGCAGCAACGCCAGTTGTTCACCGAGCTGTTCGGGGTTGGTGGCGCCAGCCTCGCGGGCCGTATCAGTGAGCCGTGCGGCAAAGGCCTTCTTGTAGTCGCGGGCCTCCACACGTGCGGGGTGGCCCGGGTCGGGGATTTCGACAGCCGCGGCGATGAACGGGCACAGAGGAGCGTTGACGTCGAAGGCGGCGAGAAGTCGTTCGCGGGGGGCGATGTCGGTGCGGTCGAACACATCGGGAAGGATGTCGGGGTCGAATCGGCGTAGGCATTCGGCGATCAGCTCGTCCTTGCCGGTGAAGTGCTGGTAAAGCGTGCGCTTGGACACCTCGGCCACCGCGCAGATCTGGTCGATGCCGGTGCGGTTGATGCCCTGATCACGAAACAGCTGTTGGGAAGCGCTCATGATGCGCTCTCGTGCCCCCCTGCCACGGCGCAGCCCTCGTGGCCCTTTCTCCAACTCCGTCATAGGCCCAGCGTAGCGTAGGTGAGTACCAATCAGTGTACATAACCTCCTTCCCGTGGTACCTTAACCAATCAGATCGGTGTACATAACATCGACAGTGGTGAACGGAGTGCTCATGGGAAAGCTCGACGGCAAGGTGGCAGTGATCACCGGCGGGACAAGCGGTATGGCGTTGGCTGGTGCCAAGTTGTTCGTAGACGAAGGAGCTCATGTCTTCATTTCGGGCCGACGGAAGGACGTACTCGACGAAGCCGTCGAGCTGATCGGCCGGAACGTGACCGGCGTGCAGGCCGATTCGGCCGACCTCAACGATCTGGACCGACTGTTCGAGACGGTCAGGCAGGAGAAGGGCACGGTCGACGTCTTGTGGGCAAGTGCCGGGACGGGCGAGCAGGGCATGCTCGGCGAGATCACCGAGGAGCAGTTCGATGCCGCGTTCTCGGTGAACGCGCGCGGCACGCTGTTCACGGTCCAAAAGGCGCTGCCGCTGTTCAACGACGGAGGCTCGATCTTCATGACCGGGTCGAACGCTTCGCTAAGGGGTTATCCAGACTGGAGTGTTTATGCAGCGAGTAAAGCCGTGCTGCCCGCCTACGCACGAGTGTGGGTTTCCGAGCTCAGGGACAGGAAGATCCGGGTGAACGTGCTGACTCCCGGCCAGGTTGCCACACCACTGATGGAAGAGGTGATGGATGAGGAGATGAAAGCCCAGTTCGAGTCCGTGATCCCGCGGCGAGAGATGGGCCGCCCGGAGGAGATCGCTTCAGTCGCGTTGTTCCTCGCCTCGGACGACTCGAGCTATGTCAACGGCATGGAACTGGTTGCCGACGGCGGCGCCACAGTGATTTGAGCACACCGCCGACGTGGGCGAACCATTGACACGCCGGGCCATCACGCCACCAGGACCCTCACGACCAACCAGTCCAAACACCACAAAGGAGCACGCGTCATGTCCACCATCAGCGTCATCGGCTCGGGCAACATGGCCACCACGATTGCCGTCCGGGCGGCAAAACATGGCCACAGCATCGAGATCATGAGCCGCAACACCGCCAAGGCCCAGGCGCTTGCCGAACAGATCGGGAGCGGAGCCACCGTCGGCACGTACGGGGCAAGGCCGGCGGGTGACATCGTCATCATCGCGGTCCTGTACGCCGGCGCAGTGGAGGTGGTCGCGCACTACGGCGATGCGCTGGCAGGAAAGATCCTCGTCGACATCACCAACCCGTTCAACGACGACGCCACCGGACTCGTGACTACCGCGGGCAACTCGATGTCTCAGCGAATCGCCGCCGCTGCCCCCGAGGGAACACACGTCGTGAAGGCGTTCAATACGATCCTTCAGGGTGTTCTTGCCAAAGGCGAACCCGTGGATGCGTTCTTCGCCAGCGACGGTGCCGAGGCAAAAGCAACTGTCGCTGCGTTTCTGGAGAGTATGGACATGCGGCCCCTCGACACAGGAGGGCTCGACATGACTTACGTACTCGAATGGGCCGGCATTCTCCTAGTGGGCGTGGCACGCAGCGGCGCCGGCTTCGACATCGCCTTGGGAGTCAACACGTTCTGAACATCTCGTGAGGAGTGAACACCAAAGGAGGAGTTCGCTTACTCCCTGGTCGGTCACTGCTCTCTGACTCAGGCCAGCAAGTGACTGGGTCATGGGTGCATATGACGGTCGAACGACCGAAGTAGCCGAGCCTTCGCGCAGAGCCGTAGTGATAGGCAACACCAAGTCCCCACCGAAACCACACGATTCTCGTTGTGGATGTGGGGTCCTCGAGAATCGAAGACAATGTCGTCGTAC
This sequence comes from uncultured Acidimicrobiaceae bacterium, assembly GCA_963845485.1. Lineage (GTDB taxonomy): Bacteria > Actinomycetota > Acidimicrobiia > Acidimicrobiales > RAAP-2 > Bog-756. Next base: position 211,654 of record CAWJSI010000013.1, on the reverse strand, counting down.
GGACGACCCCCAATCCCTTGGTCCATTTCGGGACCAAGGGATTGGGTATCCCCTCGTGCACATCGTGGCGTTAAGGGCACATCCCGGTCCCGCTTCTCGCACCTCAACATCCAGTCCACATTGCGGTTTGGTCGGGTGGGCAACCGGGTATCGATCGGCGTATGCCGCCTGAACGGGTGATCAAGGCAAAGGAACCGACGCACTCCCCTCCCCGGCAGCTGAGCTTTGATGAGTTGGCCGCCCTCCGGGCCTCCGACGAAGCGAATGCCGATGCCGTGATCGGCGAGCTACTCGGGGTTCAAGCAGACGCCTGAAGCACCCGGGCTTGAGCGAGGTCTCCGCGCGAGCTACGGCCTAGCCCGGTCACCTCGCAAATCTCGATGTCCACCTCTTGGCGTCGTCGCGTTAGTCAGGCGGACGGGACCACGATGAGGGTGGCGGGAGCGGACGTAACCGAGCCGGCCGAGTTGGTGAACACGGCGCGCACCTTCCAACCGTTCCCGATTCCGTTGTTCGGTGCGCTGGTGAACGACGGGGTCGTCAGCCCCGGCACCGAGATCCAGGTAGTGCCGCCGTCCAGGGACACCTGCCACTGCACGGTGGGCGTGGGCGTGCCGGAGGCGGCCGCCGAGAAGGTGGCAGTCTGTCCGACGGTAACGGTCTGATTCTGGGGCTGCGTGGTGATGGCCGGAGCCGTCGGTTGGACCACGATGAGGGTGGCGGGAGCGGACGTAACCGAGCCGGCCGAGTTGGTGAACACGGCGCGCACCTTCCAACCGTTCCCGATTCCGTTGTTCGGTGCGCTGGTGAACGACGGGGTCGTCAGCCCCGGCACCGAGATCCAGGTAGTGCCGCCGTCCAGGGACACCTGCCACTGCACGGTGGGCGTGGGCGTGCCGGAGGCGGCCGCCGAGAAGGTGGCAGTCTGTCCGACGGTAACGGTCTGATTCTGGGGCTGCGTGGTGATGGCCGGAGCCGTCGGTTGGACCACGATGAGGGTGGCGGGAGCGGACGTAACCGAGCCGGCCGAGTTGGTGAACACGGCGCGCACCTTCCAACCGTTCCCGATTCCGTTGTTCGGTGCGCTGGTGAACGACGGGGTCGTCAGCCCCGGCACCGAGATCCAGGTAGTGCCGCCGTCCAGGGACACCTGCCACTGCACGGTGGGCGTGGGCGTGCCGGAGGCGGCCGCCGAGAAGGTGGCAGTCTGTCCGACGGTAACGGTCTGATTCTGGGGCTGCGTGGTGATGGCAAAGGGCTCGGGCGCTATCGCCAGTGACACATGCTGGGCGACCGTCTGAGGCGTAGGAGTGGTCGAATCAGAGACATCGATGGTAAACGAGAACGTCCCCGAGATGGACGGGTTTCCCGACATCAACCCGGAGGAACGGTCTAGTTGGAGACCGGCGGGGAGCGATTGACCCGATGCCACGGAGAAGGTGTACCCGGGCGACCCACCTATGGTGACCACGTAGCTGGCATACGGCGTACCTTGTATGGCGGCGGGAAGCGAGGCGGAGTAGATGCTCAGCGGATAGCTGGCCTGAGGCATCGTTGCCGTACATGTCACCCCAGACGATCCGTCGGACCACGAGTCACACGTCGGACCGGTCTGATAGGCGCGGTCAGGGGCGATCGAGTGCATGACGGCCAGCTGGGTAGCCAGGTCCTGATAGGGCTGGTTCTCGACGTTCACCACTCCGAAGTTGTTGTTCTCCCCGTCGAACCGGCCGCCCTGAGGTTCGTCGACATATTCGAACCACTCGTCACCGACGACCCAGGGTGCGTCTTCGTAGAGGGGAGCGATGTAATCGGTATATGCCGCCGCACGGGACGCCTGGTCCGGATAGACGGCGAGGACGCCGGGGACGGTGTCCGGAGTCTGCGGTGTGTTGGCGATGAACGAGTACTCGGCAACCATGATGGGGGTAGTACCCAGGTACTGCTCGAAGTTGGCAAACGTCGGGGTGACCGGAAGGTACTGGGGCCAGAGGTCGTCGATTCCTTGGGCGAATCCCGGTTGCAGTTGGTAGTCGTCGATACTGAACGCGTTGACGTAATGACTGGCCGCCTCGAGCAACTCGGGTTGGATGTACTGACCCTCGGCCTTCACCCCGAGTATGAGGTGGTTCGGGTCGTACATGCGGACTGCCGCGGTGGTCACCTGGAAGTACCGGGTGGCCAAGGCGTAGACGAACCCGTTCGGATTGCCGATGTACTGCTGGGCCACGGCCAGTCCCGGGGACCCTGCCGGCAGCGCGAGATAGTTATCGAGCAGGGGTTGATCGGCGTCGATATCCGGTCCCCATTGCAACTCGCTGTCGGTGTACCACCCGATGAGATTGGGGTCGCTGGCCAAGGGCGCCACCTGGGTTGCGGCCACTTGGTCGGCGTGGGCGGCAAACGACGGGGCAAACCAGTCATTGCCGCTGGCCATGCCCAACTGGACGCTGTAGGGCATCTGGGATGCGAATGTGCTGTCATCGGTGAAGGGCCCCAGGCTGTTGAAACCCCATGACCGAAGTTGAGCCACCGTGGCAGTCGCCCAGGCTGTCGTACTCGGGTACTGGCTCTGGATGGTCTCGCAGTAGGGACACTGGCCCGTCGACTGGTCAGTGTCGGGATCCGACGAGACGTGGTCGATGCCCGTCGAGTAGAAGGGCTCCCCCTGAGGGGTCACGAAAAAGGAGCGACCGTTCACGCGACCCATTGAGAAGAACCCGGTGGCTGGAAATGGCGGGGTGGCCTGAGTCGCAGAAGCGATAGCTACTGCCGGGCCGGCCAGCGGCACGAGGGTCCAGGCCACAGCCAAGAGCAGGGCGACGGTAACGGCGCGCATCCGCCCGGGTCGACGGCGCGGCAGAGGTTGGCCGGGCTGGGGCCGTTTCGCTCCTACCGCATCCTCCCCTACCTCCCGATGAGCTCTCACCGGCGTGCCCCCTTTGTCGGCCGGACTCCATCCTCCGGCCGCGCCCCGGATTGTATCCAGCATCAGCCCTGCGTCTTCGGTGGACACCACGGTGGGCGGTCGTGGGCCCAGAGATCCAGGGCCAAAGGTCGGTAGCGTCCGGCTGCCACTGCTCACGGTGGCTGCTGCCCACGGGTACCGGCCCAGGTGGATCTCGTGGCGCCCGCGCTCGGTCACCGACCGAAGTACCGGTAGGGTCCCGGGCGATGTACCGGATACCCCCAATCGGCGATGCCCGGGCCATGGGCGAGTTGGTCACCGCGGACTCGATCCGTCGTGTGCGGGGCCACGTCCAGCATCGGGTGCGTCGGTCCCTCGGCATCAGGGGTGGACCTCGCATCCCCTGTGACGACCCGCAGCAGGCGTACTTCGCGCCCGACTCCATTACTCGTCAGATTCACTCCGACCTTCCGGCCATGCTGATCGGCGGAGTAGCGGCCCTCTTGTTCCAGATGCTGCACCCTCTGGCCATGGCCGGAGTGGCTGAGTTCTCCAACTATCGCGAGGATCCTTTGGGGCGGCTCGAACGCACAGCCAGCTTCCTCGGGACCACGACGTTCTGCTCACGCCAGGAGGCCGAAGAGGCCATCGCACGCGTCCGGGCCGTGCACGGGTTTGTGGTCGGTACGGCCCCCGACGGACGCCCCTATGCGGCGAGCGACCCGGCCTTGATCACTTGGGTCCACGCAGCTGAGGTCCGGAGCTTCTTGAACGCAGCGGTGGCCTACGGACCCTGGAAGATCACCGCCGACGAACAGGACCGCTACGTGGACGAGATGGCTCGTGTGGCTATCGCCTTGGGCGCGGCCTGGGTCCCCCGGAGTGTGGCCGAGCTCGATGCCTACTTCGATGCCGTGCGCCCGGAGTTGCGGTTGACCCGCCAAGCACGCGAAGCCCGGAACTTCGTGCTCCGCGGCGTGGGTCGGTGGCCCCATGAGATAACCACGTACGGGCTGCTCGTGGCCGCGGCCCAGGGCGTGCTCCCGACATGGGCCCGCCGCCAACTACGCCTGGGCCAGCTTCCGGCCAGCGACAGGCTGGCCGTGCGACCGGCGGCTCGGGCGTTTGCCACCGCCCTGCGCTGGGTGGCTGCTCCCCCGGCTGTGCCCGAGACCCCGGCGTTGACCGCCGCCAGTTAGCCGACGGCAGGTTCGAGGAACCTGAACAGGTCCTCGAAGGCCTTGGGGTCCTGGGCCAGAAAGGCGTGGCCTCCCTCGTAGACGTGCACCTCGCTAGCGGCGATCCGCCCGGCCATAGCCAGGCTGTTCGCTTGAGGGGCGATCCCGTCGAAGGCACCGCACCCGATGAACGTCGGACAGGTGATGGCGTCGAGGCGGGCCCAGGTGTCGTGGTCCTTCCTCGCCTGAAGCTGTTCATGGATGCCGACCGCTTGTGCGGGGTCCGGTGCTTCGGTGCGTGCCTCCATGGCGGCGACCAAGGCTCGGTCCGCCGGGTGTGATCCGAGCCACTCGTCGTCGAACCGTGAGTCCATAAGTTGACGACGCCGGACCAGGCGGTCCTCGGGTTCCAAGCCCTCCAACTCGTGCAGCGGATAGGACGAGCCGCCCGCTCCGCCCGCCGAGGTGCAGAGCAGAGCCAATCGCTCGATGCGCTCGGGGTGGGTGACGGCCAGCTCCAGCGCCACCATTCCCCCGAAACTGATGCCGACGACCGGAGCGGTCAGCCAGCCGGCGGCGTCCATCACCGAGGTGGCGTCGGCGGCGCAGTCAGCCATGGAGTAGCTGGCGTTAATCGTCCCGCTCCGCCCCAGGCCGCGATAGTCGAAGGCCAGAAGTTCGTATTTCGAGGCGAGGACCCCGGTCAACAACTGTGCACTCTCGACGGTCGACCCCGAGCCGTTGACAAAGACGAGTCGTGGCCCTGACCCGGTCACCTCGTAGTAGAGCTCGGTGTCAGCGTTCCTGGCTACCGGCATCTCGCTCACTCCCCCACCTCGGACATCGGCCGAGTATGGCACGGCGGCGGGAGATGCTCGAGGGCTGACCCACAACTGCTGGGTGCCTTCAGCCCGGCTCAGGCGACCGTCGGGCCCTGCTGGCGCACCGTCTCGACCGACTCCATCGCTGACCGAAGGTCGGCAAGCCACGCGTCCGCATTCGTGGCCACCAGTTTCACGCACCACAAAAGGGCGTCGGAGCGACTGCGGGCCACGCCACTGTCGACGAGGGTGTCCAGCACGATCCGCTCGGGTTGACGCAGACGGGTCATCACCGGGACCGATGCGTTGGTGAACACCTGGGTCGTGCTCCCGGCCGTCGCCCCCCAGGCGATGTTCCGCCCGAACAGATGCTCGGCGTGTCGCGCCACCGCCATGCGCTCTTCTCGGGTCTCCTCGCGGAACCGTGAGATCCGGCCGGCCTCGGCGGCCGCTCTGGTCACGTCATCGGCACCTTCAGGAATCTCTGGAGGCGAGACCGATCCCACGATCAGGATTTCGTCTCGATCCACGGTCACCGACGGTGCCTCTTCAAACCAGGCATCGGGAAGCCGACCGGCCAACCAACCGGGCAGGGCGTCGACTGACGGCTTCTCCTCGACCGCACCTCCCATCGGGCGCCCCGACCGACCTCTGCTCCTGCGCCGACCTTCTACCTGTTCCATTATCTGCCTCCTAGATGATTACATACTTACATCACAATGGACCTTACATCCTTGCGGGCGCGCGTCAACCACCGGGTAGGGACTCGCCGATGGTCCGGAAGTCCCGGATCCGGCGTCGGGAGCCGCCCGTGCCCCACGGGCACGGCAGGATCCGGACGGTTCTGCCTGGGCTGGGGTCAGGCCAGTACCGAGGCCACGACGCTCCCGACCTGTCCGGTCTCGAGGAGGAAGCCGTCGTGGCCCGAGGACGACTCGACCACGGTCACGGGGTGGCTTCCGGGGATCAATCGGGCCAGTTGGTACTGGAGACCGAGCGGGTAGAGACGGTCGGAGTCGATTCCGGCCACCGCCACCTCGGCCCGCACCCGGGCGAGCGCCCGGGAAACGCCGTTGCGGTCCCGCCCTACGTCGTGGTGGTTCATGGCCTCGCTGAGGACGATGTACGAGTTCGGATCGAAGCGGCGGGTGAGTTTGTCCCCGTGGTATTCGAGATAGGACTCGACGGCGAACCGTCCCCCCTTTCGAGGGTCCTCCTCTTGGTGAGCGGTACGTCCGAACCGGCTCTCGAACTCGAGGTCGGTGCGGTAGGTGTACTGGCCGATCCCGCGGGCCAGCGCCAGACCCGCACTGGGGCGGGCCCCGGTGCTGTAGTAGTCGCCTCCGCTGTAGGCCGGGTCCGAGGCGATGGCCCGGATCTGCAACGAGCAAAGCGCGATCTGCCCCGCAGTAGCCATGGCGCCGACGGCCAGCACCACGGCCCGACGGACCCGATCAGGGTGGCCCACGCACCATTCGAGGACGCGCATCCCGCCCATCGAACCTCCGACCACCCCGGCCCATTGGTCGATGCCCAGATGATCGGTGAGAGCAGCCTCCACGGTCACCTGGTCTCGGATGGTCACGAGGGGGAACCGAGATCCCCAGGCCACCCCGTTCGGCGCCGCCGACGCCGGTCCCGTCGTGCCCTGGCATCCGCCCAGCACGTTGGGGCACACGACGAAGTACCGATTCGTGTCGAGGGGAAGACCGGGACCGATCAATTCCTCCCACCAACCCGCTGTGGGGTGGCCGGGCCCCGAGGGCCCAGTGGCGTGGGAGTCGCCGGTCAGGGCATGCAGGACCAGGACGGCGTTGGTTCGGTCGGCATCGAGGGTGCCCCACGTCTCGTAGGCCACGGTGACCGTCGGTAGATGCCCACCGCCCTCGAGATCGAGCCCGGGCGAGTCGCCGCCGAACACCACGGCGAACCGACGCCCTCCTGGCTCGTCACCCGCTGTCCACACCCCCGGATACGGGCGCGGGGTCACGCCCCTTTGATCGAACGGAACCCGGCTTCGAGATCGGCGATGATGTCCTCGATCGACTCCAGCCCGACGCATAGGCGAACGAGCTCAGGAGTGACCCCGGTGCTCACCTGTTCGGCCTCGGTCAGCTGCGAGTGGGTGGTAGAGGCGGGATGGATGGCCAGGCTGCGCACATCGCCGACGTTGGCCAGGTGGCTGAAGAGTTCGAGGCCCTCGATGAAGGTCCTGCCAGCCGCGGCACCGCCGGCAATGCCGAAGGCCAGGATGGCCCCGCCGCCGTTGGGAAGGTACCGCTGTTGGCGCTCGTGCCAGGGACTCGAGGCCAGACCCGGGTAGGCGACCCAGGGAACATCCTCCCTTGCCTCCAACCATTCGGCCACCGCGGTGGCGTTCTGCACGTGACGCTCCATGCGGAGGCTGAGTGTTTCCAGGCCCTGGAGGAAGAGGAACGAGTTGAGGGGGGCGATGGAGGCTCCGATGTCACGCAGATACTGCAGACGGGCCTTGAGCACGAAGCGCGCCGGGAACAGACTCTCGGGCAGCTGGCCGAAGACCAGGCCGTGGTAGCTCGGATCGGGCTCGGTGAAGCCGGGGAACCGGCCACTGCCCTCGTAGTCGAAGGTGCCGCCGTCGACGATGATGCCCCCGATGGAGGTGCCGTGGCCGCCAATGAACTTGGTGGCCGAGTGGACGACGATGTCGGCGCCGTGTCGCAGGGGCTGGCAGAGGTACGGCGACGCCACGGTGTTGTCCACCACGAGTGGGATCTTGTGCTCGTGGGCGATGGCCGACACCTGTGCGAAGTCGAGAACGTCACCCTTCGGATTGCCGAGGGTCTCGGCATAGAAGGCCTTCGTGTTGGGCCGGATGGCGGCCCGCCAGGCGTCGAAGTCGTCGGGGTCCTCGATGAAGGTCACCTCGATCCCGAACTTGGGCAGCGTGTAGTGGAGGAGGTTGTAGGTCCCCCCGTAGAGCGACGCCGAAGAGACCACGTGGCCTCCGTTCTCGGCCAGGTTGAGCAAAGCGATGGTCTCAGCGGCCTGCCCGCTGGCCACCGCCAGTGCGGCCACCCCACCTTCGAGTGCCGCTACCCGCTCCTCGAAGACGGCCTGAGTCGGGTTCATGATCCGGGTGTAGATGTTGCCGAGCTCCTCGAGCCCGAAGAGCGCCGCGGCGTGGGCGGTATCCCGGAAGGTGTAGCTGGTGGTCTGGTAGATCGGCACGGCGCGGGCCCCGGTGGTCGGGTCCGGAACGGCACCGGCGTGGATCTGGCGGGTTTCGAATCCCCATTCGGACATGGCAGGCGTCTCCTCGGAACGGTCCCTCGGCGTCGTTCGCCAGCACGGGTCTGCGTTCTCCGTTGTCAATCCTGTCAAACCCGACAAAATTGGTCAACTACTGCCTCCACGGCCTCGGACCGGGCTCGGCAGGGGCCAGCCACCGCCAGCGCATCAGCCCCGCCGGCCCTCCGCCCACGGTGGACGTGGCGCCGGAATGCGTTCCATTGGCGACCCGGTGTCGCCGAACCGGTCGTCACCGGCGTTCCACTGGGAGCCGGCGTCGGCCACCTCCTCACGGGACCGACCGACGAAGTTCCACCACATGACGACCGGAGACTCGAAGGGCACACCGCCGAGCACGAGGAGCCGAGCCCCGTCCTCGGAGGTCAAGTCGAGTTGATGGCGACCAGTACCGGCATAGGCCCCCTGTCCCGTTGTCACCTCCCGACCGTCGACAGCGACGACCCCCGCTAACACCACCACGGCGTGTTCGAACGATGACGACACGGGAATCTCGGCTCGACCCCGACGGAGCTGGATGTCCACCCCGACGAGATCGGTGTCCCGCCGTGCCGGTGACTCTGTCCCCGCCAACGCGCCAATGAGCACGGTGGCCGTGGACGTCCCCACCTCCACCTCGGGGAGTGACCGGTGGTGCTCGAAGGCCGGCGGTCCCAATCGAGTCATCCCGGGTTGCGCCACCCAAAGTTGGATGCCGTGCAGGCCAGCTACGTTGCGCCCGGTCGGCTCTTCGGCGTGGCTCACCCCGTGGCCTGCCGTCATCAAGTTGAGCTGTCCGGGACGGATGGTCTGCTCTGAGCCCATCGAGTCCCGGTGGAGCAACTCCCCTTCAGCCAGCCAGGTCACCGTGTGCAGACCGGTGTGGGGATGCGGTCCGATACCCGTCGGCGTGGCCTCGGGAGCGAGTGGGCCCATGTGGTCGGCGAAGCACCAGGCCCCGACGGTTCGGTGACCCCGTGTCGGCAGGGCACGGCGAACTCGGGTGTCGCCCACGACTGCCTCCCGACTGGCCCACATCTCGACGGGGGCCTGACCCTCGTCCGTGCTGACGTCATCGGCCGGGAATCGGGTCATGATCGATCCACCATCTGATGGTACCGGTCCGGCCGGGGTAGGCCCCAAGGCCCATGGGTGTCTCTCCGCCCGGTCGTAATGGGTCGCACCGGCCCCCGGGACGCGCATCGAGGCGCCGGCCACCAGGCCTGCCCTCAGCGTCTCACTGGGGTCCTGGCGACCTGTTCGGCTACGATGCCCAGGTCGGCGCTGGGGCACGGCCACCACTCGATGGTGTGCAGTCGGCCCCGGATCCGGCCGGCGCGGGAACGACGTTCCGTGCCAGCCACCCGGCCGCCCGAGCGGGCAGGCCACAGCCAAGGAGCCACCATGACGCCCACCCAGACCTCCGACTTCAAAGTGGCCGACCTCTCCCTCGCCGAGTTCGGCCGCAAGGAGATCGAGTTGGCCGAGCACGAGATGCCCGGGCTGATGGCCATGCGGGCCGAGCACGGGTCAGAGAAGCCCCTAGCCGGCGCCCGGATCACCGGATCACTCCATATGACCATCCAGACCGCAGTGCTGATCGAGACGCTGACTGCCCTCGGCGCCGAGGTTCGCTGGGCGAGCTGCAACATCTTCTCGACCCAGGACCATGCCGCCGCCGCCGTGGCCGTGGGCCCGAACGGCACCGTGGACAAGCCGTCAGGCGTTCCGGTCTTCGCCTGGAAGGGCGAAAGCCTGGAGGAGTACTGGTGGTGCACCGAGCAAGCCCTGCTGTGGCCCGAGCAGGGTCCGACCATGATCCTCGACGACGGCGGCGATGCCACCTTGCTCGTGCACAAGGGGGTCGAGTACGAGAAGCTCGGCACAGTGCCCGATCCGTCCACGGCCGACTCCGAGGAGTTCGGGGTGGTCCTCCAGGTGCTGACCCGGAGCCTCACCGAGGACCCCAACCGGTGGACGGCCATCGCCAACGGGATCAAGGGAGTCTCCGAGGAGACGACCACCGGGGTGCACCGACTGAATGAGATGGAGCAGGCCGGTGAGCTCTTGTTCGCCGCCATCAACGTGAACGATGCGGTCACCAAGTCGAAGTTCGACAACAAGTACGGCTGTCGGCACTCGCTCATCGACGGGATCAACCGGGCCACCGACGTGCTCATCGGCGGCAAGGTGGCTGTGGTCTGCGGTTACGGCGACGTGGGCAAGGGCTGTGCCGAGTCGCTGCGGGGCCAGGGGGCCCGGGTGGTGGTGACCGAGGTGGATCCCATCTGCGCCCTGCAGGCGGCCATGGAGGGCTACCAGGTGGCCACGCTCGAAGACGTCGTGGACACCGCCGACATCTTCGTGACGACGACCGGCAACAAGGATGTCATCACCGCCGCCGACATGGAGAAGATGAAGCACCAGGCCATCGTGGGGAACATCGGTCACTTCGACAACGAAATCGACATGGCCGGACTGATGAAGATCGACGGGGTGACCCGCGTGAACATCAAGCCCCAGGTGGACAAGTGGGTCTTCCCCGACGGCCACGCGGTCATCGTGCTGTCCGAGGGTCGGCTGCTCAACCTGGGCAATGCCACCGGTCACCCCAGCTTCGTGATGTCCAACTCCTTCACCAACCAGACCATGGCCCAGATGGAGCTGTTCAACAACGCCGACCAGTACGAGAACAAGGTGTACGTGCTCCCCAAGCACCTCGACGAGAAGGTGGCCCGACTCCACCTCGACGCCCTGGGCGTACGACTGACCACCCTCACCAAGGAGCAGGCCGAATACATCGGTGTCGACGTGGACGGTCCGTACAAGCCGGATACCTACCGCTACTGAGGTCGATCCGGGCACCAGGCGAGCTCGGCATCATGGCTCCGGGGCTGGATCCGGCGCGGCTGCGCTGATGGGCCGACCGTCGGACCTCGAGGTCACGCGCTACGACGTCGACGACCGGGTGGCCACCATTACGCTCCACCGTCCCGAGCGGCTCAACGCCTGGACGGCGCAGATGAACGCCGAGTACCGGTCGTGCCTGCTGGCTGCCGCCGAAGACCCCGGCGTACGGGTCATCGTGGTGACGGGGTCCGGCCGTGGCTTCTGCGCCGGCGCGGAATCCGAGGACCTGGCCGGCCACGTCGAACGGGGCGCGTACCGCTCCTGGGACGGTGACCACCTCGACCGGCCCGGCTACGGCGTCCGACCGGAGTTCGACGCTGAGCTCGCCTACCACTTCGGGGTGGGAAAGCCCATCATCGCCGCCATCAACGGACCGGCGGCCGGCATCGGCTTCGCCCTGGCGTGCTACTGCGATCTCCGGTTCGCCGCCGCTGGGGCCAAGCTCACCACCGCGCACGGCCGCCTGGGTCTCCCGTGCGCCTTCGGTCTCGCCTGGCTCCTACCCAAGCTCATCGGCCTACCCCGCGCCCTGGACCTGGTCCTGTCCAGCCGGACATTCAGCGCCGAGGAGGCGCTCGACCTGGGCCTGGTCAACGCGGTGGTCCCCGGTGACCAGCTGAGCCGGACCGTGGGCGAGTACGCCCGGACCTTGGCCACCGCCGTGTCGCCGGCTTCGATGGCTGTCTCCAAGCGCCAGGTCTACGAGGCGTTCCACCTGACTGCGGCCGAGTCGGTCCGGACGGCCGAATCCCTCATCGATCCCATGATGGCCGGTCCCGACTACCGCGAGGGCGTGGCCGCCCTGCGAGAAAAACGGTCACCGGTCTTCGGCGACCTGGCCACCAGGGGACTGCCCGACCCCTAGCCGTCCACCGCGGCCCACAGCCGGGGTGCCAGGCTGTGCACAGTCGGCCGAGGTGCTCAGCTGCGGCCCGCCACCGGATGAGGAGCGCGCGGTGAAACACCTCACGAAGGTCCTGTTGCTGATGGGGTTCTTGGTGCTGTACTTCGTCGTGTTCGGACTCCTCTTCGGTTGGCACCGGCTCCACGGTGACTGGTGGCCTCTCGATCAGTCCACCGATGGTCCGAACCTCTACGTGTCGTTCGTGTGGCTGCCCATCGCCCTGGTCGGCGGCTACATCGTCACCGACATCCGCCGTGAATCCCTGCTGGAGGCCCAACGCCTGCAGCTGGAGGAGCACGAGAAGCGGATCGACAGCCGACTCGAAGAACACCACCTGAAGATGGCGAAGCTGCTCGGGGTGACCGGCCAGGCCGTCAACGCCACCCCTGCCGACCGCAGCCTCGATGACGAACCGAGCAGTTGAGCCGGCTGTCGGTACCCTCGCGCTGACATCGGGGCCAGGGCCCCATAGCCTCGTTCCGTGGGCAAACGAGCGACGACCGCCCCTCGTGGTGGACCCGGCCGCGCCACCCTGGGTGGGACAGCCCTCCAGCTGGTGGTGGGCATCGCCGCCCTCACCCTGGCGGCCGTCGCCGGCCTGGCTTTCGTGCACCGGCCATGGCCGAACCGCCTGGACCTCTGGGGGTACAGGGCGCTGCCCGCCGAGGCCGGTGCCCACTGGGCCAGCGCCCTGGTCGTCCTCGGATCGCTGCCGGCCCTGATCGTCGGGGTGTCGGTGGTGTTCGCTGCCGGCGTGTTCCGAGACTGGGTCAGAGCCGTGGCCTGTGCCGCCGCTCCCCTACTCGCCGTGCTCATCGTCGAAGACCTGGCCAAGCCGTTGGTGGGCCGCCACATAGGGATCACCGGAGCGGCCTCCTACCCGTCGGGAACAGTGGCCGCCGCGGCGGCGCTCATGACCGCGCTCACCCTGGTAGCACCTGCGATGGTGCGCCCGTTGGTCGCGTTAGTAGGGGCGGCGGCAACGGTGGGGGTGTGTGCCGCCGTCATCGTTCTGCGGTGGCACTTCCCTACCGATGCCCTCGGTGGCGTAGCGGTTGGCGTGGGTGCGGTCCTGGTCGTCGACGCATTGGCCCACATTCCCTGGGCCGTGGGTAACGAACTCTCCGGACGGCGCCGCCCGGACCGGCGGGTCGGGCCCTCGAGGCGGCCCCGCTTGGCCTGAGCCGACTCCGGCCCGGCGTCGATCCGCGCGGCCTCCCGGCACGCGGGCGGTCGTGGTCAGCTCCGCCCCTCGGCCTCTTCGGCCAGGGCGAGCCAACGCTCCTCCACTTCGTCGAGTGCCAGTTGGGCCTCGGCCAGCTCGGCACCGAGCCTGGTCAACTCCTTATGGTCCGCCGTCGCCGCCAGTGACTCGGTGATCCTGTCCCGCTCCCGCTGTCGCCTGGTCATCTCTTTTTCGGTCTCCCGCAGTCGCCGGCCCAACGGCGGTCCGCCCGTCCCCTCGGCCGCCGCCTGAACCGGGCCATCGGGTCCGCCGGTCGGCCCTCGACCGACGGGATCGGGTGCGCCCCCTGGGATTCGAGGCCTCCTGAGGTCGCCCCCCACCCTCCCCGCCGCGGTCCCTCCGTCCTCCATCCGCGCCACCCAGGCCCCGACGCCACCGGCCACCGCGGCCACCGAGCCGCCCTCCTCGACCGAGACCAGTCGTTCAGTGGTCCGCTCGAGGAAGGTCCGGTCGTGGCTGACCACTACGAGAGCGCCTGGCCACCCCTCGACGAAGTCCTCGAGAATACGCAGCGTGTCGAGATCGAGGTCGTTGGTCGGCTCGTCGAGGAGGAGCACGTTGGGCTGACGAGCCAGCACCACGAGGAGTTGCAGCCTGCGGCGCTCGCCACCCGACAGCGTGCCCACCCGGGCGTAGGGCAGCTCCCCGGCGAACCAGAACCGCTTCATGAGGGCGATGTCGGCCAACGATCCCGGGGAGCGATGGGGCCCGGCCACGACGTCTTGCACCCGGGCCGAGAGGTCGAGCTCGGCCCCTTGCTGATCGTAAACACCCATCACCACCGTGGGTCCGGTTTCGATCCGTCCCGACGTGGGCCGCCGGCGCCCGGCCAAGAGTTCGATCAGGGTGGACTTCCCTGAGCCGTTGGCGCCGACGACTCCCAGCCGCTCGCGCCGGTCGAGCACGAGATCCACATCGTGCAGCACGGCCGGTCCGGTGTCGTAGTGGAAGCCCACTCCGTGGCACTCGACGACCTTGTCGCCGAGGCGCGGTGTGTCCGCGGCCAGCTCCAACTCGGTCGACCGGTCGGGTGGCTCGGGGCGATCGTCGATCAGACGCCGAGCCGCATCCACTCTCGCCTGCGGCTTGCGTGACCGTGCTTGGGCCCCCCGTCGTAGCCACGCCAGTTCCCGTCGGGCCAGGTTCCGCCGGGACGTCTCGGCCGAGGCCGCCTGCTCCTCGCGCTCGGCCCGGGCCTCGAGGTAGGACCCGTAGCCCCCGTCGTGGACGAACGACCGTCCCCGGTCGAGCTCCACCATTCTCGTGGTCACGCGGTCGAGCAGGTAGCGGTCGTGGGTGACGAGCAGCAGTCCACCACGCCAGCTGGACAGCTGGCGCTCCAGCCACGCCACCGCGGCCAGGTCGAGATGGTTGGTGGGCTCGTCCAGCACCAAGAGGTCAGCCGGTCGAGCCAGCACGCGGGCGAGGGCCACCCGTTTGGCCTGGCCCCCCGAGAGGGTGGCGACCGCGGCGTCGAGATGGCCACCCATCCCAAGGCGGTCGAGCGCCGACTCGGCTTCCCACCCTTTCCCTACGGCCTCGGTGACCGATCCGGGAGGAAGCTCGGGCACCTGCTCGAGGTAGCCGACCTGGGACTCGCGGCCCCGGAGAACCCGACCCTCGTCAGGAGCGTCGATGCCGGCAGCCACCCGGAGCAGGGTCGACTTCCCCGTCCCGTTGATCCCCACCACGCCGACCCGGTCCCCGTCCGCGATGGTGAGGGAGAGGTCCTGGAACAGGACCCGGTCGACCCGTCTGACCGAGACATCCTGGAGATCGACGAGTACGGCCACGAGGCGACCAGGGTACCGGCCGAGGTGCTGGACCCTGGCCCATCACCCTGGTGGGGACGCAGCCGGCCCGTGGCCGCCGCGATCAGCGGTCGGCGGTCTCCACATCAAGCAGGTGGGCGAACCGCTGCACAGCCTCCGACCGCCGGGTGGGGACGTGCTCGGTGGGGACGTCGACAGGCTTGTACCCCTTCAAGGTCTGGCGGGCCACCGTCACCTTGTGCACCTCGTCGGGTCCGTCGTAGATACGGGCTGCCCGGGCGTGTCGGTACATCGACTCGAGCGGTAGGTCGGTGGAGAAGCCCAGTGCCCCGTGGATCTGAATGGCCCGGTCGATGACGTTGTACAGGACGCCGGCTCCGTAGTACTTGATCATGGCGATCTCCACCCGCGCCGCTGAGGCACCCTGCTCGTCCATCTTCCACGCCGCGTACAGGGTCATGAGGCGTGCCGCGGTCATCTCGGCCAGTGAGTCGGCCACCCAGTTCTGGATGGTCTGCTTCTCGGCCAGGAGCGACTTGTGGGTGGTGCGGGACACAGCCCGCTCGCACAGCATGTCGAAGGCCCGCTTGGACTGGCCCAGCCACCGCATGCAGTGATGGATGCGGCCCGGCCCCAGGCGCTTCTGGGCCAGCAGGAACCCCTCCCCCTCGAGTCCAACCAGGTTTGCGTAGGGGACCCGCACCTCGCGGTAGATGATCTCGGCGTGGCCGCCGAACTTCCCGAAGTGCTGGACGGGGTCTTCCATGGTGGCCACGTCCCGGACGATCTCGACGCCGGGGGCGTCGGCCGGCACGACGATCATGGAGCAGCCCGAGTAGGGGTGGACATCGGGGTTGGTCACGGCCATCACGATGAGGAAGTCGGCCACCGAGCCGTTGGTGGTGAACCACTTGTGCCCATCGATGACCCACTCGTCACCGTCGCGCACCGCGGTGGTGGAGATCATGGTCGGGTCCGCCCCCGCTCCCGGCTCGGTCATGGAGAACCCACTGCGCATCCGCCCGTCGAGCAGGGGCTGCAGCCACTGCTCTTTCTGCTCCTCCCGCCCCGAGGATTCAATGCCGATGGCCAGCAGTTCCGCGTTGCCCGAGTCGGGCGCATTGTTGCCGAACACCACCGGGCCGTAGGGCGTCTGGCCCAGGATCTCGTGCATCAGCCCCAGCTTCACCTGGCCGAAGCCACCGCCCCCGAGCTCGGGGGGGAGGTGTGAAGCCCACAGCTCCCGGGACTTGACCTCCTCTTGGAGGGGCTTGATCGCCTCCATCATCGCCTCATGGCTGAGATCGAGGGTCTCCAGGGGGAAAATCTCATCCCGCACGAACTGGCGCATCCACTCCAGCTGTAGTTCGAACTCCGGCTCAGTCGAGAAATCCCATGCCATGGTGGTGCTCCAGTCCGTGTTCCGTTCGGTTCCCCGGGCCAACTACCGTAACGGCATGCCTGGCGACACCGCTGCCACCCCCATCCGTACCACCGTGACGCTCTCGGCGCCCAACCGTGCCGGCCGGCGCCCCGAGCCCGAACGGCCGCCAATCGGTTCGGCCGCCGCCCGGGACCTCCTGGCTGCCGCCGGGACCGCCCTGTTGGACGAGCGCCGGCTCCTCACGGCGGGCGAGCTCGCCGCCCTCGCCGCTCTGCCCGACGAGTGGGTGACCTCGCTCGCCGCCCTCGCCCACCAGGTGCGACTGGCCTGGTGTGGTCCCGAAGTCGAGGTCGAGGGCATCCTGTCGGCCAAGACGGGTGGCTGCCCCGAGGACTGTCACTTCTGCTCGCAGTCCTCCCGCTTCGACACCCCGGTGAAGGCCACCCCTTTCCTCGACACCGACGAGGTGATCCGGGCGGCCGAGGAGACCAAGGCCGCCGGGGCCTCGGAGTTCTGCATCGTGCTGGCCATCCGCGGTCCCGACGAGCGGACCATGCAGCGGATCCTCGAACTCGTGCCCGTCGTGCACGAGAAGACCGGGCTCAACGTGGCCGTGAGTGCCGGACTCCTCACCGAGGACCAGGCCAAACGGTTCGCCGAGGGAGGTGTCCACCGGTACAACCACAACCTGGAGACCTCACGCTCGTTCTTTCCCCAGGTCGTCACCACCCACACCTGGGAGGAGCGTCAGGACACCTGCAGGCTGGTCCGGGAGAACGGCATGGAGCTGTGCTGCGGCGCTCTCATCGGGATGGGTGAGTCCGACGCCCAGCGGGTGGAGCTGTTGGTCCAGCTCCAAGAGCTCGACCCCACCGAGGTCCCACTCAACTTCTTGAACCCGCGGCCGGGCACACCCCTCGGGGACGAGCAGCCGGTGTCGGCCTGGGAGGCCATCCGGTGGATCGCCCTGTTCCGCCTGGGGCTCCCCGGCGTCATTCTCCGATACGCCGGCGGACGGGAAGTAACCCTGCGCGAGCTGCAGGCTCTGGGGATGACCTCAGGGATCAACGCCCTCATCGTCGGCAACTACCTGACCACCCTCGGCCGATCAGCCGACGAGGACCTCCAGATGCTCGCCGACCTCCGGATGCCGGTAGGCGCGCTCACCGGGGTGCTCTGATCATGGCATCGGGGGCGGCAGCTTCCACATCCACCACCTTCTGCACCGGGTGCGGATCAGCGGCGCCGGCCTGTCGGGGATGCGGTCGAGACCTCGACCCACCCCGTTTCTGCGCTGTGTGCGGCCGACGCCTGACCGTCCTGGTCACGCCGGGCGGCTACCGGGCACGGTGCCGCGACCACGGCGAGCTGACCGGCCCCTAGCCACGAGGAGGGATCCCCGGAGAGGTCGGCTGCGTTCGGCCGGTCCGGGACCTCGGTCAACCGGCCGGGACCTTCCAGCCCCGGGCCTCGGCGATCTCCTTGCAGGTGGGGCACAGGGGATAGCGCTTGGGGTTGCGGCCGGGGACCCAGATCTTCCCGCACAGCGCCTTGACCGCCGTGCCGTTCACCATGCCCTCCACCACCGACGGACCGGCGGCGATGAAGTCGCCCTTCTCGGGCTTGAACCCCTCGAGGACGATGTGGGACATCCGTTCATGGTCACCGTCGAGCTCGGGGTCGACCTGGGTGGGCGCCAGGGTGATGCCGGTGTCGGTCATTCCCACAGGATCGCGCATCAGGGGAGGCCGGTGCGATCCGCCCAGGCCCCGGCTCCCCCTACGCTCGTGGCCATGGCCGCACGAACCCTCGTCCTCGCCTCGGGGTCCCCGGCCCGTCTGCGCCTACTCCGAGATGCCGGATTCGATCCCACCGTCGTGGTCAGCGGGATCGACGAAGACCAGGTGGCAGCCCACGACACGCCAGCGCTGGTCACCACCCTGGCCGAGCTCAAAGCGGCGGCCGTGGCCGAGGCGGACGGGGACGCCGTCGTCGTCGGATGTGACTCCCTCCTCGAGTTCCAGGGGACCCCCCACGGCAAGCCGAAGTCAGCCGACGAGGCCCGAGCCTGGTTGCAGTCGATGCGGGGGCGCTCGGCCACCCTGTTCACCGGCCACTGCGTCATCGACGAGCCCACCGGTCGACAGGTGAGTGACGTGGCCGGCACGACCGTCCGGTTCGGGGTGACCACCGATGCTGAGCTCGACGCCTACCTGGCCACGGGCGAGGCGCTGGCCGTGGCCGGGGCCTTCACCCTCGACGGCCGGTCGGCCCCCTTTGTCGAAGGGGTGGACGGCGATCCCGGCAACGTCATCGGACTCTCCTTGCCGTTGCTCCGTTCCATGCTGGCCCGACTCGACATCGCCATCACCGACCTGTGGGCCGAGGCGGGCAGATGAGGGATACGACAGCCGACGGCGACGCCACCCGGCACCTGGCCATCCCGGCCCTCAAGCTGGGGTCGGTCGCCGTCGACCCACCCGTCGTGCTGGCCCCCATGGCCGGGGTGACCAACGTGGCGTTCCGGCGGCTCTGCCGCACGTTCGGAGCCGGACTCTACGTGAGCGAGATGATCACGGCCCGGGCCCTCGTGGAAGGTAACGCCAAGACGCTGGGCATGGCCGCCTTCGGTGACGACGAGGCGGTGCGCAGCGTCCAACTGTGTGGCGTGCACCCCCAGGTGATGAGCGCGGCGGTAACCCGCCTGGTGGACGAGATCGGGGTCGACCACATCGACCTCAACTTCGGATGCCCGGCGGGAAAGGTCACCCGCCAGGGCGCAGGTGCCGCCCTCCCCCTCCACCGCGCCCTGTTCGCGTCCATCGTCGGCGCGGCGGTCGACGCGGCCGGCTCGGTGCCCGTCTCGGTCAAGCTGCGGATCGGCGTAGACGACGACCACGTCACCTTCCTCGAGGCCGGGGCCATCGCCGAAGACCGCGGGGCGGCAGCGGTCACCCTGCACGCCCGCACGGCCGAACAGCTCTACTCCGGGGCCGCCCGGTGGCAGGCCATCGCCGACCTCAAGGCTGCGGTCACCACCATTCCGGTACTCGGCAACGGCGACCTCTGGGAAGCGGCCGACGCGCTGGCCATGGTGGCGGCCACGGGCTGTGACGGGGTGGTCGTAGGGAGGGGATGCCTCGGGCGACCGTGGCTCTTCCGGGACCTGGCTGCGGCGTTCACCGGCCGGCCCGTGCCCGCGCCCCCGGACCTGGGCGAGATCGTCACCATGATGCGCACCCATGCCGAGCTGCTGGTCGGCACCTTCGGCGAAGATCTCGGCGTCCGCCAATTCCGCAAGCACGCCGGGTGGTACCTCACCGGGTTCCCGGTCGGTTCGGCCGTGCGCCGCTCGTTGGGCCTGGCCAGCTCGCTCGCCGAGCTGCACCGGCTTCTTTCCGGACTCGACGGCTCACTCGCCTTTCCCGACGAAGCCAGACGGATGGCACGGGGGCACACCAATGGACCTCGTCCGGTGCGGCTACCCGTGGGATGGCTTGATGACGTGGACGATCCCACGCCTCCCGTCGGCGGCGACCTCCTGGTATCGGGAGGGTGACTGTCGACGATGACCGGTCCGATCCCGAAACACCGGTACCCACCGGCCCGAAGCGCTGTCGGGTCGCCGTAACCGGAGCCGGGGGCTTCGTGGGCGGTGAGCTGGTCCCCTACCTGGTCGATCTGGGCTTCGACGTCCGGTCGCTCGTCCGAAACGCGAGTGCGATGGGCGATGTCCCCGGTGTCGAGGTCGTGACCGTCGACGTCGGCGATACCGCCGAGCTGAGTTCGGCCCTGACCGGCTGCGAGGTGGCCTACTACCTGGTCCACGCCATGGCCGGTGGTGACGGGTTCGCCGAGCGGGATCGCGACCTTGCCCACTCGTTCGCCGAGGCCGCCTCCCGAGCCGGTGTGGGGCGAATCGTCTATCTGGGGGGTCTCGGACACGGCGAGCTGTCCGAGCATCTGACCAGCCGCCAGGAGGTGGGCGACGTCCTCGGGTCCACGGGAGTTCCCACCGTGGAACTGCGTGCCGCGGTCATTTTGGGTGCGGGGAGCATCTCGTTTGAGATGGTCCGCTACCTCACCGAACGACTGCCGATGATGGTGTGCCCCCGGTGGGTCAACACCCGCGTCCAGCCGTTGGCCCTCGGCGATCTCTTGGCTTATCTGGCCGAGGCCGTCGACGTCGAGGCCGGGATCTACGACATCGGGAGCCCCGATGTCACCACCTACCGCGAGATGATGGATGCCTACGCCCGGGTGCGGGGCCTGCGGCGGCGTCTGATCGTCCAGGTGCCGGTGCTCAGCCCATCGCTGTCTGCCCACTGGGTCGATCTGGTGACCCCGGTGGACCAGACGGTCAGCCACACCCTCATCGAGAGTCTGGCCAACGAAGTCACCGTGCGCCATCGCGACCGTACCGATGCGGCCTTCGCTGTGCGTCCCCTCGACTCGGAGACAGCCATCCGAGTGGCACTCGACACCCAGGAGCGGCGCATCACCACCACCTTGTTCGATCGGGACGAGGGTCTCCAAGACGGCATCTACACGGACCGCTCGTCGGCCCGTGTCCGGTTGTCCGGCATCACCACCGAAGGGGCGGTGGCCGGGATGGAGGCCGATCTCGACGACTGTGGAGGCCAGCTGACCTGGTATGGCTGGCCCTACGTGTGGCAGCTCCGTATCGCCCTCGGGCATGTCTTCGACGAGGACCTGAGGCTGGGGCGGCCCGAGCGGGTAGAAGAGGGCGCAGTCGTCGACTGGTGGACCGTCGAGACGAGGGAGCCCCAGACGTTGGTTCTGGCCACCCGGACCTGGTTCTGCGGGGAGGCGTGGCTGGGGTTTCGGGTCTCGTCCACCCATCCCGTGCGGATCGAGCAGATCGGGTCCTTGCGGACCCGGGGTCTGGTGGGCCTGGCCTACTGGTGGATGCTCTGGCCCATCCACCAGATCGCCTTCCGGGCGATGGTCCACCACCGGGTGGCCCGTGCCCGCCGGATGGCTCGGCGCGCCAAACGCACCGCCGGCGTCCCCTCCTGAGCCCTGTCGGTCCTGACGGCGCGTCGGGACCGGCTCGGCACTGTGAGAGACTGGGGGAGGTTGATCGCGTCGGGAGCCCCCGTCGTCGGTCCGGGCGAGTGCTCCGGGCCTCGCCTGGTCACCCCAGCCCCTGATGATCGTCGGCTCCTCCCTCACCATCGAAATCGGCGACCGTTCGCTGCTCCGCGATGCCTCGTTCGTGGTCGGAGCCGGCGAGAAGGTCGGCCTCGTCGGCCGGAACGGCACCGGGAAGTCCACCTTCATCTCGGTCATCATCGACGAGCCGGGGCACAACGTCCGATCGACCGGCAATGCGGCCATCCGCGGCACCTACAGCTATCTGCCCCAGGTTCCGGTACCCCACGGACTAGGACTCGAGCCCAACGGGTTCTCCCATGTCCTGTCGGGCCGCGGCCTCGACGTCCTCGACGATGCCCTCGACAAGGCCCGCACCCAGATGGCCAAGGACCCGAGCAGCGAGAACATCGAGCTCTTCTCCGACCTCGAAGAGCAGTTCCGGGAGAACGGCGGCTACGAGGCCGAGTCCACCATGGCCCGGCTGGCCGATGGGCTGGGCCTCAAACAGGAGCTCTTGTTGGAGGACATCGAGAGCCTCTCGGGTGGGCAACGGCGCCGGGTCGACCTGATCCGGATCCTGTTCCAGGGGCCCGACACCATGATCCTCGACGAACCCACCAACCATCTCGACCTGCCCGCCAAGCGGTGGCTGATGGAGGAGTTGGAACGGTTCCCCGGGGCGATCTTGGTGGTCTCCCACGACCTGAAGCTCCTCGACCGCTCGATCAACAAAGTCCTCCACCTGTCCGACGGGCGGCTCCACGAGTTCAAGGGCACGTACTCGTCGTACATGGTGCAGCTCGAGGCCGATCAGAGCCAGCGGGAGCGGTCCGCCCTCCTCGAGGGCCGGGAGATCAAACGCCTGTCCACCCTGGCTGACTCCATGCGGGGCAGCACCAACCGCCGTGCCCGTATCGCCAAGTCCCTCGACAAGCGGGTGGAACGTCTGGAGTCGTCCAAGACCGAGGTGCACAAGCGGGAGAAGAAGAGTTCCTTCCGGCTTCCCACCCCCCAGCGTTCCGGCGAGGTCCCCCTCCGGACCACCGGACTGTCCGTCCGCTACGACGCCGCCGCCGTCCTGCGGAGTGTCGACTTCCACTGCCGCAGAGGCGACCGGGCCGTGATCATCGGGAGGAACGGCGCAGGCAAGTCGAGTCTCCTGCGCTGCCTGGCCGGGGTGCAGGAGCCCTCGGCCGGCTCGGTCGAGCTGGGGGCCAATGTCACCCTCGGATACTTTGCCCAGGAGCATGAGCAGGTCGACATGGACCGCACCGTGCTCGAGAACATCGACGACACCATCCTGATCCAGGAGACCGAACGGCGGTCGCTGCTCGGCATGTTCGGCATCGCCGGCAAGGCGGCCCATCAGATGCCCGGAACACTGTCGGGGGGCGAGCGGGCCAAGCTGGGCCTGGCCATGTTGGCAGCCGGGCGGGCCAACGTGCTGCTGCTCGACGAGCCCACGAACAACCTCGACCCCTCCTCGATCGAGGCGGTGGGCACCATGCTGAGCCAGTGGCCCGGGACCATCGTGGTGGTCAGCCACGACCGCGCCTTTGTCGAGGCCCTGGCCCCGACCCACTGCCTCAAGCTCCCTGACGAGGTGTTCACCCACTGGGATGACGCCTATCTCGACCAGGTGGAGATGAAGTAGCCGAACAGGCGACGCTCCGCGTGATGGAGGCGCCCGTCTGCAACACTGCGACGACATGGCGACTCCGTCACCCTCCGAAAAGGATGCGCTCGAAGAACCGGGGACCGAACGCTTACTGGCCCTGAGCGACGGCGTCGTGGCCATCGCCCTCACCTTGTTGGTCCTGCAACTGAAGGTGCCGGCGGTCACCGACGCCAACAAGACCTCCTCGGTCGCGCTGTACCACGACCTGGCCAAGGGCTCGCCCCAGCTGGTGAGTTACCTGATCTCGTTCTACGTGATCGCCGTGTTCTGGCTGATCCACCACCGGGTGTACCGGCTGTTGCGGGGACACCGGGAGGTGATCGCCTGGTGGAACTTCGGCTTCTTGTTCACCATCACACTCTTCCCCTTCTCCGCCGCCTTGATGGGCGAATTCCCCGACAACTCACTCGCCGTAACCGAGTTCGCCCTCAACCTGCTGTTGGCCAACGTGGTGACCACGCTCGTGATCCTGGTGGCCCAGCGAAGGGGGCTGTTCGTGCGCGGTGCCACGCCACCACTCATTCGGGGAATGGTCACGCGGGGCATGGCTGCCGCCTTCGTGATCGTGATCTCCATCCCCGTGGCCATCGTGGCCCCGAAGTACGCCCCGTTCGTCTGGCTCCTGCTTGCCGTCGCCCCCCGGCTCGGTGACCGCTGGGGATCGAACCTGGGGGCCTGAGGGGGTCAGCCGGTCGCCGAAGGGGTCCGACCGTTACCCCCGGTGACATTGCCCTTGCCCTTGCCGTTGCCGTTGCTGTCGACGCCGGTGCCTGCGTCTTTCATGGCGTCCACGAGGACCTGGGCCGCTCCCACCAGACCGGCTGCCTCGTAGGGCACCACGATCTTCGAGTTGGGCGAGGTGGCCAGGGCCTGGAGGGCACGTAGCTGCATGATGGCCAGGGTGTTCGGATGGATGACCGAGGCGTCGATGGCGTCCAGGGCCGCCGACTCCCCCTCACCGCGGAGCTGGGCTGCCCGCTTCTCGCCGTCGGCGCGGAGCTCGAGCACCTGCTTTTGTGCCTCGGCGGCCAGGATCGACGCCTGCTTTTGGCCCTCGGCCTCGAGCACGTTGGCCTGCTTGCGCCCCTGGGCGCTGTTGATGGCCGACTGCTGTTCACCTTCGGACTTGAGGATGGCGGCCCGCTTGTGCTGCTCGGCCTCCTTCTGCTCCGACATGGCCTGCAGCACATTGGTAGGTGGGGTGATGTCGAGGATCTCGATGCGGTTGAGCCGCACGCCCCACTTGAGTGTGGCCTCAGCCATGTGGTCCTGCATCTTGGAGTTGATGGTCTCTCGCTCCGAGAGCGACTCGTCGAGGGTCAGCTCGCCGAACACGGCCCGAAGTGCGGTGCGGGCCATCTGGTCGATGGCCAGTCCGAAGTCGTTGACCTCGAACAGGGCCAGCTTGACGTCGGTGACCTGGCAGAAGATGGTGGCACTGACCCACAGCGAGACATTGTCCTTCGTGATCACGGCCTGTTGGTCCCCGGTCCGGGGGAACTCCCTGACGTCCACCTTGTCCATCTTGTCGGCCAGGGGCATGAGTACGTGCAGTCCCGGCTGTTTGATGCTCTTGAACTCGCCGAACCGCTTGACCACACCGACGCAGCCCTGCTGGACCACCTTCAGGCACGACTTCAGAAATACGACGATGAGGGCGAAGATGGCAACGGCCACCACCGCCAGTGCGATGGAAGCTCCTACTGAACCGATGATCATGGCGACCACCTCCTGGATCCCACTGTAGGACCCCACGGTCTGAACTGCACCGCGTCAACCCCCGGCGGCGCCCCGGGGCCCCTTGACGGTGAGGCGACCGGCCAGCAGCGGGATCAGGCGTCGTCGGTGGGGTAGACGACCAGAAGGCCCCGCTCCACGTCGGCCACCACGACGGTGGTGCCCACGGCGATCGTGGTGCCCGGAAAGAGGGAGACGGCGTACCACTCCTCGCCACGGGAGAAGACCGAACCGGGCTGATGGCTGTCGGAGACCGGCTTGCGCACCACCGCGGTCTCGCCGATCATGCCCGAGACCCCGTTCAGCATCGCCCTCTCCCTTCCGACCTCGGAACCGTGCGCCCGCGCAGTTGCCTCCTGGCCTCCGATCAGCACTATACGGCCTTCCCCGTCACCTGAAGCCAGGCCGCGGGATCCAAACCGCCACCCGGGTTACCGTGGGCCATGGCCACCGATCCCGTCCCTCCTCCGGCGTACGACACTCCCCCCCGCTCGGACCGGAAGCTGGATCCGTTGACCGCCCGGAAGACCTGCCGGACGGTCGAGCCCCTCCACGGCATGATCTACTTCGCCGAAGAAGCTCGCCAGGCCTATGCCCGACTGGGCCTGCGCTCCGAGGCCGGGTACTTCGCCTCCCGGGCGGCGGCCATGGGAGCGGTGGGGGCCGGCACCGTGGTTGCCACCTTCTTCAACTTCTATCCCGGACTCGTGCGCGCCGCCATCCCCGAGGCATGGGATATCGCTCCACCGGCCGACGTGCTGGCCGCCCGGCTCGGGGCCGCCGACGCCTCCCTCCGTCGGATGCTCGGTGTCCTCGTCGACGCTCCCGAAATGGTCCGGGCCGCCGGCCTGGCCCGGAGCGCGGCCGAACGGGCCGCGGCCCGTTACGAGGGACGGCCGTTGTTCGCGGCCCACGCCGCCCTGTCCTGGCCGGACGCACCCCATCTCCAGCTCTGGCACGCCCAGACCCTGTTGCGCGAGTACCGCGGCGACGGCCATATCGCCGCGCTCGTCCTGCACGACCTCGATCCGGTGGAAGCCCTCGGGCTCCATCTGGCCACCGGCGACCTGCCCGAGGCCTTCTTGAAGGGGAGCCGAGGATGGCCCGACGAGCTGTGGGAAGCCGGAGTCGATCGACTGGTTGGACGGGGCCTGGTGACCAGGGTGGAGCCCTCGGGCACCCACCGGGCGACGGTCGCCCTCACCGATCGGGGGGCCGGGCTACGAGACGAGATCGAGACCGAGACCGACCGGGCCGCCACCTTCGCCTACGAAGCGCTCGGTGAAGAGGGCTGCTCAGAGCTCCGCACCCTGGCCCGACCCTTCAGCCGTGCGGTGGTGGAGGCGGCCGGGTTCGGGTTCTGAGGAAGCGGGTCAGCTGGTGGTGGCGGGAGCGTGGGGTTCGATCCCGCTCACCAGGTCGGCCAGCGCCGACACGTCCCCGGGCATGACCATCACCCGGTAGGCCTGGCGCTCGGCCAGCCACTCCCGGTTGCGTCGGTGAATGTCGTGGTGACCGTCGTACCGGTCGAGCACGACGACGATGCGGGCGTCCGTGCCCGCCGTCACGAGGGCGTCCACCGACATCCGAACGCTGTTGATGGTCCCGAGACCAGCGTCGGCTACCAGCACCACCACGTCCGGACGAAGTAGGGCCACCATGTCGACGGCGTCGCCGTCGGAGGCCTGCGGCGAGCGAACGCCTCCGGCGGTCTCCACCACGCCCACGGCGGGTGGATCCGTGGGCCAGTGAATCTCTTCGATCAACTCGGCCACCGTGAACGGGGCGAGGCCGAGCGCCTCGGCGGCCATGGGGGGAGCCATGGCCCGGTGATACGAGCGGTGCGGAGCGCAGACCACATCGGGAGACTCGCCGGACGCCCGCCCGAGCCGCTCGGCGTCGGTCGCTTCGCCGAGCCGGCGGCCCGCCGAGTCGATGTCGAAAGACTGGGCGGGCTTGCGCGCCGCAACGCTCACTCCGCGCGACCGGAGCTCTTCGAGGAGGCGGCCGCCCACCCAGGTCTTGCCCACCTCGGTCCCGGTTCCGCACACCAGGACCAGACGCTCAGGGCGCACCGTCGCCTCCAGGGCCGACACCCTCGACCGCCGCGGCCAGACCCAGGTCGGTCAGTGCACCGACCAACCGGTCCACCTGTTCGTCGGTGTGGATGGCCGAAAGGGTGACCCGCAGCCTGGAGGTGCCCCGGGGCACGGTAGGGGGCCGGATGGCCGGCACCCAGAGGCCTCGGTCCAACAGCTCGGACGAGGCCGCCACTGCGTCGGCCTCGTCCCCGATTATTACCGGGACGATCGGCGAACGATGGCCGCTCCGCCCAACGGCGGTGGCCACCCGGGCCACGTGACCGGACAGCCGTCGGCGCAGGTCGGATCCCCGTGAACCGGTCACGATGCGCACCGCAGCCAGTGCCGCGGCAGCATCGGCCGGCGTGGTGGCCGTCGTGAAGATGTAGGGGCGGGCCCGATTGACCAGAAGCTCCACGAAGCGGAGCGGACCGGCCACGAAACCGCCGAGCGATCCGAGCGACTTCGACAGGGTGCCCATGCGCAGGACGTCCACACTCCCGAGGTTGTCGGGCATCTCGGGACCGAGGACGGCGTGGGCCTCGTCCAGGATCAACAGCGCCCCGTGGGCACCGGCCACTCGAAGAAGGCCCTCGAGGTCGGCCTCGTCCCCGTCCATGGAGAACACGGTGTCCGAGACGATGATCGGCCGTTCCGACGATCCGGACAGGGCCGTGTCGAGGTGGTCCAGATCCCGGTGGGGATAGATGCTCACGCCGGCCCGGCCCAGGCGGCAGCCGTCGATGATCGAGGCGTGGTTCAGCTCGTCGGAGAACACGTGGGCACCCTCGGTCCCGAAGACCGAGAGCACCGAGAGGTTGGCGGCGAACCCGGTGGGGAAGAGCGTGGCGCTCTGGCACGACTTCCAGGCGGCCAGCGCCACCTCCAGTTCGTCGTGCACGGGACGTGAACCGGTGACCAGACGGGATGCGCCCGAACCCGAACCCCACCGATCGAGGGCACGGTGGGCCGCCTCGATCACCTCGGGGTCGGCACTCAGACCGAGGTAGTCGTTGGAGGCGAACGAGACGACCGGTGCCCGGTCGGCCGGGGCCGGGCGCTCGGCCGGGCGCTCGGCTCCACCGGCTGCCCCGGTGGACACCTCCAAGAGGCCGGCGGGGCCTCTGGCATCGAAGGAACGGGGCCGGCGCCACTGCCCTGCCGCCTCCACCACGCGACAGGACTCGTCGACCCATGCCGACCAGGGGGACGGGGATGGCACCACCGGACCGGTGTGCCCGTCGACGACGGGACCGGTGCCCGTCACCCTCGGCCCTCGGCCCACACCTCGTCGATGGCCTCGGCCAGGACGTCGATGACCCGGTCGATCTCGGTGACCGTGGTGGTGAGGGGGGGCATCACGACGACCACGTCGCCGAGTGGCCGCAGGAGCACGCCCCGACGAACGGCGGCGGCACACACCCGACGCCCCCAGCGCTCGGCTCCGGCGGGCGGATCGAGGGCGACGCCGGCCATCAGGCCGCGTTGGCGGACCGCACCGACACCCGGACGCGCCATCACCGACTCGTCGAGGCGCACGGACAGCCGGGCCGCCGACGCTTCGACGTTGGCCAGGACATCCCACTCCTCGATCAGCTGGAGGTGCCGGAGGGCCACCGCACACGCCAACGCGTTCCCGCCGTAGGAATGTCCGTGGTAGAAGGTCGACTCACTGAGATCGGGCCCGTCGAACGCCTCGAACACCCGACCCGAGGCCACGGTGGCCGACAGGGGCAGGTACCCACCGGTGATGCCCTTGCCCAGGCAGACCAGGTCCGGTCGAAAGTCCGGCCCCGCCCACTCCGAGGCGAACAGCTTCCCGGTCCGGCCGAATCCGGTGGCCACCTCGTCACAGATGAGCAGCACTCCATACGTCCGGCACGCCTCGCCCACACGGGCCAGGTCGGTGGGCTCGGCGACCAGGATGCCCGAGGCCCCCTGCACCAGGGGCTCGATGACCACGGCAGCCAACGTGTCGGCGTTGGCCTCGATGCAGCCGATCATCTTGGTCGCCCAGTCCTCGGTAGCGTAGCCCGGGGTGCGCTGTACAGGAAAACGTAAGGGGTCAAAGATGGTGGTCCCGAACCCACCGTCCCCGAGCGACAGCGCCCCGATGGTGTCGCCGTGGTAGGCGTCGCCGAGGGCGAGGAACTGGCGGTGATCGGACTCCCCCCGGTTCACCCAGTACTGAAAGGCGATCTTGAGGGCCTGTTCGACGGCTACGGCGCCATCGGAGGCGAAGAGGACGTGGGCATCGTCCACCGGGACGACGGCAGCCAACGCTTCGGCGAACTCCACCGCGGCACGGCTCCCGTTGCCGAGCAACGTGGTGTGGGCCACTCGGCCCAACTGGTCGATGACCGCGGCATCCAGTTCGGGCACGTGGTGGCCCAAGGTGGTCACCCACAACGACGAGATGGCATCGAAGTACCGCCGGCCCTCGACGTCGATCAGTTCGCGGCCCTCGGCCCGCTCCACGGTCACGGGCCAGTTGTCGCGGTAGGCGCTCATCTGGGTGAAGCCATGCCAGACCACGGCGGCATCGCGCTCTGCCCAGGATGAACTCTGCGTCGGTGGGGTCTGATGGCTGGTCACCGGGCTGATTCTTGTCCACCTGGGGGTCCCGGTCGAACCGGACGCCGGCTCACCAGGAGACGTCGGACGGTAGGATTCGGCCCATGGACCGCATCGGCGTCGTCGATACCATGTTCGCCCGCTACGACATGGGCGGGGAGGCCCTCGACGAGCTGAAGGACTGCCCCGGTTACGGGACCTCCTTCGAGGTGGTGCGACGCACCGTTCCCGGGTTCAAGGACCTGGCCGTGGAGTGCAAGCGGATCATCGAGGACGAGCGGTGCCTCATCGTGGTGGCTCTCGGGATGCCCGGGAAGGCCGAGATAGACCAGGTCTGCGCCCATGAGGCCTCCCAGGGTCTGATGCAGGCCCAGCTGATGACCTCCACCCACATCCTCGAGGTCTTCGTCCACGAGAACGAGGAAGAGGACCCCTCGGCCCTGGCCAAGGTGTGCGTCAACCGGTCCCGCAAGCACGCCCGAAACGCCTACTGGATGCTCTACGAACCCGACCGACTGGTCCGCAAGGCAGGCCAGGGCGTGCGCCAGGGCTACGAGGACGCAGGCCCACTGCCCGCGTAGCTCCTCCCCCGGTCAGGCCGGAGGATCGTGGGGAAGTCCGAGGGTGCGCTCGGCAATGATGTTCCGTTGCACCTCGGCCGTACCCCCTCCGATGGTCAGGGCCGGCGAGAAGAGAAGGCCGAAGCTCCAGATGGGGTCGGCGGCCGGCGGCCCCTCCGCGCCGGCGCGGGGCACCGGTGGTGCACCGTCGATCATCCCCCGGGCCCCGGCCAGATCGTTGGCCAGGGCCATGATGTGCTGGCCATGCTCGTCGGCCAGGGCCTTGCGCACCGACGCCTCGGCACCGGGCTCGAGGCCGGCCACCGCCGCCGACACCGTGCGCAGACGAAGGAGCCGCAGGATCTCACCCTCCATCCACAACGCCGCCAACCGCTGACGCATGAGGGGCCCTACCCGCTCCCCGGACCGGCGCACCTGGTCGATCAGGTCTTCGGCCGTCGGGCCCATTCCCCAGAGAGCTCCCGACCCCGACAGGGAGACCCGTTCGTTGCCCAGGGTCACCTTGGCGAGCGCCCAGCCGCGACCCCGCTCCCCCACCAAGTTGCCGGCGTCGAGTCGCACGTCGTCCAGGGTCACCTCGTTGAACGTGTGGGTTCCGGTCATGTCGACCAGGGGCCGGACCGTCACCCCGGGCGCGTCCATCGGGCAGATGAAATAGGAGATTCCCTCGTGGGTGGGAGCGTCCGGTTCGGTCCGGGCCAACAGGATGCCGAATCGGGCCCGATGCGCATACGAGGTCCACACCTTCTGGCCCTGGATGACCCACTGGTCTCCGTCCAGCTCGCCCCGCGTGGACAACGAGGCCAGGTCCGAGCCGGCCCCGGGCTCGCTGAACAGCTGACACCAGATCTCCTCGCCGGCGAGGAGCGGGAGAAGGTAGCGGTCCTTCTGCTCGTCGGAGCCCGCGTGGAGGATGGTGGGACCAGCCCATCCGATGCCGATGGTGTTTTCCGGCCGCCTGACCCCGGCCCGCTTGAGTTCGTCGTCCACGATGAGCTGGTGGGTCGGGTCGGCACCCTGCCCCCAAGGCCGTGGCCAGTGAGGGGCCACGAGACCGTGCTCGGCCAGCTGACGGGCGCTCGGGGAAGGGTGGGAGTCCAACCACCGGCGCAACGACACCCGCCGAGGGTCGTCCTCGGTCGGCAGTGCGAAGTCCATCGTGGCCAGCGTAGGCTGGCCTGCCCCGGCGGTCCTGCGGGACCCAGGCTTGCGATCCGGGGCACCGCTCCGGGGTTCGGTGCCTGCCGGCCCCCGGTGGGCCCGGGGCGGGGGGGTCGGCGCAGGTGGCAGAGGTGGACGTGGGCTGACGTGGTATCCGGGAGACAGCCGATGGCGGCGACTCCCGGTAGCGGCGGAGCCGGAGTGAATCCGGTTCCGGACTTGGACATGGGGAGTGGAACGTGAGCAACTGGATCTTCGCCGACGTGTGGGAGGCCGTGGCCGACGCACAGCCTGGGGCACCCGCCCTCACCCACGGCGACCGGACCCTGTCCTGGTCCGAGTTCGACCGACGGGCCGATGCCGTGGCCCGGTGGCTGCTCGGTACCGAGGTCAGGCATCAGGACAAGGTGGCCCTCTACCTCTACAACGGCCCCGAGTACCTCGAGGCCACGTTCGCCTGCCTGAAACTCGGTCTGGTGCCCATCAACACGAACTACCGCTACGCCGACGACGAGCTCGTCTACCTGTGGGAGAACGCCGACACAGTGGCCGTGGTGTTCCACGGCATCTTCGTCGAGCGCATCGAGGGGATCCGGCCGCGGGTGCCCGGTGTCCGCTCGTGGCTGTGGGTAGACGACGGCACGGGGCCCTGTCCGCACTGGGCCGTGCCCTACGAGGGCGTGGCGTCGACGGAGGACCCGGCGGCTCCTGGCCCGTTGGCTCGGGTCCAGGCCCCATGGGCCCGGACTCCCGACGACGTCTACATGCTCTACACCGGGGGGACCACCGGGATGCCCAAGGGCGTCATGTGGCGACAGGACGACCTCTTCGCCCGCCTGAACGGTTCGGGGTTCCGTCGCTATCCCGAGGACGGGGGGGCCGACGACGTGCGCGCCGAGTTGGAACGGAGCGGGCGGGGAAGCACCCTGTTGCCGGCCTGCCCGCTCATGCACGGCACCGGGGGGTTCAC
This sequence comes from uncultured Acidimicrobiaceae bacterium, assembly GCA_963845485.1. Lineage (GTDB taxonomy): Bacteria > Actinomycetota > Acidimicrobiia > Acidimicrobiales > RAAP-2 > Bog-756. The sequence continues at coordinate 179,364 of CAWJSI010000013.1, read as the reverse complement.
GGCTCTCGAGTGCCTGAGCGAGGGTGGGCGTGTGGTGACGCTCACGTCCCGCCAGTTCGACCCGGTGGAGCTCCTCGACACCGTGATGCGGGAACAGGTCAACGCCCTGGTCATCGTGGGCGACGTCTTCGCCAAGCCCATTCTCGCCTGCCTCGACGCCCATCCCGATCAGTGGGACCTGACCAGTCTGGTCGGCATCATCTCCTCGGGGGTCATGTGGAGCGAGGAGACCAAACACGGCCTCCTCGGTCACTACCCAGGGATGCTTCTGGTCGACGCCTTTTCTTCGTCGGAGGCCCTGGGCATGGGCACGTCAGTCTCCTCGGGCGACTCGTCGGCTCGCACGGCACGCTTCTCGCTCGGCCCCGAAGTCCGGGTTATCGACGCCTCGGGTCAGGACGTCGTGCCGGGTTCGGGAACAAGCGGGGTACTGGCGCTGGGCGGTCGGATCCCCCTCGGCTACTACAAGGACGAGGCGAAGTCGGCGAGCACCTTCCGAGTCATCGACGGTATCCGCTACTCGGTGCCGGGGGACTATGCCGAGGTGGGTGCGGACGGGTCGATCCACCTACTCGGCCGGGGCTCGGTAGTCATCAACACCGGCGGGGAGAAGGTCTACCCCGAGGAGGTGGAGGAGGCGATCAAGACCATCGACGGTGTAGCCGATGCGGTGGTCGTGGGCATTCCCGACCCGCGGTTCGGCGAGGAGATCGTGGCGGTGGTGGAGCCGTCCGTCGGGGCCGACCCCGACTCGCTCGGCCCTGACGTGGTCATCAACCACGTGAAGGCCAGGCTCGCCGGGTACAAAGCCCCCCGTCGCGTCCGCCTCGTTCCGACCATCGGGCGCTCCCCGGCCGGCAAGGTCGACTACGCGCGGCACCGGGCCGAGGCCGCCGAGTGGGCTGGCGTGGCCCTCGGCTGACCCGTTACCGGTCAGCCCTTGTTGGCCCCGTGGGTGCGGACGAAGTCGTTCACGGTGTAGTACGCATCGATCGACTCACCGGCATCACCCCAGAAGCCCTCGAGGATGTCGTAGGCCATCGTGCCCTGACCGATGTAGTAGTTGTTGACGTCGGTGATCTCGAGCTCGCCCCGTCCGGAAGGCACCAGGGTGGGGATCACATCGAAGACGTCGGCGTCGTAGCAGTAGATGCCGGTGACTCCGAACTTGGACTCGGGCTCCTCGGGCTTCTCCACGATCCCGATCACCCGCTTGTCGTCGTCGAAGGTGGGCACGCCGAGGTGGCGGAGATGCTCGTCTTCCTCGACCGGAGTGAGCAGGATCCTGGCCCCGTGGGGTTCGGCTTTGAACGCGTCGACCATGGGCTTGATGGATCGCTCCACAATGTTGTCGGCCAGCATCACGAGCACGGGCTCGCCGTCGACGAACCGGGCGGCCAGGCCCAGGGCCTCGGCGATTCCGCCGGGCCGGTCCTGATAGCCGTAGCTGAGACGGTCGATGCCGAACTCCTGGCCATTGCCCAGTAGGCGCAGGAATTCTCCGGCATGCGTGCCCCCCGTGACCAGCATGATCTCCGTGATACCGGCGTTGACCAGGGCTTCTATGCCCCAGTTGATCATGGGACGGTCGTAGATCGGCAACAGGTGCTTGTTGGTGATCCGGGTAAGGGGATGAAGCCGTGAGCCGGTGCCCCCGGCGAGTATGACGCCCTTCATGTCGCGGAGCCTAACGGAGATCAGCCTTCGGGTCCTGATGGCGGGGAGTCGCCCTTTCCGCTGACCACCTCGGCCAGCACGGCGTCGGCCAGCGCCGGCCACGCCTCGGACGCCCATGGTCCGAACGGGCGATCGCCCAGCCCGGCACAGACCACCCCGACCACCGGGTCGACCCAGAGGAAGGATCCGCTGGCGCCGAAATGCCCGAAGGTCCCCGGCGAGTTACCCGATCCCGTCCAGTGCGGCTGCTTGTGGCCCCGGATCTCGACGCCCAGTCCCCACTCGCAGGGGTCGAAGGGTCCGAAGCCTGGAAGCACGCCCGAGGCCGTCCCGTACTGCACCGAGATGGCACGGCGATGGGTCTCCGACGAGACGAGCGTGGGCACGGCCCACTCCGAGGCCAGGGCGACCAGGTCGGCCAGGGGGCCGGCGAGGCCCGCGGCCGCAGGGCCGGCCGCTCCGTCGCCACCCGTCGCCCCGACTGGCGGTGGCCCCTCGTCCTCCCCGATCAGCGTGGTGGACCCCATCCCCAGAGGGTCGAGGACCCCCTCCGCCAGGTACTGGGCAAAGGGGAGGCCGGAGCGCTGGGCGAGTACCTCCCCGAGGGCGGTGTACCCGGCGTTCGAATAGATCCGGCGCCGTCCGGGTGCGGCCAACACGGAACGACCGTCTGGGCTCAGTCCCGACGTGTGGGCCAGGAGATGGCGGACGGTGCTGCCCGGTGGGCCGACAGGATCGTTGAGCGAAAGGGACCCCTCTTCGATGGCGATGAGGACGGCGAGGGCGGTGGCCGGTTTGGTCACCGACGCCCAGGGGAATCGACGGTCGGCCTCGCCGGTGATGCCCACCACCTCGATCGTGTCGCCACCCGATGGGTACGGGTCCACCGCGAACCGGAGTACGGCGACCGCAGCGTGATCCGTCGGCCACGCCGACACCGCCTCCAGGGCGCGCATCCCTAGGCCGGCGCGGAGATCAGACGTCGAGGAAGCGGCGCACGGCAAAAGCCGAGCCCACCACGCCGACGACCACGCCGACCACGGCCACCAGGATGCACGTGCCCGCCACCTCCCAACCACCGAGGGACATCTGGGCGATGATGCTGCCCTGATTGGCTGCCGTCTTGGTCGTGTCCAGCCCAATGCCGTAGTAGAGGGCGAGCACCACCAGCACAGCCACCGCTGCCCCGGCCAAGCCCTGGATGAGGCCTTCGGCCATGAAGGGCAGTCGGATGAACCAGTTGGTGGCGCCAACCAGCTTCATCACCGACACCTCTCGGCGTCGGGCGAAGATGGCCATCCTGATGGTGTTGAGGATCAGCACCGAGGCCGACAGGAGCAGGACCACGGCCACCGACAAGAAGACCCACTGCAGGATACGGATAACACTCTGCATGGTCTTGATCTGCTGGCCCGGGTACTTCACCGTGGCCACCCCGGGCTTCGAGATGAACGTCTGGTACACCGCGGAGGCCTGGGACGGATCGTTGAGCACGCACCGGTACGACGACGGGTAGTCCGACTGGGTGGTGGCGTCCAACTCGTCGGCCGGAAGAATGGACTTGGCCTCGTTGTAGTCGTAGGCCTGGGTGCGATAGGTGCACTTCTTCACGTAGGGGGACTGGCCCAGCTCCGAGCCGATCGAACTGGTGAGGCTGGCACCGGCCGTGGGCTTCACCCACACGATCGTCGACACCCCGTCCTGCCACTGGACCGTGGCCTGGGATGCGCCCTGCTTCAACAGGAGCGATGAGCCCACGAGGGCCAACGACACGGCCACCGTGAGAATGGCGGCCACCGTCATGAGACGGTTTCGCCACAGGTTGGTGGCGGCTTCCTTCGAGACGTAGCCAGCGGAGACGGGCATCAGGTACGGGCGGCGAAGCTGTCGGGGAGCCCATCGATGGGGAGCGCCGCCGGGGCCTGTTCCACCATGGCCCCGGTGGGCGAGCCGGCACCGGCCGCTGCTGTGGCGCTGTCGATTCCATAGACACCGTGAGCCTGGTCCCTGACGAGGAGGCCGCGGTCGAGCTCGATGACGCGGCGCCGCATCTGATCGACCATGCCGGCGTCGTGGGTGGCGATGATCACCGTCGTGCCCGTCCGGTTGATCCGGTCGAGCAGCTTCATGATGCCGAGGCTGGTGGTCGGGTCGAGGTTCCCGGTCGGCTCGTCGGCCAGCAGGATGAGCGGTCGGTTCACGAAGGCGCGGGCCACGGCCACCCGCTGCTGCTCACCACCGGAAAGCTCGTGGGGCAGGTTGTCACGCTTCTTGGTCAGACCGACCAAGTCGAGGACCTGGGGCACCTGGGTGGCGATCACGTGCTTCGGCCGGCCGATGACCTCGAGGGCGAAGGCCACGTTCTCGAACACCGTCTTGTTGGGGAGGAGGCGAAAGTCCTGGAAGACGCAGCCGATATTCCGACGGAGGTACGGGATCCTCCACTTGGCCAGATGACCGATCTCCTTGCCCGCCTCCCAGATGCGGCCCGAGTCGGGAACCTCTTCTCGGAGGAGCAGCCGGATGAAGGTGGTCTTGCCCGATCCGGATGGGCCGACCAGGAAGACGAATTCACCCTTGTCGATCTCGACCGTGCAGTCGTTGAGGGCGACCGTCGAACCCTTGTACGTCTTGGTGACGTTCTGGAACTTGATCATGAGGAGGACCTCACAGTCGACGCGCGGCAAGTACAGAGTGGAGTTCGCATTCGACACAATGCTACCTCGCCCGGTCGGCGATTTGGTTCAGGCCCCGTGACCTCCGCTGACGCCGACCCCGTACTGGACCTCCGGTTCAGTGATGTTTGCGACGCTCCTCGGCCTCTCGGCGCAACTCGGCCTCGATGAACGCGTCGAGATCCCCGTCGAGCACCGACTCGACGTTTCCCGTCTCCTCGTTGCTGCGCAGATCCTTGACCAACTGGTACGGGGCCATGACGTAGGAGCGGATCTGGTTCCCCCAGGCGTTGTCGGTGCGGTCCCCCGACAGTTGGTCCAAGGTGGCCTGGTGCTCGGCCCGCTGGCGTTCGGCCAGCTTCGCCCCCAGCACCTGCATGGCCTTGGCCTTGTTCTGGGTCTGACTCCGCTGGTTCTGACAGGTCACCACAATGCCGGTGGGCAAGTGGGTGAGCCGCACGGCGGAGTCGGTTTTGTTGACGTGCTGTCCGCCGGCGCCCGAGGAGCGGTAGGTGTCGATGCGCAGGTCCTTCTCGTCGATGTCGACGATATCGGACACATCTTCGATAAAGGGCACCACGTCGAGGGATGCGAAGCTGGTCTGGCGCCGGTGCTGCGCGTCGAACGGGGAGATGCGCACCAACCGGTGCACGCCGCGCTCTGCGGCGAGCAGTCCGAAGGCGTACCGTCCCTTGACGATGAAGGTGGCCGACAGCAGACCGGCCTCTTGCCCCTCGGTCGCCTCCTCCACCTCCAGATCGAAGCCGCGACGTTCGGCCCACCGCGTGTACATCCGCAACATCATCTCGGCCCAGTCCTGGGCATCGGTACCACCGGCACCGGCGTGGATTTCGGCCACGGCGTCGCCGTCGTCGTAGGGACCGGCGAACAGCGAACGCAGCTCGAGCGCGCCGAGTCGGGTGTCCAGACCGTCGAGGATCTGCTCCACCTCGGGACGCAGCGAGTCGTCGGACTCCTCTTCGATCAGCTCGTTCAGCGTCTGGGCATCGGATAGTTGCTCGGTGAGGGCTTCGAGTACTTCGAGGTCCTCGGTGACACGCCCCAGTTCGGTGGTCACCTCGCGGGCGTGGTCGGCGTCGTCCCACAGACCGGGCTCAGAGGCCGCCTTTTCCAACTCGGTACGACGCTCGACCAGACGGTCCCGGTCCAAGAAGTGCTCCGCCTCGGCCACCCGCTCGGCCAGGGAAGCCAGGGTGGCGGGGATGTCCACGCGGTCGGGTTCCCCAGAGCCCCGTCCGCCGCCAGCGGTCGGGGTCATCTCAGTTGGCGCCGTGGCAGAACTTGTACTTCTTGCCGCTCTCGCACCAGCACGGATCGTTGCGCCCGATCTTCTCCCGCTCGGACTTGACGATGGGCGCCTGGGTCTCTCCGTCGTCGGCCATGTGGTTGGTCAGACCGACCGAGCCGTTCCCACCGGGGAGGCCTACGGCGGCCGCCGCCTCTTCCAACTCGGCAGGGGTGGCGGCGGCGAAGGCCGCGGTGATGGCACCGTCGCCCTGGACGGGATCGTCGGCCGCCAGGTAGTTGGCCCGGTCCAGATCGGGTTCGGGCGCGGGTTCGGCCATCACCTGTACGTGGAAGACGTAACGCAGGTAGTCGTCACCGATGCCGTCCATCAGCTTGCCGAACATGGCAAAGCCCTCACGCTGGTACGCCACCAGCGGGTCCTGGTTGCCCATGGCCCGCAGGTTGATCCCCTCACGGAGGTAGTCCATCTCGGCCAGGTGGTCCTGCCACCGCTGGTCGATGATCTGGAGCATGATGTCCCGCTCGAGTTGACGGGCGATCTCCTCACCACCGGGGATCGTCTCGTCCCGCTCGGCGTAGAGGTCCAGGGCTTCGGTGAGGATGCTCTCGGTGAGTTGACCGACCGTGGCCGCCCCGGCCAGATCGTCGGCCACGAACTTGGTCGGGTAGTACTGCGTCACTTCGGTGATCAGGCCGGGGAGGTCCCACTCCTCGGGATACTCCGAGGGGCACGACGACGCCACCAGCGCCGTCATCGTCTGCTCGAGCAGTTCCACCGTCTCCTCGCGCAGGTCCTCCCCCTCGATGATCTGGTACCGGCGGCGGTAGATCACCTTGCGCTGCTCGTTCATCACGTCGTCGTACTTGAGGACGTCCTTGCGAGATTCGGCGTTGCGTCCCTCCACGGTGTTCTGCGCCCGCTCGATGGCCTTGGTCACCATCTTGGCCTCGATGGGGACGTCGTCAGGAAGGGCCCGGCCCATCACCCAGTTCATGGCGCCGGTGGCGAACAGACGCATTAAGTCGTCCTCGAGGGACAAGAAGAACCGGCTCTCACCGGGGTCGCCCTGGCGTCCCGACCGTCCGCGCAACTGGTTGTCGATGCGTCGGGACTCGTGGCGCTCGCTACCCAGCACGTACAGTCCGCCGGCGGCACGTACCTGTTCTGCCTCCCGGGCGCAGGTCGTCTCGAACTCCGCTTCGATGGTCCGGAGCTCGGCTGCCCCCTCCTCGGTCGAGAGATCGAGTCCTCGGGCGTTGGCCTCGCGCAGGGCGAGCAACTCGGGGTTTCCACCGAGGATGATGTCCACGCCTCGCCCGGCCATGTTGGTGGCGACGGTCACCCCGCCCACGCGGCCGGCCTGGGCCACGATCTCGGCCTCCCGGAAGTGCTGCTTGGCGTTGAGCACCTCGTGAGGAATGCCCTTCTTCTCCAACAGCCTCGAAAGGTGTTCGGACTTCGACACCGACGCCGTACCCACGAGAACCGGCTGGCCCTCGGCGTGACGTTCGCTGATGTCATCCACCACCGCGTTGAACTTCGCCTCCTCCGACTTGTAGATGAGATCGGGGTTGTCCTCGCGGATGAGGGGCTTGTTGGGGGGGATGGGGACGACGGGGAGTTCGTAGGTGCCGGCGAACTCGGACGCCTCGGTGTCGGCCGTACCGGTCATGCCGGACAGCTTGGTGTAGAGCCGGAAATAGTTCTGGAGGGTCACCGTGGCCCAGGTGTGGTTCTCCTCTTTGATGCGGACGCGCTCTTTGGCTTCGACGGCCTGGTGGAGACCGTCGGACCAGCGCCGACCGTCGAGCGTGCGACCCGTGAACTCATCGACGATCTTCACCTCGCCTTGGGCGACCAGGTAGTCCTTGTCCCGGCGGTAGAGCTCCTTGGCGTACAGGGCCTGGGTGAGATGGTGCACGTAGTTGACCGAGACGGCGTCGTAGAGGTTGCTGACACCGAGCTGCTTCTCCACCTTTTCGATGCCCGACTCGGTCGGGACGACGATGCGCTTCTCCTCGTCCACCTCGTAGTCGTCCTCGGCCCGAAGGGTCCGGACGATGCCGGCGAACTGGTAATAGAGCTGGGCGGACTCGGCGGCCGGGCCGGAGATGATCAGAGGCGTCCGGGCCTCGTCGATGAGGATCGAGTCCACTTCGTCGACGATGGCGAAGTGATGGCCGCGCTGGACCATGGCGTCCTTGGAACGCGCCATGTTGTCGCGGAGGTAGTCGAAGCCGAACTCGGTGTTGGTGCCGTACGTGAGGTCGGCCCCGTACGCCTGGCGCTTGGCCTCGGGCTCGTCGATGTCCGGGCCCACCCTCCCGACGGTCAGGCCGAGGAAGCGGTGGAGCTGACCCATCCATTCCGAGTCCCGGGTGGCCAGATAGTCGTTGACCGTCACCACGTGGACACCGGTGCCCCCGAGGGCGTTGAGGTAGACCGGCAGGGTCGAGACCAGGGTCTTGCCCTCCCCGGTCTTCATCTCGGCGATCCATCCGAAGTGGAGGGCCATCCCGCCCATCAACTGCGCGTCGAAATGCCGCTGGCCTAGCACCCGCCACGCCGCCTCCCGCACCAGGGCGAAGGACTCGACCAGCAGGTCCTCGAGACTTTCGCCGTTCTCCAGACGCTGACGGAAGGCCGGTGTCAAGGCGGCCAGTTCCTCGTCCGAGCGTGCCTCCATCTCGGGTTCGAGGGCGTTGACCAGCGGCACCAGCTCGGCCAGGCGACGGACTTTCTTCCCTTCGCCGGCGCGGAGGACTTTCGTGAGCACGCTCATGGGTAACTCACTCTACCGTCGGACGTCTCCGATACTGGTCGTATGCCTGGTCGGAGCCACCGACCTGTGGCTGTCGTCCCACCCCGGGCGCGGCCTGAGTGCCGCTGGGGCGAGTGGTAGCCCTCGGCACCTCCAGGTCCGCTCCTTCAGGCGGTGCGCACCCGCTCCCGGAGGACGAAGACCGAATTGGCCGGACGGCGGCGGGGGTGGGTCCGTGCCACCAGCCGACCCTTGGTCTTCTCCAGTTGGTGCTCGAGCTTCTCCACCACAAGATCGACAGCCACGACAGGTCCAGGGGCGGCCGCACGGGCCCGGATGGTCCGGCCATGCCCGACAATGATCACCTCACACCGTTCCCGATCGGCGATCCGCGGATTGTGCTCCTCTGAGAAGTGGACCTCGGCCCGCTCGAGCCCTGGGCAGAGGTGACCCAGCCGCCCGACCTTCTCTTTCGTGAGGGCTCTCACTTCGTCCGACACAATCCTTCTGCCATAGGCAATGACAACGTCCACTTGCTCGCCTCCATGGTTGCGGTGTTCGGGAACTACTGCGGTGCTCGGCCGGTCCTCCTGATCGGTCGTCGGGATAATGGCGTGAACTGCGAGCGGCTGACCTGGTCTTTGACCCCACACTCGCCTGCAGGGGGCGTGGCGACCCGGCTCCGGCGGCAGCGACCGTCACCGGTCGGGAACCCTTCGGAGACGTTGATTGGCCGCGTCCTCCCCTCTCCGTCCGCCCCCGACAGCCGGGGACGCCACGGGCAGGTCTTACTCCTAAGCCGCACCATGCTCAGCAACCACAAGTTGCCTTACGTGGGTCGTTTTGCCTGCGACTGGCTTCGACTTGCAACCACAGACCCGCACACAGCTCACCTGTGAAGTGTACGCCTCTCCGCTCCGAAAACCAGGGGTCGGATGCCGCAGTTCACCAGGTCGTCACGGAGTCGTCACGGAGCCGCAACGCACCGAGGACCGCTGCCTCCTTTGCCATTCTCCCAGCTCAAGGGCGTATTCCGCCGTCAGATCGCCCTAGAATGGGAGCCCCCGGTCCAGCCGGTCCGGCCGGGTGACCGCTGCTCTTGAACTACTGGGAACCCTGCCTGAGCTGCTGTTTCATCGAGTCCAGGACGGGGATGGGCCCGGGGTCGATTCCTTCGTTCCCGGCCAGATGCAGGGAGACGAAGTCACCGATCAGGGCCAGGTCGAGCAGTTGGGCCAGGTCGCCCTCACCCGAGGCCCGGACCTCGATGACATCGGCGACGACCTCCCGCAGTACTTCCTCCACGAGGTCGAATCGCCTGCTGACCTGGGGGTGTTCAGCATCGTGGCGCAGGTTGACCAGCGTGATGAGCTGACGGGTGGCGTCGCCGTGCTGGCCCCATCCGGCCACCTCGTTGTGGCAGAGCTCGGGATAGACGTTGAAGAAGGCCGGGCACTTGGCGTTCTCGTTGATCTGGGCCTTCCACCGCAAGGCCGCCGCCGCCCCCAGATCGCCGGAGCTGTGGATGAGCGGGAGGGTGCGTCCGATGCGGCGGGCCAGATCCTCAGCCCGGCTGCCGGGTCGAACCAGCTCGTCGCGTCGGCGACGTAACTGGGTTACGGCCTGGTCCACCCATTGGGTGGCGCCGGGAAACAGCCCGATCTCCTCCAGCAGCACCAGCGGTGGGATAGCCATGGCCCCGAGGGCGGCACGCGGCTGGGGGATCTCCGATGGCACCGGCACCACGGGCACGTCCCACTCACCGGCCAGACTGACGAGGCTGCCCCCGCCGGAGACCACGATGAGCGAGGCGCCGGCCTCGTAGGCGCCGGCCGCCGCCTCCAATGTCTCTTCGGTGTTCCCCGAGAACGACATGGCGAACACCAGCGATCCCGTACCCACGAAGTCAGGAGGCTCGTACCCCTTCACGACCGTCACCGGGACGGCCATGAACGGCGCCGCCGCCGCCACCAGTACGTCGCCGGCGATCCCGCTGCCACCCATGCCGAGCACGACGACGTTCTCCACCTGGTCCTGCTCGGGCAGGTCGGTCAGGCCCCGGGCCGCCGACAGCGCCGATTCCACCTGTTCGGGCAGGCCGGCGGTGGCCGCCCACATGTCGAGGGTGTCGAGCTCCAGTAACGATTCGTGAGCAGGCGCCGACGGTCCGCCGTCAGAGTCGCTCACGATGCCGAGGTGCCACCGGTGGACACGGCCCCGCCGGCTTCGGCCTTGGCCGTCAGCCGATCGTGCTCGGCGTCGTCGACCGTGGTCGATTCGTCGATCAACATGACCGGGATGCCGTCGCGGACCGCGTAACTCCGGTGGAGGCGGGGGTTGTAGAGCAGGTCCTCGTCGGCGAAGTACAGCAGCGGCCCCTTGTCCTCGGGGCACGCCAGCACGTCGATCAAGAGTGTGTCGAGTGTCATGGGGCCATTCTCTCTGGTCGGTGGTTTCTGGTCTGTCGGGTCACAGCGCCGGTCCCGGGTCGGCGCGCCAGTGGTGCTCGAACGGCCACGGGACCACGGTCAGGCGCCGAGGACCCTGGCGATGTCCGCCTGGACCTCGGCCACCCGCTCGGCACACGCCGCAGCGTCAGGCGCCTCGACGTTGAGGCGCAGCAGGGGCTCGGTGTTCGAGGGCCGCAGGTTGTACCACCACTCGCCCCGATCGACGGTGAGTCCGTCGAGGCGGTCGGCCGTACCGAGTGATCCATCGGCCGCTTCTACCTCGGCGGCCATCAGCTCGACGGCCTGGGCCGGGTCATCCACCACGGTGTTGATCTCGCCCGAGGCCGCATAGCGCTGGAAGGGCTGGAGCAGTTCAGACAGGGGCTTGCTGGTGACGCTCAGGAGTTCGAGCACCACCATGGCGGCGATGATGCCCGAGTCGGCCCGGTAGTTGTCCCGGAAGTAGTAGTGCCCGGAGTGCTCGCCACCAAAGACGGCACCCGTGTCGGCCATGATCGCTTTGATGTAGCTGTGTCCCACCTTGGTCCGAACTCCGACGCCCCCCTTCTCGGCGATCACCTCGGGTACCACCCGGGAACAGATGCAGTTGTAGAGGATGGTGGCACCCGGATACTTGTCCAGCATCGAGGAGGCCACGAGGGCGGTGGTGAGCGAGCCCGACACCGGCTCGGCCCGCTCGTCGACGAGGAAGACCCGGTCGGCGTCGCCGTCGAAGGCCAGACCGACATCGGCCCCGGCCGCCAGCACGGCCGCCTTCAGTGAGACCAGGTTCTCGGGTTGGATGGGGTCGGCCGGGTGGTTGGGAAAGTTCCCGTCCAACTCCGGAAAGAGGATCTCCACCTCGAAGGGAAGCCCTTCGAAGACCTTGGGGGCCACCAGACCGCCCATGCCGTTGGCCGTGTCGGCCACCACCCGGAGGGGACGGAGGGAATCGAGGTCGACGAACGACCTGACGTGGTCGGCGTAGGCGTCGAGCACCGAGCGTTCCTCCAGCGGCGCCAGTCGCTCGGCATCGACGGGCGGCGGCCCGGCCGTTCCCCACTCGTCGAGCAGGGCCTCGGCGGTGGCCTGGATCTCGATGAGTCCGGTGTCCTTGCCGATGGGACGGGCACCGGACTGACAGAGCTTGAGTCCGTTGTACTTGGCCGGATTGTGCGAGGCGGTGAACATCGCACCCGGGGCGTCGAGACTTCCGGCCGCGAAGTAGAGGAGGTCCGTGGAGGCCAGGCCCAGATCGACCACGGTCGCCCCTTCGGACCGAACCCCATCGGCAAAGGCCTGCGAGAGCTCGACTCCCGACTCCCGCATGTCCCTCGCCACCAGGATCTTGGGGGCACCGGTGTAGCGGGCGACCGCCACGCCGATGGCCCGGAACTGATCGGCGTTCAACTCGTCGGGGACCACGCCCCGGATGTCGTACGCCTTGAAGACGGAGGAGAGGCTGGCCATGGCCGGGCCATCCTAGTCAGCCCGCACAAGGCCATCGAAGCCGTCCATCTGACCCCGAACGCATCGCCACGGTGTGGGACAATTGTGCTGTGGGGACGAGGTCACAGTGGTGGCTGCGCAGGGTCGTGACGGGGGCTGGCCCGTGCACGCTCGCCGCTGCCGTGGTGGTCGCCCTGCTGGCCGGTACAGGTGACTCGGCCGGACCCGCCACGGGACCGTCTCCTCGAATCATCTCGCTCCAGGCTGGCGCGGCGACCGGACCGGTCGCCGGTCAGCCCACCAGCTCCCATCTGGTCGTGGCCACCGCGACCGACCCGGCGAATGGCGGCTACTGGGTGGTGGCCTCCGACGGCGGGGTCTTCTCGTTCAATGCCCCCTTCTACGGCTCGGCCGGCAACCTGAATCTCAACCGGCCGGTAGTCGGAGCTGCTGCTACTCCCGACGGTGGCGGGTACTGGCTGGTGGCCTCGGACGGCGGTGTGTTCTCGTTCGGCGATGCCCGATTCTTCGGATCAATGGGCGGTCAGCACCTCAACCAGCCCATCGTCGGGATGGCGGCCACGTCCGACGGCGGCGGGTACTGGCTGGTGGCCGCCGATGGGGGGATCTTCGCCTTCGGGGACGCCGCCTTCGACGGATCCACCGGTGCCATCCACCTGAACCGACCGGTGGTGGGAATGGCCGCGTCCCCCGACGGTGGCGGCTATTGGCTGGTGGCCTCGGACGGCGGGGTCTTCGCCTTCGGGGACGCCGCCTTCGACGGATCCACCGGTGCCATCCACCTGAACCGACCGGTGGTGGGAATGGCCGCAGCCCCCGACGGCAGCGGTTACTGGCTGGTCGCTTCGGACGGCGGGTTGTTCAGCTTCGGAGCTCCGTTCGAGGGTGCGGCCACCGGCGGGCTGGGCCGGGCCGCCGTGGCCGTGGATGCGGCGGGCTCCGGCTACCGGATCGTCTCGTCGAACGGCGGGGTCTACGCCTTCGGATCCGCACCGTTCTATGGCTCGGTCTACGTGCCCCCGATGGTGGGCGAGGTGGTGGCCATCGATCCGGGTCACGATGGCGGGAACGGGGCGGCCGGCGCCGTCATCGCCCAGCCGATCAACAACGGCAACGGCACCGAATCCTGTGACACCGTGGGCACCGAGACGGCGTCGGGCTATCCCGAACACGCCTTCAACTTCGATGTCGCCTCCCGCCTCGCCGCCCTTCTGCAGGGCGAGGGGGCAACCGTCGTGATGACCCGGTACGACGACACCGGCGTCGGACCGTGTGTGAACGTCCGTGCCGCCATCGGGAACGCTGCCGCGGCCGATGCCGCCGTCTCCATCCACGCCGATGGTGGGCCGGCAACGGGCCGCGGCTTCGATGTCATCGAGCCGGCACCGGTCGTGGGAGCCTCCAGCAACAACACCGCGGTGGTGCCGTCATCGACCCAGCTCGCAGGGTCCGTCCGTACCTCGTTCGCCGCCGACACCGGTGAATCGGCGTCCGACTACTCCGGGGTCGACGGTATCGACCAGCGGAGCGACCTAGGGGGCCTCAACCTGACGACGGTGCCCAAAGTGCTCATCGAGTGTGCCAACATGCAGAATCCGGCCGATGCCGCGCTCACCGAGAGTCCCCAATGGCGTCAGCAGGCGGCCCAGGGGCTCGCCGACGGCATCACCGCATTCCTGAAGGGGCAGGCCGCTCCCTGACCCAACGGTGGGAGTTGGGCTCACTCCTCGAATCCGGCGGCCAGCATGGCCACCACGTCATCGGACCGGGCCTGGCACAGGTTCGCCAGATCCCCCAGCTGCTGTTCGAGCGTGTCGGAAGTCAGAAGCTGCTGGCGGTCCATGAGGTTGAGGGGCGCCAGCTCACAGAGTTTCCAGGCGATCTCCTCGTTGTTCCCGGTTACTTCGAGGTCGGGGGGCAGGGCGGGGACGTCGCTCAACTCCGAGAGCAGGGATCGGAGCCGGCGTACCGAAACCTCGGCGGTGGCGAGGGCCAGGTCGAGGTCGCCCGACTGCGGCAGGGGCAGATCTTCCACCAGAGCCTGCGGATAGGGCTCATCGGCCAACCAGCTCTCCACCCGGACCCGGCGGACGCCCCGGGCGACCACCAACATCCGCCCGTCGGCCAACTCGGCCACCTGGTCAATCCGGGCGACCGTACCCACGTCGACCCGTTGGTCGCCGCCGCCCACCTCCGATCCTCGGGCGATCAGGACCACCCCGAACTCCCCGGTCTCGGCCAGACAGTCGGTCATGAGAGCGCGATAGCGGGTCTCGAACACGTGGAGCGGCAGACCCGCACAGGGGAATAGGACCGTGGACAGGGGGAACATCCGCAAGGTCTGGGAGGGCATCCCGTCAGGGACCGGCAGCGGATGGGGTTCGCGAGCGTGCTCGTTTGGCCCGGCGTCCGAGCACGGCGAGCACAACCACCGCCACGAGTGACACGACCGAGACGAGCTGGCCGATCTCATCGGAGGGTGAGCTGCCGTAGTGGAGGGTGACGTCGTGACTGGTCGGGACCACCACCATGAGATTGGGCGCCGCACGCCACGGCCCGTCGGCCCCGGTGGCCTTCCAGTTGGGGAAGTACGACACCTTGATCTCGACAGGGGTACCGATACGGTCCACATGGAACGAGATGGAACTGTCGTTCTCGACCACGTGGGACACCGTGGTGGCGGGTTCGGGCACCGCCTGAGGTCGTGTCTGGGTGGTCGGAACCCGCTCCCAGGCCGCCGGGCCGTCGGCGGTGGGAACTACGTTCCACCGACTGGGATCGTCGTACCAGCTCACTGCCGGAGCCAGCCAGCTGGCCTGGCTCGGTGAGACGCCTTTCCACACCACGGGCTGATCGGTCAGTGGCTGCACCAGGGAGGCGTCTGCCACCTTGTAGACCTTCCAGGTGGTGTCGAGGGCCTCCCCGTTGTAACTGGTCCGCCAGGGACCGCTCGAGGCCACCTCAGTGAGGCTGGGGTCAGAGGCCGCCGCGTTCTCCACCGTGGACGACGAAGCCAGGAAGTACTTCACGCCCAGCTGCTGAAGGTGTTGGATACCCAAGGGAATGTTGAGGCCTCCGTAGGGGAGCCCCACCACGGCATCGGACGGGTTGACGGAGAGTTCGTTCTGATTGATGAAGTGGAACGGGGTGGTCGAGGCCGACTCGAAGAGCAGGCCCTCCATCGAGTCGACGCAACCGTTGGTCCAGTAGGGCAGCAACATCAGTGACATGGTCGTGCCGAACCGGTTGAGAGAGGGGTCGTACTCCCACATGGCCCGCCCGCAGCCCTGCTCGGCGCCGACCTTGGCCATCATCTGGATCACGGCGTGGTACTCGGGGTAGTCCGGCTTGCGCTCGTAGCCCGAGTAGTTCCAATCGGACCACGCACTGGGTTGGTTGGCACTGACGGTGATCCCCACCTTGCTCAGACTCGAGGCGGGAAGGACGAGCGGGGGTACGACCACGAGGCAGGCCGCGGCCAGAGCGACCAGCGGACCCACGACCGCGCCCGCCGGGAATGCAGCCGGGCTGGGACGCCGGAATCGGCTGATCCGGGCGCCAGGCTGCCAGGGGGTCTCGTGCACCCCACCCAGGCGGGGGCGGACGACCGCCACCCACTGGTTCAGTCGTCGGCGGCGATCCCAGCGGGCCACGGCCGCCACCGCCTCGGCCAGGGCGTAACCGGCCAGTAGGTAGAGGCAGAGGAACCAAAAGGGCAAGAAGCGGGCGTTGTAGAGCTTGTTGGCCGGATCAAGGCAGACGGCCGCAGCCGATAGTGCGCCCATCACCACGATGAAGAGCGCCACCCGGTTGCGCCGCAGGACCATCGCCGCCAGACCGACCAGGTCGGCGGCCAGGACCCACCGGGCCGAGGCGGGGAAGAGCAAGTGGGGGAAGCCGAGCACCTTGGTGTAGCCCATGTTGGTGGTGTACGCCTGACCGGTGGCGAAGGGCAGCAGCCACCACGCGCTCAGTCCCACGCCGAGCACGCCAGCCACCACCGACCAGGCCAATCGCTTCGACCAGCGACGGCGGGCCAGCCTGCCGCGTATCCCGGCCCGCACGCCCCGGACGACATCGGCGTCGAGGAGGAGCCAGACCACGGCTCCGGCCAGGGCGAACAGCGCAGGAAGCAAGTGGCAGAGCAGGGTGACGGCAAACAGCACGGCGGCCAGGGCCCGGTGGCGGCCGGTGCGAAGTCCGTAGGCCCACACGCCCAAGAAGAGCATGGCGAACGAGAGGCTGAGGGAGAAGGAGTACTCGCCGGCCAGCGTGGACAGGATGTTGCCGCCGTAGATGGTGAAGCTCGGCTCGAACAGGAACGGAAGCGTGGCGGCGGCCAGACCCGCAGGACCCGGGTCCCGGAGGCCGGCCAAGCGGCCGAAGGCCCATGCACAGACGGGCAGGGTCAGCGTGCCGAGCACGGTGACCATCTTGAAGGCCACGTCGTAGGAGAGCACCGAGTTGAACAGCACCGTGATGATGCCGGGCAGCGGGAAGTAGAAGGTGTAGAGCGGGAACCCGTCGTACCAGTCGGGGTCCCACCCCGTGACCTGACCGTGGTTCAACAGGTGGGACTTGAGGAAGGCCGGGAGCATCACGTGGGCTCCGGTGTCGCCACCGGCCGTGGTCGTGTTGGCCACGAGGAGCGACGGGTGAAGCTGGCTCAGGGCCACCAGCGTGACCCCGGCCACGACGACCAGATTGGCCCATCCCGGCCACGACGACCTTCCGGCCAACCGGCGTGCCCAGGGCGGTGATTCGGGGGCCAGCACGGGAACCGGCTCCACCGGGAGCGGGGCGGGGGCCACATCGACGGGTGCGGTCATCTCAAACCAGCGTCCCGCCGAGGGCCATGGGTGCCACCACGGCCACCACGGCCATCAGGTTGAAGGTGGCGTGGGCCACCATATTCATGCCCAACCGGCCGGTGCGGTAGGACACGAACGAGAGCACGATGCCGAAGAAAGCGAGCCCGAGGAGCTGCAGGGACTCGGCGTGGGCCAGTCCGAACAGCACCCCGGTCACCACGATGGCCAGGGTAGGACCGACCCAGCCGCCCACCGTGCCGAACAGGCGGGCCAGGGCCCTGAGCAACACGCCGCGGAAGAACAGCTCTTCGAAGAAGGGGGCACCGACCACGGTCAGGATGGCGATCAGGGTGTAGCCGGCACCGTGGGACGCACCGGTCAGCCGTTCGCTCGGAGCGTCGAAGCGCTGGTTGAAGTCGTGGACGTGGTGGGAGATTGGGATGTACATCAAGGCGATGGCGATCTGGCCGGCGACGCCGATCGGGATGCCGATCAAATCGAGCCAGCGGAAACGCAGACCGAGATCACGGACGAACGATTTGGTGCCCCGGACCCCGGTGGACAGCCAGGCCGCCCCGAAAAACCCGGCCCACAGCCCGAGCAGGGTCGACACGATGTACCAGGTGGGCGGCTCGCTCAGCTTGGTGATGGCAGAGAGGGAGCTGAGCTTGCCCTCGGCCGAGGCCGTGATGGCCACGAAGATGACGGCCAGAATCTGGCCGCCGAGGAAGCCGAGAGCGGCGAACAACATCCACATCCATGCCGACGTCGGTGAGTCGGGAGCGGCTCCGGCCGCCAACTGGACGCCCAGCGACACGTCCGCCTCCGGCCGCCTGAATCGTGAGGTCCCCGAGCGGTCTTCCGTCGGCTGGGCTGGCACCACCCCAGGTGGCGACATCGCCGCCCCCATCAGCCCGCTGGCAGCGGTCGCGCCGGGGTCAGCACCCTGTTCGGACCGCTCGATCACCCTTCTACGATACCGACCGGCGCGGGCCCCGAGGAGGCGGCCCACCCGATGGGGTGGGGCGATGCGTCAAAAGCCTCCTCGTGCGAATAGCATGATGGGGTGACCCCGCCCAACCCCGACATACCGAACGGCCCCCCGACGCCTGGTGGCCCCGGGCAGGAAGTACCGGGCCAGAACAAGAACCGGATGGCCCTCTACGTGGTCATCGTGGTCGCGGTGCTGTCCGTCCTGATCATCCCCAACCTGCTTTCCAAGACCACCAGCAACACCCTCACCTACAACGCGTTTCTTTCGGATCTCCAGAACAAGTCGGTCAAAACGGCCAACGTCGACATGTCGACGGGTGTGATCACCGGCGACCTGGCCAACGGCGGGACCTACACGGCGGCCGGGCCCAACCCGATCATCGACTCGGAGCAGACGGCGCTGAAGCAGCTCGGGCCCAATGCCCACCTCAACTCGGGGACCTCGAATCCGCTGCTCGGGATCTTGCTGACTTGGATTCTTCCCTTCGCACTGATCGGTGGGATCTTCTACTACATCTCCAGAAAGGCCCAGGGACAAATGGGAAGCATCATGTCCATCGGGCGGTCCAAGGCCAAGCTCTATTCGACCGAGCGCCCGTCGACGACCTTTGACGACGTGGCCGGGTACGACGGCGTCAAGCTGGAGATCAGCGAAGTGGTCGACTTCCTCAAGACCCCGGCGCGCTTCAAAGAGATCGGCGCCCGCATCCCCAAGGGCATCTTGTTGGTCGGTCCTCCCGGCACCGGTAAGACGTTGCTGGCCCGGGCCGTGGCCGGTGAGGCCGGCGTGCCGTTCATGTCGGTCAGCGGTTCCGACTTCATGGAGATGTTCGTCGGCGTGGGCGCAAGCCGCGTACGCGACCTGTTCGCCACAGCCCGCAAGCAGGCGCCCGCCATCGTGTTCATCGACGAGATCGACTCCATCGGTCGCAAGCGGGGCGCTGGCCTCGGTGGCGGGCACGATGAGCGTGAGCAGACTCTCAACCAGATGCTGTCGGAGATGGACGGATTCGACCCCACCGAGGGCATCGTCGTGATGGCGGCCACCAACCGCCCCGACATCCTTGATGCGGCCATCCTCCGGCCCGGACGGTTCGACCGGCAGATCGTGGTGCCCCTCCCCGACCTGGACGAGCGGCTCCCCATCCTTCAGGTGCACTGCAAGGACAAGCGGGTCGACCCGAGCGTGGATCTCGGTACCGTCGCCCGGGGAACTCCGGGAATGAGTGGCGCCGACCTGGCCAACCTGGTCAACGAGGCAGCACTGCACGCCGTCCGCCGGGGGTCCAAGGTCATCCAGAACGTCGACTTCGAGGCGTCTCGTGACCGCGTGCTGATGGGCCAGCGCCGCGAGAGCCTGGTGCTGTCCGGAGCCGAGAAGGAGCGGGTGGCCTTCCACGAGGGTGGCCACGCCGTACTCGCCTACGTTCTGCCCGAGGCCGATCCGGTGCACAAGGTGACCATCCTGCCGACGGGGATGGCCCTCGGCGTGACCATGCAGCTCCCCATGGAGGAGCGCCACATCCACCCCCGCCAGCACATCGAGGACTCCCTCGCCGTGCGCATGGGGGGCCGGGCCGCCGAACTGCTGGTCTACGGTGACCTCTCCACCGGTGCTAGCAACGACCTGGTGGGAAATACCGAGCTGGCCCGCAAGATGGTGCGCGAGTGGGGCATGAGCGACAAGATCGGTCCGATGGCCTGGGGCTCCCAGGGTCAGGTGTTCCTCGGTGAGGATCTGATGCACACGCGCGACTACTCCGAGCACACCAGCCAGATCATCGACGACGAGGTCGAGATCATCCTCCGTGCCCAAGAGGAGCGGGCCCTCGAGGTGCTGGCCCGTCACCGCGGTGGCCTCGACGCCGTGGCCCGGGCCCTGCTCGACGAAGAGACCATCGACGGGGAGACCGTGGGTCGGCTCGTGGACACGGCCTACGGACGCCCCGTGCACGCCCACGGCGTCAAGAACGTGCCGCCGATCTTCGTTGCCTCCCAGCACGGCCCGACCGGCTCGGACAACGTGGACGGACCTCCCGGAGACGCCGAGCGGAGTAACGAGAGCGGTGCCAACGGTTCGGGCGGCACGCCCTCGGGAAGCGCTCCGGTCGGAGCAGGACCGAGTGAGTCGCAGCCCGAGGCAGACAGCGAGACCAGCGGAGCCGCTCACGCCAGCGACGAGACCGGGGCCACGCTGCCGGCACAGCCTGGTCCTCGCGGTGACGGCCCAGCCGGGCAGGCCCCCTGGCCTCCTCCACCGGCCCCTCCCGCCGGACACTGGCCCCAGGCGCCCTCGCCCAGCCCGGCCCCGCCGACCACCGGCCACTGGCCCAAGCAGGCCCCCTGGCCTCCTCCACCGCCCCCCACCTCGCGCTAGCGACCCTCGCCGAAGTCGCCTGGGAGGACTCGGTCCAGAGCCGCTACGGGCACCGCCGGAGCCGGCGCCGTTGAGCCACGCCACTGAGTGCCCGGCTCCGGGGTGGCCGTAGTGTGGTGCCATGCGTGAATCGGTGACCGTCCACATGGAGGCCTCACCCGAGGCGATCTGGGAGCTGGTGAGCGACGTCACCAAGATCGGTCGCTACAGTCCAGAGACCTTCGAAGCCGAGTGGCTCGACGGCGCGGCGGGACCATCGGTGGGCGCCCGGTTCCGGGGCCACGTAAAGCGCAACGGGATCGGTCCGACGTACTGGACCACGTGCACGGTCGACGAGTGTGAGCCGGGTCGGGTGTTCACCTTCGCCGTCGGACCGCCTGGCAAAGCGCTGACCGTGTGGGGCTACCGGATGGAGCCCACCGAACACGGGACTGACGTGACCGAGACCTTTGCGCTCGGCGACGCAGGTGTCCTGCGTGTGTACTGGGCCCTGCTCGGCTGGGCTCGGGGCCGGACCAACCGCAACGACATGCGTACGACGCTCGAGCGGATCAAGGCCGAGGTGGAAGCGGAAAGCGCCGGCGCCGATGGCCGTGACGCCCCGGGGTCGAAGCCGACGACGTAGGTAATCCAGGGCGTCAGGCCGGACCGGGCGGGGCACAGGTGCTCCGCCCGCGACCCTCAGTCGTCGATCTCCTCGCCGAAGGCCTCGCAGTCCGGGTTCTCGCAGATGAACCGGGTATCGATGACGTGACCGGCATCGCCGGGCAGTGCGGTCACCCCGCAGAACGGGCAGATAGGGGCCCGGTCCTCCTCGTCGCTCACCGCGCCGTTCTACTCCACCGGGGGCTGTGAGTACGCCGTCCCGAATGTGCTAAGCGCCGATCCCGCCGAGTAGGTTGCTGGCATGGCCGACTACGTCATTCCCGATCCGGAACCGAAGGAGATCGACGAGACACTCTCGATCGAACTTCGTCACCTGGCCTCGAACGCCGTACTGAAGGGAAAGCCCTCGGGCAGCGAGAAGTGTGAGAACTGCCTGTACTACCTGGAGCCGTACAACGAGCTCTCGTACTGCTGGCATCCCAAGCTCAGAATTCTCGTGGGTGCCGAGTGGTGGTGCCAGTGGTGGGACGCCATCCCCGAAGGTTGACACCAGCCTCGGAACATCCGCTCCCAACCTGACTAAGCGGACGGATGCGCCCAACGGGGCCCTAACTGGCGAGCGAGAACCCGGAGGACGTGACCACTCCGGGGGTGTTGGGAGGCGTGCTGTCTTCCTCCACGAACACCGGCTGGGAGGCTGATACCAGCAGGGTCGAGAGTCCCCCGACCTGCTTCGCGCCGAGGACAACGACCCTGCCTGGGGCCACAGTGAACATGGCGACGGGTGCCGTCGCCCCGAGCCTGCCCACCATGACGTGCGCGGCGGTCGTTCCCGAGTTGGCCACGGCCAGACTGTCCACCGAGGCGTCGGTGATGGCGGGTGCCCCCGGCAGCCCGGGTCCGGCGACCATCCAGTGAGTGGCAACGGCGGTGGTGGCCGATGACGAGCCCCACACCGGGGAGGGTGAGCCCGGTGGCGCCTGGACGGAACGGCCCACCACGAGCGGAGCAGTGGACGTGACGGTCACCGAGTAGGGCGTCTGCTGAGGCAGGCCCGGGGTTCCCGACGCCGGGAAGGCCACGACGGAGGCCGGTGGCACCACCACGCGGTGGGGCACGACGGTGCCCGAGGACAGTCCGAGGGTGATGGTGGCCGTCGACGTGCTCCGGCCCGGATTGGCCAGGTACAAGTTGACCGTGGACTGGGGCATGCTCGTGGTCTGGGCGATCCTCCAGGTGGTCGACAGGGAGGGTGATCCCAGCCGAAGCGAGATCCCACCGGTCGGGCCCGACGACCACTGCTGGAACTCCGAACTGACCAGACTGCCGGCTTGGGCCACGACGAAGGTGGCGATGGTCGACGAGTTCTGGACGTAGTCACCCACGTTCTCCTCGACGAACTGACCGGCCGGGACTTCCAGGCCCTGGTACTTCGGCGGTACGACCAGTCCGTTCTCGGTGAGGAACGACACGTTCACCACTGCCTCGGTGGCTGCCGGGTTGTAGAGGGACAAGGTGAGGGCATTGCCCGAGGTGGTGGCTCCCCCGGCAAACGACCAGGTCGAGGCAACTCTCGAGGCGCACGGGGCTGTACTCCACCCGTTGGCACCGGACACCACCTGGCTCGCGGTGACACCGCCTCCTGCGAAGGTGAACGTGGCGGCGTTGCTTCCCGACGGCAATCCCTCGGCCGGGTCGACGGCGAGGGTTCCGAGGGGTGGCACGCTCACCGAGCGGTGCACGCTCGGGACTGCTCCCCCGGCCCCGGCCGGACCCACCGCCGTCATGGCCGCCGCCACGGGTGAGGCTGTCGAGTTGGTGAGATAGATCGTGCTGTTGGCCGCCGTCCCGACGCCGGCGGTGCAGAAGGCCGACGAGGAGTAGGCGTCCACGGGGGCCACAGCCAGGCCATCGGCGGACGACGGGGCTGCCGCCGGCGCGGGTGTTCCGGCCGCTGCGGCGATCGCGCCGACCACGACGACGGTGGCGATGACGGCAGCGATGACCCAGGCCCTCTTCGCCACCGGCTCGACCGACGCCCGGCGCTCCTGGCGGACCCGGTCGCGGGAAGCAGCCCCGTCGGGCGAGGTCCACTCCGGCTCGGTCCAGTCCGGCTCGGTCAAGGAGTCGTCGGAGTCGCTCACGACACCGGCTCTCTCTCCGACCGGGCCTCTTCGATGTCCAACGCCGACGGCGGGGGGGCGCCGTCGTCCACGTCTGCGGTCCGGTGTCGGCGGACCCGTATCCGACCCCACGGTCGGCCGAGGTTGCGCCCGATGAGTAGGACCAGGGCCACCAGCCAGGTGGCCACCGATGCGGCGAAGGAGAGCGGGGCGACCACTCCCCCGTTGAAGTGGAGGGTCGCGGCCCCGGCCGTCGTGACCTCGTAGCGGGCGGCCCACCCGAACGACGGGGACCGCCGGGCTGCTATCCCGGCCGGTTCCGTCAGGGTCCAACGACCGGCGGGAGCGACGGCCGACAGCACCGTGCCCTTGGTCAGGGTGCCAGAGAACGAACGTGAGACGGCCGGTCCGGGTAGCACCGCTACCGCGCCCGGTACCACTCCGGCCCCCGGGCTCCCGGCCCGGGGATCGGGCTGTACCGTGCTCGAGACGGTGGTTCCTGTCGGCACCTCGGCCCGCTGCGGGAGCCAGTCACTGTTCACGTACACAGTGATCCCGGTGCCCGAAAGCACGGGGCTGAGGTCGAGCTGCCGGGTGAGGGCAGGGGCCAGGTCAGCGGGGACCGGATACTCGGTAGGAGTCTGCTCACCGGTGATCTCGGGGGCGAGGGAGGTGAGCACGGCGATGTAGCGCACCCCTGACGGGGCCAGCAGTCGTCCGAGCTGATCGGTGCCCCCCGAGCGGGCCAGGTTGACGGCCGACGCCAGTCCCGCGGCCGGGCCCGGGCCGGGCGCATTCCACAACCACCGGGCGTCGGGTCCACCGTTCTCGGAGGTGGCGTAGGCCAGGCCATCACCCGCAGACCACGACCCCTGGTAGAGCGCGTTGGTCTGCCCCAACCACAGAACGCGGAACGGCCCGTCAGCTGACTTGGCGTGCATCCAGGAGACCGACTGACTGAAGTCGTTGACAGGAAGGTCCCAGCGCCCGGGCATCGCCGAGATCACGGTGGGGACCGCACCGAGCCCGACGACGACGGTCGCCATCACCATCACCAACTGGCGCCATCCGAACTCGGCCGCCCGGAGATCTTCCTCGAAGGCTGCCACGCCGAGCCCGATGGCGGCGGCCACGGCTGCCGCCGCCGGAGCCAGCAGCACCAAGGGGTCGATGGCCAGGTTGCCGGTCCATCCCTTCCCGATGACCAGGGCGGCCACCCAGAAGACCAGGGCCACGGCCCAGAATCGGCCTGCCCAGCGGAACCGATCACCCCGGGCCAGTATGAGGGGCGTCACCGCGGCCAGGGCGAAACCCCACGCCAGC
Organism: uncultured Acidimicrobiaceae bacterium; assembly: GCA_963845485.1. Lineage (GTDB taxonomy): Bacteria > Actinomycetota > Acidimicrobiia > Acidimicrobiales > RAAP-2 > Bog-756. Next base: position 154,828 of record CAWJSI010000013.1, on the reverse strand, counting down.
GGGGAGCCGCCGATGGGTCCGGCGGAGAACCGCAAGAGGGACGACCACGACGCCGCCGACGAGGCGGGAATGGGAACCCCGAAGACGGCGAGGGCCCCCCGCCCGGCCCACAGGACGCCGATCACCCACGGGAGGCAGATGAGGGCGGCCACCCCGGTGGAGGCCAGGGCCAGTCCCAGCGCCCGGCGGGTGGACCGAAGATCCCTGAAGATGGCCGAGGAGATCACGAGGGCCAGGGCGGCCAGGACCACCACGAGGGCGGCGGCGGGTACGAAGGCGATCATGACGGCCTCGATCACGCCGAGGGCGAGCGCGCTCCGCCAGGACGGATGACGACTCACCACGGCACCCAGACCGCTCCGGCGACCGTGTGACGACCCCGTGCGCTCCGATGACCGGTGGACCCGGTAGGGCGAGGCCTCCGTGGCCCGGAACAAGCGGGCAAGCACCCAGGGCCCGCCGGCGTAGACCACGAGGGCTCCCCACCGACCCAGCGCCAACGCGTTGTAGGGCACGGCCACAGCCAGATAGGCCACGCCGGCGACGAGGGCGGCGCGTTGGGAGCCGAAGGGGCGCAACAAGCGCACCACACCCCACACGCCCAGGGGGATGCAGGCGAAGACCAAGACCTTCTGAGTCAAGCCCATCGCCCCGATCAGCACCGTGCCGACCAAGCCGGTCAGGGCCATTCCCGGGGTGGCGGGTGCGGTGGTGCCCACGCCCGAGGGGTGCCAACCGGCGGCGAACTGCGAGATGGTCTGGGACCAGCTGGGGAACGGTACGAACTGTCCGACGGCAGGTAGTTTTCCTGTCAGGACGCCCCGACTGCCGATGAGCACGACAACCCCGGCGACCAACCAGGCCATCAGGCGCACCCGCCCGTTCACCCGTCCACGTGCCGAGTCGGCGGTATCGGTCGCCGGGCGTGCTCCGTCCGGCTCGGGTGCGTCCGCTAGCCCATCGGGAGCGCCTGGCTGATCAGGGTCACCGTCGTGGGCCAGGCCCGTGGCCAGGTCGGCTGCGGCCAACTCATCGGCGTGGGCACCGTGAAAGCCGTGCTGGAACACCCGGCGGAAGTACGAGGAGAGCCGGGCGCTCCCCCCGAGCTGCAGCAGTCGGACCTCCTTGTCGCTCAGTCGACGGTGGGCTCGTAGCTCCTTGCGCTGCACCCGGACGGCGGGAAGTCGGCCGAGGTTCCACCGCCAGGCCCGCACGACGGCCCGGGCCCGGGCGCGGTTGCCGGCCAGTTCGGCGACCACGATCTCGGCCAGGGCGAGCACCACGATCTGGGGGATCACCCGGACCAGGTGGAAGCGTCCGTAGCACTTGAAGGCGGCCAGGAGTTCGTGGCGGCGTTGGAGCTCTTGGAGGGTCACCGGCGCTGACGACGAATCGACTCTGCGTGCCTTCCTGGCTCGTCTGCGCCCGTCGCTGGCTGATTCAACGTCCTCGGAGCTCGAGCCGTGGCCCCCGTCCTCCCCGTCCCGGTCGTCACTCAGATCGTTGCCGGTGTCGGTCGCCTCGGACAGGCCCGGTGCCGCGCCGACCAGTGCCGGATCGACCGTCCTGGCCCCACCGGCCAGCTCTTCGAGATGTCGGACCCGGGCGTCGGGGGCCACGATGATGCGTGCCCCGACGACCTGGGCCCGCCAGGACAGGTCGAGGTCTTCGCCCATGGCCACGATGGCCGGGTCGAATCCGCCCAACTCCTCGAAGAGGTCAGCCCTGATCAGACTGACCCCACCCGGCGCCACAAAGACGTCCCTCACCGCATCGTGCTGGCCGTGGTCGATTTCGAAGGGTTGGACCCGGTCCACCACCGAGCCGCCTTTGTCGGCTGTCATCCCCACGTGGACCAGGCGTTGGGGATCGCCCCAACTGACCACCTTTGGCGTGACGATCCCGGCGTTGGAGCGGAACGCCTCCTCGACCATCAGATGGACGGCGTCAGGGAACGGAGCCACGTCGTCGTGGCAGATCAGGAAGTAGTCGGCTCCTTCGACCATGGACCGGACTTCATTTACCGTGGCGCCGAATCCCCGATTCTGTGGGAATCGGCGGACATAGGCGGTCGGGAGGACGGCCGCCACCCTGGCGGTGAGGTCCTCCCGACTCCCGGAATCGAGGATCAATACGGACAGCTCCGCATAGTCCTGTGAGGCGATCGAAGCCAGTGTCTCCTCGAACCACGGACCCGGATCGTGGGCGACGACGACAGCGACGACCGGCGGGGCCAGTGTGTCCATCAGGGGTCAGAGGCTATCGGGCCGGAGCCGACAATTTGTGAATTACCTGGTCATCGACCGTGCGCCCACCGGGAAGTGGGGTGCTTGCAACTGTTTATCATTACGTATACACTTGCATCCAACAGACCGATGACCACGCAGAGTGCCTTGAGCACCTGGTGATCCGGCCGATTCAGCCAGAACACCGCAGAACAACCGAAGGAGCACTCAATGCCCACCATCAAGAAGCCCGAGATCAAAATGCCCGAGTTCAAGATCCCCGAGATCAACACCGACGTCACCAAGGCGGCCAAGGACATCGCCGCCGTGGCCAAGGACGCCACCTACGTGGTCATCGGGGCCGGCGTGCTCGGATTCCAGCAGGCCCAGGTTCAGCGCCAAGAGATCATGAAACGTCTCGCCGAGCCCAAGGCCGGCTTCGAGGACCGCGTGACCGCAGCCCGTTCCGACCTTGGCGACGCACTCCACACAGTGGAAGTCACCGTCGAAGGACTCATGGAGCGGTTCGAGGAGATCATCGAGCGCCTCGAGGAGGCCGTGGCCCCGCTGGAGGACCGTCTCCCCACCCAGGCACGCGATCTGGCCAAGCAGGCCCACGTGCAGGCCAAAGAGGCCAGGAGCCAGATCCGCTCCAAGATCCCGAGTTCCGCCGCCTGAGTCACACCCCTGGGGTCGAGCAACCTCGGCCCGACGAAAAACGGCCCGCCTCACGCGGGCCGTTTTTCGCGTCACTCGGCGTGCTGGCGCCAGTAGGCCAGGACGTCGGCCAGGGTCTGGTCGAGCGGCACCTCGGGCTTCCACCCGGTGGCGTCCACCAGACGGGATGGGTCCCCTCGCAGCACGGGGACCTCGACCGGCCGCACCAGTGACGGATCGGTCTCGAACTCGAGTGTCGTCCCCGCCAGGCCCAAGAGACCGTCGGCGATCTCACGGATGGAGACGTCCCGACCGGAGCAGACGTTGTAGACCTCGCCCGGTGTGCCTGACTCGACGAGGAGTCGGTAGGCCCGGACCACATCGCGGACGTCGGTGAAGTCTCGGCGGGCAGACAGGTTCCCGACCGGGATGGTCGGAACCCCGCGGCGTTCGGCCTCGACGATCCTCTTGGCTAGTGCGGGTACGGCGAAGTTCGGCGTCTGACCGGGGCCGATGTGGTTGAAGGGCCGTACGGTGATGACGTGCTGACCGTGTCCGAGATGGGCCTGGGCCACCACGGCTTCGGCCGCCAGCTTGCTGGCCGCGTAGGGAGTGAGTGGGGCGGTGGGTGAACGCTCGTCCAACGGGAGGCGGTCGGGATCGGTGACGGCGCCGTAGACCTCGGCCGAGCTGGTGACGAGTACCCGGGGATCGGTCCCGCATTGGCGAGCCGCGGCGAGCACCGCCGCAGTCCCCATGATGTTGACCTCCAACACCTGGAGGGGCTCGTCCCACGACTGGCCGACGTGGGTCATGGCGGCCAGGTGGTACACCGCCTCAGGGGCAGCCGCCGACATGGCTTCGAGGAGGGCCGACGGGTCGGTGATCTCCACCTCCCGATCGATGGCGACGACTTCGTCGCCGAGTTCGCGGAGATGGTCGGCGAGCCAGGTGCCGACGAAGCCACGACCACCGGTGATGAGGGAGCGCACGACGGGTCACCCTACCGTCTCCCCACCCAGAGCAGCGCCGGCGGACGGTACGTTCCCCTGCCCGGGGTCCTGCCGGGGCTTACCCCGCGCTTATTCGGCTGGCCTGGCGGTACGCCTCCACGTGGAGCTCGGCTGAGCGCGCCCAGGTGTGGTGCGACGCGATCACGAGGCCGCGCCTCCGACGGGCTTCGGAGGATTCGCCCACCGCCCGTCCGGCCAGCTCCGCCTCCAGGGCCTCGGCAAGAGCGTCCACCCGCCCCGGCTCGACCAGGACGGCGGCATCACCCGCCACCTCCTCCATGGCCGTCCCCGAGGTGGTCACGAGGGGAACCCCGCAGGCCAGGGCCTCGAGTGCCGGCAGACCGAATCCCTCATAGAGCGCCGGATACACCGCAGCGGTCGCTGACCGGAGCAGGGCGGGAACCGTGTGGTCGGGAACGTAGCCGGTGCGCAGAATGCGATCGGCAAACCCCGATGCCCCGATCGCCTCCTCCACCGGCGTGACACCCCAACCGTCACCGCCGGCCAGGACCAGCAGGGCGTCGGCATGGCTCCCGGCTACCCGGGCGAAGGCCCGCACCAGGCCCGGGACATCCTTTCGGGGCTCTAGGGTGCCCACGAACAGCAGGTAGGGACGACCGTCGGCCAGACGGGGGTCAATCGCCTCCAGGGCGGCCCGGTCCGCCCCGGCTTGCGGCTCATCGGGCCGGAACTGTGCCGCGTCGACCCCGTGGGACGCCACGAACACCTCGGCGTCCACCTGACACCAGCGGGCCAGCTCGTCGGCGGTCACCCGGCTCGGACAGACCACTGCCGCCGCCGTCCGAGCGGCCCGGGCGATGGCCCGCTTGAACACCAGCACCTTCGACCGCTCGTGCCACTCGGGAGCCACGAAGAAGCTGAGGTCGTGGACGGTCACGACCTTCGGCACCGAGGAACGTTCCGGCATCGTGTAGTGGGGGCCGTGGTGCACGGACACCCCCGACCGGGCCAGGAGGCCGGGGAGCAGGGCCTGTTCCCAGGCCAGACGGAGGGGGCGAGACGTGGGGGCCGCGCTCACCAGGGTCGAGTGGGGCGCCAGGTCCGACCACCGACGCACGTCGTCCCTGCGGCCGAACAGGGTGAGGCCGACATCGTCACGGGAGGCGAGGGCCGTTGCCAGCTGCAGCGTGTAGTGGCCGGCACCTACGGCGTGGGTCGGGACGGCCGACACGTCGAGCGACACCCGCAGCGCAGACGAGGAGTTACCCACGAGGTACTCCCTTGGCCAGACGGGCCTCATGCCAGACAGCCAGATGCTGGCCGGCGATGACCGACCAGCGGAGCTCGTCGCTGCGTTGGCGACCGAGGCGGGAGAGCCGCTCCCGCTCGGTTTGGTCCCCGGCCACGGCGAGGAGACCTCCGGCGATGGAGTCGACGTCGAGGGGGTCGACCTCGAAGGCCGCCCCTGCCGTGCTCGGCAACGGGCTGGCCACCACCGGGGTGCCGAAGGCCATGGCCTCTACCGGAGGAAGGCCGAACCCTTCTTCCAGGGGAACGTAGGCCAACAGCCGGGCCATGGCGTAGAGGGCCGAGAGCTCCGCCGGGGTGACCATCCCGGTGAGGACCACTCCGGTGTCCGGCTTGACCCGTGCCCCCCATCCGCTCGGCCCCACGAGGACCAGTGGCCACGCTTCGGGCAGCGACGACCTCACGCGCTCGTAGGCGTCCACGAGACGCGGGAGGTTCTTGCGTGGCTCCAGGGTCCCTACGCTGAGGAGGAAGGGCCCGTCGACGCCCACGCGGGAGAGCAACCTGGTCGCCGCATCGACATCAGGGGACGGGAGGTGGTCAGAGCCCATGGGGATTACATGGACCGAGCCGGCCGGAGCGCCGGCCTCGATGAGGTCTACCGCCACCACCTCGGCGGGGACGATGAACCGGTCGGACCGTTGAAGGGCCCGGCGCAACGCTCCTTCGTGCCAAGTCCGGCCGTGTGCCGGATAGGCCTCGGGCACCCGCCGCCAGAGCAGGTCGTGGACGGTGGTCACGAGGGCCGCCCGGCCGGGCACCAGCGTGGACAGGGAGGTGGCCTGGACCACGTCGAACCCCCGAGATCCCCGCAGGGCTCCCCGGTCCCAGGCCCGGGTCAGCACGGGGCCGGGTAACGGGTAGGCCCGGACCGAGTAGCCCAGTTCGGCGAGTGGATCGGGTGTTCCCCGATCCGAGGTCGACCGGCTGGCCACCAAGGTGACTTCGGGTCGTTCGTCAGGATCCAGATCGTCGAGCCCCTGGATCAGGCCGCGAATGTAGGTGCCGATGCCCCCCGAGGCCTGGCGGCGCAGCTGCTCGGCCATCATGAGCAGACGGAGTCGGCTCATGGTTCGTTCCCGTTCGACTCGGGCCCGTGACCCCCCCGGTGCTCGGCCGGTCGTCCAGGACGGGACCGACGTCCGTCCCTGGCGTCCCGGTACAGGCCGACGAGGCCGTCGGCACAGGCCTCCCAGGTGAAGGTGCGGCTCTGTTCGAGGCCTCGTTGTACCAACCTGTCGATGTCGGCGCCACCTCCGAGCACCTGGTCGAGGGCTCCGGCAAGTCCGTCCCGGTCTCCGGAGTCGACGAGCAGGGCACCGTCGCCGACCACCTCGGGCAGCGAACCGGCGGAGGTGGTCACTACCGGAACGCCGACGGCCATGGCCTGGAGCGGGGGGAACCCGAACCCCTCGTAGCGTGACGGGTAGGCGAGCACGGCGGCCTGGCGCAGGGCGGCGCCGAGGCCTGCCTCATCGAGATAGCCGGTGCGGACGATCCTCCCCCTGAATGGCGACGCCTCCACGGCCCCGGTGAACCGATCCGCGCCCCACCCGTCCTGGCCCACCACCACGAGGGCCACATCGGAACGGGCCGCAGCGAGCTCGTCGAACGCGGCCACCAACGTGGGGTAGTCCTTTCGTGGTTCGACCGTCCCCACGGCCAGGACGTAGCGATGGCACCCTTCGGGCAGTCGCACCGGCGACGTCATCGAGCCGGAGCCACCAGGGACCGGTGGGATCCCATGGTGGACGGCGCGGACCCGCTCGGGAGGGATCGAGAACGCCGCGGTCACCTGGTCGGCGATGAACCGGGAGGGGGTGTGGACCCATGCCCCGTCGGCGACTGCCCGCCTGATGAGTTCGGGGAAGAGCAGGGTCGGTGGGTCGCACAGCTCGGGGTAGAGGACAACGGTCAGGTCGTGCACCGTCACCACGCGGCCGGCGGTACGGGTCGGTGGGACCACGAAGTTGGTCCCGTGTACCACGTCCTGTGGGCCGATGAACAACTCCACCGGTGGCCACGCCGTCCGGGACCATGACGCGTGCAGGGGGCGGGCCGGCATGGCCCGGTGCCGCCAGGAGACTCCAGAGGGGACGAGTGCGGCCAGTTGGTGACGGCGTCGCCAACTGACCGCGAACGCCGAGATCTGCACGGATCCGAGATCGGCCAGCCCGGACAGTGCCCCGGCACAGAAGGCGCCGACTCCGGTAGGGCGTCCCAACAGTGGTGTGGCCTCGAAACCCACCGCCAGTCGGTCCCCGTCCGGGGTGGCAGATCGCTCCGGCGTCACCAATGGAGCCTTGCACATGGGACCTCGGGGGCCCGGACAGCTCCCCCCGTCCCGACGGGGTCGGTGCCAGGGGCTGGAGGCCCGGCCGGGGACAGCATGCCTGCGGGTAGCCTGCCCCGATGGCCACCCCCCAGCCGGTCCGAGCCGCGACGGCATCGTTCGATCACCCGGTGCCCCTACGGATGCTCGCGGCCAGACGAGGAAGTCGATGATTGCGGCATTGGCCGGCGGGGTGGGTGCGGCCCGCCTGCTCCGGGGGATGGTGGAAGTACTCCCCCCGTCTGACATCACGGCCATCGTCAACACGGGCGACGACACCGTGCTCCACGGACTGCACATCTCGCCCGACCTGGACACCGTGATGTACACACTGGCCGACGCCATCAACCCGGAGACAGGTTGGGGCTTGGCCGGCGAGACCTGGCGGGTCATGGAGTCGCTCGGCCGTCTCGGCGGCATCACCTGGTTCAACCTCGGCGACCAGGACCTGGCGACCCACTGCTACCGCACCCAGCGGCTCAGCGAGGGGGCCGGCCTCGGCGAGGTCACCGCCGAGCTGGCCCGGTCCTTCGGCGTGGACATCCGGCTCGTGCCTGTCACCGACGATCCACTCCGTACCCGGTTGCAGCTGCTCGACGGCCCCGAAGTCGGCTTCCAGGAGTACTTCGTCCGGCTGCGTCACCAGGTGGCGGTCTCGGCGGTCAGGTTCGCCGGGGCCGAGGAGGCGAGCCCGGGGCCCGGGGTGCTCGAGGCACTCGACGCGGCTGAGACCATCGTGGTGTGCCCGTCCAACCCGGTGGTGTCCATCGGACCCCTGCTGGCCGTACCCGGAGTGGTCGAACGGCTCACGGCCCGGCGGGAGCACATCGTCGGGGTCTCCCCCATCATCGCCGGCGCCGCTCTCAAGGGACCGGCGGACCGCCTGCTCCGGGAGATGGGTTTCGAGTCCTCAGTCGTCGGGGTCGCCCGGTGGTACGCCCCGTGGGTGGGCACCCTGGTCATCGACGAAGCCGACGCCGCTCTGGCCGAGGCGGTCGAGGCCGAAGGGGTTCGCTGCGTGGTGGCCCCAACCATCATGTCCAGTGTGGCCCACGCCGCAGCCCTCGCCCGGACGGTGCTCGATGCCGCCGGTTGAGGCACCGACCCCGGGATCCGGGAAGGCTGCCGGCGACGACCCACCAGGGACGGCCGGCCTGAGCATCTTCCCCGTCATGGGGATGGGCGAGATTCAACCCGGCGACGACCTGGCCGAGCTCTTGGCCGAACTGCTCGTCACGGACGGGGACCATCGGCCGGCGATTCCGGGCGGTCTCAGCCCCGGCGATGTACTGGTCGTCACCCAGAAGGTCGTCTCCAAGGCCGAGGGGCGCATCGTCACCATCGACACCGACGATCCCTCGGCCAAGGCGGCGCTGGTCGAATCGGAGTCGGTTCGCATCGTGCGGCGGCGTGGCGATCTCCTCATCACCGAGACCCGGCACGGTTTCATCTGTGCCAACGCCGGTGTCGACCTGTCCAACGTGGATGCAGGCACGGCAGCACTACTCCCGGTTGATCCCGACCGCTCGGCCCGGCGCATCCGTGAGGTGCTCGAGCACCGACACGGCGTGACGGTCGGCGTCATCATCTCGGACACCTTCGGTCGGACCTGGCGACGGGGAGTCACCGACGTCGCCATCGGTATCGCCGGTGTGGCCGGTGTCGTGGACCTGCGCGGCACCGCCGACGCCACCGGGCGCGTTCTCGAGGCCACCGAGGTCTGCGTGGCCGACGAGCTGGCCGGCGCGGCCGAGCTAGTGATGGGTAAAGACAAGAACGTCCCCGCCGCCGTGCTCCGAGGGGTCGATCCCCGATGGATGCGACCGTCCTCGGTGGCCGCCGAGATCGTCCGTCCGCCGGACGAGGACCTGTTCCGCTGACCGTCCCGGCCCGTTAGCTGGGCTCAGCCGACGTCGAAGAGGTCCACCACGAAAACCAGGGTCTCATTCGGGCCGATCACGCCGCCGGCTCCCTGGGCTCCGTAGCCGAGATGAGGCGGGATGGTGAGGCGGCGTCGGCCACCCACCTTCATGCCGACCACACCCTGGTCCCATCCCGAGATGACGTGTCCCGCCCCGAGGGGGAAGGAGAAGAGTTCGCTGCGGCTCCATGACGAGTCGAACTCCTGGCCCGACGACCACGACACCCCCACGTAGTGGACGTTGACGGGAACACCGGCCACCGCCTCGGCTCCCTCGCCGATCTCGATGTCCTCGATGAGCAGCTCCCCGGGAGGAGGGCCGTCGGGGATGGTCACAGTGGGCTTGGTGTCGGATGCCATGGATTGACCTTAGAGCACCCTCTGTGGATCCTGGGCAAGACCGTAGGCCTCCGGCCAGGGCAGGGCCCCGCCAGTCCGGTGGGCCGAGGGCGGGTCAGCGACCCCGAGTACCGCCTCCAGCCCCCCGCTTGGCCCCGACGGGACCACTGCGTCGTTGGTCATGCGAGCCGCCGTTGTGACCCCCGGCAGCTGCTGATCCCGGACGGCCCCGTCGCTGGGAGGAGGCTCCCGTACCGGGAGCACCTGGCTTGCCATGGCGAGCCCGTTTACCGGGCTTGCCGGGCTTGGCCTGATTGCCCCGCGACTCCCATGACCCGGACCCGCCGCGGGCCGGCTTCGAGCCGGTCGAGGCACGATCCGAAGAGGCGCCGGCAGCCCGCTCGCCGCCCTGGCTCGACCCGTTGTGGGGCTTACCGCCCTCGGGCGCTCGGCCGCTTCGGGCCCCCTCGGGACGAGGCTTCCACGGCTTACCCTGGCGTCTGCCCTGACCGGGTCGGCCACCGCGGCTCGGACCTCTCCCACCCTGGCCACCGGAGGTCGGCGGCGAAGCCGGTCGGTCCTGGATGGGTCGGCGCTTGGGAGGATCGCCGATTACCGCTTTGATACTGGCCATATCGGGTGGTGTGGTCCCCATGGGCACATCGAGGTGACGCTGGAGACTCTTGACCACGGCCGCCTTGTCCGGTGTGACGAAGCTGACGACCACGCCGGTGGCACCGGCCCGGGCAGTACGCCCCGAACGGTGCACGTAGTCCTTGGCGTCAGCCGGTGGATCGAAGTGCACGACGGCGTTGACGCCGTCCACATGGATCCCCCGAGCGGCCACGTCGGTGGCCACCAGCGTGTCGACTGCGCCACGCACGAAGAGGTCGAGTGCCTTCTCTCGCTGCTTCTGGCTGCGGTCGCCGTGGATGGCCGCGGCCCGGACGCCACGTTGCTCCAGCTGCCGGGCGATCCGGTCGGTACCGTGCTTGGTCCGACTGAAGACGATGGTGGGTCCTGCAGCAGCGATGACATCGGCCGTCAGGTCGATGCGGTCACCAGAGGACACCTTCCAGAAGAGATGGACGGCCGCATTGATGTCGTCCTCGTCGACCTCCAGCTCATGACGGGCCGGATCGTGCTGGTAGCGGCGGACGAGTACGTCGATGTCACCGTCGAGCGTGGCCGAAAAGAGCAGGGTCTGTCGGTCCGAAGGCGTGAGGTCGAGCAGACGCTTGACGTCGGGCAGGAAGCCCATGTCCGCCATGCGGTCGGCCTCGTCGATGACCACGATCTCGACGGCGTCGAGTTTGATACTTCCACGCTCGATGAGGTCGCCGAGCCGGCCCGGACAGGCCACGGCCACATCCACCCCGCGAGACAAGGCCTTGAGTTGGGGGCCGTAGCCGACGCCCCCGTAGAACGAGTCCACCCGGAGGCCACGGGGTGTGGCCAGCAGTTGGAGCTCCGCCGCCACCTGCGCGGCCAGCTCCCTCGTCGGGGTGAGCACGAGGACCCGGGGATGCTTGGGTCGGGAGGGCCGACCTGACAGACGGGCCACGGCACCGATGCCGAAGGCCAGCGTCTTGCCCGAACCGGTGGGGGCCTTGCCGCAGACATCCCGGCCGGCCAAGGCATCGGGCAGGGTCATGGACTGAATGGGAAACGGCTCGGTGATCGACTTTCGATCGAGCGCCGCGACGATGTCGACGGGTACGCCGAGGGAGGCGAAGGAAGGCTGCAAGGGGGGCATGAGGTACTTTCGGTGCACAGGGAGGGACGCCGGAATGCGTCTCGGGGGATGGCCTGCCGCCAACTCCGCGCACCAGGACACCCACAGACTAGTGCCTCGGAGGGCCCATTCCTGCACAGGGCCCTGAACGAGGGGTCCGGAACGACTCAGACCGTGCCGGTATCGTCCCCGTCCGTGGCCCCTTGGGCCTCGCGGGCGAGTCGTCGGCGCACGAACTCCAGGACCGCCGCCGTACCGGTCCCGAGCGTCGTCCACGACTTCCACCCCAGTTGGATGCCGGCCCGGCTGGGGTCGAGCGCGCTCCGCTGCAGTTCACCGGGGCGAAGCGGCTTGAACTCCGGTGCTGCGTCGACGCCGGCTTGGACGGCCATCTCGGCGAGCAGTTCGTTCACCGACGTCTCCCGCCCGGTGCCGATGTTGCAGAGCAGCCCGCCACCTTTGGAGGCACCCCGCACGAAGGCGTCGACGACATCGTCGACGTAGACGAAATCGCGGGTCTGCTCCCCGTCGCCAAAGATCGTGATCGGCTGACCGGTGACGAGGCGCTCGGCGAAGATAGCCACCACCCCGGCCTCGCCGTGCGGGTCCTGTCGGGGCCCATAGACATTGGCGAGGGCCATGGCCGCGAATTCGAGCGAGTGCAGCTCGCGGTAGGCCACGAGATAGTCGATGGCCGCCTTCTTCGACACCCCGTACGGTGACAGTGGACGTTGGGGCAGGGACTCTTTCAACGGGAGTTCCGACATGGCTGGCTCGCCGTACAGCGTGCCCCCACTGGCGGCGAACACCACCCGCTCGGACCGGGCGGCCCGGGCGCCCTCCAGCACACGAAGCGTTCCGAGCACGTTGACGTCGGCGTCGAACACCGGGTCGGTCACCGATACCCGCACATCGGCCTGGGCGGCCAGGTGGAACACCACCTCGGGTCGACGCCGGGCCAAGAGGTCGACCACCTCGGCCGAGCGGACATCCATCTGGTGCACGGTCAGCTGATGGCCGGCCGAGGCCCTGGCGTCCGCCAGGTTGGCCAGCGAGCCTGTGGAGAGGTCGTCCAGCACGTCAACCGTGTGTCCCTCGGCCAGCAGCCGGTCCACCAGAGTGGATCCGATGAACCCCGCTCCGCCTGTAACCAACATCCGCATGGTCAGACTCCCGAAGGGACTCGTTGGCCGTCGATGACGGTGCCCGAGGCGGTCACCGCACCGGCACCGATCACCGACAGGGCGTGGATGACACAACGTTGGCCCACGATGGCCCCGGGCCCGATCACCGAGCCCTCCACCGAGGCCTTGGATGCCACTCGGGCCCCCGGAAGCAGCACGCTCCCGGTGACGACCGCCCCTTCTTCGACCACCGCCCCTGCTCCAATGACCGACTCCTCGATGGCCGCACCCGCAGCCACCGATGCTCCGGTGCCGAACAGCGACCGGACCACCGACTCGGACCGCACGTCAGCATCCCCGATCCTCCACGTACCCGGGCCGATGGCCGGGTCCAGCACCGCCGTGGGAGCCGGTGGCGACGATCGTCGGCCGAGCAGCAGGTCCCGGTGGGCCCGCAGATAGGCATCCGGGGTCCCGGTGTCGAGCCAGTAGGCCTCGGATCCGAGGGCGAACAAGGTGCCCGCCTCGACCAGGGCCGGAAAGGTCTCGCGCTCGATGGAGACCCGACGGCCGTCAGGGATACGGTCCAGCACCGAGGCTTCGAACACATAAGTGCCAGCGTTGATGAAGTTGGTGGGTGCCTCGTCCCGGGGAGGCTTCTCGATGAACGCCTCGACCCGTCCGGCATCGTCGGTAGGCACCACGCCGAACGCGCTCGGGGTCCTCGACCGGGGTCAGGCTGATGGTCCCCTCTGCCCCCGAATCGCGGTGGAAGGTTACGAGCGCCGAGATGTCGGCGTCGGTCAGGACGTCGCCGTTGACCACGACGAAGGTCTCGTCGATCCCGGCATGGCCGGCGGCGAAGCGGATGGCTCCGGCCGTATCGAGCGGCGTCGGTTCCACGGCGTAGGTGAGCCGAACACCGGCGATCGTGCCGCTCGGATAGGCGTTGATGAATGCATCGGGTCGGTACCCGAGGGACAGCACGGCATCGTCGATGCCGTGCTGGGCCAGGTGTCCGATGACCCGTTCGATCATGGCCTGCTCCACGATAGGGAGCATCTGCTTCGGCGTGGTCAGGGTGAGGGGGCGGAGCCGGGTGCCCTCCCCTCCCACCAGGACGACAGCTCTCACTTGGATTTCCCGGTGGTGGTCGTCGTGGGTGCTGTCGTCGTAGAGCTGGCCGGTGCCGCGGTGGTCGACGTGACCGGGGCCGTGGTCGACGTCGTGGGCAGCGTGGTGGTGGTGGTGGTGCCAGACAACGCTTGGATCAGGGCGGTGATGGCCGAGGCGGGGGGCTTCGGAATCGTGGCCGTGGCGGGCACGAAGGCCATGGTGATCAGCTGACCGTTTTTGAACAGGAGGTCTTCGGGGGCCCCGCTCGTCTCACTGCCCGACTTGGCGTTGAAGTTGGACCAGCTGTCCACGATGACCACTCCTGGTTTTCCGGCATCAGGGGTGCCCTTCGGACAGACGTCGCCGTTGGTCCAGACCTGTTTGCCCGGGTATTGGAGTGTCGACGAGCTCAACTCGAGCCCCTTGTACCCGTCGACGAACTTGCCCAGGGTGGCGTTGCTCCCCGACTCGGAACTGTTCTTCGGCTGGATGGTCAGTACGCCGTTACCGTTGGCGGTGAAACCCACCTTGTTCCCGTTGGTGCTGGCCGGAAGGGCGGCCTGCACCGTGCCGCAGATGTCGATGCCCAGCGCGGCGAACCACTGCTGGCTGGTGGTCGGCGGTCCGGCCGAGGAGGCCGTCTGATGGGTCCGCTGGTACCGGCTGAACCCGATCAGCACCAGACCCACAATGACGATGATGGCCAGGCTGGCATACCAGTTGACCGGCATCTGCCCGCGGTAGGTACGTCCCCCACCGGTGGTGGCGGCGCGCTCTACCCATTTACCGGTCGAGTTGCCCTTCGAGTTGCTCGCCATGATCGGAGGACACCCTACAGCCTGTGGTCCGGTATTCCGGACGGGCCGGTCACCGCCCGGTGATCCGGGCCAGACAGGCCAGAGCCGCTCTCATGGCGATTCCGAGGGCCACCAGGGGCAGGGCGGCCCGACGCCAGCCCGTAGACGAGCGGGTGGCAAAGCGCAGGAGTGAGCGGTGGTGCTCGAGGATCATCCGGTAGGGGTGGTGATCGGTCGAGACGCCTTGGCGGTGGGTGACCTCGGCCTCGGGCACGTAGGCGACTGACCAACGGTGTTCACCCAACCGCCAGCAGAGATCCACGTCCTCTAAGTACATGAAGTAGGCCTCGTCGAACCCTCCGACGTCTTCAAACGCTGGACGCCGGACCAAAAAGCACGCCCCTGAGACCCAGTCCACCTCGACCGGGTCGCCGGTGACCTGGTCGAGTTCGCGCCGTTGGTAGGACCTCGTGAAGCGGTTTTCGGGGGCGAATATTCCCAAGAGCGCGTGGCCACCGGCATCGACCAGTGAGGGGAAGTGGCGCGCCGACGGGTAACGGTCGCCCGAAGAGGTGCGGATGAGTGGTCCGACCAGAGCCCAGCCCGGATGGTCGTCCAAGGCGTCGTTCAAGGCAGCCAGGGTCCCGGGTCGAACCTCGAGGTCGGGGTTGCTCACCACGATCCGGGATGCGGTCGTGGCTGCCACCCCGCGGTTGGCCGTGGCCCCGTAGCCCAGGTTCCTTCCGGGAGTCACGACCTCGAGGTCGGGGAAACTGGCGGTGGCCCGGGCGACCGAGCCGTCCCGGGATCCGTTGTCCACGACGACCACGTCGGCCGCCCCGTCAGCCTTCCAACCCTCGACGCAGTGAAGCAGTGCGACACCTGACTCGTAGTTCACGATGACCACGGTGACTCCGGCATCGGAGTGGGTGGTCACCGATCCAGCCGAGTGAACCGGTACTTGACGAGGGCCCGGAGTGCTCCGAAGCCGTCCCGCCAGGTGATCTTTTTTCCCTCGTCGGGCTCGCGGCCGGCATAGGAGATGGGCACCTCGTAGATCCGGTACCCGCGGCGGAGAACCTTGGCGGTGATCTCGGGCTCGAAGTCGAACCGGTCCGACTCGATGGTGATCCCCTCGAGCACCCGGCGGTCGAACATCTTGTAGCAGGTCTCCATGTCCGAAAGGGTGGACGAGTAGAGCACGTTGGTCACGAGAGAGAGGAACCGGTTGCCGATCCAATGGAGCGGCAGCATGTTCTTGCGTTCGCCGGTGAACCGGCTGCCGTAGACGACTTGGGCCTTGCGGCGCAGGATCGGCTCGAGCAACCGTGACCAGTCGTTGGGGTCGTATTCGAGGTCGGCGTCCTGGACCAACACCAGGTCGCCCTTGACTGACGCCATGCCTGTGCGGATGGCCGCCCCTTTGCCCTTGTTGGCCGCATGGTTGATCACCCTGACGGTGGAGTCGCCCAGAGCGGCCAGCACCTTGTCCGTACCGTCCGACGAGCCATCGTCCACCACGATCACTTCGACGTCGACGGGCAGTTTGACGGCCCGGATCCGGCGGATGACTTCGGCCACCGTCGTGCGTTCGTTGAAGACGGGCACAATCACTGAGAGAAGCGTGAACCAGTGATCGTCTACTCGCGAACTCTCGAGGTCTCCGCTGTCCAAGTCATCACTCATGGGAGTATCCGTAGCATCTCGCTCCTGCTCCCCTCGTCGGCAAATCGGGGGCAGGCTACCTCAGACCCTCTCATCACGACCGCTCCGTGACCCATGGTTGGCGGACTTCGCCGTCACCACGACCTCGCCTTCGCCGGCCACGGCCTCGGCCGTCCGGGCCAGACCCTCACGGAGTCCGGTGGTCGGCTCCCAGCCGAGGGCGGTCCTGGCCAAGGTGATGTCCGGCCGACGGCGGGTGGGGTCGTCCACCGGCAGCGGGAGGTGGACGACCTCCGACGAGGAGCCGAGGAGCTCGACGACGGTGTGGGCCAGCTCGAGCACCGTGTACTCGTCGGGATTGCCGATGTTGACCGGCCCGGTGAGATCGGAGTCGAACAGGGCGATCAGCCCCCGGACCTCATCGTCCACGTAGCAGAGGCTCCGGGTCTGGCTACCGTCCCCATAGACGGTCAGGGGCTCACCGTTGAGGGCCTGGACGAGGAAGTTGGAGACCACCCGGCCGTCGTCGGGTCGGAGCCGGGGCCCGTAGGTGTTGAAGATACGGACGATGCCGACGTTGGTGCCGAGCGTCCGGTGGTACCCCATGGTCAGGGCCTCGGCGAACCGCTTGGCCTCGTCGTAGACGCTGCGGGGTCCGACCGAGTTCACGTTGCCCCAGTAGGACTCCGTCTGGGGGTGGACGTCGGGGTCCCCGTAGACCTCGCTGGTCGACGCCAGCAGATAGCGGGCACCGTGGCGGTGGGCGAGCTCCAGACCGTGCCGGGTTCCCTCGCTCCCGACGGCCAGGGTCTCCAAGGGCAGGGCGAGGTAGTCAGGGGGCGATGCCGGACTGGCCAGGTTGAAGACCCCGTCGACGGGTCCGTCCACCGGCACCTCGTTGGCGATGTCGGCGCGGATGAGGGTGAAGTCCGGTCGATCCTCCAGATGGGCGACGTTGGCGGGACGACCGGTCGAGAAGTTGTCTACACAGACCACTTCGTCGCCGCGGGCCAGCAGCTGGTCACACAGGTGTGACCCGAGGAACCCGCCGCCCCCGAGCACCACCACTCGCTGTGTCACCGTGGCCTCATCGCTGCGTCACGGTGGTCGTGTCCCGGGATCACCGCGAGCTACCGACGGCCGATTCCGGTGTACTCAAACCCGATCCGGCGCAGTTGGGCGGGATCCAACAGGTTGCGGGCATCCACGACGACGGCTGATGCCATGGCGTCGCGGACCTTGGTGAAGTCGAGCCAGCGGAACTCGTCCCACTCAGTGAGCACCACGACGGCCTGGGCGTCCCGGCAGGCCGAATAGGCGTCGGGGAAGGCCCGAACTAGGTGATCGGGGTCGCCCCCGGCCCCCTTGGCACGATCGGCCGTAGGCCGGCCCGTCAGACCTTCGATGGCCATCGACTGCTGGCCCAAGGGGACCTCGACCGTCGGATCGAATGCCTGGACGATGGCGCCCTCTTCCACCAGACGGACGGCCACCTCGACCGCAGGTGAGTTGCGCAGGTCGTCGGTGCCAGCTTTGAAGGTCAGGCCCCACACGGTGATGACCGCTCCCTCGAGCTGGTCACCTACGGCTGCTCGTACCTTGTTGACGACGCGCTCGAACTGCTCGTCGTTGGTGGCGATGGCCCCCTTCAAGAAGGAGAAGTCGTACCCGGCCTGTTCAGCGATGTGCACCAGGGCCCGGGTGTCCTTCGGCAGGCAGCTCCCACCCCACCCCGGTCCGGGCCGGAGGTACTCGAACCCGATCCGCTTGTCGTAGCCCAGTCCCAAGATGACATCTCGGACATCTGCACCCACCGCCTCGCACAGACCGGCCACCGCGTTCACAAAGCTCAGTTTGGTGGCCAGGAAGGCGTTGGAGGCGTATTTGATGGTCTCGGCGGTGGCCGCGTCGGTGATCAGGAGTGGGGCGTGGGTCCCGGAGAACAGGTTGCCCACCCGGGCCGCCGCCGCCTGGTCGTCTGCCCCGACCACGATCCGCTCGGGATGGAGGCTGTCGGGTACCGCGGTCCCCTCCCGCAAAAATTCGGGGTTCGACACCACGGCAACGTCGGATCGACCGAGCACCCGCTCGACCACCAGCGTCGAGCCCACCGGCACCGTCGACTTGTTCACGATGACGGTTCCCGGCGAGAGGAGTGGGCCGATCTCTTTCGCCACCGCCTCGACGTAGGAAAGGTCGGCCGAGCCATCGTCGCCCTGCGGGGTCGGCACGCAGAGAAATACGAACTCGGCGCCTTCGACCGCCTCGGAGGCACCGACGACGAAACGGAGCCTCCCCGCCTCCTGGCCCTCGCGCACCAGCTCCTCCAGGTGCTCCTCGACGATGGGAACCTGGCCCCGCTCGAGCATGGCCACTTTGGCAGGATCATTGTCGCCACAGGTCACCCGGTGACCCAGGTGGGCCAGCGTCGCCGCGGTGGGAAGGCCCACATACCCCACGCCAATTACGGCGACGCTGTGGCCGTTGGCCGGCGATGGCCCCCGTGCCCCGGCCGAGGCTGGACCCGACTGGGTACCGTCCCGGGACTGGCTCTCGTCAGTGGAGGACCGGCCCCCAGACGTGGGGCTGGACCCGCCGAACACTCCGGAGATCAATGACAGCACGGGCTCATTCCTGACTTCACTGGGCAAGTTCTCGTGGACCAAGGGTCCTCCTCCATGTCGGCTCATTTGCCCGCGTTCTGAAGTCGTTGCCACCAGGATCGACCTGTCTCGGGAGGAGAGAACTCGCTGCGGTCAGTCCGACGGCAGGGCTACCACCAGGCGTTTGAGGGCGTCGGTCCATGCCGGCAGCAGCGGCACCCCCGACAGCCGCAGGCCGGCATTGTCGAGTCTGGAGTTGGCCGGTCGAGGCGCAGGCCGGGGTGGGTCGAGGTCAGCGGTGCTAATGGGCTCGACCCTTCCGGGGTCGAGTCCAGCCGCTTCGAGTACGGCGCGGGCGAAACCGAACCACGTGGTCTCCCCTTGGTTGGTCACATGGAACGTTCCGGGCCGGCGGTCGATGGCCAGTCGAACCAGGGCGGCGGCCAGATCGGCGGTGAACGTCGGGCAGCCGTGCTGATCGTCCACGAAGCGGAGGGTGCTTTCGGGATCGGACCGGCCCAACCGGAGCACGGTCTTGACCATGTTGGCACCGTGTGCGCCGCTGACCCACGCTGTCCGCACGATGGTGGCCGAGGGTCCGGCCACGGCATGGACCTCGATCTCGCCGCCCAGCTTGCTGCGCCCGTAGACCGAGCGCGGGTTGGGTTGGTCCCACTCGACGTACGGGCGGTCGAGCGTGCCGTCGAAGACGTAGTCAGTCGAGACATAGACGAGATGGGCGTCGGCGGCGGCGGCGGCTTCGGCGATATTGCGGGAACCGAGGGAGTTAACCGCGTACGCGGTGTCCGGCTCCGCCTCGCAGGCGTCGACCGCCGTGTAGGCCCCGCCGTGCAACACGATGTCCGGCCGGAAGGAGTCGACGGTGGCGAGGACCGATGTCCGGTCCGCGACGTCCAGGGTGTCGATGTCCGTGGAGAGGACGTCGAAGGTGCCCTCGTCCACCGCTGGGAGGATGTCGAGGCCCTCCGGGGCGCCCCCGTCAGGCACACCCCCGGCCAGAACCCGGCTGAGGTCCTGACCTAGCTGGCCGTTCCCTCCGGTGAGCAGAACCCGAAGCGGGCGGTTCACGACCTGGCGGACGGCCCCGGGGACCCCTCGGTCCGCCACGCCCCTTCGACGACAGGGGCCCGGTCTCGTAACGGCTCCCACCAACTCCGGTTGGCCGTGTACCAGGCCACTGTTTCAGCCAGGCCCTGATCGAAGGGCACCGTCGGCTCCCAGCCCAGACCTTTGCGGATCTTGGTGGAATCGAGAAGGTACCTACGGTCGTGGCTCGGTCGGTCCGGGACGATCTCCTTCAGACTCCTCGGCTTGCCGGTGGCATCCAAGATGGCATCGGCGATCTCCTCGATGCTGGCTTCGATCCCGCTGCCCACGTTGTAGGTCTCCCCCACTGTCCCGTGTTGCAGCACCAGCTCGATGGCCCGGCAGTGGTCGTCAACATGGAGCCACTCGCGTCGGTTCTGGGTGGAGGCGTACAGCGGCAGGGGCTGGTCATCGAGCGCCCGTGCGGTGAACAGCGGGATCACCTTCTCGGGAAACTGGTACGGCCCGTAGTTGTTGCAGCAGTTGGTGATGGTGGCCGGTAGGGCGAAGGTCTCCACGTAGGCCCGCACGGCGTGGTCGGCACCGGCCTTGGAGGCGTTGTAGGGCGTGCGGGGACGATAGGGGGTCTCTTCGGTGAAGACCTCGTCGGAATCGAGGGGGAGGTCCCCGTAGACCTCGCAGGTCGAGATGTGGTGGAAACGGCTCACGCCGTGCCTGCGGGCCGCCTCGGCCAGTGTCTGGGTGCCCAGCACGTTGGTCCTGAAGAACCGGGAGGGGTCCAGGATGGCCAGGCTGTTGTGAGATTCGGCGGCAAAGTTCACGATCACGTCGATTTCGTGCTCGGCCAAAGTCTTGGCCACCGTTTCGAGGTCACCGATGTCCCCTTGCACAAAGACGATGCGGTCTTCGATGTCGACGAGGTTGGGACGATTGCCCGCATAGGTCAGCACGTCGTAGGCCACGACCACGTCGTCGGGATGGTGGCGGACCCAGTACCGCACAAAGTTCGATCCAATGAAGCCGGCTCCACCGGTCACAAGTAGTCGCATGATCGGCTAATGCTACTCGTGGGTGAGCCCACCCCCGGGTTGGATAATCGCCGACCACGCTCGGGGAGCCACCGGACGCCGACGGTCCTCCACGTCGACAATCGGTACCGGCGCCCTTACGCCGAGGGCCGGACGTGGATCACATCCCCGGCCACGACCGTCCGTAGTCCCGCCTGGGTCCGGACGACCAGATGTCCCTCCCGAGTGACATCCACCGCCCGTCCTTCGAATGTCGACGCGGCCAGTTCGACTCTGACCGCCGCGCCGAGCGTGACGCACCGGTCGCGCAGCTCGTCGGCCTGTCGGGATCGGCCCGAGGGCGTCCCCAGAGCGTCCACTCGAGGCTCCAGGGCGCTGAGCAGGGACGATAAGACCTCGGGGGGATCGATTGGACGGCCGCTCAGCTGCCGTAGGGATGTGGCCACCCCCACCAACTCCCCGGGCAAATCACTGTCGGTGGCCGGCCAGTTCACATTGACGCCGATCCCTACGACGATGGCTGGGTTCAGCGCCGCGGGCGGCCGAGGGGGGCCGGTGAGGTCCCCCTCGGCCAAGACCCCGGCCACCTTGCGGCCGTCGGAAGCCAACAGGTCGTTCGGCCACTTGATCCCTAGGCGCAGGTCCGTGAGTTCCTCGGCCGCCTCGGCGGCGCTCAGGGCCACAGCCGCTGTGGCGAGATGTCGCTGGTCGGCGGGGAGGTCGGGGCGAAGCAGGATCGACACCAATAGGTTGGCCCCGGCGGGAGCCTCCCAACGACGGCCCAGGCGACCCCGGCCGGCCGTCTGGTGCCCCGCCACCGCCACCACGCCCTCGGGAGCCCCAGCCCGTGCCTCCTCCAGGAGATACCGATTGGTTGAATCGATGGCATCGAAACGGCGGATGTCGGTGAACCTGGCCCCCGGCATGGCACACACCCTACGGGCCGTGACAGTGTTAGAACGCCTCGGGACGGCCGACGCCGTCCCCATATCCGTTCGATTCGAAAGGCGCAGCGTGCTGAAGAAGGTTCTCATCGCCAACCGGGGGGAGATCGCGGTTCGGGTCATACGGACCTGTCGCGAGCTGGGAGTGGCCACCGTGGCCGTCTACTCGGAGCTCGACCGTGACGCGCTCCATGTACGACTGGCCGACGAGGCCTACGCCCTCGGCGGCCAGACGGCCGCCGAGAGCTACCTGAACACCGAGGCCATCTTGGACATCGTGGAGCGGAGCGGGGCCGACGCCGTGCACCCGGGCTACGGGTTCTTCTCGGAGAACACCGACTTCGCCCGGGCCATAACCGAGCGCGGGGTCACCTTCATCGGCCCCCCGCCCGAGGCCATCGATGTCATGGGCGACAAGATCAGCTCTCGACACGCCGCCGAGCGGGCCGGCGTGCTGGGCGTGCCGGGCCGCTCCGAGGTGCTCCAGTCCCCCGACGAGGTGACTGCCTTCGGTAACGAGTTCGGCTGGCCGGTCGCCATCAAGGCGGCCTACGGCGGTGGCGGCCGGGGCATGAAGGTGGTGGGCGGACCCGACGAGGCCGCCGACGCCCTCGAGTCGGCGATGCGGGAGTCCAAGGCCTACTTCGGTCGGGACGAGTGCTACGTCGAGCGGTACCTGGCGTGGCCCCGACACGTCGAGATGCAGATCATCGCCGACACCCACGGAACCACGCTGTGGCTCGGTGAGCGCGACTGCTCGGCTCAGCGTCGCCACCAGAAGCTGGTCGAGGAGAGCCCCGCACCCAACTTCCCCGACGACGTACGTCGAGCCATGGGCGAGGCCTCAGTGAAGGTGGCCGAGGCATGTGGCTACGTGAATGCGGGGACGGTGGAGTTCCTCTACCAGGACGGCGAGTTCTTCTTTCTAGAGATGAACACCCGCCTCCAGGTGGAGCACCCGGTCACCGAACTGGTAACCGGATTGGACCTGGTGGAATGGCAATTACGGGTGGCGTCGGGCGAGCCGCTCGGGTTCACCCAGGATGATGTCCGACGGGACGGACACGCCATAGAGGTCCGGATCAATGCCGAGGACCCAACCGGGGGGGCGTTCACTCCCTCGCCGGGGACGATCACGAAGCTGGTGGCGCCGGGCGGTCCAGGCGTTCGCCTCGACGCCGGCTACGAGTCCGGCGACACCATCAGCCAGTTCTACGACAACCTGGTGGCCAAGCTGGTCGTCTGGGGTCACGACCGTGAGGCTGCCCGCCGGCGCATGCTCCGGGCCATCGATGAGATCGTGGTGGACGGCGTTGCCACCACCCTGCCTGCCGATGTGGCCATCCTTTCTCACCCAGACTTCGTCTCGGGGCAGCACTCCACGAACTGGGTCGAGCAGAGCCTGGATCTGAGCGGCGTTGTAGCGGCTTCGGCCGAGCCCCCCGCAGTGGTACCGGCCGAGGGTGACGAGGCAGTCCCCCGGGTGCTGCGGGACGTGACCGCCGAAGTCGACGGACGGCGCTACCAGGTCAAGCTGTGGGTGCCCGACCTCGGTGATGCCGTGGTCGCCACCGGTGCCGGAGCCGCTCGCGGAGCCGGACCGAAACGGCCCAAGGCCACGGGGGGCGGAGCGGCGGGATCAGGTACCGTGGCCGTCCCGATGCAAGGCACCATCGTGCGGGTCATGGTGGCCGTGGGCGACACCGTCGAGATCGGCCAGACGGTGTGCGTGCTCGAGGCCATGAAGATGGAGAACAACGTCAACGCCGAGAAGGCGGGAACGGTGAAAGAGGTGCGGGTTGCCGCGGGCGAGTCCGTCGGACCCGGCGACGTGATCGCCGTCATCGACTAGCCGGCCAACGGGCACCGCCAACGAGCACGATCCGTCCAGCGAAAGGGCCACCATGCCAGAGCCCACGAAGGAGAAGGGCGTCGCCCAGCTCGCCGTCGAGGGGCGCCTGGACAGACTGGTCCGGCTCAGCCACGACATCCATGATCACCCGGAGACGGCCTTCGAGGAGGACCGTGCGGCGGTGTGGACGGCCGAACAACTGAGCGATGGGGGGTTCTCGGTGACCACGGGAACTTCGGGGATGCCCACCGCCTTCAGTGCCGAGATCGGAACCGGGCCGCTGGTGGTGGCGCTCTGCGCCGAGTACGACGCCCTACCGGGCGTGGGACACGCCTGTGGACACAACATCATCGCAGCGACGGCCGTCGGGGCCGGCCTCGGTCTAGCCGGCCTGGCTGATGACCTCGGAGTGACGCTGCGGGTCCTCGGCACACCGGCCGAGGAGGGCGGCGGGGGCAAGATCTCCATGCTGGAGGACGGCGTCTTCGACGATGTCCACGCCGCCATGATGGTCCATCCGTGGCCCACCGATCGGCTTCAGGGAACGTGCCTCGCCGTCTCCCACTTCGACGTGGTCTTCCACGGAAAGGCCGCCCACGCGTCGGCAGCACCGTGGGAGGGAGCGAACGCCGGTGACGCCATGGCCCTCAGCCAGGTCGCCCTGGGCCTGCTGCGCCAGCAGTTCCGGCCGGGAGACCAGATCCACGGGATCGTGACCGACGGCGGGCAGGCCGCCAACATCATCCCCGACTCGGTGAGTGGACGGTTCATGTGTCGCTCCACATCGCTGGAAGGCCTGGAACTACTGGAGCCCCGGGTCATGGCGTGCTTCCATGCCGGTGCCTTGGCCACCGGAACGACCGTCGAACGTCGCGAACTCTCTCCGGTCTACTCCCACATGGAAAGTGATCTGGCTCTACTCGACCTGTACCGGGCCAACGCCGAGGAACTCGGGCGCACCTTCACCCTTGACGACAACCTCGCCCCACGCCCCACCTTCTCTACCGATATGGCCAACGTCTCCCTGGCCGTGCCCACCATCCATCCCCTCATTGGTATCGATGCCGCCGGGTCGGTCAATCACCAGCCCGAGTTCGCCGCCGCCTGTGTCACGGCCTCGGCCGATCGTGCCGTTCTGGACGGTTCGTTGTCCATGGCATGGACGGTTATCGACGCCGCACGCTCGGAGGGCACCCGGGACCGCCTGTTGGCCGGTCGGCCCAGCTGACGCGGTAAGCCAGCTCGTCGTACCTCTGACGCTCACCCGATGACAACGAATCTCCGGCCCACCTATCCACTACGGACCGACCGCCTGTCCCTCAGACCCTGGCGCCGGGAGGAACTGGATCGCTACCACTCCATCCGGGGGGACCCTGACGTCGCCCGATTCCTCTACGAGGAGGCGCTCACCCGGACGGAGGCAGCCGAAAAGCTGGCCGGCCTGCAGACCGAGATCACCGAGGCCGGAGGGTGGATCAACCTGGCCGCCGAAGTCACAGCCTCCGGTGAGGTAGCCGGCGACGTAGGCCTGTGCTGGCAAAGCGACGAGCACCGCCACGCCGAGATCGGCTACGTCTTTCACCCCGACCATCGCGGACAGGGCTACGCCACCGAAGCGGCGAAGGCCGTCGTCGAACTGGCGTTCACCGCTCTGGGCGCGCACCGAGTCACCGGGCGCCTAGACGGCCGGAACCGGGCCTCGGCCGCCGTGCTGGAGCGACTGGGCATGAGGAGAGAGGCCCACCTCGTCGAGAATGAATGGGTGAAAGGCGAGTGGACCGACGAGGACATCTACGCCGTGCTGGCCAGCGAGTGGAACGCCAGACCCTGGAGTTAATCGCCTAATCCGTCTGCGACGGGCGCCCGTCGAGCGTAGAACTGTCCAGCCCGAAGCGGGCGGCAAGCGAACTGATGCAACCCTCCGATTCGACCGCCACTGACGACCGGTCAACCGTTCGGGTGAAACTCCCCGAACACGCCCCGCAGGACGTCGGATACCTCGCCCAGTGTGGCCATGGCCGCCAATGCGGTCTTCATGGGCACCAGCAGATTCTGGGTCCCACGCGCCGCCGCCTCGACATCGGCCAACGCCGCGTCCACCTCGGGCTGAGAGCGCTCCTGTCGAACCCGCTTGACCCGGGCCACCTGGGACCGCTGGAGCTCGGGGTCGATCGGGAAGACCTCCGTGGGCTCGAGTTCATCGTCCACGTATCTGTTGACTCCGACGATCACCTTGTCGCCCGAGTCGATGTCCTTCGCGTAGGTGTAGGCGGCTTGCTCGATCTCCTGTTGCATGTACTGGGCCTCGATGGCATCCACGGCGCCACCCATTGCGTCGATGCGCTCCAGGTACTCCCAGGCCGCCTTCTCCACCTCATCGGTGAGCGACTCGATGAACCAGGATCCGGCCAGAGGGTCGACGGTATCGGCGATCCCCGACTCGTAGCCCACGATCTGCTGGGTGCGGAGCGCCACCTTGGCCGCCCGTTCGGTGGGCAGGCCCAAGGCCTCGTCGAATCCGTTGGTATGGAGGCTCTGCGTACCACCCAGGGCCGCGGCCAGCGCTTGGAGGGTTACCCGGACGATGTTGTTCTCGGGCTGCTGTGCGGTGAGGGTCGACCCTCCTGTCTGCGTGTGGAACCGGAGCAGTGTGGACTTCTTGTCCTTGGCCGCGAAGCGTTCGGTCATGATCTTCGCCCACATGCGACGGGCAGCCCGATACTTGGCCACCTCTTCGAACAGATTGTTGTGGGCGTTCCAGAAGAAGCTGAGTCGAGGTGCGAAGGCATCGACGTCGAGCCCTGCAGCCAGGGCGGCCTCCACGTAGGCGATCCCGTTGGCGATGGTGAAGGCGATCTCCTGGACGGCCGTGGAGCCAGCCTCTCGGATGTGGTAGCCCGAGATGGAAATGGTGTTCCAAGCCGGGAGGTGCTCGGCGCAGTAAGAGAAGGTGTCGGTGACCAGCCGCATGGAGGGGCGCGGCGGGTAGATGTAGGTGCCCCGGGCCACGTACTCCTTCAGGATGTCGTTCTGGATGGTGCCGCCCAGCAGCTTCGGGTCGACGCCGTTCTCCTCGGCCACCAGTTGATAGAAGAGGAGCAGGATGGCGCCGGTGGCGTTGATGGTCATCGACGTGGTGACCTTGTCGAGCGGCAGATCGGCGAGCAGCAGGCGCATGTCGGCCATGGAGTCGATGGCCACTCCCACCTTGCCGACCTCCCCCTCGGAACGGGGGTGGTCCGAGTCGTAACCCATCTGGGTCGGGAGGTCGAAGGCACACGACAATCCGGTCTGACCGGCGCCCAGCAAGAACTTGAACCGCTCGTTGGTGGACTCCGCCGTGCCGAAGCCGGCGTACTGGCGCATCGTCCAGAGCCGGCCACGGTACATGTCGGCTCGGATGCCCCGTGTA
This sequence comes from uncultured Acidimicrobiaceae bacterium, assembly GCA_963845485.1. Classification (GTDB taxonomy): domain Bacteria; phylum Actinomycetota; class Acidimicrobiia; order Acidimicrobiales; family RAAP-2; genus Bog-756. The sequence goes on along the minus strand of CAWJSI010000013.1, from coordinate 127,728 downwards.
TAGGGGTAGGTGCCGGGCGTACCCAACTGGTCCTCGGGGTCCCATCCGTCGAGATCCGCGGGTCCGTAGACCGGTTGGATCTCGATCCCCGAGTCGGTGAACCGTCGGTTCTCAGGCTTCTCTGACGTGTGCTCCGGTGTCATGGGGAACAGGTTACGGTCTCAGGCTCCCAGCTGGGAAAACGGTGGCTTCCCTGGACCCCGATGAGCGTCCCGCGACCCCCTGACGCCGTTGGGCGCCGGGGATCAGGCGCTCACCGCAGGGGCGACGGCGTGGGGCATGCACAGGTCGTCGTACTCGGCGATGACGATCTCACCGGCGTCGGGCCCACATGCTGGGCAGTGGGGGTCACGATGCACCTTGAAGGTCCGGAAGTTCTGCTCGAGGGCGTCGTAGGCCAAGAGGCGGCCCTGAAGGGTCTCCCCAATGCCGAGAAGGATCTTGATGGCCTCGACGGCCTGGATCGAACCCACGATGCCGGGCAGCACACCCAGCACACCCGCCTCGGCGCAGCTCGGAGCCAGTTCGGCCGGAGGAGGCTCGGGGATCATGCACCGATAGCACGGACCGACGTAGGGGTTAAACACCGTGGCTTGCCCCTCGAATCGGAAGATGGAGCCGTGCACCACCGGGATCCGCTTGAGCAACGACGCGTCATTGACCAGATAGCGGGTCGGAAAGTTGTCTGTGCCGTCCACGATCACGTCGTAACCGTCGATGATGTCCAGAATGTTGTCCGCGCCCAGTCGGACGTCGTAGGTCACGACGTTCACGTCCGGGTTGATCAGGGTCAGCGTCTTCTTGGCCGAGTCGACCTTCCGCTCACCGATTCGGTCCGTGTTGTGCAGGATCTGGCGCTGCAGATTGGAGGCATCGACCACGTCCATGTCGATGATTCCGATGGTCCCTACGCCGGCAGCTGCGAGATAGAGGGCCGCGGGCGACCCCAGTCCGCCTGCTCCCAGGAGCAGGACCTTGGAGTCCAGCAGCTTCAGCTGACCGGTTTCCCCCACTTCGGGTAGCAGGAGGTGGCGCTGGTAACGATTGCGCTGCTCAGGCGACAAGGACTGGGGTGCCACCCAATCACGTCCCTCGTCCTTCCAGCGGTTGAACCCCCCGATGACCGAAGCCACATCGGTGTAGCCAAGATCCTGCATCGTCTGGGCGGCGAAGGCAGACCGCGTTCCGCCGGCGCAGTACACGACCACGTGGCTCGACTTGTCGGGAATCCGCCCTTCGACCGACGTCTCCAACGTACCCCGAGGGATGTGTACGGCACCGGGGAGCGCTCCCTGCTCGTATTCGTCGGGCTCACGGACGTCGAGAACGACCGTGGGGCCCGAGGCGATCTCCTCGGCGGCCTGGGCCGGCTCGACCTCTCGAATGGACGCCTTGGCGTTGGCCAACATCTCCCTGAACGTGGGCACGGTGATCACGATCCTTATTCATCAGCACGGTCCCGGCTCTAGCCCGCAACTCGTGCACCTCGACAGCAGGTTAAACACTACCAGCGGGGTCAACATTCCCGGAGGCCGGTAGCGTGCGGCCATGGAGTCACCGTGGAGCTGACCGACGCCCTCGCCAGACGGCACATGACCAGGAATTTCAGCGAAAAGCCCCTTGAAGATGGGGTCGTCGAGGAGCTCCTCGCTGGAGCCCTTCGTGCCCCGTCAGCCGGCAACTCCCAGGGCCGCGAGTTCGTGGTGCTCGAAGGTCCCGAGCAGACCCACCGTTACTGGCAGACCACCACCGACGAGGCGTGGCGTACCGCCTCGAGGCGGTATCCCGGACTCTCCCGGGCACCGGTAGTCCTGCTTGCCTTCGCCGATCCGGACGCCTACCGAATCCGCTACGCGCAGCCGGACAAGGTGCGGCCTGACGGTAGCTCCGCTGAGTGGGTGGTCCCCTACTGGTACGTGGACACGGCCTTCGCCGTGATGAGCTTGCTGCTCGGTGCCACCGATCGGGGTCTCGGAGCGGCATTTTTGGGGAACTTCCGTGGCGAGGACCGACTTACCGAGTCACTCGGAGTTCCTCCGCGACTCCGCTGGCTGGGTGCGGTCCTCCTCGGTGAACCCGTCAAGCCGGATCCGCCCTCCCCTTCGGCTCTACGGCCTCGACGCACCCTGGAGGACAGTGTCCACCGGGGTCGGTGGTGACGACATCAGCTGACCTTGTGGCGTTGCGCACCGATCAGAGGAGACCGGCCGCTGCATCAGGTGGGCTCCGGAGCCCCTGCCGCGTTCTCCCATCGGGCTGCTTCTCGTCGTTGGCCGGGCGGCGTTCTCCGACCACTACGGCGGCGAGAACGGCGCACAGCGCAAGAACCGAGGCGATCTGAGCCGGAGCTCCGAACGCTCCGGAATGGATACCCGGTACGGCATTGGGATCGGCGGCGACAATGACACCCCCAACAGCGAACGACAGGCCGGCGATGACCCCCATCGCGGTACTCCCCCAGCGGCGCGCCACAAGACACAGTGGCACGAGCAACAGAGCCAGCCATCCGCCGACGCTGACACCGACCAGCGCCGCAGCCAGTAGGAGCACCCAACCATGAAGTTTTCGTCGAGGTCCACTCGGCCCGAGACGTGACCGGTCATTCCTCCCGACGGCCAGAACAAAGAGCAGGAGCAAGAACAACGCGCCGAGTAGCAATGCCGCCCGATAGGTGTGGTCGGGAGCAAAAGTCATCACCATCGTGCCGGCCGTCCCTGCCGGGATCAGCCAACCCTGCTGCCAACCATCCAGCCGGAGTGGCGTCAGGGTGCGCCCATCCACGGTTGCTACCCACCCTGAGGTGTAGTTCTGGGAGACCTGGAGGTAGGTGGCCGATCCTGCGCTCACTGCCACGGTGCGGCGCCCCGGAGTCCAGCTGAGGACCCGCGCCGTGCGCACCCCGGAGGGAACAGCCGCCGTCCCGGTGTCTGCACCATCTGCCAACAGCCCGGTCACGATGAAGGCGCTTCCCGAGGGAAAGGACATGATGTGGCTACCGGCGGCCAGGTCGACGCCGCCGGGGGTACAGGCACGCAGGGACATGGGCTGAAGGTCGAGCAGATTCCCCACCGTCCCGGTCACCGAGGTCTGGACTGTCGTGCCATCCACCGTCACCGTGGGTCCCGAGCCACACGGGATAGTCACCGGAGACGTACGGGTCACCGGCTGGGGAACCTGGGCCTGGAGGGCCGGCACCCCGATGGAGGCCAGCCCCACGGGAAGCGGGATGGGAATGCCGCTGAGGGGAACTTCCGTCACCCTCTTGGTGGCTCCGACGAACTGAACCGTGAGGGAGTTGATGTACATAGGCGGGAAGGTCACGATCCCTCCGTGGCGGGGAACGGCAATCCGATGGCTCCCGGCCGCGCTGGTGACGAGGATCTCGGTAGGGCGGCTGGCATGGGGCGTCAGGCCGAGTGAGATCGAACTGACCAGCCGGAGCCCGTTCCACCGGAGGGTCAACGTCGGATCCGTGTCACCCGTTCCAGCGATCCACGGTGACGCGCCAGTTTGGACCAGGTTTTGCGGACGGAATCGCGGAAGACCCCCGAGCCACGAGGTGGCCGAGATCTGGAGCGCCTGGTCGGACGGGGTGTCCACGAAAGCGACCAGATGTTCGAGCGAGAGACTCGGGGTGGGCACGACCGTGCCGCTGATGGACATGGACGTGGCCCGAGGCAGCACAAATTTCCTCGGTATGGGTGGTACGAGGTTCGTCGAGTCGATGAAGTCGAGGTTGGGATTGGTCACCGGTGCACTGACATTGACCAGCACCGAGTGGTCTGTCGTCCCAGAAAATGAGGCCACATCATCAGTCGGCAGCTGCATGGCCGGATGGAAGGAGATCCCCGGGATAGCCACGTCGGTAATTCCTGCTCCGAGTGGACCGAGGAAGGATGCATGCGCTGGAGCCTGAACGCCGGCGATGGTGATGGTGAGGTGACGGGTGGTGCCTCGCGCCACGTTCACCGCGATCGGTCCATTGCGAACCGGAAGTTCTCTTTGGACGACTCCGGCGTCGGTGGTGAGGGTTACGCGGGTGATGCGCGGGCGGATAGCACTGCTGTCCAGTGGTGTGATGTGGATCGTGGACAGTGGGATGGCGTGATCGAAGGTGATCGCTAGAGATTGGTTCAGAGAATTGTCGGCGGCTGTGGCCACCCAGGCCGTCGTCGGATCGCCGTCGAAGGCCGAGTCAGGGCCCTCCGAGGGCTCGTCGTAGAGCGGCGTGGATCCATAGGACGTGGCCGACACCGAGGAGGCTCCGATCGGCGCCGCCACGGTCTGGGTGTTCGCTCCCGACACCACTTGGTAATCCAGGGGAACGCCCGGCGACCATCCTCCCGGGCGCTGTCCCGGTCCGAGAAGGTACGAATACGCATTGTCGATCTGACCGAACGAGATGGCCCGCCGCTGGTTACCGTCGGTAATGGCCCACGTCGAACCGAACGAGGATGCGACACCGGCTGCGTCGGGGTCCTTGGCCAGCACCGCGGCACGGTTCTGCAGCGCGCCGGCTCCGGCCAACGGCAGGAGTGAACCGCTGGATCCGCTCACGACCAGCGGTCGCGAGGCGGAATAGGTCTGTACTTCACTGACGGGAGGTCCCACTCGATAGATCTCTACCGGGCGCAAATGAACATACGAGGGCGAGTCGTACACCGGAAGCGTTCCGTTGGTGACCTGGGAGACCGGAAGATACGGCCCAAAGGACGCAACCTCGGTCAACCCGGGCGTCTCGCTCAGTACCTGGTGGACGGATGCCGGTGGGGGCGCTCCGGTCAGGGCCAGGTTGAGGTCGTTCCTCTCGACCACGTAGTCGATTCCCGAACGAGAGAGGTACTCGGCCATCCCCGGTTGGGCGGTACCGGTGGAGATGGCATCCTCGATCGTGCTGAGCATGACCGTATTGCCGTTGGAGCCCGGTGGGACCACGGCCCGAGACGTCACCGACGTTGCCGCAAGAACGGAGAGCGGCTCGTCTTCAGGCTTGCCCCATGTGTACTCGCCGAACGTGGCCCCGGGCACCAGCAACGTCGTCTGAGCGCCCTGATGTCCCTCGATCCAGTCGGCAGCCTGATTCCAATAGTGGGGAATGGCGGCAAAGCCGCCGGTTGGATACAGGTCTCGCTGCCAGAACGGCATGGCGGCGAGGAATACCACGATGACGGCCAGCAACCCGACGAGCATCCGCCACCCGTTGGTCCGGAGACGGGGCGAGTGCTCCCGCTCGGCCCGTGGGCCCGCCCCAGTCGAAGCCACGCGGGCCACGCCCAGGGCGACCGGCAGGAGGAAGTCCGGCGAGGCGCTGGCCACCTTGGATCGCACGTCCGCCCATTCGAGTTGCCGGACCTCCCGGAGGTCGCCGGCGGCCCTGGTGGCCAGCCACGCCAGCCCGAGGGCCACCGGCAACAGGACGTCGGGTGACGAGCGGGCCACGCTCGACCGAACGTCTGACCAGTCTCGGAGCCGGGAGGCGATCCGGTCCCTGGACACGGTCGAGACCAACCAGACCAGTCCGAGAACGACAGGAAGCGCTACGTCCGGCGAGAATTTGGCCACACTGCGCAGAGGGGCAAGGCTGCCCTGCAACAGGGTTTGCACATGGTGGGAGAACGGTCCTGCCAGGGAGCCGCTGTAGCCGATGCCGATCATCAAGACGCCCACGCTCAGCGTGGCAACTAGAAACAGTCGCTCGACAATTCGCCGCGCCAGACCACAGAGGCCCATAGCCGTTACCAGGGCTGTGGCCATAATCGCAGTAGCCGAGGTAACCAGCGTCCATGCCCCGGGGATGAGCGGAGTCGCCAGGTGGTAGTAGTCCGTCCAGTACGACGCTCCCCGGAGGGCCTCGAACGCCGACGCCGTCGAGGTCGTCGTTACGGCTGACTCGGTGTAGGGCACGTAGTTGTAGCCGTACTTCCCCTGGAGGTAGGTCGGCACGATCCACCAGAAGGTGGCCAGCCCCAGGGCAACGAGCCACCAGATGGCCAGGGCGCGCCGACGCGGTCCGGGTGCCCGGGTGATCAGCCACACCACGCCGACAGGGAGGACGGCGAATACGACCGTCGCGTTGACTCCTCCCATCAGGGCCACGGCCACACCTGATCGGGCGGCAGCCCTTCTCGGTGATCCTCCACGGGCCCCGAGGATGAGGGGGTGCAGTAGCCAAGGCATCAGCATCACGGCGAGCAGGGTTGCCGATGACGCGGCCCAGGTGACCACGATGGGTGCGGCGCAGTAGGCGACACCTCCGAGCACGCGTGCCCAGCGCTTCCCGATCCCGAGCGCCTCGGCCACCCGGACCACACCCCATGCCCCGACGGTCAGGAGCAGAGCCAGCCACATCCGCTCAGCGCACCAGGTGGGTATGTGCAGAAGATGAGTCAGCGCAAAGAATGGCGCCATGGGGAAGAGGTACCCGTACGTCGTCTCTTGGACTGACCCGGACGCAACCGTCTGACTCCAGAGATGGAGCGACGACTTCATAAAGGACCACGGGGCCACCAGCACCGGCAGCTTGGTGTCGTCGATGATCAGTCCCGGAGCCTGGACCATTGTCACCAGAAGGAAGAAGGCACCAAGTGCGGCGAGAACCCATCGACTGAGCGGATCTCGACAGGGGTCGGGTTCTCGAACGGCAGGCGTGGGCTCAGGCGGGGTCGCCACCCTGCGACCCCGCAAGGCAGTGGCAACCGTCACGGTCGGGACGCCGATCGGACGACCGTGGCGGCAACGTCCTCAAAATCCCTCGCAATGTGCTCCCAGCCGAAAAGTGAAGCATGGCGGCGAGCCCCGTCAGACAGGCGGTCTCGGAGATCGGGCGAGCTGGCGAACCGGATCCATGCGCGGGCGAGATCCTCTTCGGATTCGACCAGGATTCCGCTTTCGCCATCGACGATGGCGTCCCTTACTCCGGGCACATCGAATCCGATGGAAGGTGTACCAACCTGTGCCGCCTCGGTGATCACAATGCCCCATCCCTCATGCTGAGCCGAATGCACGAGTCCCCACGCCTGACCCAACAGGCGCCACTTTTGCGTCTCATCGACCCTACCGGCGAACTCCACGCCGTGACCAGCCATCGCCTCAAGGGAAGCCCGTTCTGGGCCGTCCCCAAGCACGACGAGTCGTCCACCCACCACTGGGTGCACTCGGTCCCACACGCGCAGTAGCAAGTCGACGCGCTTATGAGGCATGAGGCGACCGGCGCACACGAACAACGGTTGCTCGGAACGCGGCACTCCGGACACCGCAGGAGGATCGACTCCGGGATGAACAATGTGGATCAGGCTCGGTTCCACCCCGATGGCGGCCAGTGCCGACGCCGTGGACGGCGAGTTGGCCACGAATGGCACTCGGCGATAGACGCGCGGCATCACGGTGGCCTCGGTGAAACGACCGACGGCGGCCAGAGCCGGAGGAAATCGTTGATCCCACTGGTCGGTGTGCACGTGATGCACGAGGGCAAGGATCGCCTTCCGGCGCCAGAGCGGGGAGAAGAACGGCAGTCCGTTCTCCGTGTCGACGAGGAGATCCCAGTGCCGCACGGTGCGGAAGTGAGCGACAGGGGCCCGCAGGTACTGCGTGAACTCACCACCGAGGTCCATCACCGGGTACGAGTGAGTTTCAACGGGACCACCGCAGAGATGGGCTACCTCGTGACCCATGCCCTGCAGTTCGACAGCCAGACGATCGATGAAGACTTCCGATCCCCCGGCAAGGTCGTTGGCGAGATCCCGCCAACTGAGGAAGGCGATGCGCACGGCCGCCTAGCCGGCCGGTGCGACTTCGGCCACTCCGCTGTTCCGCCGCATCACTACGACGAGGTTCCACGTTAGGAACTCGCGCAATATCGGTACCCGCACCAAGGGTTTGGTCCACCGGGGGTAGTAACGAGGGAACACATCCACCACCGTTACGTCGGTACGGGACTCACACCAGTGAAGGACCTGCCCGACTCCCAACCGGAACAGACTCTCACCGAACAGATTCTTCGCGGGTACGCCATGGACGCGCTCATAGCGCCGGGCCGCCCACGCGCCACCGAGATAGTGCCAGGGAGAAGTCTCGTGTCCGCCCCACGGGGAGAGCCAGTTGGTGAACGTGAGATACACGACTCCACCGGGCGACACCACTCGGACCATCTCGGAGAGCATGTACGTCGGCCGCGCCACGTGCTCGAGCACATTTGAGGAGTAGCTGACATCCACCGATCCGGTTGCCAGAGGAAGCGCAGCGCCGTCGGCCGCAACACCGTTCACCAGTCGCCGGCCGTGCTCGACCATCTGGTCGAAGCTGTATTCGGCGGTCACCGAGTTGGCCCCCACTTCCCGAAAGGCATCGGCAACATAGCCGGACGCCCCTCCAACATCGAGAACCATGGCACCCACCAATTGGCAGTAGCGGGATACGTCTTCGACAGTATCGTCAGCCAGGAGACGATAGAAGGTTGCCGGATCGGTCCCCTCGTTTCGGAATGCCTGGAAGAGTTGGAAGGAGCGCTTGACGCCCTTCATATCATCCCGCCCACTCCCGGGGACTGGTGCCGTTGGCAGGTATCGGCTTGAACAACGCGTCGAACTCCACGCTCAGCACCTGGGGGTCATAGCTCTGAAGCGAGGTGAGCAGCCGCTTCGAAATGCGGCGGGCCGTAGTTGGAGGCACGCAGGGAAAGAGAAGCGCGGTACCTCCCTTCCAGCTGATGGTGAGGTCCACGCTGCGGGTGCACGGCCGGATGAGCGAAGTCGCAGCGGCGATGGGCACCTCGGGCAGGAAGAGTCCTTGCATGGGCGGCTGAATTCGCCAGGTCCGACGGGTCCGTGCCACGTCCGCCATCATCTGCACGGCGTCCCGGATGGGTCGGATATGACTACCTCCCACTTCGGTCCAGCGGACAGGGACCTCTTGGGTCCTCAGCCCCAAACGTGCCGCCAGATTCAGAACTTCGACATCGAACGCGTACCGGTCCACCCGGCTGCCATGAAAGAGCAGCTTGGCGATCGACCCCTTGAACGCCTTGAACCCACACTGGGTATCGCCCATGGGAAGGTGCATCAGTTGAGCCACCACGAGACCGAACGTCCGAGTCATCATGGCCCGATGCGAACTCCGGTCGTTGACCGTCGAGGACTCGTGGGTGCGGGATCCGACGGCCACGTCGTTGTTCTTCAGGGTGCGTACCAGCGCCCCGAGGTCCCGAGGGTCGGTCTCCATGTCGGCGTCCACGAATGCGATGACGTCACCCCGGGCGCGGACGACACCCGCCCGTACCGCTGCACCCTTACCGCTGTTCCTCGCCAGGGACGTGACGGAGTACTGGGGCCAGGATGCAAGTTGGCGCGCCGCCACCTTGGCAGTGTCATCGGTGCTGCCATCATCGATGACCAAGATCTCGGTGTCATCAGGTGGGAGCCCTTCCAGCAATCGAGACAGTCCCGCCGACAGTCGATCCGCCTCGTTATAGGCGGGTATCACCAAGCTAAGTCGTGTCGTCAAACGCGTCTCCTCATCCGAGGCCTTCTTGTCCGGATGAGGAATCCCCCCCCATCGACACGCGGTGGACTATAGACCACGCCTTCATGGTGACCCAACCGGCGATCGGTGGCATTTCCGACAACAGATGCGGACCCATCAATCCGAACCTTGGCACAGCTTAAGGAGCTCCGCCACCTGCTGTCCGACCTTCATCACGCACCGTCACACCACGGTGAGTGTTCGTGGTCGGGCAACTGGGAGCGAGGCCGTGACTGCTCGACAATGCGGTTGGTACGCTCGTTTCTCTGTCACAACCGGCAACACCCGATCGGTAGACCCATGACCACGCTGGCGTTAGCTGAGGACACCGAAGTCGACGTTCCCCAACCGGCGTTGACGGCTCCGTCGAGCCGGCTACTGCGGATCGCACCCCACGTCGTCGTCTGGATACTCCTCCTTGCGCCCATGGTCCGGAACATGGCCCGCGGCTGGCGCCCTCTGGGTGACGACGCCACCCTCGCCATCGGCGCCTGGCGCTCCTTGTCACTCCACCCGCCGTTGCTCGGCCACCTGACGTCAGCCACAGGCGGTGTGGGCATAGGCATCGGCGGAGCTAATGCATCTGACCCCGGTCCGCTGGAGTACTGGCTGTTGGGCCCGTTTGCCCACCTCGATCCGGGCCAAGGTGTGCTCATCGGATCGGCGCTGTTGTGCGCGGCCATCTTGTCGGTGACGCTCGAGATCTTGTGGCGGACCTCGGGAACGTGGGCGGCGCTCATCTTCACCTTCGTGATGGTGGATATGGCCATCATCTCGCCCACCCCCTTCGTGGATCCGGTGTGGAACAATTCCTTCGGCTTTTTCTGGTTCGCCGCCTTTCTCGGGGTGGCGTTCGCAGTCGGAAGAGGGAACCTCCGCTACTTCCCTCTCCTTCTCTTCATCGGATCGGTGGCGGTCGACGCAAACCTCGAATATCTGCCCACTGTTGGTCTCCTCTTGGTGGCCACTGCGGTCTGCGGCTGGTTCGTCCGGCGTCCGGCCAACTATCGCTGGCTCGGATGGACGGTGGTGGTCGCCGTCATCTGTTGGACCGGCCCGCTCTACCAACAGTTCTTCGACGCTCGACCGAATCTTTCATTACTCCTTCGTCCCGCAGCCAACACCGAAGGATTGGGATTCGGTCTACGAGCTTTGAGTCGGGCCACGGCACTGAACCCTATTTGGGCCGCGCCACGTCCCATCGACGAACTGGCGGCATCCGCCGACATCGACCATCGGGGTGTTCTGCTTGGACTGCTGGTATTCGCCATCTTGGCGGCCATCGCCGTGGTGGCATGGCGGCACCGAGAGAAGGCCCTGCTCAGCCTCAGCGTGGTCACTCTTGGGGGCTCACTCGGCGTCGTGGCCCTGTTCTCACGCATGCCCAAGGGCTATCTGCTCTCGTTCATCTGGGTGAATCTGTCGGTCTGGATCGTAGGAATTGGCGTGTGGGTGACCATCGGCATGGCTGTCTTCACGGCCCTGCGACCCCAGTGGGCCGAGATTAGAACTCAGGTCGCTGAGGTTCGGACCCAGCTGGGTCGGAAGGAAACCAGGTTCTCAGTGTCCGCTCGGCGGGTGGTCGCCATCGTGGCTCTCGGCGTGGCCTGCTTGATCGGAACGCTGGTCACTACCTTCCCCTACGGGAATCAGTTCCTCTTGGACTGGGCCGGCGTAGCGAGAGTCCAACACATGACGGCCGCCATCGAGCAGCACGTGCCGCGCGGCAAGGTCGGATACGGCATTCTTCTTACCGGCACCGACTTCTATCAGGTAGCCGGGGACGAGGAGGGGACGGCCTATCTTCTGCTGACGGGCGGATGGACTCCGGGAATGGAGCCTTCGATCAATCAGCTCCTGGGACTTCCGATCCGCCGGACAAGCCCCTTTGTGGTCTTTACCGAGCACGGGACGAAGGTCACCGGAGCTCGCTACTACCCTGAATACCAGCCTTTCTGGTATTCGAAGACGGGATGAGACCACGTCTCGGGACCGTGGCCGGTCCTGGTTGACTCAGGTCCCGAGTTGACGGACGTTGATCCGCACGAGCCACTGGCTCGTCTGTGTCGGAGCAGACTGACAGGCGAAGTTGCTGACGTTGCATGCCGCCGACGACTCCAGCTGCTCGATGGGCAGCCACAGGTAGCCCGTCGCTGGATCGATCGTCCCCTGACGGGGAACGATGACAACATTGTTCCTGTCAACCAATGAGTTGATCCCGTAGTCAAATGCCATCCCCAGGGTCCAGCCCGATCCGGAGCCACCCGTCGGGATGACGGGCATCAGGACCCCTGACTCACTCGCGAAGTACAGAGCGCCGGTGGAGGTGTCTTCGGTGATGGACCTCACGTCACCGAACCACGGCGTGGTCGGCAACGTGAGGTCGGGGGCGCAGGCCTGCCCCCAGTTGGTGACCGCCGAGGAGCCGGCACCACACGGACCTGAGGTCATCCGGCCGTTGATCGAACTGGCCGAGTACTCGACGATATTTCCGCCCGGATCGGAGTTGGTAAGCGACTCTGCTGCCCAGAGATCCCCGTGCTGATCGAAGTGGGCCGATTCGAAATGCGTCGTCTCTCCGTTGACGGTTTGCCCGGGGAGGAAGGGGGACGATAGTGGTGTTATGGCGCCACTGGTCGTGTTGAACTGGAACACCTGCATAGTGAACGGCGCCTGGACCAGCGACCCTCCAGCACCGTCAGTGAACACATCGAAGATCACGGCGAAGCGCTCCATGCCGTTCTTCGTCACTGGATCTGCATCCACCTCGCGAGGGAGGGCGTAGACCCTCTGGCCACTCGAATTCACGTTGGGGTAGTTGTATGAGCTCCGAAGAACACCGTTGGGGGTCAGCACCATCAGTCCACCGCTGTACTTCTGGGTTGCGATGTTGTCGAAGTACTGGGCCACGACCAGGTCCCCCGACGTCGGCAGAACGTCCATGGCCGCCGTACCCGGACAGTCGCTGACCGGAGGCGAGGTGTTGGCGAGCACAGGGCAGGTGGTCCCCGAGGGGTCGATGTTGTTCGCCAGCTGAGCACTGCCGGAGAGTTCCTGGTACGAGCCACCTCCTGACGGAGCTACGTAACCGAACGTGGGGTACTGGCCCTCGGTCGACGCGTTCCAGCCGCGGTAGGGCCACGAGGATAGGAACGCCACCTGATGGGCGTGGCCGGGCACCGAGACCAGGGCGGCGATGTCGGCGCCACCAGTGGGAGATCCGGGCTCGTCCTCGGAAGTCTTGCCGGTTGACGTGGGGATCACGACGTTCTGGAACGAGTTGGCCGTCGGGTTGAAGACCGACAATGCCATGGTGTTCGCGGTTGCCTGGCTCTGGTCCGACGTCTGGGGCTCTCCTCCCATCACGATGCTCCCGTCGGGCCCGAGTACCGCCCCCATCACCGCCTGGCCCGGGAGGAAACCCCATCCCGGTACGGCATCGGTCGACAGGCTCTGACCCCCAGGCAGCACCGAGGAACTAGCCAGCTGACCGAAGCTGCCAGCCGAGCCGTAGACGACCTCGGTGGGCGTGCCCGGGTCGGTGATGGCGTGGGAGGTAACCGAACCGCGTGTGGCGGCCATGCCCACGATAGGACGGTTGAGGGGCTTGGCTCCTTCGGAGCCGTAGAAGCCGGCATCACCGAAGGCGAAGATGCCGCCGTCAGATGCCACCAACCAGTAGCCCCCGCCGTCGGCCGTGGCGGCCATGCCCACGATAGGACGGTTGAGGGGCTTGGCTCCTTCGGAGCCGTAGAAGCCGGCATCACCGAAGGCGAAGATGCCGCCGTCAGATGCCACCAACCAGTAGCCCCCGCCGTCGGCCGTGGCGGCCATGCCCACGATAGGACGGTTGAGGGGCTTGGCTCCTTCGGAGCCGTAGAAGCCGGCATCACCGAAGGCGAAGATGCCGCCGTCAGATGCCACCAACCAGTAGCCCCCGCCGTCGGCCGTGGCGGCCATGCCCACGATAGGACGGTTGAGGGGCTTGGCTCCTTCGGAGCCGTAGAAGCCGGCATCACCGAAGGCGAAGATGCCGCCGTCAGATGCCACCAACCAGTAGCCCCCGCCGTCGGCCGTGGCGGCCATGCCCACGATAGGACGGTTGAGGGGCTTGGCTCCTTCGGAGCCGTAGAAGCCGGCATCACCGAAGGCGAAGATGCCGCCGTCAGATGCCACCAACCAGTAGCCCCCGCCGTCGGCCGTGGCGGCCATGCCCACGATAGGACGGTTGAGGGGCTTGGCTCCTTCGGAGCCGTAGAAGCCGGCGCCACCGAAGGCGAAGATGCCGCCGTCAGATGCCACCAGTTGGTAGCCGGGGGCAGCGGCACCGCTGGACGAGGACACCGCAACGGCAGATGCCCTGCTTGGCGTGCCAAGCGCCGGGGCGGCCACTGCCGCAAACGCAAGCACCAGGCCAACGGCGAGGGCGCGCCCCCACACTGGAGGCAATCCACCGCCTATCGATCGCCGAAGACCCTGTCCCATGCCCGCTGTGCCCCTCGTTGCTCGCTCACGCGATATCGGCACAAGCGGTGCGTGGCTTGAGGCGCCCGAGAACGCGGCAGCTGCCCGGGACTCACAACACGCTGGTTGGGCGGCCATCGACACGAGGGTCCGTCGTGCGCCACCCGGGCTGCCCTAGCCAGCGCTGACCCCGGTTCACCGGGTCTCAACGACCGACCCTGTGTTGCGAGCGAGTCATCCGTCCGCCGCTACGGCATGGCGACTCTACGCGGTCGCGACCTCACACCTGACCAGAGCGGTTCGCGTCGCGATCGACTTGATCAGCCGAGGATGCGATGTCAGGATCCGTTGTCCGGTGCGTGGTCAGACCACATCCATCGGCAGAGAGGACGGTGGAACGTGGGCGTCGCCTCGAAGGTGATGGGTCGGATTCCGGTACGTCTATTGGTCCCCGCAATCGCCTGGCAGTACCGCTTCAATGAGCCGGAGCTGGCCAGGTTCAAAAGCTTTGTCCCAGCCGACCGCGGGGCAGTCGACGTCGGCGTGTGGTGGGGACCGTGGTCTTGGTGGCTGGCCCGTCGGGTTCCACACGTCGATTCCTTCGAAGCCAACTTGGAGATCGTGAAACGGCTGGAAGGAGCCATGCCGCACAACGTGCGGTTACACCCCATCGCGCTCAGCGACACCTCAGGCGAGGCGACACTCTGGGTCCCAGCCGGCGGCATGGGTACCGAAGGACGGGCCACGCTCGAGGAGGGCAAGCAGTCCAGCGCTGCGTGGGAGGAACAGGCAACGACGACGAGAAGGCTTGACGATCTCGAACTCGGCGATGTCGGCTTCGTCAAGATCGATGTCGAGGGGCACGAGCTCTCCGTGCTGAAGGGAGCTCGACAACTTCTCATCGACCAGCGCCCGAACCTGCTGATTGAGGTTGAAGAGCATTCCGACCGTAGAGGCGAGCTCGACGTCATCATCGAGTTCTTGCGCGAGCTGTCGTACCGCGGCACCTACTGGCAGTCGCGACAGTGGCACCCGATCGAGGAGCTGGATCGCGACCAAGTGAGGGAGATGGCCGATCGCGTAGCCCGCTACGGCTACCTGGCCAACCTTGTGCTGCACTCGCATCGCTACGTGCACAACTTCCTCTTCACCCCGTCCTGATTAGGCCGGCTCCCGACGGTCCGACGCAACAACGCCGTCTGCGACGACCCGCCTCTGGCAGGGTTGAGCGCGATGGAATCAGCCCAGAGTCGGTGCGAGCCCACGACGGCCCGATCCGACACCCCGCTGAATGGGAGCACGCCTCCGGCGACCGTCACGGGTGCGTCGCGACCTTAACACTCAACCATATGGTTGATAATTCTCCCGTGACGGTCTATACTCAACCAAATGGTTGAGGAATCCGCAGCTATGGATGCCGTGTTCCGGGCACTGTCCAGTGCCCCTCGACGAGCCATGCTGGGCCGGTTGGCCGAGGGCGATCTCACCGTCGGTGAACTGGCCGAGCCACTGACCATGACACTGGCCGCAGCGTCCAAGCACATCAAGGTGCTCGAACGGGTCGGGCTGGTGCGTCAGTCCGTGGAGGGTCGTCGACACGTCTGTCAGCTGGAAACCCAGCCGTTGGCCTCCGTCTCCGCATGGGTCCACCGGTACGAGAACTTCTGGATGGAGCGACTGGATGCGCTGGAGGCCGTCTTCGCCGACGCCTCGGGTCCTGGCGGGTCGAACCCGGTCTCCCCCAAACACATCCGTTCCCGATCGATCAACGAGTAGGAGTGCCTTGACACCCGAATCCACATCCCGAGCCGTCCGTCTTCAGCGGGTCATCCCGGCTCCGCCCGCACAGGTGTACCGAGCCTGGCTCGAGCCCGATCTGCTCCGCCGATGGCTCGCTCCGGGCGACCTCGTGGTGACTCGCGTCGAGGTGGACGAACGAGTCGGTGGATCCTTCCGGGTATGGCAGGGGCACGATAACCAGCCCGGCGGTGGATTCGAAGGGCAGATCGTCGAGTTGATCCCCGACTCCCGGATCGTCCTCCGATGGGCGATGGTCGGACCGGCCCGCATGGACGGCCCGATGTTCGATTCGCTCCTGACCGTTACCTTTTCTGGCTCCTCGGACGACGGCACGACACTTACGCTTGTCCACGAAGAGCTCGATGCACTCTGGGAGGCGATGCCCGACGTGGCCGGGAACGTGGGACTGGGTTGGGATCTCGTCATCGACAAACTGGGCGCAGTGGTCGAGGAGAAGCTCGCTCGCTGACGAGGCCAACGCAGGACATCGCTCAGAGCAAGGTCTCCTGCTAGCTGGGCTCAGACTGGCAGCCAGGTCCACGGCCAGGTCGGGGAGGCAACCTGCCTGGACAAGTGCGCCGGTCTCCACTGAGTAGAGCCGGCGCCCCGTCCCTGCCGGAGGTCACCATGCCCGCCCCCATCCTGTTTCCATCCCCACGTTCGACTTCAGCGGCACGCCGAGTCGAAGACACCGACAGGTCGGGCGATGGGCGCCTCCGCGTCGTCACCTGGCTCGACCCGATCACCGACCGCGACGGCGTTCCTGCCGGCTCTCGCTATGTCGAGCTCTACTGGCTCCCCGTGATTGGTCCGTCGACTGCGCTGCTGCTACGCCGTCTCTCCTATGGCCTCGAGATGCACCCCGCCGGACTCACCATCAATCTGTCCGAGACGGCGCGCTCGCTGGGATTGGGCGAGCGGATGGGCAAGAACTCGCCGTTCCGACGGGCCCTACAGCGACTGTGCACCTTCGAACTGGCTCGCCCACACGGTTCCGATGCACTGGCGGTGCGAACGACCGTCCCGCCCCTGCCGCTCCGCCACGTAAGCCGGTTGCCCGACTCGCTGCAGGCCGGTCACCGCCGATGGCTGGCCGAGCAACGGCTCCCGGCCCCCGAGCAGATGCGCCGTCGGGCTCAACGTTTGGCGATGAGTTTGGCTCAGTCCGGAGCTGACCGGGCCGAGATCGAGCGGCGGCTGGACCGGTGGCACTTCCATCCCGCTGTCGCCTTTCGAGCCGCCGGGGAGGCGGTCAGTGGTGGTGCTCCTCAGCCCGGATCGTCCTCGTGGCCGGCCGGCGTGAGACCCCAGTAGGCCCCGGACGGCTCGATCTCCCCCTTCACCACCTTGTCGATCATGCTGCAGATGGGGAGATCGAGCTGATAGCGGTCAGCGAGCTCGAGGGCCACGCTGGCCGTCTTCACCCCCTCGGCCACCATGTGCATCTCGGCCAGGATGTCGTCGAGCATCCGGCCCTTGCCCAGCTGCTCACCGACCCGTCGATTGCGGCTGTGGGGGCTCATGCAGGTGGCGATGAGATCACCCATCCCGGCCAACCCGGCAAAGGTCGTGGGCTGGGCACCCATGGTCACGCCCAGCCGGGCAAGCTCGGCCAGACCCCGGGACATCACGGCAGCACGGGTGTTGTCGCCTACACCCAACCCCTCACCGATCCCGGCGGCGATGGCGATCACGTTCTTCAGCGCGCCGCCCATCTCACATCCGATGACGTCGTCATTGAGGTACACGCGGAACACTCCCCTGGTCACCACCCGTTGGATGGCCCGTGCCACCTCCAGATCCTCAGTGGCGATCACGGCGGCAGCTGCTTTGCCCGACATGATTTCGGTGGCGATGTTGGGACCGGTGAGTGCGGCCACCGGATGCCCCGGGACCACCTCTTTGATCACCTCGGTCATGCGGAGGTGCGAGCCGCGTTCGAGTCCTTTGGACAGGCTGACCACCGGGATCCACGGTCGGATGCACGAAGACGCTTCTTCGAGGACCTCACGGAACCCGGAGGTGGGTACACCGACGATCAGCAGATCAGCGGTGCACACAGCCTCTTCGAGACTCGAGGTGGCCGAAAGTTCCGGAGGGAGGTCAAAGCCGGGCAGGTAGGCGGCGTTGGCGTGGTCGACCCTGATGGCCTTGGCCACGTCGGCGTTGCGAGCCCAGAGGACCGTGTCATGGCGCGGCGCCACCAACGAGGCCACCGTGGTCCCCCACGAACCAGCACCGAGTACCGCGATCCGCACCCCGCGAACTTACCCCGCCAGGCGTCGGATCACCGGGTGACCGTTCGCATCGCCGTGCCGCCTGTCGCTCACTCCGAGCCCAGCGTCACGAGGACCCGGGCGAACTCCTCGGAGGTGATGAGCGCCACGAGGGTACGGACCCCGAAGCCCGTGCCCCCCTTGGCCAGATACCGGCTGTTCTCGTCGGAACGGGCCGGCCCGGCGATGTCCAGATGGGCCCACGGCACCGAGCCCACGAACTCACGCAGCAACATGGCCGCGGCGATACTTCCGGCCTGCCCGGGTCGTCCCACGTTGCGCATGTCGGCCACCTCTGAGTCGATATGGGCCCGGTAGTCGTCCGGCATGGGAAGGGTCCAGTTGGGCTCCCCGGCCCGTTCGCCTGCGGCATGCACCTCGGAGAGGAGGTCGTCGTCGTTGCCCAGCAGTCCGGCGATCTCCTTGCCCAGGGCGACCACGGCCGCCCCCGTCAGTGTGGCCAGGTCGATGATGGCGTCGGGCTCGGACTCGGCGGCCAGGGTCAGCCCGTCCGAGAGGACCAGCCGACCTTCGGCATCGGTGTTCAACACCTCGATGGTCTTACCCTTCCGGGTGGTGAGGACGTCGCCGGGCTTGATGGCCGATCCACCGGGCATGTTCTCGGTCAACGGGGCGAGTGCGGTGATGCGGATCCTGGATCCGAGCGCAGCGGCGGCATCCATAGCCCCGAGGACGGCCGCCGCCCCGCCCATATCGGTCTTCATGGTCTCCATACCGCTCGCCGTCTTGAGCGACAGGCCGCCGGAGTCGAACGTGATCCCTTTGCCCACCAGGGCCAGGTGGGGCACCCGACCGTCGATCTCCAGGGGGTCGCCAGGTCGGTACTCGACTCGAACCAGGCGGGGCGACTCGTTCGAGCCACGGGCCACCCCGAGAAGGCCCCCGAGCTTCTCGGCAACGATTCGGTCCTCGTCCCACACGTCGATCGTGAGTTCGTCCACATCGGCGAATCGATGCACGAAGGTGTCGGCGAAGATTGACGGCGTCAGTGCGCTCGGCGGCTCGTTGACCAGGTCACGGGCCAGATTGACCGATTCGGCCAGCCGGGCACCGCGGGCGGCACCCGAAGCCACCAGCCCAGCATCGGCACCTTCCGGAGGCACGACGACCAGGCGCAGCAGCCGGGAGGTCTCGTCCCCGGTCCGGTAGTCCTCATATCGGTAAGCCGCCAACACGGCACCCTCGGCGACGGCTGATGCGATCCCGTCTGCAGGGAGGTCAGTACCCCCAGGCAGTAGGAGGGCCGCCACCGACCCCCGGCCGACGGTCCGGACGAAGGATGCCGACGCCCGGCGAAGTGTCTCGAGTCCGGCCGTTCCCGACAGCGAACCGATGGAACCGATACCCACCGCCACGATGTCGGCGGTCTCGCCGGTTCCGCCTGGCTCTCCCGACGGACCCGAAGGCATGCCCGACCGGACCGAGAGGGTCTGGCCGACCTTGCCGACGAAGCCGTGCCGCTCACACCATCCTGCGTCCAAGGCATCAGGGGCCCCGATAGCCGTCAGGTCCGCACCACCGGTGGCGAGCTGTGGTCCGTCAGCCGACGAGGACACGGGTAGGCCCAGAGCCACCAAACCCTCGGGCAGGTCGGCGAGCGCGGCGACATCGATCTCCATCATGGTGCTCCCTCGTTCTCATGGTCGGATCCGTCCTCGCCCGAATGGCCCGATGAGGGCGACCCGGGCGCTCCCTGCGCCCCCGCGTGCCGTCTGGGGATGGTCCGGGCCAGCAGGTGATGGTCTCCTTCGGTCCACCGGGCCATCGCCCACAGCAGGTCGGAGAGCCGGTTGAGATAGGTGTGGACGAGAGAACCCTCGACCGATCCGGTTACGGCCAGCCGCTCGGCCCGCCGCACCACCGTCCGGGCCAGGTCGAGAGCGGACGAGGCGCGATTGGCGCCCGGGATGACGAACTCTGTGGGCATCTCGATTCGGTCGATGAAGTCGTCGATCTGGAGCTCAAGGGCCGCCACCATCGCTTCAGTCACCAACGTGGAGCCGGGCTTCAGCTTGGCGCGGTTGGCCGGATCCGTCGTGGCCTCGGCCATCAGGACATAGAGGTCCCGCTCCAGCTTGGTGAGGAGCTCGTCAAGCTCGGATCCGGGGATGGCCTCGGCCCGGGCCAGCCCCATGGCTGCCTGGGCCTCGTCGACCGTGCCGGTGAGGTGCATGAGCGCCGAGTCCTTGGCCACCCGGCCACCGAAGAGCAGCCCCGTGGTGCCGTCATCGCCCGTCTTCGTGTAGATCCTCAGCACCGGCGTCATCACCGGCCTGATGCTAACGCTCCCCACCGGCCGGACCGCACCGGCCGACGACAAACGCAGTGAGTGAACGGGAGGGGCTCTGCCTGCCCACCCATCCGCCGTCGGCCGGTAGCCTTGTGGGGCTATGGCCACCACGTCACCCCCCTTCTCCTCCTATCTCGAGGCCGCCACCAACCGGGTGGTGGTGTTCGACGGTGCCATGGGTACCAATCTGCAGCTCATGAACCTGACCGCCGACGACTTCGGCGGACCGGACCTCGAGGGCTGTAACGAACTCCTCGTAGTCACCCGTCCCGATGCCATCGACCGGGTACACCGGTCATTCTTCGAGGTCGGCTGTGACGTGGTCGAGACGGACACCTTCGGGGCGTTCGCCCCTGTTCTGGCCGAGTACGGCCAGAGCGACCGCGTCAGGGAGCTCAACCTGGCCGCGGCCAGGATCGCCCGCGACGCGGCGGACGACTTTTCCACGCCGGACAAGCCGCGCTGGGTTGCCGGCAGCATCGGGCCGGGCACCAAGTTCCCAACCCTCGGACAGATCAGGTACGCCGATCTGCGTGACGCCTACGAGGAACAGGCGACCGCCCTCATCGAGGGACGGGTCGACCTCATCATCATCGAAACGGTCTTCGACCTCCTCCAGGCCAAGGCGGCCATCAATGGTGCCCGCCGGGCCATGAAGGCAGCCGGTGTCCGTCTGCCCATCCAGACCCAAGTGACCATCGAGCTCACCGGCACCATGCTGCCCGGTACCGAGATCGGGGCCGCCTTGTGCGCCCTCGAGGCTATGGATGTGGACCTCATCGGGCTCAACTGCGCCACCGGACCGAGCGAGATGTTCGAACCCCTGCGCCACCTGGCCAACCACGCATCGCTCCCCGTGACGTGCCTCCCCAACGCCGGACTGCCCTCGGTGGTCGACGGGGCCATGCACTACGACCTCACCCCCGAACAGCTGGCCGAGTTCCAGCGCCAGTTCGTCAGCGAACTGGGCATCTCGGTTATCGGCGGTTGCTGCGGAACGACTCCGGAGCACCTGGCCGCGGTGGTGGACGCCTGTGGCGACCTCACCCCGTCCGTCCGTCATCCCGAAGGGGAATACGGCGCGGCGTCCATTTACACCCAGGTCTCCTTCGAACAGGACACCTCATTCCTGGTGGTGGGCGAGCGGACGAACGCCAACGGGTCGAAGAAGTTCCGTGAGGCCATGCTCGAAGCCGACTGGGACACGTGCGTCGCCATGGCCCGCGAACAGGTCAAAGAGGGCTCCCATCTGATCGACGTCTGCGTGGACTACACCGGCGCTGACGGCGTGGCCGACATGGAGGAGGTGGCCTCCCGTTTCGCCACCCAGTCGACCGCTCCGTTGATGGTCGACTCGACGGAGGCCCCGGTCGTCGAGACCGCCCTGTCGTGGATCGGCGGGAGGGCCGTTATCAACTCGGTCAACCTGGAGGAGGGGGACGAGCCCGGAACCCGGCTCGACTCGTTCCTGACCTTGGCCAAGGAGTTCGGCGCTGCCGTCGTGTGCACGTGCATCGACGAGGTGGGTCAGGCCCGGACGGCGGAGTGGAAGGTACGGGCCGCCACGGCAATCCACAACATCGCCGTCGAGCGCTATGGGCTGCGGCCCCAGGACCTGATGTTTGACGCCCTCGCCCTCCCCCTCTCGACCGGCATGGAAGAGAGCAGGAAGGACGGCATCGAGACCATTGAGGGTATCCGGCGGATCAAGGCGGAGCTCCCTGGTGTTTACACCGTGCTCGGCCTGTCCAACGTTTCGTTCGGGCTCAATCCCGCCGCCCGCCAGGTCCTCAACTCGGTCTTCCTCCACGAGTGCGTGGAGGCCGGCCTCGACGCGGCCATCGTGCACGCCTCGAAGATCCTGCCTCTGTCGAAGATCGACGACCGGGCCCGTGAGGTCTGCCTCGATCTGATCTACGACCGGCGACACGACGGTTACGACCCCTTGACCGAACTGCTGGCCCTGTTCGAGGGAGTCTCCGCCTCCGCCGGAGCGGTCCAAGAGGACCGCTCGGACTGGACCGTGGAGCGGCGTCTCGAGCACCGCATCATCGACGGCGACCGCAACGGGATCGAGGACGATCTCGAAGAGGCCATGGCCGCCGGCCACACGCCACTGGTCATCATCAACGACTTCCTCCTGGCCGGTATGAAGACGGTCGGTGAGCTCTTCGCCTCCGGCGAGATGCAGCTCCCCTTCGTACTCGGCTCGGCTGAGACCATGAAGACGGCCGTGGCCTACCTCGAGCCGTATATGGAGAAGGCCGACCAGGGGGGCAAAGGGACCATGGTGCTGGCCACGGTCAAAGGTGACGTGCACGACATCGGCAAGAACCTGGTCGACATCATCCTGACCAACAACGGCTACACGGTGAAGAACCTCGGCATCAAAGTGGGCATCACCGACATGGTGGCGGCGCTGGAGGAGTCCGAGGCCGATGCCATCGGGATGAGCGGCCTGCTGGTCAAGTCGACGCTGATCATGAGGGACAACCTCGAAGAGCTCAACCGTCGCGGCCTCTCCCACATCCCGGTCATCCTGGGCGGCGCCGCCCTGACCCGCACCTACGTCGAGCGCGACCTCCGGAAGGTCTATGACGGCCGGCTCTTCTACGGGAAGGACGCCTTCGAGGGTCTGCGCACCATGGACCGGCTGGTCGAGTTGACCAAGTCCGGCGAGGACGACCCCGAGTTCGGGATCGCCATCGGTGGACGTGACCTCGGGCCCCGAAAGAGCGAGCTACGAAAGCAGGCGGCAGCCGAGGCACGCGAGCGCGGCGAGACGCTACCCACCCGTTCGCCCGAGGTGGCCACGGACAACCCGACCTTCAAGCCGCCCTTCCTGGGCAGCCGGGTGGCCAAGGGCATGGCCGTGGACGACGTCGCCGGCTATCTCAACGAGACCGCCCTGTTCCGGAATCAGTGGGGATTCCGACCCGAGAAGGGTGAGGACGACCCGGCCTTCAAAGTTCGCGTGCGCTCACTACTCCGAGAGCAGCTCGCCAAAGCCACCGCTGAACAGCTGCTCGTACCTCAGGTGGCCTGGGGACACTTCGCCGCCAACGCCGACGGCGACGATCTCGTCCTCTACGAGGACGAGAGCCGCTCCGACGAACTGATGCGTTACACCTTTCCCCGCCAGACCGAGGAACCATGGTTGTGCATCAGCGACTTCTTCAGGCCGTTGTCGTCGGGTGAGCCCGACTGGGCCAGCTTCATGGTGGTGACCATGGGATCGCGGGTCTCCGAGGAGGCGGCCAGGCTCTTCGCCGAGAACGAGTACCAGCAGTACCTCTACCTGCACGGGCTCGGGGTGGAGATGGCCGAAGCCCTGGCTGAGTACTGGCACCGCCGGATCCGCGAGGAGCTCGGCTACGCCGACGAGGACGGCCCCTCACTCACCGGCCTGTTCAAACAGCAGTACCGGGGTGGTCGCTACTCCTGGGGTTACCCGGCCTGTCCCGCCCTTGAGGACAACGCCAAGGTGGTCGAACTACTCGGTGCCGACCGCATCGGTGTCGAGGTGAGCGAGGGCTTTCAGCTCCACCCCGAACAGTCGACGACGGCCATCATCTGCCACCACCCCAGGGCCAAGTACTTCATCGCCTGACCGCGGGCCCCGAGGCGGCGCCCCGTCGTGCCCGCACCCTGGCCGACTCCGGAACAGGCAAGAAATAGGTGCGTTAACAATTCTTGATCGGTAAATTTGGGGGGATGCCAGCAACTTCCCTCCTTCCGGCCGAGGTCACCGCGACTTCGTTCAGCGCCACACAGCTGGAGCTGGGCGCGGTGCTCGTTGTCGTACTCCTCTTCGTCGCCCTCCTTCTCGTACGGGCCAAACAGAGTCGGGATCAGAAGATCAGGAAGGCAGCCAGCGAGGGCTACTTCGACCTCGACGTGGCCCGCTACGTCCATTCCCCGATCCCCGATCCCCCTACGACAGCCGCCGACGACCCGGATCGACCACTGGCCCCCACGTTCGTTGCCCCCACCCGGGCCAAGGGGTCCAGGCGGGGAACGCCTGCGCCTCCGGCGCCCCGGCCCGTTGCCACCGTCTTTGGATCCGGAGCTGTGGCCGACACGCCCCCCCGCCCGGTGCCCGCCTTCGATCAGGCCGCCGCGATGTCGCTTCGGCCACCGACGCCGGTGCCGTCAACACCCCTGGTATCCATGCCCACGCTCACTTCTCCCCCACCACCGCCTCCGATGGGCGTGCCGGCCGCGCCGCTTCCCCGGATGGAGCAGCCCCTCTCTCAGCCGGGGAGTGCCGCTCCCGGCGGTTGAGACCCGAAGAATGCGGGTCGAGCACCGAGTCGAAACACTGGTGCCGTCACTCTCCCGGAGCTGGCCCGCCGCAGCCCGTACCCACTGATCTACGGGGTGGGCAATGGACTCGTCCCCACCGAACGGCCATTGTCGAACCCGGCGAAGCTGACCACGCCACCTTGTTGGACCAAGGTCAATCGCCTCCGGTTGATCGACATGTCGACGGCTCCGGCCACGGAACCACTGTCCAGCTCGATCAAGCGAATCCGGGTGACGCCCGCCGCTTCGGCCGAGGCGACGGCATCTCCGACTGCCATTCCGATCAGGGCCTTCAGGTCGAGGTGAGGAAACGGCTGTTCGCCCGGAGTCGTCGATGCGGTCACGAGGGGGGTTCTACCCACCCAGGCGGCCGCTGAAGCGCCGGGAGGATCAACCCCGACGCGATGAGTATTCGCAGGCAGGCCGGCCAGGTTCCGTCGAGGCGGGAGGGGACCGAGCAGGCAGCCGACTGGCGACCAACCGTGCCGATCACGACACGACGGTGGCTGGGCCGTTCGGATCGAGTGGTCGGTGACAAGCACAGTGACGATCACCCGAATCCTCCCGGAGGATGGCTAGCGTTCGCCAATCGCCAGAAGGCTTGAGATGTAGGGCCCACCCTGGGTCGACCGGTAGCGATTGCGCTCTGGGCACGCCGACGGCGGGGCCGGACAGGAGGAGTATGTATCACGTTCGGGTGTCCAGCCCCATGGAGAGCACCCCGGTCATCCTCGACGTGCTCGGTGCCACCTCGGGCGTGCTGAACGTGACCGTGCATCCCGGATCGGCCCGTTTCCCAGACGGGGATGTCGTCGAGTGCGACCTCGAACCCGACGTGGCCAGCTCGGTCATCCACCAACTCCGCGAGCTCGGTCCCCGAGAGCGGGGACCTCTCTCGGTGGACCGCACCGACATGGCCATCATCAGGACCCATCGCGAGATGATCAGGCCTATGGTCAGCGATCGCGAGATCGCCCCGGTCTGGGAGGTGGTCGATGCCACCATTCGAGCCAACGCCTCGTACCCGATCAGCTTTTTCATGTTGCTCCTGTGCGCAGGGCTGATCGCAGCGGTGGGCATTCTCACCAACTCGCAGATCCTGGTGGTGGGAGCCATGGTCGTCGGACCGGAGTACAACGCCATCTTGGGCACGGCCCTCGGGATCACCGAACGACATCACCGACCGGTCAAGCGCGGGCTGATCGCCCTCGGGGTGGGGTTCGCACTGGCCATCGTGGCCACCTATCTCTTCTCGCTGGTCATACGGGCCTCTGGTCAGGCACCGCGGGATTTTCTCTTGGGATTCCGACCCGTCTCGGATCTCATCGATCAGCCCAACCTGTTCTCCATTGTGGTCGCGGTCATCGCCGGCATTGTGGGCGTGGTCTCCATCCTGCAGTCGCGAGCCAACGCCCTCATCGGCGTGTTCATCTCGGTGACCACTATCCCTGCCGCCGCGGCCATGGGCCTGTCGGCCGCCTTCGGACAGTGGCACGAAGTCTGGGGCGCAACCGAACAGCTCCTCCTCAACGTGATCATCCTGTTGGCCGTCGGGGTGGCGGCCCTGATCCTCCAGCGACGTTTCTGGCAGCGGCGGGAGACGGCAACGCGCGCTACGGGAGGTCCCGCTCGTCGCTAAGGAGCAGAGGTGGACTAGAGGGCCAGCGTGGCGGCACCGTCCACCACGATGGCGGCGCCATTGACGTAGTTGGCCTGCTCCGAGCAGAGAAATGCGACGATGCTCCCAAAGTCCGCCGGGTCTCCCATCGGACCGGTACCGCCCAGCTGACGCATACGGTCGGTGGCGTGGGCACCGGGACAGACCAGGTTCAAGGTGATTCCCCGGCCCTCGGCGGCGATGTCCTGGGCCGCGGTCTTGACCCATGCCCACAGGCCGGTGCGGGCCGTATTGGACAGCGCCAGCCCCGGGATCGGTTGCACCACCGAGTAGGAGGTTATGTAGGCGATCCGGCCCCAGCCGTTGGCCCGCATGGTGGGCACAGCCGCCCTCGTCAGCCGCACTGCGGAGACCAGGTTGGCGTTGAGCGCGGCCTCGAGCTGGTCGTCATCGATCTCGAGGGAGTGGGCCGGGGGCGGCCCTCCGGCGTTGGCCACGACGATGTCGATGGACCCGAAGGCCTCGACGGTCGCCTCCACCAAGGAGGACGGCGCATCCGGGTCGGTGATGTCCGCTGTCCGGGTCACCACTTCGGCCCCGCTGGCCCTGAGGGTGGCCGCTGCCTCGTCCAAGGCGGCCTCGCTGCGCGAGGAGACCAACACCCGCACGCCCTCGGCAGCCAGGGCCTCGGCGCTGGCCCGGCCCAGACCCTTCGATCCCGCTACCACCAGGGCCGCCCGGCCTGCGATACCCAGATCCATCAGGTCCCCTCCTAGACGTCGACGACTATCAGGCCGTGGTCGGCCGAGTTGAGCGGCTCGGGTTCCCCGTCCTCGCCGATTACCACGATGTCCTCCAACCTCATGCCGAAGCGGTCGGGCAGGTAGATGCCGGGCTCCACCGAGAAGGCGTGACCCGGTCGCAGGCGCTCGTCGTTGCCCACCACCAGATAGGGGTCCTCGTGCTCCTCGATGCCGATGCCGTGTCCGGTGCGATGCACGAAGTACTGACCGAACCCGGCATCCTCGATGATGGTCCGGGCCACGCTGTCCACGTGTTCGGCGGTGACGCCGACCCGGGCCGAGGCCACGGCAGCCTGCTGAGCGGCCAGGAGCACGTCGTAGCAGTGGGCTACCTCCCCGGAGGGGGATCCGGTGACCACCGTGCGGGTGATGTCCGAGCAGTAACCCACGTCGCCGTCGAGGGAGTAGGTGCCACCGAAGTCGCACACTACGGTTTCCCCGGGCGCGATGACCCGAGCGCCCGGTTCATGATGCGGGCTGGCCGCGTTGGGGCCACTGCCCACGATGGCGAAGTTGACCTGCTGGTGACCTTCGGCGACAAGCAGCGCGCCCAGTCGGGCGGACACTTCGGCCTCGGTCTTGCCCAACAGGCCGATCTCCCCGCCCTGGAGCATGGCCGCCACCCGATCGGCAGCGGCACCAGCACTCCGCAAGGCGGCCAGCTCCGAAGGGTCCTTCACGGCACGGATCGGGGACGTGACGGTGGAGGCTTCGATCCAGGTGGCATTCGGGACCCGTCGCTGGAGGGTGAGGACCGTCGTGGCCCACGACCGGTCCGAGACGGCCAGACCCAGTCGGTCACCAGCCGCGGCGGAGACCCCGGCTACCAGACCGACGACCAGTTCGACGGGATCTTTCGTATCGTCCCACGCCTCGATGTCGAAGAGGTCTCCCGCCCCCGGCACCCGGGGTGCTTCGAGTGCTGGCACGATCAGGACAGGATCGCCCTCCCTCGGGAGCACCAACATGGTGAGCCGCTCGAGAGGCATGGCCCGGTAGCCGGTCAACCATGGAAGGTCCGCCCCGTGGGACAGCAACAGGGCATCGATGGCGAGCTCACCCATGCGGGCGCGCACCCGGTCCATCCGATCACCACGCCACCGGCGGGCGCTCTCACTCAGGCCCTCCATCAGGCTGTGGTCACCGAAGACATCATCGTGCCGCTCACCGTACCGTCACGGCTCCGGTCCGTTGGCCGGAGCGGCCGTCGTCGTCGGTGGCCGGGAGATGGTCGGACGCCTCGGCCGCCTCGCGGGCGTGATAGCTCGACCGGGTGAGGGGTGATGACTGCACGTGGGCGAATCCCATAGCCATGCCGGACAGCCGCAAGGACTCGAACTCAGCGGGGGTCCAGAACCTGGAGACGGGCAGGTGTTGTCGGCTCGGGCGCAGGTACTGGCCGATGGTGACGATGTCGACGCCCACCGAGCGCAGGTCGCCGAGCGTGGCCACAACCTCATCCTCGTCCTCGCCCATCCCGAGGATGATCCCCGACTTGGTGGTGAGGCCGGCTTCCTTGGCCCGGGCCAGCACCCCGAGACTGCGGGCGTAGCCGGCCGACGGGCGTACGGCGCGCTGCAGGCGGGCCACCGTTTCGATGTTGTGGTTGAGCACATCGGGGCGGGCCCCGAAGATGGCGGCCAGTGAGGCTTCGTCGCCCTTGCAGTCCGAGATGAGGACCTCGACGATGGTCCGCGGGGCCCGGGACCGAATGGCGGCAATGGCTGTGGCGAACCCACCGGCCCCTCCGTCGGCTAGATCGTCACGGGCCACACACGTGATAACGGCGTGGGCGAGGCCCATCCGGGCCACCGCCTCGGCTACCCGTTCGGGCTCGCCAGGGTCGAGGGGCAGGGGGTGGCGGGTGTCCACCTGGCAGAACCCACACGCCCGCGTGCAGCGCGAGCCGTTGATCATGAACGTCGCCGTACCGTCGGACCAGCACTCGTAGATGTTGGGGCACCCTGCCTCTTCGCACACCGTGACGAGGTCGAGGTCCCGGAGGTTCTGGCGGAGGCCGAGGTACTCGCCTTCCATCACCGTCGGCACCCGGAGCCACGGCGGCTTGCGCTGGTTGAGGGACAGACCGGCGGCCGGATCCACTCCGGCCCGGGCGAGTCGGCGGTCCAGCGCGCTGGCTCCGGACCTCACCCCGAGGGCCACCGGCACCGGCACGGGCCCCTGGGGCTCGGGTCCGACCCAGGGTCCGGTCAGGTCGACGTCCGTAGTTGCCGCCGTGGTGACCGTGGCGGCGCCGTCCGTCACCGACTGAATGTCCTCGATGGTGCCCCAGACGTCTTCGGCGGCGACGATCAATGCGGCCCGGGCCTCGGCCATGCTCACCGGCAGCCCTTCGGCTGCCAGCGAGGTGACGGGACGGTCGGCGATCCCGCACGGCACGATGTGGCCGAACATGGCCAGGTCGGTGGAGACGTTGAGGGCGAAGCCGTGGGTGGTGCGTCCCCGCGCCGTCCGCACCCCGACGGCGGCGATCTTGCGAGGTCCCACCGATTCGGGGCCCATCTCCTCGTCGAGACCGACCCATACACCGGGAAAGCCCTGTAGACGACCGACGCTCGACGGCGCCAAGCCCAACGAGACCAGCGCGGCGATGACGACATCTTCGACGTGGGTGACGTGGGCTCGACTGTGCTGGAGGCCGGGGCCCACCGTGATCAGCGGATACCCGACCAGTTGGCCCGGGCCATGGAACGTGACATCGCCGCCTCGGTCGACCGATACCAGTTCGGCACCGACCGAGGCCGGCTCGGCCAGAACGTGGCCGAGATCGGCGTTGCGACCCAGCGTGTAGACGGGTGGGTGTTCGAGCAACAACAGGTAGTCATCGGTCGACTGTCGACTGATGGCGCGCTGAAGAGCCCAGCCTTCTCGGTAGGGGACCCGACCCAGCCACCGGACCTTCATGGCGAGCTGGCCGACGTGCCCCGACGGGGACCGCTCACCGGCCTAGAGCTCCCCGGCCCAATCACGTTCGTTCAGGATCTCCGACAACCGGGCCAGGAACCTCGCCGTATAGGCGCCGTCCACCGCCCGGTGATCGAAGGTGAGCGCGGCCAGTCCCACCGAGTGAATGGCGATGGATTCGGTCCCATCCGGCAACGCCACAACGACCGGCTTCCTGGCCACCCCGTCCGTCGAGAGGATGGCCACCTGGGGCTGGTTGATGATGGCGCCGGTGATCAACGTTCCGAACGGACCGGCGTTGGTGATCGAAAAGGTGCCCCCACTGATGTCGTCGAGACTCAACCTCTTGTTACGGGCCCGCTCGGCCACGTCGCGGATCCGACGGGCCATACCCCTCAGATTCAGCTCTTCGGCGTTGTGGACCACGGGCACGATGAGCCCTTCGTTGTCCAGGTCGACAGCGATCCCCAGGTTGATGTCGTGGTGGATGATGAGCGAGTCGTCCCCGACTGACGCGTTGAGATGGGGGAACTCGCCGAGGGCCTCCACCGTGGCCAGTGCGGCAAAGGGCAGATAGGTGAGGCTGAACCCTTCCTCGGCCCTGAATCGTTCGCCGTGGGTCCGTCGTATCTGTTCCACCCGCTCGTAGTCGATCTCTTTGACCATCAAGGTGTGAGCGGAGGTCGCCTTGGAGCGCACCATGTGTTCCGCTGTCCGCCGTCGGATGTTGGTGAACGGCACCACCTCGTCACGGCCGGTGGGGCGGGGCAGCTCCGGAGCCGCCGACGCCGGTGTGGGAGCCGCCGTGGGCGTCGGGGCGACCGGGGGGGTCTCGGAAGGTGTCGCGGATGGCCGACGGTCGGCGATGCTCGGCACCCTGGAGGGTGCGGCAGAGCCGTCAGCCGCCACTCCGCCGGCGATGACCGACTCCACGTCACTGCGGGTGATCCGGCCACCGAGGCCGGTGCCGTGCACCGTGCCTGGATCGATGTCGTGATCGTGCAACAGCTTGCGGACCACCGGAGAAAGGACTAGTCCCTCACCGGTCCCGTTCGTCAGTGACGACGGCTGGACCGATGCGGCCCCCACGACCGCGGGCTCTGGCCGGGTTGGCGGAGGAGGTGCCGGTGCCGACGCCGGGGGCGGCGCGGGAGCCGGGGGCGGTGCCGCTGCCGGTGCCGGTGCCGCCTCCACGGTCTCCGAGGGGGCAGTGCTGTTCGAGGCGGTGCTGTCTCCGATGACGGCCAAGGTCACACCGACGTCCACGGTGTCGCCCTCCTCCACCAGGATGGCGGTCAAGACCCCTTCGGCGGGCGAGGGGACCTCGGAGTCGACCTTGTCGGTCGACACCTCGAACAACGGCTCGTCGCGGGCCACTTGGTCACCGACAGCCTTGTACCACTTGGTGATGGTGCCTTCGGTCACCGTCTCGCCGAGCTGCGGCATCGTCACATCAGGCAACGTGGAGTCCCCTTCCGGTCAACGCCTGCACCGTCTCGCCGAACGTCTCCGACAACGATGGATGCGGCTGGATGAACTGGGCCACCTCGTCTGCGGTGGCCTCCCAGTTGACGGCCAGGTAGCCGGCACCGAGCTGCTCGGTGACCCAGGGACCGACCATGTGGACACCGAGAATGCGACCGGTGGACCCGTCGGCGAGACGCTCGGCCACCACCTTGACCAGTCCGTCGGTCTCCCCGATGATCCGGGCCCGGCTGTTGCCCCCGAACGGGTCTTTCTTCACGACGACGTCGAACCCCGCCTCGACGGCGGCGGC
Source organism: uncultured Acidimicrobiaceae bacterium (assembly GCA_963845485.1). Lineage (GTDB taxonomy): Bacteria > Actinomycetota > Acidimicrobiia > Acidimicrobiales > RAAP-2 > Bog-756. The sequence continues at coordinate 95,933 of CAWJSI010000013.1, read as the reverse complement.
CTCGGTGAGCCCGGCGAAGGCCACTTCGGGATGGCAGTAGATGGCCCAGGGCACCCGGTCGTAGTCGACGGGGACCACCGGCTCGCCGAGGATGCTCTTGATGACGACGATCCCCTCGGCGAAGCCCACATGGGCCAGCTGCGGAGTGCCGGCCACCACGTCCCCCACGGCCCAGACGCCGTCGGCACCGGTGCGCATGGTGCGGTCGGTGACCACGAACCCTCGATCGTCGATGACCACCCCGGTCCCGGGGGAGACGAGGCCCTCGGTGCGGGGCCGACGACCGACGGAGACCACCACGGCGTCCACGGCCAGCTTCTCGCCGTCGTTGTAGGAGACGACGGTGCCGTGACCGGAGGGGTCTGGTGTGTGGCCTTGTAGCCGCACACCTGCTTTCACGTCGATGCTCCGCTTGCGGAAGGAGCGGGCCACCGCCTTGACGATGTCCTCGTCACAGCCGCCGAGAATGCCGGGGAGGGCCTCAAAGACAGTCACCGTGCTGCCCAGGTCGCTGAGCATGGAGGCGAACTCGCATCCGATCGCCCCACCGCCAATGACCGCCACCGACGAGGGGAGTTCGTCCAGGGCCAGCACCTCGTCCGAGGTCATGACCAGGGTGCCGTCGATGTCGAAGCCGGGGATGGTGCGGGGGACGGACCCGGCGGCCAACACCACGTCGGTGCCGGTGATCTCGGTAGTCGACCCGTCGTTGCCCGAGACCTTCACTGTATGGTCTCCCGCCAGGGTGCCACTGCCGCTGAACACGGTGACCCCGCGTCCTTTCAGGAGTCCGGCCAGCCCTTTGAAGAGTTGATCCACCACCTGCTGTTTGCGGGCCTGGCTGACCGAGAAGTCGACCACCGGGGTGATGGGGCCGTCGGCCCCCGCCGTGACACCGAATGTGGCCGAGCCGGCCACCGTGCGGAACACCGAGGCTGTCTCGAGGAACTCCTTGGCCGGGACGCATCCCCGGTGGAGACACGTACCTCCTACCTTGTCGAGCTCCACGATGGCGATGGACAGGCCAGCGGACGCGCCGTACAGGGCGGTGGCGTAGCCACCTGGGCCCCCACCGATGATGACCACGTCGAACGCGGTCGGATCGGCTTCGTCGCCGCTGGTGTTCAACTTGTCGATCCCCCTGTCGACTCCCCCCGATGCCGTTCGATCCTCAGCCACCTCGGGTGTCGTGGGAATCACCTCCGTCCACTGCCGCGCCCGGTGCGCGACCACGGTCCAGCCTACCGGGCCGAAGGCCGGCGCCACCTCGGTACTCGGCGGTAACCGGGGAGCGGACGCAAGGCCCCGGGCCGGATGTGGGTCAACCCGCGACCGGTGCCCGGCCCCAGGCCGAGATGAGCGGTGAAGTGGCGAAGTCCATTCCGCCGGCGTCGACGGCGGACAGGTGCTGGTCGATCTCGACGACGGTGGCCAGCCCTGAGTCGACCAGGCGTTCCCGCATCTGCTCGACCGTCGCCCGCTCGAGCACAGTGCACCACGGACCGGTCACCGGGAAGTAGGCGTCGGCCCACACGTCGACCAGACCGGCCGCCCGGAGGAGCCGGGGCAGGGTCCGGCCGAAGGAGGTGTCCGCGCCGCTGTCCACCAGCAGCGACCGGAAGTCACGGCGAAGCTTATTGGCCAGCACCTGTTCGGGCCCGAACTCGTCGATGCAGGTGAGCGGCTGGAGGGCGGGGTCGGCGTCCTCGACGACCAGCCACCCACCCGGACGGAGGACGCCGACCATGGCATCCAGGGCCTGGCGGCGCTGCGGCACGTGGACGAGCACCAAGCGGGCATGGATCAGGTCGAACGGACCCGGTGGTGGCGGGTCGAGGCCGACGTCGTGGATCCGGGCCGAGAAGGGATGGGTGTCGGGCGCACCCATCCACGAGAGGTCGAGGTCGGTGGCCAGCACCGAGCCCTCGGGGCCGGTCCGTTCGGCCATCCAGGTAGCGACGGTCGGTCCGCCCGCCCCAACCTCCCAGCAACGCCAACCCGGGGCGATGCCGCAGTCGTCGAGGTGGCGGAAGGTCCCCGGGTCCAAGAGCGCAGCCAGGGCGGTCAGGCGGTCGCCCGCCTCAGCCTGGCGGTTGTCAAGCAGATACCCGTCATCCCTGGCCACGGCGCCATCGTAGGACGAAGGCCCGATGCCGATGGGAAAAGCGACTAGGAGAGCACCCGCCGGCGGAAGTTGCGGAGGCCGAGCCCGAGGAAGACGGCGAGGAACGCCGTCAGCACCGGGTAGATGATGTAGAGATGCATGTGGGGGGCGTCGGTCAGGGCGGCCCGCATTCCCTCATTGACGTAGATGAGGGGATTGATCAGGACGAGTGTCTGCAGCCAATGCCAGCCTCCGGCCTGGATGGGGGCCAGACGCGTCCATTCGTAGTAGGTCCCACCGAGGAAGGTCACCGGGAGGATGATGAACCCGAACATCAGGCCAATGTTGCGGGGCTCGAAGCTGGTACCGAGCAGGAGGCCGAGGGAGGCCATGGTCACGCAGGCCAGGGGAACCAGCGTCACGATGATCCACCAGTGCAGGTTGAGGTGGGCCTCCACTCCCTTGGCGTGGACCACCGAGGCAATGGGCAGCACGATGATGGCCGAGATCAGACCCTGCACGGCGCCGGAGAGTACCTTGGCCATCGCCACGAGCCAGATAGGGCAGGGTGCTTGGACCCGGTCCTCGATCTCCCGGGTGAAACCGAACTCCTGGGACATGATCAGCGCCACCGACTGCACCCCCTGGAAGAGGATGGAGATCCCTACCACCCCGGGAACCAGCAGCGTGGCGAACGCCGATTCGGCCACAGGTCCCCCACTTCCACCGATCCCCTGACCGATCTTCGGGAAGACGTAGAGGAAGACGAAGCACAAGAGGAACGGCTGCACGAGCACCCTGATGACGAACTCCAAGACGTGCTTGCGCAGGACCACCAGGTCCCGGAGGATGAGGGCACCAAGGGCGATGCGGCTGGCGTCGAAGGTCGATCTCGTGGGCCGTTCGTGCACGGTCGCCGGCGCAGTACCCGATTCGAGCGTGCTCACCCCTCTCGGAGCTCCTTGCCGGTGAGGTTGATGAACACGGTCTCCAAGGTGGGCTCGTTGACCGAGAGGTCGAGCACCGGGAACCCGGCCTCCTCGGCCGTGTTGACTACACGTGGCAGCAGTCGGTCCTGGCCCTTTACATGGAGCTCCACCCCGGTATCAGTGATTCGGGAAGCGGTCACGCCGTCGACGCCATCGCTCAGCACGCGGGCCAGTGCCTCCCGGTCGCCACTGGCGATCACGGTAACGATGGTGTCGGCGTTCACTTGCTGTTTCAGGGCCGCCGGGGTGTCGAGGGCCAGGATCCTGCCCCGGTCCATGATGGCCACCCGACCGCAGAGCTGATCGGCCTCTTCCATGTAATGAGTGGTGAGCATGATGGTCTGACCTTCGGCGTTGAGCGTCCGGAGGGTCTCCCAGAGGGCCAGCCGGCTCTGGGGATCGAGTCCGGCGGTGGGCTCGTCGAGGAAGAGCACCGCTGGGCGATGGAAGATGGCGCGGGCCACCATGAGCCGCTGGGCCATTCCTCCCGACAGGGCATAGACCGAGGCCTTGGCCCACCGTTCCAGCTGGAACTGCTCAAGGAGTTCGCTGGCCGTTCGCCTGGACTCTCGGGCAGCGATTCCGAACAGGCGTCCGTGGAAGTAGAGGTTCTCCCACACGTTGAGCTGGCGGTCGAGGGTGTTCTGCTGGCTGACGATCCCGAGGATCTGCTTGGCCAGGGCGGGGTGGGCGACCACATCGATGCCTCCGACGAAGGCCTGGCCCGAGGTGGGCACCACCCGGGTGGTGAGCATGCCCGCCGTGGTGGTCTTGCCGGCACCGTTCGGCCCGAGGAGACCGAAGATCTCGCCGTGGACCACCTCGAGATCGAGCCCGTCGACCGCCCGAATGTCCGATCCGGCGTACACCTTGGTGAGCCCGACGGTCCGGATGATGCCGCCGCTCGCTGCCGGGGCGGACGGTGGCGATGTGGATACGGTGCTCGTCATGGCGCTCGAGGCGACACTACCGCCCGGTCGGATCAGCAACGGTCCAAGGGCGCGACTACTTGGGAGGCATACGGATGCCGCCGTCAAGCCGGATGACCTCGGCGTTGAGATAGCTGTTCGAAGCGATATGGGCCACCAGCTCGCCGAACTCGGCGGGATTGCCCAACCGCTTCGGGAAGTTGACCGACCGGGCCAGCTCGGCTCGGGCCTCGTCAGGGAACATGGCCAACAGGGGGGTGTCGAACAATCCTGGAGCGATGGCGAGGACCCGGATGCCCACCACGGCCAGGTCGCGGGCGGCGGGAAGGGTCATGCCCACGATGGCGCCTTTGGATGCCGAGTAGGCCAGCTGGCCGATCTGTCCGTCAAAGGCGGCCACCGAAGCGGTGTTCACGATCACCCCGCGCTCGCCGTTCTCCTGGGGCTCGACGGTGGCGATGTGGGAGGCCGCCTTGGTCATCACGTTGAACGTCCCGATGACGTTCAAATTCTGGATGAACTGGAAGGGCTGCAGATCGTGGGGGGATCCGTCCCGATTGATGACCCGCCCCACCCACCCAGTGCCGGCGCAGTTGACGGCGATGCGGAGGTTGCCGCCGTCGGCCGCCTGGTCCACGGCCTTTTGACAGTCCTCGGGGTCGGTCACGTCCCCACCGGCGAAGTTGGCGTTGGTGCCGATCTCGCCGACGACCTCTTTGCCCCGCTCCTCGTTTCGGTCGAAGACGGTGACCCGCACGCCGCGGGCGGCCAGGGTCCGGGCGGTGGCTTCGCCGAGGCCAGACGCGCCGCCGGTGATGATGGCTGAACTTCCTTGGATCTCCATGCCAGCAGGTTACGGGAGGTGGCCGACGAACCCAAACGGCGTCAGTTCCCGCCCCCCGAGCTACTGGAGGTCGGCAGCCTGGGTGGCCAACAGGTCGACCAGATCGTTCATCCGGTCCCCGGAGTGGCCCTTCACCCAAGCAAAGGTCACCGGACGCCCCGACTCGAGGGCCAAAGGGATCAGCTCCTTCCAGAGGTCCTGGTTGGCTACGGGTTTGCCCTGGGTGTTACGCCATCCCCGGCGTTCCCACCCCTGCCACCACCGGTCCCGGAAGCAGTTCACCACGTAGGTGGAGTCGCTGACCACGTGCAGCGGACCGGGCAGGGACCGTAGGGCGCGGATGACGGCGGTGACCTCCATCCGCTGGTTGGTGGTGTGGGGCTCACCCCCGCTGTCCGAGCCATCCCCGTCGACGGCCCAGGCCCAACCCCCCGGCCCGGGGTTCCCCCGGCAAGCACCGTCGGTGAAGACGACGGTGACGTCTGGTGCGGGTGGGGAGTCGTCGCGCATCGGGACAGCATGCCCTGTCCATCTGGGTCGAGAGTGCACCCCGGTCGGACCGGCGGGCCGGTCCAGCGGGGTGCACCGTCTGGGCGAGCGGTAGAACGCGTTTCGATGAATTCCCTTGCACCACCGCGCGGTGGGAGCATGGAACCATGTTGTTCGACGGTGTCAGCCATCAGCTACCCGACCGTGATCCCCAGGAGACCGCCGAGTGGCTCGACGCCTTCGACGACGTGGTCGACACCTACGGACGTACCCGGGCCCGGTACCTCCTGATGCGGATCCTCGAACGGGCGGGCCAGAAGCACGTCGACTTCCCGGCCACCGTGTCCAGCCCCTACGTCAACACCATCCCCACCGACGAGGAGCCCGAGTTCCCCGGCGACGAGTACCTCGAACGCCGGATCCGCGCCTTCATCCGCTGGAATGCCGCAGTGATGGTGGTGCGGGCCAATGTCCGCTCCGAGGCCATCGGCGGGCACCTGTCCACCTACGCCAGTTCCGCCTCCCTCTACGAGGTCGGCTTCAATCACTTCTTCCGGGGCAAGGACGACGGGAAACCCGGGGACCAGGTGTACTTCCAGGGCCACGCCTCGCCGGGGATCTATGCCCGGGCCTTCGTGGAGGGCCGCCTGACCGAGGAGCACCTGGACAACTTCCGGTTCGAGGTGGGCGTCGACGGGCTCTCCTCGTATCCCCATCCCCGGCTCATGCCCGAGTTCTGGGAGTACCCCACCGTGTCCATGGGACTCGGACCCCTTAACGCCATCGCCCAGGCCCATGTAGCCCGCTACCTCCACGCCCGGGGTCTCATCGACGCCAGCCAGAGCCGGGTCTGGTGCTTCGTGGGTGACGGCGAGTTCGATGAGCCCGAGACCATCGGGGCCTTGGGGATGGCCGGACGGGAGCACCTCGACAACCTCGTCTTCGTGGTCAACTGCAACCTCCAGCGTCTCGACGGCCCGGTGCGGGGGAATGGCAAGGTCATCCAGGAGTTCGAGGCCCTCTTCCGCGGGGCCGGCTGGAACGTCATCAAGGTCATCTGGGGCCGCACCTGGGACGAGCTGCTGGCCAAGGACGTCGACGGCGTCCTCCTCAACAAGATGAACAACACCGTCGACGGCGAGTTCCAGAAGTACGCCACCGAGTCCGGGGCCTACATCCGGGAGCACTTCTTCGGTCCCGACCCCCGGCTCCAAGAGCTGGTGGCCCACCTCTCCGACGAGGAGCTCCAGTCGCTGCCCCGCGGCGGCCACGACTACCGGAAGCTCTTCGCCGCCTACCTGGCGGCCACCGAGCACGAGGGGGCGCCGACGGCCATCTTGGCCAAGACGGTGAAGGGTTGGACGCTCGGTCCCGAGATTGAGGCCCGCAACGCCACCCATCAGATCAAAAAGATGACTAAGGCTCAGCTCCTCACCTTGCGCAACCGACTGTTCCTCCACGAGGAGATCCCCGAATCCGACCTCGACGCCGACCTGCCCCCCTACTACCGACCCGATCCCGACTCGAAGGCGGCGCGCTACCTGGCCGAGCGTCGGGCTGCCCTGGGCGGGCCCCTCCCCCGCCGGGTGGTGCGCGCCGAGCCCCTTCCGGCCCCCGCACACGACGGGTTCGCCGACCTCGAGGCCGGATCTGGGCGCCAGGCCGTATCCACCACCATGGCCTTTGCCCGCCTGCTCCGCTCCCTCACCCGTGACCCCGCCATCGGGGAGCGGATCGTTCCCATCGTCTCGGACGAGGCGCGGACCTTCGGCCTCGAGTCCCTGATCAGCGAAGTGCAGATCTACGCACCCGGAGGCCAGCACTACACGCCGGTCGACGCCGGCCTGGCCCTGCACTACGCCGAGAGTGCCTCGGGTCAGGTCCTCCAAGAGGGCATCACCGAGGCCGGCGCCGTCGCCGCCTTCACCGCTGCGGCGACCTCGTACGCCACCTGGGGTCAGTCGACCATCCCCTTCTACCTCTTCTACTCCATGTTCGGGTTCCAGCGGGTGGGCGATCTGCTCTGGGCCCTGTCCGACAGCCGTGGCCGCGGCTTCCTGTTGGGATGCACCGCCGGTCGGACCACCCTGAACGGCGAGGGGCTCCAGCACCAGGACGGCCACTCGCTCTTGCTGGCCTCGACGGTCCCCAGCGTGGCCGCCTACGACCCGGCCTTCTCCTACGAGGTGGCCGCCATCGTCGAGAACGGGATCGGGCGGATGACCGGGGCCGAGCCCGAGGACCGCTTCTGGTACATGACCCTCTACAACGAGAACTACCCGATGCCGGCGCTCCCGCCCGACCCGGCCGAGGCCGAACGGGTCCGGCTCGGGACCATCAAGGGCCTCTACCGGTTCGGGGAGGCCCCCGTGGACCAACCAGGCCCCGACGGATCGACTGGGCCCGGAACGCGCGCTCGTGCCACTCTGCTGTTTTCGGGATCGGCGTGGCACGAAACCGTCGAGGCTCAGCGGCTGCTGGCCGAGGAGTGGGGGGTGGATGCCGACGTGTGGTCGGTGACCTCCTACAAGTCGCTGCGCGAGGACGCCATCTCGGTCGAGCGGTGGAACCGCCTCCATCCCGGCGAGCCTGAGCGCCTGCCGTTCGTCACCGAGTCGCTGGCCGGATCGGGCGGCCCCATCGTCGCTGTCACCGACTTCATGCGGATGGTGCCCGACCAGGTGTCCCGGTGGATGCCCCGCCGGTTCACCTCGCTCGGCACTGACGGCTTCGGCCGGTCGGACACCCGCGAGGTCCTTCGCCGGTTCTTCGAGGTGGATGCGGCCCATGTCGTGGTGGCCGTGCTATCTGGCCTGTGCGCCGATGGTGGGGTACCTGCGGACACCGTGGCCAAGGCCATCGATCGCTACGGGATCGACCCGGGCTCCGACGATCCCTGGACCGGCTGAGGGCGTCGACAGTGGGAGTGGGCTGGGCCCTTGTGAGCTGGCCGTTCACGCCTGAGGAGATTCACCTCGTTTGCTCAAAGAGTCATTTTTGTCGCATACGCTGAGGTCATGTCCCTGTATCTGAGTGGTGATGAGGCTGCCGACGAACTCCTGAGTACGGATCCGCTGGCTCTTGTGATCGGGATGGTCCTCGACCAACAGGTCCCGCTCGAGCGGGCCTTCCGGTCGCCTTTTGACCTGGCCGAGCGGCTCGGCGGCCACCTCGACGTCGCCGCCCTCGCCGCCATGGACCCTGAGGCCTTGGCCGCGGTGTTCAGCGAGCGTCCGGCCCTCCACCGGTTCCCCAAGTCGATGGCTGGTCGGGTCCAAGAGGTGTGCAACGTCATCCTCGAGTCCTACGGCGGCGACCCCGCCGCCATCTGGACGACTGCGCCGGACGGCAAGACCCTCCTCGCCAACGTGAAGGCCCTGCCCGGGTTCGGGGAGCAGAAAGCGCGGATCTTCATCGCCCTGCTGGGCAAGCAGCTCGGGGTCCGGCCTCCCGGTTGGGCGAAGGCCGCCTCCCCCTTCGGAGAGACCGGCTCGTTCCGGTCGGTGGCTGACATCGACTCGCCCGAGGCCCTGGCCAAGGTGCGCCAGTACAAACAGAAGATGAAAGCCAAGGCCAAGGCCAAAGCGGCGACGTCCGGCTGAGCGGCCGTGCTTCCTGCCGACCGGTGGCGCCTCGCCGACCGGAGGCTCTATCTGTGCACCCCGGACCGTCCTGATCTGGATCGGTTCGTGCGGTCCTGCATCGACGGCGGCGTCGACCTCGTCCAGCTGCGGGAAAAGGACCTCGACGACGTCACCCTGGTCGAGCGGGCCCGGATCGTCCAGCGGGTCTGTGCCGACAGCGGCGTGCCCTTCATCCTGAACGACCGCCCCGATCTGGCCACCGCCATCGGAGCCGACGGGGTCCACGTCGGCCAGGACGACCTCTCGCCTTTCGCCACCCGTCGAGTGATGGGCGACGACGCCCTGATCGGTCTGTCCACCCACGCCATTCCCGAACTGGAGGCCGCCCTCGGCGGTTCGACCCCGGGCCCGGCTCCCGTCGAGTACGTGTCGGCCGGCCCGGTCACTGCCACCCCGACCAAGCCGGGCCGACCCGGTACCGGGCTCGGCTACATCACCCAGGCGGTGGCCCGGTCACCATGGCCGGTGTGGATCACCGGTGGGGTCGACCCAACGACGGTCGGGGCCATGGCGGCCGCCGGGGCAAGGCATTTCGTGGTGGTGCGCTGGCTCTGTCAGGCCGAGGACCCGGAGCGAAACGCCCGCCTGCTCCGGAACGCCATCGACGAAGTCGTCTCCCCGACCCCGGCCTGAACTTCGCGTCGTCGTCGGTCGTCCCGCCTACCGGACCGGACGAGGATCAGCCGTTGGCCTTGACCACCTTGGCCCCGGCCGGCAGCTTGACCGGAGGGGAGGTTCCCACCTGGGAGATGACCAACTGCACCGAGGAGCTGGCCACATTGAGGGTGAACTCCGAGATGTACGAGCCCGAAACGGTGTAGACGAACTTCCCGCTCTGCTTGCCCTGGGCGGTGGTCTCCGAGAGGGTGAACGAGTAGGTGTTCCCCGTCTGTTGGACGTCCTTGGCCTGTCGCGCATAGGGGAGGTAGCCGTGGGCGGGGTCGAGGGCCTTGGCCCCCTGGCTGGCCTGTCGGTAGAAGACCAGACTGGTGGTCGGGGTGTTGTTGGCCACAGTCAGGCTCTGGTACTCCACGTTGCCGATGACGTAGACGTAGGTCCGCTTGGACCCGCTCTGGATGTAGCCGCCCAGTCGGTCGGGAGCCTGGAAGACGAGGTAGTCGGTCTGCTTGCCCTGCGGGGTGTTCTCGGTCAGGACCTCGGAGTAGTTGGCCGCGTTGAGGGTGTTGGTCACCGCCTGCTGGAGGGGCACGTTCTTCGGCGACTGGGCGATGCCGAGGATGGCCCCGCCGAGGGCCAGGACCGTGAGGAGGCCCAAGAGGAGCCAGGCGATCAGGTTTCTCCCGTTGTTCATCGAGGGAACGCTACGCCAGATCGGCCGGGGCCAAGATCACCGCGGTGCGGTGACCTGCGGGCGCGCCCGTGCCTGGGCAGTCGGTGTCGGGCATCGGTCGGTGTGCTCAGATACCGATGCGCTGGGCCAGCAGCTCGCGGTGGTACGACGGGTCGCCCAACATGAGCTCGGAGGACTTGGCCCGCTTGAAGTACAGGTGGGCGGGGTGCTCCCAGGTGAAGCCGATGCCGCCGTGGATCTGGATGGTCTCGGCCGCGGCGTGAAAGTAGGCCTCCGAGCAGTACGACTTGGCCAGGGAGGCAACCACCGGCAGCTCGTCGGAGTCCTCGGCCGCGGCCCAACCGGCGTAGTAGGCGGCCGACTTGGCCGACTCCACCTCCAAGAGCATGTCGGCGCACTTGTGCTTGATGGCCTGGAAGCTCCCGATGGGCCGACCGAACTGGATGCGTGTCTTGGCGTACTCGACCGAGCTGTCGAGGCAGCGCTGGGCCCCGCCGACCTGCTCGGCGGCCAGAGCCACCGCGGCCAGGTCCAGGGTCTTCGACAGCCCGGGCTCGGCTCCCCCGTCGGTTCCGATCAGCCAGGCCGGGGTGTCGGCGAACTCCAGACGGGCCTGCTTGCGGGTCTGGTCCATGGTGGCGAGAGGCGTCTTGGTGAGACCGTCGGCGTCACCCTTGACCCCGAACAGCGACAGGCCGGCCGGGGTGCGCCCCACCACCAGCACCAAGCCGGCGACGTGTCCGTCGATCACGAAGGACTTGTGGCCGTTGAGCGCCCAGCCGTCACCCGAGGGGGAGGCGGCGAGGGTGATGCCGTCGGCGTCCCAGCGACCCGAGTCCTCGGTGAAGGCCAACGTGGCGATGGTCTCGCCCGAGGCGATGCCGGGCAGGAGGTACTCCATGGCCTTGGTGTCACCCGAGGTCAGGATGGCGTTGGTGGCCAGGGCCACCGTCGAGAAGAACGGCGCGCACAGTAGCGCGGCGCCCATCTCCTCGAGGACCACGATCAGCTCGACGTAGGAGAACCCGGATCCGCCGTACTCCTCGGGGATGGTGAGGGACTGGAGGCCGAGCTGTTCGGCCATCTGGGTCCACACCGCGGGGTCGTAGCCGTCGGTGGTCTCCATCAGGCGGCGTACTTCCGTTTCGGGAGACTTGTCGTCGAGGAAGCGCTTTACCGCCTTGCGCAGCTCGTCCTGCTCCTCGCTGAAAGCGAAGTTCATCGTGTTCTCTTTTCCCCTGGGCCGGCCCCGAACAGAGGCGGATCTGCCCGATTGTCTATCAGGTCTGTCTACCAGAGCGGGCGGCCAGATGACCAACGGGGGGCGGTCGGCCAGTACGCTGACCTGAGGAATCACCCGGGAGCCCGTGCCTCGGGCACCCGGCTGCGAGGAGGCCAAATACCGTGCCCGACACCGTCATCGACTACCAGGACACCGCGGTGGAGGTCCACCGCATCGTGGTGGGACCTGTCGACAACAACGTCTACATCGTCCGCTGCCGGGCTACGGGCGAGTCCGTGCTCATCGATGCGGCCAACGAGCACGACAAGCTCCTCGAACTGTGCCGGGCCCTCGACGTGCGCCAGGTGGTCGAGACCCACGGGCACTGGGACCACATCCAGGCCGTGGAGGCCGTCCGCGACGCCGGCATCGACGTGGCCGTGACGGGAGCCGATGCCGACATGCTCCCTTCCTACGACCAGATCCTCGAGGATCGCTCAACGCTCGAGGTCGGACGGTTGCGGATGGGCACCATCGCCACGCCGGGCCACACTCCGGGCTCCATGTGCTTCACCGTGGAGGGCACACCGCTGCTGTTCACCGGCGACACCCTGTTCCCGGGGGGACCGGGCAACACGTCGTTCGAGAACGCCGACTTCGCCACCATCATCCGTTCCATCGAGGAGCGGCTGTTCGCACCCTTTGCTCCCGACACCCTGGTGCTCCCGGGCCACGGGGCCGGCACCACCATCGGCACGGAGACGCCGCACCTCGACGAGTGGATCGAGCGGGGCTGGTGAACCCGGGCGGTCCGACGCCCCGATCGCGCCGGTAACCGCTCAGACGGCGGTGGAGGGTCTCCGGGGCTCCCTGATCAGCTCGATCTCCTTCGGCAGGCCGGTCACCACTACGCCCCCGGGCACCTCGGAACCCACCTCGATGGTCACCCGGGATCCGGCCAGAGGGATGCCGGCAACCTTCAGGTAGTTGATCCCCTCGGGGAGATTGGGCGACAGCCAGGTCTTGCCGTAGGGAATCCACGGGTCCAGGCGGAGCAGGGTGCGTAGGCACAGCAGAGGCGACGCCGCCGCCCACGCCTGGGGGGAGCACGAGGTGGGATAGCCGACGGGCACCGTGAGCTCGCCGCGGTCGAGGCCGCTGAACAGCTCGGGCAGCCGACCCCCTTGGGCCTGGGCCGCATCGAGCAGGCCGAAGATGAGCTTCTGGGCGGCGCCGTCGTAGCCGTAGCGGGCCAGACCCGCAGCCACGATGGCGGTGTCATGGGGCCACACCGACCCGCAGTGGTAGCTGATGGGGTTGTACCCGCCGCTGTCCTTCGACAGGGTGCGCAGCCCCCAGCCTGAGAACATGGCCGGCGAGATGAGCTTCTCGGCCACCCGCCGGGCCTTGTCCTCGTCGACGATTCCGGTCCACAGGCAGTGCCCGATGTTGGAGGTCAACGAGTCGATGGGTCGCTTGTCGGCGTCGAGGCCGACGGCGAACCACCCCTTCTCCTCTAGCCAGAAGTCCCGGTTGAAGGCCACTTTCAGCTGGGTGGCCTTGGCCCGGAAGCGGTCATAGGTGGCGGAGTCGCCCACTTCGAAGGCGAAGTGGGCCGAGGCCAGATAGGCCCCATAGGTGTAGGCCTGCACCTCACACAGGGCGATGGGGGCCTCGGCGACGCGACCATCCGCGTACCGGATGCCGTCCCAGCTGTCCTTCCACCCCTGATTGGCCAGTCCCCGTTCGGTGGTGCGGGTGTACTCCACGTACCCGTCACCGTCGGCGTCGCCGAACTGCTCGATCCACTCGATGGCCCGGGCGGCGTTGGGGAGGAGCTCATCCACCATCTCCCGGGCCACCCCCCAGCGGCGCATCTCCCCGAGCAGCATGACGAACAGCGGTGTGGCGTCGGCCGTGCCGTAGTAGATGCTGCCCCCGCCGAGGGAGAGCGAGGCGGCATCGCCGAACCGCATCTCGTGGAGGATGCGGCCGGGCTGTTCGTCGTGGCGCGGATCGACGTCTTTCCCCTGGAAGCGGGCCAGCGTCTGGAGAACGCCGCGGGCCAGGTCCGGATCGACCAGCAAGGCCATCCACGCGGTCAGGAGTGAGTCACGGCCGAACACGGTCATGAACCACGGAGCCCCGGCGGCCACCACCACCCGTTCGGGATAGTCGGGGTCGAAGATCCGAAGCGCCCCGAGGTCCTCGGCGCTGCGGGCGATGACCTCTTTCAGCCCGGGATGGCTCGTCTCCACCTGAGGCACCTGGCGGCGCCACTCAGCCAGTCGTTCCGTGGGGGTGGCCCGGTCGACCGGCTGGCCGCGGCGGTATCTCGGGTCGACCGGTTCGCCGTCGAAGACCGGTCCCACCTCGATGCACGTGGTCCACTCCCCTCGGGGGGGGACCGCCACCTCGAAGGTGGCCAGGTCCGAGGTCAGCAACGTGGGCTGGTCGAACCGGACCTCAACCCCGCGTTCCACACCGGCGCGGCGGAACGAGGACACCACGGTGGCGAGCCGGGTGGCACCGGGATCGGCGGCACCCGCATCGGGCTCGCGCACGGCGGCGATCACGTCAGCCGCCCCCGGCTCGGCCCCCACCCGTCCTTCTTTGACGGCGAAGAGATCGGCGAAATCTGAGCCGATGAGCACCTGGACCGTACACAGCGCAGCCTCGTCGGCGAAGTTGCGGATGGTCAGGTCCTCCCGCATGCCCTGGCCCACGTATCTCGACCGGAACACCATCAGCGTGGAGTCGGCCCGCCCCGGGGCGGGCAGGCAGCGGGAGACGAACGTCGCCGAAAAGGGGTCGTCGGTCACCGCAGCCAGGGGCTCGGTCCTCGCCCCGTCCACCAGCACCTCGAAGCGGGACAGGATCCTGGTATCCCGGACGAAGAGGCCCTGGGCGGCACCCGGTGACATGTCGCCGGAACCCCCGCTGATGGCGAAGGTCGACTCGTCGACCAGGGTCACCACGCCCGATGTCGAGTCCAGCTGCGTCACGGGACCGGCAAAATTCCACGGGTCGGCCATGGGGGGTACCGTACCGGCCGACCTGGTGACATGCGCAATCCGAGTTCAGCACGCCGGAGGTCCCGGATTCCCCCTATTCCCGTAGGGGAAACTACAGAATCCGGCTACTATCGGGGGCGTGCCCAGTGAAGCCCCAGCCTCCCCGGACCACCAGCCGTCCACTCCCCTCCTCCAGATCGAGGCGCTCCATGTCTCGGTGGAGGGCGCCCCGATCCTGAAGGGGGTGGACCTGACCGTGGAAGCGGGACAGGTCCATGCGCTGATGGGTCCCAACGGATCGGGCAAGTCCACACTGGCCAATGTCCTGCTCGGCAATCCGGCCTACGAGGTGACGTCGGGGGCCATCAAGTTCCGCGGTGAGGACATCACCGACTGGGCCACCGACGTGCGCGGCAAGGCCGGGATCTTTTTGGCCTTCCAGGAGCCCGAGGTCATCGGGGGCGTACCCGTCATCCAGTTCCTGCGCCAGGCCCTCTCGGCCCGACGGGGTATGGACCTCTCGGTACTCGAGGTGCGTCTGATGATGATGGAGTGGATGGAGAAGCTGGGCATGGACCCAGCCTTCGGCGAACGCCACCTGAACGAGGGCTTCTCGGGGGGCGAGCGGAAGCGCAACGAGATCCTCCAGATGGCCATCCTCGAACCGGAGTTGGCCATCCTGGACGAGACCGACTCGGGCCTCGACGTCGACGCGCTCCGCACCGTGGCCCGGGGGGTCCACACGGTGCGCGAGGCACGACCGGAGTTGGGTGTCCTGGTCATCACCCACTACCAGCGCATGCTCGACGAGCTGGCCGCCGACCGGGTGCATCTGCTGGTCGACGGTGTCGTGGTCGCCGAGGGGGGACCCGAGCTGGCCCTGTCACTCGAGACCGAGGGGTACGACGCATGGCGCCACTGAACGAGACCCGCCGCCGCCTGGACGTAGCCACGCTGCGCAAGGACTTCCCCCTGTTGGGTCGCGAGGTCAACGGGCACCCCATCACCTACCTCGACTCGGCCGCTTCGGCCCAACGTCCCGTCCAGGTGCTCGACGCCATGCGGGAGTACGACGAGACCACCCATGCCAACGTGCACCGCGGGGTCTACGCCATCGCCGAAGAGGCCACCCGCCGCTTCGAGGCCGCCCGCGTCACCGTCGGTCGATTCATCGGTGCCCCTGACCCCGCTCGCGAGGTGGTCTTCGCCAAGAACGCCACCGAGGGCCTCAACCTCGTGGCCCACACCTGGGGGCGCGCCCATCTCCACGAGGGGGACACCATCGTCCTCACCGAGATGGAGCACCACGCCAACATCGTCCCGTGGCACATGCTGGCCGCCGAGCGCGGTCTGACCATCCGGTGGATACCCGTCGACGACGACGGCAGTCTGATCCTCGACGACCTCGAGGCACTGGTCGACGGGGCCAAGCTGGTCGGTGTGACGTGCATGTCGAACGTGCTCGGCACCCTCAATCCCGTGGCCCGCATCGCCGAGGTCGCCCACCGGGCCGGAGCCGTGGTGGTGGCCGACGGCGCCCAGTCGGTGCCCCACCTGCCCACCGACGTGACGGCTCTGGGTGTCGACTTCCTCGCCTTCAGCGCCCACAAGATGCTCGGGCCCACCGGCATCGGGGTGCTGTGGGGGCGACACGAACTGCTCTCGGAGCTGCCGCCGTTCCTCGGCGGCGGTGAGATGATCCTCGACGTACGCAAGGACGGTTTCACCCCCAACGACATTCCGTGGCGCTTCGAGGCCGGCACCCCGCCCATCACCGAGGCCATCGGCCTGGGCGCCGCCGTCGAGTACCTCAACGCGGTGGGCATGGATGCCGTCCGGGCCCACGAGATCTCGCTGACCACCTACGCCCTGGCCACACTGCACGAACGCTTCGGTGACGACATCAGGATCTTCGGACCCCCGGACCCCGAAGCCCGGGGTGGGGTGCTCTCGTTCGCCTACATGGACCTGCACCCCCACGACATCTCCCAGATCCTCGATCAGTACGGGGTGTGCGTGCGGGCCGGGCACCACTGCGCCAAGCCACTCATGCGGCGCCTCGGCGTGAACGCCACCGCCCGCGCTTCGTTCGCCCTGTACAACGACGAATCCGACGTGGACACCCTGGCCGACGCCCTCACCGCAGCCGGAGCGTTCTTCGCATGAGGGTCGGCCGGTACTCTGAAGGCATGCGCCCACAGCCATCTCGATGCGTGCCGCAGGGGGTGCGCTGATGCCCGGCCTCGAAGACCTCTACCGCGAGATCATCCTCGATCACTACCGGTCGCCCCGGAACCGGGGCGAGTTGGAATCACCACCGGCCCAGCGGGTCGAGGGCTTCAACCCCCTGTGCGGTGACGAGATCGTGGTGACGCTGGAGGTGGCCGACGACGTGGTCTCCGACATCAAGATCGCCGGCAGCGGCTGCTCGATCAGCCAGTCCTCGGCCTCGCTCATGTCGGCTGCCGTCAAGGGCAAGCCCGTCGGCGAGGTCAGGGACCTCATCCGTACGTTCAAGGGCATGATGTCCATCCATGAATCGACCCTTCCTTCCGTCGGGACGTCGGAGGGCGAGGGCGCTGACGTGGAGCCCCTCGAACCCGAGGCCATCGACATCGACGCACTAGGCGAGCTGGCCGCGCTCCAAGGCGTGGTCAAGTTCCCCGTTCGCATCAAGTGCGCCACCTTGAGCTGGAACACCCTGGCCCAGGGACTTGACGAGGCGGAGCAAGAGGCACTGGCCTGATCAGCGCTGCGTCCACCTCCTGACCGAGATGGGGCGCAACTGGTCCTACTGGCAGTTCAGGGCCTCAGGACGGCGAACAGGGCGTGGGGTCGAAATCAGTCTCGACCGTGGTGGTCGTACTCGAAGGGGCCGACGTCGCCGGTGTCGACCCGGCCAGCGTCGACTCCGGCGGGGCCGTCGTCGTAGTGGTGGTGGGCACTACGCCGTAGGGACCGGGAGGCGGCGTCGCTGCGGTGTCGGGGGGCCCGCCGAGGAACTGGGTGATGACGGCCGTGGCCTGAGGCTCTTGGACATAGAGGACGTCGCCCAGCGAACTGAACGCCGACGAGTAGTGCGAGTAGGTCGGCAACGTGGCCGTGGCGAGGGATGTCGACGAGAAGGTGTGGAACTCCCGGGCCAACGAGATGAGGTCGCTCACGGTGAAGGTCGAGTCGACGGTCACGCCCTGCACCACCGAGCCTACGAAGGCGTTCAAGGTCAGCGGGTTGTACTTGGTCTCGGCTTGGTTGATGACCGCCTTCAAGAAGGCGTTCTGGCGCTGGATCCGTCCGAAGTCACTGGTCCCGTCGTACTGCCAGTAGCCGTCTTTGTAGTACTCGTAGTGGCGGCTTCGGGCCAGCGCCAGGGAGTAGCCCCCGTTGACCAGCTGGCACCCGGTCTGGGTGATGTTAAGGCCGGTGTAGGCGTCCTTGGCCGGATACGGGAAGTTGAGGTAGAGGCCACCGATGGCGTCCACCGCACCTCGTAGCCCTTCGAAATCGACCTGGACCACGTGCTCGATGGGAATGCCGAAGTCGGCCTCGATGGTCTGGACGAGCTGGTCCGGACCGGTGTTGTACGTGGCATTGATCCGGTTGTACTTGCCGATCTCGCTGGTGTCCCCGGCCACGGTAACGACGGTGTCACGGGGGATCGACAGCACACTGACCTGGCCCGTGGCCGGCACGATGTGGACGATCTTGACCACGTCGCTCCGCTGACCCCCGGCGTTCGCCTGGTTCCCGAAGTGAGCGGCATCCGACGTGCTCTCGCCCACCCGGGAGTCCGATCCGATGAGCAGCACGTTGAAGGGCTCCCCCACCGGGGCCTTCTTCAGGTGGCGGACCGACACCTTTTGGACCTGGTTGAACCGGTAGGTGACGTAGGCCCAGCCCGAGCCAATGCCCACCAGGGCGAGGGCCACGATGACGATCCCGGCCAGCAGTACCCGGTCGAGCCAGGTGCGCTTTTTCTTGCCGCCACCCGAAGCCCCACTACCGTTCGAGCCGCCGCCCTGGCCGCCCCCGCCACCTGATCCGCCACCGGCCCTCCGTTCTTTCCGGCTGAGAGCCACGCCAGGGTCGGCAGGCACCGCACCAGACGTCCGCTCGGCCCCGGACGCCACCGCAGCGGTGACCGCTGTCGAGCCCGTGGTCCGCAGCGAGGACCCGAAGAACGACTCGCCGGTCTGGTCGCCGAGCGGGGCCCTCCGGCCGAGGACGGGCACCCCACCCGACGGGGTTGCACCCGCGGGAGCATTGAAGTTGGGCGTGGGGCCGGTGAGGGGCGGCTCCTCGGGCGTTTGCCGGGCCGAGGAGCGGGGAGTGGAACTTTCCGGGGTGGCCGGGCCGTCGAGGGGCAGATCGGTCGACCGGCGGCCTTTACGGGGGGCGCTGTGGGCGCCACCCCGCCGACGATCTCGAGGAGCCATGGGGAGACGCTACCAACCGAGGGGCGCTCCGAGGTGCCGCCTCGGAGCGCGCCGGGCCGCCGAGGCGCGCCCGTACACCCGCTCGTTCAGCCGTACGCGGCGTATCCGGTCTGGTCGACCGTCTCGGCGAGCTCGCTCCCACCGGTGGCGGCCACCCGGCCATCGGACAGGACATGCACCACGTCGGGGCGGAGTACGTCGAGCAACCGGCGAAAGTGGGTGATGGCCAGCACGCCGAGACCCCATTCGGTGGTGGCCTCTTCCACCCGGCGTCCCACGGCGGCGAGCGCATCGACGTCCAGACCCGAGTCGATCTCGTCCAGCACGGCGAACCGGGGGCGCAGGACACCCAGCTGCAGGGTCTCATTGCGCTTGCGTTCTCCACCCGACAGGTCGACGTTGAGCGGACGGGTGAGGAAGCGCTCATCGAAGCCGATGCGGCCCGCCTCGTCCCGGAGGCGGGTCTCGACATCCGGACCGCTCCCGTCGGCGACCGCCGGGCGGGATGCCGTCAGCGAGGTGAGCAACGACACCCCGGGCACCTCGATGGGGTGCTGCATGGCGAGGAACAGGCCGGCCCGCGCCCGCTCCCATGTGGGCAGGGCCAGGAGGTCGGTGCCGTCGAGGGTCACCGATCCACCCAGGATCTCGTAGCCAGGGCGGCCCATGAGCACGTGGGCCAAGGTGCTCTTGCCCGAACCGTTCGGCCCCATGACCGCGTGCACCTCACCCCGGCCCACTGTCAGAGTCACCCCACGGAGGATCTCCCGACCGGGCACCCCGGCCCGAAGATCCTCGATGACGAGCTCACCGTGACTCACGGGACCACCACCGAGACGTCGTCACCGGTGACGACCACGTCGTAGACCGGCACGGGCCGTGTGGCCGGGAGCGAGCATGGCTCGCCGGTTCGCAGATCGAAGGTCGATCCGTGCTTGGCGCACTCGATCTCGCACTCGGTGTCCCACACCTCCCCGTCGGCCAGCGAGAAATCCTCGTGGCTGCACCGGTCGCCGATGGCGTAGAAGTCGTCCTCGATGCGAACAAGCGCCACCCTCAGGCTGCCGACGTCGAAGCGACGTGCCTCGCCGGGAACGAGATCCCCCCGGCCGCAGAGACGCACGACCTCACCCTGGCCTACCGCTGTCGACTCAGGCACCGGTCACCCCGGTCCGGTCGGCGAGGGCCCGACCCACCATGGCCCGGGTGCCGGCGATGGGCACCTGATCGGCGATGTTCTCGAAGAACCCCGCCACGATGAGCCGCTCGGCCACATCGGGCTCCACCCCCCGGGACTCCAGGTAGTAGCGCTGGTCCTCATCGACAGGACCAACGGTCGAACCGTGGCTGCACTTCACGTCGTTCTCCTCGATGTCGAGATTGGGGACCGAGTCGGCGTGGGCCCCCTCATCGAGCACCAGGTTGTGGTTGGTCTGCATAGCGTCGGAGCGGACCGCGCCGCGACGCACCCGGATGAGGCCGCTGTAGACGGAGTGGGCGTGGTCGGCCACCGCCCCCATGAACAGCAGATCGCTCGTGGTGCGAGGAGCCAGGTGGTCCTGGAGGGTCCGGAAGTCGAGCATCTGGTCATCACGCCCGATGAAGGCGGCTCGCAAGAGGCTGGTCCCTGACTCCCCACGGAGTGCCGAGTCGGTACGGAGCCTGGCATAGCTTCCTCCGAGGGCCACGGCGAAGCTCTGCAGCGTGGCGTCGGCCCCGATGGTGCTGCCCTGATGGGCCAGCTGCCACGTGTCGGTACCGAGCGACTGGACGCTGACGAACGAGAGCGTGGCGCCGTCGGCCACATCGATCTCGGTCAGCGGGACGACCAGGTGGCCCTGACCCCGTGCCGCCGTCGAAGTCGGGGTGGACGGCGAGGGCAGTTCGGCCAGGAGGCCGGCGTCCACGTCGACCACGATCTCGACCACGCCGGCCCGCGACGATCCGCCGGAGCGGACAAAGGTCCGCGGGAATACCGCCTCGCCTCCGTCGCCGCTGATCACGTGCACCACCACCACCGGGTCGTCGATGACAGCACCCGGCGCGATATCGACGATGAGCGGATCGACGGCGAAGGCGTCGTTCAAGAGCAGGTAGTCACTGGGATCGGTGACTACCGATCCCAGCAGGCGCTCACCATCGGGGTGTTCGCCGGCCCGGCCCAGGGTCAGAAGGTCATCACCCACTGATGACGACACGGTGGCCAGGACGCCGTTGATGGTCACCACGAGACCCGAACGGGGGCCGAGACTGGCCACCAGCGAGTGAACCCGGTCGGACGGGGACGGCCCGGGGTCGTTGGCCGACGCCGGAGGCACACTTCCCGCCGGCCGGTACCGGTCGAGGTCGAGTTGGTCGATCCGGCTGTACCGCCAGACTTCGTCCTTCTCACTGGGCAGCGGTGAGGAGGCAAAGGAGGCAGCCGCGTCGGCCCGGCGTCGCTGGAGCCAGGGCAGCCCGGGTAGGGCCGAAGCAGATTCAGGGGTGAAGGTGGACAGAGCAGGTACCTCTCGCGCAACGAGGCCCGGGGTAACGAGCCTCGGGCTCCATCCTACCCCCGGGACCACAGGCCTCGGCCCCGGGACGAGGCGGCGGGTCGACCCCCGGCCTACGCTCGGACTATGACACCGACCCCGGGAGGCGCCGTCGCCTCGTTCGCCTCCGACGTGCTGGCCATCGAGGTGGACGGCCACGTGGCCACGCTGTGGCTCGACCGGCCCGAGAAGCGCAATGCCATGGGTCCGGACTTCTGGTCCGACCTGCCCCGGGCCATGGACGCCCTCGGGTCCGAGCCAGATCTGCGGGTCGTGGTGGTAGCCGCACGCGGTCCGCACTTCTCGGTGGGGCTGGACCTGGTGGCCATGTCCGGGCTCACCGGGGGCTCGGAGACCGAGGGCACGAAGACCCGGTCCATGGCGGCCCGGGCCCGCTCGGGCCGCGCCGAGATCCTCCGGCTCCAGGCGTCCATCAGCGCGGTGGCCGACTGTCCGCTCCCGGTCATCGCCGCCGTGCACGGGTACTGCATCGGCGGTGGCGTGGACCTCATCGCCGCCTGCGACATCCGCCTGGCCAGTGCGGACGCACTCTTCTCGGTGCGCGAGGCCAAGGTGGCCATCGTCGCCGACCTCGGCAGCCTGCAGCGCCTCCCATCCATCATCGGCCAGGGCCACGTGGCCGAACTGGCCTTCACGGGAAAAGACATCACCGCGTCACGAGCCGAGGCCATCGGTCTCGTGAACGAGGTTCATGCCGATGCCGACGCCGTCCTGGCCGCCGCCCGCGCCCTGGCCGACGACATCGCCGCCAACTCGCCGCTCGCCGTTCAGGGCACCAAAGCCGTGCTGGCAGCCTGTGCCGACCGGTCGGTAGCCGAGGGCCTCGAGTACGTGGCCACCTGGAACGCCGGATCGCTCGCCTCCGACGACCTGGTCGAGGCCATGCGGGCCTTCATGGAGAAACGGCCGGCCAACTTCACCGGCCAGTAGCCCTCAGCGCTTGCGGCGCCACCAGCGGCGGTCTTTGCGCTCATTGCGCTCGTCCTCCCGGCGCACTTCGGCGAGGATGTCCGGCCCGACGGCGTTGATGATGTCCTCCGCCTGGTCGAGCAGCTGGGCTGCTTCCTCGCCGGGCACGTCGGGCATCGGCTCGAGAGCCGGCTCGACCAGGGAGCCGTGCGCCCACCCCACATCAGCCAGTCGGGGCGTGAACGAGGGGCAGTTGTCGGGGCACTTCCACGGTGCCTCGGGAGCCAGGTCGAGGATGCAGAACCGGGCCACCTCCCCCGAATCGTAGGTCCGGCTCTGAAAGTGCTTGCACTCTTCCCTCATCGGCATGGGACCATTCTGCCTTTCCCTCCGCCTGTCGGTGGACCACCGGCGGGCCGGCGACGCCGAGGGCTCAGCCGACCGAGCCTTCCATCTGCAGTTCGATGAGGCGGCTCCACTCCACGGCGTACTCCATGGGCAGTGTGCGGGTGATCGGCTCGATGAACCCGTTGACGATCATGCCCATGGCCTGGGTCTCCGACAGACCCCGGCTCATCAGGTAGAAGAGCTGGTCGTCGCCGACCTTGGACACCGTGGCCTCGTGGCCGATCCGTGCGTCCCGCTCGGCCACCTCCATGTAGGGCTTGGTCTCAGAGACGGCGGTGTCGTCGAGCAACAGGGCGTCGCATCGCACGAAGCTCTTGGCGTGCTTGGCCCCTTCGTCGACGTGCACCAGACCGCGGTAGGTGGTGATTCCGGCGTCCTTGGAGATGGACTTCGACACGATCGTCGAGGTCGTCTCGGGGGCGGCATGGATCATCTTCGCCCCGGCGTCTTGATGCTGGCCGGCGCCGGCGTAGGCCACCGAGAGGACCTCGCCGGAAGCCTTCGGCCCCATCAGGTACACGCTCGGGTACTTCATGGTCAGGCGGGACCCGATGTTGCCGTCGATCCACTCCACGTGGGCCTCGGCCTCGGCACGAGCCCGCTTGGTGACCAGGTTGTAGACGTTGTTGGACCAGTTCTGGATGGTCGTGTAGGTGATCCGCGAACCCTCCAGGGCCACCAGCTCCACCACAGCGGAGTGCAGGGAGTCGCTGGTGTACACCGGTGCGGAGCACCCTTCGATGTAATGCACCTGTGAGCCCACGTCGGCGATGATCAGCGTCCGTTCGAACTGGCCCATATTCTCGGCGTTGATCCGGAAGTAGGCCTGGAGCGGCTGGTCGACGACCACATTGGGCGGGACGTAGATGAACGAGCCGCCAGACCAGACGGCCGAGTTGAGGGCGGCGAACTTGTTGTCGTTGGGGGGGATGATGGTCCCGAAGTACTTACGGACGAGATCGGGGTATTCGCGGACGGCGGTATCCATGTCGCAGAAGATGATGCCGAGGGCCTCGAGGTCCTCGCGATTGCGGTGGAAGACGACCTCGGACTCGTACTGGGCGGTCACCCCGGCCAGATACTTGCGCTCGGCCTCGGGGATGCCCAGCTTCTCGTAGGTGTTCTTGATGGCATCGGGCAGGTCGTTCCAGTCCTCGACCTGACCGGACGTCGGCTTGATGTAGTAGTAGATGTCCTCGAAGTCGAGGTCGGGCATGTTGACAGCGAACCACTCGGCCATGGGTCGCTTCTCGAAGCGCTGCAGGGCCCGGAGGCGGAAGTCCCGCATCCACTCCGGCTCCTTTTTCATGGCCGACATCTCGCGGACGATCGACTCGTTCAGGCCCTTCTTGGGCTTGAAGACGTAGTCCTCTTCGTCGGACCACCCCAGCTTGTATTTGCCGAGGTCGAGATCGGTGGTCGTCATGTGGGCTCCTGAGGATGCAGTCCGGACGGACCGCTCGATTTCCCCTATACAGATAGTAACAACCCAGGGGCCAGGGCAGTGCGGCTCGCGGCCAGCCGTCGGGGAAAGACGTGCCATCCTGGTCCCATGGCCGCCCCTTCGACCCCGAGATCGCTCCCCGCCGGGCTCACGGCACCGGTCCCCGAGCGCCGTCCGGTACGGCTCGAGGCCCACGGTGACGTCCGGACCGACGACTGGTTCTGGCTTCGGGACAAGGACGACCCGGCGGTAATTGCCCATCTCGAAGAGGAGAACGCCTACACCGAGGCGGTCACCGCGGGCCTGGCCGGGCTCAGGGAGGAGCTCTTCACCGAGATGGTGGCCCGGATCGAAGAGACCGACCTCTCGGTACCGGTGAGGAAGGGCCCCTGGCTCTACTACGGCCGCACGAGGGAAGGAAGCAGCTACGGGATCCACTGCCGCCGTCCGGTGGGTACGGAGCGGGTCGGCGGTGGACTAGAGGACGGGCCCGCGGAGCCCGGGGCGATTCCCGAGGACGAGCAGGTCCTGTTGGACGAGAACATCCTGGCCGAAGGCCACGAGTACTTTGCCGTCGGGAATCTGGAGGTCAGCCCCGACCACCGGTGGTTGGCCTACTCCACCGACACCACGGGCGGGGAGCGCTACACCATGCGCTTCGTCGACCTCGACCGGGGCGAGGCTTCACCCGAGGAGCTCTCCGACACCTCCTACAGCGTGGCCTGGGCCAACGACAACGCCACCGTATTCTACGTGCGGGTCGACGAGGCCATGCGGCCCTACCAGGTCTGGCGCCACCGGGTCGGTGACGATCCTGCCGGGGACACCCTGGTCTACGAGGAGGCCGACGACCGCTTCTACCTCGGGGTGGGCCGGACCAAAGACGATGGATACGTCCTCATCGGTCTCGACTCCAAGGTGACGTCGGAGTATTGGGCCCTCCCCGCCGACGACCCCGACGGCAAGTTCGTGGTGATCGAACCGCGCCGCCAGGGCATCGAGTACAGCGTGGACCACGACCGGGGCGACCCGGCCGGCGGTCGGGCGGCACGGTTCCTCATCGTCACCAACGACGGCGCCGTCGACTTCCGGTTGATGGAGGCCCCCGACGATTCGCCGGGACGGGCCTCCTGGCAGGAGGTCATCCCGGCCCGCCCCGGCGTCCGACTCGACTCCGTCGACCCGTTCGCCGAGCACCTGGTGGTCTACGAGCGGGAGGGCGGCGAGACGGTGGCGCGGGTCCTCGACGCCGCCTCCGGGGCCTCCACCTCCCTGGCCCGACCGGAGTCCCCTTCGACGGTGTGGGGCGGGGCGAACCCTGAGTACGAGTCCACCACGTTGCGCTACGAGTACACCTCCCTCGTCACGCCCCGCTCCGTCTACGACCTCGACCTCGGTACCGGCACCTCGTCCCTCCGGAAGCGCCAACCCGTCCTCGGCGACTTCGATCCCGGTCGGTACCGGACCGAGCGACGGTGGGCCGTCGCCCAGGACGGGACGAGGATCCCCCTCTCCCTCGTGTACCGGCCCGACCTGGTTGGTGATCCGGCGCCCTCGCACCCCTCCCCCTGTCTCCTCTATGGCTATGGCTCCTATGAGGTGTCGATCGACCCGACCTTCTCCTCCCTTCGCCTGAGCCTCCTCGACCGGGGGTTCGTCTTCGCCATCGCCCACGTCCGGGGAGGCGGTGAGATGGGTCGGTCCTGGTACGAGAACGGCAAGTTCACGGCCAAGCCCAACACCTTCACCGACTTCGTGACATGTGCCCGGACCCTGATCGACGAGGGTTGGACCACGCCGGGTCAGCTCGTGGCCCGAGGAGGTAGCGCCGGCGGACTACTCATGGGGGCGGTGGCCAACTTGGCCCCCGAGTTGTTCCGCGCCATCGTCGCCGAGGTGCCCTTCGTGGACTGCCTGACCACGATCCTGGACGAGACCCTGCCCCTCACCGTCCTCGAGTGGGAGGAGTGGGGAAACCCGGTGGAGGACCCCGAGATCTACGCCGTGATGAAGGCCTACTCCCCTTACGACAACGTCCGGGAGGGGGACGACGAAGGGGACCAGGTCCGCTATCCCGACATCCTGGCCACTGGAGGGCTGTCCGATCCGCGGGTGGGGTTCTGGGAGCCGGCCAAGTGGGTGGCCAGGCTCCGGTCGGCCAACCCGGAAAACCACGTCCTGCTCAAGACCGAACTCGGGGCCGGACACGGTGGGCCCTCGGGCCGCTATGACGCCTGGCGGGACGAGGCCTTCGTCTACGCCTTCATCCTCGACGCCCTCGGGATGGTCGAGGATCCTGCGGTCACCGAGGTCACGGCGGGGTCGTCGAACTCGTAGACGAGGTGGCGGCCGACGTAGTCGTCGTCGTGGTCGGCGGGCTGGCGGCCAGGGCCGCCGCTGTGGGCTGGAAGGTGGCAACGAACGGGGCGCGAACCGGGGAGGGAAGGACCACCGGGACCTGGTCGATGGCCAGGGTCACGTCGGGGGTTCCGAGCTGGACCTCGACCGTCCCACTCGCCGGGACCACCTGAACGGCTCCCGCCTGCACCTCGCCGGCCCACAAGGTGGTGTTGGACGAGGCGCTGGTCACCGCCACCCAGCAGGTCCCGGTGCCGGTCACGGTCACCTTGTAGTTGCTGTTGGTCACCGGATAGGTGGCCGCGGTTGACGTGGAGGTGAGCGCCACCACCTGGCTCGGCTGGGTGGTGGGCGGGGGCTTGGCCGCCGGCTTGGCCTTGGCCTTGGTCCTGGCCGATCCGCCGGCTCCGCTCCTGGCTGTGGTGGTGGACGGTCCTGCCGCACGGACGGTGGTCGGCGTGGCCGTGGTCGACGTGGCCGAGGCGGCGTGGGTGTGGCTGGGGGACGAGCGCTTGGACCCCACGTAGGCCAACACCCCGAAGAGGACCACGGCGGCCACCACGATCATCACGGTCATGGTGCGACGGGGCCGGTGGTTCATCGAGTCGAGGGCGTGACGCTGGGCCCGGTCGGTCCTCGACGCCGGGACGGGTTCGCCCGAGCCGTCAAACCGCACCCGGTCGCGGGGACGCGAATCGTCGAAGATCAGTGGCGTCTCGGGGTCGGGAAACTCGTCGTTCCCCCGCACGGGGACCGGGGGCACGGACCGCCCCGTACCGACGCCCATCGAGGTGCCGGTCGACCCCCGGGCGAGGCCGACTGACTCCTGACGCCTCTGGTACGAGCGGGGCACCCCGGGTTCCACCCTCGGCTTGTCCTCACGCTCCACCACCGAGACCGAGGTGCCCGCCGAGCGTTCGGAGAGGTGCTCCAAGGTCCCGAGGGCCGTGTGGTAGCTCCTCACCGAATCGATGTCGTCGCCCTCAGGACGGCGGAACACCACCACGACCACCGCGCCCACCACGATCAGGGCCACGACGGCGAGGGCGATCCACATCCCGACTATTCAACCCGACTCGGGTCGGCCGTGGGAGGCGAGGCCCGCCCGGAGCACCCCGGCACGGCTCCTCTCCCTTGTCCCCGCCCCATCACGCCTCCAGGAGATAGACCCATCATCTGGGACGATTCTCCGTGGTCAGATGGCAGTAACGGCCGTGAGTCCCCCATCGACGGTGAGGTGGGCCCCGGTGATGAAGGAGGCCTCGTCGGAGAGCAGAAAGCGGATGGGCCGGGCGATCTCGTCGGGGGTCGACACCCGCTGGAGGGGGGTGCGCTCCTCCAACTGCTGGCGAAATCCGGGAAGCTCGAAGGCCGGAGCAAGCATGGGGGTGGCGACGGCCCCCGGGCACACGGCGTTGACTCGGAACCCCTCCGAGGCGAAGCGCTGAGCGATGGAGCGCATCACGCCCAGGACCCCGCCCTTCGAGGCACAGTAGGCGGTGAGGAACAGGCTGCCGAACAGGCCCTCGATGGACGAGATGAACACCACCGCCGAGCCTGGCCCGGCCCGCCGGAACGGCTCGATGAGTTGGCGGGAGATCATCACTCCGGCCCGCAGGTTGACGTTGAGCGTCAGGTCCCAGAGCTCGTCCTCGATGAGGTCGACCGGCATGGCGCCCGACACCCCGGCCGCATGGACGAATCCACCGAGGGACCCAAGGGCGGCCTCCACCTCGGGTACGGCCCCACCGACCGCCTCCGTGTCGGCCACGTCGACCACCGACCAGTCGGTCACCACCCCGTAGCGGTCACGGCAGAGGGTGGCGGTCTCCTCGGCTCCGGCGCTGTCGACGTCCCAGACCGAGACCGGTCGCCCCACTTCGGCGAGGGCGAGGGCCGTCTCTCGACCGATGCCCGATCCGCCCCCGGTGACCAGCACGCCGGTCCCGGGCGCACCCAGTCGGTCGCCCGTCGGTGCCGGGACGGGAAGCTCGGCCGAGTCGGTCCGCTGTTCGTCCGCCGAGGTCGCCGAACGGGTCGCGGCGCCGGTGGATGAGGTGGTCTCCGGATCCCCGGTGACCTGGGGGCGTGCCGTGTCAGTTGCCATGGCCGCAGTCTGTCAGAACCGGTCGTACGGCTACCCGTCGACCACGGAGATCAGGTGCGGAGGCCCGCTCTCGGCTGGACGCCCGGATGGATCTCGGACCGAAGGGGATTGGCCAGGTCCCGGGCCGAGAGCACGGGATCGGTGAGACCCCAGTCCGCCCCGATGGCCGGATCGTCCCAGGCCACACCCAACTCGTCTTCGGGGTTGTAGTACCCGTCCACCAGATACCAGAGCGTGAGGTCGGTCAGCGAGGCGAATCCGTGGGCCACGCCCGGGGGGATGAACAGGCCCCGATCGTGATCCCCCTCGAGGTCGATGGTCAAGGTGGCCCCGTCGGTCGGCGATCCCTGGCGGAGGTCGTGGAGGACGACCCGGGCCGTGCCGGCCAGCACGTACCAGTAGTCCGCCTGGTGCAGGTGGTAGTGCAGGCCGACAATGGCCCCGGCCTGTTTCACCGAACGGTTGGCCTGGGTCATCTCCCGGCCCAGGGGGAACCAGCTGCGCCGGTAGGTCTCCACGAAGCGTCCCCGCTGGTCACCGTGGGCGTCGGGCTCCACGACGATCACATCGGCGATGACGTCGGACTCCTTGATGTCAGGCACGTGTAGGTCCTTATCCGCTAGGCGTTAGTGCGCCCCGTCTCCGGCGTGCCGGGCCAGAGTAGCGAACCTGCTCCGGAAGAACAGCAAGGGCACTCCGTCGTTGGTCCCGAGGTCCAGGACCTTCCCGATGATCAGCTCGTGGTCACCGGCATCGTGGACGAGCTCGACATGACAGTCGACCCAGGCCAGGCTGCCCTCGATGACCGGTGCACCGGTCTTCGGGGCGGGATGCCACGCCACTCCCTCGAACTTGTTACCCCCTGAGACGGCAAAGCCGCGGCACAGGTCCTCTTGGTGGTCGCCCAGCACGTTCACACAGAACGTTCCGGCCCGGGCGATGCGGGGCCAACTGGTCGAGGTGCGGGCCGGGGCCACGGCCACGAAGGGCGGGTCGATGGAGAGCGAGACGAAGCTCTGACAGGTGAAGCCGACCGGCTCGCCGTCTTCGACTCCCGAGACGATGGTCACCCCGGTGGTGAACCGGCTCATGGCGTCCTTGAACGACTCGGAGTCGAAGGCCACGGTTCAACCCTCGTCCAGGTCGAGGACCACGCCTTCAGCAGCGGCATCGACGGTGAGGCTCGGTGACGACGACGCCAGTTTCCGGGCTCCGTCGAGCATCCGGTCGATCTCCTCGTCGGAGTGGGCCGGGTCGTGGTGGAAGAGGGCCAGACGCTTCACCCCGGCCTCGCGGGCCACGAGGACGGCGTAAGCGGAGGTCGAGTGGCCCCACCCGGGGAGCTTGGCGAACTCCGGCTCGGTGTACTGGGCGTCGTGGAGGAGCAGATCGGCACCGTCGCAGAGTTCGAGGATGTTCGGTTCGACCGAACACAGGTCCGCCGGGGCCTGGTGGTCCGACACATAGGCCAGGACCTGGCCGTCGACCTCGAGCCGGAATCCGAGGGTGTGGCCGATGTGGGCCACCGGCCGGACCTTGACCTTCACGGCCCCGAGAGCGAACTCGTCGGATCCCTCCAGATCGTGGAAGCGGAACGTTCCCTCGAACTCGGCCATGTGGACCGGGAAGAACGGCGGCCGCACCATGGAGGCGAGAGTGTCGGCGAGCAGCGCCCCTTCCTGAGCGGGTCCATAGACGTCTACGACGGCGTCGGGATGGCGCATGGGCGAGAAGAAGGGGATCCCGAGCACGTGGTCGTAGTGCAGGTGGGACAGGAGGGCGTTGGCCCGCAACGGCGCCCCACTGGGGGCCAGCGATGCGTCCAACTGCTTGCCGAGGGCGCGCAGGCCCGTCCCCAGATCGATGATCAGGGGAGGCTCACCCTGCACCTCCACCAACACGCAGGAGGTGTTCCCCCCGTAGCGTCGGTAGTGGTCGGACGAGCACGGGCATGAGCCCCGGACACCGAAGTAGGTGATCCTCACCGAAGGACGAGGCTAGTCGGCCACCCGGAGTCGGCGGCGCAGCTCGGCCATCTCCGCGCAGGCGGTAGGACCATCGTGTTCGCCCACGCCCCGCAGCGGGGGCGGGAGCTACCCTCCGAAGAATGGACCACCGCACCATCACTGCCAACGGCACCGAGTTCGCCTACTTCGAGACCGGCCCGGCCGACGGGCCGCTCGCCCTCTGCCTGCACGGATTCCCCGACACCGCCCACACCTGGCGCTATCTCCTTCCCGAGCTCGCCGGGGCCGGATTCCACGCCGTGGCCCCGTTTCTTCGTGGCTACGCCCCCTCAGCGGTTCCCGCCGACGGGCGCTACGACACCGGGACGCTGGCCCTCGACGCCTGTGCGCTGCACGAGGCACTCGGCGGTCGGGACGATGCGGTGATCATCGGGCACGACTGGGGGGCCTTCGCCACCTACGGCGCCGTCGCCGCTCAACCCGACCGGTGGCGGCGGGTGGTGACCGCGGCCGTGGCCCCCCAGGCCTCGATGGCCGACGGGTTCTTCTCCTACAACCAACTCCGCCGGAGTTGGTACGTGTTCTTCTTCCAGACCCCGCTGGCCGAGTACGCCGTGTCCCTCGACGACTACGCCTTCATCGACCGGCTGTGGTCCGACTGGTCACCGGGATTCGACGGGGCCTGGGACGCGGCGCGGGTCAAAGAGGCCCTCGCTACGCCCGAGCGCCTCAGCGCCGCCATCGGCTACTACCGCGCCATGTTCGCCGGACCACCCGACGATCCCGACGCCGGTGCGGCTCAAGCAGCCGCCGGCACCGTCGCTCCCCAGCCCACCCTCTACCTGCACGGGGCAGACGACGGGTGCATGGGCCTCGACATCATCGGGCCGGTCACCGACTTCCTGGCCCCGGACTCCGAACTGCAGGTCATCGAGGGAGCCGGGCACTTTCTCCACGTCGAGCGACCCCAGGTGGTGAACGACCACATCGTCCGGTTCGTGACGAGCTAGAAACCCGATTCGAGGGACGGGTCTAGGCGCCGATCCTCTTCAGCCACGGGACCGCCGTGCGCAAGAAGGCATTCTTCGACGGCGCGGCCAGCAGCGGGTCGAGGTGGCTGTAGGTCGACGTCCGGCTGACCACGGTCACCCTCGGGATCAACGAGTGCTTCTGGAAGTAGCGGGCTCCGTTGGCCACCGCGTTGTCGGTGCCACCGAGCGACGTCTGGAATGCGTAGAGCGGCACGTTCACCTTGTCGGTGTCGAAGAGGCGCAGTCCCAGATAGGTGGCGACAGGGCTCTGGGTCAGCGTGGCCGCCGCACCGGCGTCGATGGAGAGCCGCTCCGGGTAGTACCAGTCAGCGGCGGCCAGCGGAGCTTCCGCGAACACATCGGCGACATTCTGGATCGGGGTGAGACCGAGGTTGACCCAGCCGGCCGGATCGCCGGCCAAGGCAACATGGCCCGAGTGCACATGGATCAGGGCCAGCGACGCCGGTGAGGTCGAGGCGTCGAAGGCGTAGCCCAGCTGTGCCTGGTTGGTGACCGGCCGGGGCGGCTTGAAAGCAGCGGGCAGGAGCGGGAAGGTCTGGAGTAGCGACGGAGCGTTCGGCGCCTCCAGGGCGGCGAGGGCCCCCACCTGACTGAAGGCCCCGGTCACCCACGGGAGACCCGCACCCAGCAGATCCAGCCAGGGTCCCGTCGTGCCCATCTTGGCGATGGCCGCCTGGGCCGAGGCCGTCGTCACCGGCTGCTGGCCGGCGAACGGCGCCCCGGCACAGCCGTCGATGCACATGACACCGTTGAGGTTCCGGTAGCCCCCGCGGCCGGCGAAGTCCCAGGCGGCGTAGGCGGCAGCTTCGGTGCCTCCGAGCGAATGTCCACCGAGCGTGACGGTCCGTGACCCGCCCTTCCTGGCCTTTTGGATCACCGCATTGAGGTCGTTCATGGCCACGGCCATCCCCCACTGCTGCACGAAGGTGAACTGCGACGCCTGGAGGGGTTGGTAGTGGTCGGTGATCGAGGGATCGGACAGAAAGCCGAGGTAGTAGTCGAAGGCCTGTTGGTAGGTGGCCTTCCCGGCCAGTACGGACTGCACGAGGGAGTCGTCTTGGAGGGCCCCCTCCCGTCGCATCTCGGCCCACACCTGGAGATGGGGGACGTGGGTGACGAGGTACGGGGCCACGATGTCGAAGTCCCCGGCCCCTCCGTTGGTTCCGGGCACGAGGACCAGCACATGAGTTGCGCTCGACGACCCGAATCGGCGGACGGCCACCCGGTCGTAACGGGTCGGGGAAACCGGTCCGTTGGGAATGGCCGGGGTGGCCACCACCGCCGGGGCCGTCACCGTGAACACCGATTCGGGCACCGAGGTGGGGGCGCCCAACGCCATGTTCCCCGAGGTTCGCATCGGCGTCGCTGCCGCCGATGCGGTGCCGGCCAACGGCACCAGCGTGGCGGCTAGGCCAGCGGACAGGATCCACAGCGACCGAAGCGATCGTTGCCCCATGATCCTCCCCTCCGTCGCCACGCCCTCGCGTGGACGATCACCCAAACTGACGCGGCACACCGTAGCCAGCCGATGGGACATCGGCCGGCATCCGCTCACGGCAGGTGCACGGATCCTCCAGCCCTCCGGACCACCATCCCCTCGGCCACGAGCCCCGCCACCATCGCCTCCAGCCGCTCGGGCTGGTTGATCCAACCCACCACCGATGCCAGATCGTCGGTAGCCACCGGGCCGTGTCGGAGGGCTTCGACCAGCCGTCCTCGGCCCTGTCGGTCCGAGCCGTCGAACCGGCTCTGAGGCACTGAGACCCCGGCCGACCCCACCGCCGGATCCGGACCGATCCGGCCGGAGGCGGCCCACCGGCAGCGCCGCCGGACAGGGCACTCACGACACCGCGGCGTCCGGGCCACACAGGTCCCCGCCCCGAGATCGAGGAGGGCCTGGCCGAATCCCCATCCGCGGCCGGGAGGCACCATGGCGTCCACCAGGCGCTGGGCCTCGGCGGTGCCGACGGGTCGACCGGCCACGGCACGAGCCAGCACCCGTCCGACATTCGTGTCCACTACGCCGACGTCCTGCTCGAAGGCGAAGGCCAGCACCGCCCGCGCCGTGTAGGCCCCCACCCCGGGAAGGGCGAGCAGGCCCTCCAGATCGGTGGGGAGACGACCGCCGTGCTCAGCGACCACGGCTTGGGCGGCGCGGTGGAGGTTCTGGGCGCGCCGGTTGTATCCCAGTCCCCGCCACAGGCGGAGCACGTCTCCCACCGGGGCCTCGGCGCACGCCGCTGGCGTCGGAAAGCGGTCCAGGAAGGCCCGGTACGCCGGGATCACTCGGGCCAGTTGGGTCTGCTGGGCCATGACCTCGCTGACCAGTACGGCCCACGGGTCCCGACTCGACCGCCAGGGGAGCTCGGGCCTCCTCGAGTCCCCTCCGAGCTCGGTCCCCCATCCGTCGATGACACGGCCGAGCGACTCGAGCTGGCGCCGATCACGGAGCGGTCTGTTGTCACCAGGGGCCGGCG
The DNA here is from genome assembly GCA_963845485.1 of uncultured Acidimicrobiaceae bacterium. Classification (GTDB taxonomy): domain Bacteria; phylum Actinomycetota; class Acidimicrobiia; order Acidimicrobiales; family RAAP-2; genus Bog-756. The sequence goes on along the minus strand of CAWJSI010000013.1, from coordinate 61,673 downwards.
TGGTGGGCCCGACCATCTTCAAGCGGCGTCCCACGGCCCACCCCCGAGAGGGTTCAACTCCAGACGTCGCCCTCGTAGGGCCGTCGACGCTCCGGCGCCGCGGCCCGCTTCCAGACCATGACCTTGCGTCGGAAGAAGCACACTTCTTCGCCGCGTTGGTTGAACCCCTTGGTCTCGACTGTCACGACCCCGCGATCGTCCCGGGACCTGGACTCGACCTTCTCGATGACCTTGGTCTCGGCGTAGATGGTGTCGCCGTGGAAGGTCGGGGCCCGGTGGAGGAGGGACTCCACTTCCAGGTTGGCGATGGCCGCCCCGCTGACGTCGGGCACGCTCATCCCGAGCACCAAGGAGTAGACCAGATTTCCCACTACGACATTCTTCCCCTGAACCGACTCGTGCTCGGCGAACCATGCGTTGGTGTGCAACGGATGGTGGTTCATGGTGATCATGCAGAACAGGTGATCGTCAGCCTCGGTGATCGTCTTTCCCGGCCAGTGGCGGTAGATGTCACCGGGCTCGAAGTCCTCGAAGTCGCGGCCGAAGGGCCGGTCGAACGTAGTCACCGGCTCAGTCCCGGACGAGGGTGGGTCGGGTGGTGAAGCCCAGCACCCAGTCGGTCTGAGACTCGCCGTCGATTGCCATACGCCACGTGTACCGGGTCCCCGGAGTGAGTGGGAGGGGCCCGAGATTCACGGCCAGGGCCACGTCGATCGGGGATCCCTCAGGGATGCCCGGAGGACGGCCCACGGTGAACTCGCCGCGCACCTCGACGGGATGCTCACCCTCGGGGGTCTCGACGAGCACCGGGCGGCCGTCCGCGTCCTCGAGGAATAGCTCCCAGTGGTGCGCGGCCTCGGCCTCGTGCCAGCCCACGTCGATTTTGAGGGCGATGGCCGACGGGACCGGGTCGGGGCCGGTCATGCTCCAACCCCCTCCCAACACGTACAGCTTGCCGTCGGAGACCTGGGCCGCATCGCACAGCATCATGGTGACTCGCACGGAAGACGAGGTTACCGGCTGTCGGGACCGACACGGTACGGAACGGATCCCACGTTCGGTCGGGCCACCCGGCGGGGCTGCCGGTCAGGGTGCCCGACACACCAGGGTGGCCTCGGCGGGACCGGTAGCCTGCGTCCATGGAGTTCAGGGGGCTCAGAGACGACGTCTACCGACGACCGCTGGCCACCGCACTCGAGCGACTGGGCATCGGACCCGGTTGGACCTGTGCCGACATCGGCGCCGGGGGCGGAGATGTCTCGGTGGCGTTGGCCGAGGTGGTCGGCCGCGACGGGCGGGTCTACGCGGTGGACAGTGACCCCATGGCCCGCGATGAGGTGGCCGAGGCGGCGGCGGCCCACAGCCAGGTACTCGCCATCACCCAGTCGGGTGAGGACCTTCGCCTGCCTGAACTCGTAGACCTGGCCTTCTGCCGCTTCCTCCTCCTCCATGTGGTCGACCCGAGTGTGGTGCTGGCCCGCATGGCGGCGGCCGTCCGGCCCGGTGGGTGGGTGGTGGCCCAGGAGCCGATCACGTCAGCCGGCCGGATCAACGGCGAACCCTTCTCGATGCCCTCGGCCCGTCATCCCGACATCGGTGCGCTGCTCCCGTCCCTCGCCCGGGATGCCGGGTTGGTCACCGTCGATGCGTGGGCTGAGGCACCGGCCGGCGCCGGTCCTGGCCCCGTGGCCGACTACCTGAGGATCCTGACCGAGGCCGACCCGGGGGACGACCCGGTCGTGCTGCCCCCCCTCGTCACCGTGGTCGCCCAGGCCCCGTCGGCCTGAATAGCGCGCCTGACCGGCTTCGGGCCACCGGGCTGCCCGAGGCGCCTGAGACGCACCAATTGCTAAGTCTCACATCCGGCAATTGCCCAGTATCCGACCCTCACATGTCCCCATTGATCGGACCCACTCACACTGGGTCCACCCTGGAGATCTGCCGGGCCACTCCCCGTCGATCACCGCATCACCCCATGTAGGAGGCCAAATTGCCCCCTGCACGGCAATTCGGCGACTGCGTGGCGTAGAGTCGGCCACTCGCTCGTCTGACACGGGGCCATGGGGGCTAGTGCGGGCGCGGAGAACTGGCCAATAGCCAGGAATAGCTAGGGGAAACCGAACGGTGAGATCTACTTCGCTGAAGTCTCGGATGGTCGTGGTGGGATTGGCGGTGGTCGTGGCCACGTCGGCCGTACTCGTCACCGTCGGCGGCGTGGCCTCGGCATCGACCAGCTCGACGATCCCCTCTAGCGCCTTCCAGGACCACACCGGAATCACCAAGACCGAGGTCAAGCTGGGCAATGTGTCGACACTGTCGATCGGCCTGTTCAAAGGGGCCGACGTCGGCTCTCAGGCCTATGCCGACTACGTGAACTCGACCGGTGGCATCAACGGCCGGAAGCTGGTCCTCACCGACTTCGATGACCAGTTCGGAGGCGCTGGCAACAAGCAGGCCACGCAGAACGCCATCGAGAACGACTTCGCCATGGTCGGCAACTTCTCCCTGGAGGACAGCTTCGGCGGAACCCTCCTGAAGGCCAACCCGGGTGTGCCCGACGTCTCGGTGGTGCTCGATCCCACCACCAACAAGCTGCCCAACGTCTTCAGCGCCGTACCGCTCAACGGCGGATGGGAAGAGGGCCCGCTGCAGTTCATCAAGAAGCAGTATCCAAAGGACGTCACCGCCGTCGGCGCCATGGTCGCCGGGCTCCCGTCTTCGGAGGCCGACTGGGCCGGTGAGAAGTACGCCATGGAGAAGGTCGGCTACAAGGTCGTCTACGAGCCGACCTACACGGTGGCCACGACCGACTTCACCCAGAACGTCATCGCCATGAAGAACAAGGGCGTCAAGATCGTCTTCATGGACTCCATGGCCGAGAGCTACGCGGCGTCGTTCCTGAAGGACCTCACCCAGCAGAACTTCCACCCCGTCGTGGTCCTCGGCGCCGCCACCTACACCGATGCCCTGGCCAAGGACTCCGGAGGTGCGGCCGCCGTCAACGGGGACTACCTGGAGCAGAACACGTCGCTCTACCTCGGTCAGGACGCGAAGACGGTCCCGGCCGTCGCCACCTTCCTGCACTGGGTCAACGTGGCCTCGCCCGGGTTCAAGACGGACCTCTACACGCTGTACGGGTGGCTCTCGACCGAGTTGTTCGCCCAGGCGTTGAAGAACGCCGGCGCCAACCCCAGCCGGGGGTCTGAGCTGCAGGCCCTGTCCAAGATCACCACCTTCGACGGGAACCACATCGTGGCCCCGAACAACCCGGTGACCAAGCAGGTCGGCAACTGCTATCTGATCGCCAAGGTCGTCAACGGCCAGTTCGTCCGGGCCGACGATCCCCCGGCGACCGGCAGCACCCACGGGTACAACTGCAACTACAAGTACATCAACCCGCCGGCCTGAGCAGGAACCGGACCGAGGGCTGCGGCCGCCAGTCCGGACGGGCGGGTCGGTTGAGGGTGCCGAGCGCCGGGCCGGTACGCTTGGCCGGTGACTTCCGACCCCGTTCCCGCCCCTGACCTGCGGGCCGCAGCTGACGCGCTGGCCCTCGCCCAATCGGTAGTCGACGCCGGGGTCGCGGCCCTGGTGGCGGAGGGCGGACCCGACGCCGCCCAGGTCCTGGCCTATGACATCGCCCATGCCGCCGCCGCGGTGCGAACAGCCGAGGCGCTCCTCGTCTACGGGACCCACGGCGAGACCGAGGCCGCCATCGCCTGCGCCTTCGCCGCCGACGCCCTGGCCGACCTGGCCACCCGGCTGATCGGACGGGCCTCCCAGTGGGGTGTGTCGTCCGGATGGATGGCGCCGGCCGAGGTGTTCGTCGCCACCTTCCGGGACCCGGCCTTTCTGGCTTCCCTGGCCGATCGCCCCGGCCAACGTCACCTCGATGCCGACTTCGAGTTGGTCCGGGAGACCTTCCACCGGTTCGCCGACGAGCAGATCCGGCCCCGGGCCGAGCACATCCACCGGGCCAACACCGATATCCCCGAGGAGATCATCACCGGCATGGCCGAAATGGGTGGCTTCGGGATGTCGGTGCCCGAGGAGTTCGGCGGCTTCGCCAGCGGCGGCGAGGCCGACTACCTGGGCATGGTGGTGGCGACCGAGGAGCTGTCCTGGGGATCGCTCGGCGCCGGCGGGTCCCTCATCACCCGACCCGAGATCCTGACCCGGGCGCTGGTCCACGGCGGCACCGAGGACCAGAAGCAGTACTGGCTGCCCAAGCTGGCCACCGCCGAGGTGATGGGGGCGGTGGCGGTCACCGAGCCCGACTTCGGGTCCGACGTGGCCGGTGTGGTCACCTCAGCGGTGCCCACCGAGGGGGGATGGCTGATCAACGGCGTGAAGACGTGGTGCACCTTCGCGGCCCGAGCCGACGTGCTCATGCTGCTCGCCCGGACCGATCCCGACCGGGCCAAGGCCCACCGCGGTCTGTCCCTCTTCCTCGTGGAGAAGCCGCAAGCAGAGGGCCATGGCTTCCTCTTCACCCAGGAGGCCGGATCCGGTGGGCGACCGGCGGGTTCGGCGGGGCGCATGGAGGGTCGAGCCATCGACACCTTGGGCTATCGCGGCATGCACTCTTACGAGGTCGCCTTCGAGAACTGGTTCGTCCCCGACGCCAACCTGGTCGGGGGGGAAGCCGGTCTGGGGCGGGGTTTCTACCTGCAGATGCAGGGCTTCGAGAACGGTCGACTCCAGACGGCGGCCCGGGCCATCGGGGTCATGCAGGCGGCCTACGAGGCCGCGCTCGACTACGCGGGCAATCGGGTGGTGTTCGGCGAGCCCATTCTCGACTACCAGTTGACCCGGGCCAAGCTGGCCCGGATGGCCGTGCTCATCCAGGCGGCCCGCCAGTTCTCTTACGACGTGGCCCGCCTGATGGCCAAGGGTGAAGGGACCCTTGAAGCCTCCATGATCAAGGCCTACGTGTGCCGGGCCGCCGAGTGGGTCACCCGTGAGGCGCTCCAGATCCACGGCGGCATGGGCTATGCCGAGGAGTTCCCGGTCAGCCGGTACTTCGTCGATGCCCGGGTCCTGTCCATCTTCGAAGGCGCCGACGAAACCCTGGCCCTCAAGGTCATCGCCCGACGCCTGGTCTCCGACGCCGGTCGTTGAGGGCCGGGGCGGAGGTCAGCCCGTCGACCGCGACAGACCGGCCCGCTCCCCGCGGGTGACGAACTTGGTGGCCATCTTGCGGGAGGCCTCGTCGATCATCTCGTCCCCGAACATCACCGCTCCGGTGCGATCGTCTTCGGTGGCCGTGCGGTAGGCGTCGAGGATGTCCCACGCCTTGTCGAACTGCTCTTGGGTGGGTGAGTACACCTCGTTCAGTACCCCGACCTGATCGGGCGTGAGGGCCCACTTGCCGTCGTAGCCGAGCACCCGGGTGCGCTGGGAGAACTCCCGGAGGCTGTCGAGCTCACGGATCTTGAGGAACGGACCGTCGATGACCTGGAGCCCGTTGGCCCGTCCGGCCATCAGGATCTTCGAGAACACATAGTTGAAGTGGTCACCGGGGTATTCGGGGATGGACACCCCGCCGGTGAGCACCGGCATCTCCATGGAGGCGGCGAAGTCGGCCGGCCCGAAGATGATGGTCTCCAACCGGGGCGAGGCCGCACAGATCTCCTCGACGTTGATGAGCCCACCCGTGGTCTCGATCTGGGCCTCGATCCCGATGTGGCCGACCGGCAGGCCGCATTTCTTCTCCACCTGGGTGAGTAGGAGGTCGAGGGCCACGACCTCGGCGGCCGTCTGCACCTTGGGCAACATGACCTCGTCGAGGCGCTCACCGGCGTTGGACACGACGTCGATCACATCGCCGTAGGTCCACTCGGTGTCCCAGGCGTTGATGCGCACACAGAGGACCCGGTCATCCCAGGCCAGGTTCTTGATGGCGTCGGCCACCTTGGCCCTCGCGGCCTCTTTCTCCAGCGGGGCCACCGAGTCCTCCAGATCGAGGAAGCTCATGTCGGCGGGCACGGTCGGGGCCTTGGCCAAGAAGCGCTCGTTCGAACCTGGGGACGACATGCACGAGCGACGGGGCAGACTGCGGGAGCGTTCAGACATGCAGACAGGCTACGACCCCATGGGGCGGTCACCCAAATGGTTGGGCCGGAGGGCCCTCAGCGGGTCTCGGGCGTCACGTGGTAGCGGGAGGTGTACTCAGCGAACTCCTCAGCCAGCCCCGCATAGGTCCATCCGAAGTCGGCGGGGTCGTAGCGGTGGCGGCCGAACGCATCCTGGGGCCGCTGTTCGAGGAACGCCTCCATGCGTCGGGCGTGCAGGTCGCTGACCTCGTCGCCGAAGTGGCCGTAGAGCGTGCGTACCGCACCCAGAGGATCGTCGAGGAGGGCGTCGTAGGCCAGGTGCTGGCACCAGCCGTCCCCGGCCTTCTCGTCGTAAGCGAGCGCCGAGCCGAGGGCGAAGACACACTTGCGCTTCCACTCCTCGGCCGTCGGGCGGGGATCGGCCCGTGAGGTCAGCGGGCGTTGTCCCGCATTGGCCAGGCTGGCCAGCGAGGTGACGACCGGACCCGGGTCCCGGTGGGTCCAGATGATGCGGGCGTCGGGGTAGGCGGCCAACAGGGCCTCCAGGTGCCAGAGGTGGTTCGGCGTCTTGAGGATCCACCGCTCGGTGGGTTGGACCGACTGCAGGGCCTGGAGGGCGAGTTTGTGCTGCGAGTACGCCGGCGCCATGTCGGCGTGCTCCAACCAGCGGGCGTACGTGGGCACGTGGGCCTGGGTCTCGAGGGCCAGGGTCCGGACGTCGTACATGAACAAGGAGACGCACTCCTGGGCCAGCGTGGCCCCGAAGGGATGCATGGCCCGGAGGGGCGGGTTCAGCTTCATCAGACCGTCGAGCTCCTTGGCGGTCTTGGCGATTCGGGGGTCCTCGTCGGCCCCCTCCAGGGTCGGGGGTGGGATGAGGTGGGCCGCCTCCCACTGGCGAAGGGGCCGGGCCATGGGATCGAGGCCCAACAGGTTGGAGAGCAGGCTGGTGCCGGTCCGTGGGAGGCCGACGATGATCCACGGGCTGTCGATGGTCTCTCGTTCGATGCCCGGGTGCTCCACCGCCCACCGGTGGAGCTCGATGCGGTTGACGAGAGCGGCGCTCAGCATCTTGGTGACCAGGATGCGACCGAACGTCGTGAGGTCGGCTTCGGACTCGCAGGCGGCGAGGTACACCTCGAGCGGTTCCCGGTAGGAGTCCGATCCGAGATCATCCCATCCCGCCTGTTTGGTGGCGGCCTTGACCACGGCGGCCGGGGAGAGGGAGGGTACGTCTCGGCCCAGACGCTTCACGGCGTTCCCCACGGCGTTGAGGGCCTTCAGAGGAGGGCTGGACAACTCGGAGTCCCGCCAGGTGAACTCGGCGGCGGCGGCCTCCGACGCCGGCTGCGGGCTCACCCGCCCACCATGACCACGGTCCGACCCAGTGATTGGCGCTGGTGGTGCCGGTCGAGCGCCTCGCCGGCCTCGTCCATCGACACCCGGCGTCCGATGGAAGGCCGGATGGCTCCGTCGGCCACCATGGCCAACAGGTCGGCGTGGATCTCGTCGGCCACGTCCCGGCCGAAGGGATTGAAACCGAACCGCCTCATGCCCGGATCGACCTCGTCGGCCCAGGCCACCATGACGGCGACGATGTCGATGTTGCCGATGCAGGCCATGCGCAGTGGCCTACCCGTCATGCCGTTCTCGTCGTCGTCGGCGAATCCCACGGCCAGGTAGCGACCCCCGTGGGCCGTGCACCGCCACGACCGCTCCACGAAGTCGCCACCGGTGAGGTCGAAGACGACATCGGCCCCGGCATCGTCGGTGGCACCCAGGACGGCCTCGACAAAGTCCTCCTCCCGGTGGTCCACGACCAGGTCGGCGCCGAGGGATCGGCAGAGTTCGACCTTCTTGGCACCGCCGGCCACGGCGATCACCCGGGCCCCCTTGGCCTTGCCCAGCTGGATGCCGGCGGTGCCCAGGCCGCTGGCCGCCGAGTGGACCACCAGGGTCTCACCGGCGCTCAGTCGGCCCCGCTTGAACAGCGCCAGGTGGGAGGTCTGGAAGGTGAGCAGAAAGGCCGTGGCTTCGGCGTCGTCGAGCTGGGCTGGAGCTTCGAATACCGAGACGGCCGGGGCGATGGCGTAGTCGGCGATGCCGCCGAGCGCGGTCTTGGTGATCGCCACCACCCGCTGGCCCAACCACTGTTCGGCGCCCGTTCCCACGGCATCGACGACCCCGCAGACATCCATGCCCAGGGTATAGGGCGGCGGTGTCGGGACCGAGACCAGTTTGCCGAGGCAGCGGTCGATGTCGTTGAAGTTGAGGGAGGCCGCGCCCACCTTGATGCGGACCTCGCCGGCCTCGGGCTCGGGACGGTCGACCTCCCGGACGGCCAGTACCTCCCCCGGTGGCCCGTTCTCCGTGACCTGGACAGCCCGCATCGTCGTCATGACACTTCCCCCTTGGTCGTGGTGCGGTGACTGCACCGACTCCGTGGACTTCATTCCCAGCGCTCGGTGGCGTCCTCCGGCCCGCCGGCGGGCGCCCGTGAGACACTCCGACCTTAGTGTCTCACGGGCGTGCAATCGGGGGAGCGTCACGACACGGTCACCGCCCGAGATCGGAACCTCCGCGCCGCCCCTCGTCAGCCCCGTCCGACCCGCACCTGGAAGGCGGGAAGGAACCACGAGGTGAGCTGGCGGCGGATCTGGTCAGCAGACCGGTCGCCGTGACCGGGAACGGCGGCGTAGGAGATGAGGATGCGCAGGATCCAGTCGACCAGGTCCTCGACGTCCTGCGCGGAGAGCGACCCCTCGGCGAGGGCCGGGGCCACCAGCGGTCTCACCCCGGACTCCCCGATGCGGCGCAGCGCCTCCATGCGGATGGCCTGGCCCGCCGCCCATGCGGCCGACTCACCTCCGAACACCGCGGCGTGGACCGGTCGGCTGCGGATCTGGTCGATGGCGAACATCATCCCCTCCAGGGTCCGCTGGGCGGGGTCGGTCAGGGCCAGGGCGTCGAGGTGGGACCGGGCGTCGTTCGACATCACCTCGGACTCCCGGGTCAGTACGGCCAAGAAGATGGCCTGGTGGCTTCCGTACCGTCGGTAGAGGGTGGCCCGGGATATTCCCGCCTCCCGGGCGATGTCGGTGGCGGTGGTCCTGGCCACACCCAGACGCATGTAGCAGGCGGCCGCGGCGTCCATGGCCACCTCGAGTCCGCCCACCTCCGAAGGGACCGGGCCGGCCCCGTGCGTTTCATCGGGCGGAGCGGTCGGGGTGCTGGCCGTGGCCATCGGTCCGATCAGACCGGCGGAGCACTGGAGGCCGAGGTGGCCGTGGCCCGGTCGGCGAGGATCTGCTCGCTGAGTGCGTCCGGTGTCAGCTGCTCGGACAACAGGCGCTCGAATCGGGCGGGATCGCCGCCCACGAACTCACGGCAGAGCGGTAGTCCTTCGACGTAGCACGTGAGGTAGGCCCGCCATGTCGGATGGACCAGGAACTCGACGGCCTTGGCGGCGCGGTCGGGCGAGAGGAGTCCCCAGCGGGCCACTTCAGCGCTTACCGTCTCGGGGTCGGCACCGTCCTCGTGCAGTCGGAAGGCGGCGTTCTGACGAACGGCTCCGAGCGCTTCTCCGGCCTCGGCGACCGACGCCACCACCTCGGCGTCATACCGGATGCCGAGCGGCTTCAGGTGCTCGGCCACCGTGGCCTCGGGCCGACGGCCCATGACCACCTCCAGGCCCAGGTCGGCCAGTCCCTCGGCCAGCAGGCATTGAGGCGTCCCGACGAGGAAGATCGACTCCTCCCACCACCGGCGCCGCCGGACCAGGCCGACCTCTTTGCGGGTGTGCTCGGTGTGGTGGCCGGGATAGGCCTCGTGGGCCACCAGGTGGGCCAGGCTCGTCGAGAGCACGGGCAGATCGGTGTTGATCGCCACCCGGCTGTGCAGGTCGCCGAGGTAGTAGTTGAACCCGGACCACGGTTCGTTCGCCACCAGCTCGAAGTCGACCCGTTCGCCGTCGGGCAGTCCGAACAGCTGACGTGTCCGATCTCGCAGGTCCTCGGCCAGGGAATCGATGGCCGGCCGGAGACGGTCCACCGGCACAGCATGCGACTCCCTCCAGGCCACCAGTCGCTCAGCCAGCGGGCCGCTTCCGGGAAGGACCTCGTCGAGCCGGCGGTGGGCCTCGAGGAGAACGTCTTCGGGCACCCGGGTGGGACGGACACCGTAGGAGGCCTCGACCTCATCGGCGTAGGCGATGGACTCACCGGCCACCTTTCGTGCCGTTGTGAGCAGACCGACCACCTGGGCCCGTAGCCAGTGGCGTCGAGCCGGGGCAGCACCGTCCTCGTGGCCGGGACTGGCAGCGGCAGGATCGAGCGGCTGTCCGGCGTCGATGGCGGCTACGAGTGAACGGGCTTCACCAACCAGTCGGTCAGGTGCGGGGACCGGCTCTGCTCGGACCGCGGCCGCCTGTTCGGCCGGCCCGTAGTAGGCGTCCACCAGACCGTCGATGTGACGGCCCAGGCGCAGACCCAGCGTCAGGTACTTCTCGACCAGGCCGGCGGGTGCCACGTCCTGCTCAGCCCAGGGTGTCCCGGAAGAAGGCGATCGAACGGTCCCACAAGAGCCCGGCCGCCTCCTCGTCATGGACCTCGGGGCGGTCCTCATTGAAGAAGGCATGGCCCGCATCCGGGTAGTGGTGGAACGACACGTCCTTGCCCAGTGACTTCAGCTGCGCCTCGAGCTCCCGGGCCGCCTCGGGTGTGAAGTAGTCGTCCTGGCCGGCCGCGTGGCCGAGCACGGCGGCATCGAGCTCGGCGAAGTCGGGCTGCGCGTCGGGCCAGGGGATGAGACCGTACGCGGGCACCACCGCCTTCACGGCGTCGGGGCGCTGCGTGGCCAGCACCAGGGCCAGCCCGCCGCCCATGCAGAAACCGATAACGCCCACCTGGGTGCGGCCGGTCCGGCGCTGCAGCTCGTCGACGGCACCGCTGAGATCCTTCGCTGCGGTGTCCATGGACAGGGCCATCATCTGCTTTCCCGCTTCATCGGGCTCGGTCAGTGGCACCGTGGTCCCGTGGTAGAGGTCCGGAGCGAGGGCGGTGAACCCGGCCTCAGCAAAGCGGTCGCAGGTCCGGGTGATCTGGTCCACCAGACCCCACCACTCCTGGAGCACGATGATTCCCGCCGTGGATTCCGGGCCAGACTCCGGAGCGGCGATATAGCCCTTACCGGTGGTCCCATTACTTGGGAATTCAATGAGTTCGCCCATGACTCTTGACCCTACCGTGCCGGTGTTCGACGGTCACTACGAGCGGTCTCTCCGAGACCGAACGCAGCACGACAACGACAGTTGCCCCTTCGACCGTTGCCCCAGCAGTCCCACCGTTGTCCACCATAAGACCTGGTGAGAGGGTTACTTCGGCGGGGGTACCTTGTGGTGACCCCTCGGGTGGGCTAGACAGTAGGGCGATATGACTCACGCCGAGCAGTACTCGACGTCTGAGCCACGTGCGTCCTCTGCCCTCCGGAAACCACCTCGCAAACGGGTGTTAACGGTACTCGCACTGGCAGCCTTACTAGGGGTCACCTCTGCGGTGATTTCCTCCGCCCGACCCGCTGGCGCCGATCAACTTTCGAGCGACAAGGCCGAGGCGGCGGCGGTGACGTCGAAGCTCCAGGCCATCCAGTCCCAAGAGCAGTCACTGACCGGACAGGTGCAGGCGGCCGACTACCACCTCTCCCAGCTGCAGGGCCAGATCGCCGCCAACCAGCAACAGGAGGCGAAGGATCAGGCCGAGGTGAGCAAGGACCAAAGTCAGCTCCGGACCCAGGCCATCAGTGACTACACGAGCAGCGGGACGAGCAACCAGGTCACCCAGATGTTCTCGTCGAACCCCAACACGAGCGGCATCCGTTCGGAGTACTCGTCCATCGCCACCGGCAACGTGACGACCACCATCGACAACCTGCACACCGCCCAGGCTCAGCTCCAGGCCACCCAGGCCGCGCTCCAACAGCAGCAGGCTTCGGCCACCACCACCCGCAACACCCTGCAGAGCTCGGAGAACTCGGCCCAGCAGCTCGATTCGCAGTACAAGAGCACGCTCAACAGCGTCAACGCCAAGATCCAGGCCGACGTGATCGCCCAGCAGCAGGCGGCGGCCGCACAGGCGAAGGCAGCCGCTGCCGCCGCGTTCAACACCAAGGTGGCACAGGCCCAGAAGGCTCAGGCTGCCGCGCAGACGGTGGCGCAGACCACCCACGGGAGTTCCGGCGGTAGTGCGGCGGCCGCCACGGCCGTGCCGACCTCCCCGCCGCCACCGGTGCCCGCCGGCATCGGTGGGGCCATCCAGGCCGCCGAGAGTCAGCTCCGCGTTCCGTACGTATGGGGTGGCGAGACGCCCGGGGTCGGCTTCGACTGCTCGGGCCTCGTCCAATGGTCGTTCGCCCAGGCCGGAATCTCCCTCCCTCGGACGTCAGGGGCTCAGTACGCGGCCACCACCCACATCCCGCTGGCCGACATCCAAGCCGGTGACCTGCTCTTCTACGGTCCCGGTGGTTCGGAGCACGTCGCCATGTACCTCGGTGGCGGCACCATGATCGAGGCCCCCTTCACCGGTGCCGTGGTGTGGGAAACCGGAGTGCGCACGAGTGGCAACTTCGTCGGCGCCGGCCGCGTCGGCTGAGCCGACTTCCCAACGCCTCACGCTTTCCCAAACGGTGGGGCTATCGGGAGCGACCCGATTCATCCCTGATCGTGGGCGGTGAACTCCTCGGGCGGTAGCTGACCCACGGTCCCTCCGGCTCGGGGCCCAGGAGGCCGGGCGAACCGGTAGGGCAGCGGCTCCCGACCGGCCTGGACGACCATGGCATCCCCGGTCTCGTCGCCGGCCAGACATTCGACCACAGCGGCCGAGACCGTGTCCGGATCAATGAGCGGGAACCCGCTGGCCTCGAGCAGGCCGCGACTTTCCCCGATGAGGGGCGTATCGACGATGCTGGGGCAGACGGCGTTGATGGTGATGTTCTGGTCGGTCAACTGGGGCACGACCGAACGAACCAGGCCCACCACCGCATGCTTGGTCAGACAGTAGATCGGGTCGGGCGAGAAGCCGATGAGGCCGGCCAGAGAAGCGGTTACGACTATGGCACCGCCGCCTCGGGCGGCCAAGGCGGGGACCAACGAACGCAGGCCGAAGACCACGCCGTCCACGTTCACCGAGAGGACCCTCCGGTAGGCATCGTCGCTCAGCGCCGTGATGTCGGCCTCGCCGGTCATCACTCCGGCATTCAGATGGGCGAGGTCGATTCCACCGAGGCGTTCGGTGACCTCAACGACGATGCCGGGCCACACCTCGGGGAGGCCCACATCCGCCTGCAGGGCGATCCCCCCGATGGCGGAAGCGGCCTCCTCGGCCGAGGCCAGGTCCCGATCGACGACAGCCACCGACACGCCCATCCCGGCCAATCGGGTGGCGGTGGCCAGGCCGATCCCCGATCCTCCGCCGGTGACGATGGCCACAGTGCCGGCTAGGTCTCGCATGGTTCCCCCATCTGGTGGCGCCGGCCCTGCCCCGTTGGTGGGCCCGGTGCCACCCTAACGGTCGCCTGGGGCATACTGGAAGTGCCGACTGCGTCTCCGATCAGGCACCCTTCGACCATGACACCGCCCTCGCCATGAGACCGATCCCCGTCGCGTTCCACGTGTGGTTCCTCGAGGTCCACACCTATGGCATCGGACTGGCACTCACCTTCTGGTTCGGCCTCCGCTACACCGAACGTCGACTACGCCGAGCCGGCTATCCCTGGCAGTGGGTGACGGGAATGTTCGTCTGGGTCATCGTTGCCGCCATCGTGGGCGCACGCGCCCTCCATGTGGTGTCCAATCTCTCCTACTACTCCGCCCACCCCGGCCAGATCTTCGCCATCTGGCAGGGTGGCCTGTCGTCCTTCGGCGGACTCCTGTTCGCCGTGCCGGTGGCTATCGTCAGCACCCGTCGCCGGTGCCCCGAACTCCCCGGCCTCCGGTTCGCCGATCTGATGGCCCCGGTTCTGATGGCCTGTTGGGGTATCGGGCGCCTCCTCGGCCCGCAACTCATGGTGGCCGGTGGCGGTCACCCCACCAACCAGTGGTTCGGGATGTACTACGCCGGGCAGGCGGGCAGGCGGCTACCGGTACCCATCTTCCAAGCCATCGAGGACTTCACGATCTTCGGCATCCTGTTGCTGGTCGAGCGATGGCTGCGCAATGCAGCCCCACAACCGGCGCCACAACCGGTTCCGGCCCTCGCCGACGTCGACTTCGGCGCCGACCCCGGCGCTGCTGATGACGGCGAGGTGGCTGGTGACGCCGAACCAGGCTCCAGCCTCGACTCCGGCGTCACCGGCAAATCGGATTCGATCCCTCTGCCCCCGGCGGGCATCGTCCTCGGTGTGGGGATGGTGCTCTGGGGTATCGAGCGGTTCCTCGACGAACATCTCTGGTTGGGGGAGGACGGTCACCTGGGCTCCCTCCTCGTCCAGTGGGCGGGCGTGGCCCTGGCCGTAGTCGGAATCATCCTGCTCGTCAGCCGAATCGGCCCCCTCCAGCGGTGGCGGCACGGCATCGCGGACGGTGCCGCCCCGGCACCGACGGGATCGTTGGATCCGGGATCAGCAGAGACCATCGATGACGGGCCCACACCGGTGCCTGTCCCCTCCATCCCCTCATCGGGAGTGACGGACGAGGACTGAAAGGCCAGTGGCAGCCTCCCCCACCTCCGGTTAGTTCACTCCGAGGCCATGGCCGGTTCGGCCACTGCGTCCGACGGCCGCGGACGCGACGGGCCCGGCCGAGGTGATCCCAGGGTGTGGCGTCGGGCGGCCGATGCCGCGGCAGCGACGGCGACAGCCACAGCGACGGCCACGACGGGGATAATCACACCGGCCGGGGACAGCGAGCCAAGACGCAGCGTGATCACGACGGCACCGCCCACTTCGACCCCGACCAACACCCGACCCACCCGGGGGCCGATGGCGAGGAACCGGCGGTGGAATTCCCGGAGCAACGAGGGATCGGTCAGGCGGCGCGTGAGGAGGACGGCGGTCCCCCGGAGCAACCCGAAGCCGGTCCCCACGCCCAAGGCGGCCAGAGGGTGACCGGCCAGCGCGCCGAGCACGACCATCAGATAGACCCCGGCTGACGTGATGTACGTGGCCACGCCGGTCCCGATCTGCCAACCGAACCCGAGGCCGTAGATCGACGGGCGAAAGTGGTCGAGCCAGCGCTCGTTGACCTGACGGCGGTGGTAAGGCAGCCGTACGCCGGCGAGACCGGAGTCGGAGACCGCCGCCACCAGGCTGGCGGCCAGGGCGAGGGCACCGACCACTACCGCACCGGGATGGAAGCTCCGTACCACTGCGGACAGTCCGGCCATGGCGAGGCCGAGGCTCACGCCGCCCGCCGTGGCACCGGCCACGAACCACGCCGACGTGGCCCGGTAGGAGTGGCCCCTCGCCCTCTCGCTGAGTGGCGTGATCGTGGAGAGCATGGACAGACCGCACGGCGACCACGTCGAACGAACGGCCGCGGCTACGCCGACCACGGCACACACCAACAAGATGCAGACGCTCATCGGATCCTTCCCAATCGGTGTCGGTTGCGAGTAGGAGTGACCACCCCTCCGGCCGCACGTGGTGCCCGAAGGTTGGCTACCGCCCATGGGGTCACGACGCCGCCGATCCATAGAACGGCGTATTGAACGTGAAGATCCCACCGTCCCGTGCCACCAGCCAGTACCCCTGGTTGGTGGGGGGCGACGCCATCGAGGCGATGGGTTGATTGAGGTGCTGGCCGCCCATCGACCCGTAGAACTGGGCGTCCCCGAACGAGAAGATCCCGCCGTCGGAGGCCACACACCAGTACCCCCGACCCGACGGGGTAGCGGCCATGCCCACGATGGGTTGGTTGAGGTGCTGGCCGCCCATCGACCCGTAGAACTGGGCATCGCCGAAGGTGAAGATGCCTCCGTCGGTGGCCACACACCAGTACCCCCGGCCCGACGGGGTGGCGGCCATGCCCACGATGGGTTGGTTGAGGTGCTGGCCGCCCATCGACCCGTAGAACTGGGCATCGCCGAAGGTGAAGATGCCTCCGTCGGTGGCCACCGTCCAGTAGCCGTTGCCCGAGGGGGTGGCGGCCATGCCCACCATGGGTTGGTTGAGGTGCTGGCCGCCCATCGACCCGTAGAACGGTGCCCCGCCGAACGTGAAGATGCCTCCGTCGCTGGCCACCAGGTAGTAGCCACCGGAGCGGCGCGGAGCGATCCCCACCATGGGCTTGGCCAGGGACGCTCCCGACTCGTCGCCATCCGATGGGAAATCCCCGTAGGCCAGCATCCGACCGAACGACGTGACCATGCCGTAGCCAGCCCCGTCGGAGCTCGCCGCCATCCCCACCACCTGACAGTTGGTGAGGGGGGAGGCACACGGACCCGGGTTCGGCGTCGGGAACGCTGTGGTCCAACAGGCGGCGTTCTGTTCGGCCGTCGAGTTGTCCTGGGCGTTGGTGGTCGTGCAGGTGGGATCGATCTCCCAGGGCGGCACGCACGCCACCACCCGACAGACGATGCGGCCGATGCAGTCGATCTGTTGGTTGCACTGGCCGTAGCGAAACTGGAAACAACCCGTGACATAGGAGTCGCAACCGTTGGGGCCACAACCACAGGACACGCCGTCGCATCCCGGCTCGCAGAACCCCCACCCGTTCCCACATCCCGTCGAGCACTGGCAGGTGGCATTGCAGTCCATGTAGTAACGAGGCCCACCACAGAACGAGGAGTTGTCGGCCTTCCACCAGCCACCCATCACGGTATTGGTGGGACAGTAGTTGTAACCACCGTTCACCGAGCAGCAGAACTCGGTGAACCCGGCACAACACGTGGAACCACAACCACAGTTGCTGTTGCCGCAGTTGCAGACGAGCCCGTAGGCCGTCCCCGGTCGGAGCACGAGATCCACTCCGGACCCGATGGCCACCGCACTTCCGGCATACGCAGAGCGGTTGATGAAGCTCCGCCGGGACAGTCGCGTCCCGAGAAAGCTCGATGCCCGTTCGACCAGGGTGACGCTCATGAGGTACGGGAGGGTCGGTCGAAGGTGATTCCGGTCAGCGTGCGGGCGGCCCGCAACGCCGCCATCACCGATATGGCCAGATAGACCAACCATGCGCCGATTGCGCTGACCGCCACGAGCGGGATGCCCGTACCGGGTTGACCCGACAGGATGCCGGCCATCGTTCCCGACGCCGGAGCCGACCACGCCACGACGGCCGCGGACACGGCAAGGGCGGCATCGATCAGGCCGTGCAGGGCGGTGGCAGGGGTGTCGGGTGTGCCGAAACACCCGCAGCTGGCGATGGCCCCACCGGTCGACCGTGCGTAGACGACGAAGACGGCAAAGGCGGCGTAGGACACGGCCACCAACCCGGCCGACCACGGCCGGGGGGCGATCAGCGCGGTAAGACCCACGGCCACTTCGCCGATCGAGCCCAACCGCACCAGAACGCGCATGGAGCCCAGAGGAATGGCCGTCGCCGAGGCGAGAGCCCTGGCCGTGTCATCAGGCCGCACGGCCTTGACGACGCCGGCCACCACCAGGAGACCGCAGCCCATCAGATAGATACCGATCAGTTCCATCGGGTACCTCCCGAGGTGGTGGCAAACGACGTGGTGGCCCCGGGGGCGTTCGGACTGATAGTGACGCTGCCGATCAACGCATTGACCCGCGGCACCAGCGTGTTGCGTTGGATGTGGCTACCGAGCACCACGTACAGGGTGAAGGGCCGTCCCGCCTCGGTGAAGAACCACTGGGATCCCGACTGGCCATTCAGGCCCCGCCGCAGGAGATACGGACGGAAGTCGGTAGCGGCGAGCGTCCGAGGCATGCCCTGGCGGGCGAAGAGCGGCCGGCCGACGCTCTCGGGGCCGTACTCAAACAGGGTGGCGAAGATATCGGAGGGCTCCATCAGGTTGACGGCACCGCTTCCGAAGTCGCCCACGTCGACTGGGAGCGCGAACGTCGAGAAGTTGGCCACCGGGTAGGGAACCTCACGGCCGATGGCCGGACGGATGACGATGCGCCCCTCGAATCCGGGAGGCAGTGGCGCCTCGATGCCGTGCGCCTTCAGAACGGCCATGTCAACCGGCCCGAGTGACAGACGGTCGTACCGCCTCTCCTCGTCCGTCGCCACTCGCCGCTCGCCCGTAGACCTCGTCGAGGGACGCCGGGTAGAGGCTCGGATCGCCAGGCAGGATGCCGGCGTCGATGAGTTCGCGGTCGTTGTCCAGCTCCCGCTCGGGGCCGTCGAGGCCATCGACCAGACCGCGGCTACGACTGCCGATCGAGAACACGTGGGCGTCCGACTGTGCCCGCCGCACCAGCTCGACCACCTGGCCGATGTGGTTGGCCACGCCCTCGCCGATCCGACGCCCCGACGATCCCTCCACGAGGACGAAAAAGGGTGAACCGGGGACTTCATAGTCACCCCAGGCTTCCGTCGACATGATCACAGGCAGTCCGGTCGGAGCCAGGGCGGCCACCTCACCGGGAATCTCCATGTCGGGCCCTTTGGTCACCACCACCAGACGCGTGCCGGCAGGAAGGCCCAGCTGGTCGTGGCTCACGAACGCCTGCCAAAAGCCGGCACAGGTGGAACAACCCGACGAGAGGAAGGCCAGCAGAGTCAGATTGTCACCTCCGGTCACGGTGATCGCCAGCGCGTCGCCCCGCGGCGTCGACCCGGCGATGGGGGGAGCAGAAGTCGAGTTCCGCTCGCCGGGCAACGGGGCGCCGATGGTCAGCGGAACCCGTACCGAACTGCTGTCGCCCGAACCGGTCGGCGAACCCGGGTGGGTATCTCGGTGCCGGTGCCCCTCGGTCGACCCTGGCTCACCGACGCCAACACCAAGATCGTGCAGTGCCTTGAGAATGTCCGCATGACTACGCAAGAGGCCCGCCACCAGGACTCCCAGCAACAGGACAACGACACTCAACGCAACGGCCAGAGCAACCACGCACAACCTCCCGATGGTTCGCGACACCGAGGCCACGCGTCGTGGGCCCCTGTCGTTGCTCATGCTACGGAGTGACTCAAAGCAATCGGTGTATCGTCGGTGACCTCGGAGGGAGTGGGCAATGGCTCCGATCGGCGCACCTACCCCGTGCCCGTTGGCGTCCGCGGCCCGAGGCCGTGGCGGTCGATCACCGCATGATGCAGGCCGCGGTGATGGCAATGGCCACCGGCAGGATGAAGATCCCGATGGTGAGCATCCCGACGAGGGCAAGCCCGTCGAGGAGGCCTGCGAGGATCCAGGCCACGACGCGCGGCCAGCGCATCGAGGTCCGGCGGGTCATGGCCAAACAGAGGGCCACCAACCCCACCGCCGCCAGCGGGGCGCCAATGGGAATGAGGACCTTCGGTCCGTTCACCTGGACCAGGGATCGACTCCCCAGGAAGGCCATCACGACCAGTCCGGCCGCCCATAGCCCGGCGGCCGGCAGCAGCCAGAACGGGCGTCTGGCCGCTTGGGCCGGATAGGGAGGAGGCGGTGACGGATGCGATTGTCGAATCACCGGCGGTGGGCTGGGGTGGTTGCTCATCACGTCTCGCCGGGGGTGGGCGGATCCGATGACTCGGGTGGCGGCGTCAGTACCGCCGCCAGCGCTCGGGCGTGGTCAAACAGGGCCAGGGCGCGGCTGCGGTCGCCGTCCAGGTGGCTGAGCATTTCGAGACCCAGGTACATGGCCACGACGGCGTAGGCCGCATCCTCAGCCGGGACCACCGATGTCAGTGCCGAGTTTCCCAGCGCAGCCTCGACCGACGCACGGGCGAAGTCGGTCCATGGGGCGATCCGCTCGGAGACCTCGGCGCCGAGCCCGGGGGTCGACGACGAGCCCGCGATCATCGCCACGAGGACCGCCACATGGCCGGCGTCGAGATCCTCCTCGAAGACTGATGCCGCCACCTCGACCAGTTCCGACGGCGATCCCGCCGCGTCTACGGCGGCGGCGTAGTGCTCGAGCCGCTCGCTGCTGACGGCATCGAGGGCGGCGAGCAGCAGATTGACGACGGATCCGAAATGGTAGAAGACCAGTCCCTGGTTGCAACCGGCCCGACGGCCGATGGACCGGGCACTGGATCCGGCGAAGCCGTCAGCCTTGAGCGTCTCGATGGCCGCATCGACGAGGGCCTTCCGGGTGGCGATGGACCCGCCGCTACCGCCTCCATCGGGCTGAACGGTGCCAACCGGACCGGACTTGGCCATCACACGACTCCTTGATCGATCGCTTTAAGCAACTGCTCAATCCTGGCCCCCGTCGGACCACCTGTCAACTCTCCCGAGCTTCATGGGAAGGTCGGTCCCCTTCCTCAGGACCGTGGACATCGGGGCATCGGGTGGGCAGAGCAGGCACACTGGCGGGGAGGCCGAACGAACACAGTTCTCGCCCGCGGCCGGGGAGGCACCATGACACTGCGCATCGAGACGATCACCATCGACTCCGAAGATCCGGTGTCCCTGGCCCGATTCTGGTCCGAGGCACTCGGGTGGGAGTGGCGGGAAGACGATGACGGTGATGTGTGGGTCGAACCGGGCAACGACCACCCGGACCGGGGGACGGTTCGGCCGCTGCTCTTTTTGGAGGTGCCCGAGTCCAAGGCGGTCAAGAACCGCCTCCATCTTGATCTTGTCCCTGACAACCAGGCGAGTGAGATCGAACGCCTCCGCGATCTCGGGGCCATCCCCGCTTCGGTGGGTCAGGACGGTGACGAGGAGTGGGTTGTGCTGGCCGACCCCGAGGGCAACGAGTTCTGCGTCCTCGGCTCGCGTTCAGCGCGAGCCTGATACCCGAGGGGGCGGCGGCCTACTTGGCGGCAGCCTCGGCAGCCGCCTTGGCCTCCGCCGCTTTGCGGTACTCCTCCAACTGGTCGAGCAATGGCATGCGTTCCTGGCCCACCGTGGAGTCGAGACGCGCCGCGATCTCCTCGGGCGTCCAACGGCCGTCGGCGTAGACGGCACGGACCTCGCGGGGCTGGTTCCAAACAGCGATCTTCGGACCCACCGAGGTATAGACCTGGCCAGTTACGTGCTTCGCCTTGTCCGACAGCAGGTATACGACAAGCGGCGCGATGTCTTCGGGATCGCCCATCTCGGCCAGGTCCATGGGTACGTTGGCCGACATCCGGGTGCGCGCCACCGGGGCCACGGCGTTCGCCGTTATGCCGTACCGGTTGAGCCCAGCCGCCGCCGACCGGACCAAGGAGACAATTCCACCCTTGGCCGCGGCGTAGTTGGCCTGGGCCACGCTGCCGGCGAAGGCCCCGGAGGTGAACGCCACCAGGGATCCGCCGCCCTCCTGCTTGCGCATGATGGCTGACGCGGCACGGAACAAGGTGAAGTGGCCTTTCAGATGGGTCTCGACGACGGCATCCCACTCGTCCTCGGCCATGTTGAAGAGCATCCGCTCTCGGAGGATCCCGGCGATGCACACCACGCCGTCGATGCGACCCCACCGCTCGACACCGGCACCGACGATCTTCTCGCCGCCGTCCAGGGTGGTCACGCTCTCCCCCGCGGCGACCGCCTCACCTCCGGTCCCCTCGATCTCGGCCACCAATGCCTCGGCCACCTCACTCTTCGGGTCCTCGCCGGCCAGACCGACGCCGATGTCGGCCACCACGACTCGAGCACCTTCGCCGGCGGCGGCCAGGGCCACGGCCCGGCCGATACCGCCGCCGGCACCGGTGATGGCTATCACTTTCCCCTGCAAGAACTCACTCATTGCCTACAGCCTCTCTATCTGGATTCCGACTCGGACCGGCCCAGCGTCGTGGGCGTCCGCCCTCCGGTCGGGTCGCCACCACCCGGACCTAGGGCGCACCAGCGCACAGCCCGACGCCGGTTGACCGGTTACGAGAACCTGTTCTAGCGTCCCCAACCGGGACGGCGCCACACGGGACAGTGGAACGGCCTTCGTGGAGGAGCCGCCCTCGGGCGGGAGCTCGACCGTTGGTCGGGCAGACTCGACCGACCACCACACATCTGCCGACAGCTGGCACAGGGGGTAAACGATCATCATGGGCGACTTCGGATTCTGGGCCCTGGCCCACGAGCAGCCGGGCAAGCTGGCTCTGGTCGACACCGATGGGACCGAGTACACCGCCGAGCAACTGCTCGGGAGGACCAATCAGGTGGTGCACGGGCTCCGGGCCCTCGGCCTCCAACCCGGTGACGTGGTGGCCACCCTTCTGCCCAACGGCGTGGAGGTCTTCGAGCTGTATCTGGCCGCCCTACAGGCCGGGTGGTACCTGGTCCCGGTCAACCACCACCTCATCGCCCCCGAAGTCGCCTACATCCTGAAGGACGCCGATGCCAAGGCTTTCGTGGCCCACGAGCGTTTTGCCCAGGTGGCCGTGGACGCCGCCGCCGAAGCGGGTCTCACCTCGGAACAGCGCTTCGCCGTCGGCGCCATCGCTGGATTCGAGTCCTACGCGGCGATGCGGGATGCCCAGTCGACCGACGACCCGGCCGACCGCACCATCGGGGACGTCATGAACTACACCTCGGGCACGACGGGCAACCCCAAGGGGGTTTTCCGAAAGCTGAGTGGTGCCACTCCCGAAGAGGCCGCCCTCGGCCTGTCGGGGATCCTCTTCTTGTTCGGCATCCAACCCGACGACGCCAACGTGCACATCGTGGGCTCACCGCTGTACCACACCGCGGTGATGCGCTATTCGGGTGCCTCCATCCACCTGCTCCACACCGTGGTCCTGATGGACAAGTGGATCCCCGAGGAGATGCTCCGGCTCATCGAGCAGTACCAGGTGACGAGCTCCCACATGGTGCCGACCCAGTTCCACCGTCTCCTCGCCCTGCCCGAGGAGACACGGACCAAGTACGACCTCTCGTCCCTGGAGCACATGATTCACGCCGCCGCCCCCTGCCCGGTCGACGTGAAGTACAAGATGATCGAGTGGTGGGGCAACGCCATCGACGAGTACTACGCCGCTTCCGAAGGCGGCGGGACGCTGGTTACCGCCGAGGAGTGGCTGGAGAAGCCGGGCACGGTCGGGAAGGCCTGGCCCATCTCGGAGATCGCCATCTTCGACGACGAGGGCACCCGCATCGACGAGCCCAACGTCATCGGCACTGTCTACATGTCCATGCAGACCGGGGACTTCGAATACCACAAGGACCAGACCAAGACCCAGGACAACCGCATCGGCAAGTTCTTCACGGTCGGCGATGTGGGCTTGATCGACGAGGACGGCTATCTCTTCCTCCGGGATCGCAAGATCGACATGATCATCTCGGGCGGGGCCAATATCTATCCGGCCGAGATCGAGAACGTGCTGTTGGGGTTCCCGAAGGTGGGCGACGTGGCCGTGTTCGGCATTCCCCACGACGACTGGGGTGAGGAGATCAAGGCCGTCATCGAGCCGGCTGAGGGCGTCGAGCCCTCGCCCGAGTTGGCCGAGGAGATCCTGGAGTACTGCGCCACCCGGTTGGCCAAGTTCAAGATGCCGAAGACGGTCGACTTCACCGACGACATGCCGCGCGACCCCAATGGCAAGCTGTACAAGCGCAAACTCCGGGATCCCTACTGGGAGGGTCGAGAGAAGATCTGACGCCGGGCCGCATCACTCGGCGTGGGGGCCGCAGGAACGATCGGCCGGACGAAGCGGTGGTCGGTGACCACCTGGCCACCGAACTCCTGGGTTCGCACCCCGGTCCCCTCCGACCAGCCCTGATGCAGGTAGAACCGGCGAGCCCGGTCATTCGTCGACAGCATCCACAAGGTGACGCTTCGGTACCCGTCCCCGCGGAGATCGTCGAGAACGGCCGCCATCAGGTCCGCTCCACAGCCCCGGCCCCAGGCGTCGGGACGGACGTAGATGGTGTAGAGCTCAGCCGTGTCGGGCCCGGCATCGTCATCGCCGCTCGGGCCGGCATGGGCGAATCCAACAATGGTGTCGTCCTGCTCCACCACCAGGACGTGACCCGAGGACGGATCGGCGAGGATGCCCGACCACAGCCCGGCCCGCTGTTCGCGGGACAGGCCAGCCAAGTAGTCGTCGGGCAGCAAGCCCCGGTAGGCGACCTGCCACGCGTCCACGTGCACTGCAGCAATGGCGCGGGAGTCCCCGGGGACGGCGGCCCGCACCGCTACGGTCCCAGCCACCGCCCCGCCCGAATCAGGCCCGGGTTCCCCGGCCGGGATCGTCGACGCGCTGCACATCGGAGGCAGCACCCTCGCGCAAGGCCTCGGCCCTGATGGCTTCGAGCATCACCGGATCGGCGCTATCGATATTGGACTCGGCGATATCCAACATCTGTGCAGGCACGACCTCGATGAAGATGCCATCGGCCTCGGCCGTCAACACATCCTCGACAAAGATCCCACCCCAGGTGTAAACCTTCCGGCCGTCGACGCGTACGAAGCGTGCCTCGACCCGGAGGTCGGTGTTGAGCGGGGTGGGTTTGCGGTAGCGGACGGTGAGGGTCCCGGTCATGGCCGGGTGCTCGGCCACGATGTTGGCCGCCCCGAGCACCTCATCGAGGAGCTCAGCGATCACGCCACCGTGCACACAGGTGGGAGGCCCCTCGTAGGCGAAGCCGAAGTTGGCCAGACCGGCGATCTCTGGTTGGCCACCTTCACCCTTGATCACGGCCACTCGGACCGGCGGGGCCACCGGATTGGCCAGGCCGATCACCGGGCTCGTCGGGAAGAAGTCTTGGGCGGCGCGGGCGAGGTCGGGCTGGTTGCGGGTGCGGCGGGGACCGGCCCGGGCGGTCAGGCGTTCGGCCACCGCCTCGATAGCCTCGGCCGCCTCAACCAGTGCCTCGTCATCGAGCTCGGCCGAGACGTTGAGGGTGATGATGGGCCGGATGGCCGCGGCCAGGCGACGCCGCGGATCGTCGGTCGGAGCCTCCTCGAACAGGTCCTTCACCGGCGCTGGTAGTTGGGCGTCCGCTTCTCGGCGAATGCCTTCTGGCCCTCGGCCGCGTCCTCGGTGGCGAAGATGGGCCATCCGAACTCCAACTCCATGGCCAACGCCTGTTCCTCGGGGATGCCCTCGGTGGCCTTGACCGAGGCCTTGATGGCCTCGACGGCCAGTGGTCCGTTGGCGGCGATGACCTCGGCGATGCCCAGGGCGGTCTCGAGCGCCGTACCGTCGGGCACCACCCGACCGATCAGCCCGATCTCCTTCGCCTCCTGGGCCGAGACCTCCCGGGCGGTGAGCAGCAGGTCCATGGCCACGGTGAAGGGAATCTGGCGCCGCAGTCGAACAGTCGATCCTCCGAGTGGGAACAGACCGCGACGCGCCTCGAACACCCCGAACTTGGCGCTCTCCCCCGCCACCCGAATATCGGTGGCCTGGAGGATCTCCGTGCCTCCGGCGACCGCCCAGCCCTCGACCGCCGCGATCAGCGGCTTCCTCAACGAGTAGTGGCGCAGCAGTGCCTTCCAGTGAAGGTCGGGATCTTCGGCCATGCGCTCTTTCACCGCATCGTTGCCGGGTCCCGACATGGACTTGAGGTCCATGCCGGCACAGAACGTTCCCCCGGCCCCGGTGAGGATGGCGCAGCGGATGTCATCGTTGGCGTCGATCTCCATCCAGGCGTCGACCATGCCCACCAGCATCGGCCCCGACAGGGCGTTCTTCGCCTCGGGTCGGTTCATCGTCACGACGGCGGTGGAGCCAACGCGCTCGTAGGTCAGGTGTTCGGTTCCGGTCACGGTACTCCTCGTTGGTTGTCGATTTGTCGGGGCCGGCCCTTCCGAACCGTCTGCCGGCCAGCCCAGTTTCGGGCCGGACCACAGCGAACTCCCCCAGCGTTACTCCGGACGCGCACAGGTACCGGGGCAACTAGAACGCATTCTACTTTCTGGACGTTCCGTCGGCACAACGAAGCGAGTTGCCTGCCGGATGGCGCTTACCGGGCCGCCGGTCAGCCCAGGGCGGGACCGTCGGCCATGCCTACTACCGGTCGATTGAGGTGGATGCCGCCGGTGGAGCCCTCAAAGGAGGCGTCGCCGAACGAGAAGATGCCACCGTCGGATGCCACCAGCCAGTAGCCCTGCCCGGTGGCATCGGCGGCCATACCCACGATGGGCTGATTGAGGTGCATGCCGCCGGTCGAGCCGTGGAAGGAGGCGTCGCCGAACGAGAAGATGCCACCGTCGGACGCCACCAGCCAGTAGCCCTGCCCGGTGGCATCGGCGGCCATACCCACGATGGGCTGATTGAGGTGCATGCCGCCGGTCGAGCCGTGGAAGGAGGCGTCGCCGAACGAGAAGATGCCACCGTCGGACGCCACCAGCCAGTAGCCCTGCCCGGTGGCATCGGCGGCCATGCCCACGATGGGCTGATTGAGGTGCATGCCGCCGGTCGAGCCGTGGAAGGAGGCGTCGCCGAACGAGAAGATTCCGCCGTCGGAGGCCACCAGCCAGTAGCCCCGGCCGGTGGCATCGGCGGCCATACCCACGATGGGCCGATTGAGGTGCATGCCGCCCGTGGACCCTTCGAACGGAGCGTCGCCGAAGGCAAAGATGCCACCGTCGGAGGCCACCAGCCAGTAGCCATCGTGATCCGGCGTGGTAGCCATACCCACGATGGGCTGATTGAGGTGCATGCCGCCGGTGGAACCGAAGAAGGACGCTCCCCCCTCGGCGAAGATCCCGCCGTCGGAGGCCACCAACCAGTAGCCGGGACGTGGTGGGATCGGATCGGGTGGTGCGGGCAGCCCGGCCTGACCTACGAAGGCGTGGATCTGGGTCGATGACGGCGCCAGGATCAGACCGTCAGCCGCCGACGGTGAGGGGAACGACGATGACGATGACCCGATGCTGAAGGTCTGCGTGACCACGCCGGAGGCAGCGCTCAGGGCGTAGAGGTTGCCGCCCCCGATCGTCCACACCTGACCCCCGGCCACGATGGGTGACCCCTTGGCCGAGGAGGTCGACGCCGTCCACGTGGCGTTCGGCGCACTCGAGGAGACGGTGACCGCGTGGACGCCGTTGCTGCAGGGGACGAAGAGGGTGCCGTTCAGATCGGCGGATCCACCGTCCGAGAAGCAGAAACCAGCCGTCGAGAACGGCGCGTTGCTCACGCCGCCCAGTGACGACTGGTTGAGCACGTAGGCGGTCTGGGACTTCCCGACCTCGAAGACCAGACCGTTCGGTAGTAGGGCCGGTGCTCCCGATCCGAGGTCGAGATCGGCGTTGTTGTCGGAGAACCAGGTGGTGGGGGCCCACGCATCGAGGAGCTGCATGGTGGGGCTGAGCCTCAACACGCTGTCGCTCTGGTCGTAGCTGTCCGTCGAAAGATGGTGGGCACTGTTGCCGGTCGCCACCCAGACATCGCCCTGGGCGTCGACGGAGGGTGCCGCGCCGCCCATCCACACAGCACCCTGGCTGTCGCTGGCCTGATTGGCCACCGTGAACACCGACGGGCTGGACCCGTCCTCGGGGGCGGAAATGACCAGTCCGTGGTAGGGATCGCAGTCTCCTGAGTTACCTCCGAAGCTGGCAATGACGCGGCCGTCGGTGAGAGCCAGGGACACCCGTTGGAGTTGGAAGGCCGGATTGGATCCAGCCGGGTCGATGACCTCGTCCATCATCACGAGGCCCGTGTAGATGTTCAGCCCCACCAGATGGTGCGCAGCGTTGGGCGACCCGTTGAGCGTGGCCGCCTCGGTGGCCACCACGAAGATCTCCGAACGGGCGGAGTCGATCACCGGCGTTCCCGTGATCCCCACGGTCGGGTGAATGTTGCCGCACAACCCCGGCACCGAGGAGGGGTTCAGGGGGGTGGCGAGATGGTTCGACCACAGGACCTGGCCCGTATTGGCGGCCAGGGCGTAGACCGTGTCGTTCTCCGTGGCCGCGAACACCCGCCCGGTGGATACGAGAGGCTGCCCGTAGAGCTGGCCATCGAACGTCGGCGAGGTCCAGGCCGGCACGGCGGGCGAGAAGGGGTTGCCCGAGCTGTCGACCCCCGAACGCGTCCCGTCGTGGTCGAACGTGGTCCAGTCCGACACGGCGGCCGAGTGCCCGGACCGGGTGGTCGCCCCGGCCGGGGAACTGGCGGCTCCCACCGATGCCGCCATGGCGGTGACTAGGGTCAGCACCACGACGACGGATAAGGATCGGAGCAGAGGGGATCGCGTCAAGGGCACAACCCCGTACTACTCCCAATCGAGCCGACAGCGCCATGGTCAGTCTGGGATCCGACGGTGGCGTCGGCCGATCCGTTTGGATCGGCCGACTCGTGCGGTCAGATCCGTTCGATGATGGTGCCCGTGGCCAGGGCGCCTCCACAGCACATGGAGATCAGGGCCAGGTTCTTGTCGCTCCGCTCCAACTCATGGAGAGCGGTGGTGATCAGCCGGGCGCCGGTGGAACCGACGGGATGGCCGAGGGCTATGGCCCCACCGTTCACATTGACCTTGTCCCAATCGACCTCATGCACCTTGCCCCAGGACATCACCACCGAGGCGAATGCCTCGTTCACCTCGAAAATGTCAATGTCATCCATGGTCATCCCGGCCTTGCGCAGGACATCGGCCGTGGCGGCGATGGGACCGTCGAGGTGGTAGTAGGGGTCGGAACCGACGAGCGTCTGAGCCACGATGCGAGCTCGGGGTCGCAGGCCGGCCTCGGCCGCCTTACCTTCGGACATCCACAGAACGGCGGCGGCACCGTCGGAGATCTGCGAACTGTTGCCGGCAGTGTGCATCCCATCGGGCAGGACGGGCTTCAGCCCGGCGAGGCCCTCACGGGTGGTGTCCCGCGGTCCTTGGTCCTTGCTGATGAGGGCCTTCTCCCCGGTCGGACCGTCGGGGCCGACCACCGGGACCTCGAGGGGGACGATCTCGCGCTCGAACCGTCCCTCCGCCACGGCCACAGCCGCCTTGCGTTGTGATTCGAAACCCAGCCAATCGACATCGTCGCGGGTGATCTCGTACTTTTGGGCGATCCGCTCGGCGGCGCCGAACTGATCGGGCATGTCCCAGGGAAACTCCTCGGGCTTGGACCGGCCCGGACCGTTGAAGGCGTTGGCCCCGAGACCGACCCGGCTCATCGCCTCGACACCGCAGGCGATACCGGTTTCGATGGCATCGGCACTGATCAGGTTGGCCACAAAGTTGTTGGCCTGCTGGGCTGACCCACACTGGCAGTCGATGGTGGTGGCAGCCACCTCGTAGGGCAGACCCTGACTCAACCAGGCCGTCCGCGTGACGTTGGAGGCCTGCTCGCCGGCCTGGGTGACGCAGCCGCCCACGATCTGCTCCACCTCGCCCGGATCGACACCGGCCCGCTTGACCAGTTCGACCTGGGCGTTGCCCAGCAGCTCGGCAGCGTGAAAACCGGACATCCACCCGTTGCGCTTTCCGATCGGGGTACGGACTGCATCGACGATCACTGGTTGGGCCATGGTGAATCCCCCTTGAGGAGTCGGTCTCGTGACTACTGCGTTCAGTACGGCGGGCTGCCCATCGGCGCGGAAGCGGCTCCGGCTGGCCTCCCCAAGTATAGAACCGGTTCTAGGAATGGATGCCCGGCCGACGGCTCCGGGTCCTATTCCGGCAGCCCGGTGGGCTCCGACGTGACCGTCTAGGTGCCGAGTGCCCAGTCGATGGGGACCCGGGTGGCATCGTCAGGGTGGCGCTTCAGCCACCGTCGGGCAAACGGGCAGAGGGGCACAACGGTCAGTCCGTCGCGAAGTGCTCGATCGAGGGCACCCCGAACCAGGACCCCGCCGAGGCCGCGACCCTCGAGCTCACTCGGGACCTCGGTGTGGATCAGCACCAGATTGGTCCCATCAACCCGGTACACGAGTTCCGCCACCTTCCCGTCGATATCGAGGACGAACCGTCCCTCGCCGGTCCGGTCGACTACGTCGCTGCCTGCTCCGCTATCCATTCGCCCTCCCTCTCGACCGGTGCTGACACCCTTGTCCGGCCTCCCAGCGCTTGGCCACGGGATGCCGCCAACCGGTGAGACGCGGCACCTTCGATCCGGTGGTCCTACCATGTCGCAGATGCCGTACACCGTCGAGCAGCCCACGATCCCGGTGCCGGGACGGCGGCGGGGCGCACCCGGTGGAGCCCGAGCGTGAGCACACTGTTCTTCGTCGTCGGGCTCATCCTGGTGCTGCTCACGTCGGCCAGCGTCTTGTTCACCATCGTGCTCCCCCGGGAGCCGCGGGGATTCGAGCGGGTCTCGTCGTGGGCTAACCGGCTGGTGCAGGTCAGTTTCATCGCCCTGTCCCGACTGGCCAAAACCTATGAAGGCAAGGACGCCCTGCTTGCTCCGACCGCACCCGTGGCCCTCATCGCCCAACTGCTGTTCTGGGCCGGGGGCTTCATCGTCGGGTACGCCTTGATGCTCGAGGGTACGACCCACTCCTTCGTCTCGGCGCTGGCTCAGGCCACCGGGGCGGTGTTCACCGTCGGCACCATCGACCTGAGTGGACCGGCCAACGAAGCCGTCGACATCGCCGCCGGTGCCACCTGGGTGGTCATCGTCGCCCTCCAGATCGCCTACCTGCCCGCTCTATATGGGGCGTTCAACCGCCGCGAGAGCCTGGTCGCCATGTTGGAGAGCCGGGCCGGGATCCCGGCTTGGGGCCCCGAAGTGCTGGCTCGTCACCAGCTCGTCGGCATCATCGACACCCTCCCCGACTTCTACTCATCATGGGAGGAATGGTCCGCCGAACTGGCAGAGAGTCACACCACCTACCCGGTCATGCTGCTGTTTCGCTCGCCCCAGCCCTGGTTCTCCTGGTTGGTGGGACTGATTGCCGTCCTCGACGGCGCAGCGATGCATCTCGCCTTAGCGCCGAGCACCGCTTCGTCCCAGTCCCGGCTCTGCCTTCGCATGGGCTTCACCGCCCTCAACCGAATCGCCACGATGCTCGGGTGGAGCGTGGACCCCGACCCCAATCCCGAGGGCCCGATCGTGCTCACCTTCGAGGAGTTCGAGGAAGCCGTGGCGATGTTGGAGCACGTCGGGTTCTCCATGGAGCGGACGGCCGAGGAGGCGTGGCCCGACTTCCGGGGCTGGCGGGTCAACTACGAAACGGTCGCCTACCGGTTGGCTGACCACCTGACAGCGCCGCCGGCACCGTGGACGGGCACCCGACACCATCTTCGCTCCGGACCCGTGGCCCCCAACCGCCCGCCCCAACGGGCCCCTCGTCTGCAACGCCCCGAGGTGGTGGTGGAACCGGCACCACGGCGGTGGGGAGGGAGTACGCCGTGAAGGGTGACCACCAACCGACAGGTCCCGGAGGCAGACGCTTCAGTGGGGAGCGGACCACAGGGCTGTGACGTCCTCGAAGGTGGTTGTGCACGGCGGACCATCGGCCACCAGCATCTCGGGCCGACCCTGCCCGGCAGGCACCCGCACCACGGCCGCCGACCGGGTGCCGTAATCGTCGGTATGGACACATGCTGCCATGGTGGCCTCCGGACGTGGGGACCGGTCGTCGCCAAAGGTGGCTGTGGCGGCTCCCGGCGGCAGGACGTGGTCGGCCAGCACCGACGTCAGTACGGCCCACACTCCTGATCCCTGGCGGCGACTCTCGTCGATGACGCTCCGCACCCGGTCGGCCTTGGCCGACGGGTCGGACAGGGCCACATTCTCCAGGACATGGACGCCCGGTTCCAGCGCCACGGCGACCGGGGCCAGGTCCGAGGCCAACTCGATGTAGGTGAGCGAGCGCCGGTCACCCACCAACAGCCACGCCGGGTTGTACTGGCCGGGTACGACTCTCCTGACCATCTCGGTGACCGCCGCCGCCGCAGTGGGTTGGGATGTGAGCAACAAGGGCAGTTCGCCCCGTGACCGCTTGGTAAGGTCCCGGCCCCCGGGGGCGGGCCGGTTGGTCAGCCCGGCCACCACACCCTGTTCGTTGACGGCCAGCCAGGTCCCGCCGGCCAGATCATCTCGTCCACCAATGATCCGCGGACCCTGTTCGGACAGCACGTCGATGGCGTGAGCTGGGCGGTCGAGGCGCTCGTCCCGGTTCGCCGCCACCATCAACGGGAACTCCGAGTCGGGGTCCCATGCGAATACGAGGAGACACACCGCGCTCAGGGTAGCGGGCAGTGGGGACGAGAGGTCTTCTCGGATCCGGGGGTCAGCCCAATCCGGTCACGAGGAACTCGTCCAGAAAGCACTCGACGGCGATACGGTCGTCCACGTCCACGGTGTGCCCGGGCACCGTGACGAGCGAAAGCACCATACGCATCACCCATTCGCCTGCCCTGCCGACGTCGATGTCGGAGCGGACCTCACCCTCCAGCATGGACTCCTCGAGGTACCCATGCCAGAACGTGGCCATTCCCGGCATCATCTCCCGAAGACCCGTACCCATCACGGCGGCGAAGGCCTCGGGCTCGCGTGTCCGCAACTCGATGAGGAGGGCCCCGGGCCGCTGTTCCCGAGACAGCACCACCGCCTCGGCTACTCGTGCCGAGAGACCCCGTGCAGCCGAGACCCTGGCATGGGCGTCGGCCCAGAACTGCTCGTCAATGCGGGCCAGGGCGGCGAGGATGAGCGCCGATTTGTCCGGGAACTGCCGGTAGAGCCAGGCCCGCGACAAGCCGGCCTCTCGGGCCACTTCGGTCATGGTGATCCGCTTGAGCCCCGACTGGCGCAGACAGCGCTCGGTAGCGTCCAACAGCCGGTCTCGGGAGGACGGGCGGCTGTCGGCGTCAGTTGAGCTGGGGACAGGGATCGTGGTGGTCAAGGTCAGCGGAGCTCGAAGTCGCCCACATCGACCTGCTTGGTCCAGCTCCAGTAGTCGACCAGCCGCCACGGACTCAGCACATGGATTTCTCCGTAGGCATTTTTGAAAAAGGAGTGCTTCACGGAAGGCTGAGACCACACCAGCGTCTTCATCTCGCGCTGAGACCGCTCGTGCCAGTCGTCGTAGCGTTCTTGTCTCGGCTCCATCGAATGACGTCCCTCGCCGATGAGGACGTCCAGACACTGGGTGATGTACCGCATTTGGCACTCGGAGTGGAAGATCAAACTGCCGCCGTGGGCCAGGTTTGTTCCCGGGCCATACATGCAGAACAGGTTGGGAAAGCCCGGGACCGTGATCCCCAGGTACGCCGCCGG
Organism: uncultured Acidimicrobiaceae bacterium; assembly: GCA_963845485.1. Lineage (GTDB taxonomy): Bacteria > Actinomycetota > Acidimicrobiia > Acidimicrobiales > RAAP-2 > Bog-756. The sequence goes on along the minus strand of CAWJSI010000013.1, from coordinate 28,485 downwards.
ACGCTCACCCCACGTGGCGCGGAGATCCGCACCTTCCCGACCGGTGATCTCCATCGGCCAGAGCACCCTATTGGCGTGGAAGCCCGTGGCGTAGACGAGGATGTCGGCCGGGTGCCGCACGCCGTCGGTGGTGACGACGGCATCGGACTCGATGTGATCGATGGCCGTACGGATCAGATCCACGTTGTCCCGGGTCAGGGTGCGGAGCCAGCTTCCATTGTCCTGCAGGGTGCGCTTGCCGGTGGCCGGATAGTCAGGAACCACCTTGGCGATCAGCTCAGGATCGTCTCCGACCTGGCTGGTGATCCACTCGGTGAACATCTGCCGGGTGAACTCGTTGGTCTCGCTGACGGCCCGCTGCGGATCGGGGTAGTTGGGGTCGACGCGGGCCGCCTCAAGCCCTTTGTCGCACCCCGGCCAGAACAGGAGGAACCGGTACCAGCGGCCGTAGAACGGCAGGTGTCGGAGCGCCCAGCGCACCCCCGGCCCGACGGCCTCGTGGTAATTCGGGTTGGGAAACATCCACTGGGCGGTGCGCTGGAACACGGTGAGGTGCGCCACATCGGGAGCGATCGTCGGCGCGATCTGGAAGCCGCTGGCCCCGGCGCCGATCAGGGCCACCCGTCGGCCGGCGAGGTCGACCCCGTGGTCCCAGCGGGCCGAGTGGAAAGCGGGGCCGGCGAACTCCTCCTGGCCGGGGATCTCGGGCACATGGGGCCGGTTCAGCTGGCCCACCGCCGAGATGACCGCACGGGCGGTCAGCGTCTCCTCGGTGCCGTCCGGGCCCCGGGTCCTGACCGACCAAGTGGCGCTGTCGTCCTCCCAGCTCGCCCCCAGGACCTCGGTCTCCCACCGGACGTGGCTCTCGATGCCGTGTCTCGTCATGACCGATTCGAAGTAGGCCTGGAGCTCGGGCTGCTGGGCAAAGAACTCAGTCCAGGCGTCGCTGGGCTCGAAGCTGTAGCAGTAGAAGTGGTTGCCGACATCGACCCGCGCCCCGGGATAGGAGTTCTCCCACCACGTCCCCCCTACGCCGGCGTTCTTCTCGACGATGGTGAAGGGGATGCCCGCTTCGCTGAGACGGATGCCGGCCAAAAGCCCTGATTGACCGCACCCTATGACGACGACCGGAAAGGCCTGACGGGCTTCCTCGTCGCCTGCCGGTGCCACTCGGCGCACGTCGGCGCCGTCGAGCTCCATCTCTTCTACAAGCATGGGTACGTACTCGTAGGGGACGTCTTCACACACCAACCAAGTCATCATCTCGTGGATGAGGTCGGGCTCAATGGGGACGGGCTCCGGGCAGCCGCGGTCGCGGTAGTCGGCGATGATCGGGAGTGCGAGGGCCCGAACCTCGGCCTTGTCCTCCTCGGTCATGTAGCCCTGGACCTCGTTGAGGAAGAGCCCAGCGGGCTTCAGTTTCCCCCTGATCAACTCTGGGTCTCCGGTCATATGGACCAACGAGAGCATCAGCGTTGGGATGCTGAGGTCAGTAAGCGCCAAGGCGATGTCCTCATCGGAGGCTTCGAACGGCTCACCTGCGTGCGGGTTGCGCATGTCCCACCTCTCCCCGGCGAGGGCCAGTGCGCCCGCCAGATCTGTGATAGTACACAAACTCTCGATTGTGTCTACTGCAAGATCGGAGGATGCAGTGCTCCAGGTAGTTATCGAAGGCCCCGGCCAGGTGGGTCTCGCAGAAGCCCCCGATCCGGTCCTACCCGGACCCGACGGTGCGGTGGTAGCCATCGAAGCCAGTGCCATTTGCGGCTCGGACCTGCACTTCTACGACGGTGACATCCCAGTTGGCGGCGGCTTTCCCATCGGCCACGAGTTCATCGGCACGGTGGTGGAGGTGGGACCCGACGTGCGGCGGTTTCGACCTGGGGACCGGGTCCTCACGGCTTCGGTGACCGGCTGCGGGCACTGCGATGGTTGCGACACCGGTGACCCGGTCACCTGCATCGACGGTCCCCAGGTGTTCGGATCCGGGACGCTCGGAGGAGGACAGGCCACCAGCGTCGCTGTTCCCTCAGCCGACTTCCAGATGTTGGCCATCCCAGCAGGAGTCGATGACGAGGCGGCGCTGTTGTTGACCGACAACCTCAACACCGGGTGGATCGGAGCCAAGCGGGCCGATACCCCGCCGGGGGGGACCGTCGTGGTATTCGGGCTTGGCGCGGTGGGACTGTGTGCCGTGCGTTCGGCTCTGGCTCTCGGAGCCGGCACCGTACTCGCTGTCGACCCGGTCGCCGGCCGGCGGGCACTGGCCGAGGCCTCCGGAGCCGTTCCGATCGAGGGTCCGACGGTGGAAGCGGTCATGGAGGCCACCGGTGGACGGGGTGCCCATTCGGTCATCGACGCCGTGGCGCTCGACACCACCCTGAACGATGCCTTTGCCTGCGTGAGACCCGGAGGCACGGTCTCGGTTATCGGCGTACATGACCTCGACCCGTATCCTCTGCCGATCCTGTTGGCCCTCTTTCGGAGTGTGACCCTGCGCTTGACGACCGCTCCGGTCCACCAGACCTGGAAGGAACTGGTGCCCCTGGTGACCAGCGGGAGGATCTCCACCGAGGGGATCATCACCCATGCATTCCCACTGGCCCAGGCTGCAGAGGGATATGCCAACGTGGCGGCCCGATCCGCAGAATGCATCAAGGTGATGCTGCGCTCATAGCGATGTCGGGCTGGTGACCTACTGGGGAGTGGATCCTTTGCTCCATGCTTGGCTCGGTTATCTGGCTGCCGGAGGCACTTCAAAGAGAGGGCGTGACTCGTGGAGCGGGTTGCATCACCCTCCCGGCGTGTTGAGTGCATCTACGGCACGGCGGCATTCGGCTGCGAGCCTCGAGGCCAGCGCAGACACATCGACGTCGAGGGGTGGCAGGCCTGCCGCAGCTTCAACGTCCGCCGCTACTTCGGAAAGCGCCAGTAGCCCGAGCACCGCGCTCGCTGACTTGAGGGCATGAGCCTCAAAGGCGAGCGACTCCAGACTGCACCCCTCCCCGGCGGGGAGAATCCTTGTGACCCGCTCGTCTGCATCGACGACAAACGATGTGATCAGTTCGTCTCGCACTGCGTCATCACCCCCCAAATCGCGGACCAACGACTCGAGAATGTCACTGTCGAAGACGACGGTGATCAATTCACCCGGAGCCACGCCGTCTGTCGGTCCGCCGGGATCCACAAGATCGAGTTTCGGATGTCGACTAGTACCGTGCTCGAGGACAGAAGCCAGCTCTTCCATGCGCACCGGCTTGTCCAGGCACCCGTCCATCCCCGTTCCCAGGCACTCCTCTCGGGATCGCGACGACGTATCCGCCGTCATGGCGATGATGGTCGGTTGGTCGGTTGCGTCCAAGGCATCTCGGATCAGACGGGTCGCTTCCATTCCGTTCATACGAGGCATCTGTACGTCCATCAGGACGAGGTCGTAGGAGCCAGCGTTAACCGCGGTCACGGCGGCGGCACCGTCGGCGACGACGTCCCCGTGGCAGCCCAGCCGTTCCAACATCAGAAGGACGATGTCCTGACAGACCGCATCGTCCTCGGCCACCAACACCCGGTACTCAGTGAGGTTATCGAGTTCCCGGGCCGCGCTGGATTCAGCCATCTTCATCATCGCCCTCGGTGGTCGGAGTCCGGACATCCAGACCTCCGGTCCACGCTGCTGGTGGGGTGCCGGCTGACAGGGCCATCGGGCGCCGCAGACTCGACTCTTCACGCGCCTCGATGTCACTCATCTCGGTCTTCGCCTTCACGTCTGGTCCGATGGGACACGCTCGCTCGCTTACCGGTGGTCTCCGGCACAGGTAATGGAGTACCTCCAAGTCACCTATCGGCCACCAAAGGGTGAGGCACGAGTAGAGCTGACCCTAGGAGTTTCGGGGGGTGACCCTCACTTGACTGCGCACCGAACGCCCGCCACGGACTCCCGACGGCGGAGCCGGTTGAGCTCCCAACCTCAAGTGGCAAATCATTGACCGGCGACGTCGAAGACCGGAACCGTAACCCCCTCGGAGGATTTCGGTAGGGAAGGCCCTACCGCTTTCTGCGGGCACCCCTTCTGCTTGCGGTGCCATGCTTCGCAACCGCTCAAGTAGGGCGAGGACTTGGTCGAAACTAGGGCAGCCTGAACTCTTCCTAAATGACATCGGTCCCGTTAGAGGGCTGCGTTAGTGGCCCGAAATTGAACTCCAACGCCAAGAGCCGTTTCGGGAGTCGCAAAGGAGGGACTGTGCCTACCAACCCATGTCTGCGGATCGCCCACACGGGACCCACCACGGCGACGGCCCGGGTCTTCGTGATGCCATGAGCCACCGACCGGCCAAAGGACATCGTGGGTGGATCATGTGGACCTTGCTCGTGGTGATCGTGGGAGTGGCTGGATCGGTCGTCGGCTCCCAGGCCATAGCTCACAGTGACTACCAACGGGCGCGTTCGGCGTCTACCACCTCGTCGGTCGAGATCTCCTCTGCACTCAGGCTGGCGATCGAGCGCGAACAGGATCTCGCCGTGAATACCGGGGCGTTCATCATCAACGACCCGAGCGCAACACCATCACAGTTCCAGCGCTGGGTCGTCTCTGAACGCCTCTTCGCCCGCTTTCCGGAGCTCCTCGGTATCGGAAGCGTCGAACTCGTCACCTTGGACCAGCTCGCCCACTATGCGGTGCAATCGGAAGCATCGACAGGCGCAGCTGCCGGGTCGTTCCAAGTGGAGCCTCCCGGGCTTCGGCCGTTCTACTGTTTTGCCACTCTCACCGCTTCGCCGACCGGTCACATCACGACGCCTCCCACTGCCGACTTGTGCGCCACGAACCTCGGGACAGAGTTTCTCCGGGCTCGAGACTCGGGTGAGAGCACCTATCTCCCCTACGGGACGGGAGCGGCCAAACAACTTGCCGTAGGCACGGCGATCTACCGGGGCGGTGTCACCCCCTCGACCACTGCAGCTCGGCGATCAGACCTCCTCGGGTTCGTTGGCATTCAGCTAGCTCCACACGTCCTGCTCGTCACCGCCCTCGACGGACATCCGCACACTGCCGTGGCCTTCCAATTCGGCAGTGGTTCGAGCGCGGTGACCTTCACTGCGGGACGAGCGCCAACCGGAGCCATCGCCACATCAGTGAACCTCTACAACGGTTGGCACGTGCGCGTGTTCCAGTCGGTTCCCGGTGGGGGAATATTCGACAGCGCGAACTCGGCTGCCGTCTTGGTCGGAGGGACATTGATCAGCCTGCTGTTCGGGCTGCTGATCTACGTATTGGCCACCAGCCGCAAACGGGCGCTCAACCTGGTCAAGGAACGCACTGACGAACTGCAACACCAGGCGCTGCACGATCCACTCACTGGTCTGGCCAACCGCGCTCTGATCCTCGATCGGCTAGACCATCTGCTCGCCCGGGCGCGCCGGGACCACGTGCCCGTGGCCGCGTTCTTCATCGATCTCGACGAGTTCAAGGACATCAACGACACCTTGGGCCATGCCGTGGGCGATGAACTCCTCGTCGGTGTTGGGGCTCGGCTGGCTAGTGCCGTCCGGCAGGGCGATACCGTCGGCCGGCTGGGTGGTGACGAATTCGTGATTCTCGTCGAGGGGGTATCGCTGGCCGAGGGGGCCGCCGCGGTCGCCGATCGCATTCTGGACGTACTCAGCGCCAGCTTCGAGGTCCCCGGCAGTGACGTGCCCCTCTCGGTCACGGCCAGCATCGGCTTTGCCGAAGGTGACCGGCCGTCGGCTGGACGCATGCTTCAGGACGCCGACATTGCCTTGTACCAGGCAAAATGGGCAGGCAAGGCTCGGGCCATGGGCTTTGTGACGGCAATGAGAGACGCCGTTGACGGGCACCGCCACCTGGAAGTGGACCTCCAAGGGGCCCTCGAGGCCAACCAATTCTTTCTCTTGTACCAGCCAACCGTGGACCTGGCCTCAGGAAGGATCACCGGTGTCGAGGCATTGTTGCGATGGTCTCATCCCGAACGCGGCGTCGTGATGCCCGATGAGTTCATCCCCGCCCTCGAATCAAGCGGCCTGATCATTCCGGTAGGCGCCTGGGTGCTTATGGAAGCGTGCCGCCAGAGCGTTGCCTGGGCCGATATGGACTACCCGCTCGTGGTGTCGGTCAACGTATCCGCCCGACAGCTCGAACGCGATCGCATCGTCGACGATGTCAGTCGGGCCCTCTCGACATCGGCCATCGACCCACGCATGCTTATCTTGGAGTTGACCGAGACCGCGCTCATGAACAACGTGGACGCCAGCATGGCCAGACTCCTGCTGCTCAAGTCACTCGGAGTCCGGATCGCCGTCGACGACTTCGGGACCGGCTACTCATCGCTGGCTTACCTCCGACAGTTTCCTATTGACGTGCTCAAGATCGACCAGACCTTCGTCGCCGGGATGGGCGAGACACCGGAGGCAGCCGCTCTTGTCCACACGCTGGTCCAGCTGAGCAAAGTCCTCGGTCTCGAGTGTGTCGCCGAAGGCATCGAAACCGACGACCAACGGGTGCTGCTCGGGGCAGAGGGCGTCGACGTCGGCCAGGGATATCTGTTCGCCCGGCCACTGACGGCCACTGAGCTCTTGGCCCGGGTGAGATCCGAGATGATCACATCCGACAACCACCTCGTCTGACCACACGGGAGGCCATGGAACAACATGCGCCAGACCCAGCACCCATCCCTGCCTCTCGTCGTTCCCTCGGTCGTCCAAGGCATGTCGCAGGCCTTCGGGCAGCGGGCCCGTGGGCCCTACCCGTTGGGATTCGAGGGTGAACCCTACGTAGATATCTAGAAATTCTTTGCTAGTTATTTCTTACTAGCGTATGATTGGGGGAACCACCCGGACGTCCGTAGTCAACGGTTATCTATTTCGGGTGTGAAATGAAAGGTCGATCATGCGCATCGCCGCACTCTCATCTACCAGTCAGCGCGTCGCTGCGCGCCTGCACCACTCTCCTGGAGAGGAGCGCGGCCGACCGGGGCCGTGGCATTCCAAAGCGGCGCTCATCGGCTCCCCCCTCCTGGCTCTGCTGTTAGTCGGCACGACATTCGCCCAACCGGCGTCGGCAGCCCAGGCCGTGCAACTGGGCACAGCAACTCCCTTCGCCGTTCTCGCCGGAAGCGCCGTCAGCGATATCCCCACCTCGGCGATCACCGGAAACGTGGGTCTCAGCCCGGCGGCGGGGACCTTCATCACAGGCCTGACCCAGGCGGAGGTCACCGGCACCATCTATTCGACCGACGGTACGGGTCCGGCGGGCAATGTCAATAATCCTGGCCTCCTGACCACGGCGAAGAACGACCTCACGACGGCGTATGTGACCGCCGCCGGACAGTCCCCCACTTCTACCTTCACCGCCGGTGACAACCAGCTGGGTGGCCAGACCCTGGTCGCTGGCGTCTATGCCTTCGGTCACGCTTCCACGGCCAACATCACCGCCGCCAGCCCGCTGGTGCTGAACGGCCAGGGCGACCCCAACTCCGTATTCGTCTTCCAGGCATCGTCCGACCTGGTCACCGCCTCGAACAGCGTGGTGCAGTTGATAAACGGGGCCCAGGCCTGCAATGTGTTCTGGCAAGTCAGCAGCACGGCGACCCTCAACTCCTCCAGCACCTTCGTGGGCACCATCATGGCGCTCACATCGATCAATCTCCTCTCGGGTGCCACTGTGCAAGGACGGGTCCTGGCCCGCAACGGTGCCGTTAGTCTTGACGCCAACACCATCACCGCACCGTCGACGTGCGCCGTGAGCGCCTCCTCGACAACCACCACGACGGGCACGACGGGCACGACGGCCACCACCTCGCCTCCCGGTGGCGGCGGAACAACCACGCCACAGGGATCCATCTCCACCACCGGGAGCATCGGTTCGGGAGAGTCCGCAGCCGGCAGTGGTTCGGCCGCCGGTACTACTCCGGTGGTTCCGGTCGGCTCTCCTCACACCGGATTCGGTGGGGCAGCACCCTCCCGCAATGATGGGCTCATCGGGCTCGGGTCCCTGGCGCTCGTCGGTTCGGCGACGGTGGGCACCATGGCCTTCCGCCGCCGTCATGATCGGGTGGGGGGCGGGTCCTTCCCAACCATCTCGTGAACCTTGGCATGAAGAGGGCGATCCGCCATCCGCGGCGTCTGTGGACCATGACTGCCGTGTTGGCCTTGTCCGGCACGGTGCTCCTGGGACTGGGCCTGCTCGGGGGCGGCCACGCACTCGCGGGCCCGACGCCTTCACCGGAGGCCGTCAAGGCGGCCGTTGCCACCCCACCGGTGGCAGCAGCACTGTCCACGGACCGGTCGGTTCCCCTTACCCTCACGATTCCCGCCATCGGCTTGACCGTCTTTCTCGGCAGCCCACTCGGGCTCAACAGCGACGGCACGGTGCAGGTCCCGACGGGCACCACCCAGCCGGGATGGTTCAGTCTGGGTCCGACACCCGGGCAGATCGGTTCCTCGGTCTTGCTCGGGCACGTCGACAGCTATCTCGGTGCCGGGGTCTTCTTCCAACTGCGCACGCTGGCCGCCGGCGACCAGGTCGACGTGGGCTTGACCGACGGTGTGACCGCCCGGTTCACCGTCAATGCCGTGGCGATGTACTCCAAACTCGACTTCCCAGCCCAACGTGTCTATGGTTCGCACGGCTCCAGCGCGCTGCAGCTAGTGACCTGTGGAGGGGTGTTCGACCATCAGACAGGCAGCTACCTCTCCAACATCGTGGTCTACACGTCGCTGTCTGCCGTGATCCCGGCCGGGACGGCTCCGCCCTCGGCCTGACCGTGCCACCGCGTCGGCAGGCAGCTCCGAGCTGACTGCTAGCGGTCCCGAGGTGCGGTCGTTTCAAGCTCGCTCGGACTCGTAGGAGCGGTCATCAGAGGGTCCAACCCGAGGAGTACGGCGGCGGTCCTTTGACGCCCACTCCGCCTTGGAGGCCTTTGACCGACGCTCCTTTGCCGCTGCGCTGAAGCGGTGCTCCGCGCCCTGTGGGGTGATGCCTCCCACCGCCTCGCCGATCTCCCGCCAACTCGCTCCTTGTTGGCGGGCCATCTCCGCTGAGCGCTGGCTGAGTCGTTCAGCCGAACGCCGCAGGGAGTCAGCGAAGCGCAGCTCGGCCAGTGCCGCGTCCCGCCCCTCGGGCATTCCGTCCATGACCTGCTGTCGGCCCATCTGAATGTAGTGATCGGCCAGTGTCTCGACGTCCGGTGTCATCTGTTTGACACTATCCACTTCAGAGCAGAATATCAACCATGTGTTGACAACCATGTGTTGACAACCATGTGTTGAAGACCTAAACTTCAACACATGGTTGATAACCGGGCACAGACCCTCGATACGAGTACACAGGACCTACCCGCTCCCCGCAGCGTCCGGCCTTCCCGTAGGCACATTCGAAATCGATTCCTGGTCGCCGGCGTCATCGCGGTGGCGCTCTTCGCACTGGCCACCGTGGTGAGCCCGTCGGGGATTAGCCGGCAGGGGGCCGAGAGGGCCATACCATCCGCCGTTCCGGCCGATCACGTCTCCCCGACCACCACCGTGCCGACCACCAGTGCCCCGACAGCACCCGTGGCCTCGGTGCCCACGCCGATCGCTGCCGAGGCCTCGGTGACGCCAGCAACCACGCCCGTGGCCCAGCCGACGGTGGCAGCCTTGGTCTCCCAGGTAGAAGCGGCGGGTATCGTCCCTCCGTCATCGTGGGGTTGGACAATGGGAGACACAGCAGCAGCGTGTGGTGTCACGGCAAGCGCCGGCGGAGCCGCCGGTTGCACCTCGTGGTCCTCCGGCGTCGAACGCACCGTGTTCGCCGGTTCACCGACCTTGGCCCTCGTGGCCCACGAACTGGGTAACGCGGAAACAGAGCAATCCGCCCTGCCGACGCTGTTACAGGAAGTGGGTGCGGCGGCGGCCGGCTCCTCCTGGTCCCCCACCGATGCCGTGGCATCCTGCCTGGTTGCTCACTTCATGGGCTTTCAGGACGATGCCGCCGGTACATGGCAGTGTCCGAGCACGCTGGCTGCGTCGGTGGCCGCCCACATCCACGACACGGTGGTTACCAACCGGACCACAGCGGTCTGCGGCACGTCGTCTGGCATCCCCTCGACGCTCACCTTCACGGCGAGCGCGGGCACGCTTACGGTGGCATCGTCCACGACATCCCAGACTGCGGGTGCGGGAGTACCGGTGACCGTGACGGGTATCGGCACATTCACGGCGACCGATGTCGGTGGAACGTCAACTGTGGTCGGCACCTGCGAGGGCTAATCCCTCCTAACCCTGCGATGCCCGATCGCGCAACCACCAGCACTGACGTACGGAATAGGCTTTTGGGCCATGGTGTCTTGGAAGACATTCGAAGAGACAGAGCCGGAGTTCGCCTCAAGAGTTCGCTCACTGATGGAAGCCGGACGACACAAGACACTTGCCACTCTGCGCGCTGACGGGTCACCACGGATTTCGGGAATCGAGTGTGAGTTCACTGACAACGATCTCAGCTTCGGCTCGATGCCCAGCGCACGAAAAGGATCCGACCTGGGGCGGGATCCCCGATTCGCACTCCACGGTCCGACCTTCCACCCCCAAGTGGGCAATGAGAAGGATTGGCCGGGCGAAGCAAAGGTCTCCGGACGGGCCATTCCAGAAATGCCGGGTGCTCCGGGTGACGTCTCGGACGCGCCCGACGGGGAGATGTTCATCGCCGATATCAACGAGGTGGTCATCACTTCTCTGAATGCCGAGGGGACCAGGCTGGTCGTCGAATTCTGGACCCCCGAGCGAGGGTTGCAACGAATCGAGCGGGACTAAAGGCGCACGCGACACGAGCACAACCAGTCCACCGAGCGCCCTATCCGGGACCGATCAACAACTGTCGTTCTGTCCGGCCTCATTGCCCCTCACCGACGTACTCCTTCGGGCCCTCATCTCCTCCTGATCCGAGCGGGAGATGGTCCTCTTCTCCATGCCAGACTTAGCGAGTGGTGACTACCAGAACGGCCGCCGAATGGGCCGAAGAGCAAGTCGCCCAAGTGCGAGATAACCCCGTTGGCCGGTTGGCGCTGGTCGAGCGCAGCTACCACGGGCCTTTCGGGTGGGCACCCCGTCATCTGCCCTATCGACGGGCGGCGATGTCCTTCATGCGCTGGCAGCTTCGGCGAGGCGTGCTGGATCCGCCGCAGAGCGAGCGTCCCGGCAGTCCATGGTGGCGGTCGGTCAACGAACGTCTCCTGCGCGACGGATGCGAGTCCGTAGCGCTGAGTGGTGGCGCCCCGGGCACTCCTTCCACTCGGCCCGTTGAACACTGGTTAGCCTTCGCTGAACGGCCAAGTGCCCAGACCTGGTACCGCTGCCCACAACGCAAGCGTGGTCGCGGCCTATGTCGACCACTGGAATTTGGCCGAGAACGAAACTGCTTCCGAGCGCTTTTTCATGAACGTCGTGCTCTGTCGGGTGCTCTACGCCCACGCTCTGGTCGCCGCGCCACAACTGTCGCTTGGATGGTTGCGACCATTGGCGCCGTTGCTCGGTGATCCCCGACTTGGGATGACCGGCATCTTCCTTCAGCTCTCTCGGGTCCTCCCCGATGAGTATCCCCTCTCGGCTGAGGCCATTGGGTACATCTCTGATGAGCTGAGTTTCGGCCGACTCCTCGATTTCGGAATGATCGTCCCGAGACTTCAGCAGCTCTACGAATGGTCTGCCTCCGCTCTGGATCTGCCCGAGCTCCTCGACTGTGTTCACGAAGGCAGCCTGACGTATGCGTGGCCCTACTCCGCTCAGAGCATCTGGCATCCGGCACCTTCGATGACCATCCAGATCGTCCGCCGACTGCTACCGGCACAGCGAGCAGCGGGGAGCGACTGCTCTGCCACCCCCTCGGCACGGGCGGCCCCGGATCCGCATTCGTACAGCTCCTGAAATTCTCTGTCGCGCCCGGCACCTGGTGACTAGCAGTGGCATTTCCCTTATTCACCAGAGGCTGCTCCCACGCCGTAACAGTCTCAGCTGGGATAGGCTCGACTCATCCGAGCGGGGGTAACTGAATGACCGGAACAATCTTCGGCGGTGACGGAATTCTCCTGCTCCTGATAGTCGTAGCAATGCTGATCATCCCCATTTGGGCGCTCATCGATGCCATCGCACGACCGTCGGGGGCGTTCGCTGCGGCCGGATCGTCGAAGGGGATGTGGGTTGCGCTGATCGCCATTACCTGGTTACTCACCGGGATCATCGGAACGATCTTGGCCATCGTCTACCTGGCGTCGATCCGCCCCCGCATAAAGGCCGTATTGACCTGACGCGCGGGGACCAAATGCCACCGACCACAGGATGGTGACGTCAGGAGTCGGCCTGTGCAGCCCACTCCGTGCCATCGGAGCGAGAACCCGTTCAACTGGCAGGCAAGGAGGCCCCGAGCCGGTAAGAGCTGGCCTGAGAGGCGCGGCCGGTCACCAGTGAGTACGGTTGACCCGTGGCTTCGCCCGTTCTTCTCTGCACTGACGGATCTGATGCAGCTTCAGGTGCACTGTCTGCCGGACTCGAGTTACTCGGTCCGGATCATGACTTCGTTTTGGTCACCGTCATGAACGCGCCAGACGACGCAGCCCTGGTCGGCTCGGGGCATGCCGGAGCTGAACTGACACCTCAGGAGTACGACGAACTTGTCACACAGGCCAGCAATTCCGCCTCGTTGCTCGTCGAAGAGGTGCGACGCGAACTCGCGCCGATCAAGTGTGCTCGGCGCATACTCCAGGGCGACCCCGGAGAAGCCATTTGCCAAGCAGCCCTGGAGCTATCTGCCCAGGCAATCGTGATTGGCTCCAGAGGCAGAGGTGGATTGAAGCGGGTGTTCCTGGGTTCCGTGTCCGACTACGTCGTGCGGAACGCTCCCTGCAGCGTGGTCGTCACCAAGGTCTGACCTTCGATCAGGTCGAGCCAACGACAGCGGCAGGTCCCTGGACTCATCTCGACGACGCCAGACCACCATCTGTCCTAGGACGGGCATCAGCCGGTGTTCCGATCGGTGACAGCTGACCTTCAGCATTGTGAGACAGCCTGGAAGCGATCACGAATCCCTGCGAGGTCGTCTCATGCTCCAGTTCGGCTGCCCTGATGGCCGTGGTGTGGATCTCGAACCCTGCGTTTTCCAGATAGCCAAGGACCTCTCCCACGCTGTGTCTGTAGCTGGTGAGGACCAGATGGGTACCGAAGGCATTCTCCCGGTGCAGGGGCTCACCCTCGGTCTGAAACGCAAGCAGCAGGTGGCCCCTCGGGATTAGGACCCTTACGAATTCGTCGAACGCCTCCTCGAGCCGATCCGGTGGGGTGTAGATAATCGAGTACCAGCACACCACACCACCACAGACGGCCGATTCGATGGGAAGCGCATCGAGTCGGCCCTCTTTGAATTCGATGTGCGGATGGGCAGCGCTGGCGATGGCCAGCATCGCCCGGGATACATCCACGCCGACTACCTCGAGACCATGTCGCGCCATGAACGCTGCCACTCGGCCTGGTCCGCACCCAACATCGACGACCCGATTACTGGCTTGATCTTTCATCAGCTCGATGAAGGCAGTGAGCATCGACCGGTCAGTGGAACATTCAGTTTCTGCGCTGATATCAGTGCCTACGAACTGGACATACGTGGTCGCCGCTGAGTCGTAGACATCTCGAGCGGCAGTGATGTGATCTCGACTGGACACGCCGCAAGGCTAGGTGATCACCACACCCCTTGGTCGGGGGAAATGGACCGTTTTCCAGTCCCTGGTCGTGGGTCCGGTGGAACGAGTTCGTGTTATCTCGGCAACCGTTCAGTCAGATGGACCGTTACTGTGTCGCCTTCAGCTTTTCCAATCCTCTTTCGGATATCCGCTTTGATGGGCAACTTGTGGGTTACATCACCGAGGGCCATGAATGAACTTCGGAACCGCTCATTGTCCACCGTCCCCTTCACCTTGACCAGGCCTTTGGTGCCGAAGTACTCGGCCGAACCCTCCATGACGACGTAGGTCCATCCGCCTTTACTCGGACTCCTCGTCAACGTGGCGCGAAATGTCCTGTCTATGTTCGGCTCCTCCAGGGATACTCAGCCTGCACGATGGATGGAGGGGGTTTCAAGAGGTCGTCGGTGGACCAGGCGGTCACCACTCTTCGCCAAGCACGACGCCGAGGAGTTCGGGAATGGGTGCAATGTGCCCCGTCATAACGTCCCGGGCGCAACGGCAGAGACGTTACAGTCGTCTCGTGGCTAGGACCGCTCGACGTGACGTAATCGGCCTTCTGATCGCGAAGAAAGTGAACTACACCGACGTCGAAGTCGATGCCCTCATCGCCCAAGCAAAGACTCTTGCGAAGAACAGTGGCAGGACCGTACGCGACGAGGCAGAAGTGCTCCTGTCGAGGGACGGGGAGGCCAGGTTGCGCGACCTACGGAACATGGTGGTGAGGGCGAGCGAAATTCTGAAGACCATCACCGTTAAGGCTGATGAACTTCGCGCCAACTCAGATCATGATGATGGTGAGCTAGTCGCCATCTTGGCAACTATGGCGGCCGCCTGTGAGCACTTCACCGCAGTCCGGACAGGTAGCTCAGCTTCGACCACAGCGCCTGGCGAACCGCCCCCCTCGACCGAAGCCCCGTCAAGGCCCAATAGGGGCATCAAGGGTCTCCCTTCCTGAGTCGCCCGAACGACATGTGCCGGGTTAGTCGCAGTGGGTCACTTCTGAGCGGAGTGGCAGCCCCGGAGGCACCGGGCTATCTCCACCAAGCTCCCAGATCACACACATCTCCACCTTCCTCGCGTGCTTCCCGCATTGGCGACCAGAGCCAGAGATTCCGCCTCTCGGCTCAGATCTCAGCCGGGAAAGAAGGTGATGCCGTGCCGGGTAGGAAGGTCGCCGAGTTCGGTCGCCCCGAGTGGTTCGGTTTGCGGAGGTGTCTCCTCATCGGTGACTTCGACGCCAGCCTCCGCGAAGTACTCCGTCATAGTGCCCGGAACGCCCACGACCAGAAAGCGCACATCGCTTCCTGACGTGTTGATCGTCCCGTGCCACGCATTGGGGGGTACCCACACCGAATCACCGGGTTCCGCTGTGCAATGGGTCGCGATTTGGCCGTCCTGGGCAGTGGTGATGTCGAGTGACCCCTCAAGGACGTGAAACCACTCGCCGAATTCGTGTCGATGAGGCGGAGGCCCACCGCCAGGAGCGGCCCTGACGGAGATGGCGTCAACGGAGTGACCGGTCGCCTCAGCTTCGAGCAGGTTGGTGACGTGGTTACCCCCTTTCACGACTCGAATCCGCGCGTCGCCTTGACGGGTGACGACTATTGGTTCTGATGCGGGGTCGTATCCGACCATTTTCAAGGCCCCTTTCCTCAGTGCTTCGGTTGAGTTCCGGTCACCGCCGATGCAAGTTATCAAGGCCGACCTCAGGTAGTCGCCCCCCCGGAACCGGGCTTGAATCCACCTGTGCCCCGTCATGGTATTTGCATCCGTCCTAGTAACTACGGGATCTGCGCGAGACGTCCTCAGACAACCGATCCCGGTCCATGCCGCTAGGACTTTTCAGAATGCCGGTCCCCGATCTACCACGCAGCCACCCTCGAACCACTTGGAGAGCTCGAGCTAGCCCCTCCGGCCATAGCGGTCACCGCTCAAAGGGGCGATGCGTTGGGATTCGGATTCGAGTAAGTGGTGCCCTGATCCGGGATTGAGGACAGAGTCGATGAAGGACAGGCACCAATCGATCAAGGGTACGAAGCAACTGGCCGAATCAGTAGTAGTGCCGACCTTTGGTGACCCACCAGCAGTCACGGAGCTGCGGAGGCTGCACCGCTGTTTGATGTGCCAAAAGCATTGCCTCACACCGTGCAAGTTCACCGTGGCCGAGTTCCGGCAGCTCCTGCGGGACAGATTCGACTCGCAGACCCTCGAAAGGGCGAACGGTGAGGTCGGGTCACCACCATCAGTTGAACCTTGGTCACCGGTCGCACCGGAAACTGTGGTGCCGTAGCGGGGTCGGCGGCACCAGCGGCCTTCGAAATTGAGGTGTTGACTTCGATCTTCCACGATCAGGCCGTCCGGGTACGGGTCGCAGATCCCTTCTCCGTCATGAAGGGTTCTCTGGGATTCCCGTTCGCTAGGCTACAAAGGTCGTTTCGTTCGGACCTCACATAAGGACATCCAGAAGTTGGCCATTGAATTCGACCACCTGAGCGTGGTGTTGCTGACCAGTAGATCGGAATTGGCCGTGAGCGGTCAGGTCGACAACGACGCGGTCCAAGATGCGCATATGGCGTATCTCGCCGAGCTCCACGACGAAGGGCACCTGGTCGCCGCGGGACCGCTGTCCCATGACCATTATCGAGGGATGCTGTTGCTGAGAACGGATCGGCCGGCATCTGAGCAGCTGATGCTGGCCGATCCTGCTGTCCGTGCAGGCTGGTTCGACGTGACCGTCGTCCCATGGATGGTCCCGGAGGGAGCGATGCACTTCGCATCCGCTGCCTTCCCGAGATCAATGTCCGAGATCGACTGACTTCCGGACTAGACCAGGCTGTCGGCCCTGCCTTCAGGCGGGGGCTGCAACCAAGGCAACTCCTCGTCCCGATCACCAGAGATGGGCGGCGTGGAGGCAGAGATCACTAGGCAGATGGTTGGTTGAAGATGATTATGAGGCTGACAATCTTGCTGTCTCGTACCCCGAAGTAACTCGTTAGGATCAGCTCGTCGGGAAGATCGGTCTTGTCAAACGTCCCGTCGTACTTGGCCTCAACGATTACGTCGCCATAGTGGTCACGCACGTTGCGGACCTCCATGGTCAGGTGATCGCCGATGAACTCCTTTTCAATGAACCGACAAATCGAGTCGGTGCCTGAGATTTCGCGACGGTTGTCATTGATGTAAGCATCCTCGGCGAAGGTCGCCACAATGGCTTCAGCATCAGACGCATTTACAGCGCCGACGTAGTCTGCAATAGCGCCCGTGAGCTCGGTGGTCATGGTATTGCCTCCTTTCTCCCAACCAGGCTTTGGCCTGGTTGGGCCCATGGTGCTGGCTCCCCCAAGGGGAGAGTCAATACGACGTTCGGCAGGTAGGCTTCCCACAGGGAAGATCGCCGGCTTAGTGGTCTCAGATTTCCGTCTCACAGGTCGGTAGTGGCTGTCTGATCAGACTGATCGACGTGTGCCGCCACGGTGGAGCGGTTAGGCGACTCGCATTGCGGTTAACAAAACCTCTCGGGGTTCATCGCCATACACTCCACCCGGCGAGTGTTGGGCGCCATGAGGTCACTCGCGTGGTTCCGCCCGCCTTGACCGTCTCGACCGGGAGGAACCGTGCAGCAGCATCATCGAGACGCCATTGAGCGTTGGGCCGAGGCCGCTGCCCACGACGACGCGGTGCTCGCCGTGGTTGTGGCAGGTTCACTGACCAAGGGATACAGCCTCGCCAACAGCGACGTCGATGGTTTCGTGATCATCACCGACGAGGCGTTTGACCGGCGCCGAGCAAGCGGTGAGCTCACGTTCTTCTCCACCGACTTCTGCGACTACGAGGGTGGCTACATCGATGCCAAGTACGTCGACCGCGCTTTTCTCGAAGCGGTTGTGGAACGAGGCAGCGAGCCGGCCCGATCGGCATTCCAAGGGGCAATCCTGGCCTGGTCGACTGACACGTCGATCGATGCGCTGGTGCGCGCAGCGGCCAGCTATCCCGAGGCCGGCGTCGACCAGCGCATGGCCCGCTTCCTCGCGCAGGCCCAAGCCGCTCAGTGGTACGTAGGCGAAGCGGACAAGCGCAGCGATCCGTACCTCGCTGGGTGGGCGGCGAGCCGACTGGCGCTGTTCGCCTGCCGCCTGGTGCTGGCCCACAACCGAGTGCTCTACCCGTACCACAAGTGGCTGCTTCGAACAGTCGCCGAGGTACCCGACCGTCCGGAGAACTTCGTCGACCTGGTGCGCGCCCTGGCAATCGAACGGACCCCCTCCGCCGCCGAGGCGGTCATGTTATCGCTGCTCCTGTTCCGGGAGTGGCCTCAGGCCCCGGCCGGTTGGTCGACCCAGTTCATGTTGGACAGCGAGTGGAATTGGCTCGCCGGTGAGCCGCCGGTCGACGACCTCTGACTCTTCACCGCTGGTGAGGATAGGCGGACGGTTTCCGGTCCGAGTCGGGGGACTTCTGCGGCAGCGTCGGCGCCGTGCCGACAAACAGCTCGCGCCGATAGATGAACTGTCCCGCCCATCAGATTGCATCAGTAGAGCTGACACGCACGGGACCCTCCACACCATCTAAAAGTGGGTGGCGGCAACCTGCCAGGCCATGGATCCGGCAGGATTCCAGGTAAGATCGATAACGGCGGGATCAATCGACTCAATCTTCCATCCTGAAGAAAATGCCTCCCGAATCTCGGCCTGCGACACACGACGCGGCCCCCAATCGCCTTGCTGGCGATCGCTGAAACAGAGCATGTGGAATTGGCCGCCAGGTGACACCACGTCTCCCAGACTCTCGAGGTAGCGCTCCCGTTCGCCATCATCGAGGACATGGAACAGTCCGCAATCGAGCACGGTGTCAAACTGCCCCCCCAACTCAGCGAGGTGGAGGGCGTCCGCAACGACGAACGACACCTCCACGGCTCGCTCGGAGGCCTTGGTTCTGGCCAGTTCGATAGCCCGCGGCGACATGTCTACCCCTACAGCCTGGTGCCCCAGGGTGGCAGCCAACAGGGCGTGCTCGCCGGTGCCACATCCGACATCAAGCACTCGGCCGACGAGCTGCCCGTCCTCCGCCAGACGGGCAAATGACGGCTGAGGTCGCCCGATATCCCATGCCGGGGTTCCGGCCTCGTAAATGGCGTCGAAGTCGTGAAACGGTACGGACACTGTCGCCATGTTGCCAGGGATTTCCCGGGCATGCCCCCGATCATCGGTCGGGTGGGGCCTCCCGCACGCAGATCGATTGGACCACCCGACCGGATCGGACTAGCCGTAGTGGTTCCCGGTCAGAATCGCTGTCCGAGCAACTACTTTGGCGATCACGATGCGCTGGAATCTGGTTGGTGCCTCGCAGATCTGGGCGTTCCCCTGACCGGATTCCTCCAACGGCTTCAGGTCCGCAGGTTCAGGTCGCTTCTGGCGTTGGTTTCAACCACTCAGTTGAGTATCTTCAAGTTGTAGGGATTTGTAGGGATGGAATCGATGTCGAACAGGGTTGCTGATCTCGAGTGGAATCGGTCAGTCACGCTCTATGCCCGGCCCATCCGCTGGATCTGGTTGGTTCCCTCACAGATCTAGATGCACACTCCCGGGGGTCCAGCGGGTCATCTCCAACGCGCTGAACTCCGTCGCCAGCGCGGCAACCGGGACTGAGCCCGCTGTCGTGTTGGCCAGCATGAAGACCGATCTGGCCGACTCCGCTCTCCACGCACCGGCCAGCAGTTGGAGCAACGAGGACTTCTATCCGGATTTCATCGACAAGGCCGCTGTGCTCCTGGTGCGGTTGGCCAAAAGCCACCCACTACTGAATGGCAACCAACGGGCGGCGTGGGTGACTCTCCGACGGTTCATATGATGAGCGGCTGGACGTGGCGCACCTACCCAGGGGTCAACGAGGCCGAGCAAGCGGTCCTCGCCGCCTCCAGCAGCAAATGGGACGAGGAGCGCACCGCCGCCTGGCTGCGGCCGCTGGGTGCTCCGTCGAAGACTGAAAGGTAGGTGACCTGGAGCCGGCGATCGATCGAGGACACTTGAGGCCTTCCTGCTGAGTCGTCTGGCCTGCGGGCCGTAGGCTCCGATCATGATCTTGGCCACGACGGCTTTCAAGACCGTTGATGGACCTTACGTGGTCCTTCTGGCTGTGACCGTGGCCGTCTGGGCGATAGCTGAGCTACGTCAAGTGGCTAAGGCCAGGCCTGAGGCGACAAAGATCAACTGGAAGGACGAGACGGTGCTCCGGATCGCGGTCCTTGCCGGCGTTGCTGTGGCTGTGTTGGCGCTTCTTCACGCTCCTGCGGCAACAATCCACCCGACGCTCCTAGCGGCATGGCTAGGTCTTACCTTTCTGTGGTGCGGGGTGGCATTGCGTATCTGGTGCTTTCGTACACTGGGGAGGTACTTCACGCTCACGGTGCGGGCGAGCAGCGATCAACCCGTCATCGCCGACGGGCCCTATCGAGTGCTCCGCCATCCGAGCTATACCGGGAGTCTGCTTGCTATCGCCGGTATTGGGTGGTTGTTTGGCAACTGGCTGTCGCTGCTCGCAATCGTCGCAGGTATGACAGTTGGCCTCGTCTACCGGATAGATGCCGAGGAAAGGCTTCTGTTGTTGAACCTGGGTGACCGCTATCGCGATTATGCCGCAACCCGGAAACGCCTGGTTCCGTTCGTCTGGTGAAAGCTCTCGGCCCGGCAGCAGGAGAACCAACGACTTCGGCCCTGGCGCTGTTCAGTCA
The DNA here is from genome assembly GCA_963845485.1 of uncultured Acidimicrobiaceae bacterium. GTDB lineage: Bacteria > Actinomycetota > Acidimicrobiia > Acidimicrobiales > RAAP-2 > Bog-756. The sequence continues at coordinate 8,043 of CAWJSI010000013.1, read as the reverse complement.
AAGCCCTGAGATACCAGATGGATCATACGTGTATTAGGCGATCGGGGGCATGAGTCGGACGGCGGTAAAAATGCGTCGCATGTACGAGAATTTGAAGGATGTCAATTACTCTCCCTAATCGAACGTGATAGCGACCCCTGACAAGTCAACCGTCCTCATCATCGGTGCCTCTCGGGGCTTGGGCCTCGCATTGGCTGAGGAGTACCTCGAACGCGGTTCTGAAGTCATAGCGACCATCCGTGGTTCGGATCGCACCGAACTCCACGAGCTGGCGGAATCTGCGGGCGGGCGCCTCAAGATCGAACACCTCGACATCAACGTGTCCGGACAACTTGACGATCTGCGTCAACGGCTCGCTGCACGAAAGTTCGACCTCCTCTTCGTCAACGCTGGCGTCACCAACCACCATGGGGCGACCACCGCAGATATTTCGACCGACGAGTTCACCCGGCTGATGGTGACCAACGCACTGAGCCCGATGCGGGTCGTTGAATCCCTCGGTGACCTCGTCCAGCCAGACGGCACCATCGGAGTCATGTCCTCGGGTCAGGGCAGCGTCGCCAACAACGAGAACGGGGGCTTCGAGATCTATCGAGCGAGCAAGTCAGCCCTTAACCAACTCATGCGGAGCTACGCCGCTCGGCATCGCGGTGGAAGACGGACACTGCTCCTCATGGCACCGGGCTGGGTCAAGACTGCGCTCGGCGGCCCCGGCGCCCGCCTCACGATCGACGAGAGCATCCCCAGCCTTGTCACAGTCATCGAAGAGCAGCGCGGTCGCGAAGGTCTCCAGTACCTCGACTACCAGGGCAACACCGTCGCCTGGTAATGGACTTCCTCATACATCGGGAAGGTTTACCCGGCGTTCCGGGGCAGCCAGCCCCATCCTCGTAGCCGGGTGATCCACGTCCCGGCAAAGGCGGCCTTCTTCAAGTTGGGCACCACCTCACTGGCCTTGCAGCGTCTGTGTGAGAGGTTGGCGTGATCTCGTCCGGCGGCGGAATTGGAGGATTCAGGTTCACAGGCGAGAAGTAGTCTGCCAAGGTGAGGACAGACGGAGGCGTCATCTTGGGGCGACAGCGGGTTGGGTGTCTTGCGTTCGGGGTGCTTTTTCTCATCGTCTTCTCGATCCTCTCGATCCTCTCGATTGGAACGGGTCCCGCTGGTGCAGCAGGCAACGACAGTCTCGACCAGCTCATCATCTCCAACCCGGGCTCGGAGTGGACCGCTGGGAATCCTGCGATTGCTGAGAGGGTGGTGAATGGCCTCGATCGGCTAGAGGGTGACGCCCTTGGCCCCCTTGGCGTGGAATCCGCGAGTGCTGCGCGAACCTGGTCGACTTCGACTCCAAATCAGGGGCTAGTCGTGGCTCTGACGGCATTCGCAGCGAAGCCTGGTGGGACCTTCAAGGGCCAGGTAGACCAGCAGGCCACTCAGGGAACCAATCCCGCGGTGCTCTCGTTTTGCGCCAGCGCAACCAGCTCATCCCCGACCACCAATACGGCCATTGCAGGCATCCCGGGATCCCACCTGGCGACTTGTACGACCGCTGCCGGCATGAGTCTGGTTGTCGCAGCCTGGGCCAAGGCGAACGTTCTCGCTCTCGCCTATGGCTCCGACCCGAGCGGGTCGATGCTGAGTACGCCTCAGTCAATCTCCGATCTGGCCATACGCCAGGACGCGGCTATGCCTTCCACCGCTACATCCGTCCCGACAACAACTGGTCCCGGTCCGATCTCCAAGCGGGGAGCTAACGGTGTCGGTGCGAGCGGTCATAGCAACACTGCTCTAGTAGTCGTTGTCATTGTCGCCCTACTTATCATTCTCTCCCTCGTCTTCCTCCTTCTGAGATCTCGAAGATCGGGAGTGACGCACACGGAGGGTGCCACGGGAAGTTCAGAATCCGTTGTTCGCATGTATCCACCCGGTTGGTATCCGGATCCTTTCGCCCCAGATCGGCCCCGGTTTTGGAACGGCACGACTTGGGATCCAGCGTCTCCAGAGGAAAGGACCGGCCAGCCCATCCAGGGTGGGGAAACACCTCCCTTTTGACCTAGCAAGGAGCGCCTTGACTGGGCGGACCGGTCTACGCATATCCGGCGATCATGGACAGTGGCGACGCCTAGCTGGAGTGAACGGCAACTGCACCCCCGCGACCGGACGGCGGTCATCACCGCCCTCGCGCCTACCAGCCAACCGCCGCGATTATCGGAGCGTTCAGGTGAGTCCCGGCCATACTCCCGTCGTTCGGGGCGTCCCCGAAGGGATAGACGGCGCCGTTGGCTGTCGCCACCCAGTAGCCCGCTCCATCCGATGTCGAGAAGACCGATGTGGCTGGATTGAATCCTCCGGCCACTCCACCCGACAAACTCCCGTAGCCGACTGCATCGCCAAACGGAGCGACCAGCCCACTGGAGAAGAGGATCCAGTAGCCCTTACCGTCAGGCGTGCGCACGGCAGAAGTCACTGTGCCCTGGTTGCCCGGTGAACCATAGCTAGCGGCATCACCGAATGTGTACACGTGGCCCGTCGCCGTTACGAGCCAGTACCCATTTCCGGTTCCGTCTGGCATGACGGCAACGGCCGCACCGGAACATCCTCCGATGGCAGGACAAGACCCCTCGAACTGGGCGTCGCCGAAGGCGAAAACGCCTCCATCCGAGGCCACCATGAAGTAGCCACCACCGTCGGCAGACGGGACCATGCCAACTATTGGAGCGTTGAGCCGTTTTACGTTGCCCGGCGTCCCAGCGGGGAAGATATCCAGTCCGGGGATCGACCCATAGAACCCGGCGTCACCAAAGGTGAAGATCCCGCCATCGGAGGCCACCAGCCAATAGCCCCCGGCATCCTTGGTGGGTGTGATGCCAACCACCGGACGGCTGAGCCGAATGGATCCGGTCGACCCGTGGAACTGTGCGGATCCGAATGTGAAGATTCCTCCGTCGCCGCCGACCAACCAGTAGCCGTGCGGAGCCGGTGAGGGCGACGCCACTGGTGACGAACTGGTGGTCGTTGTCGGCGGAATCGTGGTGGTCGTTGTCGGGGCCGTAGTCGTGGTGGTTGATGTGGGCGGAGGGTTGGCAGTCGTGACCGATACGAATGTCGTGCCGGACGAGGCCTCGAATGTTTGGTCACCGGAGTAGGTCGCTGTGATGGAATCGCTTCCGAGAGCTGCGTTTGCCGCACTGCATGTCCCCGAGCCAGAGGTCAAGGTGACAGTGCACAGAGCAGTGGTTCCTTCAGTTACGGCGACCGTTCCCGTCGGCGTACCGCCCGGACCAGTGACTGAGGTGGAAAACGAGATCGGCTGTCCCTGGGTGGCGGAAGAAGGTGTCGGGACTACTGAGGTGGTCGTACCCGTGAGCAATACGAGGGAGGCATTGATGCTTCCCGTCGTTTGGCCGGCGGTGACTGACACCGAGTCAGCCGTTGCCTGGGTGGATCGTCCTGAGTACCACTGGGATGCGTACGCGCCTCCAGGTGCGGTGCACGTTGTAGTCCCGGGGTCGACAAAATCCACGGTGTATGCGCCGGTGCTCAGTCCGTCGAGTTCGTAGCTTCCGTCGGCGGCTGTCACGGCCACCCAGTAGTTGATATTGCCAGTCCCATAGGCATAGACACAGACCCCTTTTATTGGTGCTGAACCGGTGGCCGCTGTGACCGTTCCGGAAATGGAACCTCCTGGCTCCATCACGGCGTCGATCGATGTCGTGGTGACACCAGAGACGACCGAGACCGGCTGCGCACCCGTCGGTGTCGGTGAATCGTCGTAGTACTGAAGGGCATAGTTTTCCGGACTGGTCGAGCACTCCGTTCCCGACGAGAACTTGACATCGTATTGACCGGTGGGAACCCCAGCACCCACTGAGTAGGTACCGTCGGACCCAGTGACTGTTCCGGAGGTCGCCTGCCCGCCGATCTGACTAATTGACACGCAGATTCCAGCTAGAGGCGCCCCTCCCACCGCCGTCACAGTGCCGGAGATGCCAAAAGTGGTTGCCCCCGCCACAAGACTGGGAAGCTGCAGAATGCCAACGACCAAAGCCGCAGCCATGGACCCGCCGACAATTAGACGAGTCCTTCGAGATTGCCCCTCCTTAGATCCCATGGATTCGACGGTATTGGGGAGCCCGACGATTTCGCTAGGAGTTCCTAAGCAACTTTTGGAACCACCACGCTAGATAGTGGTATGACTACTTAACGTAGTGAGATCCCTCCGTATACCCTGTTCCTCGCATCGTTTCGGTGATCAAGAGAACTGTCATCAGAGTTCCGGTCAGCCACGGTCGATGACGTTCGATCCGGCGTTCGGGGGCAGGCTGCAGTGTCCCGGCGTTGACCCTCCAGATCAGCGGTCCATCGAGTGGATTCTGTCGGCCGTGATCGTCAGGATCACTCGCACCTGGTCCCGCCCGCCGTACCACTGGTAAGGGCCTCCCGTGTAACGCTGGGCGAGGACTTCGATGTGCTCCGCCCCACCTTCGGTCGTGATGTTCGCGACACGCCCTCGCACGGCGTAGTAGCGAGAGGGGTCGGCGGCATCGCAGACGGCAACGGACACACGGGGATCCCGCTCGATGTTGCGCATCTTCTGGTGGGTCTGGACCGTGTTGATGATCACGTTGGCACCATCGGTGTCGACCCAGGTCTGGGTCGTCTGTGGCGAGCCGTCAGGCATCAACGTGGTGATGAAGCAAGGGTTGCAGCCTCGCATCAACTCTACGAATCGGTCAGGGAGATCCATGAACGTGACGCTAGTGCGAGAGCGGTGACCTTGATATATCGCCGACTTCCGCCCTGAGTGCCCCAGTCGCGCCGTGGCCTGACACTCTCCCGGCGTTCGGCGATACCCAATGTAAAGCGCCAACGGCGTAGTCCTGGAATGGTTGCTACCGTCGGATCATGGCAGAAGACGAAGCTTCGTCGTTAGGTGGGGCACTCCTGTCCAAGGGCCGAATGGAGGCGTTTAGCGACGGCGTACTGGCCATTGCCGTCACGCTGCTCGTACTCGATGTTGCGATACGTCCGCCGGGTTCACCGACGGCCCAGTTCCTTCAGGGCTGGCCCTCCTACCTCGCCTACGTCGTTAGTTTCTTGACAATCGGTGCAGCTTGGATCGGTCACCACGCCCTGACCGACCGAATAAAGGGCGTAGATCCACTTTTTCTGAGACTGAACCTTCTGTTCCTGCTCGTGGTTTCGTTCCTACCTTTCCCCACCCGTCTTGTTGCAGAGGCACTAGATAAGACCACGGCTTGGCAACGCATGGCAGCCGTCGTCTATGGCCTCACGCTGTTGGTGATTCGACTGCTGGGGTCTGCACTTAGCGCATACGCTCGACGAGAACACCTACGAGAGCCAGGCCCCGACGAGCCTGATGCCCAAGAAGCCCGCACAAAGTTTCGGTACGTCGTGGCCGCCTATGTCGTAACGATCGTGCTCGCCCTGATTGTCCCAAAGGTGGCCATTGTCCTCTACTTTGCTATCGCCATCTTTCTCGTCGTGCCATTCAGATCACTGACGACCGAGGTCCTCAGGGGTCGGCGTCAGGTCTAGTTCGGCGGTATGGCTGAAGTGTTGTTACACGGGTGATCCACGGGCCCTGGACTGAGGCTCATCGAACCACACTCAGGGCTCCCCGTCGATGCCCTTGATGAGCCGGTCGAAGAGGACGATCCGGTCCTCCTGGCCGTGTTCAGCGGCGTGGTCCCGTTGGCGGCGGAGGATCGGAACGAACTGAGGTCCGGTCTCGAAGAAGTTGCAGCGCTCACAGGCTGACTCGAATGAGCAGTCGAGGGCGACCGGCCTGGTGCACATTCCGTTGCCGAGCATGCGCCGGTGGTCGGCGGCCAGCCTCCGCATGTTGGCCCCGGCTGCCGTGTCCGGAAGCGCATCGGTGCGCCCGTAGTTGGCCTCGACCGCCTCGGTCACCCGGAAATACTCGTCGGCGACGGTGCGGTCCGAGATCCGGGCATAGGTCATGGTCATCCGCATCGACCGATGGCCAAGCAGTGCGGCGATGGCCTCGAGACTCATGCCTCGGTTGATCGCTTGGGTGGCCAAGGTGTGGCGGAGCTGGTGCGGGTGGACGTGGCCGATTCCCGCCCGCTTGGCCGTTGACTCGACATAGCGATAGACCGTCCGCCGGTCGAAGGGCTGGCCGTCGTTCCGGACGACCAGTCGACCCGATCGGTTCGGTCCACTCGACTTCCGGTAGTCGGAGATGAGGTCGACCAGGATCGGGTGGAGGGGAACATAGCGGTCGTTGTGGAGCTTGCCGACCGGGATCCGCAGCCAGAAGGTCTCGCTGATCTGGACCATGGCGTCGTCCTCGAGCGAGGCCAGCTCGCCCACCCGCATGCCGGTGCGGGCCAGCAGCTCCATCATCAGCCGCCGGCGTGGGTTGGTGTCCTTCGCCACTGCGGCCATGAACTTGGCCATGGTCCGGTCGTCGAGGAACTTGGGCAGCGGCTCGTCGGCCTTCGGGAAGTCGCCGGGGAAGATGGGCACCCGGGCCGGGGCGTCGTCATAGCCCCACTCGATGATCCGCTCGAAGAAGGTGCGAAGCAACCCCAGCCGGTGCCGGATGGTGGTGGTCGAGAACTTCTTCCCGTGCTTGCCCGGACGCTTGGCCTGCCACAGCTTGAAGTCCTCGATGTGGCGACGCTCGATATCAGCGACACAGACACACCACCGATCCGCGTCGGTCACCCGACCGGCAAAGAAGCGCAGGGCGATCTCGAAAGCGGCGACCGTCCCCGGTCGGGCCGACACGGAGAGTTGATCCAGATAGGTGGCCATGGTGGAGACCATGAGGGGCGCACGCTGGGCAATCTCGCCCCAGGTGATCTCGGGCTGGACCCCTCGGAGACGCTGATCCGGCTCGTCCGGCCCGCCGAGGGAAGGGAGGGAGAGTGCGCTCATCGGGCCACCCCCACCCGGGCCTGGGCGTCGATGGCCTCGGCCGCCCGGCGATACTCGTTGGCCAGCCAGTCGCCTCCGAGATGGAGGTAGATCCGGGTGGAGGCGATCGAGCGGTGGCCGGCCAGAGCCTGGATGGCTTCGATGGCCATGCCCGCCTCCTTCAGCCGGGTGAAGCAGGTGTGACGGAGCTCGTGGCAGGTCCCGTGAACCAACCCCGCTCGGGCCCGGGCTGCACTGAACACCTCGTCCAGCCCCTCGGCGGTGAGGGGTTGGCCCCGTCTCGGCTCCTTCAGGACCACGAACACATGATCGGTGGCAGCATCCGGTGGTCGCTCACGGTTCAGGTAGTCGGCCACCGTCGAGAAGAACGTCGGCGAGATGGGGACCAGCCGTTGGTGGCCACCCTTGCCGTCGGCGATGAACAGCTGCTTCTCGCCGACCCGGAGGTCCTCCAAGCGCAGACCCAGCACCTCGCACCGCCGGAGACCCCCGAGCAGCATGGCCTGGGCCATGGCCCGGTCCCGATCGGTCCGGAACGCTGACATCAACAGCTCGACCTCACTGGCATCGAGGATCCGGGGCAGCCGACGCACTCCTTTCACGAGAGGAACGCCCCGTTGGTCGCGGTGGCGGCTCCTTCGGGTCGGCATCCCCCGCGGCACCGGGTTGGCGACCACACCGGCATCCCCCCGGATCACCAGATAGCTGAACAGACTCGACACCGCAGCCAGTCGACGCTTCACCGTCGCCGCCGACAGACCGGACCCACCGTCACTGATCCGCACCACGTTGCTCACCCCGGCCCGGGACCGCTGCTGACTGGTGATGAAGGACAGCACGTCCTTCGGCGTCACCTCGGCGGGCTCCTTGTCGACGAACCCGAAGAAGACCTTCAGGTCGTGGGCATAGGCCCGCACCGTGCTCGGTCGGCACCGGGCCGAGGCGAACTCCAAGAACTCATCGACCAGCTCATGGCCGACCCGATAGGTCTTCTGGCCATCAGGGCCGATGGAACACTCGAATACCGGACTCCACTGCATCTCGCACCTCCTGGTTGGACTTCCACTCGAGAAATGCTTCTCGTGTGGTCAGTCCAAGGTGCGGATCACCCGTGTA
>CAWJSI010000012.1:0-333476 GCA_963845485.1 uncultured Acidimicrobiaceae bacterium | reverse complement strand
GTTCGTCGGAATCAGCACGACAGTCTTCGGCGGCGTGTTGTTCACAGTGATCGGAATGGCTGGACTCGTCACGTTGACTCCCCCTGCGTATGTAGCAACGCTGTAGAGGCTGTAACTGCCGTTAGCCACGGTGGTCGTATTCCACAGTGCAAGCCAGCCATAGTACGTAGGGGTGGCTGTGGCGATCACGGAGTCGACCAGGCTGCCCCCGGTTATTTCGTAGTGCACTTGGCTCGCCCCCACCGACGCCGCGGCGTCAAGCAGTTGCGAGGTGCCAGCGGCGATGTAGCTGTTCGTCGGAATGGTGACCGTCGTGCCCAGGGATTGTGCGCTTGCAACGCGCACCGGGACCAGGTTCAGGGCCGCCACAAGGGCCAACGCACCCGACATGACCGCAACTCTCCGTATTCCCATAGTGCACCTCCGCCAAGAACTGATGTTGCGAACAGGCTTAACATGAGCGATACCACGGTGCAATCTGCACATGGGAGAGACGATTGATAGCAGCCATCTCGGGCCGAAGCATTTGCCTCGCGCCCCTGATACGTGATCAGGGTGTCGGCTGCGTTGGTGTGACAGTCGTTGTCGGCTTCTTCGACACACACGACCGACGATGGTGTCTGGATCTCGCCGTGGTCCCCCAGTGCCTCGATCATAGGGTCCCGGCGGTACGGCTGTGACCCGCCGCAGGTTAGGAGGTGCTCTTCAAACACGGTCCAGATCTCGGAGTAGCCCGGCACGGCCTCATCATGAGCCGCAACCCACTCCCGAAAGATCCGCTCCCGCCTTTCGACTCTCTCAACGTGGGATTCGGCCACCTCGAAACTCTGCCATCTTGGGTCACTCACCCGGCAGCGAGGATTGACGTAGCCCGCTGACGGTCCACCACTCCAGACGGAGAACTGGCCAGCGTGTGGGTGAATGCCCGAGCCAGGTCTGACTCTTCTGATACCGGCTGACGTCCTTTCGGACTGTCCTGAAAACGATTCGTCGGCCTGGCTCGGACACTCATCCGGCACCAACCGGTCGGACGGAGTGACCTCATAGGAGCCTGCCTCACAGGCCCATCGCTGTCCTGTCCATCGTCCCTGCGGTGCGGTGCCACCCCACCCCAAGCGAAAGGAACAGATGACGATGACCACTATCGCGCGCGGCATCACCGGAGGGGTCGACACACACCTCGACACCCACGTGGCGGCCGCCCTCGACGAACGAGGTGCCCTGCTCGACGGCCAGAGCTTTGCCGCCACGGGCGCCGGCTACAAAGAGCTGCAGCTCTGGCTGGAGAGCTTCGGCACCGTCGAACTCGTCGGCATCGAAGGGACGGGCAGCTACGGGGCCGGGCTCACCCGACACCTGTTGGGCCAAGAGGTCGCTGTCGTAGAAGTGGACCGACCGAACCGCCAGCGCCGTCGTCGAACCGGCAAGTCCGACCCCGAAGACGCCGTGGCCGCTGCCCGGGCCGCCCAGGGTCTGCCAAGACCAGGAATGGAAACGTCGAGGCCATGCGGGTATTGCGGGTGGCCCGTAGCTCGGCGAGGAGAAGCCGGACGCAAGCCATCAACCAGATGCGCAGTCTCATCTCGACCGCTCCCGAGGAGCTCCGGGCCGAGTTGCGGGATCTCTCCATCTACAAGGTGCTCACCGTTTCGAGCGCCTATCGCCACACCGGACGGACCGACGTTGCCGGTGTGACGAAGATCACCTTGCGCACGCTGGCCCGGCGGGCCATCTCCCTCGAAGAGGAGGTGAAAGAGATCGACCGGATGCTGAAGGCCCTTGTCGCCGAGATCGCTCCGGAGCTCAGTGCCATCGACGGCGTGGGCACCGATGTGGCCTCGGCCCTCTTGGTGGCGGCCGGCGACAACCCGGAGCGACTGAAGAGCGAGTCCACCTTCGCCAAGCTCTGCGGTGTGTCGCCCCTCGACGCCTCGAGCGGAAAGCAGCAACGTCATCGACTCAACCGCGGAGGGGATCGTCAAGCCAATGCGGCGCTCTGGCACATCGTCTTCACCCGAATGGTCTGCGACCCGAACACCCGGGCCTACATCGAGCGCCGGATGAAAGACGGGAGGACCAAGAAAGAGGCAATCCGCTGCCTCAAGCGCTACGTGGCGAGGAAGGTGTTCGCAGCGCTCCCGCGGTCACAGTTCGCGCTTGACAGTCCATAGGAGCATCGGTCGGTGACGGTGGGGTGGTATCATGACACCATGACTAAGAACATCACGGTGCGCCTCCCAGACGAGCTGGCCGCGGACGCTGAGGCGCTGGCCCGTGTCGACGGTACGAGCTTGAACGAGACCGTCAAGAAGTCTTTGCTCAAAGAGGTCGAGCGGCGGCGGAAGAGCCCGGAGTTCAAGGCCAGACTGACCAGGATCATTGAGGAGGACCGGGAGCTACTCGAACGCCTGGCCAGGTGACGGTCGAGTATCCAGACCTCGCCGACTACCTAGCTGTTGCCAGCGCAGTCACCGGGGCTGAACCCGCAGTCGTGTTGGCCAGCATGAAGACCGACCTGGCCGACTCCGCTCTCCACGCACCGGCCGGCAGTTGGAGCAACGAGGACTTCTATCCGGATTTCATCGACAAGGCCGCTGTGCTCCTCGTGCGGTTGGCCAAGAACCACCCACTACTTGATGGTAACAAGCGGGCGGCGTGGGTGACTCTTCGACTGTTCATCGAGATGAATGGCTGGACGTGGCGCACCTACCCAGGGGTCGACGAAGCCGAGCAAGCAGTCCTCGCCGTGTCCAGCAGCGAATGGGACGAGGAGCGCACGGCCGCCTGGCTCCGACCGCTTCTGGGTGCGCCGTCGAAGACTGATGGGTAGATGACCTGGAGCCGGCGACGCTCCTATCAATGTCAAGCCCCTTCGAGGGGCTCCGGGGTGAAGACAGCGGACAAAACAGTGATGAGCCAATCGCTCAGCGAGGGCATGCTCTTATGAAGTCACGCGTCTTGGTGGAAGAGAGCCCGGATCGTGGGTCGGCGGGTCGCCGGTAAGTCAGCCCCGAAGGACGACAGTTAGGGGGTGAGCCAGACCCACGGGCCGGGGATTCAGCCGCGAGGGAGGTAGCGATAGACCTCGCGGGCGATGTAGCGCTGAAGGATCCGGATGATGTCCCGCTTGGTCCGGCCTTCCTTCACTCGACGGTCGAAGTACATACGTGTCTCGGGGTCGTGTGCGATGCGCACCATGGCGATGCGCCAGAGTGCGCTGTTGGCCTGGCGGTCACCACCCTGGTGCCGGCGTAGGTGACCGGCGTTCTTCCCGGAATCGGCCGGAACGGGGGAAACCCCGCAGAGGTGCGCCCACGCTGCCTCGGAGTGGAGGCGTTCGGGGTTGTCACCGGCGGCCACCAAAAGGGATGCCGCAGTGTCGGGCCCGACTCCGAACCTGGCCATAAGGTCGGGCGCGGTGGCGAGCAACAGCGACTCGATCTGCTCGTTCAGCTCATCGAGCTCGGCCTCGAGGGCCTGGATTCGGTGGGCCAGCGAACTAAGCGATGCCTTGGTGGCCGCTGTCACCGGATCCGACGCTCGGGTGGCTCGCAGCTTGGCTGACTCAGCCACCAGTGCCGTGACCGTCAGGCCCTTCAGGCGGGAATGCAGCTGGTCAGGGGCGGTGATGACGAGATGGCGCATCTGGACGATGGCCTTCACCCGAGCCTGACGGGCTGAGCGCTTGGCCACGACGAGTACTCGGATGGCCTCGACGGGACCGTCTTTGGTCTTGCCTGTTCCGAGTGCTCGGCCACTGATGACCGCCCGGGCCGCTTCGACGGCATCAAGGGGATCGGACTTGCCGTGGTTGCGCCTGGCCTGACGGTTGGGCCGGTTGACCTCGATCACTTCGACGCCCTTGCGGCGCAGGAATCGAGCCAGTCCCACTCCATAGGAACCGGTGCCCTCGACACCGACCTTGTCCACCTGGCCGAACTCCTCAAGCCAGGCCAGCAGGGCCTTGAAGCCAGCGGCATCGGCAGCGAAGGACTCCGTGCCGACGAGGCGGCCCAGTGGGTCGAGTGCCGCGGCTACATGGGTGTCGAGGTGGGTGTCGACACCACCCGTGATGCCGGGGGGAGCTTCTACGATGGTCATGGCCATCCCTTCCTTCCTTACGCGGTTGAGGGGTGGCACGGCCGTCTCGGATCGGAGCGACGGGCGGTCGGGACTGTTGGCGCAGTCCTGACCAATCACCCACCTCGGAGACGGGGCGTGCCGTTGTCAATGTGCTGACTGGAAGGTCCCGGTCGACGACACCCGAAGGCGCCTCATGATTCTTCAAGTCAGACCGAATCCTCCAGTGCTCCCGAAGCTATTGAGGACCAGCCGGACAGCGGTGGACCCTCAAGGACAGTGTCACTGCTAGGGGGCACCCTGAGCGTTTACGCTGAGTGCGCTGGCGACACTCAATAAGCCAGAATCTTGTTGTCGCAGCCACCGATCCCGAGGAGTCAGGCAGATGCACGCCTTGATGGCGGGATCGGGGCTGATGGCTTCGTCCTCCGCTTCAACCCCGATGGGCGACAACTGGTGGCAATACCTGGTCCTGTTTTTTGCCGTAATGGCGTCGTGGGCCGGAGTCCCCGCTATTGGTACTGCCGCGATTGGTGCGGCGGCCGTGGGGGCGAGTCAGGGCAATCTGAATCTGACCGCCATAATTGTCATCGGAGCCATTGGTGGAGAGGTTGGTGGGCTGCTCGGGTACTACGTCGGAACCAGATGGGGGAATGCCCTACTGGCTCGACCTGGCAAGAGACAGGCGGGTCGTCAGAAGCTAATGGATAAGGGCGAGCGCACCTACGAGAAATGGGGTCGGATGGCCGTGTTCTTTACTCCGGCGATGATCTCAGGAACGGCACGGATGAAGTTCACCCAGTTCGCAGTCTGGAACTTCATTGCCGCGACCGCCTTCGCCTGGTCGGTTGCCGCAACTGCATATGGAGCGGGGCGGGTTACCACGGGTCACCGCTCGACTGAGGACATCCTGATTCTTGTTCTTGGACTGATCTCAGTTGCGATTCTGACCGGAGTAATGCTGAAACGACATCGGAGGCATCGGACCGATTTCAAGGCTGCGGCCTAAGGACGGGAACCAACCTCAGGGGTATGGCACCGATGTCTGGCAGAGTGTGGCCGAAATGCCGCAGGGGCCACTCTCCCGGCGGTATGGGACAGGGTCACTGCGGACCGTCAGCAGCCGCATGACAAGCTCTGTGATCAGGGGAACCTCAAGATCACCGAGTAACTGGTCGAAGGTCTTGAAGTGACCTCGCCAAACCGCGGGACCAGACGATTGCTTGTGGCTGCCTCCATCGTCTCACTGGCTGTTATGGGTACGGCTCTTACTCCATCGTCCAGCTCTTTCGGCTCAACAGTGCCACCTGGTGCATTAGTGCGGGCAGCGTTAAGCAACGCCCTCAGTAGTGGCTGGGTCCATGAAGTGAGTACCGGCCACGGTTCCGGTCACACCCTGTCCATGGTCAATGATATTGGCGTTACTGAGGGGCGGCAGGTCATCGACAGTGATGGAGCACGATCGACCGTACTGGTCGCCAACAACATGGCGTACATCAATGGCGATGCGGCAGCGATTTCCAACTACTTCCAGCTACAGACATCGAATCCGCAAGAGTTCGCCGGCCAATGGATCTCGATCCCACCCTCAGCATCGTCGTACTTCGGTGCGGTCAGCGCATCGGTCACGCTGGCGTCGGACTTTCACAACGTCTCATTCCTAGGCCCTTTCACGGCCCGGCCGGAGACGACTCTCCACGGGGTCAAAGTGACTCCGGTCGTCGGACATGTGTCTGGTCCGACCGGAGGCAAGAAGGTTCCGGCGACTCTCTATGTAACCTCCGCCGGAAAGACACTTCCCGTGGAGTTGTCAGCCAGCGATCGACAGATCAGTGAGACCGTCAAGTGGAGCAGGTGGGGGGAAGCGGTGACTCTTCCGCTACCTGGTCAGGCTGTACCCATCTCGACAGTGCTTTCTAGCGCGTCCGGTGAGTCTACGATCTAGCAACTCGGATCCGGCGTTATGTGATAGCCGTATCGCCGGAGGTCAATCCCGCTCAACACCCAGGAGATTAGGGGCGAATGCTGCGGTACGTGACCTTCATGCACTAACGAAGTTTCTGGCACAGAGAACCTGGTGGGAGGGGCTCTGGACGTCCTTGCTCCACAACCGTGATCTGTTGAGGTGTAGAGGGGCTGGGGCTCGAACTATCAATCACCGCCGGCCCCGAGCTGAGCAGGTAGCCCTTGAACTCCTGGCCTTGCGATGTACCGATGGAGAACGAGTGGAGGTAGGTGTCCAGGACAACCGAAAGTCGATAGGTCTTTCCCACATCGACAGCCATCGGCTTGCTCGTCGACGTCCCGGATGGGCCCGTCATGACGAACTGGATCGTCCCGGATCCAGCCGGCTTCATCGTCAGCACACTGGGTTGGTCACCGCCGATGGTGGCCAGGGGAACTGAACCACTCGAACCGGCAACCGGCGAGTGGATGGCGACGTCCACAGTGTGGCGGATCGATGTGCCGCGTTCGACCGGAACCCAACCCAAGTTCTGAAGCACAATCTTCTGGAAGGGCGTGGCTGTTTTCGTGAAGGGGGCGCCGTAGAAGAGCCCATTGGCCAGATAGAGGCCCTCGCAATCGCCGGCGATGAACGAATTGGCCAGTAGGGGCTCGGACCGAGAGCGCATCGCCTTGCATCACCGACGAGCGCAGCGGGTGGCCGGTGATCCCGCTAATGGTGTTCTGGAATTCGGCGAAGTTTCGGACTTGCTGACTCGACCACACGGTCTGGTAGGAGATGGCGACTCCGACGTTAGCTGCGATCCCGAAGAGTCCGAGTGCGGTGATGGCAACCAACGTCCACCGGCGCAGTGCTGGGCGGAGGGTGCTCAGTCGTCGCCAGAGGTCGACCATGCCAACGGCGCTGGCCACTATGAGGACCGGGAGGAGGTCGCCGATGAACCGGTTGGCGACCCATCCGTAGACCATCACGGTAACGCCCGCCGCGGCTGCGGTAGCTAAGACGATTCGGATACGAGCCGATGACGTGCCGCCGCGGGGTCGGACGGTGGTGATCGTCCCCCACAGGGCCAGAACAAAGAGTAGAGGCATGGCTGTCGTGACGCTGGCGATCCAGTCGCTGCCCCACAACGTGATGCCGCCCACGCCATGGGCCCGGTTGGTGGGGAATGTGATGAAGGGGAAAGCCGAGGTCAGTTTGAGTCCTGCCGGTCCGAAGTAGGCCAGCAGGGTGCTGGGGAGATAGTGCAATCCGAAGTAACTGCCCTTGAAGTGACTCGCCGTGTAGACCAACTGATCGGATGCGGCGAGGCCGAAGAGAATTCGAAACTTCGCATAATTGACGACGCAACTGGCCGCAAGGGGGATGAGGCCGGCGACCAGGATGGGTAGGGCCCACCGACGGTTCGCTGTGTCTTTTCGATTGACACCGAACCACGCGGCAACCAGAACGGCACCGAGCACACAGGCGTACCCGGTGGATCCTCGGGTCAGGCTCGCGGCCAGAATCAACGTGCCCGACCCAGTCACTCGTCCCCATGAGGGTCGTTCCAGCACGCCGAGCAGGGTGAACAGGCACCCGACCGTTAGCGCCACACTCCAGGCCACATCCTCGGTGAACACCCAAGGACTCGATGCCAGGGCCATCAACACCGAACCGCCCATGACGGTGGCCACCCATACTCCATACGACGCCGCTTCGGCACGGCCAAGAACGACAGGTCCTCGAACCATGATCCGGATGCGCCACACCAGCAAGGAGACGAAGAGGGCGGTAACCGACCACGCCAGGAGCATCGATGGGGCGGTGAGTTGTCCGTCCAGCCGGCTCGTAATCAGCAGCACCGGCATTCGCAAGATGGAAGGGAATATGCCGAAGTAGGTGTATTGGTGACCATCGTGTACGAATGCCTCTTCGGCCAGCGAACCGTTAGCCACGAAAAGGTGTCCGTGGAACATTGCCCGCGCCTGTAGGTCGTAGAAGTTGCTGGCGTAGCCGTCCGATTGGGCCGTGCGTAGCAAACTTGGAGAGCGGGTCCAGAGGTCGCAGAGGATCCAGAGGTACGGAATGGCCACCACGCCGATACCGATCAGCACGGCACCCAGGAATCTGCGTTTAGAGCCCGAGTCCGTTGGTGGAGCGACGGACTCCTGAGGATATGGGAGTTTGGCTGACAGTAGATCTGTAGCCACCATTTGCTATCCCGCCCCTTCCCCAGAAATGAGGCCCCTAAAAGTACCAGTCAGCGTCGACCTGATGCCCCTTAGACCGGTTGATAGGTGCTGGCCGGGCCTCTGGCTGGATCGTAGGGCGGGTCGTGATCGTCCGGTAAGCCGACATCCAGATCAGTGATCCCAACATGCCCAGTCTTCGCCCTGGGTGATACTTGGAAATAGCTTGGAATCGGCACTATCAGTTTGAACATTGACGCCCGAGGACCGCCCTCAAAGTGCCTGGTTGAGACTTATGAGCAGACGCCACGATCAATTCGTAGCGTTTAGAGGTCCAGATGGGTTAGCTCTCGAAGTGCCTGCCGTCGGCTCCGGCTGACTGGCCTTCTAACGAGTGGCTTCTCGTCTGGACCTTGCCACGGGTGGCTCGAAAGAGGAACGTGCACAAGATCCCAACCAGGAGTGCCCCCGCGTCCCTAATCAACGACGAAGGAGGTACTCATGACGGTAATCATCGGGATCGACCCTCACAAGGCGTCCCACACGGCTGTGGCCATCAGCGGTGACGAACAGAAGCTGGCTGAGGTCAAGGTCCGGGCCACCTGCCAGCAGACGGCGAAGCTGCTGGCCTGGGCCGAGCCGCTCGGTGAGCGAACGTGGGCTGTCGAGTCGGCCGGAGGGATGGGCTACCTATTGTCCCAGCAGTTGGTCGGGGCAGGCGAGCTCGTCCTGGATGTGCCGGCAACGCTGGCCTCACGGGTGCGGGTGCTCGGCACCGGGAAGTCCGACAAGAACGATCCGAACGACGCCCTGTCGGTGGCCATCGCTGCTCTGCGCTCGCCCGGGCTCCGGTCGGTCGAGCCGGCCAACCATCGAGAGGTCCTGCGCCTCCTGGCCAAGCGGAACAACGAGATCGGGAGGCTCCGGAACATCATCGTGTCCCGTCTCCATGCTGCGCTGATCAATCTGACACCAGGTGGAATCTCCAAGGAACTCAACGCTTCTGATGCCATGAGGCTCCTCAATGACTTCGACCCAATGACGCCAGTGGAGCAGATCCGATATGACTTGGCCCATGAGTTGCTCGACGATGTGGAGCGGCTGGATGCACAGCTGAAGGTGTCCCACAAGCGCATCAAAGATGCGGTCAAGGCGTCAGGAACATCGCTGACCGATCTCTATGGCGTCGGGCCCATCCTGGCCTGCGCCCTGATCGGTTACACCGGTGACGTCCGTCGGTTCAGCAACCGGGACCAGTTCGCTTCCTATGCCGGTGTGGCCCCCATCGAACACTCCTCCGGAGGAAGGATCACCCATCGCCTCAGCCGCCGGGGCAACCGCCAGCTCAACCACGCTGTCCACATGGTGGCCATCTGCCAGATCCGCCAGAAGGACTCCGAGGGCCGGGTCTACTTCGAGAAGAAGGTGGCCGAGGGCAAGACCAAGCGGGAAGCCATCCGGTCGCTCAAGCGACAGGTCAGCAACGCCGTCTATCGCCAGCTCCTCATCGACGCACACAAGTAGGGGTCCGGGAGGACAAGCGGGAACGACTCATAGCCTGCGTGACCGGCTCCACACCCTGACGACCGGCTCTTCGGCGAAGTCACTCCCGGACCCATCTAATTCTAGGCACCAGTGGCCCTCGAGGGCCCTCTGCCTCGTCGCGCCCGAATGGCCCCGAAATTGCCCTCTTGACTCAAAGAGGATTCGCTCAGGGGCAGGCAATATCTGCATGGCAGTCCCGCCCGCTGTGCCCCTTCTCAGATCACTGGCGTGGGCGAAACCGCAGCCTTGGCGGCCAAACGTTCGCACCTGGTGTTTTCGCTTTGCCTGAACTCGATGGCCTCGGGTTCATCGACGTACTCAACGACTGTCGCCCCGAACCCGGTGAGCATCTCGACGCCTTCGGTCCATGAGTCGACTCAACCCGGCGAATAGCGCTCGATCCTGAGGCTCCAAGGCCGGCCGGACCACCTGGCGACGGAGTACCGCCACCTCGTGACGGAGCATGACTACCTCGATCGCCAACTCATCCCCGTCTCGCCGGCCCAGGCCGCACCAACTGGAGAATTCTGATGAAGGCGAGGTAGAGGAACGAGAGGGCCATGGCCGAGTTTCGCCTTCCCGGGCCATTCCAGGAAAGTCCTGGCCAAGGTAGTCGGATGACATTCTCGACACCCACACGGTCGCAAACCGCAACGGCTGTGGCCCGAATGGCGACACGACAGCACAGAGCCGGGCCTTCAGTCGGGCACCGGCCCGTGGTCCGTCGTTCGGTACAGTCGGCTTGTGACGGATTCGGTCGAGATCGCGCTGGTGGGGCGCGATCGCGAGATCGCCATGGTGCGCCGCCTCCTCGATGGTCTCGGCGACGGGCGCTCAGCCACGTTGATCGTGGAGGGCGATGCCGGCATTGGCAAGACCAGCCTGGTTGACGTCGCGGTCGAGGAAGGCCTTGCTCGGGGGGCGTTGGTGCTTGCAGGCGCGGCACATCCATTCGAGCGCTCCCGCCCGTTTGGGGCGGTCGTTGATGCCTTAGGTCTGCGGCGTGGCTCATCGGATCCGTCGTGAGCAGCGATCGGCCGGCTGTTGATGGGAGAGACGGACACCACCGAGGCATCGTCGGGTTCGCTCACGGATCTTCGCTACCGGATCGTGGAGGACGTCGTCGCCTACGTCGAGGCGCAGTGTGGCGATGGCCCGGTCGTCCTCGTGCTCGAAGACCTGCATTGGGCCGACAGCTCGACACTGCTGGCGGTGCGCGCGCTGACGCATCGACTGGTCCACGAGCCGCTCGTGCTCATCGTGTCGATACGCCCGTCACCCCGGTCCGCCGAGCTGGACCAGCTCCTCGATGACCTGGGGGTCGACGCTCACCTCGTGCAGCTCGGCGCGCTGTCCTCGGAGGAGGTAACTGCGCTCGCGTGTGCCGAGCTCGGTGGCCCGTGCGAGCCACAGCTGATCGGGGCTCTCGACAAGGCGGCCGGGAACCCGATGTGGGTCCGGGAGATCCTCGCCGCGCTCGCGGAAACGGGCTCGCGATCCGCCAGTGATGGGCCGGGGACTCTCGAGTTGTCCGAGCTTCCCGATTCGCTTCGCGAGCTCGTCGTGCGACGACTTCGGTATCTTCCGGATTCGACCCTGGAGATGCTGCGGTTCACGGCCGTGCTGGGAGACACCGCGACGGTTCGCGATCTGGCATCGATCACCCATCGGCCGGCCAGCGACGTCATGGCCGACCTCGTTGAGGCCTTCCGGAGCGGCGTCCTCGGCGAGCGGGGTGAGGATGTGGTGTTCCGCCACGAGCTCGTTCACGACGCCGTCTACCAGGACATGCCGCGGCCGGTGCGCCAAGCCCTCCACCGGGATGCGGCAACCGCGTTGGCCGACTCCGGCTCGGACGTCTTGCAGGTCGCTGATCATCTCGCCCGGGGCGCGACCCGAGGCGATCTCGAGGCTGTGAACTGGCTGCGGCGCGCCGCCCAGGAGACAGCTCCGGTGGCACCACCGGTGACCGTCGAGCTCCTGGTTCGCGCCGAATCCTTGCTGCCGGCCGGTCACGACGACGCTGATCTGGTGTCCGCCGAGCTCGTCGACGCGCTGTTGCGGGCAGGGCGGGTGGCCGAGGCCGCGGAACGAGCCGAAGCGGTGCTCGATCGTCGGCACCGTGGCGATGTCGACGTCCCACTCCGCCTGCGGCTCGTGTCCGCGTTGTCGATGCAGAACCGCGCTGCCGAACTCATCGTTCGGGCCGAGTCAACGCTGGCCGAGACATCCGACCTCTCCGCGGAAGCTCAGGCGCTCGTGCTGGCACAGGCCAGCATCGGCCTCCAGCTCGCTGGTGACATCGTCACCGGTGAGGACACCGCGCACCGGGCGCTCAGCATCGCCGAACACGCCGATGACGGCGAGTTGATCGTCTGGAGCCTGACCACTCTAGCGAAGGCGGTGGGGCGCCGAGGCCGATACGGCGAGGCGCTCGATCTCACCGGCCGCGCCGTTGCCCTGGCGGCGACATCGCAGGATCTCGCCACCCGGCTTCGCCACCCCAAATACTTCCACGCCATGGCGCTCGCCGATGCGGACCGCTTCAGCGAAGCGTCCGCCGCGTTCGACGACGCCCTCGACGAGTACGACGAGCTCGCGTCGCCGCGGTTCCTGGGAGACACCATGATCATGGCGGCGACCACACAGTTCCTGACCGGGGCGTGGGATGACGCTCGCATCGGGCTGACCGCCGGCCTTCGAGTGGCCCAGGAGCAAGGGCTGCGAATCCTGGTCGCTCCCGCCAACGCGCATCTCGCCACCATCGCCATAGGAGAGGGCGACCGGCGGCGCGCCGAGGAGCTGCTCGCGCCTTTCGAAGCCGAGCTGTCGAGCGAGACTCCCTGTTTCGGCGCCGAATCGATCGCGGTCGCCGCCGCCCGGTTGGCCGAAGCGGCCGACGACCACGCCCGGGCTTACGAGCTTCTCCGTAACTTCTGGCTCCGCGATGCGGAGCTCGACAACCGCTACTTCCACCGTGACCTGGGACCTCCGCTCACGCGGCTGGCGTTGGCCCGAGGCGACCCCGAGCTCGCCAACGGGGTGACGGCACTCATCGAGAACGGCGCGGCCTTGGCCGAGGTGCCGACCGTGCAGAGCTCCGCCCTACGTTGTCGGGGCCTCGTCGACGGTGACCCTGAACTGATGCTCGAGGCCGTGGCGATCGCTCGCACTGGTGACCGACCAGTGAACCTCGCTGACACGTGCGAGGACGCCGGATCGGTCCTCGCGGCCGCCGGACGCAAGGAAGAGGCGAAGCCCCTGCTCCTCGAAGCGCTGAAGCACTACGACACCATGGGCGCCCCAGCCTGGGCCGCACGGGCCGGCGCGGAACTGAGGCGCCTCGGTGTGCGACGCGGCGTCCGTGGACCACGACTGCGCGCCACCACCGGCTGGGAGAGCCTCACCGCCACGGAGCTCGCCGTCTCCAAGCTCGTCGCCGAAGGCCTCACCAACAAAGAAGTTGCCGGCCGCCTCCACATCTCTCCGCACACCGTCAACACCCATCTGCGCCACGTGTTCGACAAGCTCGACGTCACCAATCGAGCCGCCCTCGCCGCCGAAGTGACCCGCCGGGCGAGTCTCACGACGTGAAGGCGTGTTCTCACCCGATCGAGTGATGTCTCGCCGGGCGGCGAAGACGACACTGTGACCCACAGACCAACTCCCAGAAGGGATGGGCCATGCCGACCATCGGATTCGTTGCCCCGCTATTGCCCGAGATGACCGACGCCGAACGCGACGCCATGGCCTTGTGCTGGCGCGGCGAACGCAAAGCGGCGTACGAGGACGCCCGACGACGCGCCGGTGTCACCCGTGAATCAGTCTGGATCCAGCCGACGCCCATGGGCGACTTCGCCGTCGTCTACATGGAAGCGGACGACATCGACGCCGCCTTCGCCGTCATCGGTCGCTCGGACGAGCCGTTCGACTCCTGGTTCCGAGACCACGTCAGTGCCGTCCACGGAATCTCCCTCGAAGAAGGCTTCCACCCACCGGAACTGATCCTCGACTACCAAGCTGACTCGACAATCCTCTAACGATGAGCCCTCTAGGCCGCATGGCCACGGCGACTGACAGCGCTCGTCACGAGCGCGCAAACCTCAGCGCCGCACGGCTTCATCGGCCACAACGAACGAGATGCCCTGCGGAAAGGTCCAGGCGGACGCGGAGCGGCCCATCGAGCGAACGCGACACGGTGGAAGCGACACCGCGTCGTAACAAGGAACTCCGGTCGGGCGTCCGACGGCGAAGCCGGAGGGAAGCCGATTCGAATCATTCGCCGCGGGTGGCGGGGGTTCGGACGCGGCTCGGCGCCATTCGACCTGTTGTTGCCTCCCGGCCGCCCGGGACCCGCCGCGCTCGCCTCTACGGTCCCCGACAGGCGTGTGTCGGTCCGCAACGAAAGGTGGGCGCATGGGCCTCGCCCAGCGATCGAAGTAGTGATCAGCCCGCGGCACATAGGTCGTTCGACGGCGTTCCCAAGCCGGCGTTCGGCGCGTTCCCGAGCCGGCGACGCTCCTATCAATGTCAAGCCCCTCTGAGGGGCTCCGGGGTGAAGACAGCGGACAAAACATTCATGAGCCACTCCAGTGAGGAGGGCATGCTCCTATGAAGTCACGCGTCTTGGTGGAAGTGGTCCCGAGACTGTGGGTCGACGGGTCGCCGGTAAGTCAGTCCCGGAGGACGACATGTCGGGGGTGAGTCAGACCCACAGCCCGGGGATTCAGCCGCGAGGGAGGTAGCGATAGACCTCGCGGGCGATGTAGCGCTGCAGGATCCGGATGACGTCCCGTTTGGTTCGTCCTTCCTTCACCCGGCGGTCGAAATAGTGAGTGGTCTCAGGATCGTGGGCGATGCGCACGAGGGCGATGCGCCAGAGCGCGCTGTTTGCCTGACGGTCACCGCCATTGTGCCGGCGCATGTGACCGGCGTTCTTGCCCGAATCGGCCGGAACCGGGGCGACACCGCAGAGATGGGCCCAGGCGGCTTCAGAGTGGAGACGTTCGGGGTTGTCGCCTGCCGCCACCAAGAGGGCTGCAGCAGTGTCGGGTCCGACGCCGAACCGGGCCATCAGCTCAGGAGCTGTGGCAAGGAGTAGCGACTCGATCTGTTCGTTGAGTTCGTCGAGCTCGGCCTCCAGACTCTGGACGCGGTGGGCCAGCGAGCAGAGCGACGCCTTGGTGGCCGCCGTCACCGGGTCGGCCGCCCGGGCGGCACGCAGCTTGGCCGATTCGGCCACCAGGGCTGTCACCGTCAGGCCCTTCAGGCGGGAATGGAGCTGGTCAGGGCCGGTGATCACCACATGACGCATCTGGACGATGGCCTTCACCCGGGCCTGGCGGGCCGAGCGTTTTGCGACCATCAAGACCCGGATGGCCTCGACGGGTCCGTCCTTGGTCTTGCCAGCGCCGACTGCCCGACCGCTGATTACCGCTCGTGCCGCCTCGACGGCATCGAGCGGGTCTGACTTGCCATGATTACGCCGGGCCTGACGGTTGGGTCGGTTGACCTCGACCACCTCGACTCCTCTGCGGCGGAGGAACCGGGCCAGTCCCGACCCCATAGGAACCGGTGCCCTCGACGCCTACCTTGTCGACCTGGCCGAACCGCTCGAGCCAGGCCAGCAGCGCCTTGTAACCGGCGGCATCGGCGTCGAAGGACTCGGTGCCGACGAGTCGGCCCAACGGGTCGAGGGCAGCGGCAACGTGGGTGTCGAGGTGGGTATCGACACCACCCGTGATACCGGGGGGAGCTTCTACGATGGTCATGGCCATCCCTTCCTTCCTTAAGCGGTTGAGGGGTGGCACGGCCGTCTCGGATCGGAGCGACGGGCGGTCAGGACTGTTGGCGCAGTCCTGACCAATCACCCACCTCGGAGACGGGGCGTGCCGTTGTCAATGTGCTGACTGGAAGGGCCCGGTCGACGACGCCCGAAGGCGCCTCATGACTTCAAGTCAGACCGAATCCTCCAGTGCTCCCGAAGCTATTGAGGACCAGCCGGACAGCGGTGGACCCTCTAGAGAAGTGTGAATGTCGGGGGCACCCGAACATCCGCACCAGATCGAGGAACGAGCCACCGGCTACGCTCGCCGAACTGAATCGCGAAACCAAGGGAGGCGGCAATATGTCGGAACGCGTCATCGTTCTGCGCACCGAGCAACCACGGCAGGTTCTCGCCGATGTCTGTTCCGCTCTGGCCGACGCAGTCAACGAACCTCATGCATGGCGAACCACCGACAATGAGCTGCTCACGGTCTACGCCGAGGCCGTTTCGGCGCTCGCTCGACTTCAACGAGCCCAGTTGGCCGGGCGCCAGGGTACTGAGGTCCCTCTGGCCATCATCGACCACCTATTTGAGCGTCTGCGCCAGACGCGAGCAGGTGAGATCGAGATGCCACTCGCTGATGTGGTCGACCGGCTCCATGCTGAGGCGATCAGAGAGCCGGTCACGGTCTGAGTTCGAGCAGGTTTGGATCGCTGTCTTCAGCTGGCGTGGCGAGAGACGTATTCGTCCAGGGCTTCGCGACTCACGTCAGCCAAACGCTTGCCCTGTGCCCTGGCCAGCTCCTCCAGTGCTGTTCTGGTCTCTGGTGGCACACGAACGGTGAGACTGGGAGTACGTGCGTTCCCACCCGTCACCGATGGACGACCCCGATGGCGGGCAAGGGCACGTTCCGCCATCTCCTCGGCGACCTGTTCGGTCAGTCGCCTCCCATCGCCGAGGTAGACCTCCTCGGCATCGAGATCGACATCGGTCCCAATCGCTCCGGGATTGATCTTGCGGCGTGTCATCGGCCCTTCTTTCGGTAGTGCGTAGGCATCACGTGAATAACCAGATAGCAGTCAGGTTTCTCGATCGCCACGATCTCGAGTTCCCGATCGCGTTCATCGTCAGCGACCCAGCTGAGCACGGTCGCTCCGGTATCCGGATCAGTGGTGATGGTGGCATCGGTCGTGGAGATCACGTAGTAGGCGGACTTTCTGCCGACTCGGTGTTTGCGGGATCCCCGAGTGAACCGGACCGGCTTCACTCTCATATTGTGTCAGACATAAACATTTTGTGCAAGGCACAACACCACTTTGCATCGGTACCGATCACCCGTATAACCACAGAACAGGGGCGCCCGGAAGTGCCTGGTTGAGACTTATGAGCAGACGCCACGATCAATTCGTAGCGTTTAGAGGTCCAGATGGGTTAGCTCTCGAAGTGCCTGCCGTCGGCTCCGGCTGACTGGCCTTCTAACGAGTGGCTTCTCGTCTGGACCTTGCCGCGGGTGGCTCGAAAGAGGAACGTGCACAAGATCCCAACCAGGAGTGCCCCGCGTCCCTAATCAACGACGAAGGAGGTACTCATGACGGTAATCATCGGGATCGACCCTCACAAGGCGTCCCACACGGCTGTGGCCATCAGCGGTGACGAACAGAAGCTGGCTGAGGTCAAGGTCCGGGCCACCTGCCAGCAGACGGCGAAGCTGCTGGCCTGGGCCGAGCCGCTCGGTGAGCGAACGTGGGCTGTCGAGTCGGCCGGAGGGATGGGCTACCTATTGTCCCAGCAGTTGGTCGGGGCAGGCGAGCTCGTCCTGGATGTGCCGGCAACGCTGGCCTCACGGGTGCGGGTGCTCGGCACCGGGAAGTCCGACAAGAACGATCCGAACGACGCCCTGTCGGTGGCCATAGCTGCTCTGCGCTCGCCTGGGCTCCGGTCGGTCGAGCCGGCCAACCATCGAGAGGTCCTGCGCCTCCTGGCCAAGCGGAACAACGAGATCGGGAGGCTCCGGAACATCATCGTGTCCCGCCTCCATGCTGCGCTGATCAATCTGACACCGGGTGGAATCTCCAAGGAACTCAACGCTTCTGATGCCATGAGGCTCCTCAATGACTTCGACCCAATGACGCCAGTGGAGCAGATCCGATATGACTTGGCCCATGAGTTGCTCGACGATGTGGAGCGGCTGGATGCACAGCTGAAGGTGTCCCACAAGCGCATCAAAGATGCGGTCAAGGCGTCAGGAACATCGCTGACCGATCTCTATGGCGTCGGGCCCATCCTGGCCTGCGCCCTGATCGGTTACACCGGTGACGTCCGTCGGTTCAGCAACCGGGACCAGTTCGCTTCCTATGCCGGTGTGGCCCCCATCGAACACTCCTCCGGAGGAAGGATCACCCATCGCCTCAGCCGCCGGGGCAACCGCCAGCTCAACCACGCTGTCCACATGGTGGCCATCTGCCAGATCCGCCAGAAGGACTCCGAGGGCCGGGTCTACTTCGAGAAGAAGGTGGCCGAGGGCAAGACCAAGCGGGAAGCCATCCGGTCGCTCAAGCGACAGGTCAGCAACGCCGTCTATCGCCAGCTCCTCATCGACGCACACAAGTAGGGGTCCGGGAGGACAAGCGGGAACGACTCATAGCCTGCGTGACCGGCTCCACACCCTGACGACCGGCTCTTCGGCGAAGTCACTCCCGGACCCATCTAATTCTAGGCACCAGTGGCCCTCGAGGGCCCTCTGCCTCGTCGCGCCCGAATGGCCCCGAAATTGCCCTCTTGACTCAAAGAGGATTCGCTCAGGGGCAGGCAATATCTGCATGGCAGTCCCGCCCGCTGTGCCCTTCTCAGATCACTGGCGTGGGCGAAACCGCAGCCTTGGCGGCCAAACGTTCGCACCTGGTGTTTTCGCTTTGCCTGAACTCGATGGCCTCGGGTTCATCGACGTACTCAACGACTGTCGCCCCGAACCCGGTGAGCATCTCGACGCCTTCGGTCCATGAGTCGACTCAACCCGGCGAATAGCGCTCGATCCTGAGGCTCCAAGGCCGGCCGGACCACCTGGCGACGGAGTACCGCCACCTCGTGACGGAGCATGACTACCTCGATCGCCAACTCGTCCCCGTCTCGCCGGCCCAGGCCGCACCAACTGGAGAATTCTGATGAAGGCGAGGTAGAGGAACGAGAGAGCCATGGCCGAGTTTCGCCTTCCCGGGCCATTCCAGGAAAGTCCTGACCAAGGTAGTCGGATGACATTCTCGACACCCACACGGTCGCAAACCGCAACGGCTGTGGCCCGAATGGCGACACGACAGCACAGAGCCGGGCCTTCAGTCGGGCACCGGCCGGTGGTCCGTCGTTCGGTACAGTCGGCTTGTGACGGATTCGGTCGAGATCGCGCTGGTGGGGCGCGATCGCGAGATCGCCGTGGTGCGCCGCCTCCTCGATGGTCTCGGCGACGGGCGCTCAGCCACGTTGATCGTGGAGGGCGATGCCGGCATTGGCAAGACCAGCCTGGTTGACGTTCGCGGTCGAGGAAGGCCTTGCTCGGGGGGCGTTGGTGCTTGCAGGCGCGGCACATCCATTCGAGCGCTCCCGCCCGTTTGGGGCGGTCGTTGATGCCTTAGGTCTGCGGCGTGGCTCATCGGATCCGTCGCGAGCAGCGATCGGCCGGCTGTTGATGGGAGAGACGGACACCACCGAGGCATCGTCGGGTTCGCTCACGGATCTTCGCTACCGGATCGTGGAGGACGTCGTCGCCTACGTCGAGGCGCAGTGTGGCGATGGCCCGGTCGTCCTCGTGCTCGAAGACCTGCATTGGGCCGACAGCTCGACACTGCTGGCGGTGCGCGCGCTGACGCATCGACTGGTCCACGAGCCGCTCGTGCTCATCGTGTCGATACGCCCGTCACCCCGGTCCGCCGAGCTGGACCAGCTCCTCGATGACCTGGGGGTCGACGCTCACCTCGTGCAGCTCGGCGCGCTGTCCTCGGAGGAGGTAACTGCGCTCGCGTGTGCCGAGCTCGGTGGCCCGTGCGAGCCACAGCTGATCGGGGCTCTCGACAAGGCGGCCGGGAACCCGATGTGGGTCCGGGAGATCCTCGCCGCGCTCGCGGAAACGGGCTCGCGATCCGCCAGTGATGGGCCGGGGACTCTCGAGTTGTCCGAGCTTCCCGATTCGCTTCGCGAGCTCGTCGTGCGACGACTTCGGTATCTTCCGGATGCGACCCTGGAGATGCTGCGGTTCACGGCCGTGCTGGGAGACACCGCGACGGTTCGCGATCTGGCATCGATCACCCATCGGCCGGCCAGCGACGTCATGGCCGACCTCGTTGAGGCCTTCCGGAGCGGCGTCCTCGGCGAGCGGGGTGAGGATGTGGTGTTCCGCCACGAGCTCGTTCACGACGCCGTCTACCAGGACATGCCGCGGCCGGTGCGCCAAGCCCTCCACCGGGATGCGGCAACCGCGTTGGCCGACTCCGGCTCGGACGTCTTGCAGGTCGCTGATCATCTCGCCCGGGGCGCGACCCGAGGCGATCTCGAGGCTGTGAACTGGCTGCGGCGCGCCGCCCAGGAGACAGCTCCGGTGGCACCACCGGTGACCGTCGAGCTCCTGGTTCGCGCCGAATCCTTGCTGCCGGCCGGTCACGACGACGCTGATCTGGTGTCCGCCGAGCTCGTCGACGCGCTGTTGCGCGCAGGGCGGGTGGCCGAGGCCGCGGAACGAGCCGAAGCGGTGCTCGATCGTCGGCACCGTGGCGATGTCGACGTCCCACTCCGCCTGCGGCTCGTGTCCGCGTTGTCGATGCAGAACCGCGCTGCCGAACTCATCGTTCGGGCCGAGTCAACGCTGGCCGAGACATCCGACCTCTCCGCGGAAGCTCAGGCGCTCGTGCTGGCACAGGCCAGCATCGGCCTCCAGCTCGCTGGTGACATCGTCACCGGTGAGGACACCGCGCACCGGGCGCTCAGCATCGCCGAACACGCCGATGACGGCGAGTTGATCGTCTGGAGCCTGACCACTCTAGCGAAGGCGGTGGGGCGCCGAGGCCGATACGGCGAGGCGCTCGATCTCACCGGCCGCGCCGTTGCCCTGGCGGCGACATCGCAGGATCTCGCCACCCGGCTTCGCCACCCCAAATACTTCCACGCCATGGCGCTCGCCGATGCGGACCGCTTCAGCGAAGCGTCCGCCGCGTTCGACGACGCCCTCGACGAGTACGACGAGCTCGCGTCGCCGCGGTTCCTGGGAGACACCATGATCATGGCGGCGACCACGCAGTTCCTGACCGGGGCGTGGGATGACGCTCGCATCGGGCTGACCGCCGGCCTTCGAGTGGCCCAGGAGCAAGGGCTGCGAATCCTGGTCGCTCCCGCCAACGCGCATCTCGCCACCATCGCCATAGGAGAGGGCGACCGGCGGCGCGCCGAGGAGCTGCTCGCGCCTTTCGAAGCCGAGCTGTCGAGCGAGACTCCCTGTTTCGGCGCCGAATCGATCGCGGTCGCCGCCGCCCGGTTGGCCGAAGCGGCCGACGACCACGCCCGGGCTTACGAGCTTCTCCGTAACTTCTGGCTCCGCGATGCGGAGCTCGACAACCGCTACTTCCACCGTGACCTGGGACCTCCGCTCACGCGGCTGGCGTTGGCCCGAGGCGACCCCGAGCTCGCCAACGGGGTGACGGCACTCATCGAGAACGGCGCGGCCTTGGCCGAGGTGCCGACCGTGCAGAGCTCCGCCCTACGGTGTCGGGGCCTCGTCGACGGTGACCCTGAACTGATGCTCGAGGCCGTGGCGATCGCTCGCACTGGTGACCGACCAGTGAACCTCGCCGACACGTGCGAGGACGCCGGATCGGTCCTCGCTGCCGCCGGACGCAAGGAAGAGGCGAAGCCCCTGCTCCTCGAAGCGCTGAAGCACTACGACACCATGGGCGCCCCAGCCTGGGCCGCACGGGCCGGCGCGGAACTGAGGCGCCTCGGTGTGCGACGCGGCGTCCGCGGACCACGACTGCGCGCCACCACCGGCTGGGAGAGCCTCACCGCCACGGAGCTCGCCGTCTCCAAGCTCGTCGCCGAAGGCCTCACCAACAAAGAAGTTGCCGGCCGCCTCCACATCTCTCCGCACACCGTCAACACCCATCTGCGCCACGTGTTCGACAAGCTCGACGTCACCAATCGAGCCGCCCTCGCCGCCGAAGTGACCCGCCGGGCGAGTCTCACGACGTGAAGGCGTGTTCTCACCCGATCGAGTGATGTCTCGCCGGGCGGCGAAGACGACACTGTGACCCACAGACCAACTCCCAGAAGGGATGGGCCATGCCGACCATCGGATTCGTTGCCCCGCTATTGCCCGAGATGACCGACGCCGAACGCGACGCCATGGCCTTGTGCTGGCGCGGCGAACGCAAAGCGGCGTACGAGGACGCCCGACGACGCGCCGGTGTCACCCGAGAATCAGTCTGGATCCAGCCGACGCCCATGGGCGACTTCGCCGTCGTCTACATGGAAGCGGACGACATCGACGCCGCCTTCGCCGTCATCGGTCGCTCGGACGAGCCGTTCGACTCCTGGTTCCGAGACCACGTCAGTGCCGTCCACGGAATCTCCCTCGAAGAAGGCTTCCACCCACCGGAACTGATCCTCGACTACCAAGCTGACTCGACAATCCTCTAACGATGAGCCCTCTAGGCCGCATGGCCACGGCGACTGACAGCGCTCGTCACGAGCGCGCAAACCTCAGCGCCGCACGCCTTCATCGGCCACAACGAACGAGATGCCCTGCGGAAAGGTCCAGGCGGACGCGGAGCGGCCCATCGAGCGAACGCGACACGGTGGAAGCGACACCGCGTCGTAACAAGGAACTCCGGTCGGGCGTCCGACGGCGAAGCCGGAGGGAAGCCGATTCGAATCATTCGCCGCGGGTGGCGGGGGTTCGGACGCGGCTCGGCGCCATTCGACCTGTTGTTGCCTCCCGGCCGCCCGGGACCCGCCACGCTCGCCTCTACGGTCCCCGACAGGCGTGTGTCGGTCCGCAACGAAATGTGGGCGCATGGGCCTCGCCCAGCGATCGAAGTAGTGATCAGCCCGCGGCACATAGGTCGTTCGACGGCGTTCCCAAGTCGGCGTTCGGCGCGTTCCCGAGCCGGCGTTCCGGGGCACCACACTCCGGCATGTCCACGTTGATCGAGCAGGCGACTGAATTACTGGAACGTGGCCAGTGGCCGTCAGTCCGCCCGCAGCACCAGGGCTGTCGGCGTGCGGGCGGCCATCCGCCCCGGCAGTGCCGCCACCAGTTGGCCAGCACCAGCGAGCCCAGCCCGATGGCCACCACCCAGCCCACGGGACCGTCGGGGACGGCACGGCGTTGATCTCGGTGGCGAAGAGATCCCACAGCTGGCGGCCGGAGATGATGCCCAAGGGGACACCGACCACGACCCCGATGGCCACCGAAATGCTCGACTGCCAGGCCACCGTGGCCGCCAGCTGCCGGCGGGTGAAGCCCAGGGTCTTGAACACGGCCAGTCTCTTCGACGGCGGCGCACCGATGCCACCAGGGTCAGCCCGAGCGCGGCCACGGCCCCGACGGCCAGGGACGACACCCAACAGCACCGGCGTGGTCCCCATCGATCGGTAGTTCACGATCTCGGCCGGCCGCAGAACGGCCGACGATCGCCACCCCGAAGTTCGACGGGTTGCTGGTGGCATTTGCGATTCGCTGCAACGACGCCACCGCTGTCTTGCTGATCGACGTTCGGTTTGAGCCGGACGAAGATGGTCTCGGGACCGATTGACGGGTCGTCGAATGGGTTGCGGTCGGCCGGTGACATGACGGCCGAGGGGATCAGCGCGCCGCTCCCCATCTCCAGGTGCAGCTCCCCGGAGCTCGCCGATGGAGGGCATGGTGGCGGTGCCGACGATCCGGAGCCGGGTCGTCCCGCCCCGGCCGGCGTCCACCTCCACCGTGTCCCCCACCGTCTTGCCCAGCTGCGCCAGTGTCTTTGGCCCCAGGACGACCTGGTCGTTGCCCTCGAGCCTCTGCCCGGACAGGATCGGCGGCTCCACCGGGGCGCCGGCGTTCTCACCCAGGACCGGCACTGTCTGATCGTCGATCTTGGCGCTGGCGAAGTACGCACCGGACCACGACGCCACCGAGTGGTCCCGGTCGATGCAGCCGGTTGACCTGATCCGAGGGGATGTCTCCGGACCCCGACCCTCCGACCAGTGCGTAGTCCCAGTTCCAACCGTAGAGGTCCGGATGGGAGACCAGCGTGTTGAGGCTGGCGCCGAAGGTCACCGTGGTGACCACGACCCACAGGGCCAGCACCGTCCCGAGGATGGCTGACCGCACCGGCACGGCGTTGCGACCGGTGCCCGAGTCGAGGGCGAAGCGCACGCCTTCGACCGCCGGCACCGGAAATCCCCATCCGGCCACGATGCCGGCGGAGGTCGACTCGGTGCGGATAGCCCGGCCCCCTCGCAGGTCCCATCGTGCCGGCGACTGGCGATAGGCCGTGGCCGTGGCGATGCCCGTCAAGCCCACGACCAGGATCGCGAATCCCGTGCCCAGCACCGTCCAGTCCCAGGCCACACCCCGGTCGGGATAGACCGGACGGATCACGCCGAGTGGGGCTATGGGTGAGAGTGCCACCGCCACCCCCACGGCCACCACCGACCCGATCACGATGGCTATCACCAGACCGAGCAGGCCGTCGAGGAGCGGTTTCGGGTACGCCCGGCCCCGAGCGCCCGGAGGACCCGGCGCTCCTCGAGACCGAATCGGAGTTGGCGGCCGATCAATTGGGCGGCCACGATGAGCGCCACCACCCCGGCGATCCCGCCGAACACGGCCAGGGCGATGGCCAGCGGCTTGACCGATCGCACCGCCTTGGCCAAGGTGTCGGAGGTGGTTGCGGCTGAGGATCACGGGATCTCCCGCTGGCAACGCCGCCTGGGCCTCTTGTTCCACCCGACGGACGACGCCGTTCCCCCCGTCCACCTTTAGGCCGGTGATCGTGTAGTTGGCACAGCATGAGAGCAGCTGGCGGGTGAGCGCGGGTGAGAAGACCTGGAGCGATTCGGTGTCGGCCTGGTCGGCGGCCACCGTCGCCGGGTCTTCGATGATACCCACCAGGGTTGATCTCCAAGCGGCGGTAGGGCGGCACGCTGGTCGTGCCGAAGTCGGGCCGTTCGGTCTGGGCATTGGTGTAGATGCCGAAGGGGACCACCTGGCCCACGTGGAGATGCAACTCCTGCGCCACAACGGCGTTGACTGCGAACTCGCGGGGGTTGTCGGGATTGGGCATCCGCCCCTCGACCACACTGGCCTTGTTCTTCGTGAAGTAAGCGCCGTCGATGCTTCCGCTGCCGTTGCCCGCGCTGAGGTCCATCGGGACCGGGACACCCTTGTTGTTCAGGATCACCATATTCAGGCCCGACACGCTGGCGACGGCCACCACGTGGGGCAGGTGGGCGAGGGCGTGGATCACGTTTGGGTCATAGCCCGAGTTCTGGCCGCCCTCGGGATCGAAGACACCCGTGCCGATGCCGAAACTGAAGGGGTTCCTGCTGGCCACGTACACCGAGGGCGACGCCAACGTGCGCCGGGCTCCGGCGATGGCTCCCATGGCCAGGCCGCTGAGCAGCCCGATCAGCACCAGTACGGTCAGATAGCCACCCCACCGCCGGCCGAACGTGGCCCGGAAGCGGTACCAGGCAGTCTCGAGGATGCGGCTCATCGTGTCCTCGGCCCACGGGCCGGGTCGCCGGCGGCCCCAGGCCAGCCGACCGAGCCACACCCCGATGCTCTCGCCGCCGTGACCATTGTCCTCCCAGTCTGATCGGACCGTACCCCTCCAGCCAAGGGAGACAGCCCACCGGTCGGACGGGTGGTACCACCACCCCGATCAGCGCTGCCAAAACACCCCTCATGGCTTATCCACACGCCCACATGTGTTGTTACACGGGTGATCCACGGGCCCTGGACTGAGGCTCATCGAACCACACTCAGGGCTCCCCGTTTCCGGTGCGCCGGCCCTGGCGCTCTCCGCTTTCTCGCTCTCCCTGTCGGGGCTTCGCGCGGCGGTTTTGGCCCGTTTTGCTGTCCGTCTCCCTCTCTCCCTGATCCGGAGCACACGGTGCCCACGGCAGGATTTGAACCTGCGACACCTCATTTAGGAAACGAGTGCTCTATCCCCTGAGCTACGTGGGCAACTTGTCGAGGTGAGGGTCATTTCTCAACACGACCTACACCTACCTTAGGTCCCACAAACAGACAGGTGAGGGCCAAGGTGGGCACCATGCCCTACCGCCATTGGCAACGGTTCCATCCCGAGCCTCTACGCTCGTGGGAGGCAAACGACCAGATCCGGGAAGAGACGTGCAGCCACATGAGCCAGAACGACGAGTGGTCACCAGACCAGCCATCAGGATCAGATCCCTTCGAACAGGGAGACGAGGCACTCGACGACAAGACCCAGCTTGATCCCAGTTTCCTTGAGGCCGTGGAGTTGGACCCGTCGCTTGACCCCACCCTCCAGACCGACGAGCGAGAGATGGAAGAGGCGGGAGTCGAGCTCGACGACCCTGAAGCGATGGCCACCTTGGACGGCGGAATAGACGATCCCGACGGGATAGATCCATCCACGGCCCGGGTCGATGTAGATGAGTCGGACGAGGGCTGGGATCTTGACGCTCCCATCACCTCGGCTACCGACCCCGACGACGACTGAGGCGCGCGCCGGGCACCCGGCTCGGCCGTCCGGCAGCCACCAGGGAGTCCGCTCAGCTCCTTCGGATGCGGCGAACGCTCATGGCCGCTTCGATCACTTCACGGTTCGGTCCGGGCGCGAGCGGCCGGGTGTCCGTCCGTTCAGCAACGAGACCGTCGAGCACGATGGCCAGGTACCGGCGCCACAGGTCGGGAGCCAACGTGCTCGTGTAGTCGGCGACCGAGCTGACCATCAGCTCGATGATGGGTACGTCGGTCGGCAGGAAGTCCGATCGAAGCCGGCCTGATTGCTGGGCCCGCTCGACCAGTCGGTATACGGCGGGGATGATGCGCTCACGGGCGGCCGCCACCTTGTCTCGTCCGTAGCCTTGGTGCAGGGCCACGTCTCGGAGGCCCAAGTTCTCGGACTGCATCTGTGTGGCCTGCTCCAGGAACCACACCAGACTCTCCCAAGGATCGTCCATAGCGGCTGCTTCCTCGGCCAGCGTCACCATCCTGTCGAGCGCATGAACAAACAGGGCTTCGACCAGCTCCTCCTTCCCGGGAAAGCGCCGATAGACCGTGCCCACACCGAGGCCCGCGTGATGGGCGACGTCGTCCAGGGTGGCGTCCAGTCCCCGCTCGGCAAACACCTCCCCGGCGGCCACCAGGATCCTCTCCCGGTTGCGGGCAGCGTCGGCACGCAGGGCCCGATCCGGTTCTGGTACTGCATCACTCATATGACTGGCCCTTTCGCCGCACTCCCGCCGGTCGCTGGACAAGACCCAAACAGCAAACCCGCCTCAGCGAGCTAAGTGGAGTTTGAACCTCCGTATCGGTAGACATGTGTAGAGTAGCTCAGTAAGCGGAGAGATTGTCTCCACTTCAGAAGACAGCGGAGGGCTCCCATGACCGCAACCAGTGATCTAGCCCCGGCCAACCAGACGAGAAGTGACGGAGAGGCCAACCACGCCATGCGTTGGTGGATCCTCGCCGTGCTCGGTGTGGCCCAGCTGATGGTGATCCTCGACAACACCATCGTCAACATCGCCCTTCCGACCGCCCAACACGACTTGGGCTTCTCCAACGCCGACCGGCAGTGGATCGTTACTGCCTACTCCCTGGCCTTCGGAAGCCTCTTGTTGCTCGGGGGTCGCATCGGCGACATCATCGGCCGCAAACGGGCTCTACTCATCGGGCTGGTGGGGTTCGCCGTTGCCTCCGCGGTCGGTGGGGCGGCAGTCGGCTTTCCGATGCTTGTCATCGCCCGCACCGTCCAGGGTGCGTTCGGCGCCCTGCTGGCTCCCTCGGTGCTCGCCCTGTTGACCACCACATTCAGCGACCCGGCCGAACGGGGCAAGGCGTTTGGAATCTACGGCGGCATTGCCGGCGCCGGTGGGGCCATCGGACTGCTCCTCGGTGGCATCCTCACCTCCTACGCGTCATGGCGGTGGACCCTCTTCGTCAATCTGGCCTTCGCCGCCATCGCCGCCACCGGTGCCCTCCTGTGGTTGAAGAACGACAAGGCCGCCGATCACGACCCGCTCGACCTTGGTGGGCTCACCCTGGTGACTGGTGGTCTGTTCTCACTGGTATTCGGCCTGTCACACGCCGAGACCACCGCCTGGAGCAATCCCTACACCATTGGCTTTCTCGTCCTCGGGGTAGTGCTGCTGGCCGCCTTTGCCTTCGCCGAGACCAAGGCGAAGTACCCGCTGCTCCCCCTCCGCATCGTCTTGAATCGCACTCGGGGTGGCTCGATGCTGGCCATGCTGTTCGCCAGTATCGGGATCTTCGGCGTCTTTTTGTTCCTCACGTACTACCTGCAGGGAACCCTCGGCTTCAGCCCGGTGAAGACCGGGGTGGCCTTCTTGCCCATGGTGGCCGCACTGGCGACCATGGCCCAGGTGTCCAACCGGGTGCTGCTGCCCAAGTTCGGACCGAAGCCCATCGTTCCCATCGGCATGCTCTGTGCCGCCGTGGCCATGTTCTTCCTTCACCGGGTGGGTCTGCACAGCTCCTACGTCAGCCATGTCCTGCCCTACGTCATCCTGTTGGGCTTCGGTTTCGGGCTCAGCCTCGCCCCCTCCTTCAGCACCGGAACGCTCGGCCTGGCCCCCCACGATGCCGGTGTTGGCTCAGCCTCACTGAACACGTCCCAACAGGTTGGGGGCTCCATCGGCACCGCCTTGCTCAACACACTGGCCGCCTCGGCCGCCAGTGCCTACCTGGTCGGGCGCGTAGTCACGCCGGCCAACCTGAAGAGCGCCGCCCTGCACAGCTACACGACGGCTTTCGGCTGGTCAGCCCTAATCTTCGTGGTCGGGGCGGTGGTGGCCGGTCTGGTCCTGCGGCGGGGGAACCTTAAGGCCCTGGGCACACCCGACTCGCACGTCGTGCACCTCTAACCGGTCCATCGGAAGCACTACCGGAGGCGACGGACCGGCCGGAGCTCGACCGTGGTCAAGCCAGCCCAGGGTCGGCCACCAGCACGCACCGGGTGCCGGAGTAGATGGTCGGCATGCACTTGTTGCAGTGGACGCACAGACCCTCCTCATCCGAACCCCGGGCCCAACGATTGACCAGATCAGGCTCACGCAACAGGGCGCGAGCCATGGCCACGAAGGCGAACCCGTCGGCCAGGGCAGCTTCGACCGTCTCCAGCCGGTTCACCCCCCCGAGAAGAACGAGCGGGAGTGTCAGGGCGTCGAGGAACTGGCGGGCATAGGGGAGGAAGTACGCCTCCTCGAAGGGGTACTCCTTGAGGAACCGGGATCCCACCAACCGGAAGCCGGCTCGCAATGGCGCCGGAAGGGTGGCGGCAAACTCCACCCTCGGGGCCTCGCCCCGGAAGAGGAACATGGGGTTGGACAGCGAGCTGCCTCCCGTCAGCTCGAGCGCGTCGAGGCATCCCTCCGACTCGAGCATCCGAGCGAACTCGATGCTCTCCTCCAACCAGAATCCTCCATCCACACCGTCGGCCATATTCAGCTTGGCCGTGACCGCAGCACGATCGCCCACGGCGTCGCGCACGGCCGCCACCACCTGCAGCGGAAAGCGAGCCCGGTTGGTCAGGCTCCCGCCCCACTGGTCGGTCCGGCGGTTGAGCTTCGGACTGAGGAAGGCACTCAGGAGGTAGTTGTGACCCAGGTGGATTTCGATGCAGTCGAACCCGGCTTGAACGGCGAGGGTCGCCCCACGTCCGTACTCCTCGGTGATCCTGGCGATGTCGTGCTCACTGACGGCCGCGGTCATGGCCCCACTCGGGTTGAGCCGGCGGCTCGGGCCCAACGATGGTGACCCGTTCGAGCGGGCGTTGGCTACCGGCCCGGCGTGGCCGATCTGGGCTGAGGCCGCGGCACCAGCTGTGTGGACCGCGTCGGTGACCCGCCTGAGATCGCTCACCTTTTCCTCGGCCAGCATCACGCAGTGACGGTCGGTTCGGCCCTCGGGCGAGACGGCCAGGTACGCCACCGTGGTCATAGCCGCACCGCCGTTCGCCACCCGCCGGTGGAAGGACACCAGGTCGTCACCGATCTCGCCCTTCGGTGTCGCTCCTTCAAACGTGGCCGACTTGATGATCCTGTTCTTCAGCGTGAGCGGACCAAGCGGGGCCGGAGTGAATGCCGCAGTCGCCGTGCTCACCCCTCTGATGCTCCGGCCGCGGCCAAGGTACCCATCACGGCGACGGTCAGGCTGGGATGGCAGACGACGAGATCGGGTAGCCACGGGTCGGCCTGTGAGTAACGCAGGGGCGACCCGTCCAGTCGGGAGGCGTGGAGCCCCATGGCCAGCGCCACGGCCACCGGGGCCGCCGAATCCCATTCGTACTGCCCACCGGCATGGACGTAGACCTCCGCGGCTCCACGGATGACCGCGGCGATCTTGGCCCCGGCCGAACCCATGGGGACCGTCTCGGCCCCCAGGCGCTCGGCGACGAACGGCACGAAGTCGGGGGGCCGGGTCCGGCTCACCACCATGCGCGGCACCGGGCGAGGCATCGACAGCGCCGGGGGGGAACCGGTGTCGAGCACAGCACCGAGCGCGGGGAGGGCCACTGCGCCCACCACCGGCTCGCCGTCGACGGCCAGAGCCACATGGACGGCCCAATCCTCCCGTCCTTCCGAGTACTCGCGGGTGCCGTCCAGCGGATCAACGATCCAGACCCGCCCCGATTGAGGCCCGAGCGCCTCGGACTGGTCGGCCTCCTCTGAGCGGACACGGTCCTCGGGGAAGCGCTCGGCCAGGCGATCCATGAGCAGCCGGTGGGCACGACGGTCGCCCTCGTTCCCGAGCTCTTTCCCTTTCAGTGTGCCCGAGCGGAGGTCCATGAGCACGAGGCCCGCCTCGCGGGCCAACTGCGCCGCGGCCCGGTGCTCATCACCCAATCCGCCTGTCCTGTTCATCGATGCATCTCCCCCTCGTCGCCATGCTCGACGGTGCTTCGGCCCCGACGCTCCGGTTGGGTCCCGCCCTCCCGGTGGCCATCAGTCTGCCCGACAACGGCGGGTCGGGTGGGACGATCGTCCTGGTGGATACGCTTCCCGCATCATGAACGATCCATCATCCTCACCAACGGCCACCGCCCCGTCGCCGGCCATGACGATCACTGAGCTCCAGGCGATGTTGGACGGCTCCTTTCCCGGGGTAGCGCTTCCCTACTCGGTCGAGGGCCTCACGACCAAGACCGCCCGCCTGCGCCAGCGGGTCGGTGTCTCCCACAGTCGTCCGGGCGGGACAGTGTCGGGCCCCGCACTCATGGCTCTGGCCGACTGCACGGCCTGGGCCGTCATCCTCGGCCAGATCGGACCGGTGGCCCTCTCGGTGACCACCAGCCTGCACATCGACTTCCTGCGCAAGCCCGATTTGGTCGACCTGGTGGCCGACGCCACCCTTCTCAAGTTGGGGAAACGCTTGGCTGTGGCCGACGTGGCCATCTACTCGGACGGCAGCGACGAAGTGGTGGCCAAAGCCCAGGTCACCTACTCCATCCCTCCGCGCTGACCGCACCGGGGAGCAACGGAGGTTGACGCCCGCGTCGTTGCACAGCCCGCGAGTCCGTGCCAGCATCGCGGAACGTCTTCCAAGGGGGAACCGAGTATGCATGACCTCGTCATCAAGGGTGGAAGGGTTGTCGACGGCACCGGAGCCGCAGCCCGCGTAGCCGACATCAGCGTGGACCGTGGCCGGATCACCGGCGTGGGTTCCTTCGCCGACGAACCGGCCAGCCGGACAGTCGACGCCGACGGCCTGCTGGTCACGCCGGGGTGGGTGGACATCCACACCCACTACGACGGCCAGGCCACCTGGGACGAGGTGCTGGCCCCGAGCAGCAGTCATGGGGTGACCACCGTGGTCACCGGCAACTGTGGAGTCGGGTTCGCTCCGGCGCGACCCGACCGTCACGAGTGGTTGATCGGCCTCATGGAGGGCGTGGAGGACATTCCCGGTTCGGCACTGGCCGAAGGGATGAGCTGGGAGTGGGAGACCTTTCCCGAGTACCTCGACACACTCGACCAGTGCAAGTGGACCATGGACGTGGGAACTCAGATCGCCCATGGCGCTGTGCGCGCCTATGTGATGGGTGAACGCGGAGCCCGCAACGAGATGGCCACAGCCGAGGACATCGCGGCCATGAAGCAGGTGGTGAAAGAGGCGGTCGCCGCCGGGGCGCTGGGATTCTCCACGTCGCGGACCATCGCCCACCTGGCCATCGACGGTGAACCGGTTCCGGGCACCTACGCGGCCGAAGACGAGCTGTTCGGGATCGGGGCCGCCCTCGGCGAACTGGGGACCGGCATCTTCGAGCTGGCCCCCGCCGGAGTGGCGGGCGAGGACATCATCGCCCCCAAGAAGGAGATCGACTGGATGCGCCGGCTCTCGGCCGCCATCCATCGACCCATCACTTTCGGCATGGTCCAGGTGGACGACGACCCGGGAC
Source organism: uncultured Acidimicrobiaceae bacterium (assembly GCA_963845485.1). GTDB lineage: Bacteria > Actinomycetota > Acidimicrobiia > Acidimicrobiales > RAAP-2 > Bog-756. The sequence continues at coordinate 301,301 of CAWJSI010000012.1, read as the reverse complement.
TGTGGCGGGAGCTGATGGACGAGTCGTTACGGGCCGTGGACGACGGCGCCGACCTCTGGCCCCAGGTGGCTGGACGGGGATTCGGCCTGTTGAGCGGACACTTCACCACCTACTCGCTCTTCGATCAGGTCCCCGCCTACCAGGAGCTGAAGGCCAAGGGCCTCCGACCCGACGAGCTGGTAGACGCCCTGCGATCGTCCGAGGTGCGCCGGAGCATCGAGTCATGGGAGCCAGACGGCCCAGGCCAGGAGCGCATGGACAATGCCTTCCGAAACACCTACACACTGGGCAGTCCCCCCGAGTACGAACCCGGCCCCGAACGTTCGCTGGCGGCTATCGCCGCCTCGTCGGGCCGGTCGGCCTTCTCGGTGGCCTACGACGCCATGCTCGAAGAAGACGGGCGCGGGCTGCTCTACGTCCCCATTCTCAACTACTCCGACGGCGACCTCGATGCGGCACGCGAGATGCTCCTCCATCCCCGGGCCGCGGCGGGGCTGGGCGACGGCGGTGCCCATTGCGGAGTTATCTGTGACGCCTCGCAGCCGACCTTCATGATCACCCACTGGACACGCGACCGGACCCGGGGGGAGCTGCTCCCGCTTGAGTGGATGGTCAAGAAGCAGAGCCACGACACCGCCCGCCTCTACGGCCTCAGTGACCGGGGAACCATCGAAGTGGGAGCAGTCGCCGATCTCAACCTCATCGACTACGACAACCTCCAGATGGGGAATCCCACCGTGGTGAACGACCTGCCCGCGGGCGGGAGCCGGATCCTCCAGGACGCCGTCGGCTACGTGGAGACCATCAAGTCGGGAGTAACCACTTTCGCCGACGGCAAAGAGACCGGTGCCCGACCAGGAACGTTGCTCCGGGGCGCACGCTGATCTGAGTACGTCCCTTCCCGTCCGAACGGCACGCTCGTGCCGGTTCAGCGCGGGTGGCCACCCGGATCGGGCTCGGCGCTGATCGACCCACCAGGTGGGGCCTCGGCCACGGCAGCCTCGGCGGCGAACTCCGCCTGCATCTGCTGGTAGACGCGGTGCTCGACGAAGAAGGCCAGGGTAGGGACGAATCCGGCGGCCACCACCGTGAGGATCCGGCCCAGCTTCCAGTGGGCCCGACGGGCCAGGTCCGCCGCGGTCACGAGGTAGACGATGTAGAGGTAGCCGTGGATCGGAGCCACGATGTTGGCCGCCGTCTTGACGTGGGCGCCCGCCACCTGGGCGATGACGATCACGGTCAGGATGAGCAGTGCAGTGCCCACCACGAACGCCATTACCCGGTAACGGATCAAGGCGCCGTGCATGCCGCCCCATATTCCCCGATCCTGGCCGCCGGCACCTCGGTCTGCCGACGGGAGAGAGCTGCTCAATGCTTCGCGGCGCGGGCTGCGTCGTCCTCGGCGGCCAGTTCAGCCAGATACCGGTTGTAGGCGGCCAACCTCGCCGCCTCGTCTGCGGTCTGCTCGGCGAACCGCTCGCCGTGCACCTTTTCGGTCACGTCCACCGCAGAACTGGCGGCGATGGCCACACTCTTCCGGTAGCCCCCCGAGAGGGCCCAACCCGGCTTGCTGTGGTCACCTTCGGCCCCGGTCCCCGACGAGTTCGAGAGCACCCGTCGGGTCACGGCCGTGGTCTGGTCGTGGATGAGCTGCCACCAGATATAGATGGCGTAACCTGCGAACAGTGGCCACTCGAAGGTATAGGCCCAGCTCAGCGTGTTGCCACCCAGCGCCCTCGACAGCTGCCACCAGGTGAGCCAGGCGAATACTGGGAGCAGGATCACCAGCGTGACGTGCATCCCGATGCACCGAGGTGTGAAGTAGCGGCCCACCGTCCCATCGTACCGTGGGCCCTGACGAGCTCCCATTCGGCCCCGTCCCGAGGGGTACCGACCGGGATTGGTCGGTACCGCTGGGTAGCGTTCCCGAATGGGCGTTCGCAGGTCGTCGACCAGCCTGGTTTCAGCAGGGGTGACCACGGCGCTCAGGCGGACGGTGATCGCGTCGGTCGCGGTGGCTGTCGCGGTGGCCGTGGTCACTCTGGCCGGGACGGCAATCTCGGCTGGAGACGCGGCCGGTGCGGGAACCGTGCCTGCCGGCACTCCCACTGCCCACTCGTTCGCAGGCAACCGAACCGTGGGGCCGCTTTTCCCTCCCGGCAGTGCCGACCACACCTGCACGGCCAGCGTGGTCGACAGTCCTGCCGGAAACCTCCTGATCACCGCTACCCACTGCGTCACCGGATCGGCGAAGGGCTATACATTCGCGCCGGGCTATCACGACGGGACCGAGCCTTACGGACTCTGGACCGTGGTCGGGGCCTACGTCGATCCCGCGTGGACCGCCCACCGCGCTCCCGAGCTCGACGTCGCCTTCCTCGCCGTCTCCCCTCGCCGGGTCGGTGGCGTGTCCCGGGAGATCCAGTCGGTGACCGGCGGCAATCGGTTGGCTCCGGCTCCGGCTCCGGACGCCCATCGCTCGGTGACGGTGCCGGCTTATCGCGTCGGACACGACGACTCCCCCATCACCTGCACGGCGCCGGTCAGCTACGACGGCATCTACCCCGCCTTCGACTGCAACCCGTACGTGGACGGTACGAGTGGTTCGCCATGGCTCGTACGCACCACCCAGGGCTGGGACGTGGTGGGGGTCATTGGCGGCCTGCACCAAGGGGGCTGCATGCCGTGGATTTCCTACAGCGCGCCGTTCGGTTCGGCCACCACCCGTACCTACGAGGGTGCCGTTCGAGGTGACAGAACCCCTGTCCTCCCCCCACCTGAGAGTGACGGCTGCACCACCGGGCTCTGACGGTCGGGAAACCCCGGCCAACATCCCCGAACGCGCCGACCGGTCTGCCTAGGATTTGCCTGCCCGCGGCTGAGTGCCCGTGGCGCGGGAGTTGACGGCATGGATCTGTTTGCCACCGCCGATCGAAAGGACCGACCATGGACGAGCGGATAAGAATCGGTATCGCTGAGGCCATCGGCACGATGATCCTCATCGTGGGCGGGCCGGGGACGGCCGTCCTCGCCACCGGGAACTTCTTTCCCAAGGGCTCGGTCGGCGTCCTGGGCGTCGCCCTCGCCTTCGGGCTCAGCCTCCTCGTGGCCGCCTACGCCATCGGCTCCATCTCGGGCTGTCACATCAACCCTGCGGTCACCCTGGGCCTATGGGTCATCGGCAAGACCAAGACCCGTGAGCTCCCCTTCTACATCGTCGGCCAGATCGTCGGGGGACTGATCGGGGCCCTCGTCATCTTCATCATCGCCAAGTCGTCGGCGGTGGCGTTCAGCGCCAAGACGTCGGGCTTCGCCTCCAACGGGTACGGGATCCATTCGCCCGGCGGATTCAAGCTCGGTGCCGTCATGTTGGCCGAGGTCTTCTTCACCGCCGTCTTCGTCTTCATCATCGCCTCCACCAGCCGACTGTCCATGCCCGTCGGCCTCACCGGGATCACCGTCGGGCTGACCCTGACCGTGATCCACCTGATTTCGATTCCCATCGACAACACCTCGGTGAACCCGGCGAGGAGCCTCTCCACCGCCGTCTTCCAGGGGAGCTGGGCCCTCAGCCAGCTCTGGGTGTTCATCGTCTTCCCCATCGTTGGGGGAATCCTCGGCGGAGCAGCCTGGCGGGCCCTCCGGCCGGCGTCGGACGAGGAGCCCGAGGAGGTCTCCGAGGCCGGGGCCCCGGCCCCCTATGGCCGTCGCCCGCAACCGGAATAGTCCCTCGCCCCTTCGGCCCAGGCGCCTGACTCGAGCCGGATCGGCGACTAGACAGTGGGGTGGTCGGGCACAGGGTTCGTCACACCCCCTCCCTACCGTTTGATCCCATGACCAACTACGCCACCCAGCCACCCAGCCTGTTCCACCCCGACGTCGAGGTCCGGGTGAGCAAGCGGCGCAAGAAGACCGCCGGGGCCCACTGGGAGGGAGACCGCATCGTCGTGGTGGTGCCCACCCACCTGCGGGGTAGCCAACGCGACGAGATGGTCGACGCGCTGTCCCGACGCATGATGCGCCACCGACCCCTCCTGCACAGCTCCGATGACGAACTGGCCGAGCGGGCCCGGACCCTCGGACAGCGCTACCTCGACGGCATCGAGCCGTCGTCCATCCGCTGGGCCACCAATCAGAACAAGCGGTGGGGCTCGTGCACCATCCAAACCCGCGAGATCCGCATCTCCGAGCGGCTGAGAGTGGCCCCGGATTGGGTCCTCGACGCGGTGATCGTCCACGAGCTCGCCCACCTCGTCGAACACCACCACAACGCCCACTTCCGCCAGCTGGAGAACCGCTACCCGAAGCGCCGGGAGGCCGACCTCTTCCTCGAGGGCTACGCCCTGGGCCTGCACATGCCCGACGCCGGTGACGATGAGGTCCCTGATCCCGAGACCGATGCCGGATCGATTGCTGCCGCCTTCGACAACGGAGCCTCAGCCTGCTGAACCGACCGGCCCGGGGACCGATCCATAGAAATCCGACTTGATTAGTCGACTTTAAGTGTTTACAGTGGCCTGCATGGCCATCGCCTACTCCGAGCCGGCGGCACTCCCGACCTTCCCGCCCCTCGACCGGCCCGGAGGGCTGGTACCCGGGCTGGGGGGCCTCTCCCCCGAGAAGGCCGTCGATCTCCCCCACCGTCGCCGCATCGAGCTCTTGCCCATTGCCGAGCGCTTCGCCCACGCTGCGCCGGCCATCCCCGAGCTGCAGCAGGTCACCGAGCGCTCCTGGATCCTGCTGGCGGTCACCGATCTCTTCGAGGCCTGGGCCATCGCCTGGCCTCCTGGAGGGGCCATCGAGCTGCACGACCACGGCAACTCCAGCGGCGCGGTGGTGGTGGCTTCCGGAGGCCTGGTCGAAACCACCGTGCGGGCCTCCCGGGACGGGCGGGCAACGATCGGTACGCACCGGGTGTCGACCGGCGAGCATCGGTGCTTCGGCCCCCACTACATTCATGACCTCGTGAACGACAACGCCCAACACGCGCTCAGCGTGCACGTCTACGGTCCCCGGCTCACCACCATGAGCTACTACGACCTGAGCGCCGAGGGTCGCGTGGACTGCCTTCGCACCGAGTCGGTCCCGCCCCTCGGACCCTTCGACGCCACCAGCGATCACGACCCCTCGTGAGCCCGTCAGCCGACGACCTGGTCAACCGGGCGCGGCGACGCATCCGACGGGTCGAGCCCCAGGACCTGGCCGCGACCGTGGCCGCAGGGGGCCTGGTCGTCGACATCCGCCCGGCCGCCCAGCGGGCCGAGGAGGGCCCGTTACCCGGGGCGCTGGTCATCGAGCGAAACGTGCTGGAGTGGCGGCTCGACCCGGGTGGATCCCACCGATTGGCCGAGGTGACCGACACCGACCGCCCGGTGGTGGTGGTGTGCTCGGAGGGCTACGCCTCCTCGCTGGCCGCCGAGTCCCTCGCCGACCTCGGTTACCAGGAGGCTGGCGACCTGACCGGCGGGTACCGGGCCTGGGCGGCGTGGCGGGACGGGCAGACCTGACGCTCGCCGTCGTGCCCGAAGGCATGAACGCCTCCGTCGGGCCTGTCTGATCGGCCGATTCTGGGCTACAACGTGGGCATGGCCTACCTACTGGCAGCCAGCGCGGCCTTCGTCAACGCCCTGACCTCGGTCCTCCAGCGCATCGGCGTGGAAACCGCTCCCGAGTCCGACACCATGCGGCTCTCCCTCATGAGGCACGCCATCAAGCGGGGCATCTGGCTCATCGGGTTCGCCCTCATGCTGGTGGTATTCGGGCTCCAGGCCACCGCCCTGCGCTTCGGGGAGTTGAGTGTCGTCCAGCCGGTGCTCACCACCGAGCTCCTCTTCTTGCTCCTGATACTCGGTGCGTGGTTCCGCTACCGGTTGGGCTGGAAGGAGTGGGCGGGCTCCCTGGTGATCGTGGCCGGGCTCGGGGCCTTCTTCCTGGCCGCTGACCCCCGGGGCGGTGACGCCATCCCCACCAACCATCAGTGGCTGGTCGCCTCGGTCATCTTGCTGTCGGTCATCGCCGGCTTCATCGTGGCCGCCCTACGGGGTCCACGCTGGTGGCGTGCGGCGTCCTTCGGCGCGGCGACGGCGGTCACCGCGGCGTACACCGCCGCCCTCACCAAGGCCATCACGACCTACACCACCCAGGGATGGGGTCACGTGCTTACGCACTTCCAGCCCTACATGTTGGCCGTGTGCGGGCTCGGAACGGTGTTCCTGCTCCAGAACGCCCTCCACGCCGGTCCCATCACCGCCTCGCGGACCACGCTCGTGACCATCAACCCACTGGTCAGCATCGTGCTCGGAATTACCCTGTTCTCAGACACCCTCCGAGGCGGAATCGGGTGGGTCTCCCTCGAGGTGGCTGCCCTGGTCGTACTGGTGGCCGGCGTGGTCGTCCTCGCCCGGTCCCCCCTGGTGGCCGGGACCAACGAGGCCGGGGACCTCGACGAGATGCTGGGCGGGGCCCGTCATCGGGCCGATGCGGCTCCCGGCCCCCTCGATACCCCACTCGCAGTCGAACCTGTCGCCGGCGCCGGTCCCACCGCCTGACGCCGGACCCACTCGGCTGAATCCGGGGCGACCTAGCCTCAACCGACCATCACGTCGGCCCGAACCCGGTTGGGCGGCACGAGGTCGGATCCGCCGGGCCACCGCACGTGCACCGAACCGGTCAGCGACCGGTCGAGGCCGAGCACGCCGTCCCCCAGTCGGGCCCGCATGGCACAGAACAGGGCAGCCGTCACGCGGGCGTCGCCCAGGGCGCTGTGATGGTCGTCCCAGCTCAGCCCGTAGTGGCCACAGCAGTCGACCAGAGTGGCCCGTCCCCGCATGCCCAGGTGGTCCTGGGCCAGCTGCAGGGTGTCGACCGTGGCCAGCGGCCCCGGGACGGCACCGACACCACCGCTCCGGCGACACTCGGCGCGCAGGAAGGCCAGATCGAACTGGTCGACGTTGTGGCCCACGAGCACCCGCCCGGACAGCAGCCCACAGAGATACGGTCGGATCCGGGCAAAGGTGGGGGCCCCGGCCACCATGGACGCGGTGATCCCGTGGATGTGGGTGGGGCCGGGGTCCCGTCCCGGGTCGATCAGGGTGGAGAACGAGCCGATCTCGTGGCCGGCGTGATCGAGCACCACCACCCCGACCTCGACGATGCGTTCCTCGTCGGGAACGAACCCGGTGGTCTCCACGTCGATCACGGCAAAACCGGGACGGAGCTCGAGCAGACGGTCCACCCCGCTCACCGTAAAGGGACGGTGTGACATCCGTTGGGAAGCCCCGAACCGCCGCGCCCGTCGGACATCAAGACCGCCGGCCCATGGCGACCGGCCCGGAGCGCTCTCAGGCGTTGGCGCCTACCAACTCCTTCAGCTCGCGGGCTACATCCTCTTCGTGCTCGTCCTCGTCCTCCCGGGCCCGCTTCGGGCTCCAGCGGCCCCGGTTAAGCCAGATGGTCGGGATGAAGATGACCATGCCTCCTACGCACACCCAGAACCAGTGCTGCCACTGCTTGGGCGCCTGGGCCAGTCCGTTCTGGAGGTCGGTCAAGGCTGCCTGATGGGCCGAGAGGTAGCTGAGCTCCTTCTGATAGGGCACCACCAGCTTGGTCAGCTCGGTGTTGTACTTGAGGAGCAGCGCGGTGTTCTTCGGGCCGATCAGGGCGCCGACCTTGGCCAGGTTGGCTGCCGTGGGGCTGGCGGCGAGAGCCGCCACGGCCGGCGCATTGGCCGGCTCGTTCAGGACCCCGAGGAAGGCGGCGTGCTGTTCGGCGAAGGCCACCGAGGCCGGATGGGCCTCTTGGAAGGTCTGGGCGCTGTACGGCGTGCCCGGGATGGTCTGGGTGGCGATGGGCTGGTTGTCCACGATCGGGCTCACCGAGTGGATGACGACGGGAAGGAAGATGAACGAGATGCCCACCACAAGGCGGAGGATCCATCCCCACAGGGCGAGGCCGGTGCCCACGAGTGCGGGGTTCTTCTTCTCGACCATCTCCGTGTAGCCGGCCATCCACGGGGCGTAGGCCAAGGACAAAAAGGCGGCCAGAATCACCTCGATGGTCACCAGTGTGTAGAAGCTGGTGTGGGCGTGGGTGGTCTGGTTGAGGAAGACGATGAGAGTCACGATGGCCCCGATGGCCCCGATCAGCATGAAGGGTTTCCGCACCTTCAGCACATCGGAGAGCACGCCGAACACGATGAGGGCCACGGCATCGGCGGCCCAGAACCACTCGTTCAGGTGGTTGGCCTGGGACACGGAGAAGTTGACGCCGTTGGGATTGAGGAACACCGTCGAATAGAAGATGGTGAAGAAGCCGGACGCCGCGTAGTAGACGAGCAGGAACACGGCGATGCCGAACGACGAGAGGGCGAGGTCCCACTTAAAGATCTGCCTCCAGGGGCGGGTCGTGGCCAACAGCACCTCCTGGGCGGAGATGCCTCGGGCCTTGGCCTCGATGAGGGCCTGGTCCTGGGCCGAGACCATGAGCTGGTCCCGCAGCTTGGACGAGAGGTCCTTCATCAATACGAGGCAGACCACGAAGACGACCAGGGAGGTGATCCCCGAGATGATGAACTGGCTCTTCCAGCCGGTGATGGGGGCGCCGGCCAGGAAGTGGTCGAGCGTGCTGGCGGCGACGATGCTGGTGACCAGGCTCCCGGCCACCGGCCCCACCGTCCAGAACCCCATGGCCGAGGCCCGTCCGACCTGGGGGCTGAAGTCACGCACCATGGCCGGGGTGGCCACGAGGATGGCCCCCTCCACTAGCCCGAGGGCGCAGATCACGATGGCGAAGCCCCACTCCCCCGAGGCGAGAGGAACGCCGATCGCCACCAGCAGACCGATGATCAACAGGCCGTAGATGATGACGTTGGCTCGGCCCAACCGGTCGGTCTTGCTGGCCGGCAGGGAGGCGAAGGCCCCGATCAGGTTGGAGATGATGACGATCCACACGTAGAAGCTGAAGGACATGTGGTAGTCCTGCAGGATGTTGGGCGTGACCCCGGTCTGCGTGTAGTAGGTGTAGTACAGGACGATGGTGGCGAGAACGGCAAGGGCCAGATAGCCCGTCCGTTTCCCGCTGGTCGGATACTCGTCGATCTCATGGACGAAGAGGAACCGGAACAGTGGGCCGTGGGAGGAGGCTTTTCCTCCCCCGACCGATGGCTGTGCAGGCGTTTCGGTGTCCATACTCATGCCGTCTCCCCTGTTCTTCGGCGGTCCGACCCTCCCGGATCGCCCAATCGACCGTAGCGCAACCCGGCCCGCGAACGTGCGTTTTACCGGGTAGGAGGGCGGTCGGCCGGCGGGAAGGCCGGCCCGTGGGTCAGCCGTCGAGCACGGCCGAGGCCACCAACTCTTCGAGGTACCGGGTGTCCCACCACGTGATCTGGAGCTGCTTGGCCCGGCGGAAGTAGAGCTGGATGTCGAACTCGACGGTGAACCCGATTCCGCCGAAGATCTGCTGGGCCGTGGCCGTCACGTCGCGGAAGGTATTGCAGGCGAAGAGCTTGGCCATGGGGGCCAGCTTGGCCACACTCCGCCCCTCGGAGCGGGCCCAGGCCGCCTCGTGCACCAACACCTCGGCCCCGTCGACCGCCGTCGTGGCATCGGCCAGGTAGTGGGCCAGGGCCTGGAAGGCACCGAGGGGCTTGTCGAACTGCTGGCGGTCCTTGGCGTACTGGACGGTGATATCCATGGCGTACTGGGCCCCACCCACCGCCTGGGCAGCGGCCAGGATGATCGCCTCGTGCATCACCGCGTCCCAGGTCGACCATCCGCTCCCTGCCGGACCGATCCGGTCGGCCGGGGTCACCTGGACCCCGTCGAGATCGACCCGGTACTGGGTGTCCGAAGAGATGGACATCTGCTGGGTGAGGGTGACCCCCGGAGCGGTCGGATCCACCACGAACAAGTCGACGTCGGTCGGACCCTCGCCCGTGCGGGCGAGGACCACGAGTCGGCTGGCCGCAGAGGCGAAGGCCACATGGCGCTTGGTTCCCGAGAGCACGAACCCGTCACCGTCGGCCTCGGCCCGCAGCTGGACGCCCTTGCCCCCGAACCCGTTCTCCGGCTCCAGCCATGCCACCGAGAAGATGGCCTCGCCGGTGACGATGCGGGGCAGCCACTCCTCTTTCTGGGCCTGGCTGCCCGCCCGGGCCAGCGCACCGCCCGACAGGATGGAGCTCACGAAGTGGGGGGAGGGGGCGAGCGAGCGACCGAACTCCTCGTAGAGCACCAGGCTCTCGAGGGTGGACATCCCCGACCCGCCGAACTCCTCGGGGAGCTGCAGCCCGATGAGGTCGAGGTGGGCCAGCTGCTTCCAGAGGTCGGGCGAGTAGCCGACCGGGTCGTCCTCGAGCTCGCGCACCACGCTCAGCGGGCTGGTGGTGGCGCACACCCCCCGCACCGTCTCGCGCAGCATCTCTTGTTCCGGGCTGAATTGCAGGTCCAACATGGTCAGCTCTCCTGTTCGGGTAGATCGAGTTCTGGATGGGTGGCGGCCCGATGGGTGCCCCCCGTCCGGGCGCGGTTCACGGCTGCCACCGGTCGCCCGTGCGGTCCCACGGGTTGTCGTCTTCGGCCACCGGCAGCGCCACCCGGGCACTGCAGGTGGTCTTGGCGTCACCGTCCACCGACACCGAGATGTCGATGGCCACCCAGCCGCAGCCGGTGTCGTCCACGCCGGTGTCGGTCACCGTGCCCTGGAACACCATGGTGTCGCCGGGGAAGATGGAGCCGAGCATCCGGAACGTCACCCGCCGGAGCCGGCCGTAGGGGCCGGTCCAGTCGGTGATGAACCGCTCGAACCAGCTGGCCAGATTGGGCGTGTTGAGGAAGATGTCGCGCGTCCCGTTGCGGTTGACGGCGAAGTCCTTGTCGTGGTGCATGGGCCGCCAGTCCCGGGCGGCCAGGGCGCCGAGGACGATGGTGGTCGCCGTGACCGGATAGGCCAGTTCGGGTAGTTCGTCGCCCGCCGTGACGTCGGCCAGCAGGCGCCGGGTGGTGGTCGTCCCACTCATGACTCGCCTCCTCCGTTCTCAGCCCGGCGGTAACCGAAGCCGGTGTAGCTCTCGACGGCAACGAGTTCGTCGCGCTGGTTCCGGTACTCCACGTCGATCACCCAGAATCGTCCCGTGCCCAGTTTGGTGGTCTTCTCGTCGCTGACCGAGCGCAGGATCTGCCGGGTCACCAGGCGGTCGCCGGGACGGACCGGCTCGTGGAAGATGATGGTGTTGTCGCTCATCACCGCCTCGGGTAGTCCGAGTCCTTCCTTCAGGTCGAAGTGGACCTGCAGGGGTAGCCCCTGGGTGGTGCGCCCCGGCGCCCAGTGGTGGGGGCGGAACCACACCGAGACCATGGTGGGTGGGGCGATGGGTCCTCCCGTCACCTCCGCGGCCACCGCTTCGTCCCAGAACAGGGGGTTGGCGTTCTCGACCGACGAACAGGTGGTCCACACGTATCCCTGCTCGACGGGGAACTCACCGCGCTCCTCGTACTGTTCGACCCCGATGAGCCCGGCGATGTCGGCCTCGTGGATGGCGCTCACGCCACTACCCCCTTGTCCCGTAGTTCGGTGATGTGGCTGTCGGTCAGCCCGGCGTCCCGCAACAGTCGTTCGGTGTCGGATCGCTTCGGATCGCCGGCGAGTACGGGATGCCTGCCGGCCGGCATCCCGGCCAGCACCGGTCCCACCTGTCGGAAGGGGGTCGGGTCGGCGCCGTCGGACGACGGTGCCAGCGCCTCGACGATGACCCCTCGGGCGGCGAACTGCTCGTCGTCGACCAGCTCCTCCACCGACAGGACCGGGGTGACACAGGTGTCCGACCCGGACAGCTCGGCCACCCAGTCCTGACGCGACCGAGTGGCGAAGGCCGCCCGGAAGTCGGCACGGATGGCGTCCTGGGCGTCGTCGTCCAACTGGTGGGCGGTCCACTGCGGGCACCCGAGCAACCGGCACAGGTTGGCGAAGAACTTGGGCTCGATGGCCCCGACGGCCAGCCATCCGCCGTCGGCGGCCCGGTAGGTGTCGTAGCAGGCGTAGCGCCCGGTGATGATGTTGTGGCCGGGCCCGACCGGTGCCCCGGTGGCCAGGTATTCGTCGACGGCGAGCGAGGTCATCCACAGCACGCCGTCGGCGATGGACACGTCGAGGTGGGTGCCGGGCCCGTCGGTGCCCCGACCGATGAGGGCGGCCATCACGGCCAGGGCGGCCTGCAGGCCGCCTCCGGCGGCGTCGGCGATGGTGGCGCCGGACACCGGGGGTCCGCCGTCAGCCCGGGGCTCGGTGGTGGCGAGATAACCGGCCACGGCCAGGTAGTTGATGTCGTGTCCCGCCCAAGCGGCGTGCGGACCGTCCTGGCCGTAACCAGTGGTCGAACAGAGGATGACCCGCGGGTTGGCCGCGCTGAGGTCGGCGAAACCGATGCCCAGGCGATCGACCACCCCGGGACGGAAGCTCTCGACCACCACATCGGCGTTCGCTACCAGGGACAAAAAGGCTGCCCGTCCCTCGGGGGCCTTCAGGTCGACGGCGACGTGCTGGAGATAGCGGGCACCGCTGTAGGCGTAGAACGGCGGCTGGATGGCCTCGCCGCCTCGGCCGGGCACCGACCCCACCTTGACGACCGTGGCGCCGTAATCGGCCAGGATTCGCGTGCAGCGGGCGGCCGGCCCCACCGTGGCCAGATCGAGCACGGTGACTCCGTCCAACGGTCCACCGGGGCTGACCGGGGGGCCGCCTCCGGTGGCCGGTGACGGCGCGACGGCAGGGGCGTTCGAGATATCGGTCACGGGTGCGGACTCAGGGTTCGGGACAGCGGTCCGGAATCAGAAGTTCTTGGGGAGGCCGAGTTTGCGTCGGGCGATGATGTTCTTCTGGATCTCCGAGGCACCGCCGCCGATGGTGTCGATGACCGTGTACCGGTACGTGGACTCGGACCGCCCGGCCATGGGGGCATCCTCGTCGCGCACCCGGATCTGGGCACCCGGGCCACCGATGTCCATGGAGGCGTTGGCCAGCCGACGCGAGTACTCGGTGGTGAACAGCTTGTACTCGGACGCCTCCGAGGTAGGTGGCGCGCCACCCTGCGAGGAGGCGAAGACGAACTTGAGCCCCAGCATCCGGGCCACCTCCGCCTCGGTGTGGAGCTGGGCGATCGTGGAGCGGGTGACAGCGTCCTCCTTCAGCGGCTCCCCGTCACGGGTCGCCTCTTTTACGTACTCGGTCAGCAGGTCGAGCCGCTGGGCGATGGGCGAGTAGGTGAACAAGGTGAAGCGCTCGAGGTCGAGGGCCTCGGAGATGTACTGGAACCCCTTGTTGAGCTCGCCGACCACGTAGTCGTCCGGCACGAACACATCGTCGAGGTAGACCTCGTTGGTCCGCTCGTCGCCCATGGTCCAGATGCCCTTGACCGTGATGTTGGGATGGTTCATCGGGACGAGGAACAACGAGATCCCGAAGTGCTTGGCAGCATCGGGATCGGTGCGTGCCCCCACCCAGTACCAGTCGGCGAAGTGGGCCGAAGTGGTCCAGGTCTTCTGTCCGTTGAGCCGCCAGCCACCGTCCACCTTGGTCGCCTTCAGCTGCATGGAGGCGGCATCGGAGCCGGCGTTGGGCTCGGAGTAACCGACGGCGAACTCCACCTCGTTGCGGAGGATCTTGGGCAGGAACTCCTGCTTCAGCCGCTCGCTGCCGTGGCTGATGATGGTCTTTCCGATGATGCCTACGCCCTTGCCGATCTGGGGCCCACCCCGTGCGGCCAGCGCCTCGTTCAACAGGTACTCGTAGATCCCCTCGCCGTCCTTGCCGCCGTACTCCTCGGGCCAGGTGATCCCGAGCCAGCCCTGCTCCCCGACTTTGGCCATGAACTGGCGCCGGAGTGGCGTATCGACGATCTGGGCCATGTTCTCGCGTGTGACATCGAAGACCTCGGGGTCGTCGTTGGCGTCGAGGAACTCCTCGACCTCCTTGATGAACTCGAGCTGCTCGGAGGTGAACTCGAAATCCATGTGGGCCTCCATCGTCCGTGTGCGGCGGCCGCCGCGGTGGTTTCCTGACTGACCGTCAGATACTGTGGACATCATAGGATGAGCGAGCAGCAGGGGCCAGCGTCACCCCCTGCGCTGGGGGTTCACCCCGGAGGAGCCAGGCACGGTGAACCGTCGGGCCGTCCTCGGAACCCCTGGTTACGTACTGTTCAGCCGTCCACACCCAGCCAGCAGAACCGAAGGGACCACACGAGAGATGAGAGGCATCGTCAGCATCGCCGGGTACGTCCCGTATCGGCGCCTCCAGAGGTCCGCCGTGGCCCAGGTGTTCGGATCCGGCGGCGGCAAGGGCACCCGGTCGGTGGCCTCCTACGACGAGGACACCACCACCATGGGCGTCGAGGCGGCCCGTCTAGCCCTCCGCCCCGTTGCGGCGGCCGCCCCCGATGCGATCTGGTTCGCCACCTCCACCCCCGCCTACCTGGACAAGACCAACGCCACCACGATCCACGCCGCCCTGCGCCAGGCCGGCCACGTGCCCGCCTTCGACTTCGGGGGGGCACTGCGCTCCGGGGTGGGGGCAGTGCGGACCGGCCTGGGTGCCCCGGGGACCGGGACCACGCTGGTGGTCCTGGCCGACACCCGAGACGGCCTCCCCACCTCGGCCGACGAGGCCGCCGGTGGCGACGGAGCGGCCGCCGTGCTCATCGGCGACGATGCGCCGGGAACCCCGGTGCTGGCCGAGTACCTGGGCGGGGCGTCGGTGACCGACGAGTTCCTCGACCGGTGGCGGACTGCTGGTGACCAGCGGTCCAAGGTCTGGGAGGAGCGGTTCGGCGAAACCCGGTATGTCCCGTTGGGCGCCGAGGCCTGGGAGTCGGCCCTCAAGTCGGTGGGAGTCACGGCCGACCAGGTGGACCAGGTGGCCGTGACCGGCATGCACGGGCGGGCCGTCAAGGCCCTGGCCCGCAAGCTCGGTGTGGGCGAAGGCGTCCTGGTCGACGATCTGAGCGGCACGGTGGGTCAGGCCGGCACCGCCCATCCTGGCCTGGTGCTCGCCTCCATGGTCGAGCGGGCGGGACCCGGCCAGGTGCTCGCCCTCGTGAGCCTGGCCGACGGGGCCGACGTGCTGATTTTCCGGACGACAGACGCACTGGGGCAGTGGTCACCGGCCGAGACGGTGGCCGACCAGGTGGCGGCCACCGCCGACCTCCCCTACGGGAAGTTCCTCAGCTGGCGGGGCATGGTCACCCCCGAACCCCCTCGTCGTCCCGAGCCGGCCCGGGTCTCGTCCACGGCGGCGTGGCGGAACGAGGACTGGAAGTTCGGATTCGTGGGATCGAAGGACCGAACCTCTGAGGCCGTCCACCTCCCGCCCAGCCGCATCTCGATGAAGGGTGGGGCCCTCGACGACATGGATCCGGTGGACCGGGCCGACAGCGAGGCCACCATCGCCACCTACACCATCGACCATCTGTCCTACTCGGCCAGTCCGCCCATCGTCTTCGCCGTGCTCGACTTCGACGGGGGTGGTCGGTTCCCGCTGGAGCTGACCGACGTGGATCCGGCGACGGTCGACATCGGGGACAAGGTGGTCATGACGTTCCGCAGGCTCTACACCTCGGACGGCATCCACGACTACTTCTGGAAGGCCAAGCCGGTGCGCGCCGCAGCCGGTGACGCCCCGCCGGCCAACTGAACAGAGGAGACAGGCAATGGGATCGCATGGGATCAAGGACCGGGTGGCCATCGTCGGGATGGGGTGCACCCGGTTCGCCGAGCACTGGGACAAGAGCCTCGACGACCTGATCATCGAGGCGTCCGAGGACACCTTCGCCGCCGCCGGCGTGACCAAAGAGGACGTCGACGCCTACTGGCTCGGCACGGCCCAGTCCGGGATGAGCGGGATCACCCTGGCCCGACCCCTCCAGCTGGAGGGCAAGCCGGTGACCCGGGTGGAGAACTACTGCACCAGTGGCTCCGAAGCCCTGCGGGCCGCCGCCTATGCCGTAGCGTCGGGGGCCTACGACGTGGCCATGGCCGTGGGCGCTGAGAAGGTGAAGGACTCGGGGTACCAGGGCCTCAACGCCTTTCCCATCCCGGGCGACGGGACGGCGCGCACGCTCACCGCGGCCGCCATGTTCTCCATGGTCGCCCCGGCCTACGGCAAGAAGTACGGGGTGGGCGAGGACGAGCTCACCGAGGTGCTGGCTCGGATCTCCTGGAAGAACCACCAGAACGGGGCGAAGAACCCCCGGGCCCAGTTCCGCAAGGAGGTCTCCACCGAGACCATCTGTGCCTCCCCTCGGGTGGCCGGTCGACTTGGCGTGTTCGACTGCGCCGGTGTGGCCGACGGCGCGGCAGCGGCCATCGTGGTCCGGGCCGAGGACGCCCTCAAATACACGGACAAGCCCATCTACATCAAGGCCCTGTCCTTCTCCGCCGGGAGTGGATCGGGCCTGATCGACCCTGAGTACGACTACACCTGGTTTCCCGAGTGCGCCCGGGCCGCCGAGGATGCCTACGCGCAGGCCGGCATCACCGACCCCCGCCACGAGCTGGCCATGGCCGAGGTGCACGACTGCTTCACCCCCACCGAACTCGTCCTTATGGAGGATCTCGGGTTCGCCGAGCGGGGCACGGCGTGGAAGGAGGTGCTGGCCGGCACCTTCGACCGCACCGGGGAGCTTCCCGTCAATCCCGACGGAGGGTTGAAGAGCTTCGGTCACCCGGTCGGTGCGTCAGGGCTGCGGATGTTCTTCGAGACGTGGCTCCAACTCCGCGGTGAGGCGACCCCTGAGCGTCAGATCCACACGGACAAGAAGCTGGCCCTCACCCACAATCTGGGCGGCTACCCCGGGGAGATGGTCTCGTTCGTCTCGGTGGTCGGCACCGAGTTGGGCTGACCGGCTCGGGCCGACGCCACGGTCATCGGTGCACCACGGTGACCGGCCGGGCGCTACGCCTCAGGCCGTGACCGGTGCCTCGGCCTGGCGCTCGTCAAGGAAGGCCCACCAGGCGTCGGCTCCCCGACGGGCCGCATCGGCCACCTCGACGGGATCGGCACCGAGCAGGGCCAGGGCGTCGAGGGCCCAGTCGCCGTGGTCGGCCTCCATGCCGGCATGGACGTCCCAGAACTCCGTGCCCGCCGCATCCATCCCGTACCACTGACGCAGGCCATCGCCCTTGGTGGTGGCGATGGCCGACGCCTGGATCTCGTAGGCGGCCAAGCCCGCCACGGCGGCCACCGGTCCCTCCGACGTCAGGTCGGCGTACGTCGCTACCAGAGCCTGGGCGGCGGGACCGGGATCGACCCCGGACGGGGCGTCGAGTGCGGCGGCGAACCGGTCGAACAGGGCGAGGTGGGGCTCGGGTCGGCCCAGCTCGTCCTCGAGGTTCTGACCGACGGTGGCCGCGGCCTCGATCTCGCCCTCGTCCCGCAGCTGTTCGACCACCGCGGTCAGCACGACGGGCAGGGCGGCCTCGAAGGCCCGGTAGTTGACGGCATAGCCGGCCAGCTCCTCGGTGGTCAGCTCACCGGCCTGCCACCGCAGGTAGAAGGGGTGGGTGAGCAGCTCCCGGCCGGCCAGGGCCGAGCCCATCGCTCCGGACATCGGGTGATCGGTCGGGGCGAACCCGGAGGGCCGGGACGTGCCGTCAGGAGTCGGGTCGGAGTGCACGGTGGAGGAGGTCATGCCGCATCCTACCTAGAGCGGGCCGGCCGGGTCTTCCGGCAGTTCAGTGGGCTACGGCAGCCTGGTTCGAGGGATGGGCGTAGCGCCCGCTGACCCGCACCGGCAGATCTCCGGTCCCATAGGGACCGTTCTCCCGATCGGGCACGTGCCCCCCGCGGGACCCGACGTCAGCGCTTCCCCCCGGACGGAGGTAGTGCAGCTTGCGCTCCCGCTCCTCGGCCGCCTGCCTCATGCGTACAAGCAAGGCCACATAGGCGGCCAGAGCCACACCGGACACCGCACTGAGCACCCAGGCGGCGCTGGCACCGGGGACGAATCCGATGAGGACGGTGGAAGCGAACACCATGGTGAGCACACCCAGGGTGTCGCGACGTCGGCGCCGGGCCCGTTGGCGAGCGTAGGCGTCTTGCGCCCGGGGTGGACCGCCGGGACGCATCGACGGTCCTCCTGGTGCGTTGTCGTCGAAGGCATCGTCGTAGCAGTCACGCGTGGTTCCGCCGAAACCATCGCCGGCATCGGCTGATCCGGGTTCGGGACCAGACGAATCCCTACCGAGAAAGGCCAGAGCCGGTCGGGGAAGCTGGTCCGCACCGACCACCGACAGCTTGGGTGCCACCAGGGGACCGCTGCCCTCGCCCCCATCTGACGGGAGGGCCGAGCCGTCCACCGATCGGAGCCGGAAGGCCGGTGCCACGTAGGGCTGGGGACCGGACTGTTCGAGCACTCGGAGTTGGTGATGGAAGTGGGAGATCGAGTTGATGCCCCCGACGGTGCGAGACCGTCGCTTGAGCAAGTTGGGACCCAGGATGATCATCCATGCAACCAGAATGATGACCACGAGGATCATGCACATCAACTCCCCGACCGCTACGCCCAGTGAAAAAATTGTAACGATGTGCAATTCCACAGTGGTGGATGCCCCCAGCGCTCGGCCCGGAAACGCCGGTTTCATCTCCCTCGGGAAGCAGAGCCGGCCACCACTCACCGTGCGCACCGGGGGGTGTATTCCCACCTGCACCGACCCATCGATGTCTCAGCCCGCCCATACCGCGTCATCCGGTGATGACCTCAAGACCAGGCACCGGAGCCGGCACTAGGGTCGCCCCGTGGCCGCCTTCTGGATCCTGATGGCGCTGGCAGCCGTGGCCGCCGCCGGGGACTGGGTCGCCGTGGGCACGAGCAATCAACGGCTGGAGTACGTGGCCAAGCCTGCGGTCCTGGCCGCCCTGGTGGTGGCAGCGGCGGTCATCCCCGCCGCCCACACCGACTTGGTCGACCGCCGGTGGTGGTTCGTTGCTGCGTTGGCCTTCTGTCTCGCCGGCGACGTGTTCTTGATGCTTCCCCGCGACCTGTTCGTCCCGGGATTGGCGGCGTTCCTCATCGGCCACGTGCTGTTCATCGTCGGCCTGCTGCAGCCACCGTCGCCGGCCGGCATCCCTCCGTTCACCTTTTCGACCGTCGGGCTGATCGTGGCGTCAGTGGCCGTGGTCGTGGTGGAGTTCGTGCCCGGGACGAAGCTCTTGCGTTCGCTGGTGGACTCGGGCCAGCGCGAGCTGATGGCGCCCGTGTGCATCTACGTGGCGGCCATCGCCACCATGGTGGTGCTCGCCGTAAACGTGGGCGTCGGGGCGGCTGCGGCCGGCGCCATCCTCTTCCTCGTCTCGGACACCTTGTTGGCCTGGAACCGGTTCGTCCACCCCGTGCCCAGTGGACCTCTGGCCGTGCACGTCACCTACCACCTGGCCCAAGGCCTGCTCGTGCTCTCGCTCCTCCGCTGACGTCAAGGCCGCCGCGGGGTGGCGACGTCCCCCTACCTGCCGTGCCACACGACGTACCGTGACACCGTCCAGTTCAGTCGAAGATGGGGGGCACGTCCCGGCTGCGCTTCAGCTCGAAGAACCCCGGCGTTCCCGCCACGGCGACGACCCCGTCCCACAGCACGCCGGCGGCCTCGCCCTTGGGGGCGGGCGTGACGACCGGTCCGAAGAATGCGACTCCGTTGACGCTGATCACCGGGGTGCCAACCTCGTACCCGACCTGATCCATCCCGGCATGGTGAGACTTCTTGAGCGCATCGTCGTACTCGTCGGTCTCGGCGGCGTCAGCCAACGAGGTGGGAAGCCCCGCTTCGGTGAGCGCCGCTTCGATGGTCTCCCGGTCCTTCGGCTTGCCCTCGAGATGGAACCGGTTTCCGAGTGCCGTGTAGAGGGGAAGAAGAACCTCAGAGCCGTAGGCCTGTTCTGCAGCGATACATACGCGCACCGGTCCCCACGCTTCGGCCAGCAGTTGGCGATAGCTCTCGGAGAGGTCATCCTTTTCCGAGTTGAGGTAGGCCAACGACATGACGTGCCACTCCACATCGAACGTTCGCACCTCGGCTGCCTGGAGGATCCATCGCGAGGCGATCCAGGCCCACGGACACAACGGATCAAACCAGAAGTCCGCCACATTCCGACCTGACGCTCCGGTAGTCACTTCATCGTTCACTGCGGTCGTGCCGGGCATGGCCCTCCTAGGTCTCGCTCGTTTACTGCAACCCCACAGGATCTCTTCCATTCCCCTTCCGCCGGAATGGGTTCTGGCGGACACACATCAGGCGAGCTGGACGAGCACCTCTCGAGCAGTAGGCAGCGTCTGACGGGTCTGAGGCAGTAGGAAGGTGGCTTACCCCCGAACCCGGAGTCACAAACATGAGCTCGCAGCGACCCACCGACGTGGCCTCAATCGACCGCTGGGACCGCCTCTTGGAGGGCAGGGTCGCCGTGGTGACCGGAGGTGGTGCGGGAATAGGCGCGGCGGTGGGGCTGCTATTCGCCCGGCACGGGGCCCTCGTGGAGCTCGCCGAGGTCGACCCCGAGCGGGCAGAGCAGTCGCGCCGAGCCATAGAGGAAGCCGGCGGCCGGGTCCGGGCACACGTGGTCGACGTCACCGTGGAGGCGGAGGTGGAGCAGCTCGCCGGCGAGGTCATCGACGAACACGGCCGGGTCGATGTGCTGGTCAACAATGTCGGTGACTATCGCCCCCTGGTTCGGTTCGAGAGTTCCTCACCGGAGTCATGGCAGGCCATGTACGAGGTCAATCTCCTCCACGTGTTCGCCGTCACCCGCGCCTTCCTCGGCACTATGCGCTCGGCGGGCAAGGGCTCCATCGTCAACATCCATTCCGTGGAGGGGATGCGCGGATATCCCGGTGATCCGGTCTACGCCGCCATGAAGGCGGCGGTGGCCCACTTCACCACCAGCCTGGCCGTCACGATGGGGCGCCATGGGATCAGGGTGAATGGCATCGGGCCCGACCTGACCCAGACCCCCCAGGTGGACTATCTCGGCGGTTCGGAGGACTCCGAGCACCTGTGGCCCTCGTGGGCACCGGTTGGCCGCGTCGGCTGGCCCGAGGACCAGGCACGGGTGGCGCTCTTCCTCGCTTCGGATCTCGCTGGCTTCGTCACCGGGCACAACATCCCAGTCGACGGGGGCACCAAGGCCGGTGGTGGGTGGTTCTTCTCCCCCACGGCCGGTCGGTTCGTGAACCGCCCCACCGCTCTTTGAACGGCCCTGGGCTCAGGGGTGACTGGCCCGGGCGGACCACCGCCCGCCCCGCCGTTCGACGGTCACCTCCACGGCAAAGGCCTCAGACACCGCCGACCCTGTGAGCACGTCATCGATGGCCCCGGAGGCCACGAGACGACCGCCGCGCATGAGTGCGGCATGGGTCACCCCCGAGGGAATCTCTTCGAGATGGTGGGTGACGAGCACCAGAGGTGGCACAGTCGGATCAGCAGCCAACACCCCGAGCCTCCCGAGCAGCCGCTCCCTAGCCCCAAGGTCGAGACCGGCCGCGGGCTCGTCCATTAACAACAGCTCTGGGCTGGACATCAGTGCCCGGGCTAGTAGGACCTGCTGGCGCTCGCCTTCAGAGAGGAGGCCGAACGGACGCCCGGCAAAGCCCTCGTCCCCGAAGCCCGCCTCGGTCAACAGGTGGGCTGCCTCCTGCCGATCGTCGTCGTCGTACTCGTTCCACCAAGTCTCGAGGGCGGCGTGACGCCCGGTGAGCACGACATCGAGTGCCGGCAGTTCCGGGCGGAGCGTCCGGCTCACCGAAGCGCTGACCACGGCAATCCGCTTGCGCAGTTCCCGCATGTCCACCCGGCCCAGCCGCTCGCCGAGAATCTCCACGGTGCCTGCCGTCGGCCACAAGGCCGAGCCCACCACCTTCAACAGCGTCGTCTTGCCCGATCCGTTGGGGCCGAGAAGCGCCCAGCGTTGGCCGGTCGCCACCTCCCAGCTGACGGCGTCGAGCAGTGCCATGCCGTTCCGGACCACACGCACGTCCTCGAGCCGGACGGCGAGCCTGTCGGTTGGTCGGAAGTTCGAACGGTCATCGCCGGCACCTTAGGTGGGTCGACGGCGGTTACCGGCACATGGGACGAGCACCCGTACTGATGCTGTGCGGACACCAAGAGATGGTGCGCGTGCCGCGATGGGCAGCCGACCGAGGAGCTGAGACCACCCACCGGGCAGACGCCGCGTCGTCAGGCCACGGGCTCCGGGAAGGTCGAATGGCCAGAGACCTCAGGGCTCACGATCCTTGACGCTCCTCCCGCTGCCGGACCAGCTCCTCGACCGCGCTGGGCAAGGACGTCTCGAAGTCGATCAGCTTCGCCCAGGTTGGCGTCACCACGATGCGGACCATGCCGTCATAGAGCGAGCGGACCTCCTTCTCCCAGTGGGCACGCTGCTCGGCGGTCATCTGGTACGTGCCATTCGACTCGAGATACTCATCGGGGATGCCGTCGACCACATCCAGTTCGGCCCGACCGTTGACCAGCAGGATGATGGGCGGGTGCACCTCGGTGTCGATGGTGAGAGCGACCGCTGGGTTGGCGCGCAGGGCTGGGAGCTTCGGGGCATTGGTGGCGGTACACATGACAATCTCCGCTCCATTCCAGGTGACGCGATGGGGATGGCACCGGGTGTTCCGTCTCTTGCCACGTAAGCCAGGCGGGCGAGGTCGTGGGCCAACAGCTCTTGACTTTTCGGTCGATTCAGTACCTCAGTGATTTCAGTCGATTGAACCGGTCGTAACTTCCTTGGTAAGCGTCCTGGTCGTATGGGTGATGTGTCGGGCCCGCAGTTCAGGCGATGGATGGAATCGAACGGACCTCGCACATGGCCCGCCGGTAGGGATGCCCAACGGGGCACTAGGCAACAGGATGAAACTCGATCCGATAGACCAGGGTGTCATCGTGGATGGCCCCGCATGAGCGGCCCGCCGGCGGAGCGATTCGAGGTCGGGCTCACCTGCCCGGCGGACGTCGGCTTCATCAATGAATGCAAAGGGAATAGGTTCGACCGAGTCGACCTCGATCTGCCCATCACCAACGCGATACCGACCACCGGGTTTCACACGGGGCCGCTGCCATAGTCGAAACGAGACCGTGATCTCGCCTGACAACACCGAGGAGCGAAGTTCTCGGCTGAACTCCATCCATCCAGCCTACGACAGACCAGGGCGGAAGCCGGTCGGGAAGACATGGAGCGAGACCACCCGCCGGCCCATCCCGAAGTAGGGGCCGGTCCTGCCGCATAGACGGGACCGTGAGCACCCGATTTGTCAGACTTGGGGCGTGGACACCTTCCCCCCAGACGAACTTGACGCTCCTCCTGTAGCCCTCCGCCGGTACCGCGGAGACGAGCTTCCTGCACTGTGTGAAGCGGTCACGGCCAGCCTGGATCACCTCCGCCCATGGATGCCCTGGGCATCGGTCGAGCCCATCGAGGCCGGCCTGTCGGACTACGTCAATCAGTCTGTGGCGACGTTCCGGCAAGGCGAAGACTTTCGGCTACGCCATCTGGGACGATTCGGCCTCCCTTGTGGTCGGAGGGGCAGGGCTGCATCCCCGCCTTGGCCCCGGCCGCATCGAGATCGGCTACTGGGTCCGCGACGGTTGGCTCAGACGAGGGATAGCCACGGCCGTCGCCGGCGCACTCACCTCTGCGGCCTTCACGATTCCGGAGATCGAGGAGGTCCAGATCCACTGCGACGAGGCCAACGTCGCCAGTGCCGGTGTCCCTCGACGCCTGGGATTCCGCCTGCTCCGGACCATTGAGGCCACTGTCGATGCACCAGGTGAGATCGGGCGGGAGATGGTTTGGTCGGTCACCGACGACCAGTGGCGAGGATCTCGACCCTGACTATCACTCCCTGCTCGCCCCGGGGTGGAGCGGCCGGGGTTGGACGATGGCCAGTTCTCGGTCTCGACCACAGTTCGGCACTACCAGCCCAGTTCCGCGTCACCCTCGTGAAATGTGCCGGTCGGGCCGTTCATGTCGATAGTGGCCATTCGGACGATCACCTCTGCCCCCTGTTCGACCGGCTGCCCAGCGCCGCTGAACGGGGTGAGGTCGGTGGCGGTGAAGCCCGGCTCGACGGCGTTGAACTTGATGCCCGGCAGCGCTTTGGCGTACTGCACCGTGAGCATCGATACGGCCGCCTTGCTCGATCCGTAGACGATGGACGGGAAGTGAAACTTTCGCCGCTCCGGGTTGGTCACGGCCCAGAACGAACCGAGTGCACTCGAGACGTTCACCACGACCGGGTTGTCCGACTTCTCCAACAGCGGAAGTGAGGCCTGGGTGACACGGATGACTCCGATCACATTGGTGTCGAATACCTCGAGCGCGCCCTGGCTGGTGACGTCAGCGCCGGAGCTGATCCCCGCGTTATTGACGAGCACGTCGAGATGGCATTCGCGGTCGGTGACAGCACCAAGAGCAGATTCGACCGAGGCATCGTCGGTCACGTCGAGCTGCACGAAGCGGGCACCCAGTTCTGCTGCCACCGACTGTCCACGTTCGAGATCCCGTGCGCCGATATAGACGGTGTGGCCCAGTCCGACCAATCGGCGGGCCGTCTCGAAGCCAAGCCCCTTATTGCCTCCAGTAACAAGTGTGATGGTCATGTGGCGCTCCCTCGGCCGAGTCTCACTGACGTCCGCGCTGTGTAGGCCCGTCCGCCCAGTCTGACCGTAATCGGGGCGTTCGGCGCCGCCATCCGACCCAACCCAAGGCTTCGGCAGCGGAGATTCACTAGCGCGGCCGTCGACTACTGGTGCCTTCGGAACCAGAGGCCCACAGCCCACGCGGCGACTCCGACGCCAATCGCCAGCACTGCGTCTTCCCATAACAGTTGGTGCCGATAGAACAGAAGGCCGCCCAGGAACCACACCAGCGCCATCGTCACGCCGTTCACCAGTGCCCCATGGTTGGGGGATGCGCTGACCCAGCGGCTTAGCGCCCTCCACGTCTCCATGATGAGGCCCTACCCGGACCGAGTTCTTCGACACCGGATTTGTTGCCAGGCAAACCCCGTGGCCGACCATCATCCCAAGCCACCGGGAAAGTGGCGGCTCGGCACCCTCCTCGTCCCGATGGCTACGGACCGACCTGGAGAGATGGTTACTCCGTGGTCACCTGGCCTTATCTGGGTACACACGCTCCATGAGTGATGAGTCAGAAGTCTGTCCTGGCCGACTGGTCCTCCATCGTGGGGGAAGGGTGGCGTTTTGCACTGAGGTGCTCGAGAGTCGATCGTGCCTTGGCTACGACAAGCGTCATGCTCATCCGCCCGACAACTGCTGGTTGGTTCTGGCCGGGTCACCGTGCTCGGTTTGCGAGGAGTAGGGCTCACTCGTGTCTTCAGTGGATCAGGGACACCGTTATCGACTGAGCTCCATTGCCATCAACTACCTCGGTAGCGGGCCGATTTTGGTTACCCAGTACTCCGACCAACTGCTATGGCTCGACGCCATCGGCACGCCCATGGTGATGAGTCTGTCGGACCTGCCACCGGGACTGCCGGTGTACGTTCTCGCCACTACGAGGCCCGGACTTTCATACGATGATGCTCTGGGCCTCGTCCATGAGGTCGAGAAGCCCTATTCGATGTTCTTCAAAACCGACGAATCTTCGATAGCCGATCCAAAGAGCCTCAGCTCAGCCGGACTTTTTCAGTGGTCGTTCGCCGGTCCCAGCCCGGTCGTGGACCAGTTCATACAAGCACTTCGTGCGCCCGGACTGTTTGCGTCGGTTTACGAGATCTGAAGAGCCGACTGAGTTCACCCACGCCATTCCAACGGATGCCGCCGAGGCGCCGGAGATCAGGGCTGATCGACCCTTCTGGACATATGGACCCGTGGCTGTTGAAAGTATTTTCGATTGGCTGCAACCAATGCAGGCCCTGATGCGTGTTAATCGGTAAGGGCCTTCGATCTGGGTGGAAGGGCGGAAGTGAGCAGCCGAGCCGATCCTCAAGCCGCATCGTTCGATGCCTTCTTTAGGGCCTCCAAAAAGCCGCTCTTGGCCATGGCTTTTGTGCTCACCGGAGATTTGTCCACAGCCCAGGATCTGACCCAAGAGACCTTGTTGCGGGCGTGGACGCGCTGGTCACGAGTTGCGAAGTTCGACGATCCGCAAGCCTGGGCACGGCGGGTGCTCTACAACCTCGCCGTGAGTAGAACCCGCGGCGAGCGGACCCGGCGGAACGTGCCCGGTGAGGCACCTGGATCAACACCCGCGCCCAGTGATGCCCACCTCCGGTTGGCCGAGGCCCTCCGGTCGCTCCCCGAAAACCAAATGCGAGTCCTGGTCCTCCACGACGGTGCTGGCGTGACCGTTCGTGAACTCGCAGCCGAGTTGAAAGTGCCTGAAGGCACCGTCAAGTCGTGGCTCAGTCGGGGTCGGGCATCGGCGGCCAAGGCACTGGATTCGACCGGGACAACCTCGAAGGAGGGCCATGCCTCACTCTGAAGAGCAGGTCGCAGAACTCGTCCACGAGATGTACTCGACGGCCGACGCATTCGAGTGGGATCTCGAACCCGAGGGGATCCGATCCATGGGGGGGCGGCGGCGAGGCACAGTGCCGATGCCAGACGTGAAGGTCCTCGCACTCGCCGCCGCGGTTGTGATCCTGATCGTGGTGGGCATCGTCGTGGCTCATGGATCGCCAGCCCACCGGTCAGTGGCAGACAGTCCTACCACTACGACGTCCACTGCCACAGCTGGAGGCACGGTGTCGGTGCCCGACGGATTGGTAGGCACCCAGGTGGCCGACGCATCGGCGGCGATAGCCGCCGCCGGGTTGCAGGTGGTAACCAGCTATGCGGACGACAGCGCCCCGAAAGGGACGGTCCTCCATCAAACTCCGGGGCCTGGTTTGCCGGTCAGTCGGGGATCAGCGGTCTCGCTCGTGGTGTCTGCCGGCCCGTTGGCAGTTCACGCTCCCAACTTGGACGGGCTGAGCCAGACCCAGGCGGCGGACGTACTTGGTCAGGCCGGGCTCAACGTCGGCAACGTCAGCACTGCATCCAGCTCCCACTATGGGGCAGGTCTTGTGATTGCCCAAACGCCAGCCGCAGGTGTTGCAATCATTCCGGGGGGGTCAGTCGACATCGTCGTTTCGACCGGGATGTCCGGCACCACCAAGCAGTCCGTCGTCGTTCCGAACCTGGTTGGGGTGAGCCAAAATCAGGCCGGGAGTGCACTCAGTGCCGTCGGTCTCAGCATAGGGACTCTCAGCTCTAGTCCGAGTGCGAATATTGGTACAGGTGAGATCGTGAGCCAATCTCCCGTCGCCGGTAGCTCCGTGGCTCCAGGTTCATCGGTCAATCTCGTGGTTTCGACCGGGGCACCCGCCTAATCTGACTGTCGACCTCGCGATCCAATCCACTGTCTCGGGGCGGAGACGAGACGAGATCCGTCGCCTTCGGGATGTCCGGCATGCTCTCGGAGTGCTCCCGCTTCCGGACTAGAGCACCAATTCGGCACTGAACTGGTTTTATACGCCGTCCTATACGTTGAAACGAAACTCGACCACATCACCGTCGCGCATCACGTACTCCTTGCCCTCCACCCGGGCCTTGCCGGCAGCACGCACGGCGGCCAGCGAGCCGGCCTCGATGAGATCGTCGTACCCGACGATCTCGGCCTTGATGAAACCCCGCTCGAAGTCGGTATGGATGGTGCCGGCGGCCTGCGGGGCCGTGTCGCCGATGTGGATCGTCCAGGCCCGTGATTCCTTCTCCCCGGCGGTGAGGAAGGTCTGGAGGCCCAGTGTCCGAAATCCCACGTGTACCAGTTGGACGAGTCCGGACTCCTCTTGGCCGTAGCCGGCCAAGAGCTCGGCAGCGTCCGCGGGGTCGAGTGCGGCCACCTCGGCCTCGATCTGGGCACACACCACGACCGCTTCAGCTGGGGCGACCAGGGCAGTCAGTTCGGCACGCAAGGTCTGGTCGTCGAGTGCCCCTTCGTCCACGTTGAAGACGTAGATGAAGGGCTTGGCACTTAGCAGGTGGAGTTCGGCCAGCAGGTCGGAGTCGACCTCACCGGCAGCCACGGCCGAAGCGATGGTCCGCCCGGCGTCGAGGATGGCCTGGGCCTGTTCGGCCGCCCTCAGGGCCGGGACCAGGTCAGGCTGTTTGCGTGACTCTTTGGCCAGGCGGGTGATTCCGTTCTCGACGGTCTGCAGATCGGCCAGGATCAGCTCGGTGTTGATGGTCTCGATGTCGTCGCCAGGGGCGATCCGACCGTCCACGTGGATGACGTCGGGATCGGTGAAGACCCGCACCACCTGGCAGATGGCATCGCTCTCCCGGATGGCGGCGAGAAACCGATTGCCCAGTCCCTCTCCCTCCGAGGCACCCTTCACGATCCCGGCGATGTCCACGAAGGTGACCATGGCCGGCACGATCTCCTTGCTCTGGAACAGCTCGGCCAGCCGATCGAGTCGCGGATCGGGGACCGCCACCACCCCGACGTTGGGTTCGATGGTGGCAAACGGGTAGTTGGCCGCCAGCACCTCGTTGCGGGTCAGGGCGTTGAACAGGGTGGACTTCCCCACGTTGGGGAGGCCGACGATACCGATGGACAGTCCCACGGGAGGCTCCTCGAACAGTCGTGTCGGGCCGCCTGCGACGGACCAGAAAAGAGCGTAGGTGATGACTGACGCCCCCCGGACCGGGACCGCTCCGACCGGCGTTGGGTCAGACCAGCGACCTGATCAGGTACTCGCTCATCGTCGAGCTCCGGAGCCGGGCCATGTCGAGGCACGCGTCCACGCTGGTGATCATCCGCCCGACGTTGGCCTCAAGCTCCTCGGGCGTGGTGGCATTGAAGAAGAGCATCGGGTCGGCCACGTGCGCCGTTGACGGCCACCCCTCCTCGACGATGCCCCCGATCTCGGGTGCCCCCTCGCTGAGCGAGCGCACCACTTCGTTCCGGACGTAGCGGGTCCGGGGCTGCAGCTCACCCGAGACCGGGGACTGGGTGCCGTGCCAGCGCGTGATCCACTCCCGGTAGTCGAGACCCTCGGGTCGATGGATGAGGGCCACCGTCAGCACGCCAGGTGAGCGGTCGCCGTCGGGCCAGTCCCGTGGGGCGGCATAGGGGGTGGTGCCGTAGTCGTCGTAGAGCGACTCGGCCACCAGGTAGGAAGCCCAGCGCAGTCCCAGCTCCCCCACCGCCTCCTCGACGCGGCCCCGGTGTTCGTAACTGTCCAGCCACACCGAGATCTGGGCGACGTGGGGCTCCTCACCCTCGGGAGGCGGAGCGGGCGACGGCGCCGGGTCGGCATCGGAGTCGTGCACGTTCACCGACAGACCCCGCACTCTCGAGGCCACCAGCTTGGGCACCGTCTCGCCCACCAGGCGGTCTCGCAGGGCGTCGCCGGCGTCGGCCGATCCCTCTCCCCACAGAAGTGTGATGACCTTCTCCATGGTCAGGCCCGGACCGGCTCAGCGGTCGGACGGGGCTGGGACCCGGCACGCTCCGTCGATGTCGAACACCTGATTGAACCGACCCAGGGCCAACCACGATCCCACGCACAGCGCCAGGTCCACGAGTTCGTCGTCGGTGAAGTTCTCGTGCAGCCGGGCCCAGAAGGCGTCATCCATGCCCAGGTGGTCCTGCGAGTAGCGCTGAGCGAACTCGGCACACAGCCGCTCTCGGGCGCTGAGCCCGCTCAGGTCACCCCGCCCGCCGACGGCCTCGTAGAACGCTTCTTCCACCTCGCCGGGATCGGCAGCCCGTCCGGGCACGTCACGGGCCGTCCGCCAGTCGATGCAGATGGCGCACTGGTTGATACGGGCCATGGTCGTGCGAGCCGACTCGAACTCCCGGAGGCTGAGCGACGACCGCTCGTAGACCGCCCCGCTGTAGGCACCAGCCGCCGCGGTGAGCGGCGGAGCCAACTCGGTCCATACGTAGACCAACGGGTCCTTGTCCACCGGAACGCTCACGCGCGGCATGGTTCCCCTCCTGCTCACTCGGGCCCGCACGGCGGGTCCACGGACTGGTAACGGTCGTCCGTGACCCGGACGCCCCGACCGACGATACCGCTCAGGCGGCCGCCGGTGACGGTGAGGGTAGGCGCCGAACCACCCGACCGGCCAGGGCGGTGAGGTACTGGCTCCATTGGCGCTCGTTCATGAGCCACAGCCAGAGCTCACGGCCGTTGGCCGTGACAACCTCGACGAAGCGCTCTCGACTCATGCCGACAGGCTCCAGGGCCGGTTGCCACCATCGCCACAGCCATACTCCGATGCAGATGTCGTCGGAGTATCCGGCCCGCCAGTCCAGACCCTCGAGCAGGGCGTCGCGGAGCCCCGCCTTCAGGTCTTCCGGCTCGCTCGGAAGCTCCAGCCTCGGGCCACCGTCAACTTCGAAAACCGCCATAGGTTTCACAGTACCGGGGGACCCGACCCGAAACCAGAGCTTTCCGTGCCGAGCTGGGAAAACGAACGGAATCGGAACACAACCTTCATAGAACTCGACCGAAATCCGCACCGGAGATCTGCAAGCTTGCAACCGGCCATAGGAACCCTCAGCGGTCGTGGAGGACCGGGGCGCGATCGCTGTCCTGGTAGGAGGCGACGTGCTCGGCATAGTCGATGAACAGCGGGGCGTCGGGATCGAACGGGCGCCGGAGGCTGTCAAAGGCGATCCGCTTGTCGAAGGCGTCCAGTTTCACCAGCGCCTCAGGATTGTCCAGCTCCCGGAAGTCCAGCCTGCCCCGGGCGTTGTCGAGCGCCTTGCGGCCCCGCTCGGTACGGACGAGCACGCTCGACCACCCGTCCATCGATCCCACGCTCCCGACCGAGAGGTCCGCACCCCGGCCCAGGAAGTCGGCACACTCGTCACAGCCCTTCAGGGCCGCCCCGTGGAAGTTCTTGATGGGCTCGTCGACGGCCAGCTCACCGTCGCGGTACTCGACGATCATCCGCCCCCGGATGACATCCACCTTGCTCACCCGCTCGAGGTCGATACCCCTGTCCTCATGGAGGAGCTGCAGCATGAGGCCCTGGTAGTCGAAGCTCTTGGTGCAGAGAAGGGCGATGGTCAGCACCACCGAGTCCACCCGATGGGCGCCGGTCGGCCACCGGCGAGACTGCATGGCCCGGATGCCCTGAATCTCGCACGGCGTGCCCACCACGGCGATCCGCGGCTTGGCCGGCAAGTCGTACTTGGACAGGTCCAGTTCGGCCAGGGCCATGGTCTGGTTGTAGTAGCTGCCGGCGGCGTCGGTGATCTCCTTGGCCGTGGTGGCGAGGTGGGCGATCCCCTTCCAGGGCTCGTCCGGATCGTCGCTGGGCCGGGTGACGAGGGCCCCGTCGATCTCCCCACCGGCTAGTGCGGCGATCAGCAGGGCCGACACCACACCGCCGTCCTGGGCGTCGTCGGGTCGGGCGCCGGCCCGCACGGCATAGGAGTCCATCACCGCCCCGAGGCCGTCACCGGGAGGTCCGCCGGTGATCTTCCAGTAGTTGTCGGCGGCATCGGCCCGCACGACCGTGCCCGCCTCGGTCAGGCCTCCATCGGCAGGTTCGCCGGTAACGGTGGAAGGGGGCCACAGGGCTTCGTAGCGCAGCCCGCCCCGAGGACAGAAGTCCCAGCACAATGAACACCCGGTGCACATCTTCACCAACTCGGGCAGGTCGGTGTCCTCATCGATCCCGATGGAGTTGGACGGGCAGGCCGCGATGCAGGTCCCGCACTGGATACAGCGCCCGGCGTCGATCACCCCGGCCTGGAGCTCCCAGAACCAGGTCTTCCCGGGCGGCTCTTCGATCCCGTTCATCTCGTCGCGGATCCGGTAAGCCTTCACTTGGCTGATGTCCTCGTCGTCTTGGTGGCCGCAGCCTTGGCCGGCTTCTTCGCGGTGGCTTTCGCCGCCTTCTTGGCGCTCGGGGCCTTGGTGGCCCCCATGGTCACCGGTGTGCCCGTGCCCTCTTCGGCCAGAGTCCTGCGCAGATCATCGTTGGGCACCCGGCGGGCCCAGTTGTAGAACGGCTCGTCGGGCCGACGCTCGGCCTGGTAGCGGCGCACCACCCGCAAGAGCGCGTCGGGTACGTCGTTGACCGGCCGGGCGTGCTCGACCCAGTCGATGAACGACGAGCCCGCCCCGAGCGAGCCCCCCATCCCGATGTCAACCGCCTCGGACAGGTGGGTACCCACATGGGCCACCTCGCCGCGGAAGCCGATGTCGGCGATCTGGGGCTGCGCACAGCTGGCCGAGCATCCCGAGAAGTGCATCCGGATCACTCCGGCATCCTCTTTGGGCCCCGACCGTGCTCCGGGCAGCGGCCGGGCGCCGACCGGTTCCCCGGCCAGCTGCTCGTCGAGGAAGCGGGCCCACTTGACGGCGCGCTCTTTGGTCTCGACGATCGCGTACCGGCAGAACTCACTTCCCGTGCAGGCCACCACGCCCCGGGTGAAAGGCCCGGGATACGGGGAGTACTTCTGCAGGAGGTCCTCGCTCAGCATGGTGTCGATCCGGTCCTCGGCGACACCGGTGAAGGTGATGTTCTGGTCGGTGCCGATGCGTACCGTGCCGTCGCCGTAGGTCTCGGCCAACCGGGCCGCCTCGACCAGCTCGAGACCGTTCATCCGTCCGACAGGGACCGAGCAGCCCACATAGAAGAGCCCCGGCTGCTTCTGGGGGTGGACGCCGATGTGGTCGCCCCGGTAGCGCGTGGTCAGATCCTCGCCCGCGGGCTCCAGATCGAAGCGGGCCCGCTTGGCCAGCTCCTCCCGGAAGCCCTCGGGTCCGAGCTCTTGGACCAGGTAGCGCATGCGGGCCTGGCCACGGTTTTCGCGGTTGCCGAGTTCACCGAAGAGCTGGGCAATGGCCCGGGTCACCTCGACGGCCTGATTCTGGCGGACGAACACGTCGATATCCGAGGCCATCCGCTCGCCGTCGGACAGTCCTCCCCCGGCCAGCAGGTTGAAGCCGAGCGTGCCGTCGTCGGCCCGAGCCGGCCACAGGCCGATGTCGTTGATCTCGGCCTGGGCACAGTCCTCCACACAACCGGTCACCGACATCTTGAACTTGCGGGGGAGATTGGCGTACTCCCGATTGCCCGTGAAGAACTCCGATACCTTGCGCGCGATGGGCAGGGCGTCGAACGCCTCGTGGGCGTCGACGCCCGAGACCGGGCAGCTGAGGACGTTGCGGGCCGAGTCGCCACAGGCCTGGACGGTGGTGAGCCCGACTGCGGCGAACCGCCGCCAGATGCGGGGGATGTCCTCGATGCGCAGCCAGTGGATCTGGACGGTCTGACGGGTGGTGAGGTCGGCATAACGGGAGCCGAAGATGCGGGACTCGGTGCCGTCGGGACCCTCCCCGAAGGCATCGGCGGCCACCCCGATCTCCCTGATCTGCGGGGCCGTGAGGAAGCCACCGGGGATTTTCACCCGCATCATGAAGGCGTCGCCGCCCTGCTTTTGGGGATAGATCCCCGCCCACTTGAGGCGCTCGACCTCGCCGGGCACCTTGGCGATGCCGGCCGGGCCCTCCTTCGAGTAGGTGTCGATGATGGCGTCGGCGATCTCGAGGGGGTGGCGCTCGAGCTTCCACTGCTCGATCTCGTTGAGCTCGCCCAGGGTCCGGTACGGGTTGACGAAGGGCATGGGTCGATCCGTCCCGCGGATATTCAGCCCATACAGCTCGTCCCTGTCTTTGGGCATCTCAGGAACGCAGCGGCGAGGGAGGTGCCGTCATCTCAGACGTGCAGTCCGCACTCGACCTTGTCCGAATCGGCCCAGCGGCCGGCCCGGGGGTCTTCGCCGAACTTCACCGGGCGCGTGGTGGGGGCGCAACCGATGGAGAGATACCCCTTGGACAAGAGGGGATGGCGCGGGATGCCGTGGTCGGCTCCGTAGCCGGCGATGTCCTGCTCGGTCCACGTGGCCAGAGGATTGATCTTGACCATGCCCCAACTCTCGTCGTAGGCGACGATGGGAGCCTCCCGGCGGGTCGGAGCGTCCACCCGCTTCAGGCCCGTGATCCATGCCTCTTTGCCCTCCATGGCCTGCTTCATGGGGCGCACCTTGCGGAACTCGCAGCACTGGGCACTCCCGCACGGCCACTCCTCAGCCCCCGCCACCGGCTTGGTCACGGTCAGGTTGAGGTCGTAGCGACTGCGAATGGTCTCCACGTACTCGAGCGTCTCGGGAAAGTGCGAGCCGGTATCGAGGAACACGACCTCGATGGCCGGGTCGACCTTCACGGCGATGTCGATGAGGATGGCCTCTTGGAAGGAGGACGCCATGGTCAGCTTGGACCCGAACCGATCCACCGCCCACGCCACGATCAGACCTGCCGGTGCCGTCTCGAAGGCGGCCGACTGCTCGTCCATCTCCTCTTGCAGCTGCACCAGTTCCGATTTGCTGGCCACGATGCTCACCTTCAGATCCCTCTCCGTCTCACGTCTGACTACGTCTCGGCCGGACTGGGACTTCACCCCGGCCCGACTGTCACTCCTCGGTCGGCTCCACCATCCGGCCGTGGCACCAACTCCTACAGACCCAACAACCCTCCGACAGCCGTTCTCATTCCACCCGACGGTCTCCGACGGGCCTTCCCGGAGACCCGGTCATACCCTGCATCCCGTTGAGTCATTCGAAGAACTGCCTGGCAGTGGCCCTGAAGAGGTCATGCTGGAGCAGTTATCCGACGCAGGAGATCATACATGAGTAATCAGATCAAGTTTTGCGAGAATCCAGCCCAATCCGGTAGGAAATCCAGCACGCGCCCCGGATTCGGCCCCACAAAAACTGCACGTACGACGGCCGGATCAACGTCGTGACAACGGGCGGATCTGAAGAGGACGATGACGGGGGTGGGTCGGGTCACCCCGGCAGGACGGAGTCGGCTCGCCCCTATCCGGTAGTACTTTCGCTGGCCGGCCGGGCCTGCCTGGTGGTCGGCGGAGGACCGGTGGGGGTCCGGAGGGCGGAAGGTCTGCTCGAATCCGGTGCACTCGTCACCGTTGTGGCGCTCCGCGCCGACCCGGCCCTCGCACCACTGGCCGACACGGGAGCGATCGTGCTCGAGGAACGCGCCTACCGCCCGGGCGAGGCTGCGCACTACGAGTTCGTAGTCACAGCGACCGGTGACCCGTCGGTCGACGCGGCGGTGCTCGGCGACGCCTCGGCAGCCGGGGTCCTCGTCAACAGCGCCGACACCGATCGTCCCGGCACGGTCCAGCTCCCCGCAGTGATCAGACGGGGAACGGTGACCGTGGCCGTCGCCACCGGGGGCGCCAGCCCGGCCTTGGCCGGCTGGCTGGCCGATCGGATCGCCGCATCCCTACCGCCCCGTCTGGCCACGGTGGCCGCACTCGTCGAGGAGGCCAGGGCCACACTCCGGGCCTCCGGTCGGCCGACCGGCTCGGTGGCCTGGGGCGATCTGATCGACTCGGTCGTGCTGCCGTTGGTCGAGAACGATCGGATCGACGAGGCCCGCGTTGCGCTCCGCGACGCCTGCCAACACCCGGAACCGGGGGCCGGTGGATCCGGCAGTGAGTGGGGCAGGGCCCCTCAGTAAGGTGGAGCCCATGATCCCCGACTCCGTCCTCAGCCTCGAGGAGATCGACCTCTCCGACCTGGCCTTCTGGGCTCGGCCCTGGAGTGAGCGAGAAGGAGCGTTCCGACTGCTCCGGGCCGAGCGTCCCCTCGCCTTCTTCGAGGAACCCGACGCCACCGAGACCTCAGCCCTGGCCCCACCGCCCGGTCCCGGCTACCGGGCCGTCACTCGACACGAGGACGTGGCCGAAATCAGCCGCCATCCCGAGATCTTCTGCTCCGGTCAGGGGGCGGTGAGCATCCTCGACCTCCCTCCCGAGATGGTGGAGTACTTCGCGGGGATGATTTCGACCGACAATCCCCGCCACGCCCGGCTCCGGCGCATCGTCTCGGCGGCGTTCAACCCCCGGCGGATCAAGAGCATCGAGGAGAACATCGAAGAGGTGGCCGATCGGGTCCTCGATCGGGCCGCCGGGCTCGGCGAGTGCGACTTCGCCACCGAGATCGCCACCCCGTTCCCATTGGAGATCATCTGCGACATGATGGGCGTGCCGCCCTCTCAGTACGCCACCGTGCTCCGCTGTTCGAACATCATCCTGAGCAACGGCGACCCCGAGTACGTCCCCGAAGGGAGCGATCCGGTGCTGGCCTTCATCGAGGCCGGCCAGGAGCTGACCGACCTCATGAACGAACTCAGCGCCTATCGAGTGGACAACCCCACCGACGACCTGACCACCGCCCTCATCACCACCAACATCGACGGCGAAGCGCTGACCTCGGGCGAGCTGGCCTCCTTTTTCATCCTGTTGCTGACGGCAGGGAACGAGACCACCCGCAACTCCATCAGCCACGCGCTCTTGGCCCTCACCGAGCACCCCGACCAGCGGGCCCTCTGGCAGGCCGACCCGACCTCCATCGCCAGCACCGGCGTCGACGAGATCGTGCGGTGGGCCTCGCCGGTCATCTGGATGCGCAGGACCGTCACATCCGACACCGTTCTCGCCGGCGAGGAGCTCCACGAGGGGGACAAGGTGCTCCTCTTCTACAACTCGGCCAACCGGGACGAGGCCGTCTTCGACGATCCCTATACGTTCGACGTGCGGCGCTCGCCCAACCCGCATTTCGGCTTCGGCGCCGCCGGTCCCCACTTCTGCCTCGGAGCCCACCTGGCCCGGCGTGAGATCGACGTCATGACTCGAGAGATGCTGCAGAGGCTCCCCGACATCGAAGCCACGGGCGAGCCGGACCGCCTCCTCTCCAACTTCATCAACGGGATCAAGCACCTGTCCTGTCGCTTCACGCCCACCTCGGCAACGTAGGGTCCGACCCGCCTCGGCTGGGGCGGGTGGCCACCGCGCTCAGGCCACTTGACAACTCGACGGCCGGGAGTAGCGTCCCCTCAGGTACCGGGGACCGTACCGAGCTTTTGTCACGAGGCCACTAGGCCGAAGAAGGTCCCTCTGTACATGGGGGTGTGGCGTGCTCACTCGATCACTTGTCCGTTCGGCCAGGTGGTGCACCATCGGCGTCCTGGTGCTGGTCGGGACCCTGGCCTGGGCTAGGACCCCTGCCGGGGCGGCGGCACCCGCCGGCAGCTCGATCGGGCTCTTTGCCTGGGGCGACAACTCCGCCGGCGAGCTGGGCAACGGCACCACGACCACCAGCTCCGTACCGTCGCTGGTTTCGCTTCCCACCGGGGTGCACTCCGACCGCCCTCGCCGGTTCTGGGGGATTGGGCGATCCCGCACCGTCCTACTTCGCCGGGTTCGCCATCGGCTCGGACGGGAATCTCTACTCCTGGGGCGACAACTCCGGGGGCGGACTGGGTGACGGCTCCACGGGAGGGTATCAGCCAGAGCCCGGTCGTCGTTGCCCTGCCTTCGGGCGTCCATGCGACGGCCATCGCCGCCGGCCAGGGCATCGGCTACGCCATCGGCTCGGACGGCAACCTCTACAGCTGGGGCGACAGCCCCTACGGTGCGCTCGGGAATGGCACGACGATGAGCGACACGCCCGTCGAGGTCTCGTTGCCTTCGGGGGTGACGCCAAAGGCCATCGCCTGCCGGGTTCGAGACCGGCTACGCCATCGGCTCGGACGGCCACCTCTACGCCTGGGGTGACAACTTCTACGGTGAGCTCGGCACCGGCGGCGCGGCAACCAGCTCGACGCCGGTGGTCGTGCCCCTTCCCTCGGGAGTGACTCCGGTCTCGATTGCCGGTGGGGGCGGCACCGGCTACGCCATCGGGTCGGACGGGCACCTCTACGCCTGGGGCCTGAACGGCAGCGGTCAGCTCGGCAACGGCACCACGACCAACAGCACCACGCCGGTGGTGGTTTCGATGCCTTCGGGCGTGCACGCAACGACAGTCGCCGGTGGCGGTGGCTTTGCCTACGCCATTGGGTCGGACGGCCACGAGTACGCCTGGGGCAACGACACAGCAGGTCAGCTCGGCAACGGTGGCACGACCAACAGCTCCCTACCGGTGGTGGTGGCCTTGCCTAGCGGCGTCACGCCTGAATCGATCAGCGGAAGCTACTTCAGCGGCTATGCCATCGGCTCGGACGGAAAGCTCTACGCATGGGGAGGCAACGGCGTAGGTGAACTCGGCGACGGCACCACCACCAACAGCTCGACGCCGGTAGCGGTGACGCTGCCGGCCGGGAGCACGGCGCAGCAGCTAGGCCCCGAACCGGGCTCGGAGTCAGGCTACGCCATCGTTACCTCGCCCAACACGGCCCCGACGATCGCCACGCAGCCGACGAGCCAGACGGTGACCGCCGGCGCGAGTGCAAGTTTCACCGCCACCGCAGGGGGCTTCCCCTCCCCCACCGTGCAGTGGGAGACTCTCCACCGACGGCGGAACCACCTTTGCACCCGTCAGCGGTTCAACCAGTGGCACGCTGACTCTCCCCTCCACCGCGCTGAGCGAAAACGGCAACCAATATCAGGCCGTGTTCACCAATCCGGCGGGTCGGCCACCACCGCGCGGCCACACTCACGGTCACCTCCCGGTCGCACCGACCGTCGCCACCCAGCCCACCGACCAGAGCGTCGCTCCCGGGCAGATCGCCACCTTCACTGCGGCAGCCAGCGGTGACCCGACCCCCTCGTCGTCTGGCAGGTCTCCACCGACGGAGGGACCACCTGGTCCAACATCAGTGGCAACGCCACCTCGACTTCGAGCACGCTCAGCGGGTACATCTTCGGGACCTTCGAGAACGGTTGGGAGGTCCGGGCCGTGTTCACCAACTCCGGCGGGTCGGCCACTACCGATCCGGCGACACTCACCGTCACCTCCCCGGTCGCACCGACCGTCGCCACCCAGCCCACTGACCAGAGCGTCGCTCCCGGGCAGGTCGCCACCTTCACTGCGGCGGCCAGCGGTGACCCGACCCCCTCGGTGGTCTGGCAGGTCTCCACCGACGGAGGGACCACCTGGTCCGACATCAGTGGCAACGCCACCTCGACTTCGAGCACGCTCAGCGGGTACATCTTCGGGCACCTTCGAGAACGGTTGGGAGGTCCGGGCCGTGTTCACCAACTCCGGCGGGTCGGCCACTACCGATCCGGCGACACTCACTGTTCCGTAACGGTCTGGCAAAAGCCTGGACCGCGTCCCAACCACCAAAGCGATCGTCCCCCGGGCCGGCATCGGCATCGGCCATGCCGGTCAGGGTTTGGACACCATCAGGACGGCGGCCGCCACCAACACCACCGAGAGCGATGCGGCCAGCACGGTCACCCGCAGACATACTGCACCCAACCCGGTGTCGGCCCGGGACTCTGGCCGGTGTCCCGAGTCGCCAGGAGCGCCGACATCGCCTACCGTCCCGGCTGTCACGGCAGTCCGGACTCCGCCGTCGGCGCCTCCGCCCACTGGCTCGAGGGTCGAGACGGCCTCTTGCAGCCGGCGCTCGGCCGGCCACAGGTACATCTCGGCCACGATGGCCGCCACGGCCCAAAGCGCCAGGCCGATCATGATCCACTGGTCAGAGAACGACCAGTCCCCATGACTCCGGACCATGAGCACGACACCCAGGATCGGCACCAGAAACAGGACCTTCCCGGCCCAGTTGACCCCGGGACGGTAGTAGCGGCGGATGGCATCCGAGCTGGGACCCGAGCGCCGGAGGACCCAGGCGTTGGCGCCGGCAATGACCAACGCGACCAGGCTGACGGCGGCCGAGAGGACATGGGCCAGCAGGATGATGTCGTAGCCGGCGTCCCGGGCGTGGGTCACGGCCAGCAAGTAGCCCTCCGTATGGGTCATCGGGGCGATTCTGGCATCAAAGCCAGCCGGGGCCGC
Organism: uncultured Acidimicrobiaceae bacterium; assembly: GCA_963845485.1. Classification (GTDB taxonomy): domain Bacteria; phylum Actinomycetota; class Acidimicrobiia; order Acidimicrobiales; family RAAP-2; genus Bog-756. The sequence continues at coordinate 261,455 of CAWJSI010000012.1, read as the reverse complement.
CCCTGGCCCCTGCACCTATTGCGCCGCCGAGATTGCTACGCTCGTAACAGTACCGTCATCTTCACCCCGGCACCCGGGTCGAAGGAGGGCGTCGACGACCAGATCGAGGTGGCGACCCACGTGCGTAGACAGACACATCAGACCAGCAGGGGCCACGCGCAACGCCGATGAATCAGCTCCGACTTGATCCCCTGACCGGCCGCTGGGTGGTGGTGAGCACCGAGCGGGCCGTCCCGCCCCCAGGCCTTCGCCCCGCGAGCCGCCCCGATCCAGGCCGACACCTCTGGGCCGTGCCCCTTCTGTCCTGGCAACGAGGAGCAGGTGACCCCCACCCTCGAGACGAGGGACGCCGACGGCAACTGGTTGGTGCGGGTGGTCCCCAACCGCTACCCGGCCTTCGAGGGCAATGCGCCCTTCGTGGTCACCAACCGTGGTCCGGTGTTCACCCAGGCCACGGCGGGCGGCATCCACGAGGTCATCGTGCTGTCCCCCGACCACCAGAACTCGTGGTCCCAGCTGAGCGACGAGCAGGCCACCGCGGTGATGACGGCCATCAGCGAGCGCATCGGGGAGCATGCCTCGATCCCCGGCCTCCGCTACAGCCAGGCCATCGTGAACGCCGGACGGGAGGCGGGTGCGTCGATCGAACACCCCCACGGCCAGCTGCTCGGGATGTCCTTTGTCCCCCGAGAGCTCGTCGAGGAGCAGGCCGGGTTCGCCCGATTCGCCGGGCGGTGCCTCCTGTGCACCGCCGTCGATGCCGAGGAAAACGTCAACCACCGGGTCATCTACGCCGACGAGCGGGTCCTGGCCATCTGCCCGTTCTGGAGCGGCGCCCCCTACGAGATGCTGATCATCCCGCGGGCCCACGGGCCACACCTCCACCACAGCCCTCCGGCCGACCTGGTCGCGGTGGGCAGGGCCCTCAAGGTCATCCTCGGCCGGCTCAAAGAGGTGGTCGGGGACGTGGCCTACAACCTCGTCTTCCACTCGGCCCCCTACCGTGCCCCCGAGCCCTACCACTGGCACGTCCACGTGGTCCCGAAGATCACCACGGTGGCCGGCTTCGAGCTGGGCACCGGCGTGATGATCAACATCGTGAACCCCGAACAGGCCGCCGAAGAGCTGGCCGTGCCGGTTCCGATGGCCCACGTCGGCTAGGACCGCCCCCCACAGGGAGGGAGGTGTGGCCCCGTCCCTCAGGCCATCTCGAAGCACTGCGACCCGTAAGGGGCCAGAGTGACCCGGTAGGGCTCGGTGCCGATGAGCGGGAAGGCGACCCGCCCGAGCAGCTCGATGGGCTGGCGTCCCACCCACCGCTCCACATGCAGCTCGGCCGGCTGGGCCAGCCGCGACAGGTTGTGCACGCAGAGGACAGGGTTCACCGGGCCCCGCTGGGCCTCGTCGGGGGCCGAGCGTACGAAGGCCAGCACCGACGGGTTGGCCGAGGAGATGACCTCGAGCTCGCCCGTGCCGAGGACGGGGAACTCCCGGCGCACGGCCAGGATCCGGCGCATCCAGTGCAGGAACGAGCTGGGGTTGCGCTGCTGGGCCTCGACGTTGACGGCCGAGAAGCCGTACACCGGGTCCATGAGCGGGGGCAGGTACAGCTGGGCGAAGTCGGCCCGGCTGAATCCCCCGTTGCGGTCCGGCGTCCACTGCATGGGCGTGCGCACCGAGTCCCGGTCGCCGAGATAGAGGTTGTCGCCCATCTGGATCTCGTCGCCGTAGTAAAGGACCGGGCTACCCCGGAGGGTGAACAGCAGGTAGAAGAGGAGCTCGGAGAGCCGCCGGTCACGGTCGAGCAGGGGGGCGAGCCGCCGCCCGATGCCCATGTGGCGCTTCATCCGGGGATCCTTGGCGTACTCGGAGAACAGGTAGTCGCGCTCTTCCTCGGTGACCATCTCGAGGGTCAGCTCGTCGTGGTTGCGTAGAAAGATGGCCCACTGCGAACTGCCCGGCGCCTCGGGGGTCTGGGCCAGGATCTCGGTGATGGGGTAGCTCTGCTCCCGCCGGACGGCCATGAAGAGCCGAGGCATCAGCGGGAAGTTGAAGCACAGGTGGCACTCGTCGTCGTCCCCGAAGTAGTCGGCCACGTCGGCCGGCCACCCGTTGGCCTCGGCCAGCAGGATCCGCCCGGGGTAGTTGTCGTCCAGCTCCTTCCTCACCCTCCGGATGAAGGCGTGGGTCTCGGGGAGGTTCTCCCCCGCCGTACCGTCCTTTTGGAACAGGAAGGGGACGGCGTCGAGGCGGAAGCCGTCGAGTCCGAGGTCGAGCCAGTAGCGCACCACGTTGAGCATGGCGTCGGCCACTTCGGGGTTGTCGTAGTTGAGGTCGGGCTGGTGGGAGTAGAAGCGGTGCCAGTAGTACTGGTCCCGCTGGGCGTCGTAGGCCCAGTTGGATCGCTCCACGTCGATGAAGACCACACGGGCCTCTGGCCACCGCTGGTCGTCGTCGTTCCAGACATACCAGTCGGCCTTCGGGTTGTCCCGGCTCTGTCGGGACTCGAGGAACCACGGATTTTGGTCACTCGTGTGGTTGATGACCAGGTCGGCGATGACCCGGATGCCGCGGGCGTGGGCCTCCTCCAACAGTCGCTTCAGGTCGTCGACGGTCCCCGACTCGGGATGCACCGAGTAGTAGTCGCTGATGTCGTAGCCCCCGTCACGGAGCGGCGAGGGGTAGAAGGGAAGCAGCCACAGGCAGTCCACCCCGAGCCACTGGAGGTAGTCCAGCTTGGCGATGAGGCCCGGGATGTCCCCCACCCCGTCGTTGTTGCCGTCGAAAAAGCCCCGGATCAGCACCTCGTAGAAGACGGCCCGCTGGAACCACATGGGGTCTTCCTCGGGCGGGGGCAGCGGGGCGTGCTGGGTCACCTGTTGGGTGAGACCGCCCAGCGGTGCGAACGGAACGGACAGCGCGGGTGCCCCTGACGATGATTCAACAGTCACCCTGGCACGCTACCTCTGCGCTCGCGACCCGAAGGTGAACCTGAGACGTCAATGTGGTGAATCCGACGGCATCGCTGTCGGCTACGCCCCCGATCACCCCCGGTGTCCGGACCCGGGCACCGAGTCCGGGGTGACGACCCGGTCGAGCACGCGGTCGGCGGCCCGATAGGGGTCGATCTCGCCCCCCAGCATGGCGGCGCTGATGTCGTCCACCCCGCCCCCGTCGAGCACGGCGTCGATCTGTTCGGACAGTCGGGCCACCAGGATCTGGCGGAACTCGCGCTCCAGCCGGGCCCGGCGCTGGAGGGCCAGGGTGCCCTGGTCGATCTGGTGGCTGCGGTGCTGGCCGATGGCCTTCCACAGCTCGTCCACCCCGTCGCCCGTCGAGGCCACCGTCTCCACGATGGGTGGCCGCCACGGTCCCAGCTCGGTCAGGTCCAACATGAGCTCGAGGTCCCGGCGGGTCTCCCGCGCCCCGGGGCGGTCGGCCTTGTTGATCACGAACAGGTCGGCGATCTCGAGCAGGCCGGCCTTGTTGGCCTGGATGGCGTCGCCCCATCCGGGGTTGACCACCACCACGGTGGTGTCGGTAGCCGCGGCCACCTCGACTTCTTGTTGGCCGACCCCGACAGTTTCCACCAACACCACGGGCAGGCCCACCGACGACAGGACGCGGACGGCGTCGGGCACGGCCACGGCCAGCCCGCCCAGGTGTCCGCGGGTGGCCATGGACCGGATGTAGACGCCGTCGTCGAGCGCGTGGCTGGGCATGCGGACCCGGTCACCGAGGATGGCGCCGCCCGAGTAGGGGGACGAGGGGTCCACGGCCAGGACGGCCACCCGGTCGGGCCCGCTCAGCCCCTCGGTGCGGGCCAGGGCGACCAGGCGGTCGGTGAGGGTCGACTTCCCCGCACCGGGAGCACCGGTGATCCCCACCGAGTAGGCGTCCCCCGGTGTGGTGTAGGCGAGGGCGGCCACGGCCCGGGACGGCGGGCCACCCCGCTCCACCAGCGACAGCAGACGGGCCAGCGAGGCCTGGCTGCCCCCCCGGGCGGCGTCGAACAGCGCGGCGGGATCGTTGGCGGGGGAGGCCGGCATGGAGTGTCGAGCGTATCCGGCCCCGGACCGGACGTCAGGCTCGGCGGACGTTGGCCCCGAGCGAGGCCAGCTTGGCGCAGAGGTCCTCGTAGCCCCGGTCGACGTGGTGGGCGTCGGTGATGACCGTCTCGCCCTCTGCCACCAGTCCGGCCAGCACGAGGGCCGCTCCCGCCCGCACGTCGAAGGCCCGGACCGGGGCGCCCGAGAGGGCGCTGACCCCCCGCACCACCGCGTGGTGTCCCTCGGTGCGGATGTCCGCACCCATGCGGCGCAGCTCCTCGACGTAGCGGAACCGGCCGAAGAACAGGTTCTCGGTGACGATCCCCACACCGTCGGCCACGGTGAGCAGCGTCACCAAGAGGGGTTTGTAGTCGGTGGCGAAGCCCGGATACGGAAGGGTGGCCACGTCCACCGACTGGAGCCGGTCGGTGCGCGCCCGGACCGCCCGGAGTCCCTCGGGCTCCTGGGTGATGTGGAGGCCCGCCGCCGAGAGCTTGGCGATGAGCATGTCCATGTGGTCGGGACGGCCGTCCTCCACCACCACGTCGCCACCGGTGAGACCGGCGGCAACCATGAAGGTGGCGACCACCAGACGATCGGGGATGACGGCGTGGCGCGTGGGGTGCAGGGCTTCGACCCCCTCCACTTCGATCCGCGAGGTGCCCGCCCCGGTGATCCGGGCACCCATGGCGTTGAGGAAGGCGGCCAGGTCGGTCACCTCCGGCTCACGGGCGGCGTTCTCGATGACGGTGGTCCCCTTGGCCAGGGTGGCAGCCATCAGGACGTTGTCGGTGCCGGTGTGGCTCGGGTACTCGAGCACCACCCGGTTGCCCACCAGCCGGGGCACCGAGGCCACCGTCGACTCCACCCGTCCCTCCACGTAGCCGTGGGAGGAAGTGAAGGTCACACCCATCGAGGTCAGGGCGTGGAGGTGCATGTCGATGGGGCGGGGGCCGAAGTCGTCTCCTCCGGGAAGGGACACCTTGGCCCAACCGTGGCGGGCCAGCAGCGGGCCGAGCACCACCACCGAGGCCCGCATCTTCTCCACCAGCTCGTAAGGGGCCTCGGGGATCACCGAGGCCGGTGTGGTGACCACCAGCTCGTCGGGGGTGTCGCCCCGCCGCACGTCGACACCCATGGCCCCGAGCAGCTCGCCCATGATGTCGACGTCGGTGATGCGGGGGACGTTGGTCAGGACGTGGCGGCCCTCGGCCAACAGGCAGGCCGCCATGAGCTTGAGCACCGAATTCTTGGCCCCGCCGGCCCGGACCGTCCCCTCCAGGGGACCGTTGGGCATGACGACGAAGCGGTCCACGCGCACCAGTATGGCCCGCGCCGCGACCGTCGCGGCTGATTTGGGGCCCTCGGCGTCCGGAGGCCCGCCGGCCCCGGATCGGATTGCCTCGGCCGCCAGCCACTATCGTCTACCTCCGTGACGACTTCCCCCCAGGCACCCGACCGCAATCTGGCCATGGAGCTCGTGCGAGTCACCGAGGCGGCCGCGTTGGCCGCATCACGGTGGATGGGACGGGGGGACAAAGAAGGTGCCGACGGCGCCGCGGTCAACGCCATGCGGATCGTCCTGTCCAGTGTGTCGATGGACGGCGTCGTGGTCATCGGCGAGGGCGAGAAGGACAACGCCCCCATGCTCTACAACGGCGAGCGCATCGGGGACGGGACGCCTCCCAAGGCCGACATCGCCGTCGACCCCATCGACGGGACCACGCCGACCGCCCTCGGTCGCGGTGGGGCCCTGGCCGTCATCGCCGTCTCCGAAGAGGGCACCATGTTCGACCCGGGACCGTGCGTCTACATGGAGAAGCTGGCCGTCGGGGCCCGATCGGCCGGGTCCATCGACATCACCATGTCCATCGAGGACAACCTGGCCGCGGTGGCCAAGTCCAAGGGCACCTCGGTCCGGGACCTGGCCGTGGCCATCCTCGACCGTCCCCGCCACGCCGAGCTGATCGCCTCGGTGCGGGCCACCGGGGCCCGGATCCGGCTGATCACCGACGGCGACGTGGCCGGAGCCATTGCCACCTCGTGGCCCGACACCGGGGTGGACCTGCTGGTGGGCATCGGAGGAACCCCCGAAGGGGTCATCGCCGCGGCCGCCCTCAAGTCGATGGGCGGGGAGATCCAGGGGCGCCTGTGGCCCCGCGACGACGGCGAGCGCCAGGCTGCCATCGACGCCGGCTACGACCTCGACGCCGTGCTCACCACCGACGATCTGGTCCGCGGGGACAACTGCTTTTTCGCCGCCACCGGCATCACCGACGGGGAGCTGCTCCACGGGGTCCGCTACGACGAGTTCGGCGCCACCAGCCAGTCCCTCGTCATGCGGTCCAAGTCGGGCACGGTCCGGCTCATCGAGGCCCGCCACCCCTTGCACAAGCTGGCCGAGTACAGCGCCATCGAGTTCGGCTGAGGACCTCCCCGTTCGCAGGCCTCAGGAGTTGAAGGCGAACGGCGTGGCGTTGCCGTAGGTGTAGATGTTGGTCGAGGTGTCGACCAGCCAGTAGCCGAGCCCGCTCGGGGTGCTGACGATACCGGTGGCGATGTTGCCCCCCAGGTCGTGGGAGAGGGGCGATCCCCCGGTGGCGTCACCGAAGGCGTAGACCGAGCCGTCCTCGGTGGTCAGCCAATACCCACCCCCGTCGAACGTGGAGGCCATGCCGGTGATCGGCGAGTCGATCGCCGTGCCGCCGGTCGAGCCGTCGAACTGGGCGTCCCCGAAGGTGAACAGGCCGCCGTCGGCGGCCACCAACCAGTAGCCCCCACCGGTGTGGTTGGCCGCCATTCCTACGATCGGAACATTTAGGTGGTAACCGCCCGTTGAGCCGTAGTAGTGGGCGCCGCCGAAGGAGAAGACCCCACCACCCTCGTTGACCAGCCAGTACCCGTTGCTCGACGGGTCCGAGACGATGCCCACCACCGAGTCGGTCGGATCGCTGATCGAGCCGTCGTTCCCGGCATCACCGAAGGGGGTCACGTGCCCCGAGGCGTCGACCAGCCAGTAGCCCCGTCCGTCGGGTGTGGCGGCAATGCCCACGATGGGCTGGTCCAGCACCTCGGCGGACAGATCGCCGTAGAAGACGGCGTCCCCGTAGCTCAGCACCTCTCCGTCGTCACCGGCCACCCAGTAGCCCTGTCCGGTGGGCGTCCGGGCCATGGCCGTGGCAAACGGGGTGAACGCCGGGAGGACGGCCATCCCGACGATCGGGCTGTTCAGGTGGGTGCCGCCGGCCGAGCCGGCGAAGTGGGCGTCTCCGTAGGCGAAGATGCCGCCGTCGGAGGCCACGAGGAAGTAGCCGCCACCGTCGTTGGTGGCCCCCATGCCCACGATGGGCTCGTTCAGGTGGATTCCCCCCGCCGAACCGTGGAACTGGGCCGTCCCGTAGGCAAAGATGCCGCCGTCGGAGGCCACCAACCAGTAGCCGCCGCCGTCCGGGCTGGCCGACATCCCGACGATGGGCTTGTTGAGGGCGATGGCCCCGGCCGAGCCGAGGAACGGGGCGTGGAAGGTGAAGATGCCGCCGTCGGAGGCCACCAGCCAGTAGCCACCGGTGAGCGGGTCGGTGGCCATCCCCACGATGGGCCTGTTGAGGTGGATCCCCCCGGTGGACCCGTAGAAGGTGGCGTCCCCGAAGGAGAAGATCCCGCCGTCCGAGGCCACCAGCCAGTACCCGCCGCCGTCCGGGGTGGCGGCCATGCCCACGATGGGCTTGTTCAGATGGATGCCCCCGGTCGACCCGTAGAAGGTGGCGTCACCGTAGGAGAAGATCCCACCGTCCGAGGCCACCAGCCAGTACCCCCCACCGTCCGGGGTGGCGGCCATGCCCACGATGGGCTTGTTGAGCGGCGAGCCTCCGGCCGAGCCGTTGAACTCGGCATCACCGTAGGAGAAGATCCCGCCGTCGGCAGCCACCAGCCAGTAGCTGTCCGGCCCGTTGTAGATGTGCGAACGAGTCGAGTGGGAGCCGCTCGGTACGTGACCGGCCAGTGGTGCAGCCGCACCCCCGGTTCCCGCCGGCGTCAACGCACCCAGTACCACGACCACACAGGCGGCCAACGAGCCCATCCACCCACGCCGGTTCAGCATCGGTCCCCACCTTCGCCCAGTCCGTTGCAGCGCACCGAATCGTGTCGCTCGTCGAAGGAGTTTGTATCACGGCGGAAGGTCAACTCGATACCCCCGTTTTTGGCCGTCACCCGTGATGTGTCTTCAGAATCGGGGGCTGCTTTCTCCGACTCGACGATGGTCAGCGCGGGAGTGAGCTGAGGACGATCGCGAGTGGCACGGCCCTCACCCCGACGCCGGTGGTCGCCCCACTACGACGAGACCGGACCACTCCGGAACCTCCTGGTTGGTCTGGACGTCGACAGTCGAGCTGACCGTGGCCGTTCCCGACCGCACGGCCGAGTAGTAGACAGTCCGGCCACCGTTGGCCCCGAGAGTGTCCGACACCAGCGCCAGCCGGCCGTCAGGGGTGACCCGTGGTGGCTCGGTGACTTTTCCCAGGAACCCCGACGGGGGGACGCTCACCTTGATGCACGTACCGGGCACGGCCCGGACGACGGGGACGGGGTTGGCGTCGGAGAGGACCAGATGGCCGGTGGACCTGGTGCCGTGACAGCCGGTCGGCGCCGCTGACGGCGTGCTCGTGGCGGTCGAACAGCCCACCAGGCCGAGGGCCAGGACTGAGCAGGCCAGCAGGGCCCATGGCCGCCTCATGCCAGCACGGCCGGGGGGCTCAGCCGGTGGTGGCTGAGGTGGAGGCGTCGACGGCCTCCAGGCGGACCTGGGCCCGACGCAGCTCGGCCTCGGCCTCCACCAGCTCGGCGTCGGGCTCGTCGCCCTCGCCCGGAGTCGAGCCCGAACCCGTGCTCCGACCGGTGCCCCCGAGCTCGGCCACCCGGGCCTCGGCGGCCTCTAGGGCCACCCGGGCCCGGTCCACGTCGATCTCGTCGGCCAACTCGGCCACCCCGATCAACAGCGTCACCCGGGTGCCCGAGGCCACGGGCTCGCCGTCCTCCCCCACCACGTTCTGCTCCACCTGGACGAAGCCGCCGTGGACGGCCACCCGCTCGTCCTCACCCTCGTCGCGCACGACCCGGACCACCCCGGGCTCGACCGTGCCCACGAGCGGCGTGTGGCCAGCCAGGAAGGTGATGTCACCCTCGCCGGTGCGGAGGATCACCTCGGCGGCCAGTCCCGACACGAGCACGCGCTCGGGGGTGACCAGGTTGATCGTGAACAGGTTGGTGTCGGCCATCGCTCGTTCCGGCCCCGATCAGCTGTTCTCGAGCGAGTGCGCCTTGGCCAACGCGGCCTCAGCACCACCGACGTTGAGGAAGGCCTGCTCGGGTACCTCGTCGAGCTCGCCGTTGACCAGGGCCTCGAACGACTCCACGGTCTCCTCGACGGGCACGGTCACACCCTTCAGTCCGGTGAACACCTCGCCCACGTTGAAGGGCTGGGACAAGAACCGCTGGATCTTGCGGGCCCGGGTGACGGTGACCCGGTCCTCTTCGGACAGCTCGTCGAGTCCGAGGATGGCGATGATGTCCTGGAGCTCCTTGTACCGCTGGAGGACACCTTGGACCCGGCGGGCCACGTTGTAGTGGCGCTCACCCACGATCTCGGGGGCCAGGATGTTGGAGGTCGACGACAGGGGGTCCACGGCCGGGTAGATGCCCAGCGAGGCGATGTCGCGGGACAGCTCGGTGGTGGCGTCGAGGTGGGTGAAGGTGGTGAAGGGGGCGGGGTCGGTGTAGTCGTCGGCGGGGACGTAGACGGCCTGCAGCGAGGTGATGGAGCGGCCCCGGGTGGAGGTGATCCGCTCCTGGAGCTGGCCCATCTCGTCGGCCAGGGTGGGCTGGTAGCCCACGGCCGAGGGCATCCGCCCGAGCAGGGTGGAGACCTCGGAGCCGGCCTGGACGAAGCGGAAGATGTTGTCCACGAAGAGGAGCACGTCCTGGTTCTTCACGTCCCGGAAGTACTCGGCCATGGTCAGAGCGGCCAAGGCCACCCGGAGGCGCACGCCGGGAGGCTCGTCCATCTGTCCGTAGACCAGGGCGGCCTTCTCGATGACGCCCGACTCCTGCATCTCGATCCAGAGGTCGGTCCCCTCACGGGTCCGCTCCCCCACCCCGGCGAACACCGACACACCACCGTGGTTGGTGGCCACCCGGTTGATCATCTCTTGGATGAGCACGGTCTTGCCCACGCCGGCCCCGCCGAACAGGCCGATCTTGCCACCCTGGACGTAGGGCTCGAGGAGGTCGATGACCTTGATGCCCGTCTCGAACATGACGGCCCGGGGCTCCAAGGTGTCGAAGGCCGGGGCGTTGCGGTGGATCTCCCAGTAGTCCTCGGCCTCACCGATGGAGTCGGTGTCGAGGGGTTGGCCGAGCACGTTGAACACGTGGCCGAGCACGGCATCTCCCACCGGGACCACGAGGCCGCGGCCCAGGTTGCGGACCTCGGCTCCCCGGGTGAGTCCGTCGGTGGCCTTGAGGCAGATGCAGCGCACCCGGCCGTCGCCGATCTGCTGGGCCACCTCGGCCACGATGAGCTCCTTGTTGCCTTCGAGGGTCACGTCGACCTCGACGGCGCCGTTGATCTCGGGCAGGGCGTGCGGGGGGAACTCGACGTCGATGACCGGGCCGGCGATGGCCACCACCCGTCCCGAGGGGAGGGTGTCGGTCGTGGTCGGCTGGGGTGCGGTGGTCGTCATGATTCTGTGGATTCCTTCGGTTGGTCAGCGAGAGCGAACTGCGGGATGGCGCCGGCTGGGGGCGGTCGGGTGGATGACTGGTGGACCATGGCTCAGACCCTGGCCTCGATGACGAGGCCGCCCTCGTCCTCGTCGGAGCCGGCCCGGAGAGCCTCGGCCCCGCCGACGATCTCCATGATCTCGGTGGTGATGGAGTCCTGGCGGGCCCGGTTCATGATCCGGGAGTACTTCTTGATCAGCTCGCCGGCGTTGTCGGTGGCTGCGGCCATGGCCCGCTGCCGGGCGGTGACCTCGGAGGCCGAGGCCTCGAGCAGGGCGCCGAAGATCTCGGTCTCGGCGGCCCGGGGGGCCAGGGTCTCGAGCAGGATGGCGGCGTCGGGTTCGAACTCGGTGTAGCCCTGCGGCCCGTCGGGCTCGGCCGGGGCGGCGTCATCGGCCTCGGCCACGGCCCGGGGATCCACGAGGGGGAGGAGCTGGCGCACGTCCACCTTCTGGCTGCCGGCCGAGAGGAAGCGGGTGGTGACGATCATGACCTGGTCCACCTCGCCGTTGATGAACGGGGTGAGGACGGCCGCAGCCACGGCCCGGGCATCGGTGAAGGTCGGACGCTCGCTCATGCCGAGGAAGGACTGCTCGACGTCCTGGCCCCGGTAACGGAAGTAGCTCTGGGCCTTCTTGCCCACCGTGAAGAGCCGCCACTCGGTGCCGGCGCTGTCGAACCCGTGGAGAAGCCGCTCGGTCGCCCGGAAGACGAAGGTGTTGTACCCACCGCACAAGCCCCGGTCGGCCACCACCGAGAGCACCGCCACCTTCGAGACGTTCTCCGGCGTGCCGAGCAGGCGGCCGGCGGCATCGGGGTCCCCGAGCGCGGTCTCGAGCACGATGCGGGCCATGCCCTCTTGGTAGGGCTTGGCCGCGGCGATCCTGCCCTGGGCCCGCACGATCTGGGACGCGGCGATCAGCTCCATGGCCTTCGTGATCTTCTTGGTCGACTGGATGCTCTTGATCCGTCGACGCAGGATGCGTTCCTGACCTCCGGCCATGGGTCAGTCGCCCTTCCCGGTGTCGAACGACTCGGTGAACTTGGCGAGGGCCGTGGCCAGGGTGTCGCCCTCGGGCAGCTTCCCCGAGTCCCGGATGCCGTCGAGGATGTCGGCATGGTTGGCCCGGAAGTAGCTCCGCACCTCGGACTCGTAGCGCTGGACCTCCGAGACGGGGACGTCGTCCACGTAGCCCTCGGAACCGGCGAAGATCACCAGCACCTGCTCCTCGACCGGGACGGGGGCGTTCAGCCCCTGCTTCAAGAGCTCGGTGAGGCGGTAGCCCCGGTCCAGCTGGGCCTGGGACACCTTGTCCAGCTCGGAGCCGAAGGTGGCGAAGGCCTCCAGCTCGCGGAACTGGGCCAGGTCCAACTTGAGGGTGCCCGAGACCGACTTCATGGCCTTGATCTGGGCGGCACTCCCCACCCGGCTGACCGAGATACCCACGTTGATGGCCGGGCGCACCCCGGCGTAGAACAGCTCGCTCTCGAGGAACACCTGGCCGTCGGTGATGGAGATCACGTTGGTCGGGATGTAGGCCGAGACGTCACCGGCCTTGGTCTCGATGATGGGCAGGGCGGTGAAGGAGCCGCCACCCTCCTCGTCGGAGAGCTTGGCCGCCCGCTCGAGTAGCCGGCTGTGCAGGTAGAAGACGTCGCCGGGGTAGGCCTCGCGACCCGGGGGCCGGCGGAGCAGCAGGGACATCTGGCGGTAGGCCTCGGCCTGCTTGGACAGGTCGTCGTAGACGATGAGGGCGTGCTCGCCGTGCTCCATCCAGTGCTGGCCCATGGCGCACCCGGCGTAGGGGGCCAGGTACTTGAACGGGGCCGGATCCGACGCCCCGGCCAGCACCACGACGGTGTACTCGAGGGCACCGTACCGCTCGAGGGTGGCCACGGTCTGGGCCACCGAGGACTCCTTTTGGCCGATGGCGACGTAGATGCACTTCACCCCCAGGCCCTTCTGGTTGAGGATGGTGTCCACGGCCACCGTGGTTTTGCCGGTCTTCCGGTCGCCGATGATCAGCTCACGCTGTCCCCGGCCGATCGGGGTCATGGCATCGATGGCCTTGATGCCCGTCTGCAGGGGCTCGGAGACCGGCTGGCGTCGGACGATGCCGGGGGCCTGGACCTCGAGTCGACGGGTCTCGGTGGTGGCGATGGGCCCTTTGCCGTCGAGCGGCTCACCCACGGCGTTGACCACCCGGCCGAGCAGGGCGTCGCCCACCCGCACCGAGAGGATGCGACCGGTGGCCTTGACCAACTGCTCCTCTTCGAGTCCGGTGTCGTCGCCCAGGATGACCGCACCGATGGTCTCCTCGTCGAGGTTGAGGGCGAGGCCCTCGGTCCCGTTCTCGAACTCCAGGATCTCGTTGACGGCGGCACCGGGCAGGCCGGTGACCCGGGCGATGCCGTCGCCCACCTCGACGATGCGGCCTACCTGCTCGGTCCCCACCTCGGGTGTGTAGTCGTCCACGTAGCGCCGCAGGGCGGCGGTGATCTCGTCGGCGTTGATGGTCAATTCAGCCATCGGCTGGTTTCCTTCCCTCAGGGATCTGGTAGGCCGCCTCGGAAACGAGGAGGTGCTCCTTCAATTCGTCCAAACGGTGCCGGGCACTGCCGTCGACCAGGAGGTCCCCCACCTGGACGATGACGCCGCCGAGCAGGTCGGGGTCGATGGTGACCTGGAGCTCGACCGGGTTGCCGGCCAGGCGGGCGAGCGCCTCGCTCAGGTTCTGTCGCTGGTCGCCGCCGACCGTGTCGGCCGACTGCACGCGGGCCACCCGCCAGCCCCGGGCACGCGCCGCCGCCTCCACCAAGGAGTCCAGCGTGGCGACGATGTCACGGGCGCGTCCGCCCCGCACGGCGTAGGCGGCCAGTCGGCCGGTGGCCGGGAGGACCTGGTCCCCGAGCAGGTCGGCGATGACCTGCTGGCGGAGGGCCACGGGGAGGTCACGGTCACCCAGAGCGTGGCGCAGCGGCTGGCTGGACTGGACGGTCCGGGCGAACCGGAACAGTTGGTCTTCGATCTCCTCGAGCTCGGCCACCGTGACCTGCTCGAACACGGCGGCGGCGTAACCGGCCACCCGGTTGCGTGAGCCCAGGCGACCGAGGACGCTCTCGTCCTCGATTTCGCCGTCGGCAGCCGGTCCCCGCTCTGCGGCCGTGAGTACCTGGGAGGCCAGCCAGTGGAACGACGCCTCCACCTCGGAGGCCGATACCACCGTCACCGCCTGGTGCACGAGGCTGCGCACCTCGGGACGGACCTTCCCGTCCAACAGATCGTCCAGCACCGCCCGTCGTGACGCCACCGGCACCGATCCGTCGTTGATGGCGAGGGCCAGCTCGTTGCTCGTGTCGACCAGGTCAGCCACGGCACGGAGCTCGGACGCGGCCTCCCCCAGGGCGCCGGCCTCGGCCAGCGACTCCTCCTGGGCGGCCAGATAGCCCTGGAGGGCTGGGTTCACCGACCGCCTCCGGCAGCTCCGGCGGCGGCGCCGCTCGAGCTCTCGGACCGGACGGCGGCGATGGCCTCGTCGATGAGGTCCTGGTGGTCGGCGGCCTGGATCTCGCGACCGATGACCCGCTCCGCCGCGGCCAGGACGATCTCGCCCACCCGGGCGGTCACCTCCTCGACGGCGGCCTGGCGGGCCGTGGCCACCTCGGCGTCGGCCGAGGCCATGATGCGCGCCGCGGCCTCGTTGGCCCGCTCCTCGGCCTGGGACACGGTGCGCTCGGCGGTGGTGTTGGCCTGCGTCACGATCTCGCGGGCCTGGGCCCTGGCCTGCTCGAGGGCGGCCCGCCGCTCGACGTCGGCCTCCTCGGCATCGGACTTGGCCTTGTCGGCCGCTTCGAGCTCGCCCCGGATCTGGTCCTGACGCTCGGTCAGGGCCTTGTTGAGCACGGGCAGGACCTTCTTGCCGATGACCCACACCACCACCAAGAAGGCCAGGAGTACGACGATGAAGGTCCCGTTAGGGACGAGGAAGTTGCTGGTGGCAAACGTCACGTTGGTCATCCTTGTTCGCTCGGGTGGAGGCTCCGGAGGGTCATCCCGCGGCCGCACCCGTTCACGGGTGCCGCCCTCGGGGGTCGGCCGGCCGGCGCCACCGCGGTCCTACTTGCCCAGGGAGAAGACGAAGAGGGCGGCGAAGACCAGGTTGATGAAGTAGGCGGCTTCGCAGAGGCCCACGGTGAGGAACATGATCGTGGTCAGACGACCCTGGGCCTCGGGCTGGCGGGCGATACCGGCGATCGTCTGGCTACCGGCCAGGCCGTCACCGATGGATGCGCCGACGGCGCCGCCGCCCAGTGCCAGTCCGGCGCCGACCATGGCGCCGGCGATCTTTACCGCACTCTCCATCGAGGTGCTGTCTGCCATTTGTTCCTTCTCCTTGTTGTGGGGTTGTCTAGATCGTTGTCGTTGAGGTTCGTCGGCCGCTCAGCCGTCGATGTAGTCGCCGTCTTTGGCGTGCTCCTCGTCGGGAGCCATGGCCGTGTCGAAGTACAGGATGGTCAAGAGGGCGAAGATGAAGGCCTGGATGGCACCGATGGCCATGTCGAAGAGCTTCCAGACCACGGTGAAGGGCACCGACAGGACCGCCCCGATGGGTGCGGGCCCGAGCTTCCAGATGACGAGGGAGGCCAGCAACGAGAGCATGAGCCCGCCGGCGAACAGGTTGCCGAACAGACGGAGGGTCAAAGTGACCGGCTTGACCAACTCCTCCACGCCGTTCATGAACGCGTTGACCAGGAACAGCTTGGGAGGGAACGGCCGGGTGAAGTAGTGCTTGAAGTACCCGCTGACGCCCCGGTTCTTGATGGCGGCCCGGTGGACCAACACGATCACGGTGAGCGCCATGGCCAGCGGCAGGTTGATGTCCGAGGTCGGGGCGGGCAGCCAGTCGTAGGGGCTCCCGATGCTCAGTACCTCGAACAGGTTGCAGGTGAAGATGAAGACGAACAGGGTCAGGGCGAGCGGCACCACGTTGGCCCCGCGGGGGCCGATGGTGTCGTCGACCTGCTTCTGGACGGCACCGACGGCCAGCTCCCAGAGGAGCTGGAACTTGTTGGGCACACCGTTGGTGGCCTTCTTGCGCAGGATCAGGCCCATGGTGATGACGATGATGGCTGCCACCAGCGTGGCCCAGACGATGTCGACGTCGATGGTCAGCGGGCCCAGCTTGACCTGGGGGTGGATGCCCGGGGTTATGTCGATCCCGAGCATCGGGGTGATGGGGAGGTGACCGCCTAGGAGTCCCATGGGCTCAGGCACCGCCTCTCGTGTCGTCGCCCGACCCGAGGGTCGGCGGCGGGGTAGGGGCGATGTTGTCGTCGATCACACTGGCGTTGATCACGTCGTCCATGGTGGGCATGGGTCCCGACTTGGCCATGGAGCGGGCCACGTTGGCGATGAGGATGACCTGGAACACGGCCAGGCCGGCCAGGATCCCAAAGCCCAGCTGGTGGGAGAAGGTCATGAGCCCGAGCGTCACCACGGTGATGATGGCCAAGCGCCCGAAGGTGTTGATGGCCAGGGGACGCCGCTTGTTCTCCACCCCGCTGACGCTGACCTTCTCGACCGAGCGGCCGATCATCCGGAAGTTGAGGGTGCCGAGGCCGAGCCCGATGCAGGCGCCGAGGCCGAGCAGGGGCTTGTCGAAGGACACACAGGCCACGAGGGCAGCCACCCCGATGACGAGGACGGAGGCCACGGTGCGTTTGGCCACGTCGGGGACGTTGGGCAGTTCGAAGTGGGCGAACATGATCCGGCTATGCCCCCATCCGGGTCGGGGCAGTCGCTTCGGGGGCTACGTGGGTCGGCACCTTCACAGCAGACGCCGCACGCGCGAGACGGTGATGAGCACGGCGGCGGCGATGCCGAGCGCCAGGCCCACCAGCGTGAACCAGGGGCTGGTGCCGAGCCAGCGGTCGACCAGATAGCCCAGCGCAGCCAGGCCCACCAGTGCCACCGCCACCGTGAGCCCCAGAGTCAGGAACTCGGCCGCGCCGGCCAGCGTGGTCCGCTCCGACTCGGCCGGAGACGGCCCCGGATCGGCATCGGGTGCGGGGGTGGGGTCGTCCATGGTCGGGCCGTGCCGCGTCAGGGTGTCTGGGAGTGGGGAGCTTCACGAGTCGTTCCTGAATTCACGCAGTGGTTCGGCTGTCGTAGCCAGTCGAGTGGCCGGCCCGCTCGATGCCCACCGAGGTGGCAACCGGCCTGCAAATCACGGTCAGTATCATCGCACCTCGGAGGTCGTGGCGGCAAAACGTAGGAAACACTCCGTTTACAGTTCGCCCCGGCCCCCGTCCCCAAGGATCTGAACGGCGTGGTTCCCAACGCTCATCCCGTCCGGACTCACCTCGCTGTCGACGGTCTCGGCCCTGCTCAGAGGCGGCGCGTGCCGCCATCGAGGACCGGTGACCTACCGCTCGACAGCACCGCGTGCGGCCGTCCCCGAGACCGTGCGGGCCACCGACGCCGGGGTGCTGGCCGGGGGCGGGACGAGTTCGGCGGCCACCGGCTCGTCGGGCGGGGTCGCCACGGGAGGTGGTGCGGCGCCGGCCGGAACCGTGACCGGCTCGGGATCGGGCGAGTCGCCGGGAGGATCGAGAACCGCCGCCTCGGGTCCCGGATCGGCCTCCCGCCGGAGCGAGGGGTGGAAGAGCGTATAGAGGATGACCCCGAGGGCCAGGGCACCGAAGGGGATGATGGCGTTCACGCTCGAGATGTAGAGCGGGAAGAGGATGAAGCCGGACAGGATGAGCGTCCACGTCCAGAGGATGAGCACGCTCCGCCGGTGGCCGTGTCCCAACCGGAGCAGCCGATGGTGGAGGTGGTTCTTGTCCGGCGTGGCGAAGCCGGTGCGGTTGGCCGTCCGGCGCACGAAGGCGAAGGCCATGTCCACCATGGGCACCCCGAGGATGAAAAAGGGAATGAACAGGGGAAGGAAGAAGAAGTAGGTCTGGCCAGTGTGGGTGGCGACGCCACCCACATTTCCCGACACCCGTCCCCCGATGAGCATGGTGGAGGCCGCCATCAGTAGGCCGAGCAGCAGGGCGCCGGCGTCGCCCATGAAGATCTTGGCCGGGTGGAAGTTGTGGGGCAGGAAGCCGAGGCAGATCCCACAGGTGATCACGGCGATGAGCGGCCCGATGTTGTCGGTTTGGAGGTTGCCCAGGTGCTGGAGGTGCAGGCCGTAGATGGCGAGGGCTCCCGAGGCGATGGCCACCACCCCGGCGGCCAGTCCGTCCAGGCCGTCGATCAGGTTGACGGCGTTGGTGATGGCGATGACCCACAGAGCGGTGAGCAGCGGGGTCCACTCCGGGGACAGCTGGACCAGGCCGGCCAAGGGGATCTTGAACTGGAACCAGGTCACCCCCATGAAATAGAGGATGGTGGCAGCCAACACCTCGCCGGCCACCTTGGCCGGCGCCGACATGTCACGGAAGTCGTCGATCAGCCCCACCACGAAGATCGCCGCCGCCCCGAGGATCAGCCCCAGGGGCTCGGACGACCCGCGGAACAACGGGTCGAGGGCGGGTATCGACGCAGCCACGGCCCAGGCCACCAACATGGCCACGAACATGGCGGCTCCGCCGGCCGACGGGGTCACCCGTTGGTGGACCTTCCGCTCGTCGGGCTGGGCCACGTAGCCGATCTGGACGGCCAGGCGCCGGGCCGGGAAGGTGAGGATCCAGGCCGCCAGCGCGGCCACCACCAAGATGACGCCGTACCAGTTGAGTGGCACGACAGCGCTCATGCGAGCACCGGACCGACTGGATTCACGCCCCGCCCAGGGTGGGATACGGGGGGAAGGCGGCGCACAGCTCGCGGACCTCGGCACGGACGCGGCCGATCTCCGCTTCGTCCTCGCGGCTGCGCAGGGTCCGGGCGATGAGGGCACCGATGGTGCCGAACTCCGCCGCTCCCATGCCCGCCGTCGTCTGGGCCGCCGACCCGAGGCGCAGGCCCGAGGTGATGAACGGCGACCTCGGGTCGTCGGGGATGGTGTTGCGGTTGCAGGTGATACCGGCCCGGTCGAGGACCTCCTGGGCCACCTTGCCGGTCAGCTCGGCGTCGAAGGTACGCAGGTCGAGGAGGACCTGGTGGTTCTCGGTGCCGCCCGAGACGAGCCGGATCCCCTCGTCGGCCACCGACGCCCCGAGGGCGGCGGCGTTGACCACCACCTGGTGGGCGTAGGTGCGGAACTCGGGGCGGGCGGCCTCGGCAAAGGCCACAGCCTTGGCCGCGATCACGTGCTCCAGCGGGCCACCCTGCAGTCCCGGGAAGACCGCACTGTCGACGGCCTTGGCCAGGTCGGCACCGCAGAGGATGGCCCCGCCGCGCGGGCCGCGCAGGGTCTTGTGGGTGGTGAAGGTGACCACGTCGGCCACACCCACCGGTGAGGGGTGCGCCCCACCGGCGATGAGCCCGGCGGGGTGGGCGGCGTCGAACATGAACCGTGCACCGACCGAGTCGGCGATCTCGCGGAACGGCAGGGGGTCGATGATCCGTGCGTAGGCGGTCGAGCCGGCCACGATGAGGGCGGGCCGCTCCCGACGGGCCAGGTCGGCCACCTGGTCGAAGTCGATGATCTCGCCGGGCTTGTCGGCATCGTCCGAAGCCGACGAGACCCCGTAGGAGACGAACCGCCAGACCTTGGAGGTGATGCTGGCCGGCGATCCGTGGGTGAGGTGGCCGCCGTGGTCGAGCCGCATGGCCAAGATGGTGTCGCCCGGCTCCAAGAGGGCCTGGTAGACGGCCAGGTTGGCGTTGGCGCCGGCGTGGGGCTGGACGTTGGCGTGTTCCGCTCCGAACAGGGCGCACAGCCGCTCCCGGGCCAGGTCCTCGACCTGGTCGATGATCTGGTTCCCCCCGTAGTAGCGCCGACCCGGGTAGCCCTCGGAGTATTTGTTGGTCAGGATCGAGCCGGTGGCGGCCAGCACGGCCGGCGAGGCGAAGTTCTCTGAGGCGATCAGCTGGAGGGTCGTCGACTGCCGCTCGGCCTCGTCCCCGAGCAGCGTGGCCACCTCGGGGTCGCCGGCCATCCAGTCGTCGAAGGGCGATGCGGCGAACCTGCGGGTCATGATGGGACTCCTGCCCTCTCGGGCTGGTCGGGCCCGCCGGTCGGGCGGTCCGCGTCCAGGGCGGCCAGCTCGAGCAGTCGGGGCTGGTGGTGGCCACCCTCGAAGGTGGCGGAGAAGAAGGTGTCCACGGCGTCGAGCGCCTCGGCGGGGCCGAGGGTCCGGCCACCGAGGCAGATGACGTTGGCGTCGTTGTGCCGGCGGGCCAGCGAGGCGGTGGTCACGTCGTGGACCAGGGCGGCCCGGATGCCGGGCACCTTGTTGGCGGCCATAGAGATGCCGATGCCCGTGCCGCAGACGCATACCCCCCGGTCGGCCCGTCCGTCGGCCACGGCGCGGCCCACGGCCGCCCCGTAGGTCGGGTAGTCGACCGACACGTCCGGCGAGTCGGTCCCGAGGTCGATGACCTGGTGGCCACCGTCGGCCAGGTGCTTGGCCAGGGTGGACTTGAGCTCGAACCCGGCGTGATCCGATCCCAGGGCGATCCGCATCACCCGAGTGTACCGAGCGGGAATCACCCCCGAGGGCCTCCGGGTACGCTCGTCTGCCTCATGGCGCTCGACCCCCGAACGCCGGTCATCGTCGGCGTCGGTCAGGTCACCAACCGGCCCGGATCCGAAGGTGCCGGATCCCTGGCCGACCGGCCCGAACCGGTCGGCCTCATGGTCGACGCGGTGCGGGCAGCCGTTGAGGACTGCGACGGCGCCGCCCCCGGTGGTGCGGCCCCACGGGGCCGCCGGCTCCTGGGTCGTATCCAGTCGGTACGGGTGGCCGATCCGCTGAGCTGGCACTACGAGAACCCGGGCCAGCTGGTTTGCGTGGCACTGGGGCTCGAGCCCGACGAGGTGATGGTCACCACCATCGGGGGCAACAACCCCCAGAGCATGGTCAGTGCCACCGCCCTGGCCATCGGCCGCGGCGAGCTCGACGCCGCCGTGCTGGTCGGGGCGGACTGCGTCTATACGGAGTCCGCCAACCGGCGGGACGCCAGCCGCCCGATGCTGCCCTGGACCGTCCAGCCGGCCGACACGACCCGGCCCACCGTGTTCGGAAACGATCGGCGCGGCACCACCGAGGCCGAAGAGGAGCGGGGACTCGACCTCCCCATCCACGTCTTCCCACTATTCGAGAATGCCCTGCGGGCCGAGGCCGGGCGCTCCCTCGACGAGCACCGGGACCGGATCGGCCGTCTCTGGTCCGGGTTCTCGGAGGTGGCGGCGGCGAACCCCTACGCCTGGCTGCCCGAGGTCCGGACCGCCGAGGAGGTGGCGACGGCCACCGAGACCAACCGGATGATCGCCTACCCCTACACCAAGCTGCTCACGGCCAACATGCAGGTGGACCAGGGGGCTGCGTTGCTCATGTGCTCGGCATCGACCGCGAGGTCGGCCGGCATCGGCGAGGACCGGTGGGTCTTCCCGGTGTCCGGGGCCGACGCCGACGACCACTGGTTCCTCTCGCACCGGCTCGACTTCCACTCCTCACCGGCCATCCGGCTGGCCGGCGCCTCGGCTCTGGCCCTAGCCGACACCGTGGTCGGCGAGCTCGGACCGGTCGACCTCTACTCGTGCTTCCCCTCGGTCGTGCAGATCGCCGCCCGCGAACTCGGACTCCCGACTGAGGATCCCTCCCGTCCGCTCACCGTGACCGGCGGCATGACCTTCGCCGGCGGTCCGGGCAACAACTACGGGACCCACGCCGTCGCCACGATGGTGGCTGCCCTCCGTGCCGAGCCGGGATCGCGTGGTCTCGTCACCGGCCTCGGGTGGTACCTGACCAAGCACAGCGTCGGCGTCTACGGCACCGAGCCGCCGACGCCCGAGGCGCGCCGCCTCGCTACACCTTCCCTTCCCGACGGGACCATCGTGGAGGAGGCGGCCGGCTTCACCTGGGCCAGCCCCCAGGCCGGGGTGGACGCCATCCCCCAGTGTTCGCCCGACGCCGATGCCGAGGGTGAGGTAACCGTCGAGACCTATTCGGTGGCCTTCGGTCGCACCGGGTCACCCGAGCGGGCCGTCGTGGCTTGTCGCACCCCCGAGGGCCGCCGGGCCTGGGCCACCGTGATCGACGCCGAACAGCTGGCCGTCCTGGTCACCGAGGAGGGGTGCGGCCTATTGGGGACCCTCCGTCCAGGAGGTCTCGTCGACCTCTCGTGAAGCCGCCGGGCATACCGGCGTCGTTAGCAATGGCCCAGGTCAGACCAGCCCAGTGCAGACCAGCCCAGTGCAGACCAGCCCAGTGCAGACCAGCCCAGTGCAGACCGGGCCAGTTCAGACCGGCGCGGCGTCAGCTGTCACCGACGGCGGCGCATGGGGGTTCCGGTATCGGCGCTTGAAGGCGAGATAGGCGAAGGGTCCGGACATGAGGGGGAGCCAGTACGAGGCCAGGCGGTAGGCCAGGGTGGCCAACACCGCCTGGGCCCCGTCCAGCCCGGCCAGGACGAGAAGCCCCGAGAGACTGGCCTCGACGATGCCGAGGCCGCCCGGGGTGATGGGCACCAAGCCGATGATGCCGGCCACCGCATAGGCCAACAGGATCAGCGAGGGGCGGGGGTGCGCTCCCACCGCCCGCACCGAGAAGAGCAGACAGAGGTAGTCGAAGGCCAGACGTCCGGCCGAGAGCAGCGTGGCCTGCCACCACTGCTGGCCCAGCACGCCACGGATGAGGTCCCGCTGCTCCATCAGACGATCGGGCAGGCCGGACAAGGGCTCCCGCTTGCGCAGGATCCGGTTGCGGGCGGCCTGGAACACCCGTCCCACCCAACGCAGCGGGGCCTCCATGGTCATAAACAGGGCCCCCAGGCCGCAGAAGAGGAAGAAGCCGACGGCCCCGATGACGGCGGCGTCGACCAGACCCCGGCTCACCGGCGAACCGAACAGCACCACGGGGAGCACGAATACCGGGAGGGCGAGGAGTCCGGCGATCCCGAGGAAGGAAAAGGCCGTGAGGCCCCCGACGGCGTCGGTGGCGTCCATGCCGCTCGTGGCCAGCATGCGGAACTGGACGGCGGCCCCGGCGGCTGCTCCTCCCGGCACGATGAGGGAGATGGAGTTGCCGGCCAGTTGGGCGGTGACCACCGGGAACCATGCTTTGGTCCGCAGGGCGATTCGCTGCAGGGAGAAGGTGCAGGCGAAGTGGGCCCCCTCGGCCAGCACCGCGGGGATGAACCACAACAGGTCCAACTTGGCCAGGCGAGGCCACGAGTGGAAGACGTCGAGGAGGTCGGGGAGGACCAGGTAGAGGGCCACCCCGGCGATCAGCACCACGATGAGCCGCTTGACCAGGGACTTCCAGTTGAAGGCCTGGTGCTGTTGCTCCTCGAACTGGGCCTGGAAGGAGCGAGACCGCTGCCCGGCTCCGGGCGCTCCCGCCCCGGGATCCGTGTTGGCGGTCACCCGGCCGGGCTCCCGTCCCGTCGGTGACGATCGGTCATGAAGGGAGGCGATCAGCCCTCGACGAGGGCGGCGGCGGCGGCCAACATGATGGTCGCCCCCCGGAAGTCGCCCTGCAGCCCGTTGTCCATCCGGTTCATCACGTAGCAGACGGTCAACTTGGCTTCGAGGTCCATGACGATCAGCGACCCGCCGTAGCCACCCCAGTAACAGGCCCGCGGTCCGATGGGCATCATCTCGGTGGACAGTCCGTAACCCATCCCGAATCGGTTGGGCAGCCCGAGGACCAGGTCGATCCCGTCGGCCTGCTCGTCGAAGATGGGCTCGCAGCCCTTCTCGGAGAGCAGCCTTACGCCGCGCGCCTCGCCGCTGCCGGCGATGACCGACTGGACCAGGGCCACCGACATGGCATTGCCGTGTCCGTTGGCCGCCGGGATCTCGGCACGACGCCACCAGGCGTGCTGGGGGTAGGTGGCGTCGAGCAGTGGGTTGGTCATGGCCCGGATGGCGATCTCGGACGGCGTGAACGAGTCGAGGTCCATGGGGGGCGGCGGGATGACGAACGAGACCCGGGTGTCCTCGGACTCGGGCAGACCGATGTGGAAGTCGGCCCCCAGGGGGCCGGCCACTTCCCGGGCGAACCAGGTCCCGATGGTGTCCCCGGTGATCCGGCGCACCACTTCGCCGATGAGGTAGCCCTGGGTCACGGCGTGGTAGCCCGAGGCCGTCCCCGGTTCCCACCAGGACTCCTGGGCGGCCAGCAGGGACGTGCAGCGATCCCAGTCGGCGAGCTCCTCGGAGCGGAGGGGCTCGGACCAGCCGGGCAGGCCGGCGGTATGGCCCATCAGGTGTCGGACCTGGATGCCCTCTTTGCCGGCGGCGCCGAACTCGGGCCAGTACTCGGCCACCGGGGCGTAGAAGTCGAGTTCGCCGCGGTCGGCCAGCATCAGGGCACAGAGGAACGTCATGGTCTTGGTGGTGGACCAGACGTTGGTGAGGGTGTCCTGCTTCCAGGGAGAGGAGTGGGCCTCGTCGACATAGCCTCCCCACACGTCCACCACGGGCTGGCCGTCCACCAGGACAGCCACCGAGGCCCCGACATCGGTGCCCGCGTCGAGACTGGACGAGAGCGCATCCACGACCGCTCCGAACCGCGGGTCCCACGTTCCTTCGATCTCAGCCATCCGGCGTCCTCCCGTTCGCGTACCTGGGCCCCGATCATCCCACGGGGCGGTGCTCGGAGGCATGTTGTCAGCCTCCTCCCCCGCTGGGTCGGGAGGGTGGGCCGGTGGCGGTGGGGCCGCTCAGGCCCCCGCCGCTCGGCCCCGACGGGCCAGCGCGTCGATGGTCACGGCGGCCAACAGGACCAGTGCAGTGACCATGTACTGGTAGGAGGCGGCCAACCCCAACAGGCCCATGCCGTTGTAGATGGTGGCGATCACGAGGGCGCCGAGCAGGGCATGGACCATCTTGCCCCGCCCGCCGAACAGGCTGGTCCCGCCGATGACGGCGGCGGCCACGGCGTACAGCACGAGCTGGCCGCCGTCGATGTTGTTGGAGATGGACCCGAGCCGGGAGGCATAGACGATGCCGGCGGCCCCGGCCGTCAGCCCGCCGAGCGTGAAGGCCCACAGCCGGTTCCAGCCCAGGCTGACCCCGCCCCGCCGGGCTGCCTCGGCGTTGCCCCCGATGGCGTACTGGTACCGGCCGAAGCGAGTGCGACCGAGGATGAACGTGTACAGAACGAGGAAGCCGGCGATCACCAGCACCACGTAGGGCACGCCCTCCAGGGGGACGAGTTCGCCACGGTTGTGGTTGCAGACGAGGAGCAGCACCACGACCGCCGCGGCCACGCCGACGATCTTGAGCACGGTAATGGCGAGCGGAGGTGCGACCAGCCCGCTGTGCCGCCGGCGCCCGTCCTTCGTGAGCGTCACCGCGCCGAACAGGACCACGGCGGCGATCCCGACGATCCAGCCCGCCGTGGGACTCATGTTCCCGTTGGTGATGTCGTTGAGCACGCTGCTCGTGATGCGGATGGTCCCCCCGGACCCATAGGCATTGACCAGATAGAGGAGGAGACCTTCGAGGCCGAGGAGACCGGCCAGGGTCACGACGAACGACGGGAGGTGCAGGTGGATGACCAGGACCCCCCACAGGGCGCCGATGGCCGCCGTGGCCGCCATGCCGATGATGATGGCCAGCCACCAGGGAAAGTTGTGCTGGGGACTGGCCAGGATGGCGGTGATGACCGCACCGACACCGGCGTTGTAGCCCGCCGACAGGTCGATCTCCCCGAGGATGAGCACCCAGACCTCGGCCATGCCCAAGAGGACGAACACCGAGCCCTGTACGAGCAGGTTGGTCAGGTTGCCGGCCGAGAGGAAGACCGAGTCCTGGACCTGGAAGATGATGACCAGGAGGATGAGGCCTCCGACCACGGGCAGCACGCCGCTCTCGCCGTAGCGGATCCGCTTGGCCCAGGCCACCACGTACTGCCCGAAGGTGGAGTTGGGTGTCCGGTCGGGCATCGGGATGCCCCCGAGCCTCCCCGGTTCGGGCCGCGAGGCGATGGTCGGTGTGGCCGGGGTCGAGCTGCCGGTGGCGGCCGGCACTGGCGGGGTCTCTGACGGGGGCATCGGCGTCATCCTCCCTGCGTTGTCGGTTCCGAGTCGTCCGGGTCGGGACGCCCCTCCCGGTGGGGCTCCTCCGCCGAGGAGCTGTGCACGGGATGCTTGTCGTCTGCGGACCGACCGGTGGTGATCAGCTCCACCGCGCTCTGGGTGTCGTAGTCGTCGATGGGGCCGCTGCTGACCAACGTGCCCAGGTAGAGCACGGAAAGCCGGTCGGCCACCGAGAAGACGTCGGAAAGGTTGTGGGAGACCACGAGTACGGCGATCCCCCGCTCACCCAGACGCCGGATGAGGTCGAGTACCTGGGCGGTCTGGGAGACGCCGAGGGCGGCCGTGGGCTCGTCCATGATGACGAGCTTGGCGTCACGCATGACGGCCCGGGCCACCGCCACCGACTGCCGTTGCCCACCCGAAAGCGATCCAACCAGTTGGCGCACGGACGAGACCGTGGTCACCGACAGGTCGGCCAGCGTCTGTTTGGCCGCCTTCTCCATCGTCGTCTCGTCGAGCAGTCGATGCCGCAAGAGCTCGTGTCCGAGGAACATGTTCTGGACAATGTCGAGGTTGTCGCACAGGGCGAGGTCCTGGTACACGGTGGCGATGCCCAGGGCGTCGGCGTCCCGCGGGCTGCGCGGGCTGACCACCTCACCGTTCCAGCGCATCTCCCCCGAGGTCGGGATCCAGATCCCCGAGATCGTCTTGATCATCGTGGACTTGCCCGCGCCGTTGTCACCGACCAGGGCGGTGACCTTCCCGGGGAGGATGTCGAGGTCTACCCCACGCAGAGCCTGCACGGCACCAAAGCTCTTGGTGATGCCGTGCAGGCTCAGCAGGGGTTGGTCAGCCAGTTCCGGGGAACCACCACTGCCGCGCTCGGCAGTGGTGGTCATACCCGAACGGAGCGTGGCCGGCCGGTGATGCTCACAGGATCAGCTGATCCCGTACTTGGTGCAGTCGGCGGCGTAGGCACCGGTGCAGATCTGGGAGGCGGGCACAAACCCGTCCTTCACCACCGTCTGCTCGACGTTGGTCGGAATGACGTACTCGGGAGCGAGCAGCACCGACTTGACCACCACGTGAGAAGTCGTGTCCTTCGCCGTGCCGTTGGCCAGGGACGCCGGTACCGGCTTACCGGCCCGGAGGAAGATAGCCAGAGCCGCGGCGGCCTGGGCTTCCAGGTAGATCGGCTTGTACACCGTGCCGCACTGGTAACCCGAGATCACGTTCTGGATGCCGACCAGGGTGGCGTCCTGCCCGGTCACCGGGAACTTGTTGGCCGGGGTGCCCAGCGTCTTCAGGTAGGTGATGATCGGCGCGGCGTTCTCGTCATTGGGGACCACCGCGGCGTTGATTCCGGGGTGGGCGGTGAGCGCCTGTTGGAACTCGGTCTCCGCCGTGGGCGGGTCCCAGGTACCGGCGGGCGTGGCCGCCTTGATGTACGCCTTCGAGGCGAATTTCGGCTTGAGGACGGCGTTATAGCCCTGGGCGAAGAGCGTGGCGTTGTTGTCGGTCGGCGAGCCCACCATGACGGCGAGCTGCGGCTTCGCCACCTTCCAGTTGGCCACGCAGGACACGAGGCCCTTACCGATCAGCGTGCCCACCTTCACATTGTCGAAGCTCACGTAGTACTGGCGGCTCCCCCCGAGGGTGAGCCGGTCGTAGTCGATGACGGCCACGCCGTGGGACTTGGCGTAGGACTCGATGGAGGCACCGACGCCCGAGTCGAGCGGATCGACCACCAACACGCTGGCCCCAGCCGAGATGGCCGACTGGGCGTCGGTCAGCTGGGTGGCGTCACTCCCCTGGGCGTTCTGGATGGTGAACTGCGAGGAGGTCAGACCGGCTTTGGTGAGGGCCTCTTTCAGGTACGGGGCGTCGAACTCGGTGTACCGGGCCGACGAAACGGTGTCGGGCAGGATTACGGCAACCTTGCCTTTACCGGACTTGGCCAGGCCCTGCAGCTTGGTCATGGCCGAGAAGTTCAACGTGAACGACGAGGCACTGATCTTCGGTGTCGAAGTGGCGGCACCCGAGGGCGCTATGCCGATGGCACACACCCCGACTAGAAGGGCCGAGGTGACGATCATCGTCACGGCAGCCCGCTTACCCGTTACTCGCATGTAGTTCCCCCTTGCGCTTTGCCACTCAGTGTGGCGGAGCCACGTTCCCCCGGCTCCGTTTGTGACCATAGCGGGATATGACAACTTTGTGAACATTTTTCGAACCCGGACGGGAATCGGCCGGGACCGGGGGACGACGTACTCGCTCTAGTCAGCCGGCGTCGTCCGCAGGAAGTCGACGGCGGCGACATCCTCATCGCCGTGTCCTGCTGCGACGGTCTCTTCCAAGCGGTCGCGGACCGCCTGGAAGAGGGGGGTGGCGGGGAGGCCTGTGAGGGACAGGTCGACGTCTTTCAGGGCGAGTCGCACGGTGAACCCGGGCTCGAATGAGTGGGCCTCCATCATCCGCACCTTGGTCAGCGCATAGGGCATGGCCAGGGGCCCGGCTTCGAGCGCATCAACGAGTTTGGTGTGGTCGACGCTCAGGGAGTCGCACAGCGCCAGCACATCGCTGATGGCGACGGTCGACGCCGTCAGCCAGGCGTTCACGGCCAACTTGAGCGAGCTTCCCTCAACGGCTGGTCCCACATGCAGCACCGATGAGCCCAGCGACTCAAGGACCGGCCGAACCCGCCTCAGCACATCATCGTCCCCGGCCACCAGCCAGACCAGGGTGCCTTGGCGGGCTGGGGCTGTGCTCCCCGACACGGGTGCGTCGAGATAGGCGACACCGCGCTCGTTGGCCAAGTTGGCCAGGGTCTGTGCGTGCTCCGGACCGACCGTACTGACCTGGACCCACACTGCTCCATCGGCCATCGCCGGCAGGACCTGTCTCATCACCTCGGCCACGGCATCACCGTCCCGGAGCACGGTGAGGACCGCGCCGGTGCCGGCGACCGCTTCGGCGAGTGACTCCACCGCGGTGACACCCGTCGCCTGGTCCGCTGCCGTCCTGGCCCGCCCAGGTGAGCGGTTCCACAGTCGGACGTCGTGCCCGGTTTCGCCCAGGCGCACGGCCATGGCGGCGCCGAGGGCGCCGGCGCCGAGAATGGTGACGGTCGGATCAGTGGCCACATCCGCTCCTTCAACTGGGTAGTGCACGCCCCGTGCTCGGTCCAGATAATCACGTTCCGAAGGGGCCGTCAGGAGCCGGATGACCGGTGCGCCTTGCGGGGTAAGACTGTGAGGCGTGACCAATCCACCTGCAGACAGCTCCGAGGTGGGCCGGTCGGCCGGCTCGAGCACCGCTTCCCCAGGCGCCGATCGCCAGAACGATGGAGACCACCATCGGGTGGTGATCATCGGCGCCGGATTCGCCGGGGTCGGCCTGGCCGCCCGCCTGCTGGCGGTGGGGGTAGACGACGTGGTGATCCTGGAGAAGGAAGACGACCTCGGGGGTACCTGGTACGTCAACACCTATCCGGGGTGCCAGTGCGATGTCCCCTCACTGCTCTACTCCCTCTCGTCCCAGCCCAACAGTGAATGGACGCGCACCTTCGCACCCCAGCCGGAGATCGAGGAGTACCTCCGGACGGTGGCCGAGCGCACCCAGGTCAAACGCCTGATCAGATTCGACACCGAGGTGCTCGGCGCCCGGTGGAACCCCGAAGACCACCGCTGGATCGTCACCACTTCTGACGGCGAGGTCACCGGCGACTTGTGCGTGATGGCCTCGGGGTTCCTCAGCACCCCCTCGGTGCCGGCCATCGAAGGACTCGACCGGTTCGGCGGCACCGTCTTCCACTCGGCCCGCTGGGACCACGACCACGACCTGTCCGGTGAACGCGTGGCGGTGATCGGAACCGGGGCCTCAGCCATCCAGTTCGTCCCCCAGATCCAGCCCGAGGTGGCACACCTCAGTGTCTTCCAGCGCACGCCGCCCTGGGTCATGCCACGTCCGGACCGTGCCTTCACCCCCAGGGAGCGCCGACTCTTCCGGCGGTCGACGCTGGCCATGGCTCTCCGTAGGGCCCGTATCTACTGGACCCGGGAGCTGATGGTGGTGATGATGGCCAAAGAGCCCCGGCTTGCCGGCCTGGCCTCGGTCGGCGCCCGCAAGCACCTCGCCGACCAGATCGCCGACCCGGCCCTCCGGGCCGAGCTCACCCCGGACTATTCCCTCGGGTGCAAGCGTGTCCTGTTGTCCAACGACTACTACCCGGCCCTGGTCCAACCCAATGTGGACCTGGTGACCGCGCCCATCGTGCGGGTGACCGCGGACGCCGTGGTCACCGCCGACGGCGTCGAACACACGGTCGACACGATCATCCTGGGCACCGGCTTCGCCGTCACCGAGCCACCTCTGGCCCGACATATCGTGGATGGCGGTGGGCGCAGCTTGGCCGACCACTGGGCCGGGAGCCCGAGCGCCTACCTGGGCACCACCCTCGTCGGCTTTCCCAACCTCTTCGTCATGGTGGGTCCGAACACCGGACTCGGCCATTCGTCCATGGTGTTCATGATGGAAAGTCAGATCAACTACATCGTGGACGCGCTGAGGACCATGGCCGCTCGGTCGGTCGACTCGTTCTCGGTGCATCCCGACGCCGCCGACGCCTTCAATGCCGAGATCCAGGCCAAGCTGGCCCGATCGGTGTGGAACTCGGGCTGCTCCAGCTGGTATCTCGACGGCACTGGTCGCAACACCACGCTGTGGCCGGACTTCACGTGGCGCTACCGCCAGCGCACCCGCCGGTTCGACGCCGATCAGTACGCATTGGCCCGTCGGTCCTGAGGCGGAAACACCCCGAGTAGCCTGTTGTGCCGTGACGGACACCTCGGACACCCAACTCACCCGTGACACCTACGACCGGCTCCAGGCCGAGCTGGAGGACCTGACCACGCGGGGCAGGGTGGAGATTGCGGCGGCCATCGAGACCGCCCGGGCCCTCGGCGATCTCTCGGAGAACGGCGACTACCACGCAGCCAAGGACGCCCAGGGGAAGATGGAGTCGCGCATCCGGATGCTCCAGCGCCTGCTCAAGACGGCGACCGTGGTGGACGCCAGCCAGACCTCGGACGGGACAGTGGCCCCGGGGACCGTCGTCACCCTCCGCTACGACGGTGACGACGAGGACGAGACCACCGACTTCTTCGTGGGTTCCATCGAGGAACGTCAGGGGGATCTGACCGTCGTGTCGCCGGGGTCGCCGCTGGGCCAGGCCCTGCTCGGCCACACCACCGGGGACGCGGTCGAATACGCCGCTCCCGGAGGTACCCTCAAAGTCCAGATCGTCAGCATAGGAACCTGAGATGACCGAAAACCCCCGGACCCTGTCCGAAAAAGTGTGGGACCGCCACGTGGTCCACGCCGGGACGGCCGACGAGCCCGACGTCATCTTCATCGACCTCCACCTCGTCCACGAGGTGACCTCGCCGCAGGCCTTCGACGGCCTCCGCTTGGCCGGGCGCTCGGTCCACCGCCCCGACCTGACCATCGCCACCGCCGACCATAATGTGCCGACCGCAGATATCGACAAGCCGGTGGCCGACCCCATCTCGGCCAAGCAGCTCGAGGTGCTGGCGGCCAACTGCTCCGAGTTCGGCATCACCTGCTACCCGATGGGCCACGCCGACCAGGGCATCGTCCACATCATCGGGCCCGAGCAGGGCCTCACCCAACCGGGGATGACCATCGTGTGCGGCGACAGCCACACCTCGACCCACGGCGCCTTCGGTGCGCTGGCCTTCGGCATCGGGACCAGCGAAGTGGAGCACGTCCTCGCCACCCAAACCCTGCCCCAGCGGCGTCCGGCCACGATGGCCGTGACCGTCGACGGAGCCCTTCCCGCCGGCGTGACGGCCAAGGACCTGGTGCTCGCCATCATCGGCCAGATCGGCACCGGGGGCGGGTCCGGCCACATCATCGAATATCGCGGCCCGGCCATCACCGGACTCTCCATGGAGGGGCGGATGACGGTGTGCAACATGTCCATCGAAGCCGGAGCCCGGGCCGGCATGATCGCCCCTGACGACACCACGTTCGCCTACCTCGAGGGCCGGGACCACGCCCCGAAGGGGGCGGCGTGGGAGGAAGCGCTGTCGGCGTGGAGGTCGCTGCCCACCGACGACGGAGCCACCTTCGACCGCGAGGTCCGTCTCGACGCCTCCACGCTGGCGCCGTACGTGACCTGGGGGACGAATCCCGCCCAGGTCACCCGGATCGACGGCTCGGTGCCCAACCCGGGCGACTTCGAGAAGGACGCCGACCAGGACGCCGCCAACCGTGCCCTCGAGTACATGGGCCTGGTGGCCGGCACGCCGATGCACGACATCGCCGTCGATACCGTCTTCATCGGGTCGTGCACCAACGGGCGCATCGAGGACCTCCGGGCCGCCGCCGACGTGCTGCGGGGCAGGAAGGTCCGATCGGGACTCCGGGCCATGGTGGTGCCCGGCTCCCACCGGGTGAAGGCCCAGGCCGAGTCCGAGGGACTCGACACGGTGTTCACGGCGGCAGGCTTCGACTGGCGCCAGCCGGGATGTTCGATGTGCCTGGCCATGAACCCCGACAAGCTGGCCCCGGGCGAACGGGCGGCCTCGACCTCCAACCGGAACTTCGAGGGGCGCCAGGGCCGAGGGGGGCGCACCCATCTCGTCTCGCCGGCGGTGGCGGCCGCCACCGCGGTGGCCGGCCACTTCGCCTCGCCCGAGGAGCTCGACTGATGACGCAGGCGGCAGCGAAGGGGATCACCTCGTGAAGGCCATGCAACTCGTCAGTGGGCGGGCCGTGCCGCTCGACCGCTCCGACGTGGACACCGACCAGATCATCCCGTCCGACTGGCTCAAGCGGGTGGAACGGACGGGGTTCGGAGCAGGCCTCTTCGCCGAGTGGCGGGATGATCGTGATTTCGTACTCAACCAGGAGATCTACGCGGGAGCGACCATCCTCGTGGCCGGACCCAACTTCGGCACCGGGTCATCGCGAGAGCACGCCGTGTGGGCCCTCCAGGACTACGGATTCGACGCCGTGGTATCCCCGGGGTTCGGCGACATCTTCCGCAACAACTGCACAAAGGCCGGCCTTGTCCCAGTCCAGGTCGACGCGTTGACCGGACGGCTGCTGCTCGACGCCGTGATCGCCGAGCCGGCCATGCTGATCACCATCGACATTCAGCGGGGGACGCTCGAGGCCCTCCCGGCCGGCATCGAGGTGACCTTCCCGATGGACGAGTTCACCCGCGACCGCTTGGTGAACGGGTGGGACGATATCGGCCTCACCCTCCGGTACGAAGACGAGATTGAGGCCTACGAGGCCACGCGGGCCGATTGGATGCCGACGACCCGCTGAATCCGGTCCCCGGGGCATGGAGGGCTCGATCCGAAAGGAGAGCCCGCCGGGTCCCCGGCGCCGACCACCACGAGGGGCAGGGGGGCAGCCAGCGTCGGGGGACCCGGTGGATGATGAGTTGCGACCCGCTTTACGTCCTTCGCAACTGCGATCTCAGTGATCCCCCTGCGCTGGAGGAGATGGTCAGATTGGTCGTGCGCCGTCCCACCGCGACAAACGGTACACGAACCGGAGGCTGAACACGGGAACCCTCGCCCTCAGGGAAAGAAGCATCACGCTGGGTAACCGAGGTCTGTGTGGGTCCTCCCGATGCTTCAGGCACGTGTAGATCTCCCGGAGTGTTCCGCCGCTCTCGTTACGACACCACCCGACATCGGAGCCGTCTACTGCCTTACTTTTGTCATGGTAGGGCTCCTCTATCGGTGGGTCAATTGTGGATTGAGCTGCACTGAATCGGGTGGCTCTGCGCCCCTTCAGGGGCCCCGACATCCACGGCGCTACCCCCGCAATGTTCTCGTGGCCTCCCTGACCCTCGGCCCGTACTCCAGGAACCGTGTGGCAACGTCGCCGCCAGGCAATCTGGCCTGGCCGTGCCCCAAGCGACAGCCACGCTACGTCTCGGTAATCCCGAGGTTATTTCTCCGCGTCACCAGGGGATTTCGATTGCTACGGCGGGTGGAAAGTGCCAGAACTAAGGGGACATGGCAGACACCGAGTTCCTCACCACTTCGTCCGGGCTCCGGCACACCGCTCCCGCCAGACCCTTGACCACAACCATCGGGTACTCCAGCTCCGTCGATCCGGGCCGGGATGAGTTGCCACCCAAGGTCGAGATAGCGATTCCCGTCTACAACGAGGAAGGGGTCCTGGAGTCGAGCGTCCTCCGTCTTCGCGCCTACCTCGACAGCGAATTTCCCTTTCCGGCATCGATCGTCATCGTCGACAACGCCAGTATCGATGGGACATGGGCGATCGCCGAGCGCCTCAGTGCCGAGCTGAGCGGAGTGACGGCGATTCACCTCGATCAGAAAGGCCGCGGGAGAGCCATTAGGGCGGCGTGGACCGCCAGTCGGGCCGAGATAGTGGCATACATGGATGTCGACCTCTCCACGGACCTCGGGGGCCTTCTACCGTTAGTGGCACCGTTGTTGTCCGGCCATAGTCAGATCGCAATCGGGTCCAGGATCGCCTCAGGATCACGGGTCCTTCGCGGCGGCAAGCGAGAGTTCATCTCTCGGACCTACAACCTGATCCTGAGGAGCACTCTGCGCTGTCGATTCTCTGATGCCCAGTGTGGGTTCAAGGCCATGCGACGCGATGCCGTCGAACCGCTTCTTGACCAGATAGTGGACCAAGCCTGGTTCTTCGACACTGAGCTGCTCGTCCAAGCCGAGCGGAACGGTTTCCGAATCCATGAGGTCTCGGTCGACTGGATTGACGACCCAGACACCCGGGTCCATATCGTGAGTACCGCCCGAGCCGACTTGAGGGGTGTATGGAGAATGGCCCGCAGTAGAACCGATTCCCCCGGCGCGGCCGCGACACAGCGACTAGCTCGTACCTCAGCCTTCGAGGAACACCATCAGTTGGCACGGTACGCCAGTGTTGGCGTCCTGAGTTCGATTGCCTACCTCGCCCTGTTCATGCTCCTGCGAAGCCCACTAGGACTGTTCGCGGCAAATCTGGTTGCCGCGGCCGCCACCGCCACGCTCAATACCGTTGCCCACGTTTCCTTCACCTTCCGCGCGACACGACGCGGTGAAGTTCGTCACGCCATTGCACTCGGCGCCTTTTCGTTCTTCATTGGCATCGGGTTGACGACGGCGGCCCTCGCATTGACCTACATCGTCGGCCGGACAAGTTCCCTCGCCGAGGCAATCGCGATAGTGCTCGGAATGGTGGCTGCATCGTGCGTGAGGTTCGTGTTGCTTCGCGAATGGGCATTTCGCAATCACACTCGGTCCCTTCGCTCGATGAAATCAGCAGTCTCGATGCCCAACCACAGCGACACATCTCAAGCCGCCTGATCGCTCTCGTGACAAAGCTCCACAACCACTTGATCGCAGAGAGCCGGACGGATTATTGAACACTTCAGAAATCGAGAAGCTGGCACGTCTCGAAGACAACCACTGGTGGTATCGAGAACGCCGAGCACTCCTGGGTCGCCTTCTTAGTCCAATCAACCTTCCTGGTACAGCTCTCGACATCGGCGCAGCTTGTGGGGGAAACACCCGGGTGTTGAGGGATCACGGTTGGAATGCCACCGCACTCGACTTCAGTGCGGTTGGCCCCCAGATATGCCATCAACGAGGGATTCCCGCTGTCCGTGCCGACGCTACCCAGCTGCCAGTCAGAACGCAGTCCCTTGATTTAGTGGTCGCTTTTGACATGCTCGAGCACATCGACAACGACGGTGACGTGGTTCGAGAGGTGCACCGCGTGCTGCGACCAGGTGGTCGATTTCTTATAGCGGTGCCATCGGATCCGACATTGTGGTCGGCCCACGACGAGGCGGTCCTGCATAAGAGGCGTTACACCGCGGAGACGCTGACCGAAGTAATCGCGGGGAACCAGTTCCGCATCATGAACATGTGGAGCTGGAACGTCTTGATGAGGCCAATGTTGAAGGTTCGCAGGCATCGGTTGAAAAGTAGCGACCTCGATGATGTCCCGGCCCTCGTCAACGGCATTCTGGGGTGCATCATCAGACTCGAGCGTTATCTGCCGGTATCGAGAGCCCCTGGAGCATCGTTGTTCGCCGAGGCCTTTGCCCTACCCAGGTCCGAGCCAAGGGCAACCCCCCAGACCGAGGGCAGACGGGCTGTAGCCCACTTGTGACCCCATCGAATCGCTCCTGCTGACTGGACGGCTTGACCGTCGTGCTATTCCCACAAAGTGGCGCGAAGCGCTCAGCGTGAAACGGTCCCTGACGCCCCAGCTACCTGGCTCCGTTACCGTTCCACTCAGTCGGTCCGCCAAGCTGCCCGGCGCTGCCCCGGCACGACGCTGATTCCATCGTCAGCGAGATGTGCCGTGCTTGGATTTCAGCCGGATGCCTGGAGTGGATGTTTCGTCACCTTGAACAGGCGGAATGAAGGGCACTCGCCAAGCGCCTTCCAGGAGTGCACTTCCTTGGCGAATCCCGCTCCCGTCTTCCATAGGGCCGGATAGAGCGTATTGATGGCGGTCAAGGTCCCGTTGCCCACCGGGTCGACATCGAGGATGTAGTGGGCGTGAAATGTCAACGGATCAGCGAGGATGCGCTGGAAGTCTCGGTCGTTCGGGATGACGAACACTTTGGGATCCGAACTTATGGTGATGATTTGAGGCACACAGCCACTGAAGTTGTCGACGACAACCTGACCTTCGGGAATGTGCTGGGCTGAGAAGTACGACGCAACATCCACCATCGCCGGCCATGTCTCCGGAACGTTTTTTTCGAACGTGGTCGGGTGCTTCAAAAAGATGAATCCGAGATGCTCAGTTTCCTCGAATCCGACTTTCGGGTTCATCATCCCCAGCGCAGTCGTCAGCATGGACGGAAGGGCCAAGACCAGTACGACCACGACTGAAACAGCACCCATCCATCGTCTCTTCGCCTTTGACTGCTGGGGTACGTCCCGCTTGAACGAACCGACTACGGCTGGAACCGTAGAGACGATGCACCCGACCAGCAGGATCTCAAGAGGAACTGCGGTGATGAAATAGCGAAACCATTGCGCGATCGAGTTCGACACATAAGCGAGTGCGTCGAAGGAGACCGCACCCCCCAATACTGCCAAGGGAGCGAGAACGCCCAGGTCTCGTCGTCGGGCTGACACCCACAAGGCCACGATGAGAACGATCGGAATCGTCGGAGCGAGATAGAAGATGTCGCGGACATCGTGAAGGATTCGGGCATGGATGAGTGGTGAAGGTCCCCCACTCTGACCGATCACCTTCAGCTGAGACGACGTGCCGTAGACCGAGCTGAACTGCCCGAAGGCCTGCCCAGTAATGACGTAGCTGACAACGGCCCAACCCGTTGCCGCGATGAAGACGGGGAACTCGAACAAGGTCGCGTCCGTCAGTGCGCCCCATACACGAGCAGAACGTGGAGCCGTGTTCCCGGCACCTGATCGGCGAAAATATCCCACCCCGAGGACCACAAACCCCGCCACGAAGGCGGGACCGATAGCTTCATTTCGAGCGAGATAGCAGAGTCCTAAGGCGGCACCTGCGTAGACAAGTGACGCCACGTCATCATCACGAAGCCAGCGGAGCAGATAGCGGCAGGTCGCAAGCAAGGTGAACAAGTACAGGCCTTCGCTCATACCGTCGCCGCCGTAGTAGAGCACCATGCCGTTGAGCGCCATGATGGCCACAAGGAGCAAGCGGGCGATCCGTGGAACCCCCCATTCGGCAAGCGCGCAACGCAGTTGGTACACCGCACCAGCCATACAGAAGGCCGACGCGATACTCGCAGCAAATGCATGGGATGCCAATGCCGGCCACAAGTGGTAAAAAAGGAGGGGTATCAGATCGACGATTGAAGCCCCCGGGTTCCAAACGAACCCGATCGCTGCCAAGTGTGGATCGCGCGAATAAAGGACGTAGAATCCATTGGCAAGCCGAGAAGTTGCATCGCCATTGAACGTCAGATAGTGGAAGTCAAGAACTATGCCCACCGTCAGATAGAGCGCAAAGCATAATACGGCAACGATGTCACCTTCAGACAAAAGTCGTCGCCATAACCGCTTGCGGTCTGGCTCCCGCTTTCCGCTCAGTTTCCCACTCCACGCGCCATCGTCGCGTCGAGTGGACGGCATCCGCTCTTCCAGGTGATCTGCCGTGAGGGTCATATCATTGCACGAGCGGGAGGTGGTGGGGCTTGGGCGGACTCAGTTTCGCCAAAGGCTGGTCGTGGCCACCCCGAAAGGGCTGGCGGAGATCGGTGAGCGGTCCGACAATGTGCCAATAGTCGACAACACAAGGGCTGAAGTGACGGCTGTAGGCTCCACCCTGATTTGAGTCTTGTTTCGCTTCGCCCACTGCCGGAGTATATCCACGCCATTGATCGCTCATCGGTGCGGAATAAGTGACTTTCTCTTAGGCAAAATCTAGGCAAACTATTAGTGAAATCTTGATGACCAGATCTCCGGAATCTCGGCATGGGATCACCGGCAAGTGACGGATCGCCATCTTCGTTCCGGCTCTCGTCGCATCCTCAGCCGATAGCGCCACCCGGTTGCAGCATCGGATCATCGGGTGCGACGTCGAAGCTGCAGGTGTTCGAGAGTGAAGGCACCCAGTTCCACACCAGGAGGCCGCTGCTCCCGGCTTGGGTTTGGGCTTGCAGCTTTGCGACGAAAGACGCGTTTCTGTTGGCGGTGGTCATGCACCCCGGAGCTGTTCCCGCCTCCAGGCCGGCCTCTCCGGCGATGATCGGCTTTCCCAACGCTGTCGACTGAGCGAGACGGAGCGGCATGCCATTGCCCTGGCCTCCCCCGATCGGAGCTGCCCCCCAATAGTCGTGATACGAGAGGACGTCGATACCTGGGCTGGCCGACACATACTGATAGTCGGTCGTCGATGTTCCGCACTGACCTCCACCTAGCAGGCCACTCTCGACAAGATGCCTCGGATCGAGGGCGTGGATTTCAGCACCCACCGTGTCGAAGAAGTAGCGCAGGGCCGACGCCGCCACCGACTCGTCGGGACAGACCTGATGGCCGCTGCAGTTCACCGGCTCGAATTGCGATGGGCAGGTTGAGGCCTCGGCCTCAGACATTGGCTCCCACATTCCCAGCGCCGGTGAGGAGGCGTATCTGGTCACGATGGCCTGGAGATAGTCCCAATACGACAGCGGGGTCAATCCCCTTCCGTCGGTTGTGCCCGGATCATTGAATACGTCCTTGAACCCACCCTCATACCAGGAAGGATCCTGCCAGTGGCTTCCGTCGCATGCTCCTCCTTGGTCTGAAATGACCACAATCAGCCGCTGATCGTGGGCCGCGGCGGCTGCGAACACCCTGTCCAGAGGACCCCAATCGAGCTGGTGGGTGTTGATGTTGGTGGCCATGGACCCCTGAAACGCCCAAAATCGCACGAGCGAGTTCGGCGGAAGGGACGAGAACAGCTGGTTCAGTTGTACGTCGCTCAGCTCGGCACCACAGCCAGCATTCGTGCCCCACTGCGTGGCGGCCTCATAGGCGTCCACGCCGACGAACCGGTAGGGGGATCCGTTCAGATAGAGCTGGATTGCCGAGGCCTGAACCGTGCGATTGTTCTGGACAGAGTCTGTGGAGGCAACCCGCTGAGGTATCGCAATCTCCAACGCGAGAGTGACCACAACGATTGCTCCCAAGACGCAGAGCGAACGGATGATGTAGTGGCCGGGGCTGAGATCTACGGGCTTGGGAATGGTGGCCATCACGGTATTCCATATCCCAGCGTGGAGTCCGATGGTTCCAACAGGCGGGTGACCCCTCCCGTCTAGCTTCGATTTCTCTCTAACGGTGTCGACTGTTTGCAGGCACTGACTGAGTGTTCACTCCCGCACACCCCGACAGGTCAGCGTTGATTGCGCTTTGCCTCCGACAGTCTCACTTCCTGCCCAACCAGCGTCAACCGCATAGTCCTCGTTCACACAAGGTTCACCCAGCCAATCCGGATACCCCAGTGCCGAAGGGACCCGAGGATGGCCCTCAGACCGCAGCGGGCCTCGTGGCACAAGGATATTCACATCTCTGATGAAGGCAATATCTCTGTACTCGTCGCATCCTCAGCCGATAGCGCCACCCGGTTGCAGCATCGGATCATCGGGTGCGACGTCGAAGCTGCAGGTGTTCGAGAGTGAAGGCACCCAGTTCCACACCAGGAGGCCGCTGCTCCCGGCTTGGGTTTGGGCTTGCAGCTTTGCGACGAAAGACGCGTTTCTGTTGGTGGTGGTCATGCACCCCGGAGCTGTTCCCGCCTCCAGGCCGGCCTCTCCGGCGATGATCGGCTTTCCCAACGCTGTCGACTGAGCGAGACGGAGCGGCATGCCATTGCCCTGGCCTCCCCCGATCGGAGCTGCCCCCCAATAGTCGTGATACGAGAGGACGTCGATACCTGGGCTGGCCGACACGTACTGATAGTCGGTCGTCGATGTTCCGCACTGACCTCCACCTAGCAGGCCACTCTCGACAAGATGCCTCGGATCGAGGGCGTGGATTTCAGCACCCACCGTGTCGAAGAAGTAGCGCAGGGCCGACGCCGCCACCGACTCGTCGGGACAGACCTGATGGCCGCTGCAGTTCACCGGCTCGAATTGCGATGGGCAGGTTGAGGCCTCGGCCTCAGACATTGGCTCCCACATTCCCAGCGCCGGTGAGGAGGCGTATCTGGTCACGATGGCCTGGAGATAGTCCCAATACGACAGCGGGGTCAATCCCCTTCCGTCGGTTGTGCCCGGATCATTGAATACGTCCTTGAACCCACCCTCATACCAGGAAGGATCCTGCCAGTGGCTTCCGTCGCATGCTCCTCCTTGGTCTGAAATGACCACAATCAGCCGCTGATCGTGGGCCGCGGCGGCTGCGAACACCCTGTCCAGAGGACCCCAATCGAGCTGGTGGGTGTTGATGTTGGTGGCCATGGACCCCTGAAACGCCCAAAATCGCACGAGCGAGTTCGGCGGAAGGGACGAGAACAGCTGGTTCAGTTGTACGTCGCTCAGCTCGGCACCACAGCCAGCATTCGTGCCCCACTGCGTGGCGGCCTCATAGGCGTCCACGCCGACGAACCGGTAGGGGGATCCGTTCAGATAGAGCGTGGTTCCCGCGGCCTGGACGACCGAGCTGTCAGAAACTGCCGGCGACTTTGATGCCACGGATCCAACCGTTGAGGTCGTCGTCGAGTCCACCGAGGATTCGGTAGTGGTCGTGGTGGTGGTCTGGCTCTTCGAATTGGCAGGAGGGGTCGAAGAGGTTGCCGGAACCTGAACTGCCGGATGGGGAGGACCGCCGAGTGTTGACATGGGTGAACGAATCACCCCCAACGTCGTGGTGCGTCTTCAACCCGTGGGCCTCATACCGGGAGGCGGCGAAGCCGGACGAGGCGACGCCCAGGACCACCACCAGAGCAATGGCTCCTGTCTTGAGGCCGAGTCCCCATGGAAAGGTCCTCCGAGATGACCGAGAAAGCTCTGGGACGGGGATCGGGCCCATCGGCCCACGCCCGATCTGAGTGATCGGGCGTGGGCGAACCATGGTCAAATTGTCGGCACCTGAACCGTCCGACTTGACGTGATCAATGCGGTGATAAGGCCCGATGATCACAAGTGAGCCCTCGTGCAGGCGTTGGCGGGCGTTTCTTGGGACCGCCGCTGCCCAGGGAGTTTTCAGACCGTTTCCCTAACGTTCACCCGCCGTATGCTGGGATTACATCCAACGGGGCTTGGCTCCCACCCAGGTCGGCCGATACGATGGAGAGGTAGTAACGAGAGATGGGGGCACGAGCTCCTCCACTTTTCCAACAGGCCCGGAGGGTGCAAACGTCATGGGATTCGCATACGAGGAAGGGACAGGCCTCCCGCTTATTCTCACACCAGGCAATCCCGACTCCTGGCCGCCGGCGGCACAACCACCGGCACCTCCGGCTTTGCGCATTGAGCCTGAGCGTGCGCCTTCGCCCGAAGTGCAGATTGGCGACATCATGATGAAGGTCCAGCGTTTCGCTGATGAAACCGCAGAGGACTCGAAGCGCCAAGCTCGGGCGGTAATCGCTGATGCTCAGGTCGAGGCGGCAGCCATCGTGTCGAGAGCCAGACGGGAGGCAGAGGAACTCAGCGCCCAGGCGGCCACTCCTCGGTTCGCGCCCGAAGTGGTGACCCACCTGTGCTCAGCTATCGAGGAGTTCGCCACCACCAACCGGGTCCTCGTCGATGAGCTGATCCAGCTGCGCCAGGCGCTGGCTGGGTCCTATGCCGATACCCCTATCTCAGTCAACGGCCACCTCACCGCAGTGCCGACGACGGCAGGCTGAGCTTCGTATTCTCCTGTCTACCCCGGACGGCCTCCCGGGACAACCGGGGTTCACGGAGATCACACGGCTGCAGGCAGAAAGTTCGTGAGCGTCTCGAAGAGGAGAAGCAGAGCAGCCAACCACACCGGTGCGAGGATGAGCCAGCGTGGCCCCCTTCCGTAGGCGTTTGAGAGTTTGCGGTAGGCCAGGCCCAGGCCCACGAGCAGCAGAGTTTCCACAGCCACCAGAGGTAGCAGAGAGGTGTTCCAACCAGTGGCATCTGCCGGTGCCAGCGCGTACGCCTTCCCGGCACCTTGTGCGATCGGGACGGGATGTGTAGCCCCCGGCGGCAGATAGGCGGCCACAACGATCAACCGCTGCACCGCTGAATACTCAGGGTTGCACGTAGTGAGTGTGAGCCGGTCGTCACCGAAGTTGTTGAGAACCGTTACATCTGAAGGGGACACCGCTACCGGGACCGCCGACACGATGTAGGTCAGCGTCTTCCCTGTCGACGTGGTGAGGTAGATAGGGTCGCCAATTGCCAACTCCGCCAGTCGGTTGAACGGGGCACCGTGAGTAGTTCGATGGCCAGCGATGGCCACGTTTCCAGCCTGTCCGGGCATAGCGGTTCCCAGATAGTGCCCAGGACCTTTGGCAAGATCACCCTCCGCCGTGCCGGACACCACATATTGGTCGAGGCTGATCTTCGGGATCTGTAGGTGGGCCATCACCGTCCCCTGAGGTGGATCGGCAATGCGGGTCGTTGCCGGAATGAGCATAAATCCCGGTGCCGGCTTCGCCGACCCGTGGTGAACGACTGCAGCGAACTGATGTTGAAGCGCATTCTGACTTTGGTGCTGGGTTATAGCCGTACCCCAAAGCTGCCATGCCACGAACAGCAGGATGATGGCGCCGATATTCCGGACCCAAGACGCGATCGTCAGAAGTCGTTCACGCCGGCGGTCCTCCATGACCCGGACATTTCGTCGGCCGTGGACCCGGCGGCGCGTCGCTCCACTACTTACCGATGTGCCGACCGGAAGGGGACCGCCCTGCCCGGTTGGCGAGATCGTCGGAGCGGGAGTTGTGGGTTGAGAGGACGGTCCCGATGGAACCGGGAAATCACTCGTCGCCTCCGGTGAGGGTTGGGCCGAGGTGGG
Organism: uncultured Acidimicrobiaceae bacterium; assembly: GCA_963845485.1. GTDB lineage: Bacteria > Actinomycetota > Acidimicrobiia > Acidimicrobiales > RAAP-2 > Bog-756. Next base: position 218,016 of record CAWJSI010000012.1, on the reverse strand, counting down.
CACTCGCGTAGCAATGCCCACCCAAGCCTTCCCGACGAATGCGACGGGCACGATGTCCGATCCTGCGATGGGAGCCGCGTTTCACCAGGGTGGTCGAGAACCTGTCCGGGAGCGCTGTCCAGCGCCCTTGTCTGATCGATTACTTCCTGGGGCGGAGGTGCGACCTGTGGGTTTGGCGTTTCCGATTCGGGGGGTCCGACCCCGAAAGCCGGAAGGACCGTTGCTGCTCCTCGTCCGTAAGCTCGCATGACAAGCCGGGCAATAGCGTCCTCATCAGACCCGACGCTGCCGGCGGCTTCGCACAGGTGCAACCATTCGTCCTCCGATAGGACCGACGAGCCGTTGCCCCCCTGTTCCTCGAGCACCTCGGCCACGAACCGGCGGAGAACCTGCATCTGACGCAGGTTCTCCGCCGAAGAGGCTGGTCCTCGACTGCGATGGTCCTCCGGCGGCCTGTCACCACCAGGGTCCTCATGCCAGACAGAGGTAGCCATGAATCCGCGCTTAGCCCTCGTCGATCACGACGAAGCGTCGACGACGGCGGGCTGCGGCTCGTGATGAAGTCCGTGCACCGTCTTTTCCCAGAAGTTCGGAGCTCCAACCAGCTGGCTCAAAGCCTTCACGGCGGCCATGGACATCATTACCCAGTACAACGGGACGAGTAGGGCAGGAACCAGTAGCTCACCTCGTCTGGCCACTCGGCAGCTCATGACCGTCACATAGACCAGGAGAAAGTTGCCGAAAGCCCATGAGACCAGGCCCAGGTAGTACACGGGTGCTGGAAACAGTTCCTGGATGAAAGGTGGATGAGCCACGAACCACAAGATGGTCATCAGCCAGAAGATGGGGTTGACGATGGCCAGGATCGGAGTGCCACCGACGAACATGACGAAGTGCATCGTTCCCTTCCAGCCCAATTCCCGGCGCAACTCCCGTGGCTGGCGAAGGTGGACGGCAAAGGTTTGCAGGTAGCCCTTCAACCAGCGTGACCGTTGCTTCATCCAATTCACGAAATCGCTGTTGGCTTCCTCGAAGGTGCTCGATTCAAGCACCCGAACTGAATAGCCCTCTCGAAACATCCGGATCCCGAGGTCAGCATCCTCGGTGACGTTGTAGGGGTCCCAGGCCCCGAGTGCTTGGAGTGCCACCCGGCGGAAGTGATTCGATGTCCCGCCGAGCGGAATTGGCGCGTTCATGGCCCCCAGGCCGGGCAGAAAGAAGGAGAACCATAGGGAGTACTCGATCGTGAACCACTTGGTGATGAGGTTCTGCATGGGGTTGTGGTAATCGAGCTTCGCTTGCACACAGGCCACATCAGGACCGAGACGCCGCATCGCCACCACGGCTCGACGCAGCTGGAGGGGTTCTGGCTCATCCTCGGCGTCGTAGATAGCAACCAGTTCGCCACGGGCCAGGGTGAGCCCGTAGTTGAGAGCTTTGGGTTTGGTCCGAGGCTCGCCCGCTGGGACCAGCACCATCTCGAACTGATCACCTGGCATCGCCACTGCGATAGCGCCAATCGTCTCGGCATCGTCGGCCTCTATGAGCAACTTCACGTCTAGTCGGTCAGGCGGGTACTCGAACTGGGAGATCCTCTGGATCAGTTCGTTGATTACTTCGGGCTCCCTGTAGGCAGGGATCATCACGGTGTAGATGGGGAGTTCGTGGTGAGGCACTGCGCGCGCTTCTTCATCACTTACCACCTCGGTGGTCTGTGGTCGGTTCGACGCCCGGAACAGTGCCAACCGGTAAATGATCGCCCCCACATAGAGCAGGGTGACGATGGTAACCAGGATCGACAGGGTCACGATCAGGTCGGCGACACATCCGACGAGGATCACCACGATGAGGACCACACCCCACCGACGTTGGCGATCCGTGAGGATCCGCTTCGCCGAGACCAAGGGCTCTCGGTCAGCCAGCCCCGCAATGCTGGCCTGAAGGCGTAGATCCGCCTCCTCCTCGGTCATGACGGGTGTCCTCACGCCTGAACGCTAACACTGCGACAACTCAGACCGGAAGGGAAAACCCCTTGTCAGGACCTTATTCACGCACTGTTCAGTTCCATCGATTCATCATTCCACCTGCCGTTCATCTGACGTTCACCTGGGCGTGATTGGATCACTGTGTGAAGGCCCGACCGCCCGGAAGAACTTCATCTCAGTCGGCAAACTTGTGCCGGGTCCGATGACGAGCGAGGCGACTGGAATCGCTTTGTCGGTTGCGGATCGGGTCCGCGACTGGAGCCGCCAAGAACGCGACTTGGCCATCATGCTTCGTTCCTTCCACGCTGGTGTCACTCCTCTGAAACCATCCATTCCAGCGTCACGGGAGGTTGCCTCGTTACCGACTTTCGGACCACTTACGGATGTCCGCTCGGATTCGCCAATCCAGCAGCAATCGCAAGAGTGGGAAGGATGGACCGACACTTCCACCAATCATCACTCGACACCCATTGACACCTCTGTCACGCTCGCGGCCACGACCCCTTCGGGTCTAAGCGGCTGGTCGACAGGCGGCTTGGAACCGCTGGATCACTCACGAGACATTATCGAGAATGCTCACGACGCCACATCGGAAACGCGTGTCGAACCCGCCGGGCCCTTTGACGAGTTCATCGCAGCAGTGACCGATACCTCCCCGGCTTCTCCAGCATCAATAGCACCTCTTCCACCTCCGTCGCGGTTCATGGTGCGGGTTGCGCAGGTCGGACAACCCCACCGGACCACCAAGCGCAACTATGACTATTTCGAAGAGCTGAACGCCCGTCTGGCGCGCCAGTCGGCAAACCACCAGAAGCACAACTCGTGCTGACGGCGCTTCTGCAATCTGGGTCTACGAACTCGATCCCGTTACCTTGACCGCCCAGCGGCAGGCGGCCGTGGTCTGCACGATCACCTGCTGGCCACCGGCTGTCGTCTCGGGGCTGATCGACTGACCTGAAGCCGCCGTGGACGTGACCGCCGGAGTTGCGCCGGGCGCCGCGCCGGAGTTCACTACGAAAATCTGAAACGACGGACCACCTGTGGGCGCAGGGGTGCACTGAAATGCCCATCCGATGTTCCATGTGCCGCCGGCGATGGTGAACACGGGGCTGGTCCAGTTTCCGCTCTGAGTTGTCTGCGGTACTAGTACTGTCGCCGGTCCTACCGCCGCTGCCGATGTCGGGGTAGTCGATGCGCCAGCCGCGGTGGTTGCTGTGGTCGAGGCCGTACCGGCCGGGGCCGTGGTGGCGGTGGAACCAGCTCCAGCCGCTGCTGCCGCCGGCGGAACTGTGGTGGCACTGGCGCCATCGGCTGGCAATTTGTAGCCGCCAGAGCTCGAGCCGGATGCGGCAGGGTCGCCCGAAGCTGTCCCGGAATTGCCGTTAATCCACATCCCTACACCTAGCGCCAGCAGCACCGCTGCCAGGAGCTGCCAGGTCTTCCACGACCGGCGCTCCTTGATCTTGAGCTCGCCTTCTTCCGGCTGGTACGTGGGCGATAGCAACGGGTCCGTAGGCTGAACCGCAAGCGGGCTGCCCCCGGGAGGCGGTGCGCCACCATAGAACCCGGGTCCCACCGCCTCGTACCCGACCGGAGGTGCGGCACCATAGGCCGGCGGGATCACCGGATTGCTGGCACTGGAACCCGGACCGTAACCGGGGGGTAACGGAGGGGCTGCCGTGGCGACGTCCCCGGATGAGACGGACATCTCCGTGTAGCCCGTGCCATTGGTGGCGGCCGGCCCCGGTGTGTACTGAGGTGTCGCGTCCGGGGCATAGTACGGCCCCGGAAGTGGCGGAGGGTTGGCTTCCACGGGAATCGCCGTGGGCATGACCTGCGGGCCGCTCGTGTAAACGGGTTGTTCCGTGTACGGATTGGAGTAGGAACTCGGATCGACATAGACCCACTGATCGGGCGGTGCCGGAGCGGGTGGATCAGCGACGGGAGCGGCAGAACTGCGTGGATCCCAGGAGGGCTGGGTGGGACCAGCGTTTGGATCCCAAGTGGGCTGGGGTGTCCCCGGATACGGAGATTGGCCGGGGATTGTTGTTGGGGCTACCACTTGGTCCGTATACGTCCACTGCTCCGGAGCGATCGGCGAGACGGCAGGCGACAGAGGCGCTTGCGGCTCTGGCGCGCTGGATGCCCACGCTGCCTGAGGAGGAGCGGTCTGGGTGGCGTAGGGCGTGCCGTTGGTGTTCGGGTCTGCGTACACCGCCTGCTCGGGACCCGTCGGCGCAGCCGCGTAGGGACCGGGTACCGAGGGAACCGCGCCATCGGGCCCTCGTGTCACCAGAGGTGGCGTGACGTAGGGGGCCGTTTGCGGGTCGTAGCCACGGGGGTCGGAGTTCGGGTCCGGATAGTAGGGATCTGACGCGGTCGGAGGAAGGGGAGGTACCTGCCCGGCTGTGGCATTCGGATCCCAAGCCCCATGAGGCGGATAGAGAGGATCCTGCTGATCCGGCACCGAGTTGGGTTCCCAGCCTGACGTCACGCTTCTAGCCTCCGATTAGGGGTGCGGCCGGTCAAGTGAACTTCCCGTGAACCGGTTCGGTGCCGGTGATGGATCGTCACGAGCTGATGGCGTTGACCCCGCCATTGGTCAACGCGGGATTGGCATGGTCGGCACGGTAGGCCTGGGTATCGATGAGCTTCTTGGCGAAGGCCACGAGAAACGTCCGGTTGTTGATGAGGACCCGGTCAGTACGGTCGGCCGGATTGAGTGATCCCCCGATGTTGTGAATCGCATCTCCGGTGGTCAGGCCGTTGACCACCGCCCCCTGACCGGAGTTCTGAACGTAAAGGACGATTCGCTCGTAGTTGGTGCCGCCGCCGGTCATCTTTACGGGCACGATCCAGTAGACGATGGACCAGCTTCCGAACTGCTGAGAGCGGTAGGACATGGCCTGGCCGGTGATGCCGCCGGCCAGGGACACCTGGGCCACATCGGCCAGCGCGTAGCCGTGAAAGGTGTAACAGTTCTCCACCCCGTAGGCCGAGAAGCTCGACAGGTCGGGGGTGTTGATGACATCAGCAACCACCGGCACGCTGGTACGCAAGGGGCCGGGGCCGTCGGACCGCAGGATGTAGCGATTCCATACCGAGGTGTCACCGAACAAGGGCTTCGCCCACTGGTAGGTGGTGTCATACTGCTCCACCCACCCCAGAGGGGCTGACGGGTAGCGCACGTAGGCGAACAGCTTGGCCTGGCCGGTGACCCCGGCCACCAGGTTGTAGGTGCGGAGCCCGACGTTGCTTACTCCAACCACGAGGGCGGCGATCACCACGGCGACGATGGCCATGGTGACCTTCGGTACAGCCAGTGGGGCCTTGTGCTTGACCGGGGCTTCGGCCTCTTCGTAGAGCGAGGGCACAGCGATGGGACCAACTGGGGCCAGCACCGGACTTGGGGGTGCTGGGGTTTCGCCGATGGCGATATGCATGCCCAGCGGTTTGATCAAGAGGATCATGGCCAGTACGCCCAGGCTGAACGTGACGAGGCCCACGAAAGGATGGAAGACGTTGATGGCCACCGACTCCCCCCACTCCTTGCCGGCGAAGAAGATGAAGCTGATCCGCACCAGGTTGATGGCCCACAACAGGACCATGCCCCCGGCCAACCACAGCACCTTGCGCAGCATCGGACCCCGGACGATGGCCGCGAAGGCCGAGCCGACAAGTAGGAACCCGACCACGCCGTTGACCCCTGAGCAAGCAGAGACCACGCTGAGGGCGAAGGTGGAACCGTGGTGGGTGACTACGAACAGCGTGTTGTCCAGGGAGCTGGCGGGCTTGGCCAGATGGGCCCACACGGCGATTTTTTGCATGGCCATGAGTGTCAGGGTGGTGAAAGCGTTCAAGACGCCGAGCAGGTACTTCTGGTAGGGGTAGGGCCAGGCGAGGAAAAGGAAGAGGACGGCCAGGCGCTGTCGCCACAAGACCCTCGTTCCGAAGATGATGGCCACCGCCCCGGCTACGAAGATGGGCAGGGTGAGCAGGTCGATCCGGTACACCCAGAACATGGCCGACATCCGTGCAGGCAGAAGTTCGTTGATCGCCACGGCCGTGATGATGAGTGGGATGCCGACGGTGTAGTCGACGTGCCGGTCGTAGATGGGGGGTTCGGGCCGTAGCGGGCGGGCGCGGATGGCGGCCAGGGCTAAGGCGATGGCGGGTACAAGGCTGATATACGCCAGCGGCGTCTGCTGGTCGGCGGTCTGAAGGAGAGTGGACAGCGAGTAGTTGTAGGCCACCAGCACCGAGATCAGGAGCACGGCCACCTGCACCCGGGTACGGGTCGTCTGTGACGCATCGGTCCATCGACGCTGCCACTCGTCGCGCCAGGAGGTCAGCGTAGAGCGACGGCGTGAGCGGCGCGCTACCGACATCGCTTCAGTCACTCTTGACTCCCCGTTCCCGGGAAGATCCGCTCGAGATCCGTGCGCCGGTCCCGTTGGTCATCCGAACCGTCCATGGACGTAGTCCGAGGTCCGGGGATCGCGTGGGTAGTCGAACACCTGCTGGGTCGGTCCTGCCTCGACGATGTGACCCGGTGCCCCTTCGCTGTCGACGAGGAAGAGGGCACAGGTGTCGGACACCCGTTGGGCCTGTTGCATGTTGTGGGTCACGATGACGATGGTCAGCTCGTGACACAGTTCCCTGATGGTCTCCTCGATGACACTGGTCGAGATGGGGTCGAGCGCCGAGCAGGGCTCATCCATGAGAAGCACTTTCGGCCGAACGGCGAGGGCACGAGCAATACACAGCCGCTGCTGCTGTCCACCCGAGAGTGCCGCCCCGGCTTCGTTCAGCCGGTTGCGGGTCTCCTTCCACAAGCCTGCCCGCTCGAGGCAGTCCTTGACCAGGGCATCAGGATTCCGGACCTTCGTGCCCGAGAGACGAAGTCCCGAAAGCACGTTCTGGGCGATGGTCATCGATGGAAACGGGTTTGGACGCTGGAAGACCATACCGATCTTCAACCGAGTGTCGGTGACCCGAACGGTCGAGCCGTAGATGTTCACGTTGTCCAACTCCACCGAGCCGGACAGTGCCGCTGAGGGGATGAGTTCGTGCATCCGATTCAGGATGCGCAAGAACGTCGACTTGCCGCAGCCTGATGGTCCGATGAGGGCGGTGACCTTGCCCGGCTCCATGGCGAGGGAGACCCGCTCCAGTACTTTCTTGGAGCCGAACCACGCGCTCACGTTCGAGGCCCGCAACCCGGACCGACCCGCCGCGTCCTGCACCGGCTGGGGCGGCTGGCCGTAGCCGAGTTGGGCGTAGCCGGGTTGGGCGTAGCCGGGTTGGGCGTAGCCGGGTTGGGCGTAGCCGGGTTGGGCGTAGCCGGGTTGGGCGTAGCCGGGTTGGGCGTAGCCGGGCTGGGCGTAGCCGGGTTGGGCGTAGCCGGGCTGGGCGTAGCCGGGCTGGGCGTAGCTGGGCTGGCCGTAAGGCGGAGTCCCATTGGCGGGAGGTCCATTGGGATTTGGCTGCTGTTCCCAAGGGCCCCCTGGCGTCTGTTGCACCGTGGTCACTATCGGGCCTCCCGTCGTTTCAAGCGTCGTCTGAACATGGTTCCGACCAGGACCATGGCCGTACCGACCAGCACCCACGCACCCAGATGGGCCGTGCCGGTGAATGCCAAGCCGCTTCCGGAAGTACCCGAGCCACCGTCGGAGCCGCTCGAACTGTCCGACGATCCCGTGCTGCCGCCTGCAGCGGCAGATGTCGCCGATCCTGCCGTGGTGGTGGTAGTGGTGCTCCCTGAGGTCGAGTTGGGCTGGCTCGCTGCGGAGCTCCCGGTGGCCTCGGCGTTCAGCTCAGTCGCCACCTTCAAGCCCGCCGTCTGCATGGCCGACGTGGCCGGAGCTGATCCGAAGCTCTCGATGTCCTTTTGGCCCTGGGTCCCCAGAATGAACCGCACCACCTGGGCCAACGCAGTGGCCTTGGCCGCGGTGAGACCGGTGGTGGGCACAACCAGGTAGCTCTCCTCCATGAGGTCGCTGTTGTAGGAGGCCGCATCGCTACTACTTGCGTTGAACGTCACCAGGTTGTTGGTGGTCGGGTCTGAGGTGGCCGCCAGCGTGGCGTCGGCCTGGGCGGCCTGGGCGGCAGCCAGGGTCGGGGACACAAAGCTGCCCTGGGCGTTCTGGATGGCCGCCGTCGGAAGGTCCCAGGCCACCCCGAGGGGAGCCTGCGTCCAGACCGACGATAGGGGGGCGGTTGCTCCTAGCACCCACTGCGTGGCGGTAGTGCTCGGGCCGTTGGTCTCCGAGTTGATGTCCAACAGCTTGCCGATGAGTGGCTGATCACCCCCGGGGATCGTGTCACCGGCAAACGGCCACAGCTCACTCGGCGTGTCGCTGGCAGTCAGGGCGCCCGGCAAGCCTCCGTTGAGGGCGGCGTCGAAGAATCCCTTGGCCGTGGGATCGCTGTCTAACAGGGTCATCAGAGCGTTGTTGGCGATCGACGGATCGAGGTTGGCGTAAGCCACCGGCGGCAGGTTGAGCTCGGAGCTGGATCCACCCGGACCTCCCCCCGACGGACAGGAGATCCTGGCGTCGCCCCAGTCCTGGAGGGGATCGGCCGCGTCGTAGCCGTACAGCTCACCCAGCTCGGCCACGGTCAGCGGGATGCCCTGGCAGAAGCCGGATGGAGTGATCGAGGTGCTGTCGCTGTTGGCCCAGGTATAGGTGGGTACCAGTGTGGTGATGGCCACCGGTGTGGCGGCGAAGGGGATGTAGGCGTAGGTGCGACCATCCGAAGTCGCCTGGGTCGATTCGGCTGTTGTCAGCGGGCGCTGGGTGACAGCGAAGTCGGCGGCGAACTGCCCCTGGCCCGAGCCGGCAAAGGCACCGATGCTCGACACGTCGTCGGTAAGCAGATACGAGCCGAACAGAGGGCTGAGGTTGGCGGCGTCGTCGTTCAACAGCTTGGACATCACCGGTTCCAAGAACGATCCCCCCTGGCCGAGCAGAGTCGTCGGGTCGGTGTCGGCACCAGCCGGGGCAACCGAGCGCCAACCCGACACCGCGCTGATGAATACCCCGGCCACCACGAGCACCATCGCAGTGACCGTGCGGAGGACCCGGCGGGACGTCATGGTGCACCGCCCGATGTGCGGCGCTTCAGGAGACGCCGCCGGACGATCAATGCCCCGAGAAACAAAGCGGCCCCCAACACGGCGAGGGGAATGGGATCGGATCCGGTGAAGGCCAGGCCCGTGCTTCCCCCGAGGGACACACCTGCACTGGCCCCGGATCCTGACCCGGACCCTCCGGTGCCACCGGTACTCCCTGCGGTGCCACCCTTGGCTGCCGCACCGGTGGTGACGGTCCCGGCCGTGGTACTGGCCCCGGTGGCATGGCCACCGTTGGCCCCCGGTGCTGGCGCGGTGGCCAGTACGACGCCACAGGTCGGCGTGGTCTGGCCTGCCGCCACCTCGGTCGGCGTGAGGTCCCCGCAGGCATAGCCCTTGTTCTCCGCTGCCGTCACCGCCACCGCTCCCGGCACATCAGCCAGAACCGCGTTGATCCCGTACTGCTCGAGCGAGAGGCCAAGGGACGCGTAGCCAAACGACGGAGACGCCGCCTGCCCCAGCGTCAGGGAGTAGTTGACGTAGCCGCTGAGTACCGCACCGATAGTCGGGTCGGCACCGGTGGTCTTGGCCAGGAGGTAGCTGTAGGTGGACGGGTTGTAAACGTTGGGTCCGACACCGTTGAAGTTGAGCTGGTGGGTCCCGTTGTTCTGCTGGGTGGCGTAGGCCAGTGCCGAGGCCACGTCGACCGCACTGGGCTCGGTGTACTTGCCGCTGGCGTTGAGCACCGCTGCCACCCCGTGTGCGGCGTTTGTCGCCGAGAAGCCCAGGTCAGTGGCGTACTTCACCTGGACCGCCCCGATGGCACCGGAGTTGGTGGCGATGTTGCCGGCCACACCGGACGTGCTCTGTTGATCAAGGCCGTTCGGCAGCCCGGGCCAGTTGGAGTTGGGGCTGGTGGCGCTGATGGCCACACCGTCGGTCGGTCCGCCGGACTGGCTGTTCTCGTGACCAGCAAAGGCGGCCCAGAGTGCCGGCTGTTCGGCGATGCACCACTCCTCCAGCACATAGTTGGTCCCAGCAGAGTCGCTCTCAGTCACCGGTCGGATGGCTAGGTCGGGCAACGTGACACCGGGATTGTCCTTAGCCACGTTGGGGTCGTTCCAGTTGGTGATGCCACCGGTGAGAATGGCGCACGCTGAGTAACTGGACAGTTGGAGCGTCTTGGTCAGGCCGGGGATGTTGTACATGAAGGCGATGCCCCCGGCGGTGATGGGCACGTAGATGAACGGGAAGCTCGGTGCCTGGGTGTCGGTGCTACCTAGGCCGTAGGCGATGTCGGTGGCCGCGAAGTTGGTGGTCTGATTGGTGAACTCGTAGCGGCCGTCACCCGAGCTCGAGCTGGTGTAGTTGACGTTCAGGTTGTATGGGGCCCCGTGGACGGTGTTGGTGAACTCCTCGAGGGCTGGTGCCGCAAACGATGAGCCCGCCCCGTTGAGTTGGGTGGACGTAAGGGGGATCGCACCCGAGCGTCGGCCGATGGTCGGGTCGGTACCGGTCGGCGCCACTACCGGCGCCACGGTGGTCGTCGGTGCCACCGTGGTCGTGGGCACCACCGCAGTCGTAGGCACGGCTGCGGTGGTCGTCGGCGTAGCCGTGGCGACGGTTGGAGTGGTGGTGGTGTCGGCACCCGCTGGCACCGCGGCGGTCGGCACCAGGCCGAGCAACGGCACCACGGCCGCGGCCAGGACGACGTTGCGGAGTCGGGACCGCCGTGCGGCACGGGCTGATCCCCCAACGGAAGAAACCGTAGGTCGGGCCTTCGGGGAAGCGTCGGGATGGCAGGGGGTGGGGCGGTTCACGGGTTGCTCCTCAGGTGTGGCATGGCGGAAGGGACGGAAAGGTCGGTACGCCGTCACGGCTCGACCAGGGCGGAGTTCTTGCGGAGCTTGGTCCACGGGGTGAACCAACTGCTCCGGCCGGGGGACGACCGACCGAGCAGTCGGGCGGTGACGAACAGGATCAGGACGACCCACACCAGTACGAAGGACGCCCCCCATGCGCTCTGGTTGATAACCGCCCCGGGCTGGAAGATGTTCTCGTAGATCCTGAGGGGGAGGTTGTCCTGCTGCCCAGAGAAGGGGTTCCAGTTGTAGGCCTCGAGACCACCGGCGTTGAACAGCACGGGAGCTGTCTCACCGGCGATGCGGGCGATCCCAAGGATCACCGCGGTCATAAGGCCGGCCCGCGCCGTTGGCAGCACCACCCGCAGAAGAACTCGCCACTCCGGGGCGCCCAAGGCCAGGGCGGCCTCGTTGAGTGAACCGGGCACGATGGCGACGACCTCCTGGGCGGCCCGGGTGACGATTGGCAGCATCATCACAGCCAGGGCCAGGGCGGCGGCGAAGCCGGACTTCCCGTGCTCGTGGTGGGGAGCTACCCACAGCAGGTAGATGAACAGTCCGGCGATGATGGCCGGCGCCCCGGTCATGGCGTCGACCACGGCGCCGACCAACCGTGCGAAGGGTCCGTTGGAGTTGACGAGATAGGTGGCGGTCATGATGCCCAGAGGGACGGTCAACACGGTGGCGATGGCCACCTGCTCCACCGTCCCGACGATGGCCGCACCCACGCCGAGCTGGGTGATGGTGGCCGCCCCACCGAGGTGGGTCATGTCCGCTGTCAGGAAGTGGGGGAAGTCATCGGCCACCGCCCAAAAGCCCCGGATGATCACGTAGATAATCACCGCGGCGAGGGTGAACATGGCGGCCAAGGCCCCGCCCCAGATCCCTACCGTGGCCATCCTGTCCTTGGCCACCAGGATCCCGTAGAGCCTCCAACACAGGATTCCGTAGATGGTGAAGAACAGCCCGAACCAGGACACGAGCATGCCGAACGGGGCGCTGATCCCGGCCAGCGAGAAGACGACCCAGACGAGGGCGAGGGCGGCGACGGCCGAGCCGCCCGCCTCGAGCAGCATCGACGAGGTGATTCCTCGGGGCCGGTTGGGTCGGTCCCCGCTGGTCGCCATGCCCGGGGGCGGACCGATCGGCGGTCCTCCCGGCGAGATGCCGTTGGCGGGTGGTCCGCTGGGCGGCGGCCCATAAGGCCGGTCGATGATGGCCATCAGCGCTTGCCTCCCCGGTTGACAATGGCCCTCGCCCCGATGTTGACCAGCAGTGTGGTGACAAAGAGGACCAGCCCGAGGAGGATCAGGGCGCTCTCATCCAGCGGGGTTGCCGTCGGGAAGTCCTCGGTGATTTCCTTGGCGATGGAACCGAGGCCGTTCGGACCCATGATCGCCCAGGTCAGGTGGTTGGCCTTGGAGAGGACGAGCACCACGATCATCGTCTCGCCCAGTCCCCTACCGAAACCCAGCAGGAAGGCGCCCACGATTCCGTCCCGGGAGAACGGGAAGATCACGTCGGTCACCATCCCCCAGCGGGTCCCTCCGAGGCCCAACGCAGCCTCGCAGGCGTCCCGGGGCGTCTGGGCCATCACCTCGCGGCTGACCGAGGTGATGATGGGGACCAAGGTGGCGGCGCAGATCAGCCCACAGGCGAAGATGGACTGGACAAACTCCCCCGGCGTCGGTGTCCGGAAGAAGGGCACGAATCCGAAGTGGTCCACGATCCACTTGGCCGGGGCGGCCTGCAGATTGGAGACGAGGGCCAGTCCCCAGAACCCGTAGACGATGCTGGGCACGGTGGCCAGCATGTCGACGGCTCCGGTGAGCGTCGACCTCGCCCAGGTCGGGGCGTACTCGTTGATCATGAGTGCGGCGGCCAGGGAGATGGGCCCGGCGATGAGCACGGCGACGACGGCGATGCCGACCGACCCGACCAGCAGGGGCATGGCTCCGAAGTGACCACTGTCCGGAGACCAGGACGAATCGGTGAAGAAGTGAATGCCGCCCTTCTGCAGGGCGGGCCATCCCTTGGTGGTGAGGAAAACCACCACGGCGGCCAGAATCACCAACACCACAGCGCTCGAGGAGGCCAGGGCGAATCGGAAGATGCGGTCGGCGCGGGTGACCGCCCGGTTGATGACGATCGGCTTGTCGTCGATCGGCTCCATCTGCGGGGCCATGGGAGGCGCCAATACCGTCATCGACCCGACCTCCGTAGGAGGCGTCGGCCCGTCAGGCCGGCGAGGAAGAGAGACAGGCCGGAGAGGGCGATCCACAGGGAGGCTGAAGATGGGCCGGTAAAGGCCAGCGTCGCCGGGGCCAACGAAACACCGGACGAAACCGTCGGCACCGTCGATGCCGCAGGCTTCGGTGCCGTGGTGGGTACGGTGGTGGCGGCCCCACCAACGGCGATGGCCGAAGCCGAAGCGGTAAAGACGAAGGGGGCCGAGAAGATCTTGGGCTGGGTGAAGTCGTTCTGGTCCTCGCCCACGTACAGAACGCACTGGTTGGAGTGGTTGCACACCGGCTGCCAGTTGGACTGTTCGCCCAGGACCTCATTGGGCAATGCGTACAGGGTGTAGCTGTGCTCGACAAAGCTACCGTCCGACTGCACCAGAACGGTGTCGCCCTCAACGGTGTTCGGGTCGCAGGTACTGAGGCTGGTCGGCAGGCTGTCCTTGGAGCCGCCGGGGTCGGCGCACTCGATCAGGTTGACCCGGGTGTGCGGGACGAAGAGCGAGTTCGGACCTACCGCTACCGTCACCGTCGAGCCGTTGGCGAACCCACTGGTCGAGGGGCCCGGGGTGATGGTCACCGTAGGCGTCGCTGCTGCTGCTATGGCGGGTCGGTAGCCCACCACGATGATCGTCGACAGGGCCACCAGGACCGTCACGGTGGCCGCACGAGTCATCGACTGTGGGAATCGAAGGGTGGTAGTCACGGCTGGCTGTCCGTCTGCCCACCCGTGACGAAGAACGGCGCGGAGAAGATCTTGGGCTTGGTGAAGTCGTTCTGGTCCTGACCCACATAGAGAACGCACTCGTGAGTGGCGTCGCAGATGGGTGTGATGGTCTTCCCCTCCCCCAACTTGGAGTTGGGCAGGCGGTAGAGGGTGTAGCCACTCTCGTGGATGCTTCCGTTGGGCTTGGCGATGACCGAGTTGCCCTGGATGGTGTTCTCGTCGCAGTGCAACAACGTCTTGGGGAGGTTGCTGACCGTTCCACCCGGATCCGAGCACTCGATGATGTTCACAGCGATGAGGGGCACGTAGGTCTTGTTGGCACCGACCGCCACGGTGATGGCCTGGCCGGCTCGGAGGGTCGACACCGAGGTCGATCCGTTGATTGCCACCGCCGGGCCGTCGGGGCTCGCTGACGACGAGCTCGAGCACCCGGCTACGAGAGCCAGCGAAAGGGCGATGCCGGCAATCAGGAGCACCCGAAGTGTGGAGAAGCTGGACGGTTGGCGGGAGGTGGGCTGCATTCACGCCGCCGATCCGAAGAATCGAGTGTCGTTGGTGAAGATGCCGCCGTCCGAGGCGCCCATCCAGTAGCCGTCTCCGTTTCCGGTGGCCGCCATGCCGATGATGGGCTTGTTCAGGCGGACGGCGCCGGCCGAGCCGTGGAAGCCGGCATCCCCGAAGGTGAAGATGCCGCCGTCGCTGGCCACCAACCAGTAGCCGCCCCCATCGGGAGTGGCGGCCATTCCCACCACGGGTGCGTTGAGTACGACATCGCCCATGGAGCCGTCGAAGACCGCATCACCGCTGGCGAACACGCCGCCGTCGGCCGCCACCATCCAGTAGCCGCCACCATCGGGCATGGCAGCCATGCCGACGATGGGCGAGTTGAGGTGGATAGCGCCCAGGGCCCCGTGGAAGACGGCGTCCCCGAAGGTGAAGATGCCGCCGTCGCTGGCCACCAGCCAGTACCCGCCCCCATCGGGAGTGGCGGCCATACCGACAATGGGCCGGTTGAGGTGCGTGCCCCCAAGCGAGCCTTCAAAGTTGGCGTCCCCAAAGGTGAACACACCGCCGTCGGCGGCTACCAGCCAGTACCCTTGACCGTCGTAGGAGGAGGCCATACCGACGATGGGCGAGTTGAGGTGGGTTCCTCCAAGCGAGCCCTCGAAGGTGGCATCCCCGTAAGTAAACACGCCACCGTCCGAAGCCACCAGCCAGTACCCGCCGCTGTCCGGTGTGGTGACGATCCCGACCACCGGGTGATTGAGCGGAGCCTTGGTCGAGCCGGCTCCCGCTGAGGCGGTGGATGGAGCGAAGGACACCATCACGGTGCCTGGAACGGCCACGTTGTCCGAAGTATCGACCGCCGAGTACGTCACCGATTCGGAACGACTGTCCGACACAGCGAAATCGGCCGCCCCCGTGCCATCCGACATCGCCGTGGCCGTGAAGCTGGATGACCCGCCCGCCGCGGTCAGCGTGACGGTGCGTCCGGCAACAGGGTTGCCCGAGCCGTCGTAGAGATAGACGGTGATGGTGGCCGTGGACGATCCGTCGGCGGGGACGCTCGAGTAGTTCGTCACGATGGCGCAGTCAGCCGGCACGGGAACCACCGGCGGCGGCGTGCCGAAGGCGATGGTGGCTGTCTGGGAGACGACCAGGTTGAAGTCGCTGGTGTCGACGGCCTCGTAGGTGACGTACTCGTTGGTGGTGTCGGTGACGGAAAAGGCGGCAACGCCGCTGGCGTTGGTCACCACGGACGGTGTTCCGATCACCGAATGACCACTCCCCTGATCGAGGCTCACCGAGTCGCCATTGACCGGATTACCGAAGTGATCCTTCAGCGTCACGGTCACGGTGGACATGGTGGTCCCGTCGGCCGGCACCGCGGTGGGACTGGCAGTCACGGTGGACTGGAGGCCGTCGGTGGTGCCGGCCGTGAAGGTCACCGTTGGGGTGCTCGTCAGGACGACTGATGCCGTCTGGTCGGTGACGGTGAGCATGATGGTCTCGGCGACGGTGTCGCGTAGTTGGAACTCCGCTTGCCCGTTGCTCCCGAACGTCTCTCCGGGTGTGGCGGCCCCGGCCGCGGTGTCGGGGATGATGGCTACCTTGAGATCGGGGGTGGACGGGTCAGCCACGGTGGTTGCAGTGATGCCCACCACATCGCCGACCACGGGCTGGTTGACCGTGTTCTTGATGTCTACGAACACGTTGAAGGCGGTGGTCCCGTCGGCCGGTGCCGTGGGGGGACTGAAGGTGACGGTGGACAGAGAGGCCGAGACGGTCGGGGCGGTCGGAGCCACGAAGTTGATGGCCACCGACCCGATGGCCAAGTCCGAGTCGGTGACATCGACGACGGCGAACGTGACCTGCTCCACGGTGGCGTCGGTGACGGCGAAACTTACCTGGCCCTGGGCGTTGGTCATCTGGTCGGTTGCTGGGCTGACCTGGCCCCCGTTGGTGCCGGTATCGGTCAGCGAGACGCTCTTGTCGGCTACGGGGAAGGTCCCGCCGGCCGTCCGCAGCGTCACCACAATGGTGGTGCCCCCACCGCTCCCGGTGGGAGGTGACGTCGCTCCCGGGGTAATGGTCGAGTCGGCGGCTGAGACCACCAGCGTCCCGAAGGTGACCGATGCGGTCGGGCTGATCTTCACCCCACCTGCCGTAGCCGAGTACAACGCCGTCTCCACCGAGGTGTCGGTCACCGTGAACGTGACCTGTCCGTTGACGTCGGTGATCTGGGCCGTCGTCGGGGTGATGACCGAGTGGGTACCCGATCCCTGAGCCAGGGACACCGAGACACCTCGCATGGGCTGGGGGCTGGCCCCCTGGTCTCGGACGGTGACGGTGATGGTCGAGGTCGATGCCCCGTCGGCCGGTTCGCTGGTCGATGAGGGTGACACGGCCGAGTTGGCGGCTGAGACGGCCGGGTGCCTGGAAGGTCACCGCCGCGGTCTGCGTCATGGTGATGCCACCGCTGGTCGCCGTGTAGGTCACTTTCTCGGCGGTGGTGTCCTTCACGGTGAAGCCGATCTGTCCCGAGTCATCGGTGGTTGAAGCCGAAGAGACCACGGTCGAGTGGGTACCTGAGGTCCCGGTGAGGGTCACGGTGGCTCCGGTGATTGGCACCGTGGCCGACTGGCTGTTCACCCCTTCAAGGGTCACGGTCACGATCGAGGAGTCGGTGCCGTTTGCCACCGCGGTGGTCGAAGAAGCCGACACCGTGGACGCTGATGCTGACGGGGTGGTGGCGGCCGCAGCCAGGCTGCCGTCGCCCGGGTTGGCCCCGGTGTCACCAGCCGAGGGGGCGACGCCGAAGGGCTGGGAGAAGAGGTGGGGGGCGGTGAAGTCGTTGTAGTTGTCGAACATTCCGACCACGCACTCGGTGGCCGCGGTGTCGCCGCAGGTGATGGTGCTGGGTGAGAGACCGGGGTCCGGCAGGATGTAGACCTGGTAGTTGTTGTACGAGAAGGATCCGTCGGCCGCCGGGTTGATGGAGTCACCCGACTGGGTGTTCCCCGGGTCGCACTGCGAGGGGAGGGTGGGCAGTACACCGTTGGGCGCGGCGCACTCGACCAGGGTCACATTGGAACCAGTGGGAAGTCCGCTACCTGAAGGGGCGGAGACCTGCACGGTCTGACCACTGGAGAAGGGAGCGCCAGCCGTGACCGTGCCGATGGGGGCCACACTGCCGGTGGCGGCACCGGCCGTGCCCACCAGGCCGATGGTCACCCCGGCGATCACGATCGCCACGACCGCCAGCATGCGGGCCATGGTGCGACCACGGGGGGTGTGGCGTGAAGCTTTCGGAGAGGCACTCGTGCGTCTCGTCGTCACTGCATCTGCACCTGTCGCTTGCGCCTTCCATTGGTTGTTGGGCTTCGTCATCGTGCGTATATCTCGTTCCGGACGGTCATCCGGCTTCTCATCACTTGGGGGTTCGGTGGGGCTTCTTGTGCTGGTTCGCTCCTTCCCCTCAGGACCCCCAAAACCCGGGGAGGCCGACGATCGCTCGTCGGTCCCCCCGGGCCTGGGGACGTACTCCCGGTTCCGTCAGCGACGTAACCGGTCACTGCTCACCGGGGTCAGGTGCCGCTACTGGCCACCGCGGTGACGGCAGGCTGGCCGTTACCCCCCGTGCTGGCGCCGTTGAGGCCCGAGGCGCACGAGGTGTTGGTGCCTCCACCCGAGACGTTGTCGGGAGGTGTGTTTCCTCCCGAGGCCACGCTGGAGGCGTCGGTGAGTCGGATGAACCCGAAGGACCCGATGATGCTGGTCAGCTCGGTGTCGAAGTTGACGCCCGTCGAGTTGTCCTTCTGCTTCTGAATGGCCGACTGCGAGTCGCACACCCAGTTGAGGAACCCGCCTGTCGACCCTCTGACCGTGCCCGTGTTGTAGATGTTGAACAGGGTCCGGGCCGTCGGGTAAGTGTTGGCGAGCACGACCGGCGAGGTCGGCGACTTGCCGTTCTCGGTGATCTTGGTGGCTGAGAACTTCGTACCGCTGATCACTGCCGAGTTGGCGAAGGGATTCGAGGTGTACACACCGTTCGACTCGTAGTAGAGGGTCGATGCGACTTCCACCGCCTGATCGCCTGGGTCTGAAGGCCAGTCGGCGACGGCGTAGTCGGCGATCTGGGAGGTGTTGTTCTCCAGAGCAATGTGCTGGCCGGCATTGTCACCGGTTGCGGTGGCTGGGTTGGGGTCGCTGGCGGCATCCTTGTCGGCGTTCGAGGCGCATCCGTTACCGCTGGTCCCGCTGGACACACCGCTGTCGGAGAAACTCTGCCAGGTGGACTCGGTACCAGACGCCGAGTTGACGCCCATGATCCGGACCTGGACACCGATCTTGCCGCCCGAGCCGACCGGCTGAGCCGTACCGGTGGCCAGCTTGAGCTGGTCGGTGCCACTGCCGGTGGCGGCCTGGGACAGGGTCAGCGTGGTACCGCTGGCCGTCGCCGTCGTGCCACCGGCGATGTTGCCCGAGGTGGTCAGGTCACTGACCGGGAAGCTGCCCGTCAGGCCGGCCGGAAGCGCGAACGACAGCGTTGCGGTCGTCGTACCGTTCAGCGTGACGTTCGGAAGCACCAGGTTGGGCCCGAGGTTGGTCAGCTGGCCCCAGTCGGTGATCTCCGAAGAGTCGGTCGCGCACCACAGGCGGTAAGCGGTTGTTCCGGTAGCACCCCCGTTGTCGTTGTTGGCGACGTTGCTGAAGGCCGTGCCCGTGTAGGGACCACTGGCCGGGTCACCAGGCAACCACCCGAGGTCGAGGTCACCGATCACGCCACCGTTGACGGCGGCGTAGGGGCTACCCGAGGCGGGGGTTCCGAACGAGTTCGGGTTGATCTGGAACGCCACGGCCGGGACGCTGTCCTTGGCGTAGCCCGTCCCAACCTCTGTGCAGCCGGACGGCAGCGAGCCCACCGGCTTGGAGGAGCGGGCGAAGTCGACCGGAAGCGGCGAGTTGAGGTCGGACGAACCGCAGAGCTGGGCCTGACCGGCGCCAGAGCCGACATCGTCCACACCTTCGGTCACCTCGGTGCGGTTCCAGTTGTCCGCCGTGTCGGTCGTTGAGACGTTGGCGTTGGACAGGCAGTAGGCCTCGGACGGAGCTGGGCTGATGACGGTGTTCGTCACACCGCTGAACAGGGCGGGTCCGCCACCGGCGTTGAGCGAGCAGCCGTAGAGGCCGGCCGAGGTGTAGAGGTCACCGATCTTCTGCATCATGTAGAAGGTGGTGTCCGAACCGGTGTTGCGAATGCCGTTGACAACGCCGTTGTTGAAACTCGGATATCCGGTGGACGGGTCGGCGGGGACGGCAGAGGCAACCCCCGCCCCCAGACCCAGTGTGGCGATCAGGGCGGTGACCCCGACCGTTCCGGCGACCGTCAGACGGCGCCTCAGTGTGCTTGGTCTCATGGGTTCTTGGTCTCTCCTTGGATGGTGACGTTCGGTGTGGGGACGATGGTTGACGTGGACGGGCCGCTCAGGCTGCGACCGAGCGGCGGGACCGGCGGCGTCGGATGGCCAACCCACCGGCGAAGAGGCCGGCGGCGGCCAGAGGCAGCCCGATGGCCAGGGGAAGCTCGGGAGTGCCGTCACCCGGGTTCGCTCCGCCGTCGCCGGCAGATGCCGAGATGAGGAACGGCGCTGAGAAGATGTGCGGTGCGGTGAAGTCGTCGTAGTTGTCGAACATCCCCACCACGCACTCAGTGGCTGCCGTGTTGCCGCAGACGATGGCGCTCGGCGAGAGGCCAGGGTCGGGCAGGGCATATAGCTGATAGTTGCTGTAGGTGAAGGAGCCGTCGGACGCCGGGTTGATGGAGTCACCCGACTGGGTGTTACCGGGGTCGCACTGGGCAGGAAGCGTCGGCAGTACGCCGTTGGGGGCGGCGCACTCGACCAAAGTCACGTTGGAACCGGTGGGGAGACCACTGCCGGAAGGGGCGGTGACCTTGACCGTCTGGCCGCTTGAGTACGGGGTTCCCGCGGTGACCGTACCGATGGGGGCCACGGAGCCGCTTGCGGCTCCAGCCGCTCCGGCGAAGAGAAGCAGGCCACCAAGTGAGGCGGCTGCGCCAATACCTGCCTTACTGGCGAGGTGTCGAATCTTCATCTAGAACTCCTTTGGGACTGCAGTGTGACGAGTGGGCTGGGGAAAAGACTGGGAGACTTAGCGGTAGCTATCCGGTGAATGTGGGTGCGCCGGCAGTTGGCAATCTCACATGGGATGGGGGGTACGTCAACTCAAATTCCCAGGTGACACACAGAAATAACCTTGCGATTACCCCTGCTTGACTCAGCCGTCACGACGGCTTCTCACGTTGCCCTGTCGGACACCTGATCGTCTCTCCCGACGAACACCATCGCGTCGTCGCTCTCCGTATGCGAAGGAACACGTCCTGCGCTCTTGTCCCCGTTTCACTCCGACGCGATCCGGCTCTAACCCAGCATTCTCGGGGTGGAGGCACAAGTTGTCTCGGGGTGACACAGGCCGGCTTGAATGGCACGATCACCTTGTCCTACGAGTTTCCTCGTGTCCTACGGCTGACAAGGTGCCGATTCCTCCCGTCGAGGGTGCCGACATTGGCGGTGACGGTTCCCCAGAGCTGAAAGTGTCACCATTCGTTCATTTGAAGTTGACATGGAGTCCACCTATTCATCGACATGGCGGATCTACATCAACTATGTCTGGATGAGTTTCAGATCTAATTTGAGTATCAAACGGTTAGCCGATGTCATCTGATGCCTTCCTACTGACCATGAAAGTCTGACCCCTATTGAGCAGGTCTTGTCACTTTTGTTTCATCTGGAGTTGACAGAACGGACACCTGGCTCGGTCATACTCCCCACGCAGGTATCCCTTGCCGGCATCGGTCGAGTGGCCATTGGCGGTGGGCAACGGGACGCAAATCGGGTGTACTGCCAGCTGGCGGGAAGGTGACGTTGAAATGAACAGACCGGTAACGCCGCGATATCGGGATGGCAGTCGTTCCGGGCTACGCCGGTGGGCCAGAATCGGCGCGGTCGTGCTCGTCGGAACATTCGGTCTGATCGGTCCGGCGGTGGGGGCTTCGGCCTCGCCACCACCGCCTCTGGTCTCCCTCGTCGCCACCGGTCCCACCAGTCCGTTCTCGACAGGCGAGGTCGTCGAGGTCACGGCGCCAGCCAACTCTGTCTTGAAGCCCAAGCGTGAGCTGTTCATCGAGGAGTGCGCAGCATCATTCAGTCGGCCGAAGCCTCATCGGGATCAGTGCGACCACCGCACGGTTCAGCCGGACCTGATCCGGGCCGCCGCCGACGGTTCGTTCACCTACACCGACTACGTCCTCTATGCCCTACCGGACAAGCTCACGCTGCACGAGACGAAACACCACCGGCCTGTCTGTGATCTCACCCATGCCTGCGTCCTGGTCGTGGGCTATGACCTCGACGACCCCGGTCACCGCATCTGGTCGGCACCGTTTCTGGTGAGCTCGACGGCCGGCACAGTTGGGGGAGGCCCGGGCACGGGTACCCCAGAAGTGCCCTACGCACTGGCTCTGCCCGTGCTGGTGGTGGCCATCATCGGAGGCACGCTCCTCGTGCGGCGCCGTCGGTCCACTGCGGTCTCCCCCCACTAGCGATTCAGGTCCTCGAGCGATCCTCGCCCGGCCCGTAGCGCCATACCATTGGCAGGGGTTGGCTACCGTGACGACTCCCGAGCCACGGTAGGGTGCAGCATGTTCCGTTGGTTGAGACGCCTCGTTTTGCTGGCTCTGGTCGGGGTAGTCATTCACCGGCTGGTGGGTGTCCTGCGACCGGATCGGGCCCGCAACGATCTCCCTCCGACCATCGGTGGCGACACCTGGCCGCCCGTCCCGGTCAATCCGTCCCAGGACACCTGACCCGTTCAGTCGTTCCGCCCGACGTTCCTCCAATAGGCCCGCTCTTTGGCTTCGCGGACGACGAACACGACCGTGATCACCAGTGCCACCGCCGCCGCCGGGGCCAGAAGCCACCGGTGGGTCGGGTCGCCCCAGGCGCAGAAGCCGAGGAGAGCGGTCAGGCCCCCCAACCAACGGGAGGCCCGAACCGGCCCCCACCGGGAACCGGAACGCATGATCCGCCGACCCACCCGGTTGGCGTAGAGACCCTGCCAGTCACCGCCGCCGTCGTATGGGGCCTCGCTCCCTTGCGGAAGGGCGAGATCGTTCGACGAGAAGAGCCCGTTCCTCCGAAGGTCGTCGGGCCTTGCGCCTACCCAGTCACGCTCGACGACCCCGTCGGGGTCGGGAGTATCCGCAGCCAGGGCATGGCTTGTCCACTCGCTGCCGTCGAACCATCGCTGGGATCCGGTCCGGTACGGATCGGGGTACCAACCGGGTGGAGGCAGGGTCGAGTCCGTCGGCACCATCCCTGTCTACCCCCAGATCACGTGGCAAGAAAGGGTGCGTTCGAGTGCCGGCCCCTTCGTCAGTCCTGGCGACGGCTCCACTGCGACACGTGGGTGCACTCCCCCACTTGAATGGAGTATTCGACGTAGAACTCATCTCGCCCCTGGCGCTGCGCCTGTCGGTGGCGCTGGTCGTTGCGCCATACCTGGTGCGACTCGGGAGAAGCAAAGGTCACCAGCGACACGTGCTCCCCGTCGTCGGCGGTGAAGGTCTTGAAGTCCACGAACCCCGGAACGGAGTGGGCCGCCGCCTGCATGGCCTCGGACAAGGCCCGGTAGGCCGACTCGGATCCGTCCCGGCGTTTCGACCGGAATACGGTCAGTACCTGTCCTTGTGAAAAGGGCTTGTTGGTCGGCGCGTCCGCCACGCTGATCCTCCTCGGGTGACTCTGGTCGAGTCCTGATGTTACTTAAGACTCGACGGTGTGGACATCGCTGATTCCCGCGGCTGCTCGCAGCCGCGACAGGGCATCATCGGGAACCTGCTGGTCGGTCGAGAGCACCATGAGGGCGGTGTTGCCTGACGCCGAAGGCCCCACGGCCATCGAGGAGATGGACACCTGCGCCTCTCCGAGAATGGTGCCTACCACGCCGATCATCCCGGCTCGGTCGTCGTTGCGGACTACCACCATGTGAGGTGCAGGAGGCACTTCGACGGTGTGGTCGTCCATCATGACCAGCCGAGGTTCGGTACGCGGCCCGGTCAGCGTCCCGGCTACAGCGTGGTCACCGCTGCGCAACGTGATCAGGTTGACGTAGTCGTGGGCCGTTACCGTCGAGGTCTCCCGCACCTCGAGGCCGCGCTCCGCAGCCAGCTGAGGGGCGTTCACGTAACTGACGGGCTCCTCGGTGGCCGCCGCGAACAGCCCCTTCAGGACGGAAAGGGTGAGGATTCCGGTTCCCGCTCCGGCCAGACCACCCTGGTATTCGATCTCGAGCGTGGCGGGAAGTCCGTCGTTGAGGCAGGAGAGGATCTTGCCCAGCTGCTCGGCCAGACCCATGAACGGCCGGACGGTCTCGGAGACGTCGGTGGCCGCCACATTGACGGCAAAAGGGACGAAATCACCGTTCAGAGCCAAGATGACCTGCTCGGCAATGGTGACCCCCGCCTTGTCCTGGGCCTCGGCCGTCGAGGCTCCGAGGTGGGGTGCGACCACTACCGATGACAACTCGAACAGTGGTGACTCGGTGGTGGGCTCCTTGGCGAAGACGTCAAGTCCCGCACCTTGCACCTGACCCGACCGGATGGCCTCGGCCAACGCCTCCTCGTCCACGATGCCCCCTCGGGCCGTGTTGATGATGCGGAGACCGGGCTTCGACTTGGCCAACAGGTCCTTCCCGATGAGCCCGAGGGTCTCGGCGTTCTTCGGCAGATGCACCGTGACGAAGTCGGCGGTAGCCATCAGCTCCTCCAGCCCCATCAGCTCCACGCCCATGTGCTTGGCCCGGTCAGCCGAGACGAAGGGGTCGTAGGCCACCAGCCGCATACCGAACGCCAGGGCCCGCTGGGCCACGAGAGCCCCGACCCGACCGAGGCCGACCACGCCGAGTGTCTTGCCGTGGAGCTCCACGCCCTCCCACTTGGACCGCTCCCACTTTCCGGCCACCAGGGCGGCGTGGGCCTGAGGAATGTTGCGTGCCTGGGCCAACAAAAGGGCCATGGCCTGCTCGGCGGCCGAGAGGATATTGGACTGGGGGGCGTTAACCACCATCACCCCGCGTTCGGTAGCGGCGGCTACGTCTACGTTGTCCAGACCGATACCGGCCCGGCCGACCACGATGAGATCGGTACCCGCCGTCAGCACCTCGGCAGTGACGGTGGTGGCCGAACGGATGATGAGGGCCTGAGCGCCGACGATGGCGGTGACCAGCTCCTCGGGGGACAGCCCGAGCTGGACGTCGACCTCGTGGCCGGCGGCGGCCATCAAATCGAGGCCCGGTTGAGCCAACTTCTCGGTGACGAGCACCCTACCCATGGGGTTCCTTTCGCTGGAAGAACATCGCAGAGCCCGGAGCGGAGCCGGGCCTCATTTCGCCTCGGCGAACAACTTGGCCAGGCGGGAGACCCCTTCGACCAGGTCCTCGTCGCCCAGGGCGTAGGACATGCGGAAATACCCCGGTGCCCCGAAGGCCTCGCCGGGAACCACGGCCACCTTGGCCTCGTCGATGGCCAGCTCGGCCAGCTCGGTGCTGGACTGCGCGGTGCGCCCTCGGATCTCGCGGCCGTACAGACCGTCCACGGAGGGGAAGGCGTAGAAGGCCCCTTCGGGCAGAACACATGTCACGCCGTCGATCTCGTTGAGCATGGAGTGGATGGTCAGGCGCCGGCGGTCAAAAGCGGCCCGCATCATGGCCACCGCCTCGAGGTCCCCGGCCACCGCGGCCAGGGCCGCCCGTTGGGAGACGTTGGCCACGTTCGAGGTCTCATGTGACTGCAGGTTGGTGGCCGCCGTCACCACGTCGGTGGGCCCGATCATCCAGCCCACTCGCCAGCCGGTCATGGCGTAGGTCTTGGCCACCCCGTTGACCACGATGCAGTGGTCGGCCAGCTCGGGAACCAGTACGGGCATGGAGTGGTGCTCTACCCCCCCGTAGACCAGGTGCTCATAGATCTCGTCGGTCAGGACCCACAGGCCGCGCTCCACCGCCCACTGCCCGATGGCCTCGATCTCCGCTTTGGGGTAGACCGCGCCCGTCGGGTTCGACGGGGACACGAACAACAACACCTTCGTTCGTGGCGTGTAGGCCGCCTGCAACTGGTCCAGGGTGACCCGGAAGCCGCTGGCGGCATCGGTGGCGATGACCACCGGGACCCCACCGGCCAAAGCGATGACTTCAGGGTAGGTCGTCCAGTACGGGGCGAGCACGAGGACCTCATCGCCCGGGTCGCACAGGACGGCGAAGGAGTTGGCTATGGCCTGCTTGCCACCGTTGGTTACGAGGATCTGGGAGGCCGTGACCTCGAGGCCCGAGTCACGCCGGGTCTTGGCGACCAGCGCCTCACGAAGCTCGGGTAGCCCGGCGGTCGGGGTGTACTTGTGGGTTCTGGGGTCGCGGCAGGCCACCTCGGCGGCGGCCACGATGTGCTCGGGTGTGGGAAAGTCGGGCTCGCCGGCCCCGAAGCCGATGACACTCTCGCCCTGAGCCTGGAGGGCCTTGGCCTTGGCGTCCACGGCCAGGGTGGCCGAGGGGGAGACGGCGGCGATCCGCTTGGAGATTCGCTGTCCGGTCATCGTGCCGCCGCCCCACGGCAGGGAGTCCGGGCAGGGCCGGTTTCAGTGTGGATGGCCATGGTGCCATGATTCCATACGTGACTGACACCCCTGACATCACCATCCCCAAGAACCTGCTGCCTGGCGACGGGCGGTTCGGGTCGGGACCTTCCAAGGTGCGACCCGAGGCGGTGGCGGCCCTGTCCGAGGCGGCCGATCGGTTCCTCGGGACCAGCCACCGCCAGAAGACGGTCAAGTCGGTGGTGGGCAGCCTCCGTGAGGGTCTGGCCCAGTTGTTCTCCCTCCCTGAAGGCTACGAGGTGGTCCTCGGCAATGGCGGAACCACCTGCTTCTGGGATGCGGCCACCTTCGGGCTGATCGACCGCAAGAGTCAGCATCTGACGTTTGGGGAGTTCTCTTCGAAGTTCGCCACGGCGGCCAAGGAGGCACCCCATCTCGACGATCCGGAGATCATCACCTCCGAGGTGGGAACCCATCCGACGACGGTCGCCCATGAGGACATCGACCTCTACGCCCTCACGCACAACGAGACGTCCACCGGGGTCATGATGACCATCGCCCGACCTGACGGGGTCGCCGATCCCGCCCAAGGTGGGGGTCTGGTGGCCGTGGATGCGACTTCGGGCGCAGGAGGGCTCCCGGTCGATCCGGACCAGTTCGACGCCTATTACTTCGCGCCCCAGAAGTGCTTCGGGTCGGACGGTGGGCTGTGGGTCGCCCTGCTCTCGCCGGCGGCCCAGAATCGGATCGCGGCGATTGCCGCCACCAAACGCTGGGTGCCTGCCTCCATGGACCTGACTATCGCCCTCGACAACTCGAAGCTCGACCAGACTTACAACACACCCGCGTTGGCCACCTTGTTCCTCTTCGACAACCAGGTCGGTTGGTTCAACGACAACGGAGGAATGGCGTTCTCGGCCGGACGGTGCGACAAGTCCGCCGAGACCCTCTACACATGGGCCGAGAACTCCGACTTCGCCACTCCGTTCGTATCCCGCGAGCAGGACCGCAGCCACGTGGTCGGCACCATCGATTTCGACGATTCGATCGACGCAGCCACGGT
The DNA here is from genome assembly GCA_963845485.1 of uncultured Acidimicrobiaceae bacterium. Taxonomy (GTDB): domain Bacteria; phylum Actinomycetota; class Acidimicrobiia; order Acidimicrobiales; family RAAP-2; genus Bog-756. The sequence continues at coordinate 190,894 of CAWJSI010000012.1, read as the reverse complement.
GGCGGCCGTACTTCGGAGGAACGGCATCGTCGACACCGAGCCCTACCGGAAGCTCGGCCGGAACCAGTTGCGCATCGCCATGTTCCCGGCCATCGACCCCGAGGACATCGCCTCGCTGTGCGCCTCCATCAACTATGTGGTGGGCGCCCTCAGCTGAGTCGCGGTAGCCAGCCCATCGCGCCTGAGTGCCGGGGCTGAGTAAGCGCCAGGTGTGCTCGACTAGGAGGCGACGTCGGCGGGAGATCGGTCGTGAGATCGGCGGCGCCGTCGGGTGACGAGGACGGTCGCACCGGTGATCCCTCCACCGACCACCGGCAACAGCAGCGTGTTCGGGACTTCGGGAGTTCCCGTGCCCGGACCGATGGGCGCCCAGGTCGGTGCCTGATCAGTGGCGAAATTCGGCGTCAGGTCGACCAGGGACCCCGTCTCGGCCACGCCTCCTGAGAAGGGAACCGAGTACCCCGTGAACACGTCCTGTGTGGTGCCGGCACTCGGTGGGCTGGCCAGTTGGTCAAAGGCGATCTGCGTCCCGTCGGGTGAGAATACGGGATTCTCCACCGCCACCTTGGTGCCGGTGGCCACTTGGACGGAGTCCTTGGAAGTCGCGCACTCTTGAACCCCGTTGGGCTGGGGTGGACTACCGGTCAGCTGTTGGAAGACCGCTTTGACCGGAGAGCCGGCCTGGTCACCCGTGGTGTACAGCTGCGTGCCGACGCAAGGTCCGTTCAGGGCGTTTGGAGTGGGTCGGTCGGACTGGAAGACGATGACCTGGACGCCACTCCCGTCGAGGGTGGGGGCGAAGTCTGGCTTGGAATCGTTCGAGTTCTGGTCGCCGTCGGCCGCTGACAGGTTGATCAGGGCCTGGGTGCTGAAGTTATAGGTATAGATCTGGCTCTTGCCGCTGCCCAGCGTGCGCACGAAAGCGATCTCGTTGGGGTTGGACGGATCGTAGACCGGCTGGGTATCGCTGAACGTCTGGGTCTGGGACGGAGAGAACACCGGGGTGACCGAGCCAGGCGTGTCGAGGTCCTCGGTGTAGAGCTCGGGTTGGCCACCACCCCTGGTGCTCTGAAAGATGATCCGGTTCTGACCCCCAGGCCCTGCCGGGGCCCATGAGGGGTAGTCGTCACTGGCCCCGCTGGGAAGGTTCTGGGACACATCGGTCGGGGTGCCCGAGGCGGTGCCATCGGTGGAGAGCGGCATGGTGAACAGCTCGAAGTCCACGCCGTCGCTTCGATTACTGGCGAAGATCACCTCGCTGCCGTCGGGCGAAACAAAGGGGTGTTGGTCAGTGCTTCCCGTACAGTCGAGTTGGGGCACGGTGAACGGTGAGACGGTCAGCTTCACGAAGAGTTCGCTGGTGCTGCCGTATTGGCAGCCGCCTGCGGAGGCACCTCGAGTGCTCTGGAACACGATGGCTCCATTGACTCCGGGGAACGCCGCGCCAGCCACGCCTGAGAGTAGGGCCAGTGCGCCCGCCGAAACAGCTCCAGCCGCCACTACTCGACGGAAGAAATTCCACTTCGAGCAGTACATCTTTGGGAGTATCGCCGACGGGCATGGCGTTGAACACTCTCATTGCCTGACAGAAAGATGAACTTTGCGGCACGTAATCGCCGGGGTTCACATCGATGTCACAGGAGCCGTCCCATCAGCACGTAAACCGTCAGGTCGACTACTTAGCGTGGTCTTATAGTAGCTCTCACCGTACGACCCCGCTGGTCAAACGCGAGAACACAGGTTCAATAAGGAGTGTCTGGTCCACGCCGGGCGGTCACCCTAGGAACCGAAGTTCTCCCGATGATGATCATCGCCAACTCCACACCGCTCTGCGGTGGAGTATCCGAGCTCTACGGTTGGGCGTCGGCCGTCTGGCGCTCGGAGGTCGTCCGTTCGGAGGACTTTCGTGCCACCGCCTCAGCGATAAGCCGTACCAACTCTTCTGCGGCGTCAAGTCCGACAATGGGGCGCAACCACAGGGTCAGATCGATAGGCGACAGGTCCGGCCTCGGAGAAATGGCGGTCTTACGCAACTCGCCGGAGTCGTCGAATACCCCGATCCACCATGCAGGAACAAGCATGTCGTCCGATCCATAGAACCGCAGGTCGAAGACCTCGGAACCGAGCTCGACGGTTGCTCCCAACTGCGCTGCTCCAGAGGGCACGGCCACGAAGAGTGACGATACCGGCGACAAACTTCCGAGCGCCAATGTCATTACTTTGAGTGTTTGATATTTCACTGTCCGAGAGGTCGGTGCTTGCTCCTCTGACCGCTACGGATCCTCACGTGAAGATCAAACGAGTGGTGATCAGAACGTGGATTCATCCACACCGATCGAGGCGGCGTCGGTCAGCTTCTTTGGATCGAACTCCTGCAGCTCGGCATCGTCCGCCCGAATCAGGTCACTCCCGTCGGGGGATGGATTCGGGCGCCATGGTTCCATGTCGGCCGGGATGGTCCCTTCGGGCGGTGGGTCTTGAGACTCCACCGCGCCGTCACGGACCAGAGCCGTGGGAGCTCCCGCGGACATCCAGCGAGCCTCATGCCGACCGTACGGATCTAGGTACCAGCCCTCTTCGTTCACTTCGCCTCCTCTGATTGACGATTCGCTCGACGTCGGACAAACACAGCTCTGCCCATGAGTCCAAACGCCAACACAGGCAGGCCGAGAGCAAAGGGGACTTCAGGAGTGCCGTCTCCCGGATCGGCCCCGGTGTCGTCGACATCGGGGGCGACCTCAAAGGGTTGGGAGAAATAGTGAGGTCCGGCCAGCTGATCGGAAAGGGAGGGAAGCGCTCCGAACGTAGGCATCCCGCTGATCAGGAGTACACATTCGTGCTCGGTGTCACAGATCGGCGTGCTCTCTGAGGATTCGCCGAGGCCGTTGGCGCTCGAGTCAGTGCTCGGGAGCGAGAACAGCTCATAGTTCATATAGTCGACTGACCCGTCAGACTGGATGTGGACCGTGTCTCCCTGAATAGTGAGCGGATCGCACTGATCTGCGGACATCGATGTCGGATCGTTGTCCGGAAGGCCATCGGGATCGGCACACTCGTAGATGGTGGCAAATCCATCGGCCGGCAACACCGGATTGGCCGGGATCGAGACCTCGATGATCTGCCCGCTCGAGAACGGTGAACCCGTGGCGTGAGCCCCGATCGCTACGGCCGAGTCAGGGACTTGACTTCCCGAGGGGCCGGCGCTCTTTGCCCCAGCGATCCCGCCCGGGGAGACAGCCGCCAGGCAGCTCGCGATGAGCACTAGGCCCAGCGCCGTGTTTCGGTGGCCCCGTTCGTTCCGTTTCACACCCGGCGCTCGTCGAGCCACCGGGTCATGTCGAGCTCAGACACGTCCTCGATTCCCCGAGTGTCGGGCCTGTGGATCCTGATCACCGTCTCAGTGTTGTCCGACCAAGTAATCCTCACTTCACGAACTGATGAACGTTTGGCGACACGAACCCAGCCCTGGAGAACGCGGCGCCGGTCGGTACGCAAGGCCAGCGCGTCAAGATGAATAGCCACTCCGTGAACGCCGCACGACCTCAATGTGAATACTGCGATACGGGCGTTCCGATCGGTGCCTGGGCTGTAGTCGAGACGCCACAACGCGTAAGGGTCGGTGTGGTCCGGTGATGGGCGGGACCGTATATTCCAACGCGTCGGCGGCTTGACCCGACCGTTACGAGGGGAATCGAATGAGACGGAACGGTATTGATGGCATATGGCGCAAGGGAGTCATGGTTCTTGCCACCTGCCTCCTCGTCCTGGGCGTCAGTTATGGCGTCGCGGCCGGTGTGGCCGGTCCCGGCTTCGTCATGCAACCCGGAGAGACCGACCACATCACCTGTGGTGGCAAGTGGCTGGCTATCTCGCATCGCACGAGATCGGGTTTGGATGTGAAGTGCATCGGTACTCGCGCCACAGGAAGCCCGTCGTCGGGGACTCCGGTCGCCTCCTCGCCGTCTTCGACGCTGGGCGACACACCGGGAACCACGATGCCGCCCTCGACTGGTGGGCGGGCGCCCACGGGATCGGACCCGTCCACCGGAAGCACGGACCCGTCGACCGGAAGTCAGCCAACTGGTAACCCGCCTGCCACGACGAGTACATCCTGGTGGGTTCCACCTCTTGGTAGCCAGGCATGGCAGTGGGAGCTCGACCACCCGTTGGACCTGACCAGTGCAAGCGATATGGGCACCAACGCGACCCTGCCCAACGGTCAGCCGGCACCCAACCCGGTGGTCTACGACATCGACGGCGTCGAGAACCCGAAGTCCACGGTCACCGCGCTTCATGCGGTAGGCGATCATGTCATTTGCTACATCGAGGTGGGTGCTGTCGGAAACTATGACAGCGCCGCCGACGAAGGAATTCCGACGTCGTACTTTACCCAACTCCAGGCTGCTGGCGTATTGGGTAACAAGGTGAACGGCTATCCGGAGTACTTCTTGAACATCACCAGCCCAGCCACGGTTTCCATCATCGAGTCGATGATCAACCAGCAGTGTGCAGCCAAGGGCTTCGACGCCGTGGAGACGGATCTGGACGAGACCTATACCGGCGGCGAGGGATCGACTGGCTTTACCTTCACCAAGGTCGCCGAAGAGCAGTACATGACAGCCCTGGCGGACTACATGCACAGTCTCGGGCTCGGCTGGATCATCAAGAATCCCGACGACACCGGCGACACATACGCCTCGGACATGGAACCGTTGGCCGACGCCGTTCTTACCGAGCAATGCAATCAGTACAGCACCTGTATCTATCTAGCCAGCTACGAAGGCCACAAGGCGATATTCAATGCCGAATACGCCCCAGAGACCACCGCCGAGTTCTGTACGGCCGATAACGCCCTCGGGCTAAACGGAGCACTCTTCACGGTGGCTCTGAATGGCGGCAGGAGTCCCTGTCAGTAGTTGTTCCACAGCTCGCGGCACCCGTAGGCAGGGAGCTTCGCTGACCGCCATTCCTTGCCGGATTCGTCGACACCATCACAGGCCGGTGCCGCTACGGACGTGCGACGAAGCGGGGGTGAGTGCCTTCTGCCTGCGGTGAACAGACGGTGAACTCGTGGCTCACCTCTCGCTTGCGGCGTTGGTGTTCTTCGGTCGATCCGATAGCAGGGGACGATCATGTCGACGAACGACTTGGTGCTGGTCACCGTGCTGGCGGTCGGTCTGGTGTTCGGCATCTTCTTCACCACAACGGCCTTCCTCCAACGGCGAGCGATCAGACGGTTGCCCCCCTTGACCGCTCGAGCCACCCGATGGGGTTGTGGCCAAGATCACCATCACGCCCTGCTCGTCTCAGTCCTACCTAGCGGCAGGATTGGTGGTGGCCACGCTGGTGGCTCTGGTGTTGGGCATCACCGTCCTCGCGAGAGCGAGTGTGCGCAAGCGGTACGTGTAGGTCGTTGGCCGCGGCTTTAGAGTTGGGGGGGGGGGAGTACTTTCGACCCGGTGGCCGACGGGCGTCGCGCCTCGTCGGAGAATCCGACAAGGGTCCAGTCCCACGCCGTTCGCACCTGTTCGCTCACGAGTCGCCGCATCCCTTGGACAGCACGGCTGGGCGCCGCTCAGCCCGCCATTCGGCTTCGAGCCCGGCGCCGGACACTAAGGAGTGAGGCGCCGCCCACGATCACGGCGACCACCGGCAGCAGCAGCACGACTGGTGCTTCGGGAGCTTCGCCACCATTGGGCGTTGACGGATCGAGGGTGACCACCAGGATGTTTCGGTACAGCGCGGGATCACTGCTACCGATGGTGTACAAATCGGAGCCGTCGGTCCCCAGGACCGTCCCGGCGGCGGCGATCGTCTTCGGGATCCGGTAGCCGGCAAAGACCATGGTCAACGAGCCGTCCCCGTTCGAAACCACGCTCGGCCCATAGGCCCGGCCCGAGTAGTAGGCAGAAATCCCCAGGGGTCGGTTCGGGTTGGCGTCCTGGGCGGACGACGCCGAGAAGGTGTAGTCGGTGCTGATCACCGAGACCGGCATCGACCAGTGCTCGCCGTCGGTGGACGTGGATTCGTAGATCTGATTGAAAGCGTCACTGTCTCCGTCCACGGCCCATGCCCCGGACAGGAATAGTTCGTACACCGGGCTGCCGCTCGATGTGTCGGTGATGATGGAGCCCGCCGAGCCGACCCAGCGCATCTCGGTCGCCAGAGCCGTTCCCTGAGCCCCGTACTGATTGGGTCCGCCGGGGGGATCAACCGTGGAGCTCGGACTATTGATGTCGTTGTAGTTCGAACCCTCGGTCCCTTGGCCGCTGATCACTCCACCGTTGGCCAGGCCTGACGTCGAGAAGTTAACGCCGTCGGTGGTGTACGCCACCCGCAGGACGGTCAGGTCCTCGTTGTTCTTGTACAGCTTGTCTTGGTTGGTCGAGCCCTCGCCTGTCTTGGCCAGGGTGCCCGGTGATTCGAGCGCGGCCCCCGGCGCACCGATCTGGTCCTTGGCGCTGTAGGCATCGCCGCCGTCCGCCACAGGCACCGTACAGCCGGTCAGGGTATCGATGAGTGGTGAGGCGTAGCTGGAGATGGACGACCCGGCCGAGCCCACGGTCAGTCCCGTGCAGGTGGCCTGAATCACCATCGACTTGGTGTCATCGGCCACGTCAACGGTGACCGGGCTGCCCGCCGAGGGGCTACCGAGGGTGGTGGCGGTATTGCCGTTGGCGAAAACGGAGATGGTGCTTCCGGTCGACGAGCTGTAGCTGCCGGCGGTATTGGTGATTCCGGCCACGAAGTAGTTGAGCAGCTTCTCGGTGTACAGAACGATGGTCGACCCTGAAGGCGCTCCGGGGTAGGCGGGCAGCACACCCACGATCCCGTCCGGAGCCACCAGCCCGCTGGTCTGTTGGGCGGTGGCCGGTACCACCGGGTCGGACGTCACCGGCGAACCAACCGCTGCGCTGAGCGCCGATCCCTCTCCTCCAGTGGAGCAGTTCTCCAATTTGGTGGTTTGGTTCGCGTTGGACTGCACGCAGTACACCGCCTCCCCGTTCACGTACACCCGGTTGGGCGCGTTGTTGTTGAGGATCGTCGACGTGACATTGTCCTCGAAGGCTACGGGGAGGCTGGCCAGGCCTCCGGTGCCGATGGTGTTGTTCGGTCCCTTGGGAATGGTCTCTGCCGTAGTCACCGTCCCGATGACCTGCTCGATCAGATCACCACTAGAGATGGTCTCCCCTCCGGCGACGGCCGCCGTGCAGCCCGTGAGCGTTGAGGCGCCCACCCCCGTGCAGGTGATGATGGAACTGGCCGTCGGCACCGGCGTCTGAGTCAGGTCGACGAACGGTCCCGGCACCAGCTGCTCGGGCGAGTTGACCACGCCGGTCTCGTTGACCGACAGGGTCACCGGGGTGCCACCAGTTGTCGGTACCAGGGTGCCGGTAGTGGCGAAGGCGTCGGGATCGACCCCCACCTGCTCCTTGCTGGGGAGTCCGGCCAGTGTGTCGGGGCCGCTCGAGGTCAGGGCGTGAACGATCATGCCCACCCCATTGTTGTCCCCGGCCGGCCGCTGCAACGTATAGAGATAGGTCGTCCCCCCGACGGTGAGGACGTTCGGGTGGCCTTCGCCGTCGTCGTTGACATCGCCCGAGGGGCAGTAACCCTGGTCCTGTTCGAGTGCCTCCCCCTGGTAGGTCCAGTCCTGGCCGTTGTCGGTGGACGTGGCTACCACGATGGCCTCATCCGCGTCCTTCGGGCGGTAGTCGAAGTAGCCGGTCAGATCGGTCGGGCCGGTGCGGACGATGTGCGGAAAGTAGGCAGGAGCGAGGGGCAGAGTGGTGCCGCCCGGCTGCCGGGCGGGCGAACCCGTCGATTCGGCCAGGGTGTCGCCAGATCCGCAGTAGGCGTCCAGGGGCCCGGGCGTGCCGACTACCCCGCTTGGGTAGGGAGCCACCCCGGCGCTACCGCTGCCCGAGCCGGGGTAGACGGCGACATTGGGCTCGGCCGGCGTCCCCGCCGTCGCGCCCCCGGGCAGGAAGCTCGGCAGCAGGTCCGACTGGGGATAGGCCGTCCCTTCAGGGTCGCCCTGGGCCTCGTTCCAGGGAGCGGCGGTCGATCCGTTGGTGATGGTGGCCAGAGCCGGGGTGAGCGCGGTGAAGTCGGCGGCTCCGGCCGTGCCGCTCGCCAGCGTGGCCAGGGGCAGCACGGTGACGATGACTGCAGTCATGAGGAGAAGAGTGCGGCGCATCGCGGTAGCGGCCTCGATTCAGGGCAAGCGGGTGGGCATGTTGGAATTCGATGTCGGGTTAGGAGGCCGTGCTGCGGCGGCGGAAGGCCACGTATCCGGCCAGGCCGGCCACGGCCAGCACGGGCAGCAGCACGATGAACGGCGACTCGGGAAGGTTGTTGCCCGTGCTCAGATCGATCGGAGCCAGCACGACGCCCTTCATGGCCTCCCCTGTCGGTGCGGCCGCCAGGATGTTCGCCGCCGAGGTGAGGGTGCCCGTCGCCCCAGACGCGTCAACCAGTCCGAAGAGGTCGGCCTGGTTGGTGACGTAGAGATTCACCGTGGACCCACTGACGCTGGCGGCCAGCCCCGTCACGCCGGAGACGGCGACCGATCCTGTCAGCACCCAGGTCGTGCCGTTGAAGACGAACTTCTCGACGGCGCCATTGCCGGTGTCAGCCACATAGAGGACATTGGGCGAAGTGGCCGAACCCACCGTGACCAGGGCGAAGCCGGCGGGCTCGAACTTGGTGGGTGGTGCGGCGATGAGCGTGGCGTCCGAGGGGGTGCCACTGGTGGGAATTCCCGAGCCGACCTGGTCGATGCTGGTGGCGGTCGATTCGTACAGTTGGCCTCCGGCAATGGCCAGCTGGTGAATCCCGTCGCTGTTGAGGCTCGTAGCGCTGGTGGCTCCGTCCGGCGAGATGGCCAGGCCGTCGTCTCCCCCGGAGTAGAAGGGGGAGGTCCCCCCGGTCGTGCCGGTGGCCGAACGGAAGTTGACGCCGTTGGCCGTCAGATTGGGCGGTGTCGTGTCCGAGGAGTTCTTGGTGAGTGCCGTCGAGGTGTCGATCACCCCTGAGGACGAGACGATCCCAACCGTGCGGGGTACCCCCACGGTCGACGTCAGCTTGGTTACGGCGGTGTTGTCGTCGTAGCCGCTCACATAGATGTACTGGCCATCGGCGGACAGAGAGATTTCTCCGTTGTAGGTGGCTGAACCACTGTCAACGAGCGCGTGTGACGTCGAGGTGTCCGACGATGTGGTTGAAGGAAAGGAGTCGACATAACCGCTTGGGGTCCCCGCCGTGCTGTAGTCCCACAGGGACACCACCCCTGAGCTGCTAGAGGGGGCCGCTCCCGATACTCCGTTGTAGCCACCCACCGTTCCCACCTGCTCGACGACCACGTCACCGGGCGTGAAACCGCTGGGACCAGCAGAGGCCGGGCCGGCCAGACCGACCAGCAACCCCATCGGGGCCGCGACGGCGAGGGCAAGGGTGACGATGCGGCGGGAGCGTCTGTTCTGGGGCACGGGGCTCCAATCCTGGGAGTGGTTGGGCTCCCGGCGATGTTGATCGTTGACAGCGACGACGGTACGGAGTGCGGATGAACCGTGGGTCACGATTCTTTGAACACCCCGTGATCTCTTGGGTTCCTTGTGCGACGCCTTCGCGACGCTTTCGCGAACTCCTACACCAGGCCATCAGATCGACACGCAGCGCGTTCGAACCGACTACTTCGACCATCTACAAGCGGTAAGTTCTGGTGACGGTGGACGAGCCACGGAGGCGGCCTCCTGGCTCGACGTCCACAGGCAGATCGATCGCACGGACGATCGCGGTCCGCTAGTTCGAGACCCGGTCCCCCGAGTGGATCCCGCATCCCGCCCGCGAGTTCGCGTCGTCGTCACGCAGTTGTGCGCAACGTTCACCGTCGCTGACCAACAGATCACTTTCCCGTGGAGCTCTTGTCACCGACGGCTTGTTAAGACGGTCCTTATGAAAACCCTCACGAAGACCACGCGTCGACGGCGCCTCGCCGCGGTGGCCGGCGCCGTAGCCGTAGCCGCGTTGGCCATCGCCGTACCCGTACGGACCGCGTCAGCGTCCAGTCCCGGGCCCGACACCGTCGGCACTCTCACACCGGGGTCGATCCAGCACGTATGGCTGATCATCTTGGAGAACAAGTCCTACGACGAGACCTTCACCGGCCTCAACGCCAACTCGTACCTGTGGCAGACCCTGCCTTCGGAGGGTGTCCTGCTCAAGAACTACTACGGCACCGGCCACTCCAGCCAGGACAACTACATCGCCATGGCCTCGGGTCAATCGCCCCAAGAGGACGTCCAAGAAGACTGCAGCAGCGTCGATTCGCCGTTCGGTTCCAACGCCACCATCACCACTACGGGATCCGTTGGTTCGGACTCCCCGAACTGGAACTACGGCCAGGTCGTCTCTTCGCTCGGTGCCAACGCCCCACTGGGAACGACCCCGTCGACGACCAACGGCTGCACCTACCCGACGGACATCCCTACGCTCTTCGATCAGTTCAACGCGGCCGGAGTGAGCTGGAAGGGCTACGCCCAGGACCTCGGGGGAGCCCAGCCCATAGGATCACCCTCGTTCGTTTCCGACAGCGTTCCCAACCGTGACGATGCCGCTTGCGGCGGTCCCGGTACGACGGCCAACAACCCGGCGTCCGACCCCACCTTCCTCAACGGCTCCGCCGGGTTCCCCTCGGACGTGAACAGCTACACGGCGGCGTCCCTGGTGGCCGGGACCGGGACGGCCAACAACCCCCAGTACTCCGACCAGTACGTGGCCAAGCACTTCCCGTTCCCGTGGTTTGCCTCGCTGACCGGGGGTGGAGCGGGATACCCCATGGGCACACCGCTGACCGAGCCGTCCGGTGGGACCAACTGCGACAGCAACCACATTGCCAACCTGGATGACCCCAACCACGGCCTCATCCACGACCTGACGGCCAACACAGTGCCGCAGTTCAGCTGGATCACCCCGGACAACTGCAGTGACGCCCACGACACCACCTGCAAGGGGAACAATCTCTCGGGGGCGTTCGGGCTCAACATGGACGGGACCGTGAACCTCAACGACCCCATCTATGACCCGGCCGGGCTCCCGGCCGACGACCCCGAGGCCACCACACCGAGGAACTTCACGGGCGGCCTCTACGCCTCGGATCTCTTCTTGGCCTACTACGTGCCCGCTGATCGAGCAGTCGGCCGCCTACGCCCACGGGCTCATCGACATCACCTTCGACGAGGGCGAACCATCGTTCACCTACTCGGGGAACAGCTTCAACAACGTGTTGACCAACTCCAGCACCGTGTCGGGCAACCCGTCCATGCCTGCTGGGCAGGGGACCTCCTCCCCGCAGAGTTCCGCGCCGGGCGACGCGCCGACCTACGGGACCTCTGGCTCCACCGCCCCGGGTGCCGGCTCAATCTTCGGCGCTTACGGCGTGTCGGCCGATGCCGCCGGTGAGAACATCAATGGCACCAACGTCACCGATGAGCCCTACGGCCCCAACTCCACACTGGGGACCGACGGGTCGGGACGCCAGCTGTTCCCGGGCCCGGGCAACAACTCATTTATCGACCGGCCGCCGGTGTGCACCAGCCTCAGCCCGCTGACTCCTGCGGACTGTGTGCCCGGCATCGTCCGGGGCGGATCGGGTACCAGTCCCGGTGCCCGCACCGACACCGTGACCGGCGGCGGCGGCTCGAGCACGGTCGCTTATCCCGCTCCAGCCAGTGGCAATCCGGCGCTCGTTGGTGACGACACCGGCCGGGCCATCACCTCGATCACCATTAATGGGACGCCGGTGGTCTCGGGCACGCCGGCGTTCGCGACGGACTTTCCGAACGGCCTGTTCGTCGGGACGGTGTCGGACACCGGTGCCGCCAACCCCTCCAACAGTGGAGGGCCGACGGTGGCCGCGTCGTTCGTGGCCGTCGATGATGCCGGCAACCCGGTCCCGCTCAGCGGCACGGTGACCAAGGTCGTGCTCAGCGCCGAGGGTGACCCCACCAACTTGCCCGCCGGGGACACGGCGGACCCGCTGTGGGACGCCACCGATGCGACCCCGGGCGGTGGCCGCACGGGAAGCGTGCTCATCAGCCCGTACATCACTCCGGGAACCTCGTCGACGACGAACTACAACCACTACAGCTGGCTGCGCACCATGGAGGATCTCTTCGACGTCTCGAGCTGTTCGGGCACGGTGACCGATGTGTCGATCACCTACCCGGCCGGACGCACCGTCTGTGGCGGCCTCGATGGCCTCGGGCACATCGGCTACGCCGCCCAGACGGGTCTCACCTCGTTCGGGGCCGACGTGTTCAGCTCGCCGAGCGGCAACGGATTCAATCCGAACCCGGGGACCGGTACACCCGAGGCGCCTTGGGCGGTGGCCCTCCCCGTCCTGGGCATCCTGCTCATCGGCGGCTACCTGGTGATGCGCCGTCGCCGAAGCGGATCCACCACCTGATGGAGGCGACCCTCGCACCTGTCCCGAGGAGCCGGGCCACCAGGCCCGGCTCTTCGGGCGCCCGCTCCGTGGTGGTCGTCGTGGTCCTGGCCATCCTGGCCGGGGTTCTCGGCTGGGGCATCGATGGCCTGGTGGTCCGGCCCCATCCGAACCTGGCCGATCCGGCCTCATGGCTACCCAAACAACAGCTCGACCATCCGGTCGACAAGACATTTGTGGGGACGATCGCCCGTCCGGCCCTCACCATCGAGGGAGACTTCGTCGAGGTCCGGACCCCGACCTTCTCGGCCTTGGCCGTCGTCCGGGGACCGCTGGTTCCCGGTGAGGGACTGCCCGTGCAACAGAGCTACACGACGTGCACGTGGACCATCTCACTCACTCGTGTTCACGGCACTGTCCCCATCTCGGTGGCCGACTTCGACTCCATCGACCACTCCCAGACGGCCTACAAGCCCTATCTCGTGCCCGGGCGGCCCGCCCCTCCCACTTCGTTGCACACCGGCCAGCATCTGACCTTTCAGGTCCGCGCCGTCATGCCGGTGGGTGAGGGACTGATGCGCTGGGCCCCCGACGGAACCCACATCGTGGCCAAGTGGGACTACCAGGTCGAGAACGATTGAGACCGACCAGCCGGTTCACTCGGGTCCGTGCCGCGGCGGCCTTCGTCGTCCTGGTCACCGTCGGCGTGTCGGCGGGAGCTGGAGGGGCCGGCGCAGACACGACGAGCAGCCCCAGCTCTTCGGTCGGCTCACCGGCGGACACCGGCGGGAAGGACCGTCTGGTCGCTCCCCGGACCACCCCCATCCAAGACACCAGGTACCTCGCCGATGTAGCCAAAGCCGATACCGACCTGGCCGACTACGTCCAGCAGCAGGGCAACGTCGCCCTCAGGGCCATGCTGACCGACGGGACGGCGTTCTGCGCCTTCCTGCGGCGGGGTGGAGGCATCGACAACGCGCTCCTCGACCTGGTCGTCGGGGCCCGGGGCGTGGAGCCCCAGACCCACCTCCCAGCCAAGGTGGCGACGTTCAACACCATGGAGGCGGTGGCCTTGATCGACCTGTGTCCATCTGAGCAGAAACTCGTCCCCGCCTTGGTACGGGAACGCGTCGGCCGGCTCGGCAGGGCCCTCGACGCCCCGTCGGGGTGATCGGACCCCTCAGCCGCCCGAGATGTCCTGAATCTTCTGCTTGCCGGCGGTGACGAAGGGCATCATGTCCCGCAGGTCCGCACCCACCTTCTCGATGGGATGGTCGAAGCCGGCCTGGCGCAGGGCCTTGTAGTTCGGGCGACCGTTGGCGTTCTCGGCCACCCATTCCTTGGCGAAGGTGCCGTCCTGGATCTCACCGAGGATGGCCTTCATCTCTTCGCGGACCGCATCGTTGATGACCCTCGGGCCCCGGGTCAGATCGCCATACTCCGCCGTGTCCGAGATGGAGAAGCGCATGCCGCTGATGCCCTGCTCGTACATGAGGTCGACGATCAGCTTCAGCTCGTGGAGGCACTCGAAGTAGGCCGACTCGGGTTGGTAGCCCGCATCCACCAACGTTTCGTACCCCGCCTGGACGAGGGCAGTCAGTCCGCCACACAAGACGACCTGCTCACCGAAGAGGTCGGTCTCGGTCTCCTCGTCGAAGGTGGTGTCCAGGACCCCGGCGCGGGTCGCACCGATGGCATGGGCGTAGGACAGGGCAAGATCGTGGGCCTGGCCCGAGGGATCGGCCGACACAGCCACCAGCGAGGGGACGCCGCCGCCCTCGGTGTACGTGCGGCGGACAAGGTGCCCTGGGCCCTTCGGGGCCACCATGGCCACGTCGACGTCGGCCGGCGGGTTGATCAGACCGAACCGGATGTTGAAGCCGTGGGCGAAGAACAGGGCGTCGCCGGCCTTCAGGTGGGGGGCGATCTCCGCTTCGTACACCGCAGCCTGCTCGGTGTCAGGAAGGAGGACCATGATCACGTCGGCCTCCTCGGTGGCCTCGGCGACCGACAGCACCCGCAGCCCCGCCTCCTCGGCCTTCTGCCTCGAACTCGATCCCTCGCGCAGGGCGACGCGGACGTCCACCCCGCTCTCGGACAGGTTGAGGGCATGGGCGTGGCCCTGTGACCCGTATCCGATCACCGCCACCTTCCGATTCCCGATGAGGCTCGGGTCGGCGTCTTTCTCGTAGTACAGCGTGGCCATCGTGTTCAACCTGCCTTTTCTGTGTGGTGTCCGTTCGGGGGTTCCGCCAGATGGAGCGGCCCGTGTTCTCCGGACCGGTCCAGCTTAGGCAACGCCACGCGCCCGGTCCGCTGCATCTCCACGATCCCGTAAGTGCGGATCAGATCCTCGAAGTCGTCGAGCTTGGTCGGTGCGCCCTCGAGCGCCACGGTCAGCCGGTCGTGACCGACGTCGACGATCTTGCCCTCGAACACCCCGACCAGCTGGATGATCTGTCCCCGGGTGGCGGGCCCGGCCTCGAGGGTGGCCATCAACAGTTCCCGCTCCCGGGCGAGTGCCGGGTCCAGCTCGGTGATCGACACCACCGGGATGAGCTTGTCCAACTGCTTCATGATCTGGTCGAGGGGAGCCGATTCCACGTCGACGACGATGGTGATGCGACTGAAGCGCTCGTTGTCCGAGGGGGCGACAGCCAGGCTGAAGATGTTGTACCCACGCCGGGAGAACAGTCCGGCCACCCGGGCGAGCACGCCCGCCTTGTTCTCCACCAGGACGGTGAGAGTGTGATGGCGCTTGTCGGCGCCGTACACGCTCACCGGCCTTCCCCCTGCGTGAGCGAGGGATCAACCACGATGTCGTCGTTGGAAGCTCCAGCCGCAACCATCGGGAAGACCTTCTCGAAGGCATCGGTGCGAAAGTCGATGACCACCGGTCGGTCATCGATGCTGTTCGCCTTGTCGATGGCCGAGGCGACCTCCTCGGTGGATTCCACCCGTATGCCCGCGCACCCCATGGACTCGGCCCACCCCACGTAGTCGGGTAGGTCAGGCGACAGGTACACCTCGGAGTAGCGCTCCTCGTAGAACATCTCCTGCCACTGACGCACCATGCCGAGATAGGCGTTGTTGAGGATGGCGATCTTGACCGGGATGCGCTCGGAGCTGGCCGTCACCAACTCCTGGGCCGTCATCTGGAAGCACCCGTCGCCATCCACGGCCCACACCATCTTGTCGGGCCGGCCCACCTTGGCCCCGATAGCAGCGGGCACGGCGAAGCCCATGGTGCCGAGTCCACCGGAGTTGACCCAGGTGTAGGGATAGTCGAACTGCCACCACTGGGAAGCGAACATCTGGTGCTGACCGACGCCCGAGGCGACGATGGTGTCGTCGGGGGTGGCGTCCCGAAGGGTCTCCAAGACGAACTGAGGCTTGAGCGCTCCCGACCCGGGCTGCTGGTCGTAGACCAGCGGGTAGCGCTGCTGCCACTCGCTCAGCTGGGCGCGCCACGGGACGAGCCGGTCCCGTGGGTGGGCATCGGCTGCCGAGCCCGGCGAAGCCGTGGCCCCGGCGACGGCGTCACTCGGAGCCCCACCCGATCCGCCCCGCGTGGCCTCGGAGTGGGGAAGGCCCAGATCGGTCAGGGCCACCAGCAGCTCGTCGATGACCAGCCGACAGTCGCCGACGACGGCCACGTCGGCCCGCCGCACCTTGTTGTGTTCGGCCGGGTCGATGTCGACATGGATGATCTTGGCCTCGGGGGCGAAGGCGTCCACCCGTCCGGTGACTCGGTCGTCGAACCGGCTTCCGAGGGCGATGAGGAGGTCGGATCGTTGCATGGCCGTCACCGCCGTGTAGTTGCCGTGCATCCCCGGCATGCCCAGGCACAGAGGGTGCGAGTCGGGAAACGAGCCCCGGGCCATGAGCGTGGTGACCACGGGGATACCGGTGCGCTCGGCCAGTTCGCGCAGTCCGTCGGCGGCCCGGGCCTTAAGAATTCCCCCGCCGGCGTAGATTATCGGGCGCTCGGCGGCGAGCAGCAGCTCGGCCGCCTGGCGGATGAGAGCCGGATCTCCGGTGGTCATGGGGTGGTAGCCGGGCAGGTCGAGATCCGAGGCTTCGGGCCAGTACCACTCCATACGGGAGTTGGCGATGTCCTTCGGAATGTCGATGAGCACCGGACCCGGGCGGCCGGTCGTGGCCACGTGGAACGCCTCGGCCACCACGCGGGGGATGTCCCGGACGTCAGTGATCAGCCAGTTGTGCTTGGTGATGCCCATGGTGATGCCGGTGATGTCGCTCTCTTGGAAGGCGTCGGTGCCGATGGCCGTGGTGGCCACCTGTCCCGTGACGACCACGAGCGGGATCGAGTCCATGTACGCGTCGGCCAGCGGGGTCACGATGTTGGTGGCTCCGGGACCGCTGGTGACCATGGCCACCCCCGGCCGGCCGGTGACCTGGGCGTAGCCCTCGGCCATGTGTCCGGCACCCTGCTCGTGGCGCACCAGGATGTGCCGGATGGAGGAGTCGAGAATGGGGTCGTAGACAGGGAGGATGGCCCCTCCTGGAAGCCCGAACATCACCTCCACCTGTTGCATCTCCAAGCTCTTGATCAGCGCCTGTGCTCCGGTCAGTTCCATCGGGTGCTCCCTTGTCATCTGAGTCGTACTGCGGTTGTCGTACGGGTGTTGGGTTACTGCTGGCGTCGAGACTGCGGTATCGGGTGGGCTGGGTGAACGGCCGTCACACGGCGGAAATCGTGCCGGGACATGAAAACGACCTCCCACTCGGGGAGGTCGAAAAGCGCACACGGCGAGCAGGCGTCGTGTGCGCTACGAAACGAGTACCAGGATGTTGAGGTCGAACGGATGGACTCGCATAGTCCTTGCATTCTGACACGTCCCCACCGCCGGCGACAAGTACCCCGTCCGACCCACCGCTGGGTATGCCACCATGGGCACGTGGCCAGGCGCCTCATCGACCCGTTGCGTACCGTCCGGACAGTGTGCCTGGCGCTGCCCGAGGCGACCGAGCGGCCCAGTCACGGTACGCCGGCCTTCTTCGTCCGGGACAAGAGCGTCTTCGTCTACGCGTGGATCGACGGTCACCACGACAACCACTTCCCCCACCTGTGGTGTGCCGCCGGGCCCGGTGTGCAGGAGGTCCTGCTGGAGGCGGAGCCAGAGACGTTCTTCCGACCGCCCTACGTCGGCCCCAGAGGGTGGATCGGCGTCCGACTCGACCGCGGGATCGCCGCCGACGAGATCGCCGAGCACTGCACGGACGCCTACCGGGTCGTGGCTCCGAAAAAGCTCGTCGACCAGCTCGACACCTCGGCCGACTGAGTCGGCCCATGAGCGGTCGCCAGCCCCTGCCGACGCTGCTGTCCCAGGCCCTGGTGGCATTCACCGTGGAGTTCGACAACGAGGCGGAACGCCAGATGCCCCACCGCACCACCACCGGGTCCGCCCGGGCGGGACGGGGTCCATGGCTCGTGTCCCAGGCCATGTGGGCCAACGTGCTGCAGTACGTGGACGACGAGGGCACCCGGGTCGAGGACATCCACCTCCGGTCGTGCACCACCAGCGACTCACTGGCCGGACTCCGGCGATGGCGGTACGTGACCGTCGACCCCTGGCCGCACCAGGGGCAAGGTGGCGCCGCCCCGGCCGACTCGGTGGTCCGCCTCACCCCCGCAGGGCGTCGGGCCGCCGCCACCTGGCGGCCCTTGGCCTCGACCATCGAGGAGCGGTGGCGATCGCGGTTCGGCGCTAGTGCCATCGAGGAGCTCGCCCGCACCCTCGATGCGTTGGTCACGCGGTACGACAGACCGCTCCCCCGCTACCTCCCAGTCGTCGCCCCCACCCAGAACGGCAAGGTCGCCACCCGGCTCATCGACCCGGGCACGCCGGACCTAGCCCGGTGGGCCGGTCCGCCACCCGACCTGTCGACGCTGTTGTCCCGGGCCCTGATGGGCTTCGCCCTCGACTTCGAGGCCGAGTCGAGGATCTCCCTCACTATCAGCGCCAATACCCTCCGGGTCCTCGACACCTCCGGGGTCCGCGTCCGGGACCTCCCCAAGGCGACCGGCATCTCGAAGGAGGGCAACGCCATGGCCGTGGGATTCCTCCAACGGCACGGCTGCATCGAGGTGACCGACGACCCCTCGGCATCCCGGGGCCAGGTGGCCCGCCTGACCGTCAAGGGACAGTCGGCTCAGGCCCAGTACCGCCGCATCCTCGGCTCCACCGAGGACCGCTGGCGGGACCGTTTTGGTGCCGGAACCCTAGACGCAGTGCGCCAGGCCCTTGAGCGGGTGGTCGGCCACGAGCCGGCGGGAGCGGGAACGGCCCTGTTCGACGGCCTCCATCCCTACCCCGACGGTTGGCGGTCGTCGTCCCGTCGGCCCGAGGTGCTGCCCCACTACCCGATGGTGCTCCACCGTGGCGGCTACCCCGACGGCAGCTGACCCATGGTCGTCGGCGCCTGGCGGGCCCAGCAGTTCCCGCCGGCCGGACCGTGCGGTCCCGGGATCGGACCGGCGCCGATAAAGTGTCGGCGTGACCGAGCTGGTGAACGCGGCCAGCGCGACCGACGAGCGTGCCCCGGATCTCCGGTCCTCGAACCCCGGTCGTGACGTGCAGCGGGTGGGCACGGCGAACTTCCTGGGTGAGGACGTCCGGAAGATCCATGACCCGGTGTGGGCCGTGGTGGGCAATCTGGGCGACAGCCAGTGCTATCTGGGCGTCCAGAACAAGGTGGCCGCAGTCCAGGCCGCCATGTCCCGGCGCATCGACCGCGACGAACTGGCCGTGCGCCTGATCGCCCCGGCCTTCACCTTGGGGGTCTCGGACGGTCAGTTGAATGGGACGCCCGAGATGCGCTTCTCCCTGATCGGCCGGGAGCTGGTCAACGATGCCGCCTCCGTGCATCTGGGCGCGAACCGCGTGGCCGGACTGATTGCCGTGGTGGCCTGCGACAAGCCGCCCGTCGGAACCGTCGCCGCCCTGCTCGAGCACAACGTGCCCTCGGTGATCCTGTCCGACGGGTCGATCAAACCGGGACACGATCCGGTGACCGGTGAACGCATCGACCTCGTCTCCGCCTTCCAGACGGCGGCCGATCCCGACGACGAGGTCCGCGCCCGGGTCGCCCTCCATGCCTGCCCGGGCCAGGGCAGCTGCGGCGGGATGTTCACCTACAACACCATGCAGACGTTCATCGGTGTGCTGGGCCTGGAACCGCTGCACATGGTGGCCCCGACCTCGGACGACCCCCGTCGCACTACCGAGTTCCCCGAACAGCTGGTCGACTGTCTCACGACCATGACCAACGAAGGCATTCGACCCCGGGACATCGTCACACCCTCCTCGCTGCGCAACGCCCTGACCGTCGCCATCGCCATGGGCGGTTCGACCAACGTCATGTTGCACAGCGTGGAGATCGCCCGCGCCGCCGGCATCGACCTGTGGGAGGAAGTGCTCTCCCAGGCTGACTTCAATGCCCTCTCACGGCGCCTGCCCGTGCTCGTCAACATGAGACCCTTCGGGGCCTACTCGATGGTGGACGTGGACGCCGAGGGCGGGCTGCCCACGGTGGTCAGCGAGCTTCTCGGTGCCGGCTTCCTGGAGGGCGATGCCATCACCTGCACCGGTGAGACCCTCGAGGAGCAGATCCGCCGACTGGCCCCTCCCGCCCCCGCCCACCGGGTGATCCATACGGTGGCCCAGCCGTTTAAGGACACCGGTGGGTTGCGTCTCCTGCGGGGGAATCTGGCGCCCGACGGGGGTGCCATCCTGAAGGTGGCCGGCGTCGAGGGGGGGATCGCCGACGGCACCTTCACCGGAAGAGCCCGCGTGTTCAACGGCGAGCGGGCGCTGATTGAGGCGCTGGATGAACGGCCCGACGACTTCGACGATCACGACATGGTGGTCATCCGCTACGAGGGACCGAGGGGCGCGCCCGGCATGCCCGAGATGCTCGACCCAACATCCAAGATCACCAGCCTGTGTCGCCAGCGGAACATCACCATCGCCCTCATGACTGACGCCCGATTCTCCGGGGGGTCGGTGGGCCTGGTGATCGGCCACGTCGCTCCCGAAGCCCTGCTCGGTGGTCCCATCGCACTGGTCGAGGACGGCGACACCATCATCGTCAGCCTCCTCGAGGACCGGATCGACTGCGTCGAGTTGGGTGATGCCGAGACCGTCGAGCGGCGTGCCGCCTCGTGGAACGCGGTCACCGAGGCCGCCGGAGGGGTGCACCCGGACGCGTCTCCGGTCACGCACCGGGTCCTCAAGAGAATGCGCGCCACCGCCCAGCCGGCACTGCTCGGAGGCGGGATGGGTCCTCGGTAGGGCCACGCCCGAACCCTGCAGCCCTACCCCAACCTGGTCAGGATGTTGCGGGTGATCTGTTCGATCTGGGGGTCACGCTCGGCCAGCCCGTGGGCCCAGTCGGTGGACCCCGAAGTCACCACCGTTGCTCCTGCGGTGTTGGTGTAGGCGCCGAGGACCGCATGGCCGTGCCGGATGCGCTCTACCGCCTCGGGATCCCTCGTCCCGAACACACGTGAGGCGATGTACTCCAACTCACTCGGTTCACCGGGCTTGGGCGGACGGGGAGCGGACTGGCGCGTGAAGTGTTGCGTCGGACACGTTCCCAGTATCTCGAAGCTCGACGGTGTGCCGTCCTCGCCGGTCGGATAAGGCAGACCGTCCCGGTAGGTGAACACGCACCCGTCACACTCGTAGCCGACCACGGTGGCCCCGGCCCCGAGTACGTCGCCGTAGCCGAGGCCGGTACCATCGAACATCCAGTGGTCGGCGCGGTGCACGGTGTAGCCCCCGAGGCCGGCGGTCACATTGCGACCGATGCGGTGATAGCCCCCGCGCGTGAACGAAACCCCGGTCATGTAGTTCTCGGGACGACCTACGACGACGTCGGACCAGAAGGTGGTCACCTCGGCCTCGCTGTCGGTTCCCATCATGGGATCTTTCCGGAAGAACGCCTTGTATCCGACCATCACATCGCGGTCCTCGCCCTCGATGCGCACCTGCCACAGCGAGGTGTTTCCCGAGAAGAACGCGGCATTCCCCCCACCCGCGATGAAGGCCTCCACCGTGTCGCGCATG
This sequence comes from uncultured Acidimicrobiaceae bacterium, assembly GCA_963845485.1. Taxonomy (GTDB): domain Bacteria; phylum Actinomycetota; class Acidimicrobiia; order Acidimicrobiales; family RAAP-2; genus Bog-756. The sequence continues at coordinate 169,351 of CAWJSI010000012.1, read as the reverse complement.
CCGCGTGACCAGTACTCGTCGTGGCCGACCGAAAGGTACAGATGGGCGCCGTCGAGTACCTCGGGGTGCGCTTCGAGATCGGCGTTCGTACACACGCCGATGTCGAAACCCTCACGTTCGGCCCACTGGATGAATGGCAGCTCCCAGTCGGGCCATCCCGCCGAACCGGCGTAACCCGACAGGTGATTGAGCTGGATGTAGCCGACGTGCGCGGCGTTCTGCGGGTCGGGAGCACCTGTCCCTGTCACCCGTCGGCCCTTGCCCGGTGGCTTGTACAGGTAGCCGGCCGACATCGGACGTTGCATGGCGACATGGGTGCCGCCGGTGTACAGGTTGGTCCCGCCGAAGTCGTTGTAGGCGTGCCAGGTGTTGGTGGCCAGCGCCACCACAATCCGTGTCTCCGGCGAGGGTCGTACGACGAAGAAGGCGTAGTCACGCCGCACCTTGCCGTCGACGTCGATCTCCAGCACGACCTCGTAGTACCCCGATCGCCAGACGGAAGGAACCTCGACAGTGAGGGCGACGGGCCAACCGCACCCGTTCGAGGAGGCGTCGTCCGGCGTCGGGTACTCCCCCGCCTCTACGCCGTCGGCACGCAACACGACCTCCCGCCGGCCTCCGACCCGGGCCACCTCCACGCGTACCGGCCGTCCGGCCGACGACGAGAGGTGCACGCCGACCTGGCCCCCCGGGCCCACCGATTGCGGCCAGCAGTACCCGGTAACCACCTCGCGGCCCATCGCACGACCCTAACCAGATCGCTGCTCCATCGCAGCGGGGCGTACGGGGCCCGCCGGCAGTGGACAGTGGCTCGCCTACCATGGGGCCGTGATCCCGGGCCCGGATTCCGGCGTGGCGGACGTGACCACCGGTGAGACCGGAGTGTTCAGTCCTGGCCGGCTCGACGACCTGGAGGCCTTCTTCGCCAGGAACGGCTACGCCACCCTCCGGGGCGCACTCGACGAAAGCGATCTGGTGGCCGCCGAAGTGGAGCTGGCCGACCTCCAGGGCCGTCTGGCTGACGGCGCGCTCGATGGCCGTCACGGTTCGGTCACGCTCGACGAACCCGATGCCACCATCGACGGCCGGCCCTTCGCCCACTACGTCTACTTCGCCACCGAGGCATCGGACCGGGCCCACGCCCTGGTCCACCATCCGGCGGTGGTCGAGGTGGCCCAGAGGACCCTCGGCCCGCAGGCCTGGCTGCTGGACTACGAGATCTTCGGGGTGGTCTACCAGGACGCCCGTCCCGATCCCGGGTCGGGCTACTCCCGCATCGGCTGGCACACCGACCACCAGTCCGGTCCACACCTCGACGTGTGGCCGGGGACTGCTTTCACGATCCACTTCGACGCCACCTCGCCCGCCAACGGCTTCCTCCGCGTGCTGCCCGGCAGCCACCTCGGTGGAACCGAGGGGATCCCGTTGGCCTTCGAGCGGGTGCCCGGCGAGATCGCCGTCTACCAAGAGCGCGGCGACGTCCTCTTCCACGATGCCGATCTGTGGCACTCGGCCGCCCGGGGTACGGCCGACGGGCCCGACGCCGTGCGCCGCCACCTGCGGGGGAGCTGGCACGGAGGGACACGGCTCGAGGTGGGACACGGCACGGACGATTTCGTCAAGAACGCCCTGCGCTGACCACCGGGCGCCCGCCGGGAGCGCCGCCTGCTCGACCGGGGTACATTCAATTGGCACACAAACTGCCAGTTCCAACGGTCACCGTCACGACGCCGACCGTCAAGCCCGATTCGACCCCAAGAGGTGACCCGATGGACGTCCTGCGGACTCCCGACGACCGTTTCGCTGACCTGCCCGACTACTCGTTTGTGCCCCACTATGCCGAGGTCGCCGACCCGGACGGGGGCACGCTCCGGGTCCACTACCTCGACGAGGGACCGGCCGACGGCGACACGGTGGTGCTGTTGCACGGCGAGCCGTCGTGGAGTTTCCTCTACCGTCACATGGTCCCTGTGCTGGTCGAGGCCGGACTGCGGGTGGTGGCACCCGACCTCGTAGGGTTCGGCCGATCGGACAAGCCCACACCGCGCACCGAGTACACCTTCGCCCGCCACGTGGAGTGGATCCGTGAGCTCCTCTTCGACCGACTCGAACTCACCGGCGCCACCCTGGTCTGCCAGGACTGGGGGGGCCTGATCGGCCTCCGACTGGTCGGCGAACATCCCGATCGCTTCGCCCGGGTGGTGGCGGCCAACACCTTTCTCCCGACGGGCGACTCGCATCCCGGAGACGCCTTCCTGGGCTGGCTCAAGTTCTCCCAAGAGGTCGAGCCCTTCCCAACCGGGGTGATCGTGAACGCCGGATGCACGACGGACCTGTCTCCCGCCGTCGTCGCCGCCTACGACGCGCCGTTCCCCGACTCGACCTATTCGGAGGGGGCCCGCCAGTTTCCGACACTGGTCCCGATCACGCCCGACGATCCTGCTACCGAAGCCAACCGCGCCGCTTGGACGGTGCTCGATGCCTTCGAGAAGCCCTTCCTCACCGCCTTCTCGGACAACGATCCCATCACGGCCGGTTCGGACAAGGTCCTCCAGTCCCGGATCCCTGGGGCGAGCGGCCAGGCCCACACCACCATCACCGGAGGCGGCCACTTCCTCCAAGAGGACAGGGGGCCCGAGCTGGCCGCCGTCGTCGTGGAGTTCGTCCGCGCCACCTGAGCATCCTCGGCCCCACCGCCGGCCGCCCGCTTCGCCGCACGTAGGGCGAGAGGGGTCAGCCCGCCTCCAGCTGCTCCAGCCGCCGGTCGAGGAAACGCTGCTCGGCGGCGTTGTTGGTCTGGGCCCGGGCGATGCGGTAGCAGCGGGCGGCTTCGTCGGAGTGACCCGACCGACGCAAGAGGTCGGCGCGCGTGGCCGCATAGAGGTGGTAGCCGTCGAGTTCACGGACGAGGACGGGATCGTCCATGAGAGCCAGGCCGGCGGCCGGCGAGTCGGCCATGGCCACGGCCACGGCCCGGTTGAGCCGCACCACCGCGGTGGGCTCCCACATGAGCAATCGGTCGTACAGGGAGAGGATGGCCGACCAGTCGGTGAGATCCGAACGGGGGGCGGCCACGTGGAGGGCGGCGATGCAGGCCTTGATGGCGTAGGGCCCGTCGCGCTCCATGGTGCGGGCGCGCTCGAGGAGCGAGAGCCCGGCTGCCACCTCGGCACGGTCCCAGTGCGAACGGTCCTGATCCTCCAGGGTGACCGGCACCCCCTCACCGTCCAGTCGGGCCTGACGGCGGGCGTGCTGGAAATGCATCATGGCCGCCAAGGCCAGTGGCTCGGGCTCACCGGGGAGCAGTTCGATGACCACCTCGCACAGTCGCAGGGCCTCGTCACAGAGGTCGACGTTGACCAGCTCGACGCCCGAAGGAGGCAAATAACCGGCGTTGAAGATCAGGTAGATCACGGCCAGGACCGCTCCGAGCCGCCCGGCCAGCTCATCAGGCGAGGGGACGCGGTAGGCGATGGCCGCCTCGCGGATCTTACGCTTGGCCCGGACGATCCGTTGAGCCAGCGCTGTCTCGGAGATGAGGAAGGCCTTGGCCACGTCCTCGGTGGAGAGGCCGCCGAGCGCTCGCAGGGTCAGTGCCACCTGCGCCTCGAGGCTGAGTGCGGGATGACAGCACGTGAAGATCAGGCGCAGTCGGTCGTCGGGGATGGGTTCGGAACCGTCCCCGAGGTCCCAGGTGATGGCCAGCTCCCCCCAGGCCCGGTGGCGACGCTCCGAGGCAGTCACGCTGCGCAGCCGGTCAACGGCCTTCCGACGGGCAGTCGTGACCAGCCACCCGGCCGGGTTGTCAGGTACCCCGGTCGCCGGCCAGCTGGTCGTGGCGGCCAACCAGGCGTCTTGCAGGGCCTCCTCGGCCAGGTCGAAGTCGCCCAGGATTCCGATGAGACGAGCCAGGACCCGGCCGCGGTCGGCCCGGTAGACGGTCTCCAGCACCCCGTCCACCGAGCCGTTCCGACCGGCCGTCGCTCGCTGTTCCAGGGCTACATCTCCGCCAGTGGTCGCACCTCGACCGAACCGCACTTGGCCGAGGGGATCATGGCTGCGGCGGCCAGGGCGTCATCGAGGCTGTCGAAGTCGACGACGTAGTAGCCCGACATCCACTCCTTGGTCTCGGCGAAGGGCCCGTCGACGGTCAGGGTCTCACCGTCCCGCACCCGGACGGTGGTCGCCGTGCTCGGGTCGTTCAGGGGATCACCGGTGAAGGTGTGGCCCCGATCCACCAGCTGCTTGCTGAACTCGCCGTAGTCAGCGATCAGCTGCTCCCATTCAGGGCTGCCGGGGATGGGGTGGAGCTCGGGATCGTTGTGGATGATCAACATGTAGCGCATGGCACTCTCCTCACTTCGGGTCCGGACCGTCCGATGACCCGACTCCCCTAAGTGACGGAACCGATCGGGCCAGATCGACACCGTGGCGGGGATTTCTCGGGCCGCTTGGGCAATTCTCCCACGGTGTGCGCCGGATAGCCTCGGTCCATGCACCTCTATGTTGCCTTTCTCGGGGGACCACTGGCTGACGCTCGTATGGGTGAGGGTCACGAAGTGGTCGTGGTCGCGGCTGAGGACCTGAAGGAAGCCAAGACCAAGGCCAAGGCCAAGTGGAGCGGGGTGGGTCGCGGCCACGTCGACGCCCTGCAGAGGATCGAGATGGTCGACGGGTTCGAGATCAGCCTGGTCGGCGGCGGCTCGGGCGACCGCGTGGTCCTCGACGACTACAACTGACGGTGAGGATCCCTGACCGGTCCCCGGTTTCCTAGTGGGCCGAGGGCTGGGCGATACTGCAGCCATGGCCGATCGCAACGTCCTGGGTGGGGAGCTCGAGCCCTGCGGAACCGAACCACTGACCGGCTTCTATCGGGACGGCTGCTGCGCCACCGGGCCCGAGGACTTGGGAAGCCACACCATCTGCGCGGTGGTCACCGCCGAGTTCTTGGAACACCAGCGGACCATTGGCAACGACCTCATCACCCCGATGCCCCAGTTTCGGTTCCCTGGACTGGTACCCGGTGACCGATGGTGCGTCACCGCCGTCAACTGGCTGCGGGCCCATCATGACGGCGCCGCCGCCTACGTGGTCCTGGCCTCGACCCACGAGCGCTGCCTCGACGTCGTGCCCCTCGATGCCCTCCAAGCCCACGCCGTCGACGTGCCGGCCGGCCCCGGCGACCTGGCGGGCTGAGCGGCTACCGCTTGCGGATGGCCTTTTTCAGGACGGCGTCATAGGCATCGAGGCCTTCACGGTAGAGCCGGGCCTCGGGTCCGGTGGCGATCCCCACCCGCTCGGGGATGATCCCCCAGATGGGCACCTCGTTCTCTGTCCACCACTGCACGGCAGCATCGAGGTCGTTGGTGCCGAGTCGGGCCGCGCAGATGACCACGCCGTGGGGAGTCTTGTTGCCGATCATCTCGAGTGTGGCCACCACCCGCGAGTACTCGACCCCACCGGCCCGGGTGGGTATGACAACGGCGTCGGCCCGGTCGAGAGCGGCCCGCACGATCCGTTCATCCCCGGGTGGCGTGTCCACGACAGACAGCCCCGAGTCTCCGGACATGGCCTTGGCCACCGTCCGCTCGGACGGGGCCTCGACCAGGTCGACGCCGTCCACGGGGCTCTCTTCCAACCACTCGGCCGAGGAGGCCTGACGGTCGGCGTCGATGAGGGTGACCGGGTCGTACCCGCGCTCGACGGCTGCCGCCGAAAGGTAGATCGACGTGGTGGTCTTGCCCACGCCACCTTTCACATTGCTGACCACGATGTTCATCGAACCACTCCACTCTCCGAGGCACCGAGACGGTCGAGGTCGCAGCATCTGGCGCCCCGTCTTCGACGATAGCCCAAGTCGAACAGATGCTGACCTGGGGAAACGGGCCGATCTTTCGCCGATCGGGACCGGGATTGACACCCCCCACGGTCGACGGGGAGCATCTCCGACCGTGACCACACCATTCGCCGCCGCAACCACGGTGCAGGCCGCCGCTCCCGGTCGCTACGAAGGGCATGTCGACCCCGAGTGGAACCTCTTCCCCATGCCCCAAGGCGGGGTGGTCACCGCCTTGGCCCTCCGGGCCATGGGCGAGGAGCTCGGCGCTGAGCACCAGGTGGCCCGCACTCTGCACACCACCTTCGCCGCACAGGTGGCCCACGGCCCGGTGACGGTGGACGTCGAACTGCTCCGTCGGGGGCGGTCCATGTCCCACCTCCGGGCCGAAGTGGTCAACCCCGGCTCCCCCCGAGGCCACCTGACCACGGCCATCTTCGGATCCACCCGCCCCGGGTTCGACTTCACCGACCTCCGGCCGCCGAAGGACCTGATCCCGCCGCTCGACTGCCCGACCTGGCGCCAACCACCGCCGCCGGGGGTGGAGGGGTTCCGCGCCATGCCCTTTTGGGACCGCCTGGTCGAGGGACGGACCGTGCTCGGCCATCCCCCGTGGGCGGAGTACGTGCCCGACCGGGCCGAACGCGTGGTCTGGTACCGCTTCGACGAGACACCGTTCACCGACGGCGGCACCGTCGACCCCTTCGCGTTGGTGGTGCTGGCCGACACCATGCCCGGTGCGGTCGGCGAGCGGGTTGGCCCGACCGATCGCCACTGGTTCGCGCCGAGCATCGACCTCACCGTCCACCTCCTCGACCACTGCCGGTCGGAGTGGGTCCTCGGCCACAACCGGGCCCGCTTCGCCGGCGACGGCTACGCCTCGGCCGACATGTCCCTATGGGACTGCGGGGAGGACGGAAGCGAGACACCGCGCCTCGTGGCCTACGCCACCCAGCTCTTCCTCTTCTCCTTCGCCTCCTGATCCACGCGGGCCAGGTGTGGGTCGGCGCTCAGAGCAGGGCCACCACCGTCAGCACCACCAGGGCGCTGAGATAGCAGGTGATGGCGCCGATCATCCACCCCGGCACCTCGGCGAAGCGGTTCTCGGCCAGGGCGCGACGGGACTGCCGCTCTCGCAGGGAGCCCCCCACGACGAATACGACGGCCAGGATTCCGTAGCCGACGCCGAGGGCCACGAACCTCGCTCGTGGCTGGTCACCGAGCTTGGGAAGGATGGCACCGACCCCGAGGGCTACGGCAGCCGCGGCGATCCCGCATCGCCACCAGGCCAGCAGCGTCCGCTCCTCGGCGAAGTACGTGCGCCGGGAGGCATCGGGGAACTGGCGCTCGCCGCCCGCTGACCCGGTGACCGGACGTTCATCGTCGTTCACGGCGGACCGTCACCCCTCGCTCGCGACGGGTTCGACCCCGTCCCCGTCGTCGGAGCGCCCGCCGACCGTCAGTTTGGCACTCATCTTTATGGCCTTGATGGAGCTGGTGGCACCGGTCTGGAGGACGACGGCGACAGCCAGCAGCACGATGGCCAGGTAGAAGAACCGGTGTGAGCCGAGCATGAGGATGGCCACGCGGCCGAGCGCGAACGGAGGGGCGCACACCAGGGCCCCGATGGCCCCGCCCACGGCAGAGGCGGCCAGTTTGTCCCGCCGGGACCGCTCCGACTTCACTCCGACCATGCGGGCGGGCACGGCCACGTAGGCCACCATCATGACCCCCACCACGGCGCCGAGCGTCACCGAGAACCAGACCTTCCCCCACCGGTCGACGACCATGGTGGCGAAGCCGAGTGCCAGTCCGACGGCCACACCCCAGGCCAGAATGGTGCGCAGATGCACCCGGGCTTGGGTGAATGCGGGACGGATCTCGGGGGGCCCGGGCCGGGAGATGGCGAAGGCGAAGACGGCGTTCAGGTAGAAGCTCCCCGCCGTGAGCCCGGCGATCACCAACAGGACCACGGCCAATAGCGGTCCGCGGAAGATGTGGAACTCCCTGCCGTGGAGGGCATGAGCCTTCAGGTCGAGCATGGCGGCCCAGATCCACATGGCCGGAAGGATCTGGACCAGGGTCAGCCGCCAGTTGGTGACCAGCAGCTTGATCCCTTGGAAGAGCATGGAGAAGGCGCCCACGATGAGGGCGAGCGGGGCGAGAAGGCGGCTCCGCTGGCTGAGCGCCACGATGGCTTGCTCCACCTTGGCGTCATCACCGGCCCGGATGGCCAGGATGAGACGCCGAAACTGGACGGCCACCACCGTCCGGCGCGTCTGGGGTGTGGGATCCCCAGTGGGAACTGATCCTGGTCGGTCGGTGAGATCCGAGGTGGGGACCACGTCCGGGCTCACCTTCCTTTTCCAGTGGCTCGACAGACCGAATCCGGAACGCCGGGACCGGTCACCCCCGCGGATCGACGTGGGTGGTGGTAGCCATCGTAACGGGGGTCCCCGTCCGGACCGGAACACGCCAGGTTTTGACCCAGCGCGGGCCGGCCGGGACGAGCGCTACCCCAGAATCTTGGCCTTCTGGGCCTCGAACTCAGCTTCGGTGAGCGCTCCCGAGTCCTTCAGCGCGGCCAGTTGGGTCAACTGGGCGATGGGGTCCGGAGCGGGGGCCGCCGGAGCCGGCTCCGGGGCCGGCGCATACTCAGGAGCCGGGGCCGGAGCCTGCTGCTGCGCTGCCGCCGCCTGCTTGTTGGCCACGTGGGAGCCCACCACCGCGGCCGTTCCCACCACCGCAGTGGTGCGCACTGCCATTCGGGCGATCGGTCGTCTTCTCAGCATGTCGTATCTCCTGTCGTCGAACGGTTTCAGACTGCGTCGGGCAGCGCAGAAAGTGCGGCCTCGATGAACTCGTGGGGGATGCGGGCACCGTCGAGCAGGACACCACCGGAGTCGAGCACCGCCTTGGCGAACGGCGCGGCCCATACGTCCTCCCACAACAGCAGGGCGGCCGATGAGTTGGGCTCCAGCTGGGCGGCGGCGTACTCGACGTCCTCGGGGCTGATCAGCCCACCGACGTCGGCGTCGAGGTCGGCGAAAGCCGCGAACCCTTCGAGATCCTCGATCTCGAAACTGACGACGTTGCCCTCGGCATCCTTTCCGATAAAGATCAGGTCGAGGATCCGAACGGTTCCCGACTCGACCAGGGCTATGAGTTCGGGGGCGATCTCCCCGTTGAACTTGTTGCCCGGGAATCCCACGATGATGTATTCGACTGGTCCTATTGGCATGTGCTGTTGGTCCTCACCTTCTCGTTGCTTCAGGGTACGTGATGGTTCGCTCGGGGTCCTCATCCGGTTGGGGTGATTGCGGAGCGATGCTCCCCTACCGCTCGAGCGGGAGGGCGTCGCCTTCGGCCGCCCCCCGCTCCTCCTTGCCGGGCAGGCCACGGACGAGGGCGATGAGCAAGACGGCGATCAAGGCTCCGCCCACGGGCCCGACAACGTAGACCCACCACCCGGTGAAGTTGAGGCTCACGATGTCGGGGCCCAGCGTGCGGGCGGGATTCATCGAGGCGCCGCTGATGGGGCTGGCGAACAGGCCCAACAGTGCGACGGTGGAGCCGACAGCCAGAGCGGCGTTGTGCCCGATGCTCCGGTAGCCGGTGGCCGTGTGGAGGATGACGGTCACCAAGATGGCGGTGAGCAACGTCTCCATCACCAGCGAACGCCACTCCCCTCCGGGCTTGGCGATGGGGTAGTTCCCGCCCGACTCGACGTGGCCGAACATGGCCTGGAGGAACAGGGCGGCACCGATGGCTCCGGCGAACTGCACCAGCAGGTAGGGCAGGACCCAGGCCACCTTGAACACGCCCCGACCGGTGAAGGCCAGGGTGACCGCCGGGTTGATGTGGAGTCCCGACAGCGGTCCGAGGGCGTAGATCAGGGCCATGACCAACGCCCCGGGGGCGATCACCGCAGCCGTGCGGCTGATGGGACCGCCGCCGGCGTAGTGGTTGATGACCCCCGAACCCGCCGCCACACAGACCAAGAAGAACGTCCCGACGAACTCGATGATCAACCGGATCCACAGGGGCCGGTGCCGGAGGGTGTCCTCTTCGAATTTGATCAGGTACCGGCTCCCGATGAGCTCGGCACTATGGGGGTCGATCCCGCTGTCGGCCGTCACCGCCGTCGCCGCCGTTGCCGTCAGTGTCGGATCGGTCATGAGGGCTGGCGGATCCAGAACTGGCCGGCTCGGCGACGCGAGTTCATAGTCCGCGCTCCACTTTGATCCGGCCCTCGGCGGCCGCCTTGGACAGCGCGTCGTAGTCCCGCTCGTTCTGGTCGGCGTAGATCTCGGCGAACGAGGCGATGGCGTTGTCGAACGACTTCCCTGATCCGAGGTAGGAGGCGATGGCGATCCGGTCCCCCGATCGGGCGTGGGCCCGGGCCAGCGTCCAGCCGCACAGCCGGCCGTAGATGGCCATCCCGGTCGGCACCATCTGGTCGGTGTCGGCCGAGCCCTTCCAGTCCCGCAGCTGGCGTAGGTAGAAGTCACGCTGCACGCCGTCGAGCCCGTTGGCCCGCTCCCACCCGAGGAAGATGTCACTGGAGGCCTGCATGAGGTGCTGACCGGCCACCACCCGCTCGCCCTGGTTTACGTAGGTGCTGGCCCCCACGAACTCCTCCAGCACCGAGGCCTGAGCCTCCTTGGCCTGGAGGAGGAGGGGATCGGTGCCATCACTGCCCACCAACAGGATGACCCAGGCCCGGGTGCCCACACTGCCCACCCCCACCACCTTGCGGGCGATGCTGACGAACCGGTACTGCTCCAACAGGTGCTGGCGGTCACTCTGCAGAGTGGACCGGTAGCCGCGGAACATCTCGTGGAAGCTCTCGGTCAGTGCGGTTCCCTGTTCCTCGGGGAAGAGCTCCTCTATGGGCACGAGCAGTGGCGGGTCGCTCACGAACCGGGTCTCACCGTCGACCACCTCGGTCAACTTCTCCAGGGCCTGCATGCTGTCCCGTGTCTTGGCCTTGGCCAACGCTTTGTCCGCTCGGGCCTTGACCTTGGACAAACCCTTGGCGCCACCTTTGCCGGCACCCTTGGGCTTGGTCAGGTTGAGGTCGTCACCGATCTCCGCCAACACCTTCTCGATGTCCATCCGGGCATACCAGACGTCGAGATCCCGCATGCCGGCCAGTTTGGCCATCTCGGTGCGGTAGGCCCCCGCCGTCTCGAGGACCACATCGGCCCGCTCCTTGTCCGAGAAGCCCCGGTCCCGGCCGGCGATGGCCAGGCTGGCGGCCAGCCGCTTCACATCCCACTCCCACGGCCCGGGCAGGGTCTCGTCGAAGTCGTTGAGATCGAAGACCAGGTTGCGCTCGGCGGAGGCGAACACGCCGAAGTTGCTCAGGTGGGCATCGCCGCAGGCCTGCACGGTGATGTCCGATCGGGGTGTGGTGGACAGGTCCGAGGCCATGATGAGGGCTGCGCCCCGGAAGAAGGTGAACGGGGAAACGAGCATCCGTCCATAACGGATGGGCACGAGCTCCTGCACACGGGTGGTCGCCTGGGACTCGAGCAGGGCGACAGGGTCGGGTCGGTCCGCTGCCGGCTCCCACTCCCCCTGGGTTGCCCGTGGCACCCGGGCCCGGGCCGCCTTGCCCAGGGCCACCCGTTCGTCGGCCTCCAGATGGTCCACCTCCGATCCGACGACAACCTCACGGGTGCTTTCTGCGGAGTCTCGGTTGACCATATCCCCACTGTCGCGCCACTCCGGTTCGGTGACCATCACCCTCATCGGGCGATATCACCCGACCCTGCTGGCCTGGTCAGAGGTCGGCGGCCACCCGGAAGCCGACGTTGCCGGTGGAGCTGTCCGGCGAGCTCCCGAACCGGGCCGAGACCCGGTAGCGGCGGCAGTAGGAGGCATGGCAGAGATACGAGCCCCCACGCTGCACCCGGGCCGAACCGGTGTCGGGACCCGAGGGGTCCACCAGCGGAGCGGAGGCGTAGAACGCCACGTCGAGCCAGTCCGCACACCATTCCCACACGTTTCCGCACATATTGGCGAGCCCGTACCCGTTGGGCTCGAAGGCATCGACCGGGGCGGTACCGACAAAGCCATCGTCCCCGGTGTTGCCACCGGGAAACTCCCCCTGGAAGACGTTCATGCGGTGGAGGCCGTCCGGCTCGAGCTGTTCCCCCCACGGAAAGGGCTGACCGTCCAGGCCACCACGTGCGGCCGCCTCCCACTCGGCTTCGGTGGGCAGCCGGGTACCCGACCAGTCGCAGAAGGCCGAGGCGTCCCGCCACGACACATGGACGACCGGGTGATCGGACCGGTCGACGACATCGGAGTGTGGGCCTTCAGGGCGCCGCCAATCGGCGCCCATGACCTGTCGCCACCACGGTGCCCCATCGACGCCACGGGTAGGGGGGAACTCGTCGGGGAGCAGGCCGCCGAACACGAATGACCAACCGAACCGCTCGGCGTCGGTCTGCCACCCGGTCGCGGCCACGAACGCCCCGAACTCCTCGTTGGTGACGGCATGACGACCCATGCGGAAGGAGGTCAGCTCGACGTCATGGACCGGTGCCTCCCCATCTCCCGGGTAGGACCACGACGACTCGTCGCCCATCCGGAACCGGCCACCGGGGATGTCGACCAGCCCAGGCACCGCCGCCTCGTCACCCTGGATCGTCGGTCCCGTCCGCTCGTCTCTCGACCCACCGGTCCGGCTCGGCGCACAACAGGAGTCGGACATGGCGACAGGGTACCGGGACGCCCGCGCCGTGCTCGCCCCGGGATGCTCCCCCCGGGATGGAGGTGGCCTACCCCCGGCCAGCTACCGGGACTCATCGCTGGGTCGTGGTCGACGGTGCTCATCGCGTGGCTCCGCCCGGGTGACCGGGCCCGTGAGGTGGCTCGGTTCGCCTCACCACGGACGGCCATCGCACGGGACGAGCGGGTGACGTCAGTCCGGTGACGGTCCCTCCGTCGGATGGTTCGGAGCACCCGGAACGGGCGCGGCTATCGGGTTCATCGAGACCAGTTCGATGTTCAGGTCCCGGAGGAGATCGAGCAGGCCGTGCAGCCGCGACTGATCGGTGACGAAGCCAACCAGATGGGTCAACCCGGCGTCGCAGTGGCTCACCTCGAAACCGTCGAGGGCCGCCACCAGGGTCGGGCTCAGTCGCCCCCTGACGACAACTTCAATACTCTCGGCGCCCACGGCGACCCTTTCGATGACACGACCCCGTCGGACCTGCCCTCAGCGCCGCGGCCGGTGTCGCCTTGGAAACCCGGGGGCCGGCTGGTTCACGCCTCACGATGGGTCGGACGCGTGATTCCTTGGCCCTGGGTGGCCCAGGAACCAGCGTGACGTTCGCTCGACGTGGCTGCGCCGCATTGACTTCATCATGAGGCCGACCGCCTCGTACTGTCGTCATCCCCAGAGGGTGATCACCGACCCGTCCCTCCCGCGCCTTCAGGTCGATCCCACCCCCGGGGTCGCAGGAGAGAGCAGTACCCCCTCCCAGCTGGCAGACTGGACTTCCGGACGGTCCGGAGTACGGGTCGAAATCATGGTGACAGGGCATTCAGCACCGACCCACGCGGTCGACCGACCAGCACTCCGGCGACGGTTGGACGAGGCGCTCACCCGACCCATCGTCTTGATGGTGGCCCCGGCGGGTGCCGGAAAATCGGTGTCGTTGGCCCAATGGGCCGCCACCCGTGACGATCTGGTGTTCTTGTGGTTGAGCCTCGATGCGGCCGACAACGATCCTGTCCACTTCTCCCGGCGGCTCCTGGCCGCGTTGGCCGGCGTCGACCCCGAAGCCGCCCAGCTGGGCCAGCTCGTGGCCATGCACGGCGGGGGACTCGGTACCCCGCTCCTCGAAGCACTCGGCACCCGGTTCGAGGAGCTGCCCGAGACGGTCATCGTCCTCGACGACCTGCACCTGCTGTCCAACCCGGTCCTCGTCGCCGATCTCGGCCGCCTGGCGGCGCTCCTCCCCGCCCAGGTCCACCTGATCCTGGCCACCCGGGTGGATCCCCCCATCGCCTGGAGCCACCACCGGCTCCGTCGCCACGTCACCGAGATCCGCCAGGCCGACCTCGCCTTCGACGAGCCCGAATCGGCGCAACTGCTCGAACGGATCGCTGGGTGGCAACTTGGCGCCGACCAGGTCACCGCCCTCGTCCAGCGAACCGAAGGGTGGGTCACCGGACTGCAGCTGGCCGCCATGATGCTCCGGCTGCACGAGGACTCCGATGCCTTCGTCACCCAGTTCAGCGGCACTGACCGGCTCATCGCCGACTTCCTGAGCGAGGAGGTGCTGGCGGCTCAGTCGACGGAGCGGCGCCAGTTCCTCCTACGGATTTCGGTACTTGATGAGATCTGCGCCGACCTGGCCGCCGCACTCACCGGCGAGCCGGCCGCCCAGCTGCTCCTCGAGGAGCTGGAACGTGAGTCCATGTTCCTCGTCCCGCTCGACAGCCGACGGGAGTGGTACCGGTTCCACCACCTGTTCCGGGACCTCCTCCGATTCCGTCTTCGGGCCGAAGCGCCCGGGGCCGAGACGTGGCTCTTGGCCGAGGCGGCCTCATGGCACCTCGGCCGGGGCGACGTCGGGTCGGCCATCGAGTACCTGATCAGGGCCCGGCGCTGGAACGAGGCCCTCGACCTCATCATGGGTCGGGGATCCGAGATCTTCGAACAGGGACAGATGGCCACCGTCATCCGCTGGATCTCCGACGTGCCCGAGACAGCTCGTGACGATCGTCGTGACGTAAGCCTGTTACTGGCCTTTCTCAAAGGGGCGGAGGGTCAGGCCGCCGGCAGTGAGGACCTCCTGGTCGGCGTGTTGGCCCATCCCGAGGCGACCCCGGGCGAACGGGCGTGTGCCCAGACCCTTTTGGCCACCCTGGCCCAGTTCCGCTCCAACCCCGAGGTCACCGTGGCCATGGCCGTGGCGGCCTTGGAACTCCTCGACGAGCTGGACGGCCAACCCGTTCCGGTGGTGATGAACCTGGGCGACCCGCGGGCACTCGAGACCCTGGCCCTCGGGTCGTGCGGCCGAGGCCACTTCCTGGCCGGTCGCCTCGGCGAGGCTCGGGAGTGGCTCCAGAGGGCCCTGGAGTCGGCCGGTGCTTCCTACTCGGGTTGGAAGATCGGCGTCCTCGGCTCCTTGGCCCTGGTCGAAGCCTGGGCCGGCCAACTCGATCGGGCCCAGTCGCTGGCCGACGAGGCCCTGGGGCTGGCCCGCGACGTGGGCATCCTCGTCCATCCGGTGACCGCCGACGCCTTCTTGGCCGCGAGTCTGACCGCCCTGGAAACCGGGCAGCCGAGCCGAGCCGCGTGGTCCCTGCGAGAAGGCTGCCTGCGCGCCGAGGCCAACCGGCGCCTGCCGTTGGCCTGGATCGGGCGCCTCCTCACCGCCGAGATGCAGGCCGCCGAGGGCCGCCCCGAACGGGCCCTGGCCACGATGGCCGCGTCGCGAAGCGAGTTCAGCGCTCCGCCCCCACCCCTGGCCGAACAGGGACTGCTCGCCCTTCGGTGCCGTCTGCTCCGACAGTCCGGAGCTTCGGACGAAGCGGGACGGCTGCTCTACGACCGGCCGTCGGGCTCCGTCGCCCTCCTCGTCGAATCGGTCGCCGCCGCCCTCACCCTCGGCCATCTGGACCTCGCCCGCAAGCTGCTCGACGCCGATGCTGTGACCGAGCCGGAGCCCTGCGAGGCGGTGGAACGCCTGGCGGTGTCCGCCTGGTTGGCCTCGGTGGACGGGGCTCCCGACGAGGGGCGGGAAGCGCTCGTCGAGGCGCTCGAGATCGCCGAACGGTACGCACTGGTCGAAGCCTTCATCCGGACCGGTCCCGCCGTGGTCGGTCTCGTCGCCGAGTTCGGCGATACCCAGCCGGCCTTCCGCGAAGTGGTCCTCCAGCGGGCCCGGGAGACCATCGACGCGTCTCCGGGGGGCGAGCTGACCGATCCGCTGACCGACCGCGAGCTCGAAATCCTCTCCTTCCTGCCCAGTCGGCTCACCAACACCGAACTGGCCGAGCAGTGCTACGTCTCGGTCAACACCATCAAGACCCACATGGCCCACATCTACCGCAAGCTCGATGCCGCCAACCGGAACGAGGCCATCGCCCGGGCCCGCCGACTCGGCCTGCTGTAGGGAGCAGCGAACCCGAGCGAGCCGGATTCTCCGGGCCTCAGGACCGCTGAGCAGGGGTGACGCCTGAGCGTGGGAGGTGCTGCTCGGACAAGTCATCCGCTAAGGATGATGACCCCGAGGAGTGCCATGTGGTTGGATCACGGGGCAAACAACTGCACCCACCAAGGAGGACCTTGCGATGCTCGCCTACACCTACCCCCTGGCCGACCTGTTCGGCACGATGCTGGGGCTCTTCGTCTTCTTCATCTGGTTCTGGCTGCTCATCGTCATCTTCGGCGACATCTTCCGCAGCCGGGACATGGGTGGAGGCGCCAAGGCCCTGTGGGTCATCTTCGTCATCGTGCTCCCGTTCCTTGGGATCTTCGTCTACCTCATCGCCCGGGGCGGCAAGATGCACGAGCGGGCCGAGCAGGCCGCTCAGCAGCAGCAAAAGGCGTTCGACGACTATGTCAAGCAGACGGCGGGCGCCTCGGGCTCCAACAGCGCCGATCAGCTGGCCAAGCTGGCCGACCTGAAAGCTCAGGGCGTCCTCACCGACGCCGAGTTCGAGGCTCAGAAGGCCAAGATCCTCTCGTAGCGGGACTGCGGACGCCGGCCGGTCGGGGCCTCACGCCCTGACCGGCCGAACGTCCGTTCCGATCGATTACCGCGACAGACCCACCATCTTCATCCGCTCCACGACCCGAGGTAACCATGTACTACGTAGGTGGCATCGTGTTCGCCGTGATCGCCATTTTGGTGGTGGTGGTCTTCGTCAAGAAGTTCCGCCAGAGCAATGACTGAGGCGGGCGACTGCCTGCACCCCTCGACCGGTGAGCGGCGGCCATGATCCTCGATCTCACCCTCATCGGCCTGGTCATCACGCTGGAGCCGATACCCCTCACGGCGTTCATGTTGGTCCTCATGTCGAAGGGCGGAGTGCGCAAGGGCGCGGCCTTCATCTTCGGATGGCTGCTGTCCCTCGCCGCCGTGGTCACCCTCACCGTGGTGTTCACCGGCAACAAGCCGCCCAAGTCCAACACGGCACCGTCGCTGGCCGGCATCGCCATCAAGATGCTCATCGGCGTGGTGCTGGTGATCATTGCCCTCCGCCGCCGGGCCAGGATGGGCCAGCCCAAGAAGCCGAAGAAGCCCCCCAAGTGGCAGACCGGCATCGACAACATGTCGCCATGGGTGGTCATCGGGCTGGCCCCACTCACGCAGCCCTGGGGCCTCGTGGCTGCGGGCGTGGCCACCATCATGGAGGCCAAGCTCAGCTCGGCCGAGAGCTACATCGCCCTGTTTCTCTTCTGCATCGTCTCGACGCTGGTCTACCTGGTCATGGAGATCTACGCCGGCTTCCGGCCCGAGCGGGCCCAGAGCATCATGGCCGGCATCCGTTCGTGGATCGAGTCCCATACCGACCAGGTCATCATCATCTTGTCCCTCGGCCTCGGTCTGTGGCTGGTGGGCAAGAGCATCTACGTGCTGGTCTCCTGAGGGTCGGCCCGGGGTCCACCCGGGTCGGGCTCGGTTGACCGGTCGTCGTTGCGCACGGCGCGGTTGACCGCCCCGAAGATCAGTCGGATGACCACGGCGATGACAGCCAGGTCGGCCAGCATCTGGACGGTGACCACCAGGCGTGCCGTATCGGTGTGGGGGGCGATATCACCGAATCCCACCGTGGAGAACACCGTGACGGCGAAGTAGAGGGCCGAGGGACGGTCGAGGGGATGGGGTGTCCCGGTGAAGGCCGTCGGATCGGCGTAGGACATGGTCAGGTAGATCCAGGCGAACAGGACCAAGAACAGCGGGATCACCGTGGCCATGGCCACCCCGGCCCGCAGGAGCGGCCGCTCGTGGGTGCTGATGAGCCGGACCTCGTTCGCCACCACGGCCACGAACAGGGCCAGGGCCACCACCAGGCGCAGGGCGGGTGACTCGTGGTGCCGGTGGGCCAGGGGGATGAGGAAGTAGGCAGTCAGCAACAACGCCGCGGTCAGGACCGCTCGCACCCCGGTGGAGATGAGATGTGAGCGCTGATAGGCGCCGAGGTCCGCCGGGGAAGCCGGTGTCACGCCCTGGGCCTACAGGTGGCTGAACCCGCCGGACTCCTCTTTGGTCATACCCACCGAGACCGGGTGCTTGGCGAAGTGGGCGATGGCCTGTTTGATGTCCTCCAACAACAGGTACGCCAGGTCGCGGCTCACGCCCTGTCGAACCAGGATGCGCTGGACGGAGATGTCCGACACCGAGCCGGTGAGGGGGTAGGCCGGTACCTGCCAGCCCTGGACCCGTAGCCGGTCGGCGATGTCATAGAGGGTGTACCCGGGATCCTGTCCCTCGGTGATCCGCCAGGCCACCGAGGGGATGCCGGTCAGAGGGTTCCCGTCGCACAGGATGTCGAAGGGACCGAGCTTCACGATCTCCTCGGCCAGGAATTTGGCCGTGTCGTAGCAGGCGGTGTGGATGCCCCGGTAGCCGCTCCGGCCCAGGCGGATGAAGTTGTAGTACTGGGCCACGATCTGGCCGGCCGGCCTCGAGAAGTTGATCTGGAAGACCGGCATGTCACCGCCCAGGTAGGTGACGTGGAAGATCAGATCGTCCGGCAGATCGGCGCCGTCGCGCCACAGCACCCACCCCACCCCGAGGGGGGCCAGTCCGAACTTGTGGCCCGAGGTGCTGATCGATTTCACCCGCGGGATGCGAAAATCCCACACCACGTCAGGGGCACAGAACGGGGCAAGGAAGGCGCCGCTGGCCCCATCGACATGGATGTCGATGTCGAGGCCCGTGTCCTCGGCCAGCTTGTCCAACGCCTGGGCCAGTTCGAGCACGGGTTCGTAGGCACCGGTGTAGGTGACCCCGAAAGTGGGCACCACCATGATGGTGTTCTCGTCCACCTGGGCCAGCATCTGATCCACGTCCATGCAGTACTTGCCCGGGGACATGGGGATCTCCCGCATCTCGATGTCCCAGTATTTGGCGAACTTGTGCCACACGACCTGGACCGGGCCACACACCATGTTGGGCTTGTCGGTGGGCTTCCCCTCGGCCTCGCGCTTGGCCCGCCACCGCCACTTGGCCGCCATGCCGCCGAGCATGCACGCCTCTGATGAGCCGATGGTCGAACACCCGACGGCCCCACCGCCCTCGGGGGCATTCCACAGGTGGCTGAGGATCTGCACGCACCGACGCTCGATCTCGGCCGTCTGGGGATACTCGTCTTTGTCGATCAGGTTCTTGTTGATGGCGAGATCCATCAGCTTGTGGACCTCTTCCTCCTCCCAGGTCTGACAGAAGGTGGCCAGGTTCTGACGGGCGTTGCCGTCCAGCATGAGCTCATCGGAGATGGCCTGGAGGGCGTCCGGCGCCCGCATGGCGTCCTCGGGGCACCGATGCGAGGGCAGGGTGGCCAACAGGTCCTGGCCGGCGTAGACCGAGGCCAGCAGATCGTCGGGGATCGGCTCGTGCTTGTGGAGGGGCATGGAGGTGGTACCTCGTCTCTGAGTGGGGTTGGTGTCGGAGCCCGGCAGCTGGCTGCCGTGGCGACAACCGGTGGATCGCGGGACCATCTTCGCAGGTCGGGGTGCCGGGTCGCATCACCCCACCGGGGTGATCGACCGGCGGGCTCAAACACCTCGTGTCCATCCGCGGTGCCTCCCACTCGCCCACGCCCTGTGGCCAGCCGTCCGCCTGACGCCCCCCCTCCACGGCCGGGCGTCGGGCCTCGCCGCGGCCAACTAGCGCGTCAAATCGCAGCCCCGGTAGGGTGGCCCCGTTCATCAGAGGGTTGAGACACAGGAAAGCGTGGGGGACATGGCCGAGCAGATTCCACTGGTGGACTACCTCGTACTGGGGAGCGACCCCCACCTGGTGGCCCATGAGTGCACCAACTGCGGGGCCCGGTACTTCGACCGGCGCAACGCCTGTGCCAGCTGCGGGAAGACCGAGTTCACCCACGCGGACATCGACACCTCCGGGGAGGTCCGGGCGTTCACCATCGTGACCTTCGCTGCACCCGGCGTCCCCGTGCCCTACGTGGCCGCCGTGATCGACTGCGGTGGCACCAGCGTGCGGGCCAATCTCATCAACGTGACTCCCGATCCCGAGCATGTCTCCCTCGGCATGAAGGTCCGCCTGGCCACCGAGGTCATCGGCCAGGACGCCAACGGCACCGAGGCAGTCGGATTCGGCTTCGAGCCCGTGGGCAGCTGAGCCGGCCGACGACGACGGGCTCAGCCCGCACCACCGACAACGACAGAACAGAACGAACCACCAGGCAGCGCGACAGAGAGGCTGGACACCATGGCATCGGACGACCTGTGGATCCTCGGGATCCACATGACCAAATTCGGCAAGCACCCCGACCAGGACCTGGTCGACCTGGCCACCGAGGCGGTGCTCGGCGCACTGGCCGACGGTGGGGTCACCATGAAGGACGTGGGCGTCATCGGGGCCGGCAACCTCATGGCGGCCAATGCCGGCATCGGCCAGCAGGTTCAAAAGCAGCTGGGCCAGACCGGAGTCCCCGTCTTCAACGTGGCCAACGCCTGTGCCACCGGGGCCACCGCCTTGCGGGTGGCCTGCATGGCCGTCAAGGCCGGTGAGACCGACGTCGGTCTGGCCTTCGGAGTGGAGAAGCTCTCAGGTGCGGGTCTGCTCTCGGGTGGCAGCCGCAAAGAGGACTCCGACGCCTGGACGCCGTCGGGCCGCTACGGGGCCGTGGCCCCGGTCGACGGTCGGATCGGCACCGAGATCATGCCCGGGGTCTTCGCCCAGATCGGTATGGAGTACGGCCACAAGTACGGGGGAACGAGCTTCGAGCTGTTCGCCAAGATCGCCGAGAAGAACCACTCCCACTCCACCCTCAACCCCAAGGCCGCCTACCAGAAGAAGATGTCACTGGAGGAGATCATGGGGGACATCATGATCGCTTACCCCAACACCCGACCCATGTGCTCGGCCAACTGTGACGGGGCCGCCGCCGCCGTGGTGGTGAGTGGGGCCAAGCTGAAGACCCTCTCCCTCGAGCAGCAGAAGCGGGCCGTGAAGATCTCGGCGTCCATCCTCACCACCGACCCGTGGGAGGAGGCGTGCCAGATCCTCCCCGACGTGAACACCCTGACCAGGAACGCCGCCACCCAGGCCTACGAGCAGGCCGGGGTGGGACCGTCCGACCTCGACCTCGTGGAGCTGCACGACTGCTTCGCCACCGCCGAGCTCGTCCACTACGACAACCTCATGCTGTGCGAGGTGGGTGGGGCCGTCGACTTCTTCAACTCCGGGGCCACCTGGCGGGACGGCACGACGCCGGTCAACGTCTCGGGTGGGCTCGAGTCCAAAGGTCACCCCATCGCCGCCACCGGCATCGCCAACGTCTGGGAGGTGGCCACCCACCTGCGCGGCGAGGGCGGCGACCGTCAGATCGAGGGCGCCAAGGTGGGCCTGGCCCACGTGATCGGACTGGGCTCAGCCTGCGGCGTCCACATCTTGGAGAAGTCGGCGGCATAGCCCGCCACTCCCGGTGGAGCACCCGCTGGGGGTGCTCCCTCTCGGGCCCGGGTTCTAGGAGTCGAGATCGCCGAACGTCATGCCGGTCAGACGCTCGGAGATATCCCACAGGCGTCGCGCCGTGTCTGGGTCTTTGGCCGCCTTTACGAACGACACCTCTTTTGGTGCCCCGCGCTGGGCCATGAAACCATCCGGACCGAAGTACTGACCGCCCGAGACCCCCGGGGCGGTAGCTCCGTACAGGCTGGGTAGCGCCCCACCGGCCGCCGACTGGCCGAAGAGTGAGTTGCCGAGATCGGTGAGCCGCTCCATGATCCCCGAGCCGCTCATCTGGGGACCGACGGACTGGAGGTTGGTGGCGGCGTAACCCGGGTGGGCGGCCACGCTGATGAGCTCTGCGCCGTGCCCCGAGGCCCGCCGGTGCAACTCGATCGTGAAGAGTTGATTGGCCAGTTTGGCCTGCGAGTAGGCCGACCACTTGCCGTACTTGCGCTCACCTTGGAGGTCGTCGAAACGGATGCGCCCCACCTGGGCCACGGCACTGCTCACCGTGACCACCCGGGCGCCGGGACGGGCCAGCAGGCTGTCCAGGAGATGGGCGGTGAGGGCGAAGTGGCCGAGGTGGTTGGTGCCGAACTGCATCTCGAATCCGTCGGCAGTCTCCCTCCGGGGAATGGCCATGACCCCGGCGTTGTTGAGCAGGATGTCCAACCCGTCATGGTCCTTGGCGAAGTCGGTGGCGAAGGTGGCCACCGAGGCCAGGTCGGCGAGATCGAGGGGGGCGATGCTGGCCGTGGCGTCGGTCACCGATCGATTGATGCGTTCCAGGGCGGCGGAGCCCTTGGCCTGATCACGACAGGCCAGCACCACGTCGGCACCGGACCGGGCCAGGGCCAGCGCCGATTCGAATCCGAGGCCGCTGTTGGCCCCGGTCACGACAGCGGTGCGTCCGGCCAGGTCGGGGATGTCGGCGGTGGTCCATGGGGGCATGCACTGCACCCTATGCCGGAGTCGGGATGGACGAGCCTCTCGTGATCTACCGTGACGCCATGACCCACGTCGCTGCCGAGAACCGTTACGACGAGATGCAGTACCGCCGCTGCGGCCGCAGTGGAATCGTCCTCCCCCTCGTTTCGTTGGGGGTGTGGCACAACTTCGGCGACGCCCGGCCCGCAGACGAGGTCGAGGCCATGCTGACCCGGGCCTTCGACCTGGGTGTGACCCACTTCGACCTGGCTAACAACTACGGGCCGCCTTACGGTTCGGCCGAGACCAATGTGGGCCGGGTCCTCCGCGGCGCCCTCGCCCCCTACCGCGACGAGCTGATCATCTCCACCAAGGCCGGCTGGGACATGTGGCCGGGCCCCTATGGGGACGGCGGCTCGCGGAAGTACCTGCTGGCCAGTCTCGACGCCAGCCTCGGCCGGCTGGGTGTCGACTATGTCGACATCTTCTACTCTCACCGCTTCGACCCCGATACCCCGTTGGAAGAGACCATGGGCGCACTCGATACCGCCGTCCGTCAGGGCAAGGCCCTCTATGCGGGAATCTCCTCGTACCCACCGGAACAGACCGTCGAGGCCGCGGGGATCCTGGCCGGGCTGGGCACGCCGCTCCTCATCCATCAGCCGCCGTACTCCATGTTCAACCGGTGGATCGAGCACGGCCTGCTCGACACCTTCGGCCAACTGAACGTGGGCTGCATCGTCTTCTCCCCCCTGGCCCAGGGGTTGCTGACCGACCGCTACCTCGAGGGGATCCCCGAGGGTTCACGGGCCAGCCGATCCGACAGCCTCGATCCCGGGTTCGTCACCGACGAGCTGAGGGTGCGGGTCAGGGCCCTCGACGCCATCGCCACCGAGCGGGGACAGTCACTCGCCCAGATGGCCCTGGCGTGGACGGTACGGGATCCGCGGGTGACCTCCACCCTCATCGGGGCCAGCAGCCTCGAGCAGTTGGAGCAGAACGTGGCCGCATTGACAATGCTCACCTTCTCCGACGACGAGCTGTCCGCCATCGATGCCGTGTTGAGCTGAGCCGCGCCCCCGTCAGGCGGGCCGATGCCGTGACCGACGCAGGCGATAGCGCCACGCCGGGAACAGTCGGGTGGCCAACCAGTACCGTCCCCCGCTGAAGGGGAGTTGGGTGACCACCTTGCCCGAGGCGGTGGTGAAGTAGTTGGAGCAGCCGGCCAGCCACACCGTTCCCTCCATGGCCGCCTGGATGCGCCGGTTGTATCTCGCCATCACCCGGCGCCGGACGTCGACGGCACCGATACCGAGCCGGCGCATGGTGGCCAAGGCGGTCATCACGTAGTGGCTCTGGGCCTCGTGGAAGAAGAGGATGGAGTTCACGCCGTTGGTGTTGGGACCGTACAGCATGAAGAAGTTGGGGAACCCGGCCACCGACAGGCCGAGATAGGCCTCGGCCCCGTCCTTCCAGGCGTCCCTGAGGTGTTGACCCTCCTCCCCGATGATGTCGACGGTGGTCAGGAATTCGTTGGCCAGAAAACCGGTCCCGTAGATGATGGTGTCGACTTCGTGGTGCTCACCGTCGGCGGTGACCAGCCCGGACTCGGTGATCTCGGTGATGGCCTCAGTCACCAGCCGCACGTTGGGGCGGGTGAGGGCTGGATACCACTGGCGCGACATCAACGGGCGCTTACATCCGACCGGGTAGTCCGGGGTCAGCAGCTCGGCCAGCTGTGGGTCCTCGACCTTTCGGTGGAGGTAGGAACGGGCCAGCTCGGTCTGCATGGTGGTCAACTCACTGTCGGCCCGGAAATCGGCCCGCTGATAGGTCATCCAGATCTGCCAACGGTGACGACGGGCGGCCAGGGGTACCCGGGCGAAGCGGCGCTGCTGGTCGGACGAGTAGGGCACGTCGTGTCGCGGGGTGATCCAGATGGGGGTGCGCTGGAACACGGTGAGATGGTCGACCTCTGGGGCGATGGCCGGCACGTACTGGACGGCACTGGCGCCCGTGCCGATCGAGGCCACCCGCTCCCCGGCCACCGGCACCGAGTGGTCCCATCGCGAGGAGTGGAACGAGCGACCGTTGAACCGCGCCGCGCCGGGGATGTCCGGGACAAGAGGCACGTTGAGCATGCCGAGCCCACTGACCAGGACGTCGGCTTCGAACCGCTCGCCCGATGACGCGGTCAACACCCAGGCGGAATCCCGCTCGCACCATCGCGCCTCATCGATCCGAATGCCCGTCCGCACATGGGGCCGGACCCCGAAGCGGTCGGTGCACGCCTCGAGGTAGGCCAGGATCTCCGGCTGGGTGGCATAGGTGCGGGTCCACCACGGGTTCGGAGCGAACGAGAAGGAGTAGAGGTGCGACGGGACGTCGCAGGCGGCACCGGGGTAGGTGTTGTCCCGCCAGGTGCCTCCCACCCCGTCGGACTGCTCGTAGATGGTGAAGTCGTAGCCGGCCCGCTTCAGGCGCACGCCCATGGCGATGCCGCCGGCTCCCGCTCCGAGGATGGCCACGGTGGGGCCGGTGGTCCGAGCTCGCCCGGTGCTCATGGCGGGGTGAGCCGTTCGAGGTTGGCCGACGCGCCGGTGTCCACCAACTCCACGAGCACGCCGTTCGGATCACGCACGACAGCCATGGCCACGCCCGAGACGTCGACCCGGCGCGGGACGCCGCCGAGGCCCAGCCCGGCCAACCGATCGAGGGTCGCGGTCACGTCGATGAACACCGAGAGCAACAAGAAGCCCGATCGGGGCGGGGCGGACTCCACCGGGCCGGGGAGGGGGCCGAGGTCGACCAACTCCACGATCCCGGACTGGGCGGCGCTCGGGTCACCGAGGAACACGGCCCGTAGCCAGTCGGTCGGGCCTTCGAGCAGCGTGGGCCAGTCGCCCTGGAAGCGTTCGTCCATGAGCACGGTGAACCCGAGGCCGTCACGCCAGAACCGAAGACTCTCCTCCAGGTCAGTCGTACAGATCGCCGAATGGTGCACCACAGACACTGCTCACCCCCAGGGCCGGGCCGGCGGTGCCGACGTTTGTTCTATAAGTTTATACTCCACGTACAATGTCGGTGCCTCCCGCCCGGGGGCGAACCGGAGAAGGAGGATTGCGTGCGGACACTCCCCCCCGCCATGCGCCAGAAGGTCCTGGTGGCCGCCGAGCTCTTCGCCGAGCAGGGACTCGACGCCACGAAGATGGAGGACATCGCCACCGCCACCGGCGTGCCCAAGGCCACGCTCTACTACTACTTCGACGGGAAAGAGGAGATTCTCACCTTCCTCTTCACCGAGATCCTGGACGAGGTCGCCACCGCCATCACCGGCGCCCTGGCCACCCCGGGATCGGCCGCCGACCGTCTGGGTGCAGCCGTCCTCGCCCACCTGCAGGTGTTCGAGCGGTTCCCCATGGCCAGTCGGGCGCTCCAGTTCGACCTGGGTCGGGCTGCCCGCATTCCCGTCATCGCCAGCCGGGTAGACGCCGCCTTCGTCAAGCCGGTGCTCACCCTCCTCATCGAGGGCGCGAACGACGGCAGTCTCCGCCCGACCGACCACCCACGCCTGGCCGCCCTCGGGATCCTCGGGGCGGTGACGACCACGGCCATCAACGCCCTGACCGTCGCCCCGGTCCACCGGACCGATGAGGTGGCCGCCGAACTGGTGACCCTCGTCCTCTCGGGGGTGGCGGCGTGAGCGGCCTGGGACCGGCGGTGGTGGTCGGCGGCGGCTCCGGCATCGGTGCTGCGGTGGCCGACCGCTACCGCGCCGCCGGGATCGAGATGGTGGTCTGGGACCGGACTCCCGGGGCCGACTTCCTCTGCGACATCGCCGATCCCGAACAGGTCGACGCCGCCGCCCGGTCCACCCTCGATCGGATCGGGGCACCGGCCGAGGTGACGGTGACGGCGGGCATCGGCCACAGCGGACTGCTCCTGGAGGCCGATGCTGCGGCCTGGGACCGCGTGATGGGGATCAACGCCAAGGGGGTCTGGTTGGCCATGCGGGCCTTCGCCGGGGCGATGATCGAGGCCGGCGGCGGATCCATCGTCGCCATCAGTAGTGTGAGCGCCCACCTGGCCGATGGGACCATGGGGCTCTACTGCGCGTCCAAGGCCGCCCTCGACATGGTCGTCAAGGTGGCCGCGGTGGAGTGGGCCCCGACGCTGCGGGTGAACGCCGTGGCCCCGGGCGTCACCGACACGCCCATGCTCGGGCCCGCCCCCCGCGATGGGTCCTGGCTTTCCGGCGTCTCGGGTCGGACCGCCCTCGGCCGCCTGGGACGGCCCGATGACATCGCCGAGGCCGTGCTGGCCGTCCACGGGATGCAGTGGGTGACCGGCCAGGCCATCGAGTGCGACGGCGGGCTCTCCCTGCACAGCCCCATCGATCCCACCGGACGCCATCGGCGCTGACTCGTCAGGTCGTCCCCTCATCCGCTCCGGTCGGGGTGCGGGGGACCGGAATCCCCCGGTAGCCGGAGGGCGGCTGGTCATCGGGGCAGGCTCCGGGCGGATCGTTGTACCGGGCGTCCCCGGTCCACGTCCCAAACTCCCATCCGGGCTTCGGGGCACCGAGGCCGAGCAGCGGGGTCAACTCCTCGGTGACCAGGGCCCCGAACTGGGCCGCCCCGTACGGACACATGTGGGTGTTGTCGAGCTTGCGGGCCCGCACCCAACTCCCCGACGGCGTCTGCATCCAGGTCAGGAACCTCCCGCCGGGGGTGAACAGCTGACCGGTGGTCAGGTAGACGGCCCGCCCCGGAAACGCCTCGGTCGCCTGGCGGGCGGCGGAGTCCCAGGCATCGGTGAGCTCGGTCTGGTGGAGCCAGGCCGCCTGTCGGGCGGCGGTATCGGCGATGGAGTCGGTCGGACCCCTCGGGGGGAACTGCAAGAGGACCACCAGGCCCACACCGTCGGGAGGGGCCAGCTGGGCGGCAATGAAGCGCTCCAACAAGTGTCGGTAGGCGGCCGGTTCGGACAGCGCTTCCTGGTCGTCCCAGGACCAGGTCCCGATGGCGATCTGAGGATGGGACTGGGCCAGGGTCTGACTCACGTCGCCGGGCCAGGTCGTGTCGGTGCTCAGCCCCCAACCCGGAAAAGCGTTGTCGACCACGACGGACACGTCACCGGTGGCCTGGAGGGCGGCGGTGATACCGAGTGAACTGTCGACCATCACACTGTCCCCGAAGATCCAGGCGCGGTAGGGCTGGCCCGGAACCGTCGGCGTGAGGATGCGCCGGGTGGCCGCTACGGCCCCGGGCTTGACCGTCGGAGACAACGCCACCCGACCCGACGTGGCCGCCGGTGGGCCCATCGTGCCCACCACGATGACCGCCGCGGTGACCACGATGGCGGCAGCGGCAAAGCCGAAGGTGGGCACGTGGAGCCGGTGGTGGAGAGCGACCCAGTCCGCTCGGCGCAGTGGTCGTTCGATCACGTAGTAGCTGAGACAGGACAGGATGAGCATGGTCCCGAGGCGGGCGACCAGCAGTGGCCAGCCCGACCAGTGGGTGGTGGTCGGGGTCATCAGCACGATGACCGGCCAGTGCCACAGGTACAGGCTGTAGGAGATGAGCCCGAGCCACCGGAGCGGGCCGAGACCCAGCACCTTCGCACCCACACCGTCGGGCGCCCGCATCGCCCCGACAATGACCAGGGCGGCGCAGGCGACGATGGCCACAAGACCGCCGTCCCAGATCCAGGTCGGGGGGCCGCCCGCCTCGGCCGCCCCGAAGGCCACCCCGGCCGCCCCGGCCACCGTGAGGACCGACCACAGCCGCGGACGCCTGGTGGTCGACCCCGGAGGCCACACCATGGCGGCCGCTCCGCCGAGCAGCAGCTCCCAGCCCCTGGTGTCGGTACCGAGATAGGCGCGGTCGGGGCCGAAGAGGTGGGCCGCCACTCCCATCCACACGGCCGAGGCCATGCCCAACACCACCGTGGTGCCCACCAGGAGCCGGCCCGACGAGGACCGATTTCGGGTTCGGCCTACTGCAGACACGGCCAGGATCACCAAGGGCCACACGAGGTAGTACTGCTCCTCGATAGCCAGCGACCATGTCTGTTGGAGCGGATTCACCGACAGGAACTGGGCGAAGTACCCGTGTCCGGCGACGATCTGTTGCCAGTTGGCCACGTAGAACAAGGTGGCCAGGGCGGGCGCCCGCAGCTGTGCGGGGACGAGCCCCCTCCCCCCGGCCCACGCGTAGACCGACAGCACGGCCAAGAGGACCAGCACCGCCGGCAACAGGCGCCGGGCCCGACGCCCCCAGAAGCCGCCCAGACTCCTCGGGGATCGATCCCGGGCCAGCAGGATGCTCGTGATCAGATAGCCGGAG
Source organism: uncultured Acidimicrobiaceae bacterium (assembly GCA_963845485.1). Classification (GTDB taxonomy): domain Bacteria; phylum Actinomycetota; class Acidimicrobiia; order Acidimicrobiales; family RAAP-2; genus Bog-756. The sequence goes on along the minus strand of CAWJSI010000012.1, from coordinate 140,567 downwards.
AGCACGAAGAACAGATCGACACCGACCCAGCCTCCGTGGAGGTAGCCGAGGTGGTAAGCCACCACGGCGGCGATGGCGAAGGCGCGGACGCCGTCGAACTGAGGGACATAGCGGCGGAGGGCCACGACCCGATCAGCTTCCCACCCCTTCTGGGCCTGTGCCTGCTCGCAGCGATCGACCGTGACGGTCGTCCCCCTCCGGAGGCCGCGTTGGTCAGTGAGTTCCGGTGGCGTCGCCAGCCGAGTAGGAGTGGGCGCCGGTCCCGGCGAGATGGCCCCCGTCGACGATGAGGTACTCGTCACGGATGGGTCGGCCATCGAAGAAGCACTCGAGGATCTCCCGCGTGCCGGCGGCGTACCGGGCCTGGGCCGACAACGACGTCCCCGAGATGTGTGGGGTCATGCCTTCGTGCGGCATGGTCCGCCACGGATGGTCGGCCGGCGCAGGCTGGGGAAACCAGACGTCCCCGGCGTAGCCGGCCAGCTGACCACTGTCGAGGGCGCGTACCACCGCGTCACGGTCACAGATCTTCCCTCGCGCCGTGTTGACCAGATAGGTGCCCCGCTTCATGCGGGCGAACATGGCGTCGTCGAAGAGATGCTCGGTCTCGGGGTGGAGGGGGGCGTTGATGGTGACCACGTCGCACACGGGAACGAGGGAGGCGGCGTCGGGATGGTAGGTGAGGTGATACTGCTCTTCGACGTCGGCGGGGAGGCGGTGACGATCGGTGTAGTGGAGCTCGACGTCGAACGGGGCCAGGCGCTTGAGCACGGCGAGCCCGATGCGACCGGCGGCCACCGTTCCGACCACCATGCCCTCGAGGTCGTAGGAGCGTTCCACGCAGTCGGCGATGTTCCATCCACCCTTCACCACCCACTCGTGGGAGGGGAGGTAGTTGCGCACCAGGCCGAGGATCATCATGACCACGTGCTCGGACACCGAGATGCTGTTGGAGTACGTCACTTCGGCCACCGTGATGCCCCGGGCGATGGCGGCATCGAGGTCGACGTGGTCCGAACCGATGCCGGCGGTCAGGGCCAGCTTCAAGTTGGGGGCCTTGGCGATGCGTTCGGCGGTCAGGTAGGCAGGCCAGAACGGTTGGGAGATCACCACGTCGGCCTCGGGCAGGGCCTGCTCGAACTCCGAGTCGGGTCCCTCCTTGTCCGACGTCACCACCAGCGTGTGCCCGGCCCCCTCGAGATACTCCCGCAGGCCCAGAGCCCCGGACACCGACCCGAGCAGCTGGCCGGGGGTGAAGTCCAGGCCCGTTGGGCTGGGCACGGTCTGGCCCCCGGGATAGTGGTCGATGACCGGGAGGGAGTCCCGGGCGTAGGTGGTGGGGTACCCGGACACCGGATCCTCGTAGAGCACACACAGAACGGTTGCCATCAGTGATCTCCTTGAACTCGAGAGCCGGCGGGCTCCTTCACTGCCACGCCGACGCCACATGTTTGATCCGGGTGTAGTCCTCCAGCCCGAAGAGCGAGAGGTCCTTGCCGTACCCCGAGGCCCCGAATCCCCCGTGGGGCATCTCGGCGGTCATCGGCGCGTGGGTGTTGACCGAGACGGCGCCGAAGTCGAGCGCCCGCAACAAGCGCTCGGCCCGACCGTGGTCGGCGGTCCACACGCTGGCGGTGAGGCCCTGGTCCACGCCGTTGGCCTTGGCCACGGCCTCCTCTTCGGTGACGAACGACTGCACGGTAACGACCGGCCCGAAGACCTCCTGTTGCACCAGCTCGTCCGCCTGGTCCACACCGGCCACCACCGTGGCGGGAAGAAAGTACCCGGACCGGTCGGGTGGCGTGCCTCCGACCACCACCCGGGCGTCGGCCGAGCGTCGGGTCAACAGCCCGAGCACCCGGTCGCGATGGTCCGAACTTATGAGGGGCCCGAACACCGTGTCGGGATCGAAGGGGTCACCGCACACCGACCGCTCGGCCTCGGCGGCGAGGGCATCGACGACGGCGTCGTAGGCCCCGGCTTCCACCAGGACACGGGATGCAGCCGTGCAGTCCTGCCCCGCATTGAAAAAGGCTGCGCCGGCCACGGCTTCGGCCGTGGTGGCCACGTCGGCGTCGGCGAACACGACCACCGGGGCGTTTCCGCCGAGCTCGAGATGGACCCGGCACAGCCGTTCGGCAGCAACGGCCGCCACTTGGCGCCCGGCCCGGGGGCTGCCGGTCAACGAGACCAGTGACACCACGGGATTCCTGACCAGGGCCTCTCCGGTGGTCGCGTCCCCGCACACCACATTCAGTACCCCAGGCGGAAAGACCTCGGCCAGCAGCTCGGCCATCCTGACCGTGGACGCCGGTGTGAGTTCGGAGGGTTTGAGCACTACGGTGTTGCCCGCAGCCAGGGCCGGGGCCCACTTCCACACGGCCATCATCAACGGGTAGTTCCACGGGGTGATCTGGCCGCACACGCCGACCGGCTCCCGTCGGATACCCGAGGTCACGCCCTCGAGGTACTCGGCTGAGGCCAGGCCACCGAGCAGCCGCGCCGCGCCGGCGAAGAAGCGAACCTGGTCGATGGTGGGTGGCAACTCGTCGGCCAGGGTGGTGGCATAGGGCTTGCCCGTGTCGGTCACTTCGAGTCGGCACAGCTCGTCCGCACTCTGCTCGAGGACCTGGGCGGCTTGGAGCAACAGGGCGCTCCGAGTGGCCGGCGTCGTCGACTTCCACGACACGAAGGCGTCTGCCGCCGCGTCACAGGCCCGGGCCACGTCGTCAGCGTCGGAGTCGGTGGCATACGAGTAGATCTCACCGGTGGCCGGGTCGACCACACCGCGCCGCTTACCGGTGTGCGACAGTTCCGTGACCCCACCGATCACGTTGCCCCAGACCCGTTGGTCCTCCAGGATGGCCATCGTCATCTCCTGACGTCCCGGTGGCCTTCACTCCTTGCCACCCGGGGCAGCGTTCCATAGACTGAACATTCAGTCAATACCCTCGACCACAGGACGGAGCGCAAGCCATGGTCGTCGAACCATCCATCGAGGAAGATGTCTCCACCCGCCTCGACGGTCTGATCGCCGAGCAGGAGGAGGCCTTCGTAGCCCGCCAGCCGCGCTCGGCCGCACTGCGGGAGCGGGCCGGCCATTCGCTGGCCGGCGGCGTCACCTCGAGCTGGCAGATCACCACCCCGCAGGCCGTCTGGCTCAGTCACGGCGCCGGCTCGAAGATCTTCGACGTGGACGGAAACGAGTACGTCGACCTCCACGGAGGCTATGGAGCCGACCTTGCCGGTCACGCCCATCCAGCCATCGTCGGGGCCGTGCACACCCAGGTATCCCTCGGCACCCATTTCGCCCAGCCCACCGAGGCAGCCATTGAGGTGGCCGAGGAACTGTCGGCTCGGTTCGGCCTGCCCCAGTGGCGTTTCGTCAACTCGGGCACCGAGGCCACCATGGACGCCGTCCACCTGATGCGGGCGTTCACCGGACGCGACCTCATCATCAAAGTCGAGGGCTGCTATCACGGCCATCACGATTCGGTCCAGGTGTCGGTGGCCCCCGAACTGGCCGAGGCCGGCCCGGCCGACCGCCCCCGCAGCGTCCCGGCCAGTTCCGGCATCCCCGCGGGCATCACCGAGCTCACGCTCGTCGTCGGGTACAACGACCTCGCCGCCGTGCGCCGGGTCCTCGAGGACCACCCCGGGCAGGTGGCCGGGATGATCCTCGAGCCCATCATGATGAATGCCGGGATCATCACCCCCGCGCCCGGCTACCTGGCCGCTCTCGCCGAGCTGGTGCACGCCCACGGAGCCCTACTGACCTTCGACGAGGTGAAGACCGGCCTCACCGCCGGGCCGGCCGGGGCCACCGGTCTGACCGGTGTGGCTCCCGACCTGATATGCCTGGCCAAGGCCATCGGGGGGGGCGTTGCCTCGGGGGCTGTGGGAGGTTCTGCTGAGGTGATGGCCTTTGTGGCCGAAGGCGGATACGAGATGGTCGGCACCTTCAATGGGAACCCTCTGGCCATGGCGGCCACCCGGGCCATGCTCACCCAGGTGGCCACACCGGAGGCCTACCACCGCCTCGACCAGCTTCGGAACCGGGCCGTGGCCGGCCTGGAACAGAGCATCGCCGAGCACGGTCTGGCCGCCCACGTGGTGGCCGTCGGGGCGAAGGGATGTGTGGTCTTCCGAGCGCGAGGAGGTCACCGACTACCGGAGCTTCGACGGCCTCGACGACCGGTACAACCACGCCCATTGGCTGATCCAGCACAACGGTGGGGTGTTCCTGCCCCCCTGGGGAAAGATGGAGCAGTGGCTCATCTCCACCCAGCACGATGACGCCGACATCGACCGGTTCCTCGACAACTTCGAGCGGCTGGCCAGCTTGCTCGCCTCCTGACCTCTCGCCGCGGCGTCAGCTCAGCAGCCCGATGCCCGCTCGGGCTCCTGATCGGCCATTGTTAACGGCCCGGGAATTGTGACCATTCGCCTTGCTACCACCCGGGACCGGTGCTTGAATAACTGAACAGTCAGTCAGGTTCGGGGGCCGACTTATGCCCGGAGGGGCGCACAGCGGGGCTAGATAACGGAGGTGACCGGGTTGACGTTCCACCCACGTGAAGGCTGGTCGGAAGACGGATCCCGGCGGGTTCCGGGTGTGTCGCGCCGAGCATTCCTCGCCGGCGCCGCCACCACAGGACTGGCCGCGGCGGTGGCTGCCGCAGGGGGTACCGCCGGCGCCGCGAGCAAGACGAAGACGACACAACCTCTCGCCCTCCCCCGCCCCACCAGTCCGGTGACGTGGCCGATCTACGCCTCCAACCGGGCCATCGCCAACGGGCTCAAGCCGGAGAAGAACGCCACCCTCAAGGTCTACAACTGGGTGGCCTACGTCAACCAGAAGAACCTCAACGCCTTCGCCAAGAAGTACAAGTGCAAGGTCGAGTTGACCACCTTCAACACCATGAGCGAGGCCATCGCCAAGCTGCGCAGCGGCGAGTTCAACTTCGACGTCTTCGTTCCCACCGTCGACGTGCTCGGACAGTTGGTGGCGGGCAAACTGGCCCGACCCCTCAACCACTCCTATATCCCGAACATCTCTCAGGCGTGGACCCAGTACCAGAACCCCTTCTACGACCAGCAGTGGCAGTACACGGTGCCCTACACCATCTACACCACCGGCATCGCCTGGCGGAAGGACAAGGTGAGCGAGAACCCGTACACCATGGCCAACCCGTGGGCCATGCCCTGGAACTCGAAGTACAAGGGCAAGGTAGCCATCCTCGACGACTATCGCGAGAGCCTCGCCCTCGGCATGATGAAGAACGGCAACTTCGATCCGAACACGTCGGACCCTGCCGTCCTCAGCGCGGCAACCAACTCGCTCCTCCAACTCGACCAGATGGTCAACCTCCACATCGACAACAACGACTACACCTCCATCCCCACCGGTCAGACCTGGATCCACCACGCCTGGTCCGGCGACATGGCGGCGGCCCAGTCCTACATGCCCAAGGGGACCTCAGTGGACGTGGTCGGCTACTGGTTCCCGACCAGCGGCGTGGGCCCGGTGGCCAACGACACCATGACGGTGCTGGCCGGAGGCAAGAACCCGGTGCTTGCCCACCTCTTCCTCAACTACATGCTCGACCTGCCCAACGTCCTCGAGAACATCAGCTTCAACGGGTACATGCAGCCCGTCAACGGGGTGACCCCCCAGGTCCTCGAACAAGAGGGCATCCTGCCTCCCAGCCTGGCCTCCACGGTCGTGCTGCCGTCGAACTTCGACACCGGCACCAAGCAGCTGGAGTTGGCCCCGGCTCTCGATGCCAAGTACCAACAGAACTGGCTACGGGTAAGCAGCGGCGTGTGAGCAGTACCTGGTGATGGCCCGGAGGGACCCGAAGCGGTCCTGGTCCGACCGGGCCCAGAACCGGTGGGTGTGGGCCGGGTTCGCCATGCCCGGGATCATCTGGCTGGCACTGCTCTTCCTCGTTCCCTTCTATACGGTCCTGGCCATCGCCGGCGGGGGGCTGAACGCCGTCTTCCAATCGCCCGAGCCGGTATGGAACCCGTTCTCCTGGACGGGAGCCAACTACGCCGCCGTCTTCCACGACCTGGTCGGCCAGGGCGCTTTCGTGGGACCGATCTTCATCCGCACCCTGGTCTACGTGGCCATCGCCTCGGTGCTCTCGCTCCTCATCGCCTATCCGGCCGCCTACTTCGTGACCCGGTTCGCCGGTCGGCGCAAGGTGCTCTTCTTGGCCCTGCTGATCGCCCCGTTCTGGATCAGCTACATGATGCGCATGTTGGCTTGGATCGACCTCCTGCAGTCCAACGGGTACGTCAACCGCATCCTGATCGACCTGCACCTCGTCAGCCAGCCCGTCAACTGGTTGGGGGGAAAGCCGGTGACCGTCATTCTCGGTCTCGTCTACGGCTACATCCCCTACCTGATCCTGGTGCTCTACGCCGGCCTCGACCGGATCGACCAACGCCTCTTGGAGGCAGGACGCGACCTCGGGCTCAACCGGGTCCAGACGTTTCTCCGCATCACCCTTCCGCTCAGCCGCCAAGCCATCCTGACCGGGATGCTCATCACCGTGCTGCCCATGGTGGGCGACTACTTCACCAACCAGCTGCTCTCGGGAGCCTCATCGACGGCCATGATCGGCAACGTCATCGACAGCCAGCTCAATACGGCCAGCCAGCAGGCCCAGGGGGCGGCCCTCTCGCTACTGCTGCTGGCTTTCCTGCTCGTGCCCATGCTCTATTACGTGGTCAAGACCCGCCGAGCCACGGGTGAGGCGTTCTGATGACCCTGACGACCGACGCCCCTACCACCGGGGATCTCCCCGAGGTCCACGCGGCCGACGACAGTGGGCCGCCCTCGACCGCCCCACCGGACCCGGCGCGGCGACGGTGGCAGCCCCCGTGGCGCAATCCGTGGCGGCGTCCATGGATCCTCGAGGGCTTCACATGGCTCTACCTGATCTGGTCGATCGTCCCCATCGGCATCGCCGTGCTGTTCTCCTTCAACAACGGCAAGTCCCAGAGCGTGTGGCAGGGCTTCTCCACCCGCTGGTACTGGGGCGACCCCATCAACTCGGTGTGGCACAACCCGGCACTGCGGGCCGCCGTCTTCCAGACCATCCGGCTCTCGGTCATCACCACGATCATCGCCGTGCCTCTCGGCGTGGCCTTCGCCATCGGCATCCACCGGTGGCGGACCAGGACCTCCACCACCTTCAACTTCGTCATGGTCTTCTCCTACGTCATCCCCGAGCTCATCTTCGGGGTAGCGCTCTTCTTTTTGTTCACGCAGCTGTTCCGGTCCATCCATCTCGGCACAGCGGCCGAGATCCTGGGTCTCGTGACTTGGAACTTCAGTTGGCCCGCCATCATCGTGTTGGCTCGACTCGTGTCGATCGGCAACGCCTACGAGGAGGCGGCGGCCGATCTCGGTGCCTCGCGCCTCCAGTCGATACGCCGGGTACTCATCCCCCTCCTGATGCCGGCCATCTTCGCCAGCGCCGTGCTGGTGTTCGCCAGTGTGGTCGATGACTTCGTCGTGGTGGATCTGCTTTCGTCCACGGCCAACACCCAGCCGATGTCGGTGATCATCTACTCGACCAGCCACGGCGGCAACGGGGGCCCAGCCCTCAACGCCCTCGCCACCATCATGCTGGTGTTGTCCTTCGTGGCCGCCACCATCGGGCTGCTGGCCTACCGGTGGATGACCCGAGGTGAGCGCGGCAGTAGCCAACAAGAGGCGATGACCAGCATCGCCGGCATGTGACTGATCTACGGCGCCAGTCGGTCAGTCGTTCGGGTGCACGGCGGCGCCCACGGGCTGGGTGGCGGGCACCTCGCTGACCGACAGCGGCGGGTCCTCGACTTCGGGCAGCGGGGTCGACCGCAACACCCGCAGTCCGTCGGCGGGAAGGTAGGCCTGGACGGCGGAGCCCTGCTGGTACGCGGGCGGTCCCCCCTGGTTCTGGATAAGCGCCTGGATCCGCTCGCCGTGGGCCAGCCGCATGATGATCTGGGTGGATGATCCGAGGAACACCAGCCGTTCCACCATGGCGGGCACCCGGTTCGGTCCCGTCGACTCGTAGGGCTCGATGTGGACCCGCTCGGGCCGGATGGCCAGCTTGACCGCCCCGGTGCACTCGGTCGAACCCCGTTCGGCGAGAAGATCGAACTCCCCCAGCCGGACCTGGCATGCACCGTCGGTACCCGCGCCGCCGGCGTCGGCGTCCATCAGGTTGGACACCCCGAGGAAGTCGGCCACGTAGGCGTCAGCCGGCTCCTCGTAGACCTCGACCGGTGTGCCCACCTGGGCCACCTTGCCCGCCTCCATGACCGCCAGGCGGTCGGACATGGTGAGGGCCTCCTCCTGGTCGTGGGTGACGTAGATGAAGGTGATCCCGACCGTCTCCTGGAGGGCTTTGAGCTCGACTTGGAGCGTGCGGCGCAGTTTGGCGTCGAGGGCGCCGAGGGGCTCGTCGAGGAGGAGCACGGAAGGGTTGAGCACCAGGGCCCGGGCCAGGGCCACCCGCTGTTGCTGGCCACCGGAGAGCTGGCCGGGCCGCCGCTTTTCGTAGCCGAGTAGCTGTACCAGCTCGAGAGCCTCAGCCACCCGACGGGCCGACTCGGCCTTGCCCAGCTTCTGGTAGCGGAGGCCGAAGGCCACGTTGTCGGCCACCGAGAGGAAGGGGAAGAGGGCGTAGCTCTGGAACACCGTGTTGACGTTGCGCTTGTTGGGTGGTTTGTGGGCCACGTCCACCCCGTCGAGGAGGATGCTGCCACTGGTGGGCTGCTCGAAGCCGGCGACCAGACGCAAGGTGGTGGTCTTCCCACAGCCGGACGGTCCCAGAATCGAAAAGAACTCCCCCGGAGGGATGTGCAGGTCGATGCCGGCCACGGCCTCGACATCGTCGAACCGCTTGGTCAGGGCCACGATCTGCACTTCGCCACCGGCCATTGCGCTTCCCTTCATCCCCGGCCGTGGGCCGGCCGATCCTCGGCACGTCGCACCGTTTGAACAGTCACTCAGTGTAGGGAGCGGCCCATCGCCGCACCAGTGCGGGCGGCCCCATGGCCGACGTCACCCCTTGGACTTCTTCCCGCCAGTGGCCGTGGCCCCCGACGCGCCCTTCGCCGCCTTGGCCTTTCCCTTGCGTCCCGCCTTGTCCCGCGACTTGTCCTTCGGCTTCCAAGCAAAATCGAGGGCCCGTGAGGCGAAGCGCATACTGGATGCAAAGGCTTGGCGGGGATCGACCATCGGGTCCTCCAAGGCGATCTGGATGGCGAAGCCATCGAGCAGGGCCGAGAGGGTAATGGCGAACTCGGTGGCGTCCATGTCCCCGAACTCGCCCGAGGACTGGCCGTCCCGCACGACCCGGGCGATGGTGTCGCGCCAGTGGGCGTCGAACTCCTCACGCACCCGGGCCACCTCCGGATGGCGCACCGACTGGGCCCACAGGTCGAGCCACAGGGCCCACGAGTCAGGCAGCTCGGCGTCGGCCTCGGGCAGGCACGTCATGGCCACGATCTCTTCGAGTCGTGCCGCCGCGCTGTCGATGACGGCCATGCGGCGAGCCCCGAGGTCGTACCACTGATCCTCGGCGAACCGCATGGCCTCGGTCAGCAGGTTGTCCTTGGTCTTGAAGTAGTAGATGACCAGGGCTGGGCTGGTGCCGGCCTGCTCGGCCACATCAGCGATCCGCGACTCGGGGAATCCCCGCTCGGCAATGACCTCGAGCGCGGCCCGGAGCATGTCCTCACGGCGCTGGTCGGCCGCGGCGACCGGGTTACTCTGCGGCTCCGTGTCTTGTGGCATGGTCACCTTCCCTGGGGCGCCGGGGGACGAGATCGGACGCCCGCAACGGTACCGGCCGGCACGGTTCGCCTTGTCCCCCACGGTAGCAGCGGATTAGACTGAACAATCAGTCAAACCTGCTCCGGGGCCCGACCCCGATGACCACAAAGGGGATCCCATGACCTCGACGTACGACGCCATCGTGGTGGGAGGTGGGCACAACGGACTGGTCTCCGGGGCCTACCTGGCCCGGTCCGGAGCTCGGACCCTGGTGCTCGAGGGGCGTCACAAGACAGGCGGCGCCGCTACCACCGAGTCGCCGTGGCCCGACGCGCCCGAACTACAGGTGACCCGGCTGTCCTACGTGATGAGCCTGCTGCCCCCGACCATCATGCGCGACCTCGAACTCGAGCGGTGGGGGTACAAGGTCTTCCCGATGGGGCCCTACTACCAGGCCTTCCCTGAGGGCGGCTCGATCAAGATCTTCGCCGACGACGCCAAGCGGAACTACGAGGAGATCGCCAAGTGGTCGAAGAAGGATGCTGAGGCCATGCCCAAGTGGGACGCCTGGATCGCCGGCCTGGCCGACGTACTCGGCCCTCTGTTGTTGACCGTCCCGCCGTCCATCGGCTCCCGCAAGCCCCGAGACCTCTACGACACCCTGCGCCTGGCGTGGCAGCACAAAGGCCTCGACGTGCGCACCATCGCCGACGTCACCCGTCTCATGACCATGAGCATCGCCGACCTGCTCGACGACTGGTTCGAGTCGTGGCAGGTGAAAGCACCCATAGCCGTCAACGGGGTCATCGGCACCTGGGCCGGTCCCTGTGAGCCCGGCACGGCCTACGTGATGGCCCACCACTCCATCGGGGACATCGGCGACGGACACCTGGGCAACTGGGGATTTCCCGAGGGGGGCATGGGCGCGGTCGCCGACGCCATCGAGCGCTCGGCCCGCAATCTCGGAGCCGAGATCCGCACCGGGGCCAAGGTGGCCCGCACCCTCGTGGCCAACGGTCGGGTGCGTGGCGTGGTCCTCGAGAGCGGCGAGGAGATCCTGGCCCCGGTGGTCGTGACCACCCTGCATCCCCAGACGGCGTTCCTCGACCACATCAGCGCCACCGAGCTGCCTGCCGACTTCGTGGAGGACATCGAGCACTGGAAGACCCGGAGCGGGGTGGTCAAGATCAACCTGGCCCTGGCCGAGCTGCCCAACTTCACTGCCGACCCGGGGACCGAGCTGGCCGAGCACCATACCGGGTCCGTCGAGATGGCTCCGTCCATCGAGTACATGGAGCGGGCCTTCCAGGACGCCCGGGAAGGCCGCGGTGCCGAGCGACCATTCAGTGACGGGGTCATCCCCACCGCCTTCGACAAGACCCTCTGCCCTGACGGGACGCACATCATGTCCCTATTCACCCAGTGGGTGCCGAAGGAGTGGAGTGAAACCCCCCACACCGAAGACCTCGAGGCCTACGCCGACCGGATGATCGACTGCTACAACGAAGTGGCCCCCAACTTCAAGGCCTCCATCCTCCACCGAGACGTGGTGGGTCCCTACGAGATGGAACACGAGTACGGGCTCATTGGGGGCAACATCTTCCACGGTGAGCTCTCTCTCGAACAGCTCTTCCACATGCGGCCCGCTCCGGGCTATGCCGACTACCGCACCCCCATCAAAGGCCTGTACAACGGGGGCTCGGGCACCCACGCCGGGGGCGGGGTGTGTGGCATCCCAGGATGGCAGGCGGCGAAGGCGGTCTTCGCCGATCAGAAGGCGGAGCGGGGCCTGGCCGGCCGGGTCCGGGCCCGCACGTCCAAGGGGTGACCGGCGGGTTGTCCACCCCGGGTCCGGGAGGACTCGTGACCGGGCAGTCGGCGGTGCGGGCCATGTTGGAGCCCCACCGGGTGGCTGTGGTCGGGGCGAGCGGCACGCCCGGCAGTTTTGGACAGCGACTGGTCGCCGAAGTGGCGAGCAGTGCCAAACACCTCGACCTCCACCTGGTGAACCCGCGCTACGACTCACTCGATGGTCGGCCGTGCCTGCCGTCACTCGAGGCGATCGACGGGCCGGTGGACCTGGTGCTCCTCGGCGTCCCCGATCGGGCCGTGGAAGCGCAGCTGTCCCTGGCCGCCCGGCGCGGCGACCGGTCAGCGGTCATCTACGGGAGCCTGTTCGAGCCCGACGGCAGTTCGGCCTTGCGGGACCGAGTCGGTGACCTGGCCCGGGAGGCGGACATGGCCGTCTGCGGCGGCGGGTGCATGGGATTCGTGAACGTCACCGACGGAGTGCGGGCCATCGGCTACGTGGAACGATCACCCCTCCCCTCCGGACCGGTGGCCTTCATCACCCACTCGGGCTCGGTGTTCTCAGCCATCCTCCGGACCCGTCGCCACCTCGGTTTCACGGTGGTCGTCTCCGCCGGCCAGGAGCTCGTCACGACGGCCGCCGCTTATCTCGACTACGCCGTCAGTCTTCCCGAGACCCGGGTGGTCGGTCTCCTGCTCGAAACGTTGCGCGACCCCGAGGCCCTTCGCGCCGCCCTTGAGCGGGCGGCGCGACAGGACGTCGTGGTCGTGGCGCTGACCGTCGGCTCGTCCGTGGCCGGACGGGCCATGGTGGCCGCCCACTCGGGCGCATTGGCCGGTACCGACGGAGCCTGGGAGGCGCTGTTCGACGCCTACGGGGTCGTGCGCGTGGCCGACCTGGACGAGATGGGTGACACCCTCGAGCTCTTCGCCGCCGGTCGCCGGGCCGTGGCGCCGGGCGTGGGGAGGGGCATCGCCACGGTTCACGACTCGGGGGCCGAACGCGCCCTGGTGGTCGACCTGGCAGGCACGGTGGCTGTCCCTTTCGCCGCCATCAGCCCGGACACCGAAGTGCGCCTGGCCGACCTGCTCGACCCCGGTCTGGTGCCCGGCAACCCGCTCGACGTGTGGGGAACGGGTTCGGACACCGAGGGGTTGTTCCGCCAGTGCCTGGAGATCATGGCGGCCGACGAGCACGTGGCGGCGGCGGCCCTGGCCGTCGACCTGGTCGAGGAGTACGACGGTGACGACTCCTATCCCAACGCCGTGCTGGCCGCGGCGAGGACCACCGACAAGCCGGTGGTGGTGTTGGCCAACCTGGGCAGCGCCATCGACGTCGCGGCCGCCAGCCGTATCCGGGCCGGCGGGGTACCGGTGTTGGAGGGGACGCGGTCCGGGCTGGCCGCCCTCGGCCACCTGCTCCGGTTCGGGGGCGGACGTGGGATGGCCGCCCTGCCGTCGGCACCCCCTGTCGATCCCGACCGCCAGTCCCGTTGGCGGATCCGGCTGGCCGGCCCTCCACTCGGTGGCGTAGAGGCCCTCACCCTCCTGGCCGAGTACGGAATTCCTGTCGTGGCCACCCACGGGGTCGACTCGGCCGACGATGCGGTGTCGGCAGCCGAAGCACTCGGCTATCCGGTCGTGGTGAAGACCGACGAGCCGTCCATCGCCCACAAGTCCGACGTCGGAGGCGTCGTCCTCGGGATCGGCGATGCCGCCGGCGTGGCCGCGGCCTACGACGATCTGGCCCACAGGCTGGGAACGCGGGCCTCGGTGGCCGCTATGGCGCCCGACGGGATCGAGCTCGCCATCGGGCTGGTGCGAGACCCCCACCTCGGGCCGCTGCTCGTGATCGGGGCGGGCGGCGTGTTGGTCGAGGTGCTGGCCGACCGCGTGGTGCGACTGCCCCCACTCGGCGAGCAAGGGGCCCGGGCCGCCGTCGGCCGATTGAAGGTGTCCGCGCTCCTCGACGGCGTGCGGGGCGCGGCGGCCGTCGACCGGGACGCCATCGCGTCTGCCATCGTCGCCCTCGGATCGCTGGCCACCGAGTTGGGCGATGGCCTGGATGCCCTCGACATCAACCCGTTGCGCTGTGGACCCGACGGGTGCTGGGCCCTCGACGCCCTGGTCGAGGTCCGTCGCCCGACCTGATCGCCAAACGGGGCGCGCTGGTTCCCTGGACGCGCCTACCCGACTGACGCCATCCAGTTCCCGTGGAGTCCGGCGGGCACCCGGAACGGCAGTCGGATGCGGGCTACCGGCCCTGAGCCGATGTCCGACGCGGCCAGGAAGACGAAATCGCTCTCGAGCGTCGACCGGTTGGTCCTGAACGTGACGTAGAACCCCTCGGGACCTCCGTCGGGCGTCGGCACGAAGACCACCTCGTCGAAGACCCACTGGCCCGAATCCCACCGCTCGACCGAGGCGAGGTGGGTGTCCACCTGCACCAAGGTGTTCTGCTCCCCCACCGGGAGGTCGCCGGACTTGGTGGTGGCCACGAAGAACCGATGGGGTTGGCCGGTAAGCCGGTCGTCGATGCGGGAGAACTCGGCGGGACGGTCGTCGAAGTGATCGACCACCACCGTGGCCGCATCGGGATCGAGGACGGCCCGGCTGATGGCCCCGCTGATGGGACCCGATCCGGCCAGGCCCGGCCGGCTCCACTCGGTGTAGTCCACCACCACTTCGGTCTTCCCGCTCGCCGCGGTGCGTTCGAAAGCGTTGGCGAAGTGCCACACCCAGAAGGCCTCGGTCTCGATCCAGCGCACCGGGCCGGCACAATCCCTACGGACGAGGGCGATCCTCATCCCCTGCTCGGGCTTCCAGGACAACATGCCGCCACCGGAGAACAAGGCCTCGAAGTCGAAGACCAGGGGTCCGACGAACAGCACCAGGTACGAAGCGGTGATGGTGAAGTCGTGGATCATGGTGGGGGCGTCGAGATCGATCTCCTGTGGGGCCACCGAGACCGATCCGTCTTCGGCCACCACCGACCACGTGAGGAAGGGTGCCTCGATGTTGTAGCGGAACAGCACCATCTCCCCGGTGAGCGGGTCGATCCTTGGATGGGCACACATCCCGGGTATGGCGCCGTCGAAGTCGTAGGTGCCCACCGTGCCGAGTTCGGGGGTCACCTCCACCGGGGGGTCGACCTCGGCGAGGGCCAGATAGCGGCCCGCGTGACGGACGATATTGATGTCCGGCAACGGCTTGTACTGGTCGGCCAGTTCGGCAGGTACCAGGTCGGAACCCGGGAGGTAGGGGGTCATCAGGCCGGGCCAGCGCGCCTGTCCGGCGTGGCGCTCGACTTCGAGCTGCGGGGTCCACACCGTCCGGTTCCGGTAGCGGACGGCCCCGTCTTCGAACCACAGTCCGTGAATCATCCCGTCCCCGTCGAGCGGGTAGGTGTAGCTCCCGAGCGGCGGGAAGAGCGGGTTCGGCCCGTTCCGGAGAAAGGCGCCCGACAGCCCCTGAGGAAGCTCGCCTTCGACCGTCAGCCCTTCAGCGTCGCGATCCTCGCCGACGGGGGCGAACACCCCACTGAGGGCCGGGATGGTGGACGGGTCGACCGGGGCCGGGATCGATGGAGGCGGGGTCATGTGCTCCACGGTAGCGAGGCCGGCCACCGGACGCCGTGGTCAGAAGATCACATAGACCTTGCGGAGGGTCTCGGCGATGTCCCACGTACCCGACCAGCCCTTGGGGAACACCGCGGTGTCCCCGGCGGCCAACTCGACGGGTGCCCCACCGTCGACGGTGACGGTCATCCGTCCGGCCACGACCTGGATGAACTCATGGGTCTCGAGGAGCCAGCGCGACGGGCCGGGGGTGCACTCCCAGATTCCCACCTCCTGGTCGCCCTGGCCGGTCCACAACGTCATGCCCGACGTGCTCATGGCCGCACCGGTGGCTTCTTCCAGCGCGCCCCAGTCCTCGAGGTCGGTCACCTGGTGGGCTGCGTGGATGAAGGGCGTGAGCGGTGTGGCGGTGTCGGTCATGGTGTCGTGGTCCTTTCGGGGAACGGTAAGGCGATGGGGTCGGGGTCGAGCCGGCTGTGTCCGAACTCGTCGAAGCGGTCGAGACCGAGGTGGGTGGCGTCCACCACTTCGGTGGCGCCGTTGAGGGCCAGGTCGGCGGCGGCCCGGGAAACACCAGGTCCCCACATCATCCCGTGGCCTCCCGCCGACGCCACCACCGTGCCCGAGACGGGGCCCTCCGGCCCGAGCACCGGCCCGAGGATGGGAAGGTGGTCGGGGGTGTAGTCGATGGTCGCGGCCCATACGCGCCGGAGTTCGAGCGAACGGGTAGACGGGACCAACTCGGCCAGCCGACCGCGCATGGTGTCGAGGTAGGCCCAGTCGATCTCGGTGGCGTCACCGGGCGGCTCGTCGGGATTGCTCATTCCGAACAGGATGCCGCCCTCTTCGGGCCGCCAGTAGAGGCCGGCACTGACGTCGAAGACCATGGGCAGCCGAGCCGGGTCGAGCTCAGGAGAGGGTGCCGTGACAGCCACCTGATGGCGTACGCCACCCGCGGGGATGCGGGTGCCGGCCAGCACGCCCACCGCGGCCAACTGCGGGCCGCCGGTCAGCACCACCGTGTCCGAGGTGATGGTGCCCTGTGCGGTCTCCACCCCGGTCACCTGACCCCGCTCGGTGACGAGACCGGTGAATGCCACCCGCTCGTGCACCTCCACACCCGAGGTGGCCAGGGCAACCGTGTAGGCGAGCACGTTGCGCGGCGGATGGAGGTACCCGTCGTCGTCGAGGTAGGTGCCGCCGCGAGTCGACCCCTTGGCCAGGGTGGGGTTGAGCGCCTCGGCCTCATCGGGCTCGACCCAGCGGACCGCCTGGCCGAGACCACGTTGCATGTCCAGCCGGATGCGGGCCGCGGCGATGTCGTCGTCGGTGAAGCACGGGAGGTAGTAGCCCTGGCGCACGAAGCCCGAGTCGATGCCCAGCTCGTCCTGTTGGGACCGGTAGAAGTGCTTGGACCACTCGGCCAGGCGCACCGCGGTGGGTGTGCCGCCCTGACTGCGGACGATGCCGGCCGCCCGGCTCGACGCTCCCTGCCCGAGAATCGAGGCCTCGAGTAGCACCACCCGCCCGAGACCGCTCCGCTTGAGGAAGTAGGCGCACCAGGCACCCACGGTGCCCCCACCGACCACTACGGCGTCGGCCGTGGTGCCGTCGAGGGAATCAACGCTTTCCACGACCCCGACGGTGGCATAAACTGAACCGTCAGTCAAGGCCAGGAGGCTCCTCATGTACAACCTCACGCCGGTGGATCTCGAGATCCAGGCGCGGGCCGGATCGTTCGTCGACGAACTCATCCCTTACGAGGAGGAGGCCGAGGCCAACGAGGGGGAACTGTCCGCCCCGGTGGCTGAGAAGTTCTCGGCCAGGGCCCTCGAACTGGGCCTCCACGCCACCAACATGCCCACCGAGTACGGAGGCGGCGGCTACTCGATGCTCCAGCAGGTCCTGGTCCAAGAACAGGGCGGCCGGGCCACCAACGCCCTCGGCTGGATCCTCGGGACGCCCCCGTCGTGGTTCCCTCCCGTGGCCACCCCGGACCAGATCGAGCGGTACGTCATCCCCGGGATCCGGGCGGAGAAGGAGGAGTGCTACGCCATCACCGAGGAGGGTGCCGGCTCCGACGTCGACGCCATCGTCGCCACCGCCCGCCGGGAGGGTGACGAGTACGTGCTCGACGGCGTCAAGTGGCACGTCACCTCCTACAACCACAGTGCCTACGCCTTCTTCCAGGCCAAGCTGGTGGGCGGGGACCATGCCGGTGAGCACGCCATGTTCATCGTGGATCTGCCGGCCGAGGGTGTGGCTGTGGTGCGCACCCCGGCCTACACCCACACCATCAGCCACCACCACCCCATCGTCTCGTTCGACTCGGTCCGGGTACCCGCCACCCAGATGGTGGGCCAGGAGGGTGACGGCATGGGCTTCGCCTACGAGTGGTTCCGCTTCGAGCGGATCATGGTCGCCTCGCGCTGTCTCGGGGGCGCGGCCCGGCTGATCGACGAAACCACCCAGTTCGCCAAGGAGCGGATCGTCAACGGTGGGCCCATCACCGACTTCGGGGCCGTACAGATCATGCTGGCCGACTGCCTGACCGAGCTGTTCGCCGCCCGCTCCCTCGTCTACGAGACGGCTCGGGGGATCGACAGTGGCGTCGACCTCAAGGTCCAGCACACCCAGTGCTCGATGGCCAAGCTCTACGCCTCCGAGATGGCCAACCGGGTCGCTGACCGCTGCGTGCAGATCTACGGCGGGCGCGGCTACATGCGGGAGAACGTGGCCGAGCGGTTCTTCCGGGAGCTGCGGGTGGAGCGCATCTGGGAGGGCACCAGCGAGGTGCAGCGGTCGATCATCGCCGACCAGATGGTCAAGCGGGGGCCCCGCACCTTCGTCTGACCGGGCGGTCCCGCCCGCTTTGGGGATTCAGCCGGCCGATACCCGCGTGCCGGTGTTACGCACCGGTTGGCCCAGATAGCCACGGGCCACCATGGTGACGAACTGATAGACGGCGTCCTCCTCCCCGGCCATCGGACCGGGTCGGGCGTGCACCGAGGACAGTCCCCGTTGTACCGAGGCACAGGCATTCCAGTCCTGTTGATTGGTGATGTCCCAGAAGTTCATGGCGTAGGACGGATCGAAGCCGGGCTGAGCCACAGACTCCGGTGAGAACGCCCACGAGCACTCGATACGGGTCGTGTCGGCGGCCAGTGGCGTGAGACGGTGGGTCATGACGTAGTCGGGATGCAGGCTGATCAGGATGTTGGGGAAGACGTTGATGTAGATGACCTCGCGGAGGGCGGTGCCCGACACCCCGGGAAGGACCACACCATGGCTCACGCCGTCGAGGGACATGGTGTCCATCCCCTCTCGGAGATCCATGGTGCCTCCCACCCAACCCCCGGGCAGGTGGTAGTTGTCCCCGCTCTTCGGCGGACTCACCTCGCACAGCTCGGGGTGGATCATCGGGCAGTGGTAACACTCGTGGTAGTTCTCGGTGAGGATCTTCCAGTTGGCGGCCACGGTGTACTCGTGGGTGCCGGCTACCTGGAGGCTGGCCATGTCGTAGGGGGCAACTACGGCATCCAGCGTTCCCAGGGACTCGTCGAGGGGCGGGGCCTGACCCGAGCCGTCGACGAAGATCAAGCCGTGCCATTCAGCACAGGGAAGACGGGTGAGTCCGTGCTCGGCCGGATCGAAACCCTCCAGGTCCTTGAACCCGGGTGCGGTCCACACGTCGCCTTCGAGCGTGTACGACCACGAGTGGTACGGGCAGATGACTCGGCCATGGGTAGCCGACACCCCGCAGGGGAGGAGTTCGTGTCCCCGGTGGCTGCAGACGTTGGCAAAGGCCCGCAGTACCCCGTCCTGCCCGCGGATGAGGAGCACGCCGGCGGCACCGAGCGACTCGGCCCGCTGGTCACCGGGAGCGGGGACGGTCTCGCTACGCCCCACACACATCCAGCCGCCGTCGAAGAAGTGGCGCTGCTCCCAGGCGAAGACCTCCGGGTCGACGTAGGCCGCACGTGGAAGCATGCGACTGTGGCCGAAGGGCCGCAATGAGGCATCCAGCTCGGCCCGGTCCAGTGGAGCGCTGTCCGCACGGGTTTGAATGACCATACAGTCAATCCTATGATTCGCACCGGGCCACGTCCAGCTAGTGGACGCCCGACCCTGAACGAGCGCCTGTGCGCATGACACACTGGGCCCGTTCAGACGGTGACAGGACAGGGAGTGGAAGATGGCATCTGAGGTCCAAGGGGTCGTAGCACTGGCCAAGGGCGAGCCGGTATCGCTGGTCACCATCCTCGTACCCGACCCGGGCCCGGGCGAGGCGGTGGTGCGGGTGCAGGCCTGCGGTGTCTGCCACACCGACCTTCACTACCGGGAGGGCGGCATCAACGACGAGTTCCCCTTCCTGCTCGGCCACGAGGCGGCCGGCGTGGTGGAGGCCGTCGGACCCGACGTGACCTCGGTGGCCGCGGGAGACTTCGTGGTCCTCAACTGGCGGGCCGTGTGTGGCGAATGCCGGGCCTGTCGTCGTGGCCGTCCGTGGTATTGCTTCAATACCCACAACGCCGTGCAGAAGATGACGCTGTCCGACGGCACGCCCCTCTCCCCCGCCCTAGGCATCGGTGCCTTCGCCGAGAAGACCTTGGTGGCCGCCGGGCAGTGCACCAAAGTGGACCCGTCGGCCCGGCCCGAGGCGGTCGGCCTCCTCGGCTGCGGCGTCATGGCCGGCCTGGGCTCGGCCATGCTGACCGGTGAGGTGGGGACCGGCGACTCGGTGGCGGTGTTCGGTTGCGGTGGTGTGGGCTGTGCGGCCGTGGCCGGGGCCGTCCTGGCCGGGGCAGCCCGGGTGATCGCCGTGGACCTCGACCCGGGAAAGTTGGAGCTGGCCAAGGAGTTCGGCGCCACCCATGTGGTCAACGCCTCGACCGAGGATGTGGTCGAGGCGGTCCGGGCCCTCACCGGGGGATTCGGCGCCGACGTATGCATCGAGGCCGTGGGTAATCCCAAGGTGATGGAACAGGCCTTCTACGCCCGGGATCTGGCCGGCACACTGGTTCAGGTGGGCGTACCCACGCCAGACATGCGGATCGACCTGCCCATGATCGAGTTCTTCGGTCGGGGTGGACGACTCAAGCCCAGCTGGTACGGGGACTGCCTTCCCTCTCGCGACTTCCCGCTGCTGGTCGACCTCTACCTCCAGGGCCGCCTGGACCTCGACCGCTTCGTCTCAGAGACCATCGCCCTCGGCGACGTGGAGGAGGCCTTCCACCGGATGGAGCGCGGCGAAGTGTTGCGGTCGGTCGTGATGATCTGATGATCGAGCGGGTCGTGACGTCGGGAATCTTCTCCCTGGACGGGGAGGACTTCGAGGTGGAGAACAACATCTGGGTGGTGGGAAACGACACCGAGGTAGTGGTCATCGACGCCGCCCACGACCACCGGCCCATCGCCCAGGCCGTCGGGGACCGCCGCGCCACCGCCATCGTGGCCACCCACGGACACAACGACCACATCAATGCTGCCGTCGCCCTGGCCGACGCGCTCGACGCGCCGGTGTGGCTGCACCCCGACGACCTCATGCTCTGGGGCGCGGTCTATCCCCATCGGCCGCCCGACGCTCTCTTGGCGGACGGCCTGACCATCGTGGCCGGCGACACGTCCCTTGCCGTACTCCACACCCCGGGCCACTCGCCCGGAGGCTGCTGCCTCTACGACGAGGTCGGCGGCGTGGTGTTCTCCGGGGACACGCTGTTCAACGGAGGCCCGGGCGCCACCGGGCGCAGCTTCTCGGACTTCCCGACCATCATCGACTCCATTCGTGACCACCTGCTCGTCCTGCCCGGTGCCACCCGGGTGCTCACCGGCCACGGCGACGAGACCACCATCGGCGCCGAAGCACCTCACCTGCCCGACTGGATCCGCGACCATCCGTGAGCCCGACTGAGTCGGAGGCACCTGGCGCCACGGACCCCTCGGGACGAGGCCTTCCGGCCCGGGCCCAGGTGGTCATCGTGGGCGGTGGGGTGATCGGCACCAGCATCGCCTACCACCTCACCGAACTGGGCTGGCGTGACGTGGTCCTCGTGGAGCGGGACCGACTGACCTCGGGCACCACCTGGCACGCCGCCGGGTTGATCACCTCTGCCGGCATGATCGATGAGACGGCGCTGTTCATGAGCCGCTACTCGCGAGACCTCTACGAGGGCCTCGAGGCGAAGACCGGTCTGTCGACAGGCTTCCGGGCCATCGGGCACATCTCGGTCGCCACCAACGAGCACCGGATGGAGGCCCTCCGCCGCGAGGCACTGTTCGTCAACGGATTCGGCGTGGAGGACCAGGAACTCTCCCCCACCGAGATCGCCCGGTCATGGCCCCTACTCAGGACCGACGACCTGGTCGGCGGCCTGTACGTGGCCGACGAGGGCCGGGCCGATCCGGTGGGTGTGGCCATGTCGTTGGCCCGGGGGGCCCGCATGGGTGGAGCCACCATCGTCGAAGGGGTGTCGGCACTCGGGGTGACGACCGGGCAGGGACGGGTCACCGGGGTGGTCACCGATCAGGGCACCATCGAGTGCGAGTACGTGGTCAACTGCGGCGGGATGTGGGCCCGACAGTTCGGCGCGCTGGCCGGGATCGACGTTCCCCTCCAGGCCGCCGAGCACTACTACCTGATCACCGAGCCCATGGAGGGGGTCCATCGCGACCTGCCGGTCATCGAGGACCCCGACTGCTACGGATACTTTCGCCCCGAAGGGGACGGCCTTTTGGTGGGGCTGTTCGAACCGGAGGCGGCAGCGTGGTCTCTCGACGGCGTCCCTGCCGACTCCTCGTTTGTCGAGCTGCCCCCGGACTATGACCGCTTGGCCCCGTTCTTGGAGATGGCCATGGCCAGGGTGCCCACGCTGGCCGATACCGGCATCCTCAAATTCTTCTGCGGACCGGAGTCCTTCACCTCCGACGTCCATCCCCTGTTGGGCCCCGCCCCCGAGTTGGACAACTACTTCGTGGCCGCCGGCCTCAACTCCCTCGGCATCCTGCTCGGTGGAGGAGTGGGAACCGTCATCGCCCATTGGCTGGTCGATGGTGAACCTCCGGTCGACGTCACCGGGTACGCCATCGATCGGACCGCACCCCACGAGTCCACCCGTGCCTTCCGGCAAGAGCGGACGACCGAGCAGCTCGGTGTGCTCTTCGGGGATGCCGCCTACCCGTCATGGCGTCCGAGGACGGCCCGCAACATGCGACGCACCGTGCTCCATGACCGGTTCGTTGCCGAGGGCGCCCACTTCAACGCATCGGCAGGCTGGGAGTACCCCGAGTGGTTCGAAGGATCCGACTTCCCCCTGGCCAGTCTTCCCGGGTTCGTCCCTCAGCCATCCCGGTCGATCGTGGCCGCCGAGCACCGGACCGTCCGGGAGCAGGTGGGCATCATGGACATGACCCTGATGGCCAAGTTCGTCGTGCAGGGCACCGACGCCGCCACTGTGCTGTCACGACTGTCGGCCAACGATGTGACCCGCCAGCCCGGTCGGGTGACCTACACCCAGTGGCTCACCCCCAACGGAGGGATCGCCGCCGACCTGACCGTGACCCGGTTGTCCGAGGAGCGGTTCTTGGTGGTGGCTTCCGACATCATCCAACGACGGGTCGAGCCGATGGTCCGTAGGGCCACCCGCACCGGGGAGCACTGCACGGTCACCGACGTCACCTCGGGCACGGTGCTTCTCTCGGTCCAGGGGCCGGCCTCACGGCAACTCATCGGTCGGCTGTCCTCGGCCGATCTGTCCAACGCTGCGTTCCCCTACCTGTCGGCCCGCACCATCGATGTGGGCTACGCCCAGGTGTTGGCCCTCCGGATCACCTACCTCGGGGAGCTCGGCTACGAACTCCACATCCCGACCGAATACGGACTGGGCGTCTACGACAGCCTGATGGAGGCGGGTGCGGACCTCGGCGTGCGTCCGGTGGGCCTGGCCGCCATGGCCAGCCTCCGATTGGAGAAGGGCTACCGCGACCTTGGCGTGGACATCGACAACACCGACAACCCTCTCGAGGCCGGTCTGGGCTTCGCCGTGGCCTTCGACAAGGCCGGAGGCTTCATCGGCAGGGAGGCCCTGGTGGCCCTCCGGGAGACGGCGCCGTATCGCTCCTTGTTGGTCAGCATCCGTGTGGACGATCCCGAGGTCCTGCTCTACGGGAACGAGCCGGTACAGGTCGACGGCAGGTGGGTCGGCTACGTGCGGGCGGCGGCGTTCGGTGCCACCGTGGGCGCGTCCGTCGGACTCGCCATGGTGGAGTGCCCCGAGGGCGTAACCGACGAGTGGCTGGCCTCAGGGCGGTTCGAAGTGGTCACCCCGCACGGGCGCCATCCCCTCACCCCGTCGAGCACCCCCTTCTACGACCCCAAGCGGCTTCGCATCCTGGCCCGGGACGAACCCGGCCTTTGAGGTGTGGCGTCCACGTTCGGCCACGTGGGCAAGCCTTCAGGCGAACGTGAACTCCCCGTTGTCGATGACGGTCTCCCCGCGTTGGCTCACCGTCTGGAACCGTGCCGACCCGTCCTCGATCCACATGGCGACGGTCAGCACGTCACCGGGGTAGGTCGGACGGGAGAACCGACCCCGCATGGATTGGAACCGCCCGGGGTCGGAGCCGCACAGGGTGTGGAGCAGGGCACGGCCGGTGACACCGTAGGTGCACAGGCCGTGCAGAATGGGTCGGTCGAAACCGGCCCGGCGGGCGAAGACCGGATCGGAGTGGAGTGGGTTGCGGTCGCCCGACAGTCGGTAGAGGAGCGCCTGGTCCGGACGGGTGGCATAGGTGATGACCCGGTCGGCTCGGCGGTCGGGGATGGGACCGGGACCACCCGATGGTCCACGTTCACCCCCGAAGCCCCCCTCGCCCCGGATGAACAGACCGGTGGTGGTCGCGAACAGCGGCCGCTCCGTAATCAGGCTGATCGACGTCGACTGAATGGTCACCAGCGCCCCGGATCCCTTGTCGAAGATCCCGGTGACCGTACTGGTGGTGCTGATCGAGCCTTCGGGCGGGATGGGTTCGAACAGTTCGACGCCTTGCTCCCCGTGGAGCAGCATGGCCGGATCGAAGTCGCCGATGAGGGACCGGTCCTGCCCGCCGGCACCGAGCACCGCGGCCATGGTGGGCAGAACCTGCTGGGGCACGTCCACCGAGTTTTCGGTGGTGAAGGGCAACTCGTAGTCGGACGCCACCGATCCCGCCCCGACGCCTAGGGCATAGAGCAGCGAGTCGGTCGACGTCCACGCTCGATCTACCGGCTCGGAGATCATTCCGACAGTGTCCAAGTTGAGCGTCATGAGGTTCCTTCCCCGACCGTGCCTCCGGCGGCCGCCCGGCTCGGTGCCAGCATTCCACGGACCGATAGCCGATGGGGCTCCGAGGCGCCAACGTCTCGCCGACCACTCCGATCAGGTCGTTCGGTTCCCCCGTCCTGGCGGTACCATCCACCGATGCTGGAACACGCGCCGATCATCGCCTTCGTACCCGTGAGTGACGTGGCCGAGGCCCGGCGGTTCTACGTCGACACGCTCGGGCTAACGGTGACCGACGAGAGCCCGTTCGCACTGGTGGTCGACGTCAACGGCATCATGCTGCGACTGACCCCGGTGACCGACCTCCGCCCCCAGCCCTTCACCGTCGTCGGGTGGGCGGTCGAGGATATCGGAGCGACGGTTGCCACCCTCACCGGCCTCGGGGTTAGGTTCACCCGTTACGACGGGATCGACCAGGATCAATCGGGGATCTGGCAGGCGCCCAGTGGCGACCGGGTGGCTTGGTTCACCGACCCCGACGGCAACACGCTGTCTCTGACCACATTCGCAGCACCGGCGGCCTGAACCGGAGTGCGGCCTATGCCGCCGATCCGTAGAACGGGGCGCTGCCGAAGTTGAAGATCCCGCCGTCGGTGGCCATCAGCCAGTAGCCCTGGCCCGTTCCGTCCGAGGCCATGGCCACCACTGGCCGGTTGAGACGGATCCCTCCGGTCGATCCGTGGAACTGGGCGTCCCCGAACGAGAAGATGCCTCCATCGCTGGCCACCAGCCAGTAGCCCTGGCCCGTGGGGTCCGAGGCCATGCCCACTACCGGCTGATTGAGATGGATGTTGCCGGTGGAGCCGTGGAACTGGGCGTCCCCGAACGAGAAGATCCCGCCGTCGGTGGCCACCAACCAGTAGCCCTGTCCCGACGCATCCGCGGTCATGCCCACTACCGGCCGATTGAGATGGATGTTGCCGGTCGAGCCGTGGAACTGGGCGTCCCCGAACGAGAAGATGCCGCCGTCGCTGGCTACCAACCAGTAGCCCTGACCCGTGGCGTCCGAGGCCATGCCCACGATGGGCTGATTGAGGTGGATGTTGCCCGTCGACCCGTGGAACTGGGCGTCACCGAAGGCAAAGATCCCGCCGTCACGCGCCACCAGCCAGTAGCCGTGGCCGGTCGCATCGGTGGCCATGCCCACGATGGGCTGGTTGAGGTGGGTACCGGTCATCGATCCGTCGCAGGCGGCACCCCCGAATGCAGCCACATCTCCGGCGAAGTCCACCTCGTAGTAGCCCGAACCCGACTTGGTGGCGGCGCCACCCACCACGGTGCCGGCCGGCAGGTGGGTCATGCACGCTGACGGGGCGGGCGGAGTGGGTGCCGAGGGAGGTGGCGTGGGCGAGCTGCCACCGGGCCCGGTGTTCGCCACGAAGTCATAGGTCTGCTGGTCGAACACCTGGCCGGCCGCGTTGTAGGGCGTGACGGTGACTTGGTCGCCGGTCACGGTCACTTTCAAGAAGTTGTAGACGTCAGCTGCGGCTACCTCGCCAGGGTCTGGCACCTGTTGACCACAGGAGGAGCCCGCGCCACCGTTGGGGCTGAAGCCGAGGGCGTAGACAGCGGCCGTCGTCATCATGGTCTTGCACGACCCGCCGGTCACCGGCTCGAGGACCCCTCCGCCGCCGCCGGTCACGTAGTTGATGAGCTGACCTTTGGCCTGGTAGTTGTTGGGCACGATCCGCTGGTAGGTGTGGGCATGGCCGTTGAAAGCCATCTCCACACCGTTGCTGGTCAGCAGCTTCTCGAGACTGGTCGACGCATTCGGGTTGACCGAGCTGTCGTTCTCCACGTACGGATCTGAAGGCTGGGTGGCGTTGACCGAGCGCACTGGATAGTGCATCACAGCGAACTTCACCCCACCCGGATGGGCGGCGAGGTCACCCTTCAACCACTGATACTCGGCTGAGTTGGTCTGCCAGTGCTCATCGGCGTCTGCCTCGTAACCTTGGCAGTAGGACGGGGTGGCACACAGTGAACCGGTGGCGCTTCCGGTCCCGGTCGGCCCCGAGGAGCCATCTGACCAGGCCCCGTCGATGACGTAGATGCGCACGTTGCCTGCCGAGAACGCATACCAGCCGTCGGGGAACGACCCGCTGATGCCGTCGACACCGCTGTAGTCGTCGAACGCGTAGGTGCCACCCGACGATGCTGTCGTGGCCGGCGTCGGCCACACTTTGAGCGTCGTGACGTTCTGGCCATGGTTGCCGTCGGCGGCGAAGGTGGGGATCCCCCCGGTCTGGGGGAAGTAGCTCGGGCCAAAGAGGTCGCTCACCTCGGGGGTCGACGTGCCGGCCGGTGGAACCGGCGCGGTCTGCTGGAGGTCACCGTAGGTCGACTGGTTACCGCCGTTATAGGCAATGTCCCCGGCCACCAGGAGGAACTGGGCATCAGACTTTCCGATCTGGCTGTAGATCGATGCCTCGTCGGGATTGATGGGGTCGTTGGGATTGGCCCCGCTGAAGGGGATCTGCGAGGTGGACGAGGTGTAGGCGTAGTTCTCGCCGGTGTCGGCGATCACATCGAAGGTCACCGGCTTGGTGGACGAGGTGTTGGCCGGGTCGAGCGTGGTGAAGTACTGGACCCCGGGCGAAGAGGGTAGAAGGTCGGTGGCTCCGGCTTGATCGGTCGAGAAGATGGCGTAGCAGTAGGCGGTTCCCGGGGCGAGGTTCCGGACGGGCACCGACGCCTGGTATTCGTTGATCGTCGTTCCTGCTCCGTTGGTCACGGTGAAGGCCCACGGTGTGGTGGTAGACCCGCCGGACACCAACGGGATCGAGGTCGGCACGGCGAGGGCGCTGTTCGACCAGGTCCTGATGGAGGTCGGGCAGCCGCTGGCTCCCATCGCCGCCAGCTGGACTGAGCCCGGCGTGCTGGAGGTGGTGGCCCAGTTGATGTAGGCCGACGTCTGGGTGAGGTCGGTTACGTAAGGCGCCCGGGTGAGGCTGGGATCGGCCCCACCGTAGGCGAGCACCGGGAGGGGGGTGTCCGTACTGGCGGCTCCCGCCGGCGCCGTCCACAACCCGGACATCACCGGGCCGACCATGCCGACCGCCACCACCGCCGCGCCGGCTACCACTCGCTTCAACATGTTGTGTTGCCCCTGCCCGTCACGGGTCCTCGGATCTGGACCTCATTCCATCTGTAGCACCGGCCGCGCGACTAACGCAGTACGTGGTCGGCCACAATTGGAACCAGGAGCACGGGTAGTGATTCGAACACCGCTCTGGGTGACCACATCACGGTATCCCGATCGAAAGCGTGCGACCACGCCGCTCGGAGGGAAGCCGAACTCCTCGGCACGCCTGGCGTCCGGGCCGGGTCAGCGCCGGGCCAGAAGGTCGGCATCCTGCGAAGGGATGAGAACGGCGTGGAGCGTCGGCGTTGTCGATGAATCGTGAGCGTTTGACGCCGAACCGGCCACGGCGCCCGGGTCCGGACGATAGGCGTGGCCGAGGTAGGCCCGGAAGACCAGGGATCGGCACAGGACAAACCGGGTCACGGCACCAACCGACAAACCGACGGTGGCTGCGGCCAGGGCGGCTATGTCGGGGCTGGCGGCCCACAGGCCGGTGATCCCTATGACGACCGTGGTCGCCACTGCTGACGTGGTGAAGACCAGACCCGCGCCTGCCGCTCGTGCCCACCGGTTCGCTCCTGTCACGTGGCGCCCCGCGGATCGGGACGAGCACGCGGTACGGACGCCCACGCCGAGAGCCAGTGCCACCAGATTGGCCACGGAGATGGTGATGAACTGGGTCAGGACGAGCAGTAGGACCAGGTACACCGTGGCGCCGGTGGCACCCAGTCGGGCGGTCCGCATCAACTCCCCCAGCGCAGCCGGAAGATGGGGAGGCCGGATCGTCCGGGCCGGATCGAGGTCGCGGTGCGAGGACCAGAGCATGCGCCAAACGCCCAGGAGGTCCTTTCGCGCCGTGTTGGCGATGTGGACACTCGTGTTCGGATCATCCGACCAGTCCACCGGCACCTCGCTGATCCGGAGCCCGGCTCGCTCGGCCACCACCAGGAGTTCGGTGTCGAAGAACCACTCGTTGTCGGCCACCAGCGGGAGGATCGCGCCGCGCGTCGGCAGCCCTCATCGCCTTGAAGCCACACTGTGCGTCACTGAACCGGCTGCGCAGCACCACCCGGAGAATCATGTTGTAGAGCCTGGAGATCACCTCCCGTTTCGGCCCCCGGAACACCCGGGCCCCGCGGGTCAGCCGACTTCCGATGGCCACGTCCCCGTGCCCTGACACCAAAGGGGCGACGAGGGGAAGCAGGGCGTCGAGACCCGTCGACAGATCGACGTCCATATAGACGACCACATCGGCGTCGCTGGCCGACCAGGCCGCTCGCAGGGCCCGGCCCCGGCCCTTGCGATCGAGGTGCATGGCTCTGACCCCTGGGACGGTGCCCGCCAAGTGGGTGGCGATCTCCCACGAGCCGTCGGTGGAGGCATTGTCGACGATGGTGATCAGGGTCTGGAAGGGGAACCGGTGGTCCAGGTACCGCCGAAGGGTGCGGACACTCGCTTCGAGGTCACGATGCTCGTTGTAGATCGGCACGGCGATGTCCACCGAGGCCTGACTGCTCTCCCGCTCTTCTCCTGCCTGGAATGCGCTCATGGGTGCATCGTGCCGATCGTTCTCGGGAGCCAGCTGAGAGCAGCCTTCGGGAATCTCGTGAATCGCGGGCGCTCAATGCTCAGCGCCGGCGCCGTGGGAGCGTGGCAGCCACGGTTCCCGTTCCTCATCGGTAGCCTGACGCTATGCGAACCCGCCGGCGAGATCGCCACCGATCCCGCCTCAGCCTGAGAGCAGGGGGTCCGCTCCTGGTCGGTTCGTTGGTTGTACTCATCACGCTCGGCCAGCTGGCAGCGATGGCTCCGACAGACCCTGCGGCTGTACGCACCTCCCGCTTCCCCAGCGTCAACTCCTCGGTGGTCCCAACTGACCACATCGTGCTCACCGTCGCCCCTGAGGCGGGCCCGACGGCGACGTGGGACGCCACCACCCCCCAGACCACCACACCGTTGGATCTTGGGTCCGACGCAGGCAGCTCCTCGCAAGGAGGGCTGTCGAACGGCCACGTGGCCGTCATCGTGATCGGTAGCGTGCTTGTCGTGGCCGTCATCGCCGCAGCACTCATCGGGCGGCGACGCAGGGCGCGGAGTTAGGAAGCGTCCCGCGCCCGCGCCGGGCGAGTTAGCAGCGCCCAAGACCGCCGACCCGATCCCGGTCACTTGGCCGACGTGAGGTCGTACACCGTCTGGCCCCCGATGGTCTTGGAGGTGAAGTGGGCTTCGACCCAGCTCGTGATGGCGGCATCGCTGTTGGTGGAACCACCCGGACCTCCTCCACCCCCCGAGCCCGATGCAATGAAGTAGTGGATGTCGCCCTTGGCCACGTAGGCCTCGAAGGCCGTCAAGCTGATGTTGCCCCCCTGGCCGTTGAAGCCACCAATGGCCATCACAGCCTCGCCCGAAGCCAACTCCAGCGTGGCGGCTGATTGGGAGCCGAAGGTGGCCGCCACCCACCGGTAGTCGGCTGCGCCCGCCTTGAGGGCGTTGGTGAGAGCGGCGCTGGTCATGGCGCCGCCTCCTCCACCGCCTCCACCGGCGCCTCCGGCGGTTCCCAATCCTGGCAGCATCTGACCCGAGCCCGAGGCGCCTGTCGGGCGGGTCCCGCCGAGGCCGCCGCCTGGCACGCCGCTGGGCCTATTGCCCGTCGGCAGGGCGGGGCGTGTTCCCGAACCACCCACAAGAGGAGTAGCGCTGCCGGCGCCACTCGCTCCTTGACCGGGCCCGCCCCCTCCTCCACCTGGGAATCCTGCGCCGCCGCCGAATCCACTTCCACTGCCGGCAGGGCCCGCCGACGGAATGCTTCCCGTATGGGAGGTGGAAAGGGTGGTGGCGGTGAAGGCAATGGGTCCGCTGAGGGAGGCCACCAGACCGAGACCGATGGCTGCGGCAGTGATATGTCGCGCGTACCGGGGAATGAAAGGTGCCGCCACGAGGGCTACCGCACCGAGCGCGCCGGTAACCAGGATGGTCGGACGGAGCCAGGCATCGTACGACGGCGTCCGGTCGAGGAGCACGACCGCCCACGTCGCCGTGCCCGCCATGGCCGCCGCTCCGAGCACACGGGCGGGCATGCGATGGCGGTTCTGCCACAACATGGCCCCGCCCATCCCCACCAGCGCGGCGATGGCCGGGGCGAGGGCGACCGTGTAGTAGGTATGGATGACACCACTGGAGAAGCTGAACACCGCCGCGGTGACGACCAGCCACCCGCCCCACAGCAGCAGAGCAGCCCGGGTGCGGTCGGTTCGCGGAGCCCGTCCCCGCCACACGACACCGGCCACCAGGGCCAGGACGGAGGCGGGCAGGAGCCACGAGGCCTGCCCACCCATCAGATCGTTGAATAGCCGGAAGATTCCGGTCGCCCCGCTGAAACCGGTCCCGTTGCCGCCGGTCCCGCCGGACAGGCGGCTCAGACCGTTGTAGCCGAAAATGAGATTGAGGATGCTGTTGTCGGGCGAGCCATCGATCAGAGGTCGTGATGCTGTCGGCCACAGGGACACGACCGCCACCCACCATCCCGCCGAGACGACGATGGCCAGACCTCCCAGCGCCAACTGCCACAGCCGGCGCCACAGACGAGTTGGGGCGGCCAGGAGGTAGACCCCTGCGAATGCCGGGAGAATGGTGAAGGCCTGGAGCATCTTGGCCAGAAAGGCCAAACCGATCAGGGCTCCGGTAGCCACGATCCACCGGGTGCCGGCCTTCTCGATGGTCCGTGTCAGCGTGTATGCCGCCGCCACCAGGAGCAGCACCATGAGGGCGTCAGGATTGTTGAAGCGGAACATCAATGCCGCCACCGGCGTGCAGGCCAGCACGGCGCCCGCCAGCAATCCGGCCGCCGGTCCGAACCACCGCTTCACCGCGGCATAGACCAGACCAACGGCGGCGACCCCTTCGAGCACCTGGGGGATGAGCATGCTCAGACTGCTGAACCCGAACACCCGGCCCGAAAGTTCCATGACCCAGAGCGAGCCCGGAGACTTGTCCACCGTGATGAAGTTGGACGAATCGATCGAGCCGAAGAAGAACGCCTTCCAGCTCTTGGTGCCAGCCTGAACGGCGGCGGCGTAGAAGCTGTTGGCGTAACCCGAGGCACTGAGGTTCCAGAGATAGGCGCCGGCTGTCGCCCCCAGGAGCACGAGCAACGCGGGGACGACCCATCGGGCTGACGGCGTTGAACGGTGCTCGTCTTCACCACCTTCGACTGCTGGAGGTGGGCCCTCAGGTGTTGCTAGTGGCGTCGGACGGACGGCGGTCGGAGGTGTCGCGGTGATGGACATGTGGGCATTGTCGGGTCCACCGCTGTGAACTGGCTGGGGGGCTGCTGAGTCACCCCTGGGACTTGGCGGACCTGACATCCATGGCCACGGCCACGCCCCGGGCATGGATGCTCCCCCGAGCCAAGATCAGGGGGGGCTGACTGCCCGGGTGCGCCCGTCGGACCGTGCCTCGACCAGCGGACGGATCCGGTAAGGGACGAGGTCGCGAAGCACCAGAGCGGTCCGTGTTCGCCGCACCCCCGGACAGGCCAGGATGCCCTGCCCGAGCTCATAGAGGTGACTGGTGTCACGGGCCACCACCCGCGCCAAGATGTCCTGATCGCCGCTCGTAGCTACCACTTCGAGCACTTCGGGCATGCCTTCCAGCGTCCGAACCACTGTGCTCAGGAAACTCTGGTCAAGGTCGGCGCTGATCACCGCATCGATCGTGTAGCCCAGTCGTTCCGGAACCAGTCGGGTGCTATGGGGGCGGAGCTGCCCGGCGTCCTCAAGATGGGCGAGGCGGGTCTGGACCGTTCGCCGGGCCAAGCCCAGCCGCTCGGCCAAGTTGATCACCGCACGCCGTGGGTCGTTGTCCAACTCCAAAACGATCTGCGCATCAGTTGCGTCAAAATCAGCCATCAAATGATCGTAACAGGTCATTATCAAAATAATAGGTTACATTTTGATCACTGAAGTTCTCCAACCTTGACCACTCCGACACCCTGGTGTGGAGTGGAATCCATGCGCAGACCACTGCAACCCACACACAGGAGCCCAGCCCGGATCACGGTGGCCGGCTACCTGGCCGCTCGACTCCGAGAGTTGGGTGTCGACCACCTCTTCGGGCTGCCCGGCGACTTCAACCTGGCGCTCCTGGACGGCATGCTCGCCGAATCAGGGCTCGAGTGGGTTGGCGCTACGAATGAGCTCAACGCGGCGTATGCGGCAGACGGCTATGCCCGCCAACGCGGGGTCGGGGCGCTCATCACCACCTACGGCGTCGGTGAACTCAGTGCCATCAACGGGGTCGCGGGGAGCTACGCCGAGTCGGTGCCCGTTCTCCAGATCACCGGAGCGCCGGATACGGGCATGGCGGACCGTAGGACGATCGCCCACCACACGCTGGTCGACGGCGACTTCGGTCACTTCCGGCGGATGTACGACGAGGTGACGGTGGCCGCCGAGTCACTCTCCGCCGACGATCCGGCGGGCCAGATCGATCGGGTCCTAACCGCGATGATGGCCAACTCGAGACCGGGTTACCTGAGCGTCCCGGCCGACCTGGCGCAGTGCCCCATCCCCGCGGTCGGCCTCAGCCGCCCCATCCGACCTTCGCCCAGTGACCCCGCCGCCCTTGAGGCCTTCCGTGTCGCCTGCGCCCGACGCCTCAGTGAGGCCACGGACATCACACTTCTCACCGGACACCTCATCGGACGACAGGCTCTGCACCACCGAATTGCCGAAGTAGCCGAGACCGGTGCCGCTGCTGTCGCGTTCACCCTCGGCGGCCGGAGTACGGAAGGAGGAGGCGTCTACATCGGAGAACTCACCCCCGACGACAGCGTCCACGCCGCCGTCGAGAACTGTGATGCCCTCATCGTTGCTGGCGCCGTCTTCAGCGACATCACCTCGGGCATGTTTACCCACTGCATCGATACCGACACGGCGATCACCCTCGACCTCACTAGGGCACGCGTGGGGCGAGACCGCTTTGAGGGGGTGCGTCTGCGGGATAGCGTCGAGGTAGTCGTCGACTTGCTGGTCCCGACTCTCCGGGCGCTCCCCACAGCACCGATCGCGTCGCTCACCGGAGCAGACGACGGTGGCCCCGCCACCGGTTCCGTCACCCCAGAATCAGGTACTAATCCGCTCACCCACGCCCAACTGTGGCTGGAGCTCGCACAATGGATTCCACCCGGGACAACGGTGCTGGCCGACGCGGGCACGGCCTACTACGGTGCCGTGGCCATGCCGCTGGCCCCGGGGTGCGAGGTGGTGGGACAGCCTTTCTGGTCGTCGATCGGCTACACCCTTCCCGCGCTGCTCGGCACCGGGCTGGCGTGCCCGGGGAGCCGGCCGGTACTCGTCATCGGTGACGGTGCAGCCCAGCTCACCATCCAAGAGCTGGCCACCATCCTCCACCGGCACCTGAACGTCGTCATCTTCGTGATCAACAACGGGGGCTACTCCATTGAGCGCCAAATCCGCAGTCCAGACGCCGTCTATCAGGACATCACGGCATGGGACTGGACATCTTTGCCCAACGCCTTTGGCCACGCCGATCACGGGACGATCCTTCCCGTCGGCAACCTCCGCCAGCTCCGTCTCGCCTTGGCAGCTACCGATGCCGTGCGATCGGGTACCACCTTGATCGAGTTGCGACTCGACCGAGACGATGCACCAGCTCTTCTGAAGGCCATCGCCGCCGGGCTCCAACCCGGACCGGATCATCGAAGGGGGCAGCGGCTGGCACAGACCGCCTGAACAGGCCGTCGGCGAGGGCTCAGGCTCAGGGCGGAGTACCGGGCTGCCCGACCGCTCCGAGGATCACCGTGTTCGTGGCGCGACCAGACACCGATGGCGCACGCCGACGGCTCGGGGGCAATGACCTCAACTTCGTGGCTGGCCGCGTCATGATGGCGGGTAGCGGACCTCAGCGGCGGGGGCAGGATCCACCGCAGAGCAGATCCGTCACGGAGCGAATCATGCGAGCACGCAGACAGGACCGTCAGCCGGACGACGTCCTCGGACCACGGGCCCTGGCGGCCATGGCCGATGCCGCCCGGCGGTCGCGAGAGGCGACCGACGAGCCGGAGACCTCTACGCCCAGGGTGCGCAAACGACCGACACGTCCTCCCGACAGAACCGACCCTCCCGCCTCTGCCATCGGGTTCGTTCCGCCCGTACCCGAGAAAGCGAACGGCTCCGTCCTCCCGGTCGATTCGTCCCCATCACGAGGTCCTTCCGGTTCGTCGCCCATGGCACCCGCTCCGGTATCCGAATCCCCCTCTCGTCGTGCACCCAGAAGCTCGGCTCCAGCCGAGGTGGGCCCCGACCGGTCAGGTTCCCACCGAGACCAACGATCCCGGAGTTCAGCGCTCATCGTGTCGCTCGCCCTGGTGGCCGTGGTAGCCGCCCTCATCGGTACCTGGGCCATCAAGGGGAACGGCGGTACCGCGCCCACCTCCTCGGCTCATCAAGGCGGCCCAACGGCGACTCATTCCGCTGCGCCCCCGACAGCTCAGGCCGGTTCGAGCTCGGGCGGGAGCTCATCCACGAAAGGAACGACGGTGCCGGCACCCACGAGCGCAGTCGGGTCCACGTCGACCACCGTGGCTCCAGCGCCGCCATCAGGCACGGGACCACAGCTCACGACCTTGGCCCCCGCCACTGGGGTCGCCGGTGAGGTACTCGTCATCGAGGGGTCCAACCTCGTGAGCCCGTCTGGCCAGATCACCGCCCATTTCGGGACGGAGACGGCCACGGTGGCGTGCCCAGCCCAGACCAGCTGCATCGTCCAGGTGCCGCAGAACACTGCGCCGACAGGATCCGTGCCCTTTACCGTGACCACGGACGCCGGCACATCGAACCCGCTGACCTTCTCGTACAGCCAATAACCGACAGGACAGCCGGTGGGGAAGGGGACCGGTCCGGAACCGTCCATGACGGCTTCCGGTGCGGTTCCCACGTTGGGCCTTGGACCGATGTCAGGGATTCTTCAATCCGGCACATCGCGTGCTGAGGAACACTCGGCACACAGACCAAGGATGGCGAAATGGTTGGGGTTGATGGTGAATCCCAGCTTGGTCTTGGCCGATCGCGCCAGACCCCGGAACATGTCATCAGGTGCTTCGATGGTAATTCCGCACTGAGCACAGACGAAGTGAGCGTGGGCGTGGGATGCGAGCAGGTAGCTCGACGGGCCGTGGCCCAGGTGGCTGTGAGCGACGACTCCCAGGTGCTCAAGCTCTTCGAGGTTGCGGTAGATCGTGGAGAGATGCACGTCCGGGGCTCTTCGCTGGACGGCATCAGCCAGTTCCTCGGCGCTCAAGTGGCCATCGGCCTCGAACAACACTTCCAGGAGAATGCGCCGGGAAGACGTGGCGCGACCTCCGTTGGCCCGCACATAGGCCAGTACTGACTCG
Organism: uncultured Acidimicrobiaceae bacterium; assembly: GCA_963845485.1. Classification (GTDB taxonomy): domain Bacteria; phylum Actinomycetota; class Acidimicrobiia; order Acidimicrobiales; family RAAP-2; genus Bog-756. Next base: position 104,584 of record CAWJSI010000012.1, on the reverse strand, counting down.
ACCGACGAGAAATCCGCCCCGGCAACATCATCCGGCACAGTGGTCATGAGTCCACGATACCGATTGCCTGCCTCGTTCGGGCTGAAGGCCCGCGTTCGACGGCGGTGGGTGCACCGGCCGCATACCCCTCCTTATTGCGTGGACCTCGCATTTGCCATAGGGTTTCGCTTGATGGCGTTGGCTAGGAATCACCGGTGAACGACGGCACTGCGCTCACGACCACCTATGCGGGCCGGTTGGCCAAACTGCGCGGCGGACTGGATCCCAGCGAATGGTTGGCCGTCGGCGGTATGGCACTCACCGTCATCAGTCTCAACGTCCTCGGCTGGGGACTGTTGGCAGCAGCGTCGGGCCACCATTATCACATCTCGAAAACGGGTCTGCTGGGCTTCGGAACAGGCGTGTTGGCCTATACCCTCGGCATGCGTCACGCCTTTGACGCCGATCACATAGCTGCCATCGACAACACCACCCGGAAGCTGGTCGACGAGGGTAAGCGTCCCCTGAGCGTCGGCTTCTACTTCTCACTCGGTCATTCGACCGTTGTGTTTGTCCTAGCCGTCTTCCTCAACTTCGGAATACGAGCGCTGGACTCCCAGGTGAGCAACAACTCGTCCGGACTCCATGAGGTCACCAGCGTGATCGGAACCTCAGTCTCCGGCGGATTCCTCTACCTCATTGCCATTCTCAACCTGATCGTCCTCATTGGGATAGCCAAGGTCTACCGAACGATGCGACGGGGCCAGTTCGACCACGACGAGCTCGAGCGACAGCTCAACAACCGGGGACTGATGAATCGGTTCTTTGGCGGCTACGCCGGCAAGATCGACAAACCCTGGAAGATGTATCCCCTGGGCGTGCTCTTCGGTCTCGGATTCGACACTGCCACAGAGATTGCCCTACTGGTGCTGGCCGGCAACGCCGTGGCCGGTGGTCTGCCCTTCTGGGCCATCTTGTCGCTTCCCCTGCTCTTTGCCGCCGGCATGAGCCTGTTCGACACCATTGACGGATGCTTCATGAACTTCGCCTACGACTGGGCATTCGCCAAGCCCGTCCGTAAGGTCTTCTACAACCTGACCATCACCGGGCTGTCGGTCTTCGTGGCCTTCTTCATCGGAACCATCGAGATTCTGAGTCTCATTGGCCAAGAAGCACACCTGAACGACCCGTTCTTCAGCTTTTTCCAGAACTTCAACATCAACACTGCGGGATTCATCATCGTCGGTGCATTCGTGGTCACGTGGATTGTGGCCGCTGTCTACTGGCACTTCGGCAATGTCGAGGAAAAGTGGGATGCCACCATGATTCCTTCCGAACCAGTTGAAGTACCCGTCCCCGGCTGACCCGGAACCTCACGACGGGGCGAGCCTGCCACCCCAGAAGGGGCCGGGGTCGGATCGGTGGGACCGAGACTACGTGCGGCTGAACGCAGCCACCCGCTCGGGAGTGAGAGCACCCGAGTTGGACGGGGTCGGGATCTCTGTGACGGGTGCACCGTCGTGGGCCGGCGTGAACCCCTTTCGCGACATCTTTCCCCAGGCCTTCTTTCCCCTCAGATAGCTGAGGGTTCCACGCAGACGCCACAGGATGGTGAGCTGTCGGTAGCCGAAGTTCTCGAGCACTGCCCACACGACCAGCAGTGCGCGGTCCCGGGCCCTCCCGTAGCGTCGGAAGGAAAGCTCTTCGAGCATGAGGGCCAACATGGACAACAGCACTCCCAATCCACAAGCAAGGGAGAAGAACAGAATGGCAAAGAGCGCCGATACTTGCCCCAGCAGTAGTCCGACGACTACGAGTACCAGCCCCACGGCCTCTACGATCGGTGCCATCCACTCGAAGAGCAGGAACACCGGGAAGACCACCAGACCCAGCACCCCGTAGCGCGGGTTGAGAAGCAGTCGCCGGTGACGCCAGAGGACATCCGAGAATCCCCGTTGCCAGCGTTCCCGTTGACGCCCGAGCTCGCGAAAGGATACGGGTGTCTCCGTCCACGCCACCGGGTCGGGCACGAACTCGATCCGAGCCGGCTTTCCCGTCTCGTAGCCATGCCGCCGGAGCCGGACAATGAGTTCCATGTCCTCACCCACACTCTTCTCGTAGCCATTGGTCTCGAGCAGGGCCTCCCGTCTGAACAAACCGAAGGCGCCGGAGATCAGGAGGTTTCCACCCAGCCGGTTCCACCCGGGCCGGCCGAACAGGAATGCTCGCAGATACTCGACAGCCTGCATCCCGGCCAGAGCCCGATGGGGGCCCCGTTCGGAAGCCAGTCGACCATGGCTGACAGTGCAGCCATTGGCTACCCGTATCGTTGCTCCGGCCGCCACCACCTCTGCCGAACGGATGAAGGGTCGGACCAGCCGCCGGAGTCCGTCAGGATCGAGGATGGTATCAGCATCGATGGCACAGAGGAGCTCGCTCGTGGCCACATTGATGCCGACGTTCAGTGTGTCGGCTTTGCCACCCTTTTCTTTGGACACCACCAGGAGATTCGGGAACCGCCGGGATCGATAGATCGCAGTGACCTTGGCCGTGGCAATTCGTTCGTCGTAGATGGGCTGGATCGGGGTGAGGTCAAAGGTCGACGACAGCGTGGCAAAGGTGGCATCAGTCGATCCGTCGTCGAGCACCACGATTTCCAATCGTGGATAGGCCAGCGTCAGAAGGGCGCGGACACTCTCGACGATGGACTTCTCCTCATTGAAGGCCGGAACGAGCATCGAGATGGACGGTGCCACTTCGGACGACAAGATCTCTCGGTACTTCTCTGCCCGCACCTCGTTCAGGTACTGCCGCATTTCCAGAACAGACGAGCAGTAAAGCACCAGGTAGAACAGGGCCAACCCGATGAAATAGGCCAGGACGACGTAGGTCACCGGTGTAATAGCTGTCCGATAGAAGTAGTTCATGCTGCTTCCTCCTGCATCGATAGCGCTTGTAACTCGAGGGCCTGGGTAGACATCTCCGCCGCCGGTCCCATCCCGGGCGAACCAGCCCGCAACAGAACCGTCCCGGCGGCACCCAAAGCCAACAGCGTCATGGCTGCTTGCTTCCTGACATTCCACGTCGGGTGGCTCAAAAGGGGCTCGACTGCGGTGGCCCCGTGCCAGTAGTTCAACCTTCCGATACCTGCGGCGGCGGACACCATCACCTGCTCCTCAGGGTCGTCGAGACCGGTCACAAGAAGTGACCCCGCTCCCGGGTTTCCCGTACTAGCCAGAACAGACAGTGCCGACGCTCGAACGGCCGGGGAGTCGTCTCCGAGGCGGCGGGATGCCTCACCGAAGAAGCGCTCGTCACCACTGGCCGCGGCAACCTCCAAAATGGCAAGCGTCGTGGCGGCATCGGTGGTACCTAGAGCGGAACAGAGCACCTCGGTGGCCGGCCTGCCGGTACGTATGAGCGCATCCTTGGCAGCGAATCGGCACTGGCCATCTGGGTCACCGAGCAGCACGACCAGGTGCTCGGTCGCCTTTTGACTGGGTACGGCCACACACCATGCCGCTGCCTGGGACCGGACTTCGGGTGAACGATCGCTGAAGAGTGAGAACACGTCCTCTGATTCGACGCTGAAGGCGGTAAGGACCCGGGCTGCGTACAGCCGCCCTGGCCATCGTCGGGAGTGCAGTCCGGCGAGGGATCGCTCCACGATCCCGATCTGCTCGCCTAGTGAGACGAGTGCGGCCTTTGAGGTACCGCTCACCGAGGGGGCCAGTTCGAGCATCATGGTGATGACATAGCTCTCGGAGAACGGGCTGAGACGCTTGAGAACCGTTTCGGTTTTGAGCTCCTCACCGGAGAGTGCACCGACGATGGCGAGGCGGGCATCGGCGAGGTGAGGTTCGAGCCTCACCCGATGTGCCTCCACCAGACTGCTGATGGCGATGGTGACTAGCACCGCGCCTACGGCGATGCTCATGGTGATCAACACCACAGTGAGGAACTCGAGCTTGCTCATGACATGACCAACGAACGCGACTGGTCCAGCCGGCCCAAAAGCACCGGGATGCTGAACGGCTTGGTGATGTGCTCCATCGCTCCGAGTCCGAGAGCCCGGAGCATCTCCGCCTCACTTGAGCGAGCCGTGAGCATGATCACCCGGGTGTCGGTCAGCACCCCCTTGCTCCGCAAGATCTGCAGCACACCGAATCCGTCCAGACTCGGAAGTCCCACATCCAGCAGCACAGTGTTGGCCTTTACGCTGCCATCACCCAAGGCACTGGCGGCAGCAGCCCCATCACTGAAGCGAACGAACGTGTACTGATGCAGGCCGACCGCGTGTTCGATGACGTCGGCCACCGAGTCATCATCCTCGACGAGTACCACATCGACGACGTGGGCGTCACCTTCGTGAGGGCGGATACCAGACACGACGACGGCATCGTTTCCGGCCCTGGCCCGCTGAAGTGCCGTCTCGCACATTCGCTCCAGCGACGAGAACGTTGAACCGTCGGTCGGCGCTGACGTTGCTCCCGCGCTGTAGGTGCAGTGGAGCGGTGAGCCCAATGTGGTCGGAGTGCCCTCATCGGAGAGGATTCGGGTAACTCCGGCCACACAACGGGCGGCATCGTCGGCGCCCAATCCGTATATTCCCACGGCGAAGGTGCTGTCGGTCCATCGGCCGACCACCGACCCTTCAGGTGTCCCGCCAACCAATCGGGAGCCGAGGCGTCGAAGTGCCTCGTCTGCCACGGCGGTGCCTTCCCGGGAACGGATCTGGTCCAGTCCGTCGATACTCGTGAGTACGAAGGCGAACGGCTCCTCCTCGTGCGTCGCCCGGTGGAACAGGTGGTCCAGGGCCCGCTCGGCCGCAGCCCGATTCAACGTGGTGGTCAGAGTGTCGACCTCACTCCGGTCTTCGGCAATCCGACGCTCGACCAGCGCCCGCTGAATCCGGAGGCCGAGCTCACGGGGGGACACGTCAGATGACACATAGTCGTCGGCCCCCGATTCGAGCGCCTCGGCGAGATGAAGGTCGTCTCGATCACCGACGATCACCACGGGCAAACGGCACCAGCGTGAGTGTGCACGGATCATCCGACAGATGTCGGTACCGCTAGTCGGACCATTGAGCCCAGCGACGAGGAGGTCTCCACCCGAGACCTCCAGGTCCCGCCAGAGGTCGCCGACCCTTGCATACAGCACGCATTCCTCGTTTGGTAGTGACAAGGCGTTAATGGTGGTCGTCATCTGAGGATCGGCGTTGCAGATACGGATCACTGAGTCGGAGGGACGGCGCCGTTCCAACGTCTCGGACAGGAAGGAGATGAGGTGACGCATACTCTGCGCTCGGTCGACCACCCCAGAGGCACCGACACGGGCTAGCGCCTCCCGCTCCTCGAACGAATCGTCCTCGGACAGTACGAATACCACGGTCAGGCTCGACAGGTTCTGGACCGACTCGTGCAGCGTGGTAGCCATCCACCGTCTCGATGGCCCATTGTCGATGACGACTCCTGCCGGACAGTCATGGCCAGTTTCAATGGCAGTGAGGTCGGTGACCTGAACGACAGTGAGAGCAAGGGCGGTCGCTTCTACCGTGAACCGCGAGACGAGTGCGGCGTCGCCCGAGACGATGCAGATCGTCCTGGCCGTGCTCACCGGTTGGGCTGATCCACCACCGATGGCGGTGATGGAAGCGGTCCGCTCCCCTTGCACCGAGGAGCGAAGAGCTACGACGGCCTCGGCCAGCCGAAGACCGTCGATTGGTTCGTCACGGAGCAGATACTCTGCCTCGAGTGCCGCTCGGCTCCCTGCGTCGAAGCCGAACGTCCCCAACGATCCAGCCAGCATGTGGGCGGCTTTCGCTCCGTCTTCGACGCCCTTGTCATCGATGGTTGTCCGGAGGACATTCGCCGCGGTTGTTTCCAGCAGGGCAATTCGGTCGAGATTTGTCTGCCGGTGACGCTGCCACAGGGCGGCCAGCGCCGAGTCGAGGTCGGCGGTTCCAGTATTGTCCGGCATCGGCCCGGTCATGAGTCACCCTCCCGACAGAGAACGAACGTGGGCTCCGTCGGTGGTGTGGGGTGCCGCTTGCTACGGGCACCCCTGGTTGTTGCGGGCGTGAGATTCGTCATGATCGTGGGCCTCCACATATAGACGGACTGATAGGCGGCGAAACTGCGAGCCGACTCCCCGATCCTCAGAGGTGCTGAAGGTCTGGCCGATCAGGCCGGAGCCTCTGAGGCTCCTTTCCGTTGTTCCCAACCAATGAGACGCAATCGGTTGCTATGAGAACCGCAGAGTTTGCTCGAAGTACATGATCGACAGCGGACCGCGGTGACAAGAGGGTGAAGGTCCTAAGAATCACGGGGATCTGCCCGCCCACACACGTGGCTCCGAAGCCGGCGTCGCCGTCGTCCGGTGAGTCGCCGAGGGCTGGTTCCGCCGGTGGCATGCTCGTCAGCCGCTTCCGAGGAACTGCTCTGTCCCAGGCCCGCCGAACGATGCTCGGGTCGCGCTCCAACTACCTGCGCTGGTCGATCGACTGAAGGCCGGCTGTCCTGACCACCCACCCCGTCCAGCGTGCGCTCGTCTTCGCCGCGGTTCGTCTCAGGTCTGACCGCAGCACTGGTCATCGGAAGGTTGCAGGCCCGGCACCTCCGACGACAGGAGACGATCCATCAGCCTTGACGGGGCGCCGCCGGGGTCGTACGCCACGACATCGTAGGACCAGCTCCCTATTGCTCCGGGTTCACGGTAACCGACACTCAAGAGAGGTGGATCACAGATTCCGCCTGGAACCTCAGAGCGTCACGTCCAAGTTCAGTACGTGCGACGACTCCCCACAGAACAGGAAGTTCCGATTCATGAGACTTGACCACCGCCGAGCACTCTACCGTCCGAGATTGCGAGTTCTTCGCCGTGTTGGACCTCGGAAGGGAGGCTCCGTCAGCCGGCCGGCTTCAACTCATCCTTGCCTAGCTGTTCATCAGAAGCGACCGGTGCGATGAGGTCATGAGAGACGACCGGTCAGCTCCACCTCCGCTACCTGGGTTCGGGACAGCACACCTGTCACTTCGAGATCTCTCCGCAGCGCGCCGGACGAGCGGAACAGGTGCGTCTGGAAGCCCAGCCCGGTGGCTGTGTCAAGGTTCTCTTGGAGGTCGTCGATCATCAACGTCGTCTGTGCGGTCAGCCCGAATCGGTCGAGTAACCGTAGGAAAATGTCCGCCTCCGGCTTCGCCACCCCTTCGCGGCCAGAGACGACGGTGCCGTCGAACCAGCCCAGGAACGGGAACCGCTCGAGACGGAGTGGGTAGGTTTCCGCCTCCATGTTGGTGAGGGCGTAGCAGGCGATTCCGGTCGTTCGCAGAGCCCGAAGGACGTCCACGGTGCCGGCAAGCGCACCTCCGATCATCTCCTCGCTGCGGCTCGACCACGCCTCGATCTGCACGGAAAACTCCGGATGTTGTGAGGCCAACTGCGTACACGACGCGGCGGTCGGAACACCGCGGTCGTGCGCGGCATGCCAGGCCGGCGAGCAAATCTCGCCGAGGAAGCGTTCCATCTCCACCTCGTCCGCGAACAGCCCCCGGAAGAGGTGCCTTGGGTTCCAATCGAGCAGGACCCCGCCAATGTCGAAAACGATTGCCTCAATGGGTCGGCTCCCATCATTAATGTTTGAACTCACATTTATTATGGTAGTTTTAACACTGTGGATGTGCAAACTCGTCACCAGCTGATCATGGAAGCCCTCCGCCAACACAGCCCAGTACTGGTGGCGGAGCTGGCCCAGACGTTGGAGTGCTCGGAGATGACCGTGCGACGGGACCTCGAAGCACTCGAGCGCGAAGGGGGCCTCCGGAGGGTCCACGGAGGCGCGGCGAGCGTCTTCCTCAGTGCGGAGGAGACCCCGTACGGAATCCGGGCCCTCGAATCCAGTGAGGCCAAGGCCTCCATCGGAGCGGCCGCTGCGGATCTCCTGTCCGATGGCGAGACCGTCATCCTCGATGGCGGGACGACGGCCATGGAGGTGGCCCGTGCGCTCGGGGGCCGGCGCCTGACCGTCATGCCCTTGGCCCTCAGGCCAGTCTTCGAGCTGCACGAGTACCCGGGAATCAATCTCCTCCTGCCCGGTGGCGAAGTCCGCCCGGGCGAGCTGTCGCTGACCGGTAGTCTCACCGATCCAGCCTTTGCCCAGCTTCGGTTCGACACGTGCATCATGGGTCCCTGCGGTATCGACGCCAAGGCGGGCGTCACCACCCATCTGTTGGCGGAGACCGCCGTGAAGCGTGCTGCTGCCAAGGCTTCCCAACGGGTGATCGCGGTGGCTGACTCCTCCAAGCTCGGTCGGGTGGCCTTTGGTCACATCTGCGATCTCGACAGCATCGACTTGGTCCTCACCGATGCCGGAGCCGACCCGCAGGCGGTGGATGAACTCCGAATGGCGGGGCTGGACGTGCGCTGCGTGTGACGCTCGTCCCGGCCACCCGGCGACCGCAAACGTCCGTCGAAACACAGGTACCGCGATCGGATGGTTGGCCTCGATTGGCAGTCATCGCCGTCTTCTTCGTCCATGGATTTCTGTTTGCCTCCTGGACCGCCCATATCCCGCAGTTGAAACAACATCTCGACCTCAGCGATGGCCGGCTAGGTCTCGCGCTGCTGGGAGCACCCATAGGCTCGGTGCTGGCCATGGTGGTGGCGGCCCGTGTGCTGCCGAAAGTGGGTAGCCGGGCCATGGTTCGCGTGGCCCTCCTCGGCTACTGCGTCGCCGGGCCATTCATCGGACTGGCGGGATCGCTGGCGGCGTTCTTCACCATCTTTCTCGTCTGGGGGTTCTTCCAGGGGATGCTCGATGTATCAATGAACACCCAGGCCATTGCCGTTGAGCGGTTCTCTGGGCGCGTACTGATGCCCGGATTCCATGGATCGTGGAGCACCGGCGCACTGGTCGGAGCAGTGGTTGGCGCCGTGGCTGTAGGGCTCGGCGTCTCCCTCAGCGACCAACTGCTCATCCTCATCGTCCCCTGTTTGGCCGTGGTCGGATGGCTCACTACTCGAATGATTCCCGACCGGGTTCCCGACAGACCAGGAAGTTCAGCCAAGACCCCTACGGGACAGAGGAGTGTGCTCCAGGGTGCGGTTCTCGTGCTCGGAGGCATCGCCTTTGCCGACATGCTGTGCGAGGGTGCGGCGGCCGACTGGGCCGCCGTCTATTTCCGCAATTCGCTGCATACCCTTCCCCTCATTGCCGGGTTGGCCTACACGGCATACGCCCTGTCGATGGCGGCGGTTCGGCTCTCGGGGAACCGGCTCGTAACCAGATTCACGGCCCACCGACTGCTGCCTCTGCTCGCCGCGGTAGCCGCCATCGGTTTCACCCTCAGTTTGATCATCGGCCGTCCGGTGGGCGCACTGATTGGGTTCGCCCTACTCGGCGCCGGACTCGGGTGCGTCGTGCCGGTCATCCTCAGCGCAGCAGGAGCGGTCCAGACGGTGGATACCGGCAAGGCGGTGGCCACCGTGGCCGGCTGCGGCTGGGCCGGCTATGTCGTTGGTCCAGTCCTCATCGGCGGAGTTGCCTCTTCGACATCACTTCATACCGCCTTGTTCCTGATCCCGGCGCTCACAGCGATCGTGGCCGTTGCCACCGGGACGGTCAACGTGCTTCGCATCCCTGCCCTTGATTGAACTTCGAGACAGTCGAGTGAACGACCTGTTGCCGTGTCACGGCCCCGATGGCTCGAACCTACCGTCACGACCACAAACAGGTGAAGATCGTCCTGGCGGCGTAGTTGATCCGGTGAGTTACGGCTCAGACCCTTGAGCACACAGTTGAGGACCCAAGGAGGAATCCCCGGTTCTCATGTCCCGCGCATTTGGCCGGGCGCCTTTGTTCATGCAGACCTGATCGTCCACCTGCTAGATCGCCAGTGCCTCGATCCGGTCCAACATTGCGTCGAGCGCCACCTCTAATGGCCTCGTGTCACGTTGTATCTGGGTCAGCAACAGCCCGCCCTGGAGCGAAGCTAGGAGGGCGAGCGCAAGGTCTTCGGTGTCGATTCCCTGCGGAAGGACACCTTGTGTCTGCATTGTGCGCAACCCGTCCCGGATCCGCTTTTCCCATCGACGCATCCCGCCCGCCACTGCCATCCGGGCGGCGGAGTCCGTTTCAGCCACCTCAGCGCCCAATGCGCCGATCGGACATCCGCCTCGACACTGGAGCTGACGTTGGTGCTCGACAATGAATTCACGCCACGCCCGTAGACCCGCCACCGTGTCCAGAGCGTCAAGGTGGTCCGCTTGGGCGTCGAGGACGGCGTCGGTCTGATAGTCGATCACGGCGCGGACCAATGCCTGCTTGTCGTCGAAGTAGTGGTACACCTGCGAGCCGCTGACGCCAGCTGCCGCTCGGATGTCCTCCAAAGTCGTCTCGGCGACTCCATGCTCGAACATCAACACGGCGGCCGCGGAAACGATTCGCTGCCGAGTTTCAAGGCCCCGCCTGGTAAATCGCCGCTCGCCATCTAGGCGAGTGAGTTGGTCCACTTCCACTCCCACAACCTTACTAGAAATTGGATTGGACAACCCAGTTGGTGGTCGTCAGAGTGGGTTAGAGAGTCCAGTTCAACCAGATCGAAGACCGCATCAGCGGAAGCGATCCCCAAGGCAGGACTTCCCGGCCGCTAGTCAGGCTGCCCAAACAAAGGAACCAATGACGACCTCAACCGAACTTTCAGGAAAGACCGCCCTAGTGACCGGAGCGACCAGTGGCATCGGGCGCGCCACATCCGCGTTGCTCGCCGACCGTGGCGCACATGTCGTGGTGGCCGGCCGAGACGAGGCTCGCGGTGACGCCACTATTGCGGAGATCCGTGCCGTAGGTGGGAAGGCCGACTTCCTGGCCGCCGAACTCGGCGACGCCGAGTCCGTCCGGGCGTTGGCCCGCGATGCCATCCACCTCGGCGGCGGAAGGGTCGACATCCTGGTCAACAACGCCGGTATCTTCCCATTCGGCTCAACGCCAGAGGCCAGCGACGAGGACATCGACTCGGTCTACGCCATCAACGTGAAGGCTCCATTCCTTCTCGTTGGCGCTCTTGCTCCCGGAATGGCCGAGCGAGGCAACGGGTCGATCGTCAACGTCTTGACCATGGTCGCTCACTTCGGCATGCCGGGCATGGGCCTCTACGGGTCTTCGAAGGCGGCCCTGATGCTCCTCACCAGGGCCTGGGCCGCCGAGTTCGGCCCCGCCGGGGTGAGGGTCAATGCCGTCAGCCCCGGACCGACCCGCACCGAAGGGACCGAGCCCATGGGGGACCAGCTCGATGCGCTGGCCTCGGCAGGTCCAGCCGGTCGACCGGCTGCACCGACAGAGATCGCCAATGCGATCGGGTTCTTGGCCGGTGACGACGCGAGTTTCGTCTACGGCGCGGTGATCGACGTCGATGGCGGTCGCAACGCTGTCTGACTCAGGGCCTGCGCAACTCCTCAAGAGCGGAGGTGAGCTCGATCAGATCCCGCCGCAAGTGCGCCACTCTCGACTGGCCAAGTTTGGCGATGGCAATGGCCTGCAGTTCGTGCTTCGCCCCAGCACACGCCGCTTTCAAGGTGACTCCCTTCTCAGTCAGGCGTACGATCTTGGCTCGCGTGTCGGTTGGGTCGGGTACCTGCTCGACGTAGTCCCGAGCTTCCAGTTCTCGAACCAACTGACTGACCGCCTGCTTCGTAATCCCGGCTTGCTGCGCCAAGGTGGTGGCACGGGCGCCACTCGCATCCACTAGGAGCAAGAGGCTGGCGAAAGCGGGTGTCACGTCGCTAAACCCGCAGCCAGCAACCTTGGCCATCATGGTGGCGGTCAAAGTGCGGCCGGCGGTACCCAGGACCGGTGCGAGGTCGTCTTCTTCTGAGTTGCTCACGAGTGCGGTCACCATCCCAGCGCGGACACATCATCAAGTACCTTGACCATATCGTCAAGATGTGTTACCTCTTTAGTCAAGCATATTTACGAGATGGATCTGAGGCCATGATGAACTCCACCAACCAAGTCATCCCGCGATCGGTCGGCGCTCTGACCTTCAGCCCCGACGGAGTCCTCTTCCTAGGCGACAACAAGCTCGGGGCAGTCTTCGCATTTGAGACGGACCGGGGCCAGGCGCCGGCCTCGCTCGATCCCTTCCTCTTCGAGTCGATCGACGAGAAGATCGCCGCAACGCTGGGCGTACCGGTTAAGAGCCTGGTGATGAACGGGATGGCCGTCCACCCTGTGACGCGCGAGCCATACGTGGCCGTGAGTGTGCGCAACGGCGATCGCCTGGAGCCCGCGGTCGTGAGCGTCTCGCTCGACGGCGAGGTCGAACCATTCGACCTCTCATCGTCGAAGGTGACGGTGCACCAACTGTCCGACGTTCCCGACGAAGACAAGACCTTTCAGTCTCGGGCCGGCACGTTCCCGATGCCGCCGGCGGCCTACTTCGAGGAGAAGGCACGAACGCCGCTGCGATCTATGACCATCGTGGATCTGAAGTTTCACGCCGGAGACGTGTTCGTAGCCGGAGTCTCGAACCAAGAGTTCTCCTCCACCCTGCGGCGAATCCCCTACCCGTTCACCGGGGCCGAAACTGAGACCCAGGTGGAGATCTACCACCTCGCCCACGGCGCCTACGAAACGCGTGCGCCGATCCGGACAATGCAGTTCGCCACTATTGATGGCGCGGACACGCTCATCGCCGCCTACGCCTGCAGCCCGCTCGTTACTATTCCGGTTTCAGAGCTGCAGCACGGCGTGAAGGTGAGAGGCAAAACGATCGGCGATATGGGTAACGGCCAGCCCATAAGCATGGTCGCCTACCGTGACGGGGATGGAGACAAGCTGTTCATCACCAATCTCAGCCGGGGGCCGATGGTGGTCCCGCTCTCCGGGCTCAACACCGCAGAAGGATTCACTCCTGAGAACCGACCGACCGAGGGTCCGATGCTGGACCAGTCCCCCTTCATGCCGGCCGGGCCGGTAGGCAAGCAGGTCCTGTTCGTTGGATCGTCGCTGCGAGCAGATCTGTTCAGCGACCGCTTCTTCGTCTCGCTGACCCGCTACGCCGATACCGGCGATCTGACCCTCGAGACCCTGATGGTCTCCCCAATGCCGGCACGACTGGACAAGATCTGGGTGGAGAGGGATTTTCCCGGCGTTGAGAGCCAGCACAAGCTCACGGCGTGAGCGGCATTTCTCCAGTGAGGCGGCCAGGAATGCGGATCCAAACTCCCGCTGAGGCACCGATGCGGATCTCCCCTCAAGCCAACGTCCTCCCCGCCAACACCTTGCGTTTCTACGTACATTTCCGCAGGCCTGGAGAAGCGCACTTCGATCGTGACCACCTCCGGCTGTTGGACGACGAGGAACAGGTGGTGCGTGACCCCTTCCTCGTCCTGTCGAACGAGCTTTGGTCCGTTGATGGTCGCCGCCTGACGATCCTGATGGAGCCAGGAAGGATAAAGCGCGGTCTTGGATCGGATCCGTCTCACGAGCCCGCTCTCGTCGTCGGGCGGGCGTACAGCCTTGTCGTTACGGCGCTTGGACAAACGGTGCGCCATGCCTTTCGCGTAAACGAGCCAGTTCTGGAGGCGATCGACGAGAACAACTGGTGTCTCGTCCCCCCGATTACGGGGAGCCGCGATCCTGTCGTCGTACACTTCGACAGGGTGATGGACACCGCCCTTTGCGAGAACGAGATCAGAGCCTTGACCCCTTCCAGAGAGCTCGTTCAGGCGCGTGTGGCACTCGCACCGGACGGAACCTCAGCGCGGATCATCCCGAGCAACCCGTGGCGCGCTGGGGAGCATTGCCTCGTCGTCTCTCGACGTCTCGAAGACGTTTGTGGCAACCGATTGGGCGAGGCCCTAGACCACGACCTGGGCGCGGGTGGACCACCGCGTACCGGGACGATCAGCTTCACTGTTGCGGGGACGCGAAGTATCTCAGGCGTCCGGGCAAAATCCGAAGAGGCAGATTCGCTCTTCACCGGAGGCCATCGTCACGTCAAGACGTGGAAGCGCCCCGCTTGGTTGGAAGGCTAACCGGGCTTGGATGTTCTCCCAGTTCAGGCGGAGGTTCGAACATCGACTTTTGCCTCGGGTGGCGGACAACAGAACGTTCTTACGGCCGGTGTGCGTCGGACCAGGCCTGGACGATCTCGGGTCGTAGGCGGCCCTGCCTGGCGACGGGCAGCCCCACGGAGCGGGCCCACGCTCGGACCTCGCTCGTAGGAGGTTCGGCCACAGCAGGCACGCCCCAATCGGCAGATTCGACGCCCATGCGGGCGGTGGCGGCGGATTCGCTCCTCGCCCAGGCGTGGGCTGCTGCGAGATAACGGTAGGTCCACTCCTCGGCGAGTGGGCGAGTTTCGCAGAACACAATCGGTACGCCAGGCCAGCGGACCTGCAGTTCGGCGAGTCCGTCAGCAACCACTGACGGGCGGATTCGGTCGAGCTTGAAGACCTTCGAGTAGCGCTCCTCAACCACAACGGCAGCAAGCGGCAAGGAGGCCAGTTCGGCGATGGCGAAACGCAGCGTGCTGTCGATCAGGCTGGAGACAAGGTCGGGTAGCGATTTGCGCTCCACTGCTGCGACCAGCCGACCATCGAGTTCCAAGCCGTAGTCGCCGCAGGGAAGCGACCGCTTGGTGGTGTGGACGTGCTGGTCGCTGAAGCGGTAGGCGTAGCGCTCCCGGGAATCGACGATGATCTGTAGGTCGCCGATGCCAGCAGCGCGAGCGGTCGGGAGCCGCACATTCGGTCGGGCTTGCTTTCGAGTGCGTGGAGATTGCCAGAACACCGCATCTCGACCGCGAGCGGTGGTGAACACCAACTGGGAACGGTTCTCCCTGCCGCGAGCGAGTACGAGGTCGATCGACGCGCCACGGCGCACACACGAGCGCACCGGGACTTGCTCCACGATCTCGGGCTGGCTGGGCCACTCGTCTATGGCAACCGGGTAACAGAACAGCGCCTTCGTCCGCGGCCACGTGCCCGCGGTACGGAACACCAGCCCGTCGCCCAGCGGAATCCGCATCAGGTAGGGCAGGCGTGAATCGGGGTCGGGGTTGCTGGCGATCAGCAGTTCAGTCATCGACACCACCAAGTGAGCTTTCCCTCGCCGGTCGACCACTCGCCGGCGATCCGGCCACGCTCCTCAATGAGTTCCATCGACAGGACCTCCACCGGCATGAGCCACGACCGTAGACGGCGGTCGGGCAGCGCGCCGTGCGCGGGCCAGAACCCGTGTCCCGCAAGAATTGGTTTCGCTGGAAATGAAGGGGCTCGGACACTTGGCCTCTACGCTGCGAACGGAACTGAGGCACCTCCCTGGCCTGGGATTTCTCGTGGATCCCCAGGCCACTTTGGTCGACGAGGTGCTCCGAAGGGCAACGAAGTGCTCGGTTGGGCAGTAGTTGAGTCCTGTTGAGTCCCGAGCTCGCCGTGGGCACGGTCGATTTGACCAGGGAAATCAGAGCTACCGCCATAGACTTGGAGTGATGGCACAAACGCGCAGTCTGACGCTCGGACCCGCAGCTCGTCCGGTGGCGATCCCCGAGGCGTTCGATTGGGAGCCAACAGCCTCCGGGACCATCACGCTTCCGTTTCATGTGCGATGGAGTGATCCAGTAGTGGCGTACGACATGGCTGTGCGTAGGGATCGGCTGCGCGTCTACGAGCAGGTCCTCCGAGAGGGTACCGAGGCGGACGTACGGCACTACGTCGACCCCGATGAACTCGCCGAGCTCTTCGATGAGCTTGTACTCCCGCCAACCGTCCGACGGACGTGGGAGGAGTGGTTCCTGCGCCACGATAAAGCGCGGGCGGAGTGCTGAGTGACCTCCAGCTTCGAGTTGCGAGAATCATTGCTGGGCTCGTAGAAGCCGAGGATTTCGCGCTCGCCGGTGGTGCTGCGCTCATTGTCCGTGGCGACGTGGAGCGAGCGACTCGGGACCTGGACTTCTTCGGCACCAGTCCGATGCTGTGGACCACTTGGTTACCGCGGCGGAGTCAGCGCTCCAGTAGGTCGGATTCCAAGTCGATCGGCTGATCGACAGCCCGGGATTCACGCGCTTTGTCGTCGCGGACGAACTCGATCGAACGGAGGTGGACCTGGCGAGCGACGCCCGGCTCTTCCCCACGGAGGCAGGCCCGGGCTTCGACCTCCTCTCATCCGAGGAACTCGCTGCCGACAAGGTGCTCGCCGTGTTTGGCAGGGCGGAGGCCCGCGACTACGTCGATCTCATGTCTATCGAGCCTCGCTTTGGCCTCACCCGTCTCTTCGAACTGGCTCGCGAGAAGGACCGTGGCTTCAGCCCGGTCGTCTTCACCGAGATGTTGGATCGCTTTCCACGTCTTCGGCGGGACGAGTTCCCAATCGACGATGTTCGGTTCGAGGAACTCCAGCATCGGGTGCCCGTGTGGCGGACGGGTGCATTCGAGCTGAGTTCGCCAGAGGAACGATCAGCGCAGCGAAGTAAGGCTCGAGATACTGGAATGGACCTCGGGCCCTGAGCTCCAAACTCCGGACCGGCGATTGCACAGAGCCCGAAAGTGCCGGTCCCGATCAGGCATCTGAGTCCTGTTGAGTCCTACACCTGCCCATGTGCTCCCGATTCCGGAAGACAGGATGCCCTGTTGGCCGGTGAACTGGTGGTTCGTCAGGAACCCCGGCGCGCTTGCAGGTCGTCAGCTACTCTTCGGACGTAGCGCTCCTCGGTGATCGGGGCTTCCACTTTTCGCCCCCTGAACAGGACTTTCAGTGGAGGTGAAGGGACTCGAACCCTCGGCCTCTACATTGCGAACGTAGCGCTCTACCAGCTGAGCTACACCCCCGGGATGTCGGAAGATTAGCTGTCCGTGATCGGGCCGTGAACCAACACCGAAGGCCTTTGTGCACAAGGGCATGTCCCGCCTAACCGCCATCGACCCGGACCGTGCTGGTATGACCAACTCAGGCTTGGCTGATCTACTGGCGGAGCGACGAGGGCCTTACGAAGAGCCGGGAACCGTGGACGATGTGGTCGTCGTCGTGGCCGGAAGAGTGGTGGTGGTCGTCGACGTAGGGGGTGCAGTCGTGGGCGGTGCGGTGGTGGTCGTCGTGGTTGTGGGGGCGGCCGTCGGCGGTGGCGGAACAAACGTGAACATGCCCTGAGCACAGTCGTCCGGCGGTTGGGCGATCACCACGTCGACCCCAGGCATGTTCGAGAATGTCCACACCGGAAGCGGCGGTGCGTTCTGGAGACAGGCCAACGCCGGCGAGGTCGTGGCCACGGTGGTCACCGTTCCGACGAACTGTGCCGATCCCGTAACCGCCGGCGGCGTTACCGGTGTCAGGGGCACGGTGACGTAGTTCCACACCGCAGTGGTGGCGAAGCCCGTCCCCGGTGGCAGGGTGACCGTGGGACCAGTCTGGTAGTCCTTGGCCGGTGGCGCGTTACCGAGGAGGGCGGCCAGGTTGGCTGGGTCGTTGCCGTCCATGCCCAGGGCCCAGATGCCCAGCCCCGCAATGTGGAACGAGTTGGCCAGCTGCGCCTTTAAGGCCAGCGAAGTCGGGTCGTCGAAGTAGGTCTCGTGCCACTGCGTCCCGACCTGGTACGCGGTCCACGGAGTCTGTGTGGCGGGATCCCAGTACGTCGGGTGACCAGAAGCGGCGATTACCGCATAGCTGAGGGGTGACTCGCCACCGGTGGCCTTGGCCGCACTGGTGCCGTCGGTTGTGGGCCAGTCGTAGCCGTAATACGGCACGCCGAGGATGACCTTGGAAGCCGGCACCACCGAGGTGAACTGCTGCAGGGCCTGAGTGTCGCTGTAGCCCCCACCCACCAGGGGCGCCGTGGGACTGGGTGATGATCGGTTGTTCATGTCGTAGGCCATGACGAAGAAGCCGTCCAGGGCCGGAGCCAGGGCGGCGACGTTGTAGAAGCCAGCAGAGTCCCCAGCAGCACTGGCATAGGTGGCCATGGTCACCTGCCAGTGGGGATTGGCTGCATGGAGAGCGTTGGACACCTGGGTGATGAGCGAGGTCAGGCCGTTGCGGTCGCCGCTCCCCTCCCCTTCGAAATCGAAGTTGACCCCGTCCAGGTTCTTTGCCGAGACCGCGGCGATCAGCGCCGCCGACAACGTGGCCGGCGCGTTCGGGTCCGAGGTGATGGCGTCGAGGGAACTCTGGCTGAAACAGGTCACGGTGAGGACGACGCGGTCGCCGGCAGCGTGGGAGCGGGTCACCAGGTTCACGAGGTCCTGGCTCTCATAGCCGTTCCACCCCGCCCCGCTCTCGTTGAGGGTCCCGTTGCCGTTGGCGTCCACGCTGAAGTAGGCCAAGGTGGTCAGATCGTTGACGTCGAAGCCGCTCGATTGGGGCAAGGTCCAGTAGGGGGCGTAGCCGAAGATCTCGTGGGACTGGAGGGGTGCCGACGACGCCAGCGAGGGAGGTGCGGGAGCCGGGGTCGACGTGGCCTGCGGAAGCGTTACCGAGGCATTGACCCGCGAGGCCTGGAGCCCGTTCCCCACCTCTTGGGCATGGATCTGTGCTCCCCCCTGTTGCCCGGTCGGGTCGCCGCCAGCGGCCGATTCGAAGCCCCGCCCACTGCCGGCCAGGAGGATCAGGGCCAAGAGGCCGATGGCGATCGGGCCCACCCGGCGCTTGCCCAGACCGTGGCCGGGATCACCTCGTCGGGAACGCACCGAGGCACCCCAGCCGACAGCCAGCGCCCAGGCGGCTGCGGCCCGGCCCGCTACTGCGCCGCCGTTGTGGAGAAGGGGCGTGGGCGCTGTCGGTGTAGCTCCGGCGTCGACCGCAGCCAAGAACGGATCGACGTCGGTTGACGGGAGCACGTAGCGCGTGGGGACCACACCGGCCAGGGCGCTCCCGGGAACCAGATCCACGGTGATGACTCGACCCATCGATCCGTCCGGAAGTGCGGCCGGACCGGTCGCACTGGCTCCCGCCACCTCGGACCACGGGGTCAGGACGGGCACGGTGTGGGGCCCGACTCCCGTCGAGCTCACGATGATTCCCGGGGCCGTCACCACCAGGTCCACCTCGGTCCCCGAGGCCAACGTCACCTCGTCCCCCCCTATCGGTGTCCCGGGCACCGGGTGCACCATGGCGAGGGTCTCGTAGGTCTCGGCCCCGTCTTCGGGCCTCTCGCTGTCGTGATGGCGGCGGAGTGGTCTCATGGAAGGGTTCTCGAAGGAGGGCGGCTGGGAATGCCGCTGCAGACGGACGGTACGGTCCACACGTTAAGTGGCCAAGCTATCACTCTGCGCACTTTTATACCAGGCACAAGGAAGTTCTCGGCAGCGACTCACCCAACCTAAAGCAGCCGGGCTCGCGTCGAAAGGGGTGTCACTAAAGAATTACCTTGAATTTCCGACAATTACCGTGCGGGTCATCGTTCCGTGGCGAAATCAGACTGGGCACTATGACGTCGTTCTCCATCCACAGCACCCGAGCGGGACGGTAACCCCATGCTCTTCGTCGAGGGCTTCAGGCTCCTGTTCGTGTTGGCCGGATCGGCGGCTGGATTCGAGATCGGCCGCCACACCCAATCGAGCCCTCACGCACCCATCATCGGGCTGCTGTTGGGGGCGGCCATCACCTACGTGCTCGGCGGCGTCGGGGGACGACTGGCCGACCGGGGCCTCCAACGCACGGTCTTCTTGTTCCGCAACACCCCTCCGGGCGAGATCTTCGCCGCCTCGATCATCGCCACCACCGGCATGCTGCTCGGACTGGTGGTCGGACTGCCGATCCTCCTCTTGGCCCGTTCGGGGTTCATGCTGCTGCTCATGGCCGTCGTCTCCTGGGTGCTGGCCACACTCGGATGGAGGATCGGATCGATCAAGGGGCGCCAGATCATCGCGGCAGCCGGACTGTCACGGATCCTGGCCCCGCAATCCGCACCGCCCCAGGGCCATGCCCTGTTGGTGGACGGCTCAGGAGTAATGGACCGGTACCTGATGGTGCTGGGCAGGAACGGCCTGCTGCCCGGTGGACTCGTCATCCCCCAGTTCGTCATCGACCACCTCTTGGCGGTGGCCGAGGCGCCTGACCCGGTGAGCTCGCGCCGGGCCCGACGCGGCCTGGAGTCGATCGAGGCCCTACGTGAACTGGGGGTGCCGGTGCACGTGGCCCGCGACGAGGTGCCCGAGGTCGACGACATGGTCATCAAGCTCCTCACCGTGGCCCGGCGTGTCGGGCTGCGGGTCGGGACCTGCTCGAGCGCGGTGGTCGATGAGGCGGTGCGCTGGGATGTGGCCGTGGTCGATCTCCGGGACGTCGCCCATGACCTCAGCCCCGATCACCTTCCCGGTGAACGGTTCGAAGTCGAGCTCATCCGCGAGGGCCGTCAGCCTCGCCAGGCCATCGGCTATCTGCCCGACGGCGACATGGTCGTGGTCAGCGACGCTATTCATCTGGTGGATCAAGGCGCGGTCGACGTCACTGTCCTGTCCACCCGACCCACCAGTCAGGGCGTCATGGTGTTCGCCAAGGTGAGCGTCGACCAGGATGCCGGGGCCGACGTCGGCACCCGCTCGTGAACCTCGACCGGTCTCAGGCCTCTTTGACTGCAGCCACCAGCTTGGCCAGTGTGTCCTTGGCGTCGCCGAACAGGAGCGTGGTCTTGTCGTCGAACAGCAGATCGTTGTCGATCCCGGCAAACCCCGGCCGCATGGACCGCTTGAGGAACACGATGTTCTCGGCCTCGTCGGCGTTGATGATGGGCATGCCGTAGATCGGACTTCCGACGGTGTTCTTGGCCGCGGGGTTCACGGTGTCGTTCGCCCCCACCACCAGAGCCACATCGGCAGTGGCCATCTCCGGATTGGCCTCGTCCATCTCCTTCAACTCGTCGTAGGGGACGTTGGCTTCGGCCAGGAGCACGTTCATATGGCCGGGCATGCGGCCGGCCACCGGATGGATGGCGTAGAAGACCTCCACACCCCGCTCCATGAGGAGGTCGGCGAGCTCACGGGCCGTGTGCTGGGCCTGGGCCACGGCCAGCCCGTAGCCGGGGATGATCACCACCTTGCGGGCGTAGGCCAGCAGCACACCGATGTCCTCGGGCGTACCCGAGCGCACCGTCCGGGTCTCACCCGCACCGTCAGCCCCCGCCGTCGCCGTCACCACCGAGCCGAAGGCGCTGAACAGCACGTTGGCCAGCGAGCGACCCATGGCCTTGGACATCATCCGAGTCAGCAAGATTCCCGAGGCCCCGACCAGCGTGCCGGCAATGATCAGCAGGTTGTTGTTCAGGGTGAACCCGGACGCGGCGACCGCCAGTCCGGTGAAGGAGTTGAGCAGTGAGATGAGCACCGGGACGTCGGCCCCGCCGATGGGCAGCACGAAGATCACGCCGAGCACCAGGGACAAGATGGCTGTCGCCACGAGCAGCGGCACGCTCGCCGTGACCACCGTCGCCACGGCCAGGCCCACGATGGCCAGGCCCACGATGGCGTTGATCACCTGCTGGGCCGGATAGGTGACGGGTCGCCCGGTCATCAGCTCCTGCAGCTTGGCGAAGGCGATGGCACTCCCGGCGAAGGACACACACCCCACCAGCACGCCGAACAGGACCTCGACGATCCGGTAGACGGCCGGTTTGCCGGGAGCCTCGATGAGGAAGACCACCATGGAGATGAGGGCGGCCGCACCGCCCCCGACCCCGTTGAAGATGGCCACCATCTGGGGCATCGCCGTCATCTTGACCTTGCGGGCGGCCGGGACGGCCACCAGCGCACCGATGACCATGGCCACCAGCGTCAGGACCAGATTGAGCGTGTGGGCCCGCACCTCGGGATAGGCGAACGTCATGCCCACGGCCACCGCGGCGGCGGCCGCGGCGAGCAGGTTCCCGTTGCGGGCTTGCTTGGGTGAGCTCAGTCCCTTGAGGGCCAGGATGAACCCGATGGCGGCCAGGAGGTAGACCAGGTCGATCCACGTGTTGAGGGTCACCGGGCACCATCCGTCGGGGCGTCGTCGGCGGCTGCGTCTTGGGTCTTCGAGACCCGCTCGGACGGCTTGGCCTTGAACATCTCCAGCATGCGGTCAGTGACGACGAACCCACCGACGATGTTGAGAGTGGCGAGCAGCACGGCGAAGAACGCCAGGGTGATCTGGACGGCCCCGTGAGCGCTGCCCATGATGATGATGGTTCCCACCAACACGATCCCGTGGATGGCGTTGGACCCCGACATCAACGGGGTGTGCAGGATGCTCGGAACGGCGTTGATGACCTCGATCCCCACGAAGCCGGCCAGGACGAATACGGTCAGGAACTCGAGAATTCCGGTGCTCATGACTCGGTCTCCGTATCTGTATCTGTCTGCGGTTCTTGCTCCGGCGGTTCCGTCGGAGGTGCGGGGGTGGGTGTCGGGGCCAGGCCCAGCGCCTCGGCGGTCGGTGCGTGCACGATCGTCCCGGCCCGGACCACGCAGGTTCCGGCCACGATCTCGTCGTCGAAATCCGGGGCCAGCACGCCGTCGTTGACCACCAGACCCAGGAAGTTGGCGATATTGCGGGCGTAGAGGAAGCTGGCATGGGTGGGCATCGACGACGGCGGGTTGGTCAGTCCGACCACCGTGACGCCGTGGTGCACCACATCCTCACCGGCCACCGAGAGCTCGCAGTTGCCCCCTGAGTCAGCAGCCATGTCCACGATGACCGAGCCCTCAGCCATGCCGTCGACCATGGCCGTGGTCACGAGTACGGGCGCCTTTCGCCCGGGAATCTGGGCGGTCGTGATAACCACGTCCGACGCGGCCACCTCGGCCGCCAGCAGTTCCTGCTGCTTGGCCAGGTACTCGGCCGACTGCTCTTTGGCATAGCCGCCGGCGCCGTCCTGGGTCTCGAGGGCGAGCTCGACGAATTTGGCTCCGAGGCTCTGGACTTCTTCTTTGGCCGCGGCCCGTACGTCGTAGGCCCGCACCACGGCTCCGAGACGACGGGCGGTGGCGATGGCCTGGAGCCCGGCCACCCCCGCTCCCATCACCAGCACCTTGGCCGGGGGGACCGTGCCCGCTGCCGTCATGAACATGGGGAAGAACTTGGCCAGGTGTTCGGCGGCCGAGAGGCCGGCTCGGTACCCGGCCACCGTCGCCTGGGAGGAGAGGGCATCCATGGACTGGGCCCGGCTGATGCGAGGGAGCAGGTCGAGGCTGTAAACGGTGGTGCCCCGCTCGGCCAGAGCCCGTACGACGTCCGATGACGCCACGGGTTGCAGGAAGCTGATGACAGACACGCCCTCGGGGAGTGTGGCCACCTCCTCCAGGGTCGGAGGCTGGACCCTGGCCACGAAGCCGGCGCCGGCCAGAGCCTCGGTGGTGGTTTGGACTACTTGGGCGCCGGCCTCCTGGTAGGCCTCGTCGGGAAAGCGAGCGGCCACTCCGGCCCCCGACTCCACGACCACCTCGACCCCAGTCTTGGCCAGTCGGGAGGCCACCTCAGGGACGATCGCCACCCGATCCTCACCGGGTCGCGACTCTTTGACGACAGCGAGTTTCACGGCCAGAGGTATACAACAAATTGGAGGTCGCGCCTACTGGGGATCCTCGATCGTGCGTATTTCGAGCCCGGTCACCGAGGATCGGACTAAGCGGACCGACACTTCGGACCCCCGCCACCAACCCCTGCCGACGAGTGCTCGAGCCCGGGCGGAGTCAGCCCTCTGCGGCGGTGTCGTCCTGGTCGGGAGCATCTCCCGCCGTGTCGACAGCGTCGATACCGCCAGGCTCCTCGGACTCGGAGCTGTCGGATCCGTCCGCATCATCATCCAGCGGGGCCTGGGCCTCGGAGGGTCGTATCCAGGTCCGGATCTCGGTGCGCGAGAACTGGGGGATATCCGAGCCGCCGGCCAGCGAACGGGCGTTCTCATCGGACATGGGGCGGGCGAAAAAGAATCCTTGGGCGGCGTCGGCGTTGAACGACCGCACGATTTCGACCTGGGTTGCCGTCTCCACCGCCTCGACGATGGCCGACATGCCGAGGGAGTGAGCCATGTGGATCACCGTCTCGACGACCAGCCGGTTGATGCCCTGGGTGGGCTCGAGGCCGGCGATGAAGGACCCGTCGATCTTGACGGTGCTGATCGAGTGTCGTTTGAACGGCTCGAACGACGACCAGTTGGTCCCGGCATCATCTACCGAGAGCTGCACGCCCATTTGGGACAGCGTCTTCAGGTCGGCGGAGGCTGACGGGTCCACAATGGCGTCTTCGGTGACCTCCAAAGTGAGTTGGCCGCTCCGGAAGCCTGTCTGCTCGAGTGCGGAGGCCACGGCGTTGGACACCTCACCCCGGCGCAGTTGGTTGATGGTGCAGTTGACCCCGAGCTGGATACTCGGCGACCACGAACAGGCCTGCTGGCAGGCCTCCCGCACGATCCAGCGCGTAAGCGGTCCGATATCGCCGTTCTGCTCCGCATAGGGGATGAGTCGATTGGGCGAGATGAGCCCCTTGGTCGGGTGCTGCCAGCGCACCAGAGCCTCCATGCCGAGGAGGCGCCCCGAGGACAGGTCGACGACGGGTAGGTACTCGAGGAGCGGTGAGCCGGCGAGGGCGAACGTCGGCTCGGCCTGGGTCAGCACGGGAGGACTGCTCCGATCGGCGCGACACAGCCACGGCACTCCACCGATGCCCGCGTCCACAAATCTCCTTGCACCTTGGGACCATCGACCATCGGAGGGTCCTACTTGAGGGGTTTCGGAGACCTTCTAGGAGACGGCCTCCCTGGTCGCGGCGCTGATGTGCCAGGGCTAAGGATGCAGCTCCCCGCAGGGATTCCGATCAGGCCGATGGTCCACCGGGTGGTGTCTCGGCGGCGGCGAGAAAGGCCGGCCACTCTCCGCCGCCGTGGGCCACCAGATTGGCGCCGGTGACGTAGGAGGTGAGCGGCGAGGCGAGGACGAGACACAGTCCAGCGATGTCATCGGGGGTGGCGAACCGACCCAAAGGGACCGTGGCGGCAACCCGGGCCATCCCTTCGGGGCCGCCGTAGTGGTCCTCGGCTCCCTCGGTGGCCACCATTCCTCCGGTCACGGCATTGACCCGGACCTTCGGGGCCCATTCGATGGCCAGCGACTGGGTCAGATTGATCAGCCCGGCCTTCGCCGCCCCGTAGGCGGCGGTTCCCGGCGAGGGCCGGATCCCGCTCACCGAGGTGATGTTCACGATGGACCCGCCCTCGTCCTGGTCCTGCATGACGGCGTTGGCGGCCTGGGCGCAGTAAAAGGGGGCCAGGAGATTGAGATTGACGATCGAGGCCAGGAAGCGGGGGGAGGCCTCAGCCGCGTCGACCTGCGGTGACCCGCCCGCGTTGTTTACCAGTGTGTCGAGCCGGCCAAACCGCTCCATCGCTGTCGCCATGACCGAGGCGGCCTGGTCGGGGTCCCGCACGTCGCCGGTCACGAAGACCGCCTTTTTGGTCGAGCCCGTGACGTCTACCGCCCGGGGGAGATCCCCGTCCTCCACCGGGGTGCGGCCACAGATCACGACCTCACCCCCGGCGGCCAGGAACCCTGCGCTGATGGCCCGCCCGATGCCCTTCGATCCGCCCGTGACCACGGCGACCCTTCCCGTGAAGTCGAGGGCGCCCGCAATCCCCGCAGAATCCAATGTGGCCACAGCTGCCTCCCGGTCTCCGACTGGTACTGTCCTGACGCTGTATCAGATCACGCCGAGTGCGTGCCCGCTCCACGTCGTCCCTGTCCTGGCACCCCCGGGGCCCGGAACGGCCGAGGGGCCACGCCCACCAACCGCCCGGAGCAGTGCATGCCGATCGTCGTCCACCAGAACACCCCAGGGATCGCCGAGGTGGTGATCGACCATCCACCGGTGAACGCCCTGGATGTGGCCGGCTGGTTCGGGCTGGCCGAGGCCGTGCTGGCGGCCGGGCGGGTACCGGACAACCGTGTGGTGATCCTGCGGGCCGAAGGCCGGGGGTTCTGTGCCGGCGTCGATATCAAAGAGATCCAGGAGCGGGGCGACGAGGCTCTCATCGGAGCCAATCGGGGCTGTTTCGCCGCCTTTGCCGCGGTGTACGAGTGCGAGGTGCCGGTGATCGCCGCCGTCCACGGCTTCTGCCTCGGAGGTGGCGTGGGCCTGGTGGGCAACGCCGACATCGTCGTCGCCTCCGAGGACGCCACGTTCGGACTGCCCGAGGTGGACCGAGGGGCCCTGGGAGCTGCCACCCACCTGTCCCGTCTCGTTCCCCAGCACCGGATGCGCTCCATGGTCTACACGGCCGAACCGGCCACCGCCGCCGAACTCCACCACTACGGCTCGGTCCTCTCGGTGGTCCCACGCGAACAGCTGGTGGAGACGGCCTACTCGGTGGCCTCCTCCATCGCCGCCAAGTCCCCCACCATCCTCCGACGGGCCAAGGAGTCCCTCAACGGGATCGATCCGGTGGATGTGAAGAACAGCTACCGCTTCGAACAGGGCTTCACCTATGAGCTCCATGTCGCCGGTGTGGCCGACGAACAGCGCGCCGCCTTCGTCGAGAAGCGCGACGCCGACACCACGAGATAGGGGCGTCTGTGCCTGACAAACGACTCACACTCGACGAGCTGACCGGCGAGCTCCGCAGCGGGATGACCATCGGGATCGGCGGGTGGGGGTCGCGGCGCAAGCCCATGGCCGCCGTCCGGGCCATCCTGCGGTCCGAACTCACCGACCTCACCGTGGTGTCCTACGGCGGCCCCGACGTCGGCCTGCTATGCGCGGCGGGAAAGGTGCGCAAGGTGGTCTACGGATTCGTGACCCTCGACTCCATCCCCACCGACCCTCACTTCAAAGCGGCAAGGCAGAGCGGTGCAGTCGAGAGTATGGAGCTGGATGAGGGCATGTTCTACCTAGGCCTGCTGGCCGCCTCCCAACGTGTGCCGTTCCTGCCCACCCGGGCCGGACTGGGTTCGGACGTCATGGTCGTCAATCCCACGTTACGGACGGTGCGCTCGCCCTACGACGATGGCGAAGAGTTGGTGGCAGTACCGGCCCTCCGCCTCGACGCCGCCCTGGTCCACGTCAACCGGGCCGATGCCAAAGGATCGGGCCAGATCCTCGGGCCCGACCCGTTCTTCGACGACCTCTTCTTGGGTGCAGCCGACCGTCGCTTCGTGACCACCGAGCGCATCGTGGACACCGACCAGTTCGCGTCGGAGGGAGCGTTGCAGACCCTGTGCATCAGTCGGCTGCTGACCGACGGCGTGATCGAGGCGGAGGGCGGAGCCCACTTCACCGCCTGCGTCCCCGACTACACACGGGACGAAGGGTTCCAAAAAGAGTACGTGGCCGCCGCGGGGGACGACGATGCCTGGTCGGCCTTCGCCGAGCGATTCCTCCACGTCGATGAAGCCGCCTATCAGGTGGCGGTGGGCCAGGCCCGGGTGGAGCGGGCAGCCCGGATCGCCGCCGAGAAGGCGGCCTCGGCACCAGGGGGTCGACGATGAGCACACCGCCGTCGGACTCGGGGGTCACCCGGGCCGAGTACTGCGCCGTGGCCTGCGCCGAGGTGTTTCGGGGCGACGGCGAGGTGATGGCCAGCGCGTTCGGCACCGCACCGGCCTTGGGGGCCAGGCTGGCCCGGCTGACCTTCGCCCCCGATCTCGTCCTCACCGACGGCGATGCCGCTTTAGTGGCCGGAGTGCCCGCGCTTGGTGCCGATCCTTCGGGGCTGCTCCTCGAATCGCACATGCCGTACCGCAAGGTGTTCGACACCGTCTGGTCGGGCCGCCGCAACCTCATCATGATGGCCTCCCAGATCGACCGCACCGGCAACCAGAACATCAGTGCCATTGGCGACTGGGCCCGCCCCAAGGTGCAGCTGGTCGGCGTGCGGGGGGCACCGGGCAACACGGTCAACCACTCGACGAGTTACTGGGTCCCCGCCCATTCCACCCGCTCGTTCGTCGACCAGGTCGACGTGGTCTCGGGGGTGGGCTACGCCCGGGCCGAAGCCGCAGGTCCTTCGGCCACCCGCTTCCATGAGATCCGCCGGGTCGTCTCCAACCTCGGCGTCTTCGACTTCGAGACGCCCGATCACACCATGCGGCTGCGTTCTGTCCACCCCGGCGTGTCCGTGGACGAGGTGACCGAGGCCACCGGATTCGCGCTGGTGGTCCCCGAAGACGTTCCCGAGACGCGACAGCCCACGCCCGAGGAGCTGGAGTTGATCCGGACGGTGCTCGACCCCCGAGGACTACGCGAGCGCGAGATCCGCTCATGACACCGGCGGCACCGGAACCCACTCGTCGGCTGCACCCGGCCCTCACCACTCCGTTCTGCCAGCTGGTGGGGGTGCGGTATCCCATCGTGCAGACGGGCATGGGTTGGGTGGCCGGGCCCCGACTCGTCGCCGCCACCGCCGAAGCCGGAGGACTCGGCGTGCTGGCCTCGGCCACCATGACGTTCCCCGAGCTGGTGAGGGCCATTGCCGAGGTGCGTGAGCGCACTGACCGCCCATTCGGGGTGAACATGCGCACCGACGTGGCCGACGTGGGCGACCGGGTGGCGTTGATGATCGACAACGGGGTGAAGGTGGCCAGCTTCGCCCAGGCGCCCAAGCCTGAGCTCGTCACCCGATGCAAAGAGGCCGGGTTGGTGGTCATGCCCACGATCGGCGCCCGTCGCCACGCCGAGAAAGTGGCCCAGTGGGGGGTCGACGCGGTGATCGCCCAGGGCGGTGAAGGAGGTGGTCACACCGGCTCGGTCCCCACCTCGCTCCTCACCCCAGCCGTCGTCGATGCCGTCGGCGGCACCGTCGAGGTCATCGCCGCCGGTGGGTTCTTCGACGGCCGTGGCCTGGTGGCCGCACTGGCTTATGGGGCCTCCGGCATCGCCATGGGCACCCGCTTCCTCCTCACCCAGGAGAGTCGGGTGCCCGACGAGGTCAAACAGGTCTATCTCGGGACCCCGGTGACGGGCACGGTGGTGTCCACCGCGGTGGACGGTGCACCACAGCGAGTCATTCGCACCGAGTTGGTCGACCGGCTGGAACGATCCAGTTGGCTGGAGAACCTGCCGCGCGCGCTGGCCAACGCCCATGCGTTCCGCCGGGAGACCGACACCAACCTCCTCGCCCTCCTTCGGGAGGGGAGGGCACTCAAACAGGGAAACGAACTCTCGTGGTCACAGGTGGTCATGGCGGCGAACGCACCCATGATGACCAAGGCGGCGCTGGTCGACGGACGCACCGACGTGGGCGTGCTCCCCACCGGACAGGTGGTAGGCGAGATCGCCGAACTCCCCACTGTCGCCGAGCTCATCGGCCGGATCGTGGACGAAGCGACGCTCGTGTTGGACCGGCTGGGCGGAATGACTCCCGCTCCCTCCTGAGCCCCGGCGGCCCAGGCCTGCTCAGCTCCCGGAGCTCAAGGCCCGAGCTCGGCCACCAGGCTCGTCGGACCGAACATCACGGCATTCGAGCCCCAGGTCACCGACGTCAGTGTGAAGGTCCCGTACCTGGCCACGAGTCCACGCAGGGCCGCCAGCGTCTCGGCTCGGGCGATGGCCGCACCGAGACAGGCATGGGGTCCGGCCCCGAAGGCCAAGTGGACCGCCCCGCGGGCGCCGTCGAACCGGTCGGGGTGGTCGAAGACCGAGGGATCCCGGTTGGCGTCGGCCAAGAAGGGCGCAACCAGATCGTTCTCGTTGATCTCGGTCTCACCCAGCGTCGTCTCGGTGGAGGCCCTACGGATGAGAAAACGCACCGGTGAGCCGAGCCGCAGGATCTCTTCGATGCTCTTCCGCTGTGCGGCCTGGTCCGTTCCGGTCATGGTCTCGGCCAGCGCGGCGTTGGTCATCGCCTCGGCGGCCGCGAAACTGAGGAGGTTGGCCGAGTTCTGGAACGACGCATGGGCGAGCATCAGCGAGGAAGCCAGCTGCTCGCGGACGGTCAACTGCCCCGAACGCCGTGCCTCGTCGAGGAGTTGGAGTGCTGAACCCGGCCGGTAGGTCTTGTCCCGGATGGCCGTCCTCACGAGGGAGAGGACCTCATGACCGGCTTCGATGGCCTGGGCCAGTTGGACGGGATCGAACGACGGGTCGAACTGGGCACTCATCATGGCCAGGTGCTCGGCCAGCCGGTTCTCGCCCCCCCGCTGCAGTCCGAGGATGAAGTAGCACATGTCCTCGGCGATGGGTACGGCAAAATCGTTGACGAGATCGACCGGGCCGCGTTCAGGTAGCCCAGCAATCAGATCGTCCACGAACTGGCTGGAGGCGGCGGCGGCGGACCGCGTATCGGGAAGGACGCGACTGATGATGCCGCGGAGGCGAATGTGCGACTCGCCGTCGAGGAAGAGGAGGTTGGAGTGGCTCTGCCTCAATTTCCCGTTGCTGATGAACGATTCCATCTCCGGACGGAAGCAGACCTCCCGGCTGTCGACGTACTCCTTGATGGAGCGAACGTGCTGGCCGGGGCCCCACGCCTCGGCAGGGGTTCCATCAGGAGGCGCCCAGGTGGGGAACCAGCTCTCGGTCACCCGATCCCAGTGTTCGTCCCAGAGATCGAGAGCCAAGCTCCGCGCAGCCGATCCGTCCCGTGCACTCATTGAGGGGCGGGGCATCGTCCCGTCATTATACGGCTGGCACTGTAGGGAACCCCCGCACCCTTCGCCATCACTCGAGCGTTCCCGTGCACACCCAATGCCGCCCATGCCTATGCACTCATGGTTGCCGCCCGGTTGACAGGATCCACCACGAATTCCTCATTGTGCGCCGGCCAACCATGGGGGATAATCACTCACGAAACGAGAGGTGCAGTCCTGCACCATCTGGAGCCCATCGATGTACCTGCCCGGCATCGACTGTACGTGGAGTGACCCGCCGGCGGCGGTGTCGTCACCACCACCGTCGATGCGGCAGTCAGGAGTGCTGAATGTCGGACGCAGTGCAGTCTTCTCCGCCTCGATCCCCCTCCCAGTGGAGCGGCCGTAGCGTCCGTCCGGCGAATATCGTCGGTGTCGGTGCCGTTACCGGCTACGGATGGGGAACCAAGCATCTGTGGGACGGGTTTCTCCTCGGCGAGAGCGCCGTCAAGCTGGTCACCGGCCTTGATGGGTACGTCCCCGGTGGACAGGCCTACCTGTCGATGATCAGCGACGAAGGGGACCCGAGCGACGGTTCGAGCCGTTATATGCGGGCGGTGCGTTCAGCCGCCCGTGAGGCGGTGGCTGACGCCCATGAGCGGGGTTGGAAGCCCGGTCCGGTGGTCGGCCTGGTGCACGCCATCGAAATGGGTGACGTCGAGATCTGGAGCGACTTCTACAAGTCGGGTGCCACCAGGGTGCGACCGAAGAAGTGGATGGACATGATGTCCTCCACCGTGCTCACCAAGTTCATGAGGGAGAACGAGTTCCACGGGCCGTCCATGTCGGTGTCGGCCATGTGTGCCGGCGCCAACGCCGCGCTCATCACGGCCAAGACCTGGCTGGACGCCGGGATCGCCTCGGACGTGATTGTGCTGGCCACCGACCTCTCGTGCATCCCCCAGAACCTCCGGGCCTTCAGCGACCTCGGGACGGCCGTGCTCGATCTGCCGCCGCTGGAGGGCTGCCGCCCGTTCCAAGAGGGCAGCCGAGGCTTCGTGGGCGGGGAGGCGGCCGTCGCCACGGTGCTCTCGTCGTCGGCCACCGGCTCCTACGCCACGGTGCTCGGTGGGGCCATGACCCACGACGCCTACCACTCGGTGAGCATCGCTCCGGACCTGGTGGAGATGTTCCGCTGCTTCAACCTGGCCCTGGACAATGCCGGGGTCGACGCCAACGACGTGGCCTACCTGAACGCCCACGGTCCCGGTACCGCCCTCTGCGATGCCTCGGAGGCCCGGGTGCTCGACGAGCTCTTCCCGGCCGCACACGGCATCTTCTCGGTGAAACCCCTACTCGGGCACTGTCAGGCCGCAGCGGCCGCCGTCGAGATGCTGGCCACCGTCTACGCCTTCCAGACCGGCTATGTACCGGCTCCGCCCCAGGTGGCACCGGGTCACCCCCGCCTGGTCAACGGACGTTCACCCCGGATGCCCGGGCTGATGGTCAAGTCGTCGGTCGGCATGGGCGGCTACAACACGGCAGTCGTGGTGGCCGAACCCGACAGCTGAGCCGCTCAGGCGGTCTCGCCCTGGCCAACGCCCCTCCACAGGGGTGCCGACACAGGTCTAGACGACACATATGCCGAGGTCACCACGGCTAAAGGTACTGCTCTGACGGGCCGATACCACATGTCTATGGTCACCACGAGCGAGTTTGACGAACGGCGCTCGAAGGTCGAGTTCGACCGGGTCGAATTCGACAAGCTTGCCACGGACGACCGTGCCTTCGAGCTGTCCCGGGGCGTCGACATCAGTGACAAGCAATTGCGGTCGGTGACCTGGGTTTATGACATCGTGAAGGACTCGGTGATCTGGTCCACGTCCATCGAGGAGTTCTTCGGCTTCGAAGACGGCGTGCTCGGCTTCTCCGTGGTGGACGACGACACGACGCCCACTCCCGGCCCCACCGCGCAGGACGGGTACAGCCACGCGGGTACAGGCGTCCGCTTCGCCGACGGCGAGGACGCCGGAAACGCGCTCCTCGCACCCATCCTCGCCCCGCTGCGCATGGGCCATCCCCCCGCCACCTTCGAGCTCAACTTGAACGTGATGTGCCCCGACGGCATCGTCCACACGGTGGTGGTCCGGGCCTCGCCCATGGTGGCCCCCGGTGTCGGGAAGGTCGACGAGGGCGGCGAACCGCCCAAGGGGTTCTACGCCGGGGTGGTCTTCGACGTGACCGCCCAGGACACCTTCGAGCGCGAGCTGAGCGAGATGGTCGATCGCTACCGCCTTTTGACCGAGGTCTCCCCCGACGTGGTCTTCGTCCACCAGGACGGCCGTCTGGTCTACTGGAACCGGGCCGGGGCCCGGCTGGTGGGCATCGGTCCGTCGGACAAAGAGCAGGCCGAGGCCTTTGCCAAGTACTACCTCCACCCCATCACCGACTTCCTCCATCCGGCCGACATTCCCCACGTCGCCGAACGCCTGGCCCAGCTGACCGAACCGGGTCAGTTCTTCGAGCACGGCGAGATCCGGATCGTGGCTCCGGACGGAACCATCAACGTGATGGAGGTCACCAGCGTCCGCACCACCTGGGCCGGCGAGCCGGCCTTCCAGGTGATCGCCCGTGACATCTCTGAGCGTAAGGCTGCCGAAGCGGCCAACCGCTACCGGGCCAGTCTCGTGGCCCACGTGTCCGACGCCATCATCGGTATCGATGCCGAGGGCATGATCGAGAGCTGGAACGAGGCCGCACGGGCCATCTACGGATGGAGCGAGGAAGAGGTGGCGGGACTTTCCATCGCCGCGGTGGTCACGGCCAACCGGAGCGACAGTGCCGCCGTCCTCGAGCGGGGCCAGCGGACCCACCATCGCAAGGACGGCTCCGAAGTCGATGTCATGGTCTCCATCGACCCGCTGATCGACGACGACACCCAGCCCTCGGGCTGGGTGGTGGTGTGCACCGAACTCACCGACGCCCGCCAGGCCGAGGCCGGGCGGCGCGCCGCCGAGGAGCGCTACGAAGCCGTAGTCGCCTCACTCAGTGAGGGCATCGTCCTCTTCGACGAGAACGGCAACGTCTCCGCCCACAATGAAGCGGCAGGGCGCATCCTCGGGGACCGCCTGAACTCGGGCTCCAGTCACCAGATCTTCACCGGGTCGTCGATCGCCATCGAGGCCAACGGGCACCCCATGTCGGCCGACTCGTTCCCCCACGCTGTCACCTTGGCCACCGGTGTCTCCCAGGACGACCTGGTCATCGGCGTCACCGACGGAAGTGGCCGGCGCCAATGGCTCTCGCTCAGCTCGAGGCTCCTCTCGGGAGCGGGACCGAGCGAGTCACCCATGGTGGTCTGCTCGTTCACCGATGTCACCGACCGCAAGGCCGCCGAGGCACAGCTCCACTGGTTGGCCTACCACGACTCCCTCACCGGCCTCGGCAACCGCTCGCTGTTCAACGACGAGCTCGAGCGCGAGCTCCTCGTGTCCATGCAGCGCGGCACCAACCTCGCCGTGCTTTTCATCGACCTCGACCGGTTCAAGCTGGTCAACGACTCCTTCGGCCATGCCAGTGGCGACGAGGTGCTGTTGGCCCTGGCCCAGCGGTTCAAGTCGGCCGTGCGGGGCGGCGATGTGGTCAGCCGCTTCTCCGGAGACGAGTTCGTGGTGCTGTGCCGCAACGTCCGCGACGTCGACGTGGCCATCTCGCTCGCCACCGAGTACTCGAGACTGCTGGCCGATCCCGTGCAGCTCTCCACCGGCCGGAACGTCGTAGTGACCTGCAGCGTGGGTATCGCCTTTGTCATGCGGGGTCGCCAGTCGGCCCAGGACATCCTCCAGCAGGCCGACGTGGCCATGTTCCAGGCCAAGAACAAGGGACGGTCCCGGGTCGAGGTCTTCGACGAATCCCTCCGGGCCAAGTCGGTGGCTCGCCTCGAGATCTACGACGACCTGCGCCACTCCATCGATCACAACGAGTTGGCCGTGCACTACCAGCCGATCGCCTCGGTGAAGGACGACCGCATCGTGGCCATGGAGGCCCTCGTTCGCTGGCACCACCCGTCGCGGGGCCTGCTCGGCCCGATGGAGTTCATTCCCTTCGCCGAGGAGACCGACCTCATCTTCTCGTTGGGTCGATGGGTGCTCCGCGAAGCGTGCCAGACCATGGCGCGGTGGCGGCGCGAGCTCCCCGGGGCCGAAGACGCCTACATCACCGTGAACCTCTCGGCCCACCAGCTGAGCGATACCGAACTGCTCGACACCATCGCCTCGGCGCTGGCCGACTCAGGTCTGCCTCCCGAAGCCCTGGTGATGGAGGTCACCGAGAGCATGCTGATGAGCGACACCTCGGCGTCCATCGCCATGCTCGGAGGAATCCACGAGATGGGTGTCGGTCTGGCCATCGACGACTTCGGGACGGGCTACTCGTCACTGGCCCAGCTCAAGCGGTTCCCGGTCAAGATCCTGAAGATCGACAAGTCCTTCGTGGACGGACTCGGGGCCTTCGAGAACGATGAGGCCATCGTGGCCGCCATCGTCCAGCTGTCCAAGGCCCTCGGGCTGGTGGTCCTGGCCGAAGGCGTGGAGCGGCCGGTGCAGCTCCAGCGGGTGGCCGAGCTGGGCTGCGACCTCTACCAGGGCTACCTCATGTCCCGCCCCACCAAGGCCGACAGCGTCGACTTCACCAGGCACTCTTCCACCGAAGACCAGGGCAGCCCCAGCGCCGAGGTGCTCGAAGCCTCGGGCTCGGCTCCCGCCCTCGGGTCGGGTTCGGGCTCCTAAGCCAGAACGGGTCGAATCAGCCCAATCGCTCGATGATGGTGGCGTTGGCTTGGCCGCCGCCCTCGCACATGGTCTGGAGCCCGTAGCGGGCTCCGGTGCGCTCCATCTCGTTCAGCAGCGTGGCCAACAGCCTGGCTCCCGACCCTCCCGTGGGGTGGCCGATGGCGATGGCCCCACCGTTGACATTGACCTTGTCCATGTCCGGGTGGTGTTCCTGCTCCCAGGCCAGCACCACCGAGGCGAATGCCTCGTTGATCTCGATGAGGTCGATGTCGTCGAGGGACAGCTTCGACTTCTCGAGGACCAGTGTGGTGGCCGGGATCGGCGCCGTCAGCATGATCACCGGATCGTTGGCCGCCACCGCGAACGTGTGGAACCGCGCCCGGGGGACGAGGCCGAGTTGGCCGGCCCGCTCCTCGGACATGATCAGCACCGCACCGGCGCCGTCGGAGATCTGCGACGAACTGGCGGCCGTGATGAGACCGTCCTCGACGAAGGCCGGAGGCAGGCTGGCCAGTTTCTCGTAGGTCGAGCCGGCCCGCACGCCTTCGTCGAAGGTAAGGAGGCCCTCGTCGGCCGGATCACCCTCGTCGCTTCCCGCCACGGCCACCTTGTCCTCGATCCGTGCCCGGCGGGTGGCCAGCGGGATGATCTCGTTGTCGAACCGGCCTTCGGCGATGGCTTGGGCTGCCCGGTCATGGGACCGGAGGGCGTAGCGGTCCATGGCTTCACGGCTGATCCCCCAGCGACGGGCGATCTCCTCGGCGCTCAGACCTTGATGGATGAAGTCGAACCGCTCGTGCACAGTCGGGCCGTAGGCCTCGCCCGGACCGTGGTCGGTGGTGGCTCCGATGGGCACCCGGCTCATCGACTCCACGCCCCCTCCGATGGCGATGTCCATGGCTCCCGACATGACTGCCTGGGCGGCGAAGTGGACGGCCTGCTGAGCCGAGCCGCACTGCCGGTCGACCGTGGTGCCGGGAACGGTGTCGGGGAACCCGGCGGCCAGGGCGGCGTTCCGACCGATGTTCATGGCCTGCTCCCCGACGGTCATGGTGCACCCGTAGATCACGTCTTCCACCAGCGCCGGATCCAGATCGTTCCGTTCCACCAGCGCCCGCAGCGGCTGGGCGGCCAGGTCGACGGCATGCCATCCCGACAGTCGGCCGTTCCTCCTCCCGACAGGCGTGCGGACAGCGTCGACGATCACGGCATTGGGCATGGATCCATTGTGGCCCAGCCGTCGTGGTTGCCGGAAATCTGGCGGTGTGTCAGATTTCCCCTAACCCGGTCGGGGTCGCACCCTCGTGCACGTCCCGACCGGTGACCCACCCGCTCCTACCGACGGACCCGACCATGGACCAACCGATGGACCTGCACTTCACCGAGGCCCAAGAGGCCTTCCGGGCCGAGGCGCGCTCCTGGTTGGCCGAACACGCTCCCCCACCCCGCTCGCTCCCATCCCTCGACACCGCCGAGGGTTTCGAAGCCCATCGGCAGTGGGAACAGACCATGTACGACGACCGCTGGTCGGTGGTCTCGTGGCCCGAAGCCTTCGGGGGCCGGGAGGTCGGCATCCTCGAATGGCTCGTCTTCGAAGAGGAGTACTGGCGGGCCGAGGCCCCCCTCCGGGTCAGTCAGAACGGCATCTTCTTGTTGGCCCCGACCATGTTCGAGTTCGGCACCGAGAACCAACAGGAGCGGTTCCTGCCCGCCATGGCCTCGGGCCGGGAGATCTGGTGTCAGGGGTGGTCCGAGCCCGACGCCGGCTCCGATCTGGCCGGCATCCGTAGCCGTGCCGCCCGGGCTCCGGGGGACGACGGCTGGGTGCTGACGGGACAGAAGACGTGGGCCTCTCGAGGTGCGTTCGCCGAGTGGTGCTTCGGTCTGTTCCGCACCGACCCCACAGCCGAACGCCACCGCGGCCTCACCTACTTCTTGATCGACATGGCGACACCCGGGGTGACGGTGAGGCCCATCCCCCAAATCGATGGTGAGACCGGCTTCGCCGAGCTCTTCTTCGAGGACGTCTTCGTTCCCGACGAACAGGTCCTCGGCGGCGTGGGTCAGGGGTGGAGCGTGGCCATGGCGACCGCCGGTTCGGAACGGGGCCTCAGCCTGCGCAGCCCGGCCCGCTATACCGAAGCCGCCCGCCGGCTGGTTGACCTGTACGCCAGTCGACTGGCCGAAGACCCCGTGCGGACGGCCCGAGGCGATGACGCCGTGGCCCAGGCGTGGATGGACGCCGAGGCGTACCGACTCAACACCTTGTGGACGGCCACCCGGGTCCTCGCCGGCGGCTCGGTCGGGCCCGAGGCCAGTGCCAACAAGATCCACTGGTCGGAGACGGACCTGGCCATCCACCGGGCGGCCCTGGCCCTGCTCGGTCCCGAGGCCGAGCTACACGGTGACGGGGTCGATGCGCCATGGCTCGACGGCTACCTGTTCGCCCTGGCCGGCCCCATCTACGCCGGCACCAACGAGATCCAACGCAACGTGGTGGCCGAGCGCATGCTCGGTCTGCCCCGGGCCTGAGGGCGCCACGGCCGTGCGCTTCGCCTTCACCGACCAACAGACCGAGTTCCGGGACACCGTCCGTCAGGTCCTGGCCAAAGAGTGCAGCACCGATGCGCTGCGGGCCGCCTTCGAACATCCCGCCGCCCGTACGCCGCGCTGGGATGTCCTGGTCGAACTGGGCGTGGTCTCCCTCACCATCCCCGAGGCCCACGGAGGCCTGGGTCTCGGCCTGATCGATCTGGTCCTCCTCCTCGAAGAAGCCGGTCGGGTCTCCCTCCCCGAGCCGTTGCTGGAGACGACCGGCGTGGTGGTGCCCCTCCTCGCCGACCTGGCCCGATCGTCCGACCCTGGCATCGTCGCCCGAGCCCACACGTGGCTAGAGGGAATCGTCGAGGGTCGGATCACGGCGGCCGTGGGCACCGTCGCCCCTGGGCCCGGTGCCCTACCGGGCGGTGGGTCCTCCCCCGTGACGCCTCACGCCGTGGCCGGAATCGACGGCGCTGATCTGGCCGTCCTGGTCACGTCGGGCGACGA
Source organism: uncultured Acidimicrobiaceae bacterium (assembly GCA_963845485.1). Lineage (GTDB taxonomy): Bacteria > Actinomycetota > Acidimicrobiia > Acidimicrobiales > RAAP-2 > Bog-756. The sequence continues at coordinate 66,245 of CAWJSI010000012.1, read as the reverse complement.
CGGCCGCCCCGAACTTCATGTGGTCGACGGCGAGATGATGACGGTGCGTGCGGTGCCTTCGCTCGACCCCACCCGCCGACTCGGTGTCCCCCACTGGTCTCCGACCGCGGAGACCAGGGTGCTCGCCGGAGCTGAGGCCGCTGAGGCCTGGGACCTCACCCGCGACCGCGCCGCTGTGGTCACGGCCGCCGAGTTGTTGGGGCTGGCCGACCGGATGATCACTATCGCCGCCGACTACGCCAAGGAGCGCCAGCAGTTCGGCAAGCCCATCGGCAGCTTTCAGGCCGTCAAGCATCTGCTGGCCGGCGCGCAGGTCAAACTCGAGTTCGCCCGCCCAGTGGTCTATGGGGCGGCGTGGTCAATCGATGATGCGGATCGGGGCCGGTCACCGGCCACCGCGGCCCCACCGCCGGCAGTGTCACGGTCGGCGTCAACGGCCAAGGCCTACGCCTCGGACGCCGCCAGCGAGGCGGCACGGGTGTCGCTCCAGGTCCACGGGGCCATCGGCTACACCTGGGAGTGCGATCTCCATCTCTTCTTGAAACGGGCGTGGGCTCTGGCCGAGGCATGGGGATCGTCGGCCGACCACCGTGCCCTCGTGCTGGACTCGCTGGTGGAGGAGTCCCGGCAAACCCGCAGCTGAACTCCGTCAGCCCTGCGGGGCCGAGGACTGCGACTACGGCTGGGCGAAGGCGTAGATCGGAACGCCGTTGTAGGAGACCGATTGGGACGGCAGATACGGTCCGTTGACCACCACGGCCAGCGAGCCTGACGGGGCGGGCCCGGCATCGCCCTCCACGGTGACCACGGCCCCGTCCGGCCAGACCTGGACGACCACGCCCACATGGACTGAGGTGGCCGTGGAGAACGGTCCCGTGCCGTAGAGGACGGCGTCACCCGGGAGGGGCACGGCCGTCGGAGGCAGCACCCCCGTGTGGGCGGCGGCCCACGTGTAGATGTTCCCGGTGAAGGGATACGAGGGGATGGGCACCCCGGCGTGCTCCCACACCCAGGTGGCGAACAGCGCACACCACTCCTCGCACGGGCCGTAGGGATTGCAGTAGCGGCCCCGGTCGGGATCGGCATTCACCTGGCTGTTGGCGATGGAGACGATGGCCGATCTGGTGGCCGTCGGCGCGGCACTCGGCGGATTGGTGAAGCCGTAGGACCACCCGTCCGGTTCGAGCAGCCAGTACCCCGCGCCGTCGGGCGACATGGCGATGCCGGCCACAGGCGGCACGTCAGCCGGATTCCCCCCGTAGCCACCGGCCAGTGAGCCGTAGAACCCTGCCGTCCCGAAGGGGAAGACCTCCCCGTCCGTGGCCACCAGGAGGTAGCCGCGGTCATGGGGTGTCGCCACCATGTCGACAACCGGATCGTTCAGTACCGCGCCACCCAACGATCCGAGGAAGGGGGCGTCACCGAAGGTGAAGATCCCGCCGTCGGCAGCCACCATCCAGTAGCCGTGACCGGTGGACGAGGCGGCCATCCCGGTGATGGGCGCGTTGAGCCGGACCCCTCCTTCCGAGCCGTAGAACGAGGCGTCGCCGAAGGTGAAGATCCCGCCGTCCTGGGCCACGAGCCAGTAGCCCTTGCCGTCCGGGGTGGCGGCCATGCCCACCACGGGCTTGTTGAGATGGCTCCCACCCATCGAGCCGTAGAAGCCGGCGTCGCCGAAGGTGAAGATCCCGCCGTCGAGGGCCACGAGCCAGTAGCCCTTGCCGTCGGGGGTGGCGGCCATGCCCACCACCGGTGCGTTCAGGCGTAGGGCGCCGAGGGAGCCGTAGAACGAGGCGCTCCCCTGGGCGAACACCCCGCCGTCGGCCGCAGCCAACCAGTAGCCCTGATGGCCCGTGGTGGCGTTCGGATCCGGCACCATGGCCACCATCACCGAACTCAGGGCCGGTCCGATGGGGGCGTTGATGGACTGGGCATCACCGAATCCGATCACCCCCCCGCCCTGGTAGACGTGGGCGGCGATCTGCGGGGCGGCAGCAGCCGCCGCGGTGGGAGGGCCGCTGATCGGCGAGAGCCCGGCCAGGAAGCCAAGCGTGCTCAGAACGAGGGCGAACGCCCACCAACGTGACAAATGACCACTCTGCGTCGCTTTTTTGAGCACTAGCCCCCGTTCGGTCCCTCGTACTGCGCCCATGCTATGCAACCCGCTCCGGCGGGGCGGGGACCCTACCCACCCGAAGGGCCAACCCTCATTTGCGGTGTAATAAAACCATGCTGGGTGGTAATGTAGTCGAACCACTACTCAGAGTGGTTACTAGCACCGGAGGGGCCCCCGATGACCGAAGTAGCTGAGCGGTGACGCCGCGACCGGAGCAGCCTGAACCGTTCCTCCGAGGGGCGCCCTATCCCGCCGCCGGCGATGTGCCCTATCCCCGAGCCAACCCCACCGACACCGCCCGACTGCCATCGGACACCTGGCACGCCGCCGTCGTGCCCGTGGGCGTCCGGCTCGAGTTGGTGGGCGACGCCGAGGCCATCGACATCGCCTACCGGACCACCTCGGGAAACCTCGGCTACCGGGGAGACGGCGCCGGGATCACCTTTTCGGTATGGCGTGCGGGCCGAAAGGTCGGCGAGGAGGAGGCGGTCCTCGGCGACGGGCTCATCCGGGTGCCCCTCGGATCGTCTGCCGCCGACAAACCGGCCACCATCTACCTCCCTGAGGGCATGCAGCCCGTCATCCAGTCCCTGACCGCGGTCAACGGTGAGATCAGCCCCGCCCCGGACCTGCCCCGGTGGATCGCCTACGGCGACTCGGTGACCCAAGGGTGGATCGCCTCGGGGCCGGCCCAGGGATGGGCGGCCATCGCCGCCCGCAAGGCCGGCCTGGACCTGGCCAACCTGGGCTACGCCGCCGCCGGACGCGGCGAGATCGTGTCGGCCGAGCACATCGCCGCCCTTCCCGCCGACATCATCTCGGTGGCCTACGGGGCCAGTTGCTGGACGCGGGTCCCTCACAGTGTCGGGATGCTGGCCGAGGGATTCGCCGGCTTTATCGACGTGGTCCGAGAGGGTCACCCGTCCACGCCCATCATCGTGGTGAGTCCGGTGCTCCGACCCGACGCCGAGGACGAGGCCAACCGGCTCGGCGCCACTCTGGCCGACATCCGCCACACCATCGAGACCGTCACGCGTGATCGGATCGTTGCCGGTGACGAGACGCTGGCCCTGGTGGCCGGCGAGGCCATCATCACCGCCGAGCATCTGGGCGACGGGATCCATCCCGACGACGAGGGCCACAAACGGATCGCCGCCACGGTGGGTAAGGCCCTGACCCAGGCCATGAAGTCGGCCGCCGACACGCCGAGCCCCGAGACCGCCGAACCGGCGGTCATGACGGTCCGTGAGGAGAAGCCCAAGCGCGCCGAGAAGGCCGGACGGGACCAGAAGGCGGGACGAGAGAAGGCAGCCCGGGACGAAGACCAGCCCGATGTCGACGACGAGGTCGACTCCGAGTCCGACGACAGCTCCCGGCGCGAGGATGTGGCCGCCGCCTCGGCCCACTGAGGAAGGGGCACGGCGGCTGCGCACCGGGGTGTGAACCCGTAGGGTCTCGGGCGGTGGGCACCGTGCCCATCAGGACGGGGATCCCGTCCCTACGACTCCACGAGGTCCCGACCCACCATGGACGCCAGCACCCTCATCCAATCGTTCCGCGTCGACGGCAAGGTGGCCGTGGTCACCGGGGCCGGTAGCGGCATCGCCAGAGCGAGCGCCCAGGCCCTGGCCGGGGCCGGGGCCACCGTCGTGTGCGCCGACATCCACGAGGACACCGCCCGGGCCACGGCCGAGCAGATCGTCGCCGACGGCGGCGCGGCCGAGGGCGTCGGACTCGACGTGTCGAAGAAGGCCGACGTGGATGCGCTGGCCGAGCGGGTGGCCGCCGAGCACGGTGGCCTCCACGTGTGGTGCAACATCGCCGGGATCATGCTCGGAGGTCCGTTCCTCGACGAATCCGAGGAGGACCTCGACAAGATCATGGCGGTCAATCTGAAGGGCGTCTTCTTCGGCTGCCAGGCGGCCGGGCGGATCATGGTCGACCAGCCCGAAGGGGGCAGCATCATCAACTGCTCCTCGGCCGCCGCCGACACCCCGAGCCCCAACATCGTGAGCTACGCCATCTGCAAGGCGGGCGTCAACCAGATGACCAAGACCCTGGCGGTGGAGGTCGGCAAGAAGCACGTACGGGTCAACGCAGTGGCCCCCGGATTCATCATCACGGGTATGACCACCGGTCATTTCCATCTGCCCGACGGGGGCCGCGACGAAGCCATGGAGAACTCGCTGGTGTCCGCCATGGCCAAGGGCGCCCCGCTCCGCTCGGTGGGCGAACCCGAGGACATCGCCGGCGCCGTGCTCTACCTGGCCTCGGATGCCTCCCGGTTCATGACCGGGCAGGTGATGCGGCCCAACGGCGGCGTGGCCATGATCTGAAGGGCCGGCCAGGCCCCTCCCCGAGCGACCGGGCCACCGGCACACGGGCCGGGTCGTCCTCGACGGTCGGGCGAGCCCCGGTTACCTGACGGACCGTCAGACCAGGCGGTACACTCGACCCATGGCCGAACTGCCCTGGATCATCTCCGTCGACGACCACGTGGTGGAACCACCCAATGTCTGGATGGACCGCCTACCGAAGAAGTATCACGACGTCGGCCCACGGATCGTACGCGCCCCGATGGGCGAGATCACCTTCGTGGGCGGCAAGCTCACCGTGGTCCCCGGGTCAGAGGGTTTCCCCACCGACTGGTGGTACTACGAGGACCTGAAGCGGCCCCTGCTCCGGGTGGACTCGGCCGTGGGTGTGCCCCGTGACGAGGTGACCATGCGCGGCGTGACCTACGGCGACATGCGCCCAGGCTCCTACGAGGTCAAGACCCGGCTCGAGGACATGGATGTAAACCACCTCGAGGCCTCGCTCTGCTTCCCGACCTTCCCCCGATTCTGCGGTCAGACCTTCACCGAGGCCCAGGACAAAGAGCTCGCCCTCCTCTGCGTGAAGGCCTACAACGACTGGATGGTCGACGAGTGGTGCGGGCCTGAGGCCAACGGTCGGCTCATCCCCCTCTGTCTGATCCCGCTCTGGGACGTAGAACTGGCCGCCGCCGAGGTTCGCCGCAACGCCGACCGCGGTGTGCGGGCCGTGTGCTTCAGTGAGATCCCCCCGTTCCTCGGGCTGCCCTCGGTGCACGATCCCGATCACTACTGGGATCCGTTCTTCCGGGCCTGCGAGGAGACCGGAACGGTGATCAACATGCACATCGGGTCCTCCTCCAAGATGCCGTCGACATCGGCGGACGCACCCCCGGCCGTGGGCTCGACGCTGACTCACTCCAATGCCACTTACTCGATGGTGGACTTCATGTTCTCGGGCGTGCTGGTCCGCTTCCCCGAACTGAAGCTGGCCTATGCCGAGGGCCAGATCGGCTGGATCCCCTACATCCTGGAGCGGGCCGACACCGTGTGGGAGGAGAACCGGGGCTGGGGCGGCGTGGCCGACATCGTCCCCGAGCCTCCCTCCACCTACTTCTTCCGCCAGATCTACGGCTGCTTCTTCAGCGACGCCTTCGGCCTGAAGAACATCGAGTCCATCGGTGTGGACAACATCACCTACGAGTCGGACTATCCCCACTCCGACTCCACCTGGCCCGAGACCCGTCAGATCGCCGAGAAGCAGATGAAGGACCTCACCGAGGAGCAGATCTACAAGATCGTCCGCGGCAACGCCATCAAGCTCTACGACCTCGACTTCAAGTGAGCTCGGCGGCACACCGCCCGCGGGACCCGCGGACCTCGGCCTAGGAACCTCCGCCATGGACCTCCGCTATACCGACGCCGAGCAGGCGTTCCGGGGAGAGCTGCGCCAATGGCTGGCCGAGACCCTTCCCGGGCTCCCACCCAAGCCCGCCCCCACCGACTGGCCGGGCCGGCGCGCCTATGACACCCACTGGCAGCGCCTGCTCTTCGACGCCGGCTACGCCGGGGTGGACTGGCCGACCGAGGGCGGTGGTCGTGGCTCGTCACCGGTCGAAGAGCTGGTCTTCAAAGAGGAGCTGGAGCGGGCCCACGCCCCCTATGTGGGGGTCAACTTCGTGGGGCTGCTCCATGCCGGGCCCACCATCATCGCCGAGGGCACCCCAGAACAGCGCCAGCGCTACCTGCCCTCCATCCTGAAGGGGGACGAGGTCTGGTGCCAGGGCTTCTCCGAGCCCGACGCCGGCTCCGACCTCGCCTCCATGCGCACACGCGCCTTTCGCGACGGCGACGACTACGTAATCAGTGGTTCGAAGATCTGGACATCGCACGCCGAAGTGGCCGACCACTGCGAACTGCTGGTGCGAACCGGGGCCGAGGACAGCCGCCACCGGGGTATCTCCTGGCTCATCCTGCCCATGGACACACCCGGCCTCGAGATCCGACCCCTGACCACCATCGCCGGCTCCACCGAGTTCGCCGAGCTCTTCCTCGACGAGGTGCGGGTGCCGGTGAGGAACCGGGTCGGTGACGAGAACGATGGCTGGCGGGTGACCATGGTGACCCTCAGCTTCGAGCGGGGCACGGCGTTCGTCGGCGACCTCCTCGAGGCATTCGAACTCCTTTCGGCCACCGTGGCCCTGGCCCGCCGCACCGGCGCGTGGTCGGACCCCGGGGTGCGCCGTCAGGCCGGGCACCTCCGGGCCGAGCTCGACGCCTTGTGGGCGCTGACCAAACGCAACGTCTCCCAGGCCGCCCGCACCGGCATCCCCGGGGTCGGAGGAACCTTCTTCAAACTGGCCTACACCGAGACCAGGTCGAAGCTGGGCGAGTACTCCCTCTCGCTGCTCGGGCGGGCCGGCCTGGCCGCCGACGACATCGCGGGCGCCGACGGTAAGGGCGAGCTCCCGTCGGCGGCCATGGTCGAGGACTGGCTGCGGGGTATCTCGTTGACCATCGCCGCGGGGACCTCCCAGATCCAGCGGAACATCGTCGGGGAGCGCATCCTCGGACTGCCCAAGGAGCCATCAGGGCCACCCAAGCCGACCGCGGCCCAGCCATCGTGATCGACGTGGAAGCGGGACCGTGGACTTCGAACTGACCGAGCTCCAAACCGAGCTGGCCGCCGGCATGCGCCGGCTGTGTGCAGGGCAGTTCGGCCTCGACCGCCTGCGCGCCTTCGAGTCCGCCGACAAGGTGGTCGACCGCGACGGGTGGCTCCAGCTCGCCGAGGCCGGGGTCTTCAACCTCGCTCTGCCCGAATCGGCGGGGGGTGTCGGCCTCGGGCTAGCCGAGGCGGCCCTGGTCTTCGAGGAGCTGGGGCGGGCCCTCGTCCCCGGGCCCCTGGTGGCGTCCCACCTGGCCGCAGGGACCATCAGCGGGGCCGACGACGGCTCGGTGGTCGTGGGCATGATCGAGGCCCAAGGCCAACGTGAGAACGGTGTCGTGCCCCTGATCATCGAGGGCCTCGACGACCTCGACGTGCTCTTGGTGCTGTCAGAGGACGGTGTGACCTCGCTGGACCCTGACGCGCTGGACGCCACTCGTCTCCAGCGACCCATGGATCCGCTGACCCCCGTGTGGTCCGTGGCCGGCCTCCCCCCGGGGCCGGTGGTGGCCGGTCCCGACGTGGCCGAGCGGTGGCGACAGCGGGGTGCGGTACTCACCGCCGCGCTCCAGGTCGGTGCGGCGGCATGGCTGTGCGACCTGGCCGTCGAGTACGCCAAGCACCGTCAGCAGTTCGGTCGACCCATCGGTGGCTTCCAGGCCGTGAAGCACCTCTGTGCCGACATGGCCGTCCGTGCCGAGGTGGCCCGTTGTGCGGTGCACGCCGCCGCCGTCACCGCCGACCAACCCGACGTCGGCGATGCCGCCGTGGCCGCCTCGGGGGCCAAGCTGCTGGCCGATGAGGCCGCCATCACGAACGGGCGGTCGTGCATCCAGGTCCACGGGGGCATGGGCTTCACCTGGGAGGTTCCCGCCCACCTGGCCTACAAGCGGTCCCGGGTGCTGGCCACCCGCTTCGGCACCGACGACGAGTTGGCCGAGCAGCTGGCCCAGGCCATTCCCGTGGCGACCGGCGACCTACGCTGAGCGGGTGAGCAACTCCCCGGTCCCCCTCCCAGTCGATGCCGTCTCGGTGCTCCCCGCCGGGCGCATGGTGTTCGGAATGCAACTCCCGATCCAAAGCCAGTCCACCATCTACACCCAAGCCTGGGAGACGTCGGCGGGCCCGGACGAGCTGGCGCGTGTGGCATTGGCCTGCGAGGCGGCAGGCTTCTTCTACGTGGGTGTCTGCGACCACACCTTCATTCCCGAGCGGCTGGCCGGCGCCATGAGCACCACCTGGTACGACACCGTCGCCACCCTGGGCTGGCTGGCCGGGGTCACCTCGAGCGTTCGGCTCCTCTCCCACATCTACGTGGTCGCCCTGCGCCATCCCCTCCGGGCGGCCAAGGAGTTCACCACCCTCGATGCGCTGTCAGGTGGCCGGATCATCTGCGGCGTGGGGGCCGGACACGTCAACGAGGAGTTCGACCAGATGGGCCCGGCCTTCGAGCACCGCGGACCGGCCACCGACGAGGCCATCACCGGCCTGATCGCCGGCATGGTCGACGAGTTCCCGGTGCTGGAGGGGCCCACGTGGAAGGCCTCGGGTCTGGGGCTGAAGCCCCGGCCGGTGCAGTCTCCTCGTCCCCCGGTGTGGACCGGGGGCTCGTCACCGGCCGCACTGCGCCGGACGGCCCGGTTCGGCGACGGGTGGCTGCCCCAGTCCCTCGGCCCCAACGAGGCCCTGTTGACCGACCTCCGCCGGATGCGCGAGGAGTACCGGCCCGGAGCCCCGCTCGACATCGGGGCGCTCGCCGCTCCGTTCCACGTGGGCCAGCCGACGACGGGGTACGACCTCCCCCCGGGCACGGTGACGGGCAGCGCCGAGCAGATTGCCGAGTACCTGCAGCCCTACGGGGCTGCCGGGGTGGGCCAGGTACAGGTCCGATTCCCCACCGGTTCGGTCAAGGAGCAGTGCGACCAGATCGCCGCCTTCGGCGAACTGGTGATACCGCTCGTCAACGGTTGACGCACCGTCTGTTCGGGCTCCCCAGACGGCGATCCGCGACGCGGTGAGCGGCGCGCTCAGTCCATCGGCCGCCACGCCAGGCCCGAAGGTTCGCGCCCGGCCAGGAGCCACCCGACGACCGTCGCCAACACCGGCATACCCACCAAGATGAGGAGGAGATCGGCGACGGGTACGTTTCCGAGCGCGCCGATCCCTCCGTTCAACGAGTTGCTCCGCAGGTAGCCGATCATGCTGAGGTAGCCCCCCACCACCCCGAGGAGCGCCCCGAGGAAGCCGAGCGTTCCGGCCGTCACCGCGGTCAGGGTGCGCCGGGTGTAGTCGGACGCACCGGCTGCGGCCAGCTTGCCGAGGTCGCCTGCCGTCTCGCTCCGGACCAGCCCGACGGTCATGGCCAGCACGGCAAGGGCGATGACGATCCCGAAGAAGGTCGCCCAGCCGATCACCGCGAACGACGTGGGCTGATCGTTCTTCGACTCGACCGAGAGCTGCGACGCCGATGCGGTGTGCTCGGCGCTACTGATCTGGGCCGCCGTGAACGGTTGGGCTCCCTGCACCAGCCAGTCGGTCGTGCTCGTGGCCACATGGAACCGATGCATGGCGTGCTCGGTGATCACCGTGTTGGGCGCCGAGGTACCCAGAGGGAGCGCGCCAATCTCTTGGATCACCGGATGGACGAGAACGGCGGCATCCGGGCCGTTGGCCGGCTTGGCGCCCGATGAGTAGTTGAGCACGAGTCCCGAAACGCCGGAGAGACCAGGACGTGCGCTGAGGATGTCGGCGTTCGGATCGACGTCGGACGGGTTGATCCCGAACGCCCGGAGCAGCTGTGGCGTCGCCACGTAGACCTGGCCATCCCACTGTCGACCACCCTGGGTCCCGTTCAACTGCGCATTCGGCCTCTCCAGGGTGATCAGTTGGGCGCCGAGCCCCTTGGCAATCTGTCCGGCGGCGGTCGACAGCTGTGTGGGTGTCGCCGTCTCCACCGGGTGGTTGGTGACCGGAACCAACCGGCCGCTGGCGTCGCGGTGCACGATCGCCTGACCCGGCGGCGGAAGTGCCGTACTGAGGGCCAGCTGATTCGCGGCAAGGTTCGGGCCGGCGTAGTCGAGGACGTTCCCGTACCGGGCCGCAGCGGCGAGCATCACGATCACGGCAATGAGCACACCGATGCTGATGGCGGCCAGCGCCGAGCCCGATCTGGCCCGATACCGGGCCAGATCGCGGAGGGCCAGCCGGACGGCGATGGGCGCACGACGACCGAGCCGGGCCGTGAGCGACAAGAGGAAGGGGGCGAGAAGAATGAGCCCCGGGACGAGCAGGACCATCCCGAAGAGGAGCTCGGGTGCGCCACCGCTACCGTTCCCGCTGTTGGTGCCGCCGGAGTACCCGAACAACAAGAAGGCCACGACGAGGAGCACCACACCGGGAATGGCCGACCGGTGGATCTGACGGGGAGGGGCGGGTCGGCCCGACAACGCCTGGACGATCGGCACCCTGGTGATCGCCCGGGCCGGGCGGGATGCGGCAACGAGTGCCGCGGCGACGGCGAGCACCATGGCTGCGACCACCACCGTCCACGGGAGCGCCAGCATTCCGATTACGTGGTGTGAGCTCTGCTCGAGATCGGGTCGGTAGAGGAGCCAGATGATCAGGCCGAGAACGAAACCGACCATGGCACCGACGAGGCCGACCACAGCTCCGTTGGCGCTGATCACGAGACGGACGTGACGGTCGGTGGCGCCGGTCGCCTCGAGCATCCCGATCGAGCGCAATCGGCGTTGCGCCAGCACCGTGAATCCACCGATGGAGACGAGGGCCACCAGCAACATTCCGAGGACCAGTGCGATGAGGGAGATCGTCTCGGGATTGATCGGGTTCGACTGCGCCACCGACGCCGGAGTCTCGACGTGGACGCCGGTGAACGACTTCAGTGAGGCCCCGGGCTGGTCGAACAACACGGTGACGCTGGTGGGGCTCCGGACGTGGCCGGGTGGGACCAGCGCGAATTCGTCCAGCAGGCTCTGGGGGTTCTCGACGATACCCGCCACCTGGCGCTCCGCGCCGCCCACTCGCCAATCTCCTCCCACCCGAAGGCGGAAGGCCGTGGCCACGCCCCTCGTCACGGCAACCTGATCGGCTCCTGACGGGTAGCGGCCGGAAACGAGCGAGAGCATCGGTCCGCCGAAGGGCCCCTCGGGGTCCTGGGCGCGGAGCTGGTAGGAGTTGATCGACCCGGGGACGGACAGGGTTTCGTTCTCGATGACATCGACGGGGCCGAGCTGCTCCAGCCTGGTGATGAAACTCGCCGCCGTCGAGTCGTAGGAACCAAAGGATGCCGAATACTGCGCCGTTCCAAATCCGGCGTCCTTCGGTGGCGGATTGTTCATGGCCACGGTAGAACCCACGATCGTCGCCGCCACGGCGACGGCGATCAGGGCCAGGATCAAGAACTGCTGGCGCCACTCCCGCGAGAACAGACGCCACGCCCATCGGACCACGGCGCGACGCGCCGGGAGACCTCCGTTGGTGGCCCGGACCTGGACCGGCGGCCGAACGAGCGTCGTGGTCACGAGTTCGGCGTGGACTGCAGCAACGACTCCGGGCCGGGAGGTGACACGGTCTGGTCAACGACCCGTCCGTCCCGGAGGAACACGACCCGGTCGGCCCAGGAGGCCAGCTGGGCGTCGTGGGTGACGACGACCGCGGCCACGCCCCGCTTGCACGCGCCGAGGATCATGCGCATGACGGCCTCACCGTTGGTCGAGTCCAGGGCGCCCGAGGGTTCGTCGGCCAAGAGCAGGTGGCGGTCGCCGACGACGGCCCGGGCGATGGAGACCCGTTGACGCTCGCCGCCCGACAGCTCGTCAGGGTAGTGCGATGCCCGGTCGGCGAGACCGAGCTCGTCGAGGACCGCCATCCCGGTCGCCTGCGCCTTCTTGCCCGACACGCCGTCGAGCTCCAAGGGGAGCGAGACGTTCTCCACCGCGGTCAGGCCGGCCAGCAGGTTGTAATCCTGGAACACGTAGCCGATGGAGCGCCGACGCAGGCGGGCCTGATCGTTGCGGGTCATCGTGGACAGCGGCTCCCCTCCGACCAGCACCTCGCCACTGGTCGGCGCCTCCAGGCTGCCGGCAATGGTGAGCAGGCTGCTCTTGCCCGATCCACTGGCTCCCATCACGGCCACCAGCGTGCCGGGGTCGACCCACAGGTCGACGTCGTCCAGCGCCTGGACGCGAGCTGCGCCCTCGCCGTAGACCTTGGAGATCCTGCGCAGTTCGAGCATGCTCACGGCCTCAACCCCACTCGCCGGCGTAGTTTGGGCATCGGGAGGCCTTCTGGCCGAGGGGGTTCGGACGCCGCACGCTTGATCCGCCCTTCAGCCGCATCGAGCCATCGGACCAGCGCGTCGAGCCGAAAGAGTTCGGCATCCACGACGAGGGCGAACCCGAGGTCGAACCCGGCTTCATCCTCTTTGAGGCGGGTCCACTGCTGCATGAGCTCGACCAGGTACCTCCGGTGGACCTGGATGACGGCATGGACATCGGCGGCGGGCATCCGTAACGCCACCATGACCTTGATGATCAACTCGTCTCGGGGTGGCGCACTGAGATCGGGCGGCGTGCGGAGCCACCGCTCCAGCTCCTCGTGACCCTCCGGGGTGAGATGGAATCCCTTCTGGGGACCTTCTTCGATGTCGTCTTCGGACTCCACCAAGCCGTCCCGCTCGAGCCGCTGCAGGGTGGTGTACACCTGGCCGACGTTCAATGGCCACACCTCGCCGGTGCGGGCCTCGAACTCGTGACGGAGTTGGAGCCCGTACTTGGGACCCTCGCTCAGGAGTGCGAGCATCGCGTGACGGACGCTCATGACCGTGTCTGTCTCGATAGCATACTGAGTATCTTACTCAATATTTGTCGGATGTCCAGTCATCGTCCTGACGCGCCGTCCCTGGCCGCGCAGTCGCCTGGAGAGGGCTACCTGGGCGGGGCTCCCGGCCACGAGCACCCCGGTGTGCGGCCTACGTGACCGGCCCCGTCCGGGTCGTTGCCACCCTGCCGGGTCGGTTCCGCCGTGCCGTCCGTGTCGTGCTCGCCGGTCAGCGGTGGAGGCTCGAGCACCGACCCGGGGGCGGCTGGCTCGTGGTCCCACCCGCGGACGGACGATCAGCCGTGGTCAACGAGGCGTCGAGGTAGAAGTCGAGGTGCTGGCACTCCCGAACCCATTCGTTCCGGTCGACCCCGCCGACGTGGTCGTGGTCGTCGTGGTGGCCGCTCCCCCGCCCGTGGGCCGCGTCGTGGTGGTCGATGTCGACGTCGTCGTGGAGGCTCCGAGCGAGCCCGAGAACACCGTCGTGGTCGGCGAGGGTGCCGCGGTGGTCGTCGTGGCAGCGGGCGGGGTGGTGGTGGTCGTGGTCGTGCTGACCGCGGTGGCGTTGGGCACGAACACGTCGCCTTGCGACGTGTGGAGCACGAAGCCCGAACCGGTGTTGGTCGCCGCCTCGGGGGGATTGAAGTACAGCAACGTGGCCAGGCCGATGAAGGCCACGGCCATCACGAAGGTGGACCGCCGGATGGGGAACCGACGGCCCATCGGGACCGACATGAACCCCACCAGGGCGCTGTGCTTGACCTCGTCGCCGTTGGGGTCCTTGCGTTCCCAGGGGGCCCGGGCCCTCGGCGGGGCCGGCGACCCAGACTCGGCGGCCGTCCCGTCCGGGCCTTCGCCCTCTGGTGGCTCTGATCCCGACTCGTCGGTCACGGGACACCATCACCGATCGAAGGGGAGCTCACACCGGCGGCGCGCAGTGCGGTGGTGGCCCGTAACCGGATCTCGCGGGCCACCTCGAACTGGCGACCCGGCAGCGTCCGGGCGATGAGCCGGAGCTGCACGTAGCCGACGTCGATGGTCTCCACGCCGGCCACCACCGGGTCCCCGAGGAGGAGGCCCTGCCACTCGGGATCGGCGGCCATGTCGGCGAACATGTCTTTCAACAGCCCGGTCACACGCTCCAGATCCTCGGTCACCGAGACCGGGATGTCGATGACGGCACGGGACCAGTCCTTGGACAGGTTGGTCACCTGGCGCAGGGCGCTATTCGGCACCACGACCAGCTCGCCCTGGGCCGTGCGCACCTTGGTGACCCGGAGGGTCAGCTCCTCGACCGTCCCGGTGATCCCGGTGGCCTGGCCGGGAACCGACAGCCGGATGACGTCGCCGAAGGCGAACTGGTGCTCGGCGAAGAGGAAGAAGCCGGCCAGCAGGTCACCGACCATCTGCTGGGCCCCGAAGCCGAGGCCGATGCCGATCACAGTGGCCGGGGCCACCAGGGTGGTGAGTGGGATCCCCAACCGGTCGAGCGCCAGGATGGCGGTGATGAAGCCCACCAGGGCCACCACCACCCACTCCACGGCCTCGCTGACCGCCCGGGACCGCTTGAGGCCCTCCGATGCCAGCTGGCCTGACTCGATCTGCAAGCGGATCTGCCCGTCGATCCAGCTCCGCCGGCGCGCCCCGACCCAGTGGGCGAACCTGATGAAGAGACCGGCTCCGAGCACGAGCACGACCGCAGGGAGCAGATGGTTCTGGAACCAGGCGTGATGGATGTCGGGAAATTACCATCCGGCCGGCCCCCGCCCTCATCCCAGGTCACCGGTGGGCACCCCGCTCCCCGAGGGCTGCCACATCGGGCGGTGGCCCGAGGTCGAGCGGGAGGTCCGGGGGTGCCGTAAACTGACGGTCTGTCAGTTACCGGATGGACGGCAACCAGCACCGCCGTCGTCGCTCAGATGCCTCACCACCCCACGGAGGGCCCACCATGCTCGACTACGTGATCCGCAACGGCCTTGTCGTCGACGGAACCGGCGCCCCTGGCTTCCGGGCCGACGTCGGCATCTCGGATGGGAAGATCGTGGCCGTCGGCGAGGTCGGCGAGCACGGGACGACCGAATTCGACGCCGAGGGCCTGATCGTGGCCCCCGGCATCATCGACCCGCACACCCACTACGACGCCCAACTGTTCTGGGATCCGACGGCGTCGCCGTCCAACCTCCACGGCGTGACCACGGTGATCGGCGGCAACTGCGGCTTCACCCTGGCCCCCATCAAGGCCGAGGACCACGACTACATCCGGAGGATGATGGCCAAGGTCGAGGGCATGCCTCTCGTGGCCCTCGAAGAGGGGCTCCCCTGGGACTGGACGAGCTTCAGCGACTACCTGGGCAAGCTCGAAGGGAATCTCGGCGTCAACGCCGGCTTCCTCGTCGGCCACTGCGCCCTGCGCCGTTGGGTGATGGGTGACGAACGGGGTGGGGAGGTGGCCAACGACGAGGAGGTGGCCGAGATGGCCCGCCTACTGGGCGAGTCGCTGGAGGCCGGTGGTCTCGGATTCTCCTCGTCGCAGTCCCGCACCCACTCCGACGGCGACGGCAAGCCGATCTCGTCGCGCCACGCCGACCGCCGCGAGATGCTGGCCTTCTGCGAGGTGGTACGCGACCACCCGGGCACCACCCTCGAGTACATCACCAGCGGATGCCTCGACACGTTCAGCGACGAGGAGATCGACCTCATGGTGGCCATGACCACCACGGCGAAGCGTCCGCTCAACTGGAACCTGTTGACCATCGACTCACGCACGCCAGACAAGACGGCCCGCCAGCTCGAGGCGTCGGTGGCCGCCGAGAAGGCGGGCGGTCGCATCGTGGCGCTGACCATGCCCACCCTCGTGCCGATGAACATGAGCTTCCGCAACCACTGCGCCCTCTTCCTCATCCCCGGTTGGGGTGACGTGATGGGCCTGCCCGTGGAACAGCGCATCGAGAAGCTGTCCGACCCCGCGATCAGAGCCCAGCTCGACGAGTTGGCCCACTCCGAGGGAGCCGGCGTCTTCCGGCGGCTGGCCAACTGGGGCAACTACATCATCGGCGACACGTTCGCCCCGGAGAACGAAGGCCTGAGCTGGCGGGACGTCCGCTCCATCGCCGAGGAGCAGGGCAAGCCGCCCTTCGACACCTTGCTCGACCTGGTCATCGCCGACGACCTTCGCACCGTGTTGTGGCCCAAGGCTTCGGACGGCGACGATGCCTCCTGGCAGGCCCGGGTGGAGGTCTGGGACAACCCCGGGGCCATGGTGGGCGGCTCCGACGCCGGAGCCCACCTCGACCGGATGTGCGGGTCCAACTACCCGACCTCGTTCCTCGGTGACTGCCTCCGGAAGCGGAAGCTGGTGTCCTTGGAGCACGCCGTTCAGCTGATGACCGAGGCACCGGCTGAGCTGTTCGGACTGCCCGACCGTGGGCGGATCGCCGAGGGACTGTGCGCCGACCTCTTCGTCTTCGATCCCGAGACGGTGGGTTCCGAGCCGGCCACGCTGGTCAGCGACCTCCCCGGGGGCAGCCCGAGGCTCATCGCCGACGCCATCGGGGTGGTGCGGGTCCTGGTCAACGGGGTCGAGACCATCGCCGACGGCAAGCCCACCGGCAACCTCCCGGGCAGCCTGTTGAAGTCGGGCCGGGACACGGTAACCGTCGATCCATCACTCGCCGCCGTCTGATCCGAGCGCCCGTCTGATCCGACTGCCAGGCGGGGTCCAACGGGGCCCACCCGTCGATCTGCCACCCGGGCGGTCACGACCTACACTGCTGACGAGGCGTCAGATTCACCTCGCCAGCCGCCATATCGCCATCGCGACCGAGTACGGCCGCCCGAGGATCCACGTCGATCCACCACCGCGAAAGGGGACCCATCATGGGCGCTCAGATCACCAAGGACGAGACACAGCTGCTCATCGGCGGCCAGTGGGTCGAGGCCGGCGACGGGACCTACGACATCATCAACCCAGCCACCGAGCAGGTGGTGGGACAGGCACCCAACGCCTCGGTCGACGACGCCAACGCCGCCGCTGCCGCCGCCAGGGAGGCCTTCCCGGCCTGGGCCGCCACCCCGGTGGAGGAGCGACTGGCCCTTCTGAAGAAGGCCGCCGCCGCCATCAGGGCCAAGGGGGATGAGTTGGTTCCGCTCGTCATCGCCGAGACCGGGGCGACGGCCTCGGTCGGCTCCCGGATGCAGGTCCCGGTGTCTGCCGCCCGCTTCGACCGCTACTCCCGGGACATCAGCCACGTCCAAGAGCACATGCTCCCACCCATCGTCTCCGAGGCCACGCCGCTGGCCCCGGGGGGCCTGATCAGTGCCCTGGCCTACCGCCAGCCCGTCGGCGTCGTCACCGCCATCGCCAGCTACAACTTCCCCATGACCAACATGGCCGGGAAGGTGGCTCCGGCCCTGGCCATGGGCAACACGGTGATCATGAAGCCCGCACCCCAGGACCCCCTGGCCGTCATCGAGATGGCCCGGGTCCTCGACGAGGTCGGCTTCCCGCCCGGGGTGATCAACATCATCAACTCGCAAGGTCCCGGGCCGGCCTCCGCCCTCACCACGTCGCCGGACGTAGACATGGTCTCGTTCACCGGCTCCACCCAGGTGGGCCAGCGCATCGCCTCGGCCGGGGCCCCGACCATGAAGCGGATGCTGATGGAGTTGGGGGGCAAGGGAGGTGCCGTCGTCTTCGAGGACGCCGACATCAAGGGCGTGGTCACCGCCATCGGTTCGGTGTGGGCCTTCCACTCCGGTCAGATCTGCACGGCCCCTACCCGGGCCATCATCCACCGGAGCATCTTCGACCAGGTGGTAGCCGGGCTCACCCAGTTCGCCGGGGTGCTGAAGGTGGGCGACCCCACCGAGATGTCGACGGTCGTGGGGCCGGTCATCTCGGCCGCGCAGCAGCAGCGGATCCTCGACCACATCGAGACCGGACGCAAAGAGGGCGAGGTGGTGGCCGGGGGCGGTCGGCCCGAGCACCTGCCCACCGGCTACTACGTCGAGCCCACCCTGGTGGTCGGGACCAACGACATCACCGTGGCGCGCGAGGAGATCTTCGGGCCGGTAGTTGTGGCCATCCCCTTCGATGACGAGGACGAGGGCGTCGCCATCGCCAACGACTCGGAGTTCGGCCTCTACGACTACGTCTTCTCGGGTGATACACCCCGGGCGTTCCGGGTGGCCAAGCAGCTCCGAGCCGGACACGTGGGCATCAACACGGCCCAGCGGAACATGGACGCCCCCTTCGGCGGGTTCAAGATGAGCGGCATCGGCCGCGACGGTGGTGACACCGGGCTCGAGGCCTACTCGGAGATGCAGTCGATCATCTGGTCGAGCTGACCCGCCCGCCCCGGGGTTGAGTCAGCCGGCCCCGAGGAACGGCGCACCGTAGGCGAACACCCCGCCGTCGGCCCCCACCAACCAGTAGCCGCCGGTGGAGAGATCGGCAGTCATGCCCACCACCGGGGCGTTGAGCGATGTGCCGCCCGCGCTGCCCCGGAAGGCGGCACTACCGAAGGTGAAGATGCCACCGTCCGAGGCGACGAACCAGTAGCCCGTCCCACCGGCGGTGGCGGCCATCCCGTTGACCGGCCGGTTGAGGCGGAGATTGCCCGTGGACCCGAGGAACGGGGCCCCGAACGCGAAGATACCGCCATCACTGGCCACCAGCCAGTAGCCCCCTGTGGCCCGGTCGGCGGCGATGCCCACCACTGGGGCGTTCAGGTGCTCACCGCCCATGGAGCCGTGGAACGAGGCGTCGCCGAAGGCGAACACACCCCCGTCGCTGGCCACCAGCCAGTAGCCGTGCCCCGAGGGTGTCGGGGTGAGGTCCACCACCGGTGCGTTCAGATGCCTCCCACCCATCGACCCGTAGAAGCCCGCATCGCCGAAGGTGAAGATGCCGCCGTCACTGGCCACCATCCAGTAGCCGCCCCCGTCGTTGGTGGCCACGATGTGGGTGACTGGTGCGTTCAACGGAGTCCCGGCCATCGATCCGTGTGTGATGGCGTCACCGTGGACCGAAATCGAACCGTCCGACCGGGCCAGCCAGTAGCCGTTGCCGTCGGCGGTCGCCGCCATACCCACCACCGGGGCCGGCGCGTTGGGTTCACCGGCCACCGCCGGCACGTGGAAGGGATAGGGGTACTGCCCACCGGTCGGGGTGACCGTGCCGTCAGCGGCGATGGTCTGGCCCGGACAGTAGACCGGAGCGCCGCTCGGAGCGCCGGCCACCACCGGGGCTGCCGGCACGGGCTGACCCTGGACGGCGTTCTGGGCGCGCTGTCTTGCCAATGCCGCGGGGATGTCGGCGCTGCTGATGCCGAACACCTCGACCGTGAAGGCGCGGCCACCGCTGCAGGTGACCCCGACGCCCACGTCGGTGTACGTGGCGCCGAGCATGTTCTGGCGGTGGTACGTCGAGGCCATGTACTCGCCGTCCATGCCGTCCGATCCGTCACCGGGCCACGAGGCGGCGCCGTTGGCCGTGTCACCGGAGTTGGCGGCGAGGATGCACACCGGGGTTGCGGTGGTGCAGGTGCTGAGCGACGGATCGGCGACCGTCCCCGTGGCGGCCAGATGGGCCGACCACGACTGGGCAAAGGCAGTGAGGCCGCTGTCGACCTGGAGAGACGGGACGGCGACCATCAAGGTGTCGCGGGCGGCCCGCTCGGCATTGATCCGGGCCACAAGATCCTGGGCGTAGAGCGTCTGGACGGCACCCACCCCCGAGGTCGGCACGCTGGCCGCGGCCGTGGGGAGCGACGCCACACCCTGGGCCAGGGTGACGACGGTGGCGATCACCACTACCGCTGTGACCAGGACGGAGATGCCCGCGGCGATGGGTCGGAACCGGCCCGGGGTGGCGGCTCGTGGCTGGGTCCGGGCCCCAATCGGCTCCGGCTGGACTGCAGTCATGGCGCTAATTCCTCGTACGTCGGCTCGCGCCCCTCACCCCTCTCATCGGCACGATCCGGCGAAAACTGTTGTCCGTTTGGGCTACAACAGGGCCATGCCCGTGCCTGTATCGCCGTCGGTCCCCACGTCATTTACGGAATTAGCGGCCCGGGTGTCCAACTGGGGACGGTGGGGGGCCGACGACCAGATCGGCACCCTCAATCTCATCGACGAGGCCGCCAGGCTCCGGGGGATCGCCGCCGTCCGTGACGGCACCGCCATTCCGCTCGCCCTTCCGCTCTCGGCCGAAGAAGGGATCCAACTCGGTTTCATCAAGGGTCGGGTGAACCCCACGCGCACCATGGTGAGCGTGAACGAAGTCATGGGTGACGACCCCGGCTGGATTGCCTTCTCCGAGGACGTGGTCACCATGGCCATGCAGTGCGCCACCCACTGGGACGGTCTCGGCCATGCCGCCTACGGGTCCGGGCCCGAAGGCCGCAGCCTCTACAACGGCGTGCCGGCCACCACCATCACCGAGACCGGCGCCAGCCGGCTGGGCATCCACCTGATCAGAACGGTCGTCTCCCGGGGAATCCTGCTCGACGTGGCCCGGAGCCGGGGCACAGAGATCCTCGAGCCGAGCCACCCGATCTCATCTGACGACCTCGACGCCGCCTGCACCTTCGCCGGGGTCACCGTCGAGCCCGGGGACATCGTGCTCGTCCGGACGGGACAGATGGCCCACCTCGCCCTGCCCGGCCGACCCGGGCTCGGGGGGGCCGAGCCGGTACGGGACCTCGTCGCCTACTCGATGGCCAGCCCGGGACTGACCATGGGTACGGCCGAGTGGTTCCACGACCACGACGTGGCTGCGGTCGCCATCGACACGCTGCCCCTCGAGGTCTATCCCTGCGAGGACCCCGCGCTGTTCCTACCCGTGCACCTCCTCCACCTGGTGGAGATGGGGATGACCCAGGGGCAGAACTGGTTCCTCGACGAACTGGCCGACGCCTGTGCCGTCGACGGCCGCTACGAGTTCCTCCTCGATGCCTCGCCGCTGCCCTTCACCAACGCCCTCGGCTCACCCGTGGCGCCGGTGGCGCTCCGCTGAGCGGAGCCGAGTCCACCGACTAGGAGGTCGTCCTCGGCTTGGACGACGAGCGTTTGGACGCGGCCTTGGCCGATGCCGCCTTCACCTGGGCCGTACGCGACGAGGCCGCACCGCCCCCGACCACCGGTCCGGTGCGGGGCAGGGGGACGTCCGAGCCCGCCACCTTCGCCCCCTCGGGTGCTGGCCGACCGGTGACCGACCAGTGGAGCAGCCGGGCCTGGCTGTCCACCAGCGACGCGGTGCGGATGCCCCAGAACTCGAAGCCGTAGCGGTGGCCGGACACCTGGGCCAACATGGCGATGAGCGTGCCCGCCGCGGCCATGGGGTCGACGCCGGCCGGTGAACCCGAGCCTTCGGCATGGGTGGCGATGACCCGGGCCAGTGTCACGGTGACGGCGTTGAGGGCCCGGACCCGCAGGCCCTGGAACCGCAGGTCGCCCTCGACGGTGGTCAGCTCCACCACCCGGAAGACGGCCCTGTTGGTCTCCCAGTAGTCCATGAAGCCCTCGACCACGGCCACGGCCGTCTCCCAACTGGCCCCCTCGGACCAGTCCCCGTCGACCACCCCGGCCAGCACGCCCACGCCCTCGACGAGCTCTTCGGCCAGCACGGTGATGGCAGCTTCGACGTTCTCGAAGTACTGGTAGAAGGTGGCCGGCGAGGTCCCGGCCTGCCGGGCGATGTCGATGACCTTGATCGAGCGCCACGGCGTGGCCACGAGCAGCTCGGCCGTGCACTCCAACAGGCGCTGTCGGGTGGCCCGACCGCGTCGCCCGGGGACCCGCCCGTCCGTCGTGGCGATCAGCTCCGGGTCGTCGGCGGGGGGCATGGGCGCCCATGGTACCGACGAGCGGGACGGAATGTGAGGGAGAAATCCCTGGCGAGTAGGGTAAACGGTCATGGCGAACCGCCCGGTGCCACGCACCTTGACGCGCGCCCAGCAGGCTCGACGGCAGCGTGTCGTCGACGCCGCTATGACGCTGGGCCTCGACGGGGGGTACGAAGCGGTGCAGATGCGCGACGTGGCGGCCCGGGCCGACGTCGCCATGGGCACCGTCTACCGGTACTTCACGAGCAAGGACCATCTGCTGGCGGCGGCGCTGGTCCACTGGGTCGAGCAGCTGGACAACCGCCTGGCCCAACAGCCGGCCCAGGGCGAATCGGCGGGAGCGCGGGTCATCGAGGCCCTGGACCGGGCCCTCCGGGCCATGGGACGCCAGCCCCAGCTGGTCGGGGCCGTCTTCACCGCACTGGCCTCCCCCGATCCAGCCGCCGTCGAGTGCCAGCAGCAGGTCTCGGTACTGATGGAGCGGATCATCACGCGGGCTATCGGCGAGCCCCATCCGCCCAACCTCGGGGACCGTGCCCGCATCCTCGGCCACGTCTGGTACTCCGCCCTGGTCGGTTGGGTCAACGGCTGGAGCAACATGGGACGGGTGCACGACGAGCTGGTCGTGGCCATCGGCCTCTTGCTCCCCTCGGACATCTACGCCACCGTCTGACCGCTGAACCCAGACTCCCCATGAGGGCATGACGTAGTTCTTCACGGAGTGCGGGGTACCGTCTGGCATGCCGTCGGCCATCGAAGTGAAGGGGCTCTCGAAGGAGTTCGGTGCCCTGCGCGCCGTCGACGATCTGAGCTTCGAGGTGGCGCCGGGACGGGTAACCGGCTTCCTCGGGCCCAACGGCTCGGGCAAGACCACCACCCTGCGGATGCTCCTCGGGCTCGTCTCGATCACCGGCGGGACGGCCACCTTCGGCGGCCGCCGGTACGTCGAGCTCGACCATCCCATCCACCACGTCGGCGCGGTGCTCGAGGCGACCAGCTTCCATCCCTCCCGGCGCGCCGAGGACCACCTGAAGGCCGTGGCGCTCGGGGCGGGCCTACCGATGACCCGGGTGGACGAAACCCTCGAGCTGGTGGGGCTGGCCGATGTGGCCCGTCGGCGGGTGGGCAAGTTCTCCCTCGGGATGCGCCAGCGCCTGCAGTTGGCCACCGCTCTGCTCGGGGACCCCGAGGTCCTCATCCTCGACGAGCCGTCCAACGGCCTCGACCCGCAGGGGATCTCGTGGCTGCGCACGTTCATCCGCCACCAGGCGTCGATCGGGCACGCCGTGCTCGTCTCCTCCCACCTCCTCTCCGAGATGGAAGAGACGGTCGACGACGTCGTGATCGTGTCCCACGGCAAGCTGGTGCTCCAGACCACACTCGCCGACCTGGCCCAACAGGCCGGCACCAGTACGGGTATGCGGATCCGCACTCCGGAGATGGCTCGCCTTCGGGCCGTCTTGGACTCCATCCCGGTGGGCTACGTCCAGACCGGCGACGACACCCTGTCGATCGCCGGAGCCACTCCCGAATGGTTCGGTCCCCTGGCCGCCCAGCACCAGATCGTCCTCTACGAACTGCTGCACGACCGGGGCAGCCTCGAACAGGTATTCCTCAGCCTGACCCACGGGTTCGACGCCGCCGACCCCAACCACATGGGAGGCGGGGTCGCCCCCATGCCCGGGGACGCCCGATGATCGCCACCATCCGCTCAGAGTGGCTGAAGCTGCGCACGACTGCGGTGCCGTGGGTCCTCACCGGCATCGCCCTTATCGTCAACGCCCTCCTCTTGTTGGTCATCTTCCTCACCCGTCCCGACTTCAGCGGTCCGGGCCCCCAGCCGGGCTACACGGTGCCCCACACCACCCAGCAGTTGCGCAATCTGGTGGGGGCGGGGTTCCAGGGGTACCTCTTCGCCCTGCTGCTCGGGACGCTCATCGTCACCACCGAGTTCCGCCACAAGACGGTGACCACCTCGTTCCTCGTCACCCCGGTCCGGGCCAAGTTGGTGGCGGGCAAATTGGTGTTCGCCGCCATCTGCGGTGCGGTGCTGGCCGTGATCATGCTGGTGGCCACCATCATCGGGGGCGGCCTCACGCTGTCGGCCCGAGGGGGGTCCTTCTCCGACATGGTCCACCAGATCCCGGCGGTGGCGCCCGGGATGATCCTCGTCTTCGCCCTCTTCGCCATCCTCGGGGTGGGGATCGGGTCGGTCCTCACCAACCAGGTGGCCGCCATCATCGTCGTGCTCGGCTGGTTCATCATCCTGGAGGGGATCCTGGTCAGCCTGGTCCACGGGGCCGAGCGCTGGGTGCCTACCGGGGCGGCCATCGCCGCCGCCAACCTGACCCGGGGACGAGGAGTCGACTTCGGGCTGTTCAACTGGTGGCAGGGGGCCCTGCTCATGCTGTTCTACGGGCTGGCCTTCGCCGCCGTCGGCTCGCTCATCCTGACCCGCCGCGACATCACCTGAGCCACCGCCACCGGCCGTAGGCTGGATCGATGGCCGACCGACCCCCTCCCGCCCGGCTCCCCGACCACGGCGTCCCCGCCGACCAGGTGCTGGCCGCGCTGGCCGGGCTGCGGGCCGACGACCGGGACTGGCGGGGTGGCCGGGTGTTCAGCCTGGTCTACTCGGCCGGCGAGGCCGTCCACCGCCTGTTGGAGGAGGCGGCCACCCTGTACTCGGCGGAGAACGCCCTCAACACCGAGGTCTTTCCGAGCCTCGGCCGGATGCAACAGGACATCGTCGACATCTCACTCGGGCTCCTCGGAGGCGACCGGCTTCCCCTTGACGAAGGGAGCCAGCTCCGCGGCTTCCTCACCTCGGGCGGCACCGAGTCGCTTCTCCAGGCGACCAAGACCGCCCGGGACTGGGGCCGGGCCGAGCGCGGTATCGAGCGGCCCAACATGGTGCTGGCCACCAGCGCCCACGCCG
Source organism: uncultured Acidimicrobiaceae bacterium (assembly GCA_963845485.1). Classification (GTDB taxonomy): domain Bacteria; phylum Actinomycetota; class Acidimicrobiia; order Acidimicrobiales; family RAAP-2; genus Bog-756. Next base: position 41,527 of record CAWJSI010000012.1, on the reverse strand, counting down.
CCTTCGAGAAAGCCGCCCACTACTTCGACGTGGAGTCCCGCCGCATTCCCGTCCGTTCCGACTTCTCCGCCGACGTGGACGCCATGGCTGAGGCCATGGACGACGGGACGGTCCTGGTGGTGGCGTCGGCTCCCTCCTACCCCCAGGGCATCATCGACCCGGTGACCGAGCTGGCCGCCGTGGCCTCGTCCCGCGGGGTCCTCTGTCACGTCGACGCCTGCCTCGGCGGGTTCCTCCTCCCGTTCCTCACGCGTCTGGGCCACGTGGCCAAGCCGTGGGACCTGGCGGTTCCCGGTGTCACCTCCATCTCGGCCGATCTCCACAAGTACGGGTACGCCTCCAAGGGGATCTCGGTCATCGCCTACCGGGACCGCTCGCTCGCCCGCCTGCAGCCGTTCGTCACGACCAACTGGCTCGGTGGCCTGTACGGGTCACCGAGCATGGCCGGAACCCGGCCGGCGGGGCCGATCGCCGCGGGTTGGGCCGTGCTCCAGCACCTCGGGGAGGATGGCTACCTGGGACTGGCCGATGGGGCCTTCCGTGCCGCGACCGCCATCAAGGCCGCCATCGTGGCCACACCGGGCCTGGCCCTCCGGGGCGCCCCCGACGCCACGGTGTTCGCCTTCGGCGGCGATCCCGAGGACGGCCGCATCGACAGCTTCGCCCTGGGTGACACGCTGGCCGAGCGGGGAGGGTGGTTCTTCGACCGCCAGAACCACCCTGACAGCCTGCACGCCACCGTCCAGGCCGGGCACCGGGACGTGGTCGACGACCTGTGCGCCGACCTGGCCGGAGCGGCCGGGGACCTGTTGGCGTCGGGCCACCGGGCACAAGACCGAAGTACCACCTACGGCACCGTCTGAACCCGCTGGCAGCGCCGCCCGAGGCGGCGCAGGAAGGCGGTGCCACCCCCCGCCACGACTGGCGTCCCCCGTCGGGCAGGTGGGCGAATCTATTGCCCGGGGGCACACCATGGTCTAGACATTCCGGGGATCGCAGTCGCTTCTCGGGGACCGTGGGGGTGACACAGCGACCGCCGCGCCCACGACAAGCGGCGGCACCACGCCGTGGACGACCGATGGCCCGACAGGCGCAGAACCGGGAGTGGGGTGACGATGGACCGCAAGTGGTGGACGCTCATCGCCGTCTGCACGGGCACGTTCATGCTGCTGTTGGACATCACGGTGGTCAATGTGGCCCTCCCCGACATCCAGCGGTCCCTGCACTCGTCGTTCGCCGACCTCCAGTGGGTCGTCGACGCCTACTCCCTCACCCTGGCGGCCTTCCTCCTCACCGCCGGCGTGGTCGGTGACATGGTTGGACGCCGCCGGGTCTATGCCGTCGGGCTGTTCGTCTTCATTGCCAGCTCCCTGGCGTGCGGGCTCGCCACCACACCCCTCATGCTCAATGTCTCCCGCGCCGTCCAAGGGGTGGGGGCGGCCATCATGTTGTCCACCTCCCTCGCTCTCATCGCCCAGGCGTTCTCGGGAAAGCAGCGCGGCACGGCCTTCGGCGTCTACGGGGCGGTGCTCGGTGGGGCGGTGGCCATCGGACCCCTGCTCGGTGGGGCCATCACCAGTGGCATCGGCTGGCGCTGGATCTTCTTCATCAACATCCCCCTCGGGGTGATCGCCGCGGTCATCTGCCTGGCCAAGGTGGAAGACTCCCGCGACCCGGTGAGGCGCCGCATCGACTGGATCGGGTTCGTCACCTTCTCGTCGGCCCTCTTCATGCTGGTGTACGCACTGGTCCAGGGGAACGCCAAGGGATGGTCCAGCCACCTGATCGTCGGTCTGCTGGTGGGATCAGGAGCCCTGCTGATCATCTTCTTGTTGGCCGAATGGCTGCAGCGAGACCCGATGCTCGACCTCCGGCTGTTCAAGCGGCCGGCGATGACCGGCGTCTCACTCGCCGCCTTCACCTTCTCGGCGTCGATCTTCGCCATGTTCTTGTACCTCACCCTCTATCTCCAAGAGGTGCTCGGCTACGGCCCCTTCGCCGCCGGTCTCCGCTTCCTGCCCGTCACCGTGCTGGCCTTCTTGGTCGCCCCCATCGCCGGCAAGCTGACCGTCCGCGTCCAGTCGCGCTACCTGTTGGGGGTGGGGATGTTCTTCGTCGCCCTCGGCTGTGAGCTGATGACCACCGTGCACGCCGACTCCACCTGGACGGTCCTGCTCCCCGGGTTCCTGGCTGCCGGGGTCGGGGTGGGACTCTCCAATCCGGTGCTGGCGTCGGCCAGCGTGTCGGTGGTCCCGGTCGAGCGGAGCGGCATGGCCACCGGATCGTCGAGCACCTTCCGACAGGTCGGCCTGTCGACCGGCATCGCCGCCCTCGGTGCGGTGTTCTTGAGCCAGATCCGTCCGAACACGGTGGCCGCCCTCGATGCCACCGGCAACGGCCGGGCGGACCTCGTCCACGACGCCTCCTCGCTGAGCACCGCCATCAGTGGCGGCGGGATCGGCCAGGCCGCGGCCTCGCTGCGCTCGGTGGCGGCGCGGGACGCGCTGATCGGCGCCTACCGGGTCGGGTTCACCACGACCTTCGACCACCTCATGGCCATCGCCGCCGTGGTCGCCTCGGTGGGGGCGCTCGGCTCCCTCTTCCTCGTCCGGCAACGCGACTTCGTGCCGAGCTACTCCGAAGACGACGCGTCGGAGGTGGCCCCGTCGCTCGTCCCCCAGCAGGCCGACATCCCGGCCCCGACCCAGGTGCATAGCCCGCCGCGGCCCCGCCACGCGCACTCGAAACGCCAACGGCGGTACCGGGCCGACATCGGCCCCCGTGCCGTCTGAGTCCGGCCCGGATCGGGCCGCCGGGCGACCACTGGGCGAACCCCACCCGTCACGGCTGGCGCCCACCCATCCCGATCGTGACCGCATCCTTGCCGCCCACGCCGCGGCCGTGGCCGCTGACGAACCGGGCTACACCGATCCGGCGACCGGGCTGTTCGTGCTGACGGCGGCGTACCTGATGGAACGCGGCGAATGCTGCGAGACCGGCTGTCGGCACTGCCCCTATGTGGCCTGAGCACCGGTACGGCCATCCGACGCGGGACGCACGAAGCGGTCGGGCTCCCATCGGGGCCTAGTCTGCAGCGGTTGCGGGCAGCCCTCGTGGTTGCCGGTGACCCCCGAACATGATCGACCACCCGACGTGATCCACCATCAGAGGAGACAGGCATGAAGACGAGACTCACCGAGATCCTCGGCATCGAGCACCCGGTGATGCTGGCCGGCATGGGTGGCGTCTCGTACGCACCGTTGGTCACCGCCGTATCCGAAGCCGGTGGCTTCGGCTGTCTCGGGGCTTCCACGATGAGCAACGAGAAGATGGTCGAGGAGATCGCCGCGGTAAAGGCCGCCACCGACCGGCCGTTCGGGGTGGACCTGTTGACGGCCATGCCCGGTGACCTCGAGGCCCAGGTGGACCAGATCATCGCCGGTGGTGCCACCGTCTTCGTGGCCGGCCTGGGGGTGCCCGCCGAGGTGGTCGAGCTCTGCCACCGCAACGGCCTCTTGGTCATCAACATGTGCGGCAAGGTCGACCACGCCCGCCGTGCCCTCGAGGCGGGATGCGACATCGTGGTGGCCCAGGGCACCGAGGCCGGCGGCCACACCGGCCTGGTCGCCACCATGCCCTTGGTCCCCCAGATCGTCGACGCCGTGGGGTCCCAGATCCCGGTCGTGGCGGCCGGGGGGATCGTCGACGGGCGGGGACTGGCCGCGGCCCTCGCCCTCGGGGCGGACGGCGTGTGGGTGGGCACCCGGTTCATCGCCACCCCCGAGGCCCGCGGGGTGAGCGGGTACAAAGACGCCCTCATCCGCACCCGGGAGGACGGCACTACCATCAGCCGGGCCTTCTCGGGAAAGACCATGCGGGTCGTGCGCAACACGACGACCGCGTTCTACGACGAACACCCCGACCAGCTGGCCCCGTTCCCGGCCCAGCTGGGCAAGTCCATCGAGGACGGCTCGTTCCACCTGGGCGGGGGCGAGGACACCCTGGGCGTCGATCCCGACCGGGAGTGCTATCCGACGGGCCAGGGGGTGGGTGCCATCCAGACGCTGATGCCGGCGGCCAGCATCGTCCACCAGATGGTCGACGAGGCCCAGCACGTCCTCGCCCACCTGGGCGGGGTGGCGGCGAGCTGAGTCCGGCCCACCGCTCGCCGGCCACCGTCTGACCCGTCACTACCGCAGTACCGTGCGGTCCCCGCTCCGGAGGCCGGCGATGATGTCCCGGTAGACGCCGGCCGAGTCGTCACCGAGCGCGTCGGTCTCGAGCCAGCGAGCCGGCCCCCCTTCACTTGGCCGGTCGACCCCGACGAGGCCGAACCGGGGTTCGTACGATCCCCACTCGTAGTTGTCGACCAGCGACCAGTGCCAGTACCCGGTGACGGGCACGCCTTCGTCGATGGCCGACATCACGGCACCCAGATGCTCACGGAGATACCGGGGGCGATCCCAACCATCGAGCCGGGGCAGGGACCGGCCGTCGCGGACCCGATTGCACAACCCGTTCTCGACCACCCACAACGGCAGTCCGGGCGCCAGGTCATGTTGGGCTCGCAGCCACTCGGTCAATCCGGCCGGATCGGCGACGTCGTCCCACAGCTCCCGGGTGGGACGCAGGTTGCGCCCACCCGAGGTCCGGTGTCCCGGCATCCTGAAGTGCCGGGACACCGTCGGGTCGTACCAGTCGAGGCCGAGGGCATCGAGGGTCCGCTCGTGGGGACTCTCGTAGACGGCCTCGATGGCCCCACGGGGAACGGGCCGGCGCCGGTGGACCAGGCCTTTCGACCAGCGGGCACCGGTTGGAGCGGATCGCCACCGGTACGGTGCGGTGGCCGCCCCGAGGCGACGGACCATCCGCTCGGTGAGCCCCGAGGCGGGGAGGATGACGTCGTGGTGACGGGCGCGCTCGGCCAGCCACGCCTCCACGTCGGTCTGTTCGACTCCTGCCCCGCGGGCCAACAGCACATCGGTGAGCATGCGGTCGTAGGCGTAGCCGCTCATGGAGCTGTTGTTGGTGGTGACCACGGCATCGGGCCGGGCCCGGTGGACGACGTCGTAGCCGTGGACGTGGGCGGTCAGCAGGTGGTCCGTGGCGATGGCGGCATCCTCGAAGGCGAGTGACCGGCCGGGCGGAAACATGCCGAGCAGCCACGATCCGATGGCCAGCACGTTGATCTCGTTCACGGTGACCCAGAGCCGCACCCAGGGAGCCAGGGCATCGACTGCCACCTCGGCCCAGGCCCGGTACCGGGCGACCGCGTCGGGTCGCAGCCAGAGGTCCTCGCCCAGCCATGCCGGGTGGGTGAAGTGATGGAGGGTCACCAACGGCTCGAGTCCCCGCGCCACGCAGCCTCGGGCGATGGCGGCGTAGGCGGCGAGCGCCGCGGCGTCGACCCCCCGCTCATCGGGGACGACACGGGCCCACTCCACCCCGAAGCGGAAGCTGGTGCACCCCATCTGGGCGGCGAGATCGAGGGCCCGGTCGGGGTCTTCCCAGAAGCCGACGGCGTCCCCGGAGGCTTCCACCCGCCCGACGTGCTCCCAGGCCAGCCAGTTGTTGGCCGGTTGCCCCGGTCCGTTATATCCCCCCTCGATCTGAAACCCGGCCGTAGCCACACCGAAGTGGAAGTCATCGGGAAGTCCCGCCGGTGACCGTCCGTCGTCCGCCGTTGGCTGTGCCCTGGAGGACAACGTCCCCACCTTTCCACTCCGTGCCGGTTCGGGGCGGTGCCAGCACCGGTCACCCGTGTCGGTCTGCGATGGTACCTTGCAGCCCGAGACGCCCCGCCTCCCCGAAGCTCCTCCCCATGACCCACGTGCTCCGATGACCGGCCCGCTCCCCGATCCCGAGCGCATCCCCGTGGTGGTGGCCGCCGGCCAGTCCATCGAACGGGAGCACATCGTCAGCCCCGTCGACCTCATGGCGCGTGCCAGTGAGGAGGCCCTGGCCCACGTAACGGCGTTGCGGGCTGGCATCGAACGCCTCACGGTGGTCGACGTGATGACCCGGACCGGGCCGGCACCGGCCACCGAGCTGGCCCGCCGCATCGGTGCGGGAGTCGGCGGAGGTCCTGTGTGTGAGGTGACCACCATCGGCGGCAACACGCCGCAGTGGCTGGTCAACCGGGCCTCGTCGGACATCGCCGCCGGTCGGCTGTCGGTCACCCTCATCGTCGGCGCCGAGGCCATCCGGTCACAGCGGACGCGGCGAAGCGAGGGGATGCCAAGAGACGACGGCGCCATCGACCTGGCTCCCGACACCGTGGTCGGCGACGACCGGCCCGGGGTCGGTCCCGCCGAGTCGGCCATCGGCCTCTTGGCGCCCGTCCACGTCTATCCACTGTTCGAGAGCGTGGTGGCGGCGCGGGCCGGCCATGACGCCACCGGGCACCGCCAGGCCATGGGCAGGCTGTTCGCCCCGTTCTCCGAGCAGGCGTCACTCAACCCCTACGCCTGGTTCCCGACGGCCAGAACACCCGACGAGATCGCCACCCCCTCCCCGACCAACCGAATCGTCAGTGAGCCCTATACCAAGCTCATGACCGCATTCCTCGGTTCGGACCAGGGCGCAGCCGTCGTGGTCTGTTCGCTGGCCGCTGCCCGACGCGCCGGGGTGGCCGACCGCGCCGTGTTCATCTGGTCGGGTGCCGAAGCCACCGACGTCCGCTTCCCGGCCGAGCGACCCGATCCCGGTCGGTCCCCGGCCATCGCCGCCGCCGGCCGGGCCCTCTTCGAGGCGGCCGGCCATGCGGCAGGACCCTCCGCCGGGCCCGGCGTGGACGACCTCGACCTGCTCGACCTCTACTCCTGTTTCCCGTCGGCGGTGGAGTTGGCCGCCGAGGCCCTTGGGCTCGACGTCGGCGACCGACGAGGGTTGACGGTGACCGGTGGCCTCCCCTACTTCGGGGGACCCGGTAACAACTACACGACCCACAGCATCGGCACCGTCACCGATCTGCTGCGGGAGGGAGGGCCGCAACGGCTGGGTCTCGCCACCGGGCTCGGCTGGTTCATCACCAAGCACGCCCTCGGTCTCTACGGATCCTCGCCGCCACCGGGCGGTTTCCGACGCGGCGACACCACGGCTGCTCAGGCCCAGATCGACGAGTCCGCCGTCGAGACCGCCCTGGAACTCGACCAGGCCGAGGAGGCCACCGTCATGGCCGTCACCGCCGTGCGGGACAACAGCGGCACCGTCACCGCGGCACCCCTCATCGCTCGCCTCGCGGACGGCCGGCACATGGCGCTGGCCGCCGCCGACGACGAGGTCCTCCACGCCGTGGGCGTACTCGACGTCCCCGGACTGGTGGGAGGCTCCGTGGTCGTCCAGCCCGGTCCGGCGCGCTACCGTCTGGCGGCAGGCTGACCGCTCACGGGGAGACCGCCATGTCCGAACTGCTTCGCCAACGCCAGGGTCACATCGAGATCCTCACCATCAACCGGCCCGAGGCCCGCAACGCCATCAACGGCGCCGTGTCCAGGGGATTCGCCGCCGCCTTCGACGAGCTCGAAGAGGACGACGACTGCTGGGTGGTCATCGTGACCGGGAGCGGGGACAAGGCCTTCAGCGCCGGTATGGACCTGAAGGCCTTCACGGCCGGGGAGTCCGCCGACATCATGGGGGCCAAGGGGGGGTTCGGAGGCATCGCCCAGCGGGACTTCGCCAAGCCCCTCATCGCCGCCGTCAACGGTTCGGCGCTGGCCGGCGGCTGCGAGATCATGCTCTCCTGTGACCTGGTGGTGGCGGTCGAAGGAGCCAAGTTCGGTATCCCCGAGGTGAAGCGGGGGCTGATGGCCGGGGCCGGCGGGCTCATCCGTCTGCCCAAGCGGATCCCTCCGGCCATCGCCCTCGAGCTCGCCCTCACCGGTGAGCCCATCGACGCCACACGGGCCCTGGAGCTCGGCCTCATCAACCGGGTGGTACCGGCGGACAAGCTGATGGAAGAGGCGCTGGCCCTCGCCGGGACGATCGCCGAGAATGCGCCCCTGGCCGTCCGGGCGTCGAAGCGGGTCATGAAGCTGGCCGGTGAGCTGCCCGACGCCGAGGGCTGGGCCATCAACAACGCCGCCGTTCCCGAGGTGTTCGGCTCGGCCGACGCCATGGAGGGCCCTATCGCCTTCGCCGAGAAGCGCAAGCCCAACTGGACGGGGAAGTGATCCTGGACCGGCCCACCTGGTCCAGGGCGTGAGACACGCCCTGGTGGGCTACGCCACCGGCCAGGTGGGTGCCGACGTGCCGTCGCTCTCGGCCGGACTGGGCGGCTTCCGCCTCATCCTCCACGTGCTGGCCGCCACCATCTGGGTGGGGGGCCAGTTCACCGTGGTGGGCTTGCTGCCCACCGTCCGGACCTTCGGCGACGAAGCGCCGAAGGCCGTCGGTCGGGCGCTGGCCAGGCTGCTGTGGCCGGCCTACGCCCTGTTGGTGGTGACCGGGTTCTGGAACATCGGCGCCCTGGCCGTGGGCGATGCCTCCACGGCCTGGAAGACCGTCCTCTACGTCAAGATCGGCGTGGTGGCTCTGGCCGGTGCCGCCGTCTACCTCCACCAGCAGGCCGCCACCAGGCGGGCCACGGCGATCTGGGGGGCGATCGGGGCGATCGCTTCGGTGGCGGCTCTCGCCCTCGGGGTGTTCCTCGCCGGCTGACCCGGTCATCCGGGCGCCTGGCCCGCGCCGAATACCCCTGAGCGCCGGGAGGTGCTCCTGTGCAGCGAGCCAGGACGGACAGGTCTAACCTGGTCGAAGCAGCCCTAGGCAGCCCATGAGAAGGAGGCACACCGTGCACGTGGCCCCACCTGCAGAGATCTTTGGCGTAGACGGCATCATCATCTTGGTGGTCGTGGTGCTGGTCCTGTTCGGATCGACGCAGATCCCCAAGCTGGCCCGTTCACTGGGCTCGGCCCAAAAAGAGTTCAAGAAGGGTCTGGACGAAGGGTCGTCCGAGGACGGCAAAGGCAACACCGCCGTCGTCGTGACCCCGCCGGCCGCGGTCAACCCGCCTCCGACCCCTGCCCCCCCGGCCGTGCAGGTGAACGTGGACGGCCAGCCGGGGCCGACCTCCTGACCGGAGCGGTCCGTCGCACCCGTCGCTCGTCGAGCGACCGCATCCTGAGCGTCGAGCCGAGTCGGACCACCCGCTGAACCTGATGACACGCGCCCCGGGCAGTCAGTCGTGAGTACGGCGGCCGGAGCACCCCTGGCCCCACCCTCTGAGGGGCCCACCGGGCGGCGGCGATGGATCCCCTTCTGGGTCCTCCAGGGGTTGGAGTTGGCCGTGGCGTTCATCTTCGTGGACATCTCGGTCCACGTGGACAACAGCGGCGTGATGGTGGCGGCCGCCCTGGCCCTGATCGTCCTCGCCGTTACGGCCCGCGGGCCCCTCGGCATCGTCCGCATCTGTGGTCCGCGCCTCCATGCCACCCTCCTCATCTCGGTGGCGGTGGTCGTGGCGCTGGCCCCACTCATCCCCGCACTCCGCCCCGACATCGAAGGGGTCATCGTGATCGAGTTCGGCGCCATCGGGCTGATCCGCTTGGCTACCCTCACGGACATGAACCCTTCCCGTCGGTCCCGGGCCCGAGGCCACGAGCGCGAGGTCATCGAGGCCACGGCCACGGTGGCCGAGGTCGCCCCGCCGAAGCCGGCTGCCCCCGATCCGACCCGAAACCCGTCCCCGTCGGCCACGGGTGCGGCCGCCCGCTGGGCCGGCCGGGCCACAGGGGCGGTCTCGGCATCGGGCCGCAAGGCCGTCGCCGAACACGGCCCCGAGGCCACCCAGCAGGTCAAGCGGGCCATCCGCGGTGCGGGTCGCCTCACCGGGCGGATCACCTCCCCCAACGAACCCGGACCGGGCCCCGATCCGGCCGGGTCGACCGGCACGGCGCCGGACCGCTGACCGGTGGCTGACTCCCGCGACGTCCTCGACCTGGCCGACCGGCTCTGGACCGGCGAGGTCACCACCACCGAGGTCCATCCGCTCAGCCCGTCCACCGGGATGGCCGAGGTGGCTGACGGCGTGGGTTTCGTCCCTTCGTTCGCCAACGTGTCGGCGGTGAGCACCGAGGACGGACTGGTGCTGGTGGACACGGGAAGCGCATTCATGGCCGCCACCATCCACGACACCCTCCGGTCATGGGATCCTGGACGCCTGCACACGGCCGTGTACTCCCACGGCCACATCGACCACGTATTCGGGGTGCCGGTGTGGGCGGCCGAGTCGGCCGAGGCGGGGTGGCCCGAGCCCGTGGTCGTGGCCCACGAAGCCCTGCCGGCCCGGTTCGACCGGTACCTGATGACCGCCGGCTACAACGGGATCATCAACCGCCGGCAGTTCGACATCGACTCCCTCGAGTGGCCGACGGACTACCGGTATCCCGATCGCACCTACCGGGACCACCTGGCGCTCGACATCGGTGGGACGAGGGCGGAGCTCCACCACGCCAAGGGGGAGACCGACGACCACACGTGGACCTGGTTCCCCGGGTCGAAGGTGCTGTGCTGCGGTGACCTGTTCATCTGGGCCTCGCCCAACGCCGGCAATCCCCAGAAGGTCCAGCGGTACCCCCTCGAATGGGCCGACGCCCTCCGCCAGATGCTGGCGCTCTACGACGGGCCTGACGGCGGGCCCGAGGTGCTCCTACCCGGCCACGGCTTCCCGGTCATGGGGGCCGAGCGGGTGAGCCAGGCCCTCACCGACACCGCCGACCTCCTCGAATCCCTGGTCAGCCAGACCCTCGCCCTCATGAACAATGGAGCGAGGTTGGACGAGGTAATCCACACCGTGACACCCCCGGTCCACCTGATGGAACGTCCCTATCTGCGGCCCGTCTACGACGAGCCTGAGTTCGTCGTACGCACCGTGTGGCGGCTCTACGGCGGATGGTGGGACGGAAACCCGGCCACCCTCAAGCCGGCACCTGAGCGGGCCCTGGCCCTCGAGTTGGCCGACCTGGCCGGCGGGGCCGGCGTGCTGGCCGACCGGGCCCTGGCCCTGCTGGCCACTGTGGGTCCGGCCCCGACCAACGCACCCGACGGAAGCGAGAGCGGGGCCATGCGGCTGGCCGGACATCTGGCCGAACTAGCCTGGCTGGCCGCTCCCGACGATCCGGGCGTGCAGGACGTCCGACGCACCGTCTTCACCACGAGAGCTGACGCAGCGTCCTCCACCATGGCGCACGGGGTGTTCTCGTGGGCGGCGCGAGAGTCGGTTCGGGGCCCGTCTGTGACGGAGCCCGAAGACCCCTCCTGACGGGGCCGTGGGCACCCTTCTGAACAGGGAGTACGTGGCGGCCAAAACAAGTGCCGTCTGAACTTCTACTTCTGGCCCAGTGCCCACTAGTGTCATCGCCGTGAACGCATTCACAACCCGGACCCCACGCCCACCACGCGGAGACCATCCGGCCGCATCCGACGAGGACACCGCCGGACGGACCCCGCGCCGGCACTGGGGTCGCTGGGCCGCCGGGCTGGCTGTGGCCGCCCCGCTGGTGCTGGGCGGATGTGACTTCTACCCCTCCTACGGGGCCAGCCGGGGGGCCACCTCCCAAGGTCAGGACACCTTCAAGCTGTACTCAGGGATGATGACGACCGGCATCATCGTCGGCGGCATCGTCTTCGTGCTGATCCTGTGGACCATCCTGCGCTACCGCAAGCGTTCCGGGGACGACACCATGCCGCGGCAGTTCCACGAGAACGTGCCGATCGAGGTCATCTATACGATCGTCCCCGTCCTCATCGTGGCGGTGCTCTTCTTCTTCACCGTCATCACCGAGAACAAGGTCGACGCCACCGTGGCCAACGCCGCCACGGTGACCTCCAGTGGCAAGCCGGTGGTCGACATCAGGGTCACCGCCTTCCAGTGGGGCTGGCGCTTCGACTACCCAGGACTCAACGTGGGGGTGGCCGGCGAGACCACTAACGGACCGCTCAACCACGGACCTCAGATGGTCGTCCCAACCGGCCAGACCGTCCAGATCACCCTCGTCTCCGACGATGTCATCCACGGCTTCTACGTCAGGGACTTCAACTTCAGCCGCTACGCCCTGCCCGGCGTGGTCAACCACTTCGACCTCGACGTGCTGAACAACGGGACCTATCTCGGCCAGTGCACCCAGATCTGTGGGCTCTACCACTCCGAGATGCTGTTCAGCGTGCGCTCGGTCAGCCCGGCCGCCTTCCGAATCTGGGCCGCCGCCCAGGTAAGAGCAGGGAACACGCTGCAGCGCAGCGGCTCCGGGGCCCAGAACAACCCACCACCCGATACCAAGGTGTACCCATCGAATGCCTAGCCAAGCGATGTCTACGACAGAGGGACCCGCATGACGACGACGATCGAACCACCCGAGCTGATCACCCCCGAGGAGCCCGGTGGCCCCGACGGTCACACGCCGGGGGCTGACCACGCCCACGACGATCACGCCCACCACGAGGGGCCGACCGGCATCCTCAACTGGCTCACCTCCACCGACCACAAGGTGATCGGCAAGAGCTACATGATCACCTCCTTGGTGCTCTTCTTCATCGCCGGCATCATGGCCCTGGTCATCCGGGCCCAACTGGCCACGCCGACGTCCTCGCTGGTCTCCTTCCAGACCTACAACGAGCTCTTCACCATGCACGGCAGCCTCATGCTGTACCTGTTCGCCGGCCCCTTCGCCTTCGGCGGCCTGGCCAACTACATCGTGCCCCTGCAGGTGGGTGCCCCCGACATGGCCTTCCCCCGCCTCAACGCCCTCTCCTACTGGCTCTACCTGGGCGGTTCGATCACCATGATGTCGGGCTTCGCCGTCGCCGGCGGCGCAGCCAGCTTCGGCTGGGTGGCCTACGCCCCCCTGTCCAACGCCACCAACTCCCCGGGAGCCGGTGCCGACCTGTGGCTGATGGCCCTCGCCCTCACCGGGTTCTCGGCCATCTTCACCGGGGTCAACCTGTGCGCCACCATCTTCTATCTACGAGCCCCGGGCATGACCATGTTCCGAGTGCCCATCTTCTCGTGGAACATGCTGGTCACCGCCATCCTCATCCTCATCGCCTTCCCGGTACTGTTCGGGGCGGTGGTGCTGCTGTTCTGCGACCGCCACTTCGGGACCCATATCTTCACCGTCCAGGGCGGTGGTGTGCCCGTGCTCTGGCAGAACCTCTTCTGGTTCTTCGGCCACCCCGAGGTGTACATCCTGGCCTTGCCCTACTTCGGCATGGTCACCGACATCATCCCGGTGTTCTCCCGCAAGCCGCTCTTCGGCTACAAGGGCATGGTCTTTGCCACCATGACCATCGCCGCCCTCTCGACGGGGGTGTGGGCCCACCACATGTTCACCACCGGTGTCGTGCTCCTGCCCTTCTTCTCGCTCCTCTCCTACGCCATCGCCATTCCGACGGGCATCAAGTTCTTCAACTGGATCGGAACCATGTGGGGAGGCCAACTGAGCTTCCAGACACCCATGCTGTTCTCTATCGGCTTCCTGTTCGCCTTCCTCATGGGCGGCGTGACCGGGGTGCTGCTGGCATCGCCACCGGTCGACTTCATGACCCACGACACCTACTTCGTGGTAGCCCACTTCCACCAGGTGCTCATCGGCACGGCCGTATTCGCCGGATTCGCCGGGTTCTACTTCTGGTATCCGAAGATGTTCGGCCGGATGCTGCGCGAGAGTCTCGGCAAGCTGCACTTCTGGGGCCTGTTCATCGGCTTCTGGGTGACGTTCATGCCCCAGTACGTGGTGGGCCTGGACGGTATGCCCCGGCGGGTGGCCGCCTACCTGCCGTCCAACGGGTGGACCACGCTCAACGTGATCTCGACGGTGGGTGCCTTCATCATCGGGGCCTCGTTCCTCTTCTTCCTGGCCAACCTGTGGGTATCGTGGCGCAATCCCATCCCGGCCGGTGACAACCCGTGGGACGGACACGCCCTCGAGTGGGCGACCTCGTCGCCGCCCCCGCACCACAACTACACCCACCTGCCCCCGATTCGCTCGGAGCGCCCGACCTGGGACGCCAACCACCCCGAGCACCGGACCATCGTGAAGCACCGTCCGCCCCGGCCCTCACGGCCCGAGGTGGAGGATCCCGAGACGGTCGGTGCCCCCTCGTGAGGGTCAACGGCATCTTCCTCGCCGGCATCGGGGTGTTCTTCGGGATCATCGGCCTCATCTACTGGTTCACCAGCTACGAGGACGGCGGGTTCCTGATGCTCATCGGCTCGGCGCTGCTGGGCATCCTGCCGGGCTCGTACTACCTGTGGTGGTCGTACAAGATGAAGCCGCAGCCCGATGACGACCCCACCGCGGAGATGGCCGAGGGGGCGGGCACCATCGACTCGTTCCCCGGATCGAGCATCTGGCCCTTCGTACTCGGCATGGGTGCGACCTTCACCGTGCTGACCTTCATCTTCGGACTGTGGATGGCCCCGATCGCCGCGGCCCTGATCCTCTCGGCGGCCATCGGCGGCGTAGCCGAGAGCCGCCGCGGCGGCACGGTCTGAACGGCACGGTCTGAACGGCACGGTCTGAACGGCCCTGCGGTCAGCTCACCTCGCCCTCGTCCCCAGCCCTACCGCTCGCCGTCCACCCGGTGACCGGCATGAGCGTCCATCAGCAGCGCCAGTGAGGCCGTGACCCGCTCGGCGGTGGGCATGTGGAGGCCCTCGTCGGGCCCGTGGGCGTTCGACTCCGGCCCGAGCACTCCGAGGGCCAGGATCTGGGCCGCCGGGAACTGATCGGCGAGCCAGCCCATGAACGGGATGGTCCCTCCCTCACCCAGCTGCCCCGAGGGTTGGCCGAAGCAGGCCATCGAGGCGTCGTCGAGTGCGGAGGCCAACCAGGGGGCCAACGGGGGTGCCGCCCAGCCACCGGCGGGCAACTCCGTGTGCCACTCGACGGTGGCCCCGTAGGGCGGATCCGACGTGAAGGCCCGGGCCAGCGCGTCGGCCGCGGCGTCGGGATCGGCGGTGGGCGGAAGACGGACCACCAGCTTCAACGAGGTGAAGGGTCGGAGCACGGCTCCGGCGTCGGCGGTGGCGGGCAGGCCGTCAGCTCCGACCACGGCCACCGATCCCCGCCAGGCCACCCGCACCGCCCGGTCGGCGGCGTTCTCCCCCGACAGCACGAGTCCGTCCAGCACCGGGAACTCCGACTCACCCAGGCCGGCCCCCTCCCGGGCGGCCACCAGCCGAGCGGCGGCGGCCAGGGCACCGTCGGGGGGGTCGACACGGAGCTCGGGGAGGAGCAGGTCGCCGCTGGCCGCATCCTCGATGCGATCGAGCAGGAGGCGGGCGATCCGGAACGAGGAGGGCACGACGGCCCCGGCCGAGCCGCTGTGCACCCCGTGCTCGAGGACCCGGACGGTGAGGGTGCCGAAGATGGCCCCCCGGAGGGAGGTCGTCACCCACAGCCGCTCGTAGGTGGGGCTGCCCGAGTCGAGGGCGATGACTACGTCGGGAACGCCGATCCGTCCGGCCAGGTGGGCGAGAACCTGGCGGAGGTGGGGGCTGCCGCTCTCCTCGGAGCCCTCGGCCAGCACCACGCACCGGGCATGACGGCCACCGGCGGCCCGCACTGCCTCCAGGGCCAGGAGTGCCGAGGGTAGGGCGTAGCCGTCGTCGGCCACTCCCCGCCCGTAGAGCCACTCGCCCTCGACCACAGGCGTCCAGGGTCCCCGGCCCTTCGTCCAGCCGTCGAACGGCGGCTGCTTGTCGTAGTGGCCGTAGACGAGCACTGTCCCCGTGGCCTCCGGATCGGTGGCCGGTACATCGACCAGGACCGTGGGGGTGAGACCGGGGAGGCGCACCACCTCGACAGTCGCCCCGGGCAGCTGGCGGTTCCGGGCCCACTCGGCGATGAGATCGGCCGTCTGGGCCAAGAGACCGTGGTCCTCCCAGTCGGGGTCGTAGGCCGGGGACACCCCGGGGATGGCCGTATAGGTGACCAAGAGGGGCAGGACGTCGGCCGACCAGTGGGCCCGGGCGTGCTCGACGACGTCGGGGGGCCGGAGTGAGGTGGTCGCCATCAGGTGATCTTAAGGGTGCCGGCCGGGGTCGGTCCTCACGTGATTGACCGCCCTCGGGCCTTCCCTTACTGTCTCGTCCGATGATCGGACACGGGTGAGCGGCCTCCTGGAGTTGCCGTGTCCCCCCTGACCGCCTGAGTCGGTGACACTCGTCGACCAGGCCGTTCCCGTCCCCATCGAACCCACGGAACCGGCGCCACCGGCCGCACCCGCCGGGCGCCCGTGGGCCCGGTGGGCCGTGGCCGTGGCCGTCACCCTCGTGGCCCTGGCCCCCATCATCGCCGTCCTGGTCCAGCGATGGGGCCGGGTCTACGTGCCCACAGGCGACCAGGCCACCTTGGACCTTCGCATACGCGATGTGTGGACGTTCTCCGCAGATACCCCGCTCACGGGTCCCTACAGCCGCTTCGGGTGGAACCACCCCGGACCCACCATGTACTACCTGCTGGCACTGTTCTCCGGCGTGGCCCGACAGCGGGCCTGGGCCTCGCTCGTCGGGAGCATCCTCCTCCAGGGGATCGCCGTGGTCTGGATTGCCCGACTGTCCTGGAAGGCGGGCGGCCTGCGCTGGATGGTCCCGTGGCTCACCGTGGTCACCCTGTCCTACTGGGCCACCGGGCCGTGGATCTACCTGCAGCTGTGGAACCCCTACCTCCCCTTCCCCTTTTTCACCTTGTTGCTCCTGCAGGCCTGGCTGGTCGGATCGGGCCAGGGCAAGCGCCTGGTGGGCATGGCCTTTGTCGCCTCCTTCCTGATCCAGACCCACGTCGGCTACGCCGTCCCGGTGATGGCCGTCTCCCTCTGGGCCGTGATCCGATTGGTGATGGCCGAGCACCGGGCCGGACGTCACCTCGGGGGGTGGGCGCTGTGGCGGGCGCCGCTCGCCGTGCTGGCCGTGGTGTGGTTCGTCCCGGTGGTCCTCGACACCGCCCTGCACTTCCCGGGCAATCTCACTCGGGTGGTGCGGTACTCACTGGGACTGGGACCCACCCATCCCCCGGCCTCCCTCGGTCTCCACGGTGCCCTGGGTTACCTGGCCGCCGAGTTCCGCTGGCGCCCGCCGTGGCTCGGGGGGCTGGACCCGGTCAACCAGTACACCTCACTGACCTCGCCGTCGTCGGTCGTCTATCTGATCCTGCCGGCGGCGCTGATCGGGATCAGCTGGTTCCTGGCCCGACGGCGTCGGCGTGCCGATCTGGTAGCGCTGGTCGAACTGTTGGCCGTGGCCGCCCTGTCCGGCATCCTCGCGCTTACCCTCCTCACCGGTCCGGCCTTCCCCTACCTGTTCCTCTGGCGCATCCCGGTGGCCGCCTCGGTGGTGGTCCTCAGCCTGGTGGTGGTGGCCGAGGCGGTGGGGGCCGCCCGCCGACCGGTCACGGTCGCGCTGTGCTGCGGGCTGGCCATTCTGACCGCGGTGGCGTCGATCAGCTTCACCGGCACGGTGGCGAGAGCCACCGGGCCCGTGTTCCCCATGGAGCCCGTGGCCCAGTCGATCATCGGACAGCTCCACCACGACCATCAGCCCCGCGGCAAAGTCCTCCTCCGGGTCTACGGGACACCACTGGGCGGCCTTCACGCAGCACTGGTCGATCAGCTGGCCCGGGACGGGGACTCGGTCTACGTGGACCGGGATCTGGGCTTCCAGTTCGGCCCGACCCGCACGGCGGCACCCTCCCAGGTGGGTGCGGTGTGGTACGTGATCGAAGAGAGTGAGCTCTACAGCTTGGTCACCCGGATCCCTGGGGTAAGGGTCCTGGCCGCCTCCCACCCGCTCCCGGCCAACCAGGAGGCGGAGCTGGTCGCCCTCCAGCGGTCGATGGCCGACCGGTTGGCGGCTGAGGGACGGTCAGACGAGATCGGCGCCCTGGGCAGTGAGGACGTGGGGCTGGTGGTGACCGGGGCTTCGGGGATTCCCCCGGCCGAGGTGCGCCGGCTGGCCGCCCTCAACCGGGAGGTGGTCCGCCGCACCTGTCTGTGCGCGGTGGTGGCCGTCCCCGCCGATCACATCCCGCCGCTGCTCAGGGAGTCGTGAGGGCAGCACCGTCCCGGGGCCGGTGGCGACCGGCCTGTCCGAGGCCGAGGACGCGGTGGCCGAACCACTGGGCCGAGACGACGAGGGCGGGGGCGGCCAGCACCACCAGACACACCTCGAACGGGGCCCGGAACCGGACGGTCCCGTAGACCAGGGCGCTCACCAAGGTGAGCACGCCGGCCGGCACCAGCAGGAACCACTGGCGGGCCCGGCGTCGGCGCAGCACCACGATGCCGGCGATGGCCAGGGGGAGTAGCGCGTAGTAGACGAAGAGTCCGGCCCGGGCTGCCGGCACCGGGCGGCCCTCGTTCACGTCGACATGGACCATCTGGAACGGTTCGTAGAAGTCCCACAGCCGGCCGATCCGGGCCAGCACCACGACCGGGAGTCGACTGGCGTGGTGTTCGGCGTACTGGATGGCGGCGTGCTGGTCGAGCGAGGACGTAACCGACTCGTCGGACCCGTGCAGGGACGCCACGCAGTTGATGTGCCAGGTCCCCAGCCCCGGCCCGCTGTAGGCCGCCGGACAGTTGGAGCCGAGGAGGGCGAGACCGTCCCCGGTGGAGATGTAGGTGGGGTCGTGGAAGGTGGCCAGGTTCCGGCCCGCCCAGGGGGCGAGGACCACCAGCACGGCCAGCACGCCCACGCCGGCCAGTGCGAATCGCCGACGCACGCCGGCCGGTCGGGCGGCGAAGGCTGCCGGGACGAGCAGGAAGGGCACGAACAAGATGAGCTCGGCCCGCACCAGGGCCTCGGCTCCGCACGCCACGCCCAGCAGCGCGGCGGCGGTCCAGGTGGGCACGCGGATCAGGCGGACGACGCACAAGAGGATCAGGGCCATCCCGAGCATGGCCAGCGTCTCGGACATGAGGATGCCGTTCGGTATCCAGAAGTTGGGAGCCAGTGCCGCGAGTCCCGCGGCCACCAGTCCCACCCAGGGTCCGGCGACGGCCCGGCCCAACAGCCCCACGCACAAGACGACACCGGCCCCGAGGACCGCCATCGTCATGCGCTGGAGGCCGGTGCCGGGATGTGCGCCGAAGGGCAAGGTCACCATCCCGAGGACGAGGGTCGTGAGCGGCGGGTGGGCGGCGGTCGGCGCCGTGCCGAACGGCGTCCGGAAGAACGTCCCCTGGGCGAGGCCGTTGGCCGTGACCCCGTACCAGAGGGAGTCGTAGATCTTGCTGTTCTCCTTGATGGTGACCAACAGGATGTAAGCCACCCGGAAGGCCAGGCCGAACAGGGTGATCCCGGCGAGGGCCACTGTGAAATGCCGTCGAGAGAGCGATCCACCGATGACCGGGTTGCCTCCCACGGTGGCTCCTCGTCGGGTGGCTGGTCGTCGGATGGGGCGTCGGATGCCTCACCGGCCGACGCGTCCTGTGGTGATGACACAGCGACTGTTCCCCGTGCCGCTCGGTCTACGGTGCCTGTGGCCGTCGTGGCCGTCCGCTCACTCATGCGGGCGCCGGATCGGTGGACGGCACTCGCCGGCGGGTCCCAGTGCCTGTGGCCGAAATCGTTTCACCGGGTCGCCCATCATCCGCGACGTCGGGGAGAAGCCGCGCAGCGGTCAGCGCATGACCCGCCGTACGCCTTCACCGGTGGCCAGCTCTGGTGGGACCAGGTCGATGAAGGTGGGCACCGGCACCGCGTCGAGCTCCTCGATGCCGTCGCCGGGCCGGGGCTCGGACTCGACCGTCGTGTACTCGCCACTCTCCGACCGGGAGACGATGAGCGCCCGCTTGCGCTTGCCGATGCCCTCGGCTGCCCGCATCTCCTGGCAGATCTTGACGGTGAGGAAGTAGGCGATGATCGGGGCGATTACCACGGCGAACCGGAAGAACCACAGCACCGACTTGAGTGGCAGGTCGAAGAAGTTGGCCATGACGTCGGTCGACGAGGCGAAGAAGGTCATCCCCAACAACGTGAGCATGGCCGCTCCGGCACCGGTGCGCATCGGGCGGTCCCGGGGTCGGTCCAACAGGTTGTGGTAGGCGAGATCCTTGGTGTGCTTCGTCTCGATGAACGGCCAGATCAGCAGAATGTTGAAGATCAGACCGGGGAAGATGACGGCAGGGAGGAAGACCTCCAGCGGGATGGTGTGGCCCCAACCCACCCACTCCCAGCTGGGCATGATGCGCAAGGCACCGTCGAGCCAGCCCATGTACCAGTCGGGCTGCACGGCATAGGAGATCTGATAGGGCTCGTACTGGCCGAACTGCCAGATGGGGTTGATCTGGGCGAAGCCGCCGAGGAGGAAGATCACCGCGGTGGTCATGAACAAGAACCCGGTGGTCTTGGCCATGAACGTCGGGAACATCGGCGAGCCCACCACGTTGTGCTCGGTCTTCCCCTTCCCCTTGAACTGGGTGTGCTTCTGTTTGACCAGCAGACCGAGGTGGGCGCTCAGCAGGCCGATGAGTATGAGCGGCACGATCAGGACGTGGAGGATGAAGAACCGGGGGATGATCACCCCGTTGCCCGGATAGTTCCCACCGAAGACGAGGAAGCCCAGATAGCTCCCGACCAGTGGGATGGACTCGATGATCGAGTAGGCGATGCGGATACCGGTCCCCGAGACCAGGTCGTCGGGGAGGGAGTAGCCGAGGAAGCCGTTGACGATGCCCAGGATGAGCATGGTCACCCCGACGATCCAGTTGAACTCGCGAGGCTTGCGGAAGGCGCCGGTGAAGAACACCCGGGCCATGTGCACGGCGATGGAGCCGAGGAAGATGTCGGCGGCCCAGTGGTGGGCCTGTCGCATCAGGAGACCGGACCGCACGTCGAAGGAGAGGCCGACCGACGAGGCGTAGGCCTCGGACACACGCTGGCCGCGGAGGGGAACGTAGGAGCCGTGGTAGACGATCTCGTGGGCTGACGGCACGTAGTACAGGGAGAGGAACACGCCGGTGGCCAACAGCACCACGAAGGAGTAGAGGGCGATCTCGCCGAGCATGAACGACCAGTGGTCCGGGAAGATCTTGTCGAGGAAGGTGCGGCCGCCCTTGGCCACACCCAGCCGGTCGTCGACCCACTTGAGGGAGCTGTCGATGGCGCTGTCGATCATGGCCGCTCCCAGAATCCCGGTCCGACGGCCTGGTCGAAGCCGCCCTGAGCCACCAAGAACCCGTCGGCGTCCTCGGTGATGGGCAGCTGGGGCAGCGGGCGCGGAGCGGGTCCGAACTCAGGCACGGCACCGGCCAGCACGTTGAAGATGGACTGGTGGCAGGGACAGACCAGCTGCTGGGTCTGTTCCTGGTAGAGGCCGACCGGGCACCCGAGGTGGGTGCACATCTTGGAGTAGGCCACATAGCCGGCCACGCCCCAACTGGTCTTGCCCGGTGGGGTGAGGACCTGGAGCTGCTCAGCCAGGCGGATCAGGATGACCTGGTCGGGCGACGACCCGGCGAAGCCCCGAGGGAAGACGGTGAGCACACCGCCCACGTCGAGGTCCTTGACCGTCACCTGGCGGCCGTCCACGGTGACCAGCTGGCTCCCCTTCTTCCAGTTGGTGGTGAAGAGCGACTGCGACGTGGGACCGGCGGTGTCCTCGGATTTGGCCGGCTTGGGCCCGAGGGAGCGGAGGAGTGGGAACAAGAGCACGATGCCCATCGCCGTCGACCCGAGGGCGAACAGGCCGCCGAGCAGCTTGCGCCGCTTGACCACCATCCCACCGCGCTGGGTGATGGCCGCCGTCATGGCCTCGCGCTCTTCGTCGGTGGAGTGGAACTCGTGGCGCTCCTCGACGAAGGGGCCCTGGGGCATCAGGTACTTGCCCCAGGCCGTCACCCCGAAGCCGAGGGCCAACAGTCCGATGCCCAAGGTGATGGCCTCCCACTGGGTGCTGGCCACCACCCAGTAGGCCACGCCGAACCCGATGAACCCGAGGAACCCGATGACGAGGGCGATGGCCGCCACCGCTTGGGCCGCCTCGGGCCGCTTGGCGTAGGGCTGCAGATGGGGGTCGTCGAGGGCGGCCGGCGGAAGCGGGCCTTCGAGACGGGGGGACTCGTCGCTCACGTGCGCTCTCCAATCCAGAAGCAGACGAGCATCAGGACACCCACGCCGACCAGCAGGCCGACGAAGCCTTCACCCACCGGCCCGATACCACCCAGGCCCACGCCACCGGGGTTGGCCGGGTGCTGGATGACCCCGTGGACGTACGAGGCGATGTCCCGGGCCTCGGTGTTGGTGATGTTTCCCTCGCTGAAGTGGGGCATGTTTCCCGGGCCAGAACGGATGGCCTCGACGATCTGGGTCGTGGTGGCCAGGTGGAGGCTCGGAGCGTAGGCCCCGTCCATGAGCGCGTCACCGGCACCGGTGATGGTGTGACAGGCCGCGCAGTTGAGGGTGAACAGGGTGTTCCCGGCCTCGAGGTCGGCGTGGTTGGTGTTGACCACCGGCACCTTGATCCCCTCGCCCGGAGTGAGGGACTGCACCCAGGCGGCGATCTCGAGGGTCTGGAGGCGGTTGAAACGCGGCGGCTTGCGGATGGCCTGGACGCTCGAGTTGGCCAACGGCATACGACCGGTCGAGACCCAGAAGTCGACCGTGCCGGCTCCGAGGCCTTGCAGGTTGGGGGCCCGGGTGGTGCCGAGGGCCTCGGCTCCGTGGCAGCTCGCGCAGTTGGCCGAGAAGAGGGCCTGGCCCGGCGCCTCGAAGGCCTTGGGCAGCGTCACGTAGAAGAGGCCGGTCTGGTTGGACGGCGCTGCGTACTTGACCGCGCCGTCCGGCGTGACCGAGGTCACGTGGGGCTGCTCGGTCGTGGCGGTGGTCGTGAGCTTGGGAAGCGTGGTAGTCGGGACGCTGATGGGCGCGGCCACGGCACCGCTCGGGGTGGCGACCAGGGTGGTGGTCGGCGTCGAATCGGCCTGGGCCGCTCCGGGCGAGAACGTCAACAGGCCGACGATGGCCACGCATCCCACGAGGGCTGCGGGCGCCACGATTCGGGCGCGGAGCACGGTTCGGGTCCGGGTTGCCATCTATTTGAGTAGGAAGAGGCAGGCGTAGAGACCGATCCAGACCACGTCGACGAAGTGCCAGTAGTAACTGACACTCTGGAAGACGGCCGTCTCCCCCGGGTCACCCTTGGGACCCCGGAGTCGGGCCAAGAGGAAGATCATGGCCACCAGGCCCAAGGTGACGTGGAGGCCGTGCAGCCCGGACATGATGTAGAAGAGCGACCCGAAGGCGGTGTGGGTGGGGTTGGTGGCCGGGTCGTGGGAGAGGCTCACCCACTCGTAGAACTGGTTGGCCACGAACAGGCTCCCGAGGACCAGGGTGGCGCCCACCCAGATCTTGGCCTTGCTGCGGTCGCCTCGCTCCTGGTCCCAGACCGCCTTTTGCATGGTGAAACTGGAGGCCACCAGGATGACGGTGAAAATCCCGGCCCGCACCGTGTCGAGGTGGGTTCCCGGCGGCGGCCATACCGAGGCGTGGGCGCGGATGGTGAAGAACGAGGCGAACAACGAGCTGAAGAACATCACCTCGGAGCCCAGCCAGATGATGACCCCCACGGCCAGCATGGACGGTTTGTCGGGGCGGTGGCGCTGGCGAGTGGTGACCGCCGGTTCGGCGGCAAGGGCCTGAGTCACGCCGTAGTTTTAGTCGAACTTCGGCCCGTTGGGCCAACTCACGCAAACGACCTCTGACGGGCCCGTCCGACCCCGTCGAAAGCCACCATTTCCTCCATCGCCTCGTCTACAATCGCCTGCCCGCAATGTGCCTGGGCCGGCAGGGGCGGGTGGTCGGTCCGAGCCGTCTCCGGTCGCCCGTCCCGGTCGATCTGGCCCGGTCTACGGCGTGCGGAGAGCGGCCGGCAGCGGGTCGAGGTGGACGATGCTGAGCCGCTGGGTGGGACGGGTGAGGGCCACGTAGAGGGTCCGGAGGCCCCGTGCGGTGCCACCGGCGATGAGGCCGGGCTCCACCACCACCACCGAGTCGAACTCGAGGCCGTTGGTGCTGTCCGCCGCCAACAGCACCAGCGGCTCGGACAGACCCCCCTTGCGCATGTCCCGGGCGTCGACGACCGGGAGCTCGGCGGCGGCCAGGGCCTCGGACAGTCCGGGGATCAGTTCCTCGGGCGCCAGGATGGCCACCCGACCGGGCGTCACGGCCCGAACCTCCTCGCCGGCCACTTCGGCCACCCGCCGGGCCAGATCCTTTTCCGCGACCCCGTCAGGGGATCCGTGATGGTCGGTCACCGCGATGGTCCTCGGCTCGACTTCGGTGCGTCGCACCGGGGTCGGGGGCGTCAGCTCGGGTGCGGCCACAGCCAGGACACGCGTGGCCACGGCCAGCACCTCGGCCGGGGTCCGATAGCTCACCGTCAGCTCCACCGAGCGGGCCGGACGTCGGCGGGGTAGGTGGTCGGTGATGTCCGACCACGAGGTCGGGGCCCACGGGGCGGTGGCCTGGGCGATGTCGCCCACCACAGTCATCGATCCCGAGAGGGAGCGGCGGGTGAGCATGCGGAGCTGCATGGGCGACAGGTCTTGGACCTCGTCCACCACGATGTGGCCGTACTTGCGCAGGCCGTCCTCGGAGCCGCCCGCTCTCGGTCCGAGCAGGGCACGGGCCTCGTCGACCAGGGCTGCGTCGGCCGGCGTCCAGGACACGTCGTCGAACGATGCCGAGCGTGGCCGGCGCAAGAGGGCCTGCTCCTCGTCGGTAAGGATGCCCCGGGAGGCCGCCGCGATCAGCGGGGGGGCACCGAACAGGTCATGGAGCAGCTCGTGGGGGGAGAGCCGTGGCCACATGCGGTCGAGGGCCTCGGCCAGCTCGGGCACCCGCTTGACCTTCCGGGTGAAGTCCTCGATGTCGAACTCGTCGTCGGCCAGCTCGGAGGGGTCCTCGTAGCCGGGGAAGGCGGTGACCGATGCCGGGATACCTGCCCCCAGGGTCTGCTGGGTCTGGCGGGCCCGGTCGGCCAGTAGTTGGGCCACGGCCTGTTCCACCAGTCTGCGGCGCGCGTTGTGGGTGCCGGGACGCCGGCGGACCATCTCGACGATCCTGCTGCTGTCGGCGCGGGTGAGGCGGAGGAGCAGGGCGCCGTAGGGGACGGCCACGTCATCGGCCAGCGCCCGCTGCCGCGTCCGGACGGCCCGGGCCACCACCCTCGCCATCCGGGCGTCGCCCTTCAGACGGGCCACTTCGACGGGTCCGTTCGCCTTGATCTTGATCTCGGCCACCAGGCCCGAGACGGTGGACAGGGTCACCCCGGTCTCCCCGAGCGAGGGCAGCACCTGTTCGATGTAGCGGAGGAACAAGGGGTTGGGTCCGACCACCAGCACACCCTGGCGCTCCAGGGGGAACCGGTGGGTATAGAGCAGGTAGGCGGCCCGGTGGAGGGCGACGGCCGTCTTGCCGGTTCCGGGTCCGCCCTGGACGACCAGCACCCCGGTGAGCGGGGCCCGGATGATCTCGTCCTGTTCGCGTTGAATGGTGGAGACGATGTCGGTCATGCGGCCTGACCGGGCTCGGTCGAGGGCGGCCAACAGCGCCGCAGGACCGCCGATAGGCAGGTCGCTGACGATGAGCTCGCCCCCGTCGCCGGTGTCGTCGTCCAGGGGCTCAAACCCCTCCGAACCCGGGGCGGCGAAGCGCTCGTCTTCCAGGCCGACCACTCGTCGGCCCTCGAGGGCCAGGTGGCGTCGGAGGACGAGACCCTGGGGGTCACGACCGGTGGCACGGTAGAAGGGCTCGGCGACCGGCGCCCGCCAGTCGACGACCAGCGGGTCGTGGTCGGCGCTGTGGATGGCCAACCGGCCGATGTGGAACGTCTCGGTGCCGACCGGTTCCTCGGACCCGAGGCCCGAGCCCTGGTCGTCGGTGGTCACCCCATTGGCCGTCGCGGTCCCGTTCTGGCCGTGGTGGCCATTCTGTCCGGTGACCCCACCGGTCCCTTCGGACACCCGGTCGATGCGGCCGAAGGTGAGGGCCTGATCGCCGATGTCCAGCTGCTCCAACCGCGCCAGGCTGGTACGGACGATCACGTCCCGCTCCGTCCGGGACTGGAAGGTTCCGCCCCGGCCCAGGTCGAGGACCCCCTCGAGCATGGCGTTGGCGTCGTCCCGCATGGCGTCGAGGCGGGCGTAGGCCATGTCGACGAACTCCTGCTCGGCCTGCTGCTCTGCGTCCACCCCCACCTCCGATCTCCCTACCCATCCGGCCCAGGGGAACCCTCGATTGTATGCCCGGTGCGACGACCTTGCGACGGGCCCACCCGCCGATCGCGCCGGTGCGCTCTTCTAGACTCGGAGAATGGCCGAAACCGCAGGCGCACCCCAGCCAGGTCAGGGCCGTTCGACCCGGCTGCGCCCCGCCGGGGCCCCTACTGGTCCGACCACCTGCTGAGGGCGGGCGGGCGGCAGGCGTGAACGACACGCAGTCGAGACGGTTCGACGATGCCCCGTTCATTCGGGCGTGTCGGCGACAGCCCGTGGACCACGTCCCGGTGTGGTTCATGCGCCAGGCCGGCCGGTCGCTGCCCGAGTACCGGGCGGCCCGGGGACCGGGGTCCATCCTGGACGCCATCGCCCAGCCCGAGCTGGTCGCTCGACTGACCCGCCAACCCGTGGACCGCTACGGGACCGACGCCGCCATCTTCTTCTCCGACATCGTCGTTCCGGTGGCGGCCATCGGCTTCGGGGTGGATGTGGCCCCGGGCACCGGGCCGGTGGTGAGCGACCCCTTCACCGGACGCTCGGACCTGCAGCGCCTGCGGCCACTCGAGCCCGAGATCGACACCCCCTACGTCATCGACGCCGTGGGCCTCCTGGCCGAAAACCTCGACGTGCCGCTCATCGGATTCGCCGGCGGACCCTTCACCGTGGCCAGCTACCTGGTGGAGGGAGGACCGTCCAAGAACTTCACCAAGGTCAAGGCCCTGATGCACGGTGACCCCGGGCTCTGGCACGACCTGATGGAACGCCTGGGCGATCTGGCCCTCGCCTCCCTCCGCTCACAGCTCGACGCCGGTGCCAGTGCGGTGCAGATCTTCGACAGCTGGGCGGGAATCCTCACGCCGGCCCACTACCGAGAGCTGGTGTTGCCGGCCACCCAGCGCCTCTTCGCCGAACTGGCCCGCACCCACCCGGGGATCCCCACGATCCTCTTCGGCGTGGGCACCGGTGAGCTCCTGGCCTCCATGGCCACGGCCGGAAGCACCGTGGTCGGCGTGGACTGGCGGGTCCCCCTCGACGAGGCGAGGCGGCGGGTCGGCGCCGACCTCGCCGTCCAGGGGAACCTCGACCCCGCCCTCTGCCTCGGCACCTGGGAGGTGGCGGCGGGCGAGACCCGCGTCGTCCTCGAGGCGGCCGGCGACCGACCGGGTCACATCTTCAATC
The DNA here is from genome assembly GCA_963845485.1 of uncultured Acidimicrobiaceae bacterium. Taxonomy (GTDB): domain Bacteria; phylum Actinomycetota; class Acidimicrobiia; order Acidimicrobiales; family RAAP-2; genus Bog-756. The sequence goes on along the minus strand of CAWJSI010000012.1, from coordinate 14,131 downwards.
TGGGACACGGCGTACTACCCGAGACCGATCCCGGGATCCTGGAACAAGTCGTGCAACTGGTCCACGCCGAAGGCCGGGCCGGTGTCGGAGTGTCCACATGACCGCCCCGGAGGTGGCCCCCACCGGCGTTCTGGTCATGGCCCACGGGACACCGCCCACCCCCGAAGGCATCGAACCCTTCTACACCGCCATCCGGCGGGGTCGTCCCCCCACCAACGAGCTGTTGGAGGAGCTGACCGGCCGTTACCAGGCCATCGGGGGGACCTCCCCGCTCACCCTGCGGACGGCAGCCCAGGTGGACGGAGTGGCTTCCGCCCTCGAAGATGCCGCCCCGGGTAGGTTCGTCGTGCGCTACGGGTCCAAGTACGCCACGCCCACCATCGAAGAAGGTGTGACGGCGCTGGCCGAAGCCGGGGCCGGCCGGGTGGTGGGCATCGTCCTCACCCCGCACCAGTCCTCCCTGGGGTCGGGCGAGTACTTTCGAAGGGCCGAGGCGGCCGCGGCCGGGTTGCGGCCTCCGCTCGACCTCACATCGGTCCCCTCCTGGCATCGGGCCGACGGCTTTGCCCGGCTGCTGGCCGACCGGACGACGGCGTGCCTCGCCTCCCTCACCCCGGCCGAGCGCAGGAAGGTGGCCGTCTTCTTCACTGCCCACAGCCTGCCCCTCCGGGTGGTGGCCGAGGGCGACCCCTACCCCGAACAGGTGACCGAGTCGGCCGGGGACATCGCCGCGCTGCTCGACCTGGACGCCGAGCCCGGAGTGTCCTGGGGCGTGGCCTGGCAGAGCGCGGGCAGGACGGCCGACCCGTGGATCGGCCCCGACCTGTTGGCAGAGATCCGCCGGGTGGCCACCGACGGTGCCACCGCCGTGGTGGTGTGTCCGGTGGGCTTCGTCTCGGACCACCTGGAGGTCCTCTACGACCTCGACATCGAAGCCGACCAGGTGGCCAGTTCGGTCGGCGTGGCCTTCGCCCGGACCCCGTCGCTCAACGACGACCCGGGATTCCTCCGCATTTTGGCCGACGTGGTCGAGAAGGCCGCGGGCTCGAGTGTCGATCCCGCCGAGTGAGTCCCGCACCGACCCGAGGGCCGTCACGCCCGCGCATCGCAGTGGTCGGCGGTGGCATCGCCGGGCTGGCCGCGGCGTGGGAGCTCGTGGCCGCGGGCACCGGCCCCGACGGCAATGGCCCCACACCTGAGGTGGTGGTCTTCGAGGCCGACGACCGGTTCGGCGGCAAGCTCCGGGCCGAGCCCTTCGACGACCGACGGGTTGATGTCGCCGCCGACGCCTTCCTCGGTCGTCGACCAGAGGCCCTCGACCTCTGTCACGAGTTGGGGCTCGACGACGAGCTGGTCCCGGTAGGCGCCACGGGGGCCTCCATCTGGGCCCGCGGTCAGCTCCGAGCCATGCCGGCCGGACTCAATCTCGGGGTGCCGACCCGCTGGTGGCCCCTGGCCCGCTCGGGCATTCTCAGCCCCGGTGAGTCGGCGGGGGTGCTGAAGGACCTGGTCCTCCCCCGGCTCCGTGCCGGCACCGACTTCGGGGACCGGACGGTGGGCGAGATCGTCGGCACCCGTCTCGGGCGTGCCGTCGTCGATCGCCTGGCCGACCCCCTGATCGGAGGAATCAACGCCGGGAGTGCCGATGAGCTGAGTGCGGCGGCCACATTCCCGGTGCTGATCGCCGCATCACATCACTCGGGAAGTCTCATGCGCCGCCTCGGCGTGGCTCTGGCCGCCGCCGCCCGGTCGGGGCCCGGCCCGGGCACCCCCGTGTTCTGGTCGCTCCTCACCAGCACCGCCGCCCTGGTCGACGCCCTAGTCGACGCCGTGGAAACCCGCGGCGTCACCCTCCGTCCCGGTACGCCGATCGACTCGCTGGACCGCCAAAACGGGCGGGGCGCGGCGGCCCGGTGGACCCTCGTCCCCGATCCCTCCTCGGCCAGGGCGGGCGACTCGGGCCTGACCGAGCCCCAGCCGTTCGACGGTGTGGTCCTGGCCACCCCGGCTCCCCGCACTGCGGTGCTCCTCGCCCCCCACGCCCCGGCCGCCGCCGGTCTGTTGAGCGCCATCCGCTACGCGTCGGTGGCGGTAGTGACCCTCGCCTTCGCCGAGTCCTCGGTCCCGAGAGCGCTCTACGGGACCGGCTTCCTCGTGCCGCGGACGTCGATCGTGGCCGGCGGGTCGGCCCTCGTCACCGGGTGCACCTACCTCGACCGCAAGTGGCCCCATCTGGCCCGGCCCGGTGAGGTGCTGCTCCGTGCCTCGGTCGGCCGCTTCGGCGACACGCGCTTCGCCGCCCTCGACGACGACGCTCTGGTCGACGCCGTGGTGGGTGAACTCGGCGCGCTTGTCGGCATCCGTGGGGAACCGCTCCTCGCCACAGTGACGCACTGGGACGAAGCCTTCCCCCAGTACGAGGTGGGCCACTTGATTCGGGTCGGCCGCATGGAGGCGGACCTCGACCCCGTACCCGGACTGGCGGTGGCCGGTGCCGCCCTCCGGGGAGTGGGCATCCCGGCGTGCATCGGCAGCGGCCGGGCGGCGGCGCGGCGGGTGGTGGCGTCCCTCGCCCCGCCGGCCGCCGAGGTCGATGCTGTCGGTCCCGCCGCTCCACCGTGACCACCCCGGTACCCCCGACGGTTTCGTCGGTGCCGGCCGACCAGGCAGCACCCCGGTGGCGCCCCTCCCGGGTGACCATGACCCAGCACCGCCGATCGACGGTGGTGCCACGTCGGGGGGCGGTGGCCGCACCGGCCATCGCCTCGGGCGTCGGCCTGGCCCTCTCCCTCCCCCCGTGGGGATGGTGGATCCTGGCCTTCCCGTCGGCCGCCCTCCTCTGGTGGCGCCTTGGGGGCCTGCGCTTCCGGACCCGACTGTGGGCGGGCTGGTTGGCCGGGCTCGGGCTCTCTGTCCCGGGCCTGTGGTGGGCCCGGTCCTTCACCCTTCCCGGGGCGCTGGTCCTGATGGGGGTGGAGGCCGCCTTCATGGCCGTGGGCAGTGGGTTCGTCCCCTCCGGACCGGTGATGGCGCGGGTGCTGGCCTTTCCCGCCGCCCTCACGCTGGCCGAGGCGGCCCGGATGCGGTGGCCCTTCGGCGGCCTTCCCATCGGTGGCGTGTTCCTGGGTCAGGCCGACGGGCCCCTCCTCGGAGTGGCCCGCCTGGGCGGACCCCTCGGGCTGACCATCGCCGTCTACCTGGGCGGGGCCGGCCTGGGCGCCCTTACGACAGCAGTGGTGGAGCTTGTGCGGGACGGCTCCCGGGCCCGCCGGTTCGCCCGATCCGAGGGACATAGCCATGGCGGGAGCGGCCACCCGGTCGACCGGAGCGGTCTCGTCTCCGGGGCGGTGGCCGGCCTCGGGCCCCTGGTGGCCTCGGGAACCGTGGCGCTCCTCGTCGTGGTCCTCGTGGGCGCGGCCGCCGATCACGCCCCCGATGGCGGGCCCGCGCTCGGCACGGTGACCTCAGCCGCCATCCAAGGTGGCGGCGCTCGCGGCTTCTCCCAGTCCCAGATCGACCCGGCGGTCGTGCTGGCTGCGCAACTGGCCGAGACCCGCGCCCTTACCCGCCAGGATCACGGCACGTCACCCGAGCTGGTGCTGTGGCCCGAGGACGTGGTCTCCCTCGGCGTCTCCCTCGACCACTCCCCCGAAGAGGCTGCCCTCTCCGACCTGGCCCGCAGCCTCGGCACCACCCTCGTAGTGGGGATCACCGAGACCGTGTCGACGACGACCTTCCGGAACGAGATCGTGGCCTTCGGCCCCGACGGTTCCCTGGTGGCCCGATTCGAGAAGGTCCACCGCGTTCCCTTCGGTGAGTACGTGCCCTTCCGACACTTTTTCGCCCACTTGGGCAACCTGTCGGCCGTGCCTCGCGACGCCGTGCCCGGCAGCGGCACGGGCCTCCTCGAGACGCCGGCTGCGCCACTCGGAGCCATGGTCTCCTACGAGGTCTTCTACGCCGACCGGGGCCGGGACTCGGTCCGCCACGGTGCCCAGGTGCTCATCGTCCCGACCAACACCTCGTCCTACGCCACCGCCCAGGTCCCCACCCAGGAGATCGCCGCCTCGATCATCCAGGCCACCCAACAGGGGCGGGACCTGCTCCAGGCCGCCCCCACCGGGTACAGCGCCGCCATCACCAACCGCGGCACGCTGCTCGAGCGGTCGGTCCTCGGGGCTCCCGGCATCGTGTCGGCCACGCTGTCGCGCCGGGACGGGTGGACCGTGTACGTGCGTTTCGGCGATCTCGGCCCCGTGGCCCTGGCCGGGCTGGCGCTGGCCGCCGGATGGGTGGTCGCGCAGAGGAGCCGTCGGCTGGACGTCTGAGCCCGGGTAGAGGGCCGTCCCCCACGGGCGGAGCGTCGAACTACCGGGTAGCTGCCCCTTGGGAGGGGAGGACGGTCTACTCGTAGTACCCCGAATGGATGTAGACGCACGGGATGCCCTCGGCGTGGAACATGGCGAAGTTGTTGGGATCGTCTTCGAAGGCCAGGCGGAGGTCGAAGCCGTAGGAACGGAGCTCATCGACACTGTCCCTCTTGAACCAGGTGACCTGGGAGTAGTCCCCCCGGGAGCGCATCACCAAGAGGTCCCAGCGCAGCCCGTAGCGCTCGAGCCAGGCCAACGTCTGGGGTTGGACCCGCATGGGACGACCGGTCAACAAGATCACCTGCAGTCGTGGGTCGAGCAGCTCCAGCACCCGCACCAGCTCCCCGATGATCGGGTCGTCCCCGCAGGCCTCGAAGAAGGCGTCCCAGTCGCGGCGGCCCCGCTCGATGAAGTGCTGGCGACCGACGGCGTCGGACAGCACGCCGTCCACGTCGAACACCACGGCCTCGCCCGGGGTGGTGACCGGTCCGTCGCGCCACGCCCAGTTGGACGGTCCGAGGGACGCGCTCACTCGTCGGTCGGCGACGAAGCCGCCAGTCGTCGGATCTCTTCGACCACCGCCGGATCGGCCAGGGTGGTGGTGTCGCCGAGCACGCGCCCCTCGGCCACGTCGCGCAGCAACCGGCGCATGATCTTGCCGCTGCGGGTCTTCGGCAGCTCGTCGGTGAACACCACGGTCTTGGGTCGGGCGATGGGGCCGATCTTTTCGGCCACGTGGCGGCGGAGGGCCTGGCCCTTCTCGTCGTCGGGGGCGCCGGCGTCGGCCCGGAGGGTGACGAAGGCCACGATGGCCTGCCCCGAGGTGGGGTCCGAGGCCCCGACCACGGCTGCCTCGGCCACACTCGGGTGGTCGACCAGGGCCGACTCGACCTCGGTGGTGGAGATGCGGTGGCCCGAGACATTCATCACGTCATCGACCCGACCGAGCAGCCACAGATAACCGTCGTCGTCGATCTTGGCCCCGTCGCCGGCGAAGTAGCGGCCGTCGAAGCGGCTCCAGTAGGTCTCCCGGTAGCGCTCGGGGTCGCCGTAGATGCCCCGCAGCATGGAGGGCCAGGGCCGGGTGAGGGTGAGGTAGCCGCCGCCCCGCTCCACCCGGTTCCCCTCCTCGTCGACCACCTCGGCACCGATGCCCGGAAGGGGGAAGGTGGCCGAACCGGGCTTGGTCTCGGTGAGACCCGGGAGGGGGGCGATCATGATGGCCCCGGTCTCGGTCTGCCACCAGGTGTCGACCACCGGGCAGTTCCCACCGCCGATGGTGGTCGAATACCACATCCAGGCCTCCGGGTTGATGGGCTCCCCCACCGATCCCAGCACCCGCAGGGACGTCAGGTCGTGCCGATCGGGGTACTCGGTGCCCCACTTCATGAAGGTGCGGATGGCCGTCGGGGCGCAGTAGAGGATGGTGATCCCGTAGCGCTCGATGATCGACCACCATCGGTCCCGCTCGGGGAAGTCGGGGGTGCCCTCGTACATGACCGAGGTGGCCCCGTTGGCCAGGGGGCCGTAGACGATGTAGCTGTGTCCGGTCACCCAGCCGATGTCGGCGGCACACCAGTAGACGTCACGCTCGGGGTGCAGGTCGAAGACGGCCCGGTGGGTGAAGGCCACCTGGGTGAGGTAGCCACCCGTCGTGTGCATGATGCCCTTCGGGGCGGCCGTCGTCCCCGATGTGTAGAGGATGAACAAGAGGTCCTCGGCGTCCATGTGTTCGGGGGCGCACTCCTCGCCCGGGGCGCCGCCGGCCGCCATGTCCTCGCCGCTCAGCAACTCATGCCACCAGTGGTCACGCCCGGCGGTCATGGAGGGCTTGGCCCCGTCGTCGCCGACGCTCGTCCTCTGGGCCACGACCACGTGGTCCACACAGGGCGACTCCGACACGGCCACGTCGACGTTGGCCTTCAGACCGGCCGCCGCCCCGCGTCGGAACCCGCCGTCGGCGGTCAGCACCACCCGGGCCTGGGCGTCGAGGATGCGGTCCCGCAAGGCGTCCGAGGAGAACCCTCCGAAGACCACCGAGTGCACGGCACCGATGCGGGTGCAGGCCAGCATGGCCACCACCAGCTCGGGGATCATGGGCATGTAAATCGCCACCCGGTCACCCCGGCCCACACCGAGCCCGCGGAGCACGTTGGCGAACCGGCAGACGTCACCGAGCAGTTGGGCGTAGGTGATGGTGCGGGTGTCGCCGGGCTCCCCCTCCCAGTGGAAGGCCACGGTGTCCCCCCGGCCGGCGGCCACGTGGCGGTCGAGGCAGTTGTAGGAGACGTTGAGCGTTCCCCCGTCGAACCACCGGGCAACGGGGAGATCCCACTGGAGGACGGTGTCCCAGGTCGTGAACCAGTCGAGGGACCCGGCCTGCTCGGCCCAGAAGGCGGTCCAGTCGCTGCCCGGCCCGCTCGTAGACCCCGGCGTCGTTCACGACCGCCTGCTGGCGGAAGGCCGCAGACGGCGGGAACCGCCGTTCTTCGGAGAAGTAGTCCTCGATGGTGGCCGCTGCCGGGGAGGGCTCCCCGGTGCCGGATCCCCCTGCGGTGTGCTCAGCCATGACTCCCCTGTTCCCGTGACTTCCCGGCGAGGTGCGGCCTGACCAGGGATTACATCCCGTCTCACCGTAGCCCGAGCGGAGGGTGGGCCCCCCGCCGGCGTGCCTCAGCCTATCGGCGACAGGCCTCTACGATGGAGGGGCCGTGCGTGCGCCCACCCAGACGTCTAGCGAGATTGACCTCGAAGGGCTGCGGAAGAGCGCCGTGGCGTCCCACTTCTCCCCCGAACCCGGTGCCACCCGGGTGGACGTGCCACTCGGACGTCGGGTCATGGTGGTCAGCGACATCCTGCTCACCCCCGAGGCGACACCCTCGACCCTGGCCGTCACCGCCCAGTTGGCCCGCGCCCTCGATACCTGGGACGGCCCGGGAATCCTCATCATCGCCGGCAATCTCTTCGACCTCTCGGGATGTGCCACCCCCCTGGTCGAGGCCCAGAGGTCCATCGAGGCCCACCCGGCCCTAGAGCAGGCTCTGTCCCGGTTCCTCAGCGTCAACGAGCGCCGGATCATCCGCCAGACCGGAACCCACGAGCCGGGCTACGACACCGACCCCGAAGCGGTGGCCGGCATCGCAGCACGGGGCGTCGAGCAGGCCGGGCCGGTCGACCTCCACCTCCGCACCACTACCGGTACCCGGGTGGTGCGGGTCGAGCCGGGCGAGCACGCCTATGCCTCGGGATGCAGCGGGATCGAAACGGAGTTCGACCCGGCCGCCGACGCCAAGCCAGGCGTCATCGGCCCGACCCCCGCCGGCCGGGGTTGGCGGTCACTCGCCGCCCAATCCGGCGAGGACTCGCCCTGGCTGGTCGGCCTCAACCGCCTCGCCGACCCTTCGGCCCTCTCCCGGTTCGTCGTCTCTCGGACCCTCTACCGCCGGCTCGGGCGCTACGCCTGGTGGCTCCTCGTCCCCTTCGTCGTGGCCGGCCTGCTGCGGGTAGCGGTGACCCCGTGGGTCTCGGGCCACCTGGGTTCGGGACTACCGGCCCGGGCCATCCGCCACGCCCACACCGCCGACTTCGGCGACCAGTTGGTCATCGCCGCCCTGGTCTCCCTGGTCGTCCTGGCCGTCCTGGCGCTGGTGCTCGGGCTCCTCACCCGGAGGATGTGGGCCGTACTCGGAGGTGGCGCGCTCGACACCGTCCAGGCCGAGGCCGGGGCCAACGACACGGCCCGGGACGCCGCCCGTCGGTTGGTGGGCCGGGGCTACGCCGGGCTCATCACCGCGGCGACCTTCCAGTCCGAGCTCACCCACCTCGGGGTCGGCTTCTACGCCAACGTTGGCGCCACTGCCGAGGTGGTGGAGGAGCGCCGCGGCCGGCTCGGCCTGCCGCCGGTCTTCCTCCCCAACCAGCGCGTCAGCTGGGTCGAACTCGAGACGGGCGCCGAGCTGCACGTGCGCATGCTCCTGGCCCGTAATGAGCTGGCGTCGCCCAACGTCCTCGAGCGGGTCATCGCCCGGGGTGGCCACGAGCGGAGCCTGCATCCCTCACTCGTGGCCTCGTTCCCGATGGGCCAGTCCTGGCCACCCGCACCCGACCTCCGCCAAGCCCACCGCCGGACCCGCCGCGTGCGCCGGTGGGCGTCGGCGGCCATCCTCTTTGCCGGCATCATCGACCTGCTGGACGCCATCACCCCGCCCCTGCGGGGTCGTCTCCACGTGGTGCTCGAGATCCTCCCGCTGCGGGCGAGCGAAGCCGCCGGCGCCCTCATCGCCATGGCCGGCCTGGCCCTCGTGGCGCTCGGTCGGGGCATTCTCCGGGGGCAGCGCCGGGCCTGGCGGGTGGCGGTGGTCCTCCTCGCTGGGACCATCGTGCTGCACCTCATCGCCGGGGCGGACGTCGAAGAGTCGCTCTTCGCCCTGGCCGTCCTGATCCTGCTCCTGGTCAACCGGCGGGACTTCCAGGCCGCTTCGGACTGGTCCTCACTGCGCTCGGCTCTCATCGCCCTCGGTGTGGGCGTGGTCGGGCTCACCGTCCTCACCGCGGCGTCCATCGAGCTGTTCACCCACATCGGCCACCGCCACCACACCCACATCCCGTGGTGGACGGCGATGTGGGCGGTGTCCGAACGCCTGGTCGGCATCAAGACCGTGCCCCTCCCCGAACGGGCCGACCGGTTCCTCGGCCCGGCCCTGTTGGCCATCGGCCTCTCCATCGTGGCCCTGGCCCTGTTCCTCCTGACCCGACCGGTGGTCGACCGGCGGCTCACCTCGGGCCGGACGGCGGAGTTCCGGGCCCGGGACATCGTCCGGCGCCACGGGATCTCGACGCTCGACTACTTCGCTCTCCGGTCGGACAAGAAGTGGTTCTTCCACCGGGACAGCCTGGTGGCCTACGCCGTCTACGGCGGGGTGTGCCTTATCTCCCCCGACCCCATCGGCCCCCGCAACGAGCGGGAACAGGTCTGGGGGGCGTTCCGCCGGTTCGCCGACAGCCACGGCTGGGTCACCTCGGTGATGGGGGCCGGCGAGGACTGGCTGCCCGTCTACCGCGATTCGGGGATGCACAACATCTACCTGGGTGACGAAGCCGTGGTGAGGGCCCAGTCCTTCTCCCTGTCGGGCGGGAGCATGAAGGGACTGCGCCAGGCCAACAACCGCATCAAGAAGTACGGCTACACGGCCACCTTCCACGATCCCGCCCACCTCGACCCGGCCCTGGCCAGCGAGCTCACCACCCTCATGGGACTGAGCCGGCAGGGCGAGCACGAGCGGGGCTTCTCGATGATGCTCGGGCGGGTGTTCGACCCGCGCGACACCGGCCTGCTCCTGGTCGTGGTGCGCGGCCCGGACGGGTCGGCCGCCGCCATGTGCCAGTTCGTGCCGGCCCCGGGCATCAACGGCTACTCCCTCGACCTCATGCGTCGGGATCCGGCCGACCACCCCAACGGGCTCCTCGATTTCGCCCTGGTCGCCACCATCGAGCACCTGAGGGCCGGCGGCTATCAGGGCCTCAGCCTCAACTTCGCCACCCTGCGGTCGACCCTCTCGGGGGACAAGGGGGACGGGACCATGCAGCGGGCCGAACGGTGGTTCTTGAAGCGGCTGTCGAGCTTCGCCCAGATCGAGTCCCTGTGGCGCTTCAACGCCAAGTACGAGCCCGAGTGGCTCCCCCGTTATGTGGTGTTCGACACCGCCGAGCACCTGGTGCCCGTGGTCATGGCCATCATGCGGGCCGAGTCCCTCTGGGAGATACCTGTGCTCGGACGGCTGTTGGCCGCCGGGGCAGAGAAGCGGATGGTGGCGGCCCAACAGGAGACCGAGGAGTTCATCGCCTCGTCGTTTGGGACCTGGGAGGGCGCCGACGGCCCTGGTGACGGGGATCCCCCGACCGAGCCGCGGCCGGTCGACGAACCGGTCGCCACCCGTCCGCGGGCCTGATCAGCGGGCCCGGGGCGCTCTCAGCGCCGGCGGGCGGGTGGGGATGGCAGGCCCATGGGATTGGGGAAGGGGATCTCACCGGCAGCCGTCACCCCCTCGGCCACTTCCGACAGCGTCGCGTGGGCGAGTTCCGTCTCGTCGTCGGACAGCACGGCGAAGGGCGGGGCGGCGAGGTCGTCGGTGGTGCGCTCGATGGCGGCCCGGAGCTCCACCCCGGCCGCTGCGATCCCGCCGGCGTCGACCAGGCCGCGCCGTTCGAGTCCGGCCCGGGCCGTCTCCCACTCCCCAGCCGACCAACCCCGAGCATCGAGGAACATCTGGGTCGGGAGCTGCTCGGAGAGGGCGAAGAGCACCAGGGCCTGGCATCCGTCGAGTCCGGCTGCGGTGAGCGCGGCCACATGGCCGTCCCCCCGATGCTCCCGGAGACAGGTGCAGGCCTGCCACAAAGCCTCGACCGGATCGTCGACCGGATCGAGGTCTCGGTTGGCACTGAAGAGCACCCGACCGGCGCCGTCGGCCGCCGCCACCACGCGAGCCACGAGCGGGACCACCGTCCCGGCGACGTCCTCGATCGAGGGAGCCAGGCGACGGAGGGCGGAGCCGGCCGAGCTCCGCCGGGCCGCCAACACGGCCGCGGGGGTGGAAAAGGACCAGGCGTCGGGAAGTGACCGGCGCACCATGGCGGGATGGAAGTTGAAGAAGGTGGCGGTGACCGTGGACGGGCCGACCGGACCGACGGGGGCCACGCGGGCGGCGAAGTACCCCATCCAAAAGCCACGCAGGCCGGCGGCGGCCAGCCCCTGACGGGACTCGGCGGCGAAGTAGGTGACGGCGTGGACCGGCTCGACGACCCGCCACCACTCCCGGGCCCCGGGACCCGGTGGCGGGGAGGCCGGCCCGCTCACCCCTCGGCCCCGCCGCCTCCGCTCTCGGGGCTATTGGGAGCGGCCGCAACCAGACGGGTGCCCCGCCCGGCGTAGAGGCCGACCAGCCCTACGACGGCCAAGGTGACCAGCACCACGACCACGGCGACCAGGGTGGTGGGGTTCCCCCAGATGACGAGGATGAGCAGGCCCACGGCCAGGACCCCCCACTGGAGTGCCTTGCGATGGAGGGCCACGAAGTCATGGACGGGGCCGCCGGTCAGCCACCCCGGCTTGCCGGCAGCGCCGACCTTGGACCGGACCCACCGGTTACCGGCGATCAGCCCGCCGATGGCGATCAGGGCGGCCACGATGAGGATGATGCGCACCGCGTTACGAAGATTGGCGGTGACGATGTCGAGCACGGCCGACTGGGCGGCCGGCGACTGGGGCGGCTTGATGCCGGCCAGGTACTGGTTACGGGCCACGGCGATGAGGATGAGGATGAGCGCCATGGACAGGGCCAGGCCGACGGCCGAGCGCACCAGCCCGCGCCGTCGGTTGCGGGCCAGCACGATGGCTCCGGCGAAGAACAGCAGCGTGATGATGGGGAGCACGATGGCCAGCTTGTTCAGGAACTTCACCAGCTTCTGGACGTGGACCAGGCTGTCCGACTGGAACAGCACGTAGTTGAGGCCGCGCACGGCGGGGATCTTGTCGAAGACGGTGATCCCCCGGGCGTCGAGCGCCTGCTTGGCCTTGACCTCGACCTGGCTGAGGTCGATGGTGATGCGCCCGTTCTTCGTGCTGACCGCGCCCTGCTGGGTACCGGTCAGCACATTGACGAGCTGCTTGTGGGAGGCCCGGTTGGCCGCCACCCAGACCTTTTCGAACTGGGGGGACTGCACCACTTTCAGGGTCACCAAGTAGGTGACAGTCTTCACCTCATCGGTGATGGGGGTGGCGAGGAAGCCGGCCTTGGCCGGCAGCGCGTTCTTCACCCGCGAGTTCAGGTTGGTCCGGGCGACGAGCTCCTCGCTCACCCGCGTGGCCACCTGGGTCTGGATGGCCGGATTGGTGGCCAACGGGGCCACGGTGCTGACGTAGGCGTCGGTGTTCAGCAGCTGATTCCTGGCGAACACGACGAAGACCGAGATCACGGCCAGCAGGCAGGCCAGGACGACCAGCACCCACGAGAGGATCCGGCGCCACCGCGGGCCCTTGTCCGACTTGGCTACCGCCCCGGACTGCTTCAACGCAGCGTTCTCGTGCTGCAGCTCGTCGACCTGGCTGCGGAGGGCGTCGACGTCGGGGGGTGGTTCGTCACCGGAGGGCACCGGGCCACTGTAACGGCCGGTTCTTCCCGAAACCGGGATCCGCCCGGTATGCCCTTGATCGAATCGAGCGTCGCTGACCAGGGCCGCATCTCTAAGAACCCCGGACGCGACGACGGCCACCCCGTGGGCGTTGAGCCCGTGGAGTGGCCGTCGCGTGGATCCGGCCGCCGGAGCGGCCCTCACCGGCTGGGTTCAGCTCAGGATCTTGGCCTTCTGAGCCTCGAACTCGGCGTCGGTCAGCACACCCTTGGCCTTCAGGTCGGCCAGCTTGGCCAACTCGTCGGCACTGTTGCCGGCCGACGACCCCGCCGCCTGCTTGACGTACTCGTCGAAGGCCTGCTGCTGCTGCTGGGCCTGCTTCTCGGCCCGCTCGTGCATGCTGCCGCCACGGGCGATCAGGTAGATGAGGACGCCGAGGAACGGGAGGATGATCACGAACAGGACCCAGAGGGCCTTGGCGAACCCGCCCATGTCGTGACTCCGGAAGATGTCCATGAAGATGTAGATGAGCAACCAGATCCACAGGACGAAGAAGAAGAACTCGAGCATCGTCCAGAAGATGCTTAGTAGGGGATATGTGTACGCAAGCATGGTCGGTGGTACTCCTTGATCGGGGACGACCATGCACCATAGTGGTGGAACCGCCGAATTTGGGGTGATCCGGCTCCTCACCGCCCCTCCGGGCTGCCCTTCTCGTCATATCCGGGTGCGGAGTTCGCAACCCCAGTGACGGGCGGCAACCGGGCCCAGGACACCCGACCTCGACGCCGATTCGGCCTAATGTCCTCTGGGCGGGTGGGCGTCTAGGGAAAGGTACCGGTGACGAGATGGACGGGATGGTGGCCGCCGGTTCGTCACACCACGACCCATCGCCCGGTCCAGCCGACTCGGCCCGTCGCCCCCTGCTCGGCGCGGCGGGGCAGGCGGTTTCGTGAGCACCACGGCGCAAAACCCGCCTCCGGCGGCCGACCCCGCCGCGGCGGCCGCGGCGGTGGCTGCCGACCCCATGGCCATGCTGCGGTCCCGAAGTTACGTGCAGCTCCTCGTCCTGGCGGCCCTCATCGGCGTACCCGTCTCGGCCATCGCCTACTTCTTCCTCAAATTCGTCAGCCTCCTCCAGAACTGGTGCTACAGCTCGATCCCCACCGGGCTCGGCTTCAAGGGGACGCCACCGTGGTGGCCACTTCCCGCCCTGGCCATCGCCGGCGTGTTGGTCGGCGCCACCATCCGCTACCTTCCGGGCACCTCCGGCCACAAGCCGGCCGAAGGGTTCAAGGCGGGAGGGGCGCCCACCGCCGCCGAGCTCCCCGGGGTGATCATCGCCTCGCTCGCCACCCTCGGCCTCGGCGTGGTGCTCGGCCCCGAGGCACCACTCATCGCCATCGGCGGCGGGCTGGGGGCGCTGGCTGTGCACCTGGCCAAAAAAGACGCCCCCCCGACGGCCGCCGTGGTCATCGCATCGGCCGGTACTTCGCCGCCATCAGCGCCCTGCTCGGTTCCCCCATCCTCGGGGCCTTCCTGTTGATGGAGGCGTCCGGTTTGGGTGGCCCGGTCCTCGGCCTGGTGCTGGTGCCCGGACTGCTGGCCGCCGGGATCGGCACCCTCATCTTCGT
>CAWJSI010000011.1:0-18250 GCA_963845485.1 uncultured Acidimicrobiaceae bacterium | reverse complement strand
GGTTAGCAACAGGAGGCCGACCGACGAGCGGTGTCGCCGCCGGTCACGACCCCCCGACGAGGGCGCCGTCGCATGCCGCAATCCGCCAGGCCGGCGTCGGCCAGGCACCGGCGTCGACCGCACCGGGACGGGTGAGGGCGACGATCCCCCCCGGAAGCCGGCCCCGGTCATTCGGGAACCCGAGGACGCCGGGTTGGCTGTCAGGGCCGCCACCAAGATCGTCGAGCACGGGCGTCGAGACGGCGCAGGGCCACCGGCCAGACTGCGGGCGGCGGGCGGCCAACAGGGCCCCGGCCGTCGACCAGGTCGTCGGCCAGGAGGGCCGAGGCAGTGTCCCGGACCCGGGCGCACTGGTGACCACGTGTCGGGCCCGGCGGGCCAGTACGGGTTCCGGGGCGACCAGGTCGTCGGGGGCACGCCGCCGAGGGGCCCCACGACCTCGGCGGCGGCCCGGCACTGGCCACCCGCTCGGCGTAGGCCGAGTTGGTCAGCGAGCGACGCTGGCCGCTGTCGACCACCACGATCTCCACGTCGTCGGGGATCCGGATGTGGCGGCGAGTTCCGGCGTCGAAGTCGATCAGCATGGCGTGCCGAACCGGCCCGCAGCGGAGACCAACGGGTCCATGAGCCCATGGACGCCGATCCGATGTTCGGCCTCCTGGCACAGCCGGGCCAGGCGGTCGGGGTCGCTGTCTGCCGACGCGGCGCCGAAGACGATGGCCAAGGCCACCGACAGGGCGGCACTGGACGACAGCCCCGAGCGAGCGGCAGGGTCGAGTCGATGTCCACGGTGCCGCCCGCCCGAGTCCGCCTGGGATGCCACCGCCGCCACCAGGCGGGCCCAGGGGGCTCGACGGTCGTGGGGTCAGCATCGAGGGGGACCACTGCGTACTCGTCGAGGACGTCGACGTCACGGTCAGGGTGGGGGCGTCGGCGAGAAACGAGACGGTGACACCCATGGGAATGGCCATGGGGAGGGCCAGGCCCTGGTTGTAGTCGGTGTGGTCGCCGATCAGGTTGACCCGACCCGGTCCCCGTGCACGTCGGTTCGGCCAACCGGCACGCTCCTCGGACTCGGTCTCCCGGTCCCAACCGCGGCCGTCGACCTGGTCGGATGCCAGGGCCAGGGTACACGCCGAGGCCGGATGCATTTCGACCCCCGCAGAGCGTTGGGCCAGCATCCGCCCATGCACATCACCACTTCGTCCCGACCGGTGGCCGGCCGGTGAGCGGGCCGCTCGAGGGCGTCCGGATCGTCGAGCTGGCCGGCCTCGGCCCGCACCGTTCGCCGGCATGATGCTGGCCGATGCCGGTGCGGACATCATCCGCATCGATCGCGCCGAGCGGGCCACGTATCCGCCCAACACCGAGCCCCACGTCGATCTCATGAACCGGGGGCGGCGGTCGGTGGCCGTCGACCTCAAGCACCCTGACGGCGTGGGTCTGGTCCTCCGGTTGGTCGAGGGGGCGGACGGTCTCATGGAAGGCTTCCGACCTGGCGTGGCCGAGCGTCTGGCATGGGTCCCGACGTGTGCCTGGCCCGCAATCCGACCGTCTACGGACGCATGACCGGGTGGGGCCAAGAAGGCCCCATGGCCTCGGCCGCCGGGCACGACATCGACTACATCGCCCTGGCCGGTGCGCTCGAGCCCATGGCCCGAGCCGGTGAGCGGCCCTTCCCGCCCCTCAACTTGGTGGGCGACTTCGGTGGCGGCGGCATGATGCTGGCCTTCGGGATGTGTGCGGCCATCATCAACGCCCGCCAGACCGGCCTCGGCCAGGTGGTGGACGCGGCCATGGTGGACGGAGCCGCCGCCCTCATGACCATGACCTACACCCTCCGGTCTTCGGGCATCTGGCACGAAGAGCGGGGGACCAATCTCTTGGACACCGGGGCCCACTTCTACGAGGTCTACGAGACGGCGGACGGTGGGTTCATGGCTGTCGGGGCCATCGAGCCCCAGTTCTACGCCGCCCTGCTCCGGGGTCTCGAACTCGAGGGCGAGGACCTGCCCGCCCAGATGGACCGCGAGTTCTGGCCGCCGATGAAAGAGCGGTTCGCCCGCCTCTTCGCCACCAAGACGAGAGCGGAGTGGACTTCGGTGTTCGAGGGTACCGATGCCTGCGTGGCCCCGGTGCTGTCGCCCTGGGAGGCCCCGTCCCACCCCCACATGGCCGCCCGGGAGACCTTCACCGAGGTGGCCGGCGTCGTGCAACCGTCTCCTGCACCACGCTTCGGTCGGACGCCGGGCTCCATCCGGCGGCCACCGCCCAATCCGGGACAGCACACCGACGAGACCCTGATCGACTGGGGTCTCGACGCCGACGAGGTGGCCGAGCTGCGGGCGTCGAAGGCCATCAGCTAGGGGCGCGTCTAGGTCTTAGAGGTTCACCACCGGGCAGGTCACCGTGCGGGTGATGCCGTCGATGAGTTGGATGGCCTCGACCACCATCCGGCCGAGCTCGTCGACGGTCTCGGCCTCGGTGCGGACGATGACGTCGTAGGGTCCGGTCACCCCTTCAGCAGCCAGCACCCCGTCGAGGGCCGATACGGTCCGGGCCACGGTGGCCGCCTTTCCGACCTCGGTCTGGATCAGCACGTAGGCGTTGACCGGCATGGGCTCCTCCGGGTCGATGGCAGGTGGGGAATGACGCGATGGTACCGCCGGGAGTCCCACCGGCCTCCGGGACGGCCGCCGGGCACCTCGGTGCGCCGGTGGCAGGGTCCCTGCCGCCTACCATGACTTCGTGGGTGTTCGCGAGCGCAGCGACCAGTTCAAGCGCTTGGCCCGGTCGGCTATCACCGACCTGTTCGACCAGCGCCGGCCGTTTGGACGCCTGGCCCTTACCCACGTGCTCATGACGGCGGGGGACACCATGTTCGCCGTCTCCCTGGCCGGCTCGCTGTTCTTTTCCATCTCGCCCACCGCGGCCAAGGACAAGGTCATCTTGTACCTGTTGTTGACCATGGGCCCCTTCGCCGTGGTGGCGCCGGCTCTCGGTCCGCTCATCGATCGCAGCCGGGGGGCCCGCCGGGCCATGGTGGTGGCCTCGGCGGTGGGGCGGGCCGCCCTCTGTCCCTTCCTGGCCCGGGACATCCACTCGCTGCTGCTGTTCCCCGAGGCCTTCGCCATGCTCGTCCTGTCCAAGGTCTACCTGGTGACCAAAGGCGCCCTCGTCCCCGAGATGGCCGCTCTCGGCATGTTGGATGTGACCCCCGACACCCCGGGCGCCCCCGACGCCACCGGCACCCGCGACACCTCCCGGGACGAGGACGTGTGGGCGGGCATGACACCAGGCTCTCCGACCACACCGAACGACACCCCTCCCTACGGCACACCGGTAGTCCGCATCCAGGATCCCGGTACCGGCATCGACACCGTCGAGCCCGACCTTGCCACCCTGAACGCCCGGTTGGGGCTTCTGGCCTCCCTGGCCGGTTTCGCCTTCGCCGTCCCCGCCGTGCTCATCTTGAAACTCGGCGGGGCATCGAGTGTGATCTGGGTGAGCATCGCCGTGTTCGCCGGGGCCGCGGTGGCCGGGGCCCGGCTCCCGGTACCACGCCGTTTGGCCAAGAAGCTGACCGGTCGGCGTGTCGGGGTCGCGTCACCTACGACGAGGATCTGGATGTGACCGCAGCCACGGGCACCATTGAGATGGCGCCGGACTTCGATCCCGAGTGGGTGGGGGACGAAGAGGACCTCGCCGCCTACCGACCCATCGCCGACACCGAGGTGATCCTCGCCCTCATGCCCATGTCGGTGCTGAAGGCCCTGGTCGGCTTCACCACCTTCCTGTTCGCCTTCGGGCTCCGGCGATCGGGTGCGGCCACCTGGTGGTTCGGCTTCGTGCTCGGCGGCCTCACGGCCGGAGCCCTGATCGGTGTCTTGTTGGTGGCGAGGATCCGTCGGGTGCTCAACGAGCAGCAGATGCTCACCGGATCGCTGTTCCTCGTGGTGGCGGTGACCGTGGGCGGAGCCTTCTACACGGCCCGGTGGTACTGGGCCATCATCGCCCTGGCCGTGGGCCTGGCCAGCTCGGTGGCCAAGCCGTCCTTCGACGCACTGGTCCAGCGCCACGTCCGGGAGTCCAACCAAGGCCGTGCCTTCGCCCGGTTCGAGACCCGCTTCCAGCTCATGTGGGTGGTGGGCTCGTTCGTCCCGGTAGTGCTCTCGCTACCCGTGGCCGCGGGCAGCCTCGTCATGGCCGTCGTGGCCGCCGTCGGAGCGGTGTCCTACATGAGCTCCCGGCGAGCCGTGCAGGGAAGCCGGGGGGCGACCCGCTCAGTGCGACCGGCCACCTAGACGCGGCCGATCACCGTGGACGGACCGAAGCAGGTCTTGTTCGAAACGGTGCGTCCGGGCCCGGTCCAACGACCCGGCACGGCGGCGTCAGCCGAGCCGTGCGGCGTCAGCCGAGCTGCTCTTCGAGCCGGTCTACCTCGGCGGCCAGCTGGGTGGGGAGCTTGTCCCCGAAGGTGGCGTAGTGCTCCCGGATGCTCGGCACCTCGGCCCGCCAGTCCTCGACGTTGACCGTGAGGAGCTTCTCCATGTCGGCGGGCGAGACGTCGAGGCCGTCGGTGTCGATGGCCCCGGGTGCGGGCACAAAGCCGATGGGTGTCTCGGTGGCCTCACCGGTGCCACTGACCCGTTCGAACACCCACTCGAGGACCCGGGAGTTCTCGCCGTAGCCCGGCCACAGCCAGCGTCCCTCCTCGTCCTTGCGGAACCAGTTCACGTAGAAGATCTTGGGCAGCTTCTCGGGGTCGGCTCCGGCCCCGATGTCCAGCCAGTGGGCGAAGTAATCGGCCATGTTGTACCCGCAGAACGGCAGCATGGCGAAGGGGTCACGCCGCAGGTTGCCGACGGCACCGGCGGCCGCCGCCGTCGTCTCCGAGGCCATGATGGAGCCGAGGAACACGCCGTGCTCCCAGTCCCTCGACTGGAACACGAGCGGGACCACCGAGGCCCGCCGTCCGCCGAACATGATGGCGTCGATGGGGACTCCGGCCGGATCCTCCCACTCCGAGGCGATGGCGGGGTCCTGAGCGGCGGGGACGGTGAACCGGGCGTTCGGGTGGGCGGCGGGCGTGCCCGACTCAGGGGTCCACTCCTCGCCCTTCCACGACGTGAGATGGGCCGGGGGCTCATCACTCATGCCCTCCCACCAGACATCGCCGTCGTCGGTGAGGGCGGTATTGGTGAAGATGGCGTTCCCGTCGAGGGTGAGCATGGCGTTCGGGTTGGTGTGGACGTTGGTGCCCGGGGCCACCCCGAAGAAGCCGGCCTCGGGGTTGATGGCGTACAGGCGCCCGTCAGGGCCGAACTTCATCCAGCAGATGTCGTCGCCCACCGTCTCGACCTTCCAGTCCGGGAGAGTGGGGATGAGCATGGCCAGGTTCGTCTTGCCGCACGCCGAGGGGAAGGCTCCTGTCACGTAGCGGGTCTCCCCGGCCGGCGAGGTGAGCTTCAAGATGAGCATGTGCTCGGCCAGCCAGTTGTCGTCGCGGGCCATCACCGAGGCGATCCGGAGGGCGAAACACTTCTTGCCCAACAGGGCGTTCCCCCCGTACCCGGAGCCAAAGGACCAGATCTCACGGGTCTCAGGGAAGTGGACGATGTACTTGTTCTCCGCGTCGCACGGCCAGGGCACGTCTGACTCGCCCTCGGCCAGTGGTGCGCCGACGGAGTGGAGACAGGGCACGAACTCGCCGTCCTCGCCGAGCACTTCGAGGGCACCCCGTCCCATCCGGGTCATGATCCGCATGGAGACGGCCACGTAGGCCGAATCGGTGATCTCGACGCCGATGTGGGCGATGGAGGAGCCGAGGGGTCCCATCGAGAACGGCACGACGTACATGGTCCGGCCGCGCATCGACCCCTTGAACAGGCCGGTGAGGACTCCGCGCATCTCCTCGGGATCCCGCCAGTTGTTGGTGGGCCCGGCGTCGGACTCGAGGGTCGAACAGATGTAGGTGCGGTCCTCCACCCGGGCCACGTCACCCGGGTCTGAGTGGGCCCAGTAGCTGTTGGGCCGCTTGGCGTCGGCCAACTTGGTGAAGGTCCCGTTGTCCACCAGGAGCTGGCACAGGCGGTCGTACTCCTCGGCCGACCCGTCGCACCACTCGATGCTCTGGGGTTCGGTCAGCGCGGCGATCTCGTCCACCCATGCGATCAGCTTCTTGTTGGTGGTGGGGGGCATGGGTCGGGTGGTCCTCCTCGGGATTCCGGTGGGGCTCTGCCGGGACCGGGCCGCACTGGCACGTGTCCACGGGTTATCCACCGATTCTAGCGGCGACGGTGTGGGTCAATGCTAGGCAAGGGACGTGATGAGTCCCAATTCCGGGAGCGCCTCGGACCCACCGGTCGACCCCCCCGCCGGCACAGCGGGCGCCACCGACGAGTTCGCCGTCATCGCCCGCCTGCGCTCCCGCTTCGAGGCCGTGGCCCGGTTGCGCGCTCCGGGTGGTGACGTGCCCCCGGTGGGTGACATCTGGATCGGCGACGACGCCGCCGTGGTCACCCCGCCGTCGTCGGGCCAGTCGGTGCTGGCCACCGACCTGTTGGTCGGGGGCGTCCACTTCGATGAGGCGTACT
The DNA here is from genome assembly GCA_963845485.1 of uncultured Acidimicrobiaceae bacterium. Lineage (GTDB taxonomy): Bacteria > Actinomycetota > Acidimicrobiia > Acidimicrobiales > RAAP-2 > Bog-756. Next base: position 11,654 of record CAWJSI010000011.1, on the reverse strand, counting down.
CCTCCCTCGAGGACGTGGGCTACAAGGCGTTGATGGTCACCGTGTCCGACGTCGCCGCCATGGGGATCCGACCCAGCTACGCCCTCGTCTCGGTGGCCGCGCCCCCGGGTACCGACTTCGACCGCTTGGGGGTGGGACTGGCCGGGGCGGCGGGGGAGACATCGTGCGTCATCGTGGGCGGTGATCTTGCCGCGGCACCGGTGCTCGTCCTGTCGACCACGGTCTTCGGGGTCGTGACGCCCGAAGGGGTGCCGCCGCTGGCCCGGGCCGGGGCCCGCCCCGGAGACCTCCTCTTTGTGACCGGTCCCCTCGGCCGGTCGGCTGCTGGGCTCCGCCTGCTTCGGACTGCCGCTGCCGGCGGCCCGGACGTCGACAGGGAGTTCACCGGCCATCCCTCCTCGGATCTGGTCCGGGCCCACCGCCGACCGGTGGCCCGGGTGGCCGAGGGCGAGACGGCCCGTCGTGCCGGAGCCGGAGCGGCCATCGACCTCTCCGACGGCCTGGCCGCCGACCTCGTCCACCTGGCCGAGGCGTCCGGAGTCGGAGTGGACCTCGACACGGTGCCGGTGGCGAACGGCGCCACCACCGAGGAGGCCCTGGGCGGCGGGGAGGACTACGAACTTCTCCTCGCCACCGACCAACCCGACGACCTGGTAGCGGCCTTCCTGGCCGCCGACCTGGCCGCCCCGCTGGCCATCGGCCGGTGCACCGACCGACCTGGGTCCTACACGCTGGCCGGGGGTCTGCTGCCGTCGGGAGGCTGGCAACACCGGTTTTAAGCAAACTCACAGAACCATCCGTCACCATGGGGGCATGGACGGGGCCGGAATGGGCAAGGCGGACCAGGCGGGGTTCCGGTGACGACGGTGAACCACCGCATCCTGGTGGTCGACGACGAGCCGAGTATCACCGACCTCGTGACCATGGCCCTGCACATCCACGGGGCCACGGTCGAAGTGGCCCATTCGGGGAACGAGGCCCTCCGAGCCATCGGGGAGTTCCGCCCTCACCTCATCGTCCTCGACGTCATGCTTCCCGATCTCGACGGCTTCACCGTGCTCGAGCGGATGGCCCAGGAGCGGCACTCGGCCGACATCCCCGTCCTCTTCCTCACCGCTCGAGGCGACCTCGACGACCGCCTGCGGGGCCTGACCCTCGGCGGTGACGACTACATGACCAAGCCCTTCAGCGTCGAGGAGCTCCTGTTGCGCATCAACGCCATCCTGCGCCGGGCCGAGGGCTATGAAGAGGTCGGACCGCGACTCGTGGTCGCCGACGTCGAACTGGACGAGGAGAGCCACGAGGTCCATCGGGCCGGCGCGGCCGTGGAACTCACGCCCACCGAGTTCCGACTGCTGCACTACCTCATGATGAACGCTGGCCAGGTGGTGTCGAAGGCCCAGATCCGCGATCGGGTCTGGGACTACAGCTTCGACGGCAAGGTCAATATGGTCGAGGTCTACGTCAGCTATCTGCGCAAGAAGCTCGACGCCCACGGCCCACCCCTCATCCGCACGGTCAGGGGCATCGGCTACAGCATGCGCACCCAGCCGGTGGGAGAAGGTGTGGCCGGGTCCGGAACGGCTGATCCGACCCGACGAGCGACCGGTGGCGGCTCGTGACGCTCAGGCTCCGCCTGTTGCTGTTGTTGGTCGGGCTGGTGGCCGCCGGACTGGTCATCTCCGATGTGGTGACCTACAACTCCTTGAAGTCGTTCCTGACCGCCAGGGTCGACCAACAGCTGGAAGCGGCCGCATTCCCCGTCGGACGTGCCCTGCTCTCCTCGTCGGGCCTCGGCCCCCAGGTGCCCGCCGCCCCCCGCACCTTCACCGTTCCCCACGGGACCAACCGGTCCCAGGTCCCCGGCGCCTTTCGAAACGGTGGGGGGCTGCTGTCGCCCCACGGCGGCAGCGCCCGGGGTGTCCTCATCCCGCCGGGCACCTACGGACAGCTGCGGACGACCAAGGGGGTGGTCGCGGCCCACCTGTTCTTCGCCTACGGCGGGAAGGCCCCCCGGGCTCCGGTGATCCCCGCGGCGTTGCCCGGGAGCGGGCTGCCCGCCACCAAGGACCTCTACTTCACGACGGCGGGTTCGGGGTCGGGTTCCATCTCCTACCGGGCCGTGGCCAAACCGCTGGCCGACGGGACGGGGGTGATCGTGGTGGCCCTGCCGCTCACCGACCTCGAGTCGACCCTCCGCCGCCTGCTGGGCATCGAACTCATCGTCTCGGCCGCCGTGCTGGTGGGGTTGGGGGTGCTCTCGTGGATCATGGTGCGCCGGGACCTGCGCCCGCTCGAGTCGATGACCAAGACGGCGGGGGCCATCGCCCATGGGGACCTGTCCCAGCGGGTCACCCCGGTGGCCGAGCGCACCGAGGTGGGCCAGCTGGGTCTGGCCTTCAACACCATGCTCGACGAGATCGAGGTGGCCTTCGCCCAGCGAGCGGCGTCCGAGGAACGGCTCCGTCGGTTCCTGGCCGACGCCTCCCATGAACTGCGCACCCCGTTGACCTCCATCCTCGGCTACTCGGAGCTCTTCGACCTCGGCATGCAGGAGCGGCCGGCCGATGTCGCCGTCTCGCTCCATCACATACGGGACGAGGCCACCCGGATGTCCACGTTGGTCGACGATCTGTTCCTCTTGGCCCAGCTCGACCACGAGCGCCCACTCCGGTTGGAGCCGGTCGATCTCGCCGCTCTGGCTACCCAGTGCTCCGAAGGTCTGGCCGCGGCCCGGCCGGACCGCCCGGTCACGGTCGTCGCCGACGGTCCGGTGACGGTCGATGGGGATGCCGACCGGCTGCGCCAGGTGGTGGACAACCTCGCCGTCAACGCCATCAGACACACGCCTGACGGCGCCGGGGTCGTCATCAGTGTGGGTGACGACGGCCCACTGGCCGTGTTGACCGTCCACGACGAGGGACCGGGGATCGATCCCCGTGACGCCGCCCGAATCTTCGAGCCCTTCTACCGGTCGGATCCCTCCCGGTCCCGCTCGTCAGGGGGTGCGGGACTGGGGCTCGCCATCGTCGCCGCCATCGTCCAGGCCCATGAGGGCACGGTGGTGCTGGTCCCGGGACCCCCCGGCAGCGGGGCCACCTTCGAGGTCCGGCTACCGAAGGTGCGGACCGTCCCGGTTCCTCCAGCGAGACCGGAGCCCGTGCCACTCGGGAGTGGCACGGGCTCCTACGAGGCGGCGGTTGGGGGGGACAACCACCACCTTGACCCTGGTCCGTCGGTGCCCTCGTCGTCGGACTCGGCTACACCTGCGTCCCCGAAAGGGTCCTGAAGCCAGCGGGCTTCGCTGGGCCTCGGCCGTTGCGCCTACAGGGAGGCAACCTCGCTCAAGACGGGAGCCTTCTTGTCATCCCACATCTCGTAGGTGCGCCGGAGGCGTCGGGCCATCTCGACGAGAATCTTGTGGGCGACGGACGGCGCCGAGAACTGGAGCGAGTTGAACTCGTTCTTGGACAGCACCAGGAGCGACATGTCGGTGTCCGCCACCACCGTTGCCGTGCGGACGCCGCCATCGAGCAGGGCCAGCTCGCCGAAGAACGACCCGCTCTGCAGCTCGGCCAACCACTCGCCGTCCCGGGTGGCTGTGGCCGACCCTTCCGTCACAACGAAGAACTCGCGTCCCTGCTGTCCCTGTTCGGCGAGTACTACCCCGGACCTGACATCCTTCATGCTGGTCAGTGAAGCGACGGCACGCAGTTCGCTCTTGGTGCAGTTGGAGAAGAGGCTGGTGTGCCGTAAGGCCTCGATCCAAATGGCTGACCGACCGGTGAGCTTCGTCATGACCATCCTCCCTCGTCGTTCAGTCCAACCGCGAGCTCCGGCTCCCGGACGGCTCCGGACCAGACGCACTCCGAACGTTGCAACTCCGCCAATAGTTTGGTCATCTCGGTCATCTCCGATCTCCCCGTAACACGGGTCCAACGTGTGGGTTGCTGACCACTCCATCGTGCGCCTCTTTGGGGTGGTGGTCTGTCACGCCGGCGACAATCGGCAGGAAAATCTCGGATTGGGTCTGGGCCATCTCTGATCGGATCCGGCTGGTGGCCGGATGCGTCAGGCTTCGGGACGGATCAGAGACGGATCAGAGACGGATCAGGGACGGGCCAGGTCGCTCAGGGCATCGGGGTCGAGGATCCTGATCTTCCTTGACGACAGGGAGATCCACTCCCGTCGTTGGAACTCCTGGAGCGAGGCGTTCACTCGCTGCCTACTGGCGCCGATGGCCGCGGCCAGATCGGCCTGCACGATGCGGAGCTCGGTCGAGGAATCGCCCGCCCGGTCGACCAGGTACTTGGCCACCCGTTGATTGAGGTCGAGGAAGACCAGGTCGCTGGCCGCTTCCGTGGTTTTCCTTACCATCCCGGCGAGACGTCGCAGCATGGCCATCGCCACGGCCGGTCGTTGCTCGATGAGTTCCATGACGACCTCTCGCGTGAGGATCAACGCGCGGCTTGGCGTCGTGGCCGTCACCGTCGCCGATCGAGGCTCGGTGGACAGCACGCCGAGCTCACCGATGATGTTGCCCGGGGTAACGGTGGCAATCACCAGCTCGTTGCCGTCCGCTGAGAAGGTGGACACCTTGAGGTGGCCCTCGACGAGGGCGAGCATCGAATCGGCAGTCTGGCCCTCGAAGAATACGATCTGACCCTTGTCGAAGTGACGCTCGACACACCGCTCGGTCAATCGGCGACGATCGTCGGGCGTGAGCGTACCCAGCACGCTCGAGTTGGCGAATGGATCGCCATCGGATTGCTGCTCGACTGCCGCCATAGTGGTCCTGTGCGTCGTCTCGGTCGCCTGGACCGGCATTGTTGCAGACCATCGGGCTGCTGGGCAGAAGGTCGGGGCCGGGTGACAGTCCGGACGGCTTGGGCTGATGTCGCCCGACCACCGCCTGCGCATCACCACGAGGGCCATCCAGTCCCTGCCCGGACGGGGTGGCGACCGTCATGGTGGCCTCCGGCGGTCCTCGGTCAGATCCCCGTCCCGCACGCTCATCGACTGCCAGTTGGCCCCAGGCCCTCCTGCCCGTCTGGTCGGTGGGCAGTCAGTGGTGATTGAGGGCCACCGGGAGCCGCTCGACTCCCCGCATGATCATCCGACTGCCCCACTCGGGCCGGCCATAGGCCGGCTCCATGCGGGGAAACCGGCGGACGAGCCGGGGGAGTGCGACCTGTCCCTCGAGCCGGGCCAACGAGGCCCCCAGACAGTAGTGAGGGCCGCCGCCAAAGGACGCATGCCGGTTGGCGCCCATCCGACCCAGGTCGACGGTGTCGGCGGTGGGCCCCCACATGTCTGGATCGCGGTTGGCGGCGCCGAGCCCGAGCAGGACCACCGAACCGGCCGGGATGCTGTCACCGCGTACGTCGACCGTGTCGATGGCGATCCGTCGGGTGAACTGGATGGGTGAGTCGAAGCGGAGAAGCTCTTCGATGGCGTTGGCGTCGATGCCCGGGTCAGTCAACAGCCGGTCGAACTGACCGGGATACTCGAAGAGGTGCACGATGCCGTTGCCGATCAGATTGAGGGTCGTCTCATGTCCGGCCACGTAGAGCAGGACCACCTGGGCGATGAGCTCGGAGGTGGAGAGCCGTTCACCCGCCGCCTCGACCTCGATCAGCTGGGTGAGGATGTCGTCACCGGGGCGGGACCGCTTCTCGGTGATCGCCACGTCCAGGTAGTCGGAGATCTGCCGGGTGGCGTCGATGGAGGCCTGCTCCTCCTCGGGCGAGTTGAGTGGGTCGAGGGTCTTGGTCATGGCCCGGGACCAGGTGCGGAGCATCGGTATGTCGCTGCGCGGCAGGCCCAGCATCTCGGAGATGATCTGGGCCGGGAGCGCCAACGCATAGTCGTCGATTACGTCGATGATCTCCCATTCCGATGCCCGATCCAAGAGGGATTCGACGACGGCCTCGGCATGGCTTCGCCACGCGGCGATGGCGCTGGGGGTGAAGACCTGGGAGACCAGACCGCGCAACCGGGCGTGATCCTCGCCGTCGGAACGCAGCATCATCTGGTTGAGCTCGATCGGGCTGGCCTGTACCCGAGCGATCTCCGCATCGACGATCTGGTTGGAGGTGGCGTGCTCGATCGACATCAACAGGGTGCGATCTCTGGTGAAGCGATGGACGTCGGCGTAACGCGTCAGGACATAGGAACCCGTCAAGGCTTCGAGGTGGACGGGGTCGTGTTCTCGGAGGGCTGCATACTGCGGGTAGGGATTGTCGAAGTAGCCGGGGGCGAACGGGTCGAAGGTGACGGTGTCGACGGGACGGTCCGGCGCCTTTGCACCTGGCCATGAGGGATCACGGGGTGGCCGTCCCTGGTACTCGCCGAGGGACAGTGCGTACGACAACTCGTTCGCACGCTGGAGGCGGTTCGACATCTGCCGGAGGAGCGAGAGGCCCAACGACGGTGACTCGAGGAGCGCATCGACGAACGCCTCCCCGCCGACCTCGATGAGGACCATATCGGTGGCCGCCGTCGCCGTGGCTGTCCGAGCAGTACTGCCGAACGATCCCTGCTCGCCGATGGTCTCCCCGGGCCCCACGGTGGCGAGATAGAGCCCGTGCAGCGTGATGTCGGCCAGGCCTTCCCGGACGATCCACCACTGATCGGCACGATCGCCGAGGCGACAGAGCACCTCACCTTCGTTCACCTCGCGGACCCCAACGATGGCTCTCGCCGCCAGGGCCAGATCGTCGGGGCTACAGCCCGTGAACAGCTCCAGCTGCAGCAGGTCAATGAGTTGCGAGTTCATTGGCTGTTCCCCTCTTCCGTGCGACTGAAGTGCGTCGTGACTTCAATCTTTGGATGTGGGGCCCTCGGCGTCTGTCACGTTGGTGACAGATATGGAGGAAATCCGGTCCCGGGGTCACGACTGCACGGCCCGTTACTCGTCCCCGTCGGGTCCGAATCGTCCGGCCCGGGGGTTCGAGCGCGACGCGTTCCTTCCCACTCGAGGGCCGGAAAGGACCCACTGGTCAGCGGCGATGGCGAGAGGCCCGGCCCGACTGGGTGCGGCGCCGGATACGCGCCGATCTGACTCCCTAGGCGGGGATGTTCCGGATGGGCCGCTTGACGACCTTGCCGGACCGGATGCACGAGGTGCAGACGTTGAGGCGCTTGGGCGAGCCGTCGACGAGGGCCCGGACCTTTTGGATGTTGGGATCCCAACGACGCTTGGTCCGACGGTGGGAGTGACTGATGTTCATTCCGAACGACGGCTTCTTGCCGCAGACCTCACACACCGCTGCCATGACACTCCGACTTCCTCGTAGGATCCTCTGGGTAAGTCACAAAGGTTAGCATCCAAGCCATGGTGGTCCTCGACGCGCTGGGTTCGGCGGAGCTCTGTGCGGTCATCACCCAGTTCCGTGACGGTCTGCGCTCCCACCGGGAGCTGATCAACCGTCTCAACGTCTACCCGGTGCCCGACGGCGACACCGGGACCAATATGGCCCTCACGCTGGAGTCGGTCACCAACGAGCTCGACGCCCTGGACGAACCCGACCTCGACGCCACCTGCCGGGCCATCGCCCACGGCTCGCTCATGGGGGCCCGGGGCAACTCGGGGGTCATCCTCTCCCAACTGCTCCGAGGGCTCGCCGACGGCCTCAACTGCTCCACCACCCATCCGGGGCCCATCGAGCTCTCCGAGGCCCTGACCATCGCCGACAAGCTTGCCCGCGAGGCCGTCATGAAGCCGGTCGAGGGCACCATCTTGACCGTGGCCCGGGGAGCGGCCGAGGGCGCCCGTGCGGCGGCCGAGGCGGGCCGGTCCCTCCTGGGGGTGGTCGAGTCCTCCCGGGCCGAGGCTGCCGACGCCCTGGCCCGGACCCCGTCGCTCCTGCCCGTGCTGGAGCAGGCCGGAGTGGTCGATGCCGGCGGTACCGGCTTCCTGCTCCTGCTCGACGCCATGCTGACCGTGGTGGACGGACGACCCATGCCCGTGCCCCCCGAGCCTCCCGACACCGTGTTCGGCCCGCTCAACCCCGAAGCCCCCGGCATGGCTTCGCCCGCACCGCACGGATCGGGAAACGACGCAGACTCCGCCCAGCAGGCTCTGGCCGGTCTGCGCTACGAAGTCATGTACCTCCTCGAGGCACCCGACGAGACCATCCCGTCCTTCAAGGAGGTCTGGGCCGGCATCGGTGACTCCATCGTCGTGGTGGGAGGGGACGGCCTGTGGAACTGCCACATCCACACCGACGACATCGGGGCGGCCATCGAGGCCTCCCTCGACGCCGGGCGACCCCGCAGCCTCCGGGTCACCGACCTCCTCGAGCAGGTCGAAGAGGAGCGCTGGGTGCGCGAGGCCGCCGACACGGTGGGCAGCGGACCCGCACCCATCCCTCCCGGACCGCCACCGACCACCGGCGTGGTGGCCGTGGCCACCGGGGACGGCATCGGCCGGATCTTCCGCTCGCTCGGGGTCCAGGGGCTCATCGCCGGCGGCCAGTCCATGAACCCGTCCACGGCCGAGCTGGTGGAGGCGGTGGAGTCGGTCCGCTCCACCTCGGTGATCATCCTGCCCAACAACGGCAACATCCGGCCGGTGGCCGAGCGGGTCGACGATCTGACCGAGAAGTCGGTCTGGGTGGTCCCGACCGACACCATCGCCGAGGGCTTCGCCGCCCTGCTGGCCTACGACCCCGAGGCCGAGGGTGCGGTCAACGCCGAGACCATGGAGGCCTCGGCCCGCTCGGTGGTGGCCGGGGAGGTCACCCGGGCCGTCCGGGACTCGGACAGCCGGGTCGGCCCGATCACGACCGGGGACTGGCTCGGTCTGTCCCGAAGCGGGATCGAGGTGGTGGCGGACTCACTGGCCGGCGCGGCCTGTTCGCTCCTCGAGGCCCTCGTCGAGGCGAGTCACGGCCTGGTGACCATCATCGAGGGGGAGGGGTCGGGGGCGGCCGACACCCGCCGGATCACCGAGTGGTTGCGCGACCAACGTCCCGAGGTGGAGACCGAGGTGCATCACGGGGGCCAGCCCCTCTATCCGTACCTGTTCTCCATCGAGTGAGCCCCGCGGACCCGACCGAGGGCGCCGCCGGGGTCCAGCGCAAGCTCCGTCAGCTGGCCGAGCTCCCCGTGGCCCAGCTGCACCAGGTGGGTCCGAGGACCGAAAAGGAGTTGGCCGAGCTCGGGATCACCTCGGTGCTCGACCTGTTGACCCACTACCCGAGGCGGTACCTCGACGGCACGCGCCTGCGACCCATTTCCGAGCTGGTGGCGGGGGAGAAGGTCTCGGTGCTCGCCCGAGTGGCCCGGGTGAGCCAGGCGTCCTCGGGCTACGGGCGGGGGCGGCGTCGGGGTCCCTCCCGGGTGGAACTCACCATCGCCGACGACAGCGGACGGCTCCGGGTGGTCTTTTTCAACCAGGCCTGGCGGGCCAAGCAGCTGCCGGTCGGGACCCTGGCCCTGTTCTTCGGGTCCATCGGCACCTACCGGGACGCCCTCCAGCTGAACAGTCCCATGGCCGAGGTGCTGGAGCTGCCCGGCGAGGACGGCGACCAGGATGGGAGTGGTGACGATCCCGACGACGGAGCCGACGGGAAGTCGCGGCGGGGCCGGGTGTACCCGATCTATCCGCTCACCGACAAGGCCAAGCTGACCTCGCTGCGTATCAGCCGGATCGTCGGTGAGGCGCTCGACCGGGCCCGTGACTTCGCCGATCCGGTGACGACCCCATGGCGTGACCGCTTCGTGCTGGTCGACCGCACCACGGCCTACAACGACATCCACCGGCCGGCCCACGGCGAGTTGACCGAGCCGGCCCGTCGACGGTTGGCCTTCGACGAGCTGTTCCGCCTCCAGCTGGCCCTGGTCCTCCGCCAGGCCCGTTTACAGCGAGACGCCCGGGGCATCCGCCACGTCGTCGACGAGGGCACCCGACCCGACGGCAGCCGACCCCTGGTCGCCTCGTTCCTCGATGGGCTGCCGTTCGAGCTGACCGGCGCCCAGCGGGGCGCCGTCACGGCCATTAGGGAGGATCTGGCCGGTCCGCTGCCCATGCACCGGCTGCTCCAGGGCGACGTGGGGTCGGGCAAGACCGTGGTGGCGGTGGCGGCCATGTTGACCGCCACCGAGGGCGGCACCCAGGCCGCCCTCATGGCTCCGACCGAAGTGCTGGCCGAACAGCACGCCGAAGAGGTGCGGTCCCTGCTCGCCGGGTTGAGCGTCCCCGACCCGGCCACCCTCGAGGGCCGGCGACCCCTCGGGGTCGCCCTCCTCACCAACCGGAGCACCGCCGCCGAGCGGAAGGTCATCCACGCCGGCCTGTCCTCGGGGGCGGTCGACATCCTCATCGGTACCCATGCCCTCCTCACCGACCAGGTCGCCTTCTCCTCGCTCGGCGTGGTGGTCATCGACGAGCAGCACCGCTTCGGCGTGGAGCGGCGGGCCGCCCTCCGGGACAAGGGGCGCGGCCCGGACGGGACGGGACGAGACCCCGACCTCCTCGTGATGACGGCCACCCCCATCCCCCGGCCGAGGCCATGGTCGTCTTCGGGGACCTCGACATGACGATCATCGACGAGCCTGCCCCCCGGACGGCAGCCGGTCGAGACCCGGTGGCTCCGGACCCCGCTCGAGGCCGAGGAGGCCCAGTAGCGGATCCGCTCCGAGGTGGCGGCCGGGCACCGGGGCTTCGTGGTGTGTCCCCTCGTCGAGGGATCGGAACGGGTCGAGGCCACCTCGGCGGTGGCCGAGGCCGAGTGGCTGGCCTCAGCCGAGCTCACCGGTCTCCGGGTCGGTCTGCTCCATGGCCAGCTGCCCTCGGCGGAGAAGGAACGGGTGATGGGCGAGTTCCGCGCTCCGGTCAGCTGGAGGTACTGGTGGCCACCACCGTGATCGAGGTGGGTGTGGACATCCCGGCGGCCTCGGTGATGGTGATCGAGGATGCCGACCGGTTCGGCATCGCCCAACTGCACCAGCTGCGGGGCCGGGTGGGGCGGGGCAACGAGCCGGCCTGGTGCTACCTGCTGTCCGAGAACGAAGCCCCCGAGCCCGAGGCCCGCCTGTCGGCCATGGAACGCACCACCGACGGCTTCGAGCTGGCCGAGGTCGACCTCGAGTTGCGGGGCGAGGGCGCCGTCCTCGGGGCTTCGCCAGAAAGGGCGGAGCGACCTCCGACTGGCCAGGCTCATCGGTGACCAGGACCTGGTCGTCCGGGCCCGGGAGATGGCCGTTGCCGTGGTCGCCGAGGATCCCCTACTCGTCGATCACCCCCTGCTCGAAGAGGAGCTCCGGATCTTCATCGACGACGACGAGGCCGAGTTCCTCTTCAAGAGTTAGGCCAGCTGTCCCGTCACCCAGTAGGGAGTCCGTCGATCCGGCTGGCCACATCTGGGCTCCCGAGGGTCGCCGGTAGGCTGGTGCGGTGCGTGTGATCGGTGGTGAACTCCGTGGCCGCCGGCTGGCAGCGCCAGTCGGCGACCGGTATCCGACCCACGTCGGACCGTGTCCGTGAGGCCATCTTCGACATCCTCTACAGCCAGGGAGGGGTGGAGGGTGCCCAGGTGGTGGACCTGTTCGCCGGGTCCGGAGCCCTCGGGATCGAAGCGCTCTCCAGGGGGGCGGCGTCGGTCACTTTCGTCGAAAAGGACCCGGTGGCCCTGCAGGCCATCCGGGCC
>CAWJSI010000010.1:0-41777 GCA_963845485.1 uncultured Acidimicrobiaceae bacterium | reverse complement strand
CTTGCTAGCACTGGTCAATCCTCCCCTCAGGCGTTCATCCGAATTCAACCCACGTCCATACCTTACGGGACAACAAGACACTTGCCCTTCCTCGGTCAAGGACTCCGAAATCGTTCCGTTGGGGGAGGCCATATACGGACAGGTCCGAAGGCGGAAGTGCGGCCGGCGTTGCTTTCCTAGTGAAGTTCGATTTCAACGACTCTCGGAGGCGTGCGACGTCGTCAGGTAGACGAGTTCCTGATCAACCTTCACCAAACTGAGCCCCTTAGAGTGAGTTGTCACGACGGCTGGACCGACGATGGGATTTGCGCCAGTGACGCGCCTCGCCCTGTCACCCAATCAGAGGCCAAGCACGGTCAGACTTCAGACCCATCGGCTGGCTCATTCAACGTTTTGCAACAGCACGAGTGAGCGGTCTTGGACGGTGAACCCGACCCCTGGATTTAGCTCGACCGCTGGGGGCTTCTCACTGGTGCAGACGGCCACCGTCCAGGAGGATCCAAAGGCGGCATCGGGAATGGTGAACTCGATGGCTTCACTGTGGGCGTTGAAGCAGAGGAGAAATGAATTGTCTACCGTCGGCTCGCCTCGAGCATCCCGATCAGGGATGCTCTTGCCGTTCAGGTGGACCGAGAGCGAGCGACCGAATCCTGACTCCCAGTCCGCATCAGTCATCTCTGTTCCGTCTGGGGCGAACCAGGTGATGTCGGCAATGTGATCAGCGTTACCGTGATCGACAGATCTCCCCTCGAAGAATCGCCGCCTCCGGAAGACTGGATGAGCGGAACGAATCGCCGACACGTCGCGAGTGAACTGCAGCAGGCCCTGGTCGGCCGCGGCCCAGTCCACCCAGGTGATCCGGTTGTCCTGGCAGAAGCCATTGTTGTTGCCGCCCTGGGTGCGGCCGAGCTCGTCCCCGTGGCCAATCATCGGTACGCCCTGGGAGACGAGCAGCGTGGTCAGAAAGTTTCGGACCTGCCGCTGTCGGAGGGCGACGATCTCCGGATCATCCGACGGTCCCTCCTGCCCACAGTTCCACGATCGGTTAGTGGACTCACCGTCGTTGTTGTCCTCGCCGTTTTCATCGTTGTGCTTCTCGTTGTAAGACACCAAGTCGGTAAGCGTGAATCCGTCATGGGCAGAGACGAAGTTGATGGACGCCACTGGACGTCGGGTGGAATGTTCGTAGAGGTCAGCTGAGCCTGTCAGCCGGGCGGCGAACTCGCCGAGGGTGGCCGGTTCTCCCCGCCAGAAATCGCGGATTGTGTCCCGGTACTTGCCATTCCATTCCGTCCACAGAGGGGGAAAGTTCCCGACTTGGTACCCACCGCTCCCCACATCCCAGGGCTCAGCGATTAGTTTGACCTGGCTGACCGTCGGATCTTGCTGCACAAGTTCGAAGAAGGTCGACAGTCGGTCTACCTCGTAGAACTCTCGGGCCAGGGTAGAGGCCAGGTCGAACCGGAATCCGTCAACGTGCATTTCGGTGACCCAATACCGCAGGGAGTCCATGATCAACTGCAGCGAGTGCGGATTGCGTACGTTCAGGCTGTTGCCCGTCCCCGTGTAGTCCATGTAGTAGCGCTGATCATCGTCCACGGTCCGGTAGTAGGCGGCATTGTCGATCCCGCGCATGCTCAGTGTGGGACCCAGATGGTTTCCCTCGGCGGTGTGGTTGTAGACCACGTCAAGAATCACTTCGATGCCCGCCTCGTGAAGTGAGCGGACCATGGCCTTGAATTCCTGGACCTGCCCGCCCGGGGTCTGAGATGAGGAGTACTTGGAGTCGGGAGCGAAGAAGCCGACGGTGTTGTAACCCCAGTAGTTGGAGAGGCCCTTGTCGATCAGGGTCGAGTCGTTGGCAAAATGGTGGACGGGCATGAGCTCCAGAGCGGTGATGCCGAGTGAGGTGAGATGGTCGATGATGACCGGGTGGGTGATGCCTCCGTAGGTTCCCCGCAGCTCGTCGGGAATGTCCGGGTGAAGTCGGGTCAGGCCCTTCACGTGTGCCTCGTAGATGACCGACTCGGCGTACTCCCGGCTAAGGGGGCGATCGTTCCCCCAGTCGAAGAAAGGGCTCACGACCACCCCTTTGGGCATGAGAGCGGCCGAGTCGTCGTCGTTGCGGCTATCCGGGTCACCGAAGTTGTAGCCGAACAGGGCCTGGTTCCATTCGAAGGTGCCCTCGATAGCCTTGGCGTACGGGTCCAGCAGCAGTTTGTTGTGGTTGCACCGGTGACCGGCGGAGGGATCGTAGGGTCCTCGCACGCGAAAGCCGTAGAGCTGACCTGGCTCGACCCCGGGGATAAAGGCGTGCCACACGTAACCGTCGACCTCGGACAGTTCCACCCGGATCTCGGCCCCGGCAGGATTGAACAGGCACAGCTCCACACCCTCGGCCACCTCGCTGAAGAGGGCGAAATTGGTGCCGGTTCCGTCGTAGGTTGCGCCCAGCGGGTAGGCACGACCTGGCCAGCTGGCCGATAGCCGTGGTGCGGACTTATTCGGAGTGGTCACGTGGGTACTCCCGACGGGAACGGCGGCGAATGGGAAGGAAGGGCCATCGGCGAGGAGGCCGCGGCCAAGCCACTCTTCCCCGGCAGAATGGCCGCTAATCGTGGGATCGGAGCGACGCCAGATCGTCACCCAACGATTGGTTTGGCTCGGCTGTCCAACGGGCAACGTGGGACACAGATGATCCCGCCCACTAGCCCGAAGGCCAATCGATGACTGCGAAGGTGAGGCCAGAGGGCCCGAGCGACGGGTGTCGACGATGACGGTCGGGCGTCCCGGCCTCCTGTTCGATACCGACGGAACGCTGGTCGACAGCAACTACCTCCACGCCGTGGCCTGGTCCCGAGCCTTCCGCACGGCCGGGGAGTGGGCTCCGATGAACGCCATCCATCGCCTGGTGGGAATGGGTGGGGACAACTTGGTTCCCACGCTGCTCGGGCATGAGTGCCCGGCGGCCGACGAGGCACGCACCGCACACTATGCAGAGTTGATCGGTGAGGTGGTGCCCTTTCCTGGCAGCACTGGGCTGGTACGTGTGGCCCATGACCTCGGCCTGCTGGCGGTGCTCGCGTCCTCGGCCCCGAAGGACGAGTTGGACGTCTATATCAACCTGTTGGACATCGAAGGCCGACTCGACGCCGTCACCAGCGCTGACGACGTCTCCGAATCCAAGCCAGCTCCCGAGGTGTTCGAAGTGGCCATGGAAGCCGGTGGGATCGACCCGAGGCGGGCCTTGGCGATTGGTGACAGCGTGTGGGATGTGCGGGCGGCCCGTGCTGCGGGCATCGGCTGTATCGGGGTCGAATCCGGCGGCTTCAGTCGCCACGAGTTGGCCGAGGAGGGCGCACTCTGCGTCTACACCGACGTAGCTGAACTACTAGCCCAGATTCACACCAGCCCGGTGGCCCAGCTGACTCAATGAGCGACCGGGGTGGCCTCGGCAGCGTCGGTGGGGTCAACCGATCGCGGTGGTCTGATGTGTGGCCAAAACCAACGTGAGCGGAACCGGACCCGAATAGTTCGCCACCCACGCAGGTGCCGGCCGTGTTGTCCCGATGTTCAGTAATTCGCGCGCGTCGATCCGCAGGATGATCGCCGATTCAGGCGGGACGACGATGCCTTGCCTTTCCGTCCGGGGACCAGGGTCGGTGGTCAGTACGACAGTCGCCACCGGCTCCAGAACTGGCACAAGCCGGGGCGTTGTCGAAAGGTTGGCGATGACTCGGTACCTCCCTCGGGTTATCCGAATCCACCGGTCGGTTTCGTCGTAGTCGGCCTTGACCCGGTCCAGCCGAGGGTCGGCCAGGTCAGGGTACCGGCGGCGCAGTCGGAGCAGCCTCGTGTACAGGCGAAGCACGCTGCGGTGGCAGGATTCAGTCCGCTCTTCCCACCGAAGGCCTGCAGAGGCGAAGGTGGCCGGATCCTGAGGATCCGGAACTTCGTCGGGGTCCCAGCCGTGGTCGGCGAATTCCGTCACCCGTCCCTCCCGAGTCGCTTCGGCCAACTCAGGCTCTGGGTGGGAAGTGAAGAAGGGCCACGGCGTCGAGGCCGCCCACTCCTCGCCCATCCACAGCAGTGGCGTGAACGGTGAGGTGAGGAGCAGTACCGCTGCCGCCTTGACCAATCCGGGGGAGGCGAGTCGAGGCAGCCGGTCACCGGCCGCCCGGTTCCCGACCTGGTCGTGGTTTTGCAGGCAGGCGATGAACCGGTAGCCCGACGTGCGGTGCCGATCGACAGGCTTGCCATGCACGGCCCCTCGGAACGTCGAATAGGTGCCGTCGTGGAGGAAGGCGCCGGTGAACACTTTGGCGAGAACGGCGAGCGATCCAAAATCGACGTAGTAACCCTGCCGCTCTCCGGTAATGGCCGCGTGGAGGGCGTGGTGGACGTCATCGTCCCACTGCCCGGCCAGGCCATAACCACCTTCAGCCCGAGGCGTGATCGTGACCGGGTCGTTGAGGTCCGATTCGGCGATGAGAGAGAGGGGGCGACCGAGGTCGCTGGACAGATCGTCTACCCGGCAAGACAGCTCGGCCAATAAGTGTGGCTCGGAGTGGTCCTGGAGGGCGTGCACAGCATCGAGGCGGAGGGCATCGACATGAAACTCGGCGAACCACATCAGCGCGTTGTCGATTATGAAGTCGCGCACCGGACGGGATCCGTCCCCGTCCAGGTTGATCAGGTCGCCCCAGGTGTTCCGTCCCTCCCTGGTATAAGGGCCGAACCTCGGGAGCATGTTCCCGCTTGGCCCGAGATGGTTGTAGACCACGTCGAGGGTCACGGCGAGACCGCGGTGGTGGCAGGCGTCGACCAGTAGCTTCAGGCCGTCGGGGCCGCCATACGCTTCGTGCACCGCGTACCACAGCACCCCGTCGTACCCCCAGTTGCGCCAGCCGTTGAAGTCGTTGATCGGCAGAAGCTCGACATGGGTTACGCCGAGGGCCACGAGATGGTCGAGCCGGTCGATGGCGGTGGCGAAGGTGCCTCCCGGTGTGAACGTCCCGATGTGTAGTTCGTAGAAGACCGACCCGGGTAGAGCCCGCCCCTGCCAACCGCCGTCGGTCCAGGGGAAGGTGTTGCTAATGAAGCGGCTGGGCCCATGCACGCCCTCGGGCTGGCGTCGGGAACGGGGATCGGCCAACAGGGTCGGGTCGTCGTCGAGGAGAAAGCCGTAGTCGGCGCCGGGCCGGGCCGCAGGTACCGGGCCCGAGAACCATCCGTCGCCGGCGGCTCCGAGGGTGGTTGTCGAGGCTCCGGGGCCGTCGATGCCGCCCGCCTCCGCCACCCGGACCCGCACCCTCGATGCCCGCGGTGCCCATACCGAGACCTCGTTCATCGATCCCCGTTCGGCAGCTCGTCCTCCAGGAGAAGGAGGGCGGCCGGATAGCGATCCAGCAGTTCCGACAGGACGACGACACCGGCAACTGATTTTCCGGTGAATGCGTCGCGGTACTGCCCACCGGGCAACGACAGTTGGGTGCGCCGCCATCCACCCGCCCGGTCGAGCGTGCGGGGCATCCGGGTGGCAACAGTTACCGCCCCTCCTCGGTCGAAGGCGATCAAGTGGCGGTCGGCAGGCCCCTCGGCCCACAGCGCCCGGTACGTGGTGAAGAGTTCGGGTCGGTCCCGTCGAGCGTGGAGGGCGCAGTAGGTGAGCCACAGCTTGGCCTCGGGCGAGTAGGCCCGTGCTGGCCGATCGCCCGAGTGGGCCTGACCGGCGAGTACGGCGGCCTGGGCGGCGAAGTCCACGGGCCGTCGGTTGTCCGGGTCGACAAGCGAGTCCTCGATCCACTCGCTGCCCTGGTACACGTCGGGCACGCCGGGCATGGTTATTTGAACGAGCTTCTGCGACAAGCCGGTCAGCCATCCCCACCGGGCCAGCTCGGCGGCGAACCCTTCGACCAGCCTTCGGAGATCAGGTCGGTCGTAGACGAGGTCTAACGCTTCGTGGACCGACCGCTCAAAGGCAGGATCGGAATCGATCCACCCGGTGTGTTGGGCTGCTTCTCGCATAGCCTTTTCGGCGAAGGCATGGAGGCGTGTGCGCTCGATGAGTCCACAGGCCACCACCGTCTGCCAGAGCAGATACCCAAAGGCGCGATCGGGCACGGGAGCCTCGGCTAGGAGGCCACGGGCCACCGCCTCCCACTCGGTCGTCGATTCGGCCAGCACCGCCAGGCGGGCCCGGAGATCCTCGCCCCTCTTGGTGTCGTGGGTGGAGAGGGTGGTCATTCCGGTCGGTGCCCACTCCATCCGGAGGACCTGGGCAGCGTGAAAGTCGTTCAGCCCCAGACCGATGGTGCCCGGGTCCCCTCCGACCTCGTTGGCCCCGAGGAATCGGGAGTACCGGTAATAGGCGGTGTCCTCCACGCCTTTGGCTGCTACCGCTCCGGTCAGCTGCTGGAACCGGATGCACAGTTCGTCGGCCGGGTCCCCCAGGCGGGGCAGGAGCGTGTCGATGGTCGGGGCCAGATCGGGATGGCGATCGACCGCCGATTCGGCCGCCCGGGCCAAGCGGTCCAATCCTGCCGGGGCATAAGAGCGATAAGCGTCGAAGGCGACCGCCAGGGCGGTGATCGCCTCGAGGGCACGGGGCTCTGAGGACAGTCGGGACAGCCGGGTGATCTCCGAGCGGAGAATGGTGGTGGCCACCTGCGCCTTGCCGACAGTGACGTGCTCGCTCCAGGTCCGCTGGTCGCCTGTCAGGTTGCAGTAGATCCGGTCGAGCTCCTTGGTGGCGGCCGGATCCACCAGGAGGCCGTTGACCTCGGCCAGAGCGTCGTAACCGGTCGTGCCGGCCACGGGCCACGACTCGAGCAGAGCCTCACCGGGCTGGAGGATCTTCTCCACGACGATCCAGGCACCAGGAGCCGACCGGGCCAGCCGGTCGAGGTAGCGACCGGGTGCGGCCAGTCCGTCGGGGTGGTCGATCCGCAGCCCGCTGACCCCGTAGTCGGTCACCCAACGGAGGATCTCGCGGTGGCTGGCGTCGTGGACGATCTCATCTTCGACCCGCACGCCGGCTAGCTCCGACACGGCGAAGAACCGCCGGTAGTTGAGGTGGGTGTCGGCTCGTCGAAAGTTAGCTAATTCGTAGTGCTGGCGCGCCAGCACCTTTGAGATGGGCTCATCGTCCAAGCCAGTACCTGGAGCCAGAGGAAATCGGTGGTCGAAGTAACGCAGCTCGCCGTTAGCCACGACCAGATCCTGAGCCAGATCGACGTCGTCGGCGAGCACCGGGAGGAGGACCTTGCCCTGGCCCGCCTTCCAGTCGACGTCGAACCAGGCCGCAGCCCAGCCGGTGCGCCCGGACCGGAGCAGCTCCCACCAGGCCTTGTTCTGGAAGGGATCGGACACCCCCATGTGGTTGGGAACCACGTCCACGACGAGACCCAGGCCGGCCTGGCGACAGGCGTCAGCCAGCCGGGCCAGGCCTTCGGGCCCACCTCGGTCGGGGTCGACGACGGCGTAGTCGGTGATGTCATAACCGTGCTTGGAACCGGTGGTC
Organism: uncultured Acidimicrobiaceae bacterium; assembly: GCA_963845485.1. Taxonomy (GTDB): domain Bacteria; phylum Actinomycetota; class Acidimicrobiia; order Acidimicrobiales; family RAAP-2; genus Bog-756. Next base: position 34,255 of record CAWJSI010000010.1, on the reverse strand, counting down.
GAGCGGAGGATCGGTGACAGGTAGAGGGCCCCTACCCCGAGGGCGGCGAGGTACGGCACCTGGTCCGCGGCGTCGTCGAGGGTGAACGTCGCAGAGATCTGGAGCCGGTAGGTGGAAGAAGGCGTGGCCAGTTCGTTGGGAGTCATGTCGTTATGAGTTTTGGTCTCTCGGCGTGGTCGAAGGTGAAACGTCCGGTGCCTCACCGTTGGACCTGATGCCGATCCGGTCCTACCCAGGTGGTCGCCACTCCACCCAAATTGTCGCAACCGGCTGCGACCGCCCGGGCGCAAGCCGAACCGGTCGACGTCACCCCCCGGGCCCGATTGCGGGTGTATGCGTGCGACGACTGGGTAGAGATCGCTCGAGGAGGTCGTTGCCGACATGGCCAAAAAGCAGGTCCGGAACGACGTCCGGACGAGTGCGATGGAATCGCGCGCGGGCGGTGCCTTTCCCGAGCACTGGAACCGCCCCGTCATTGAACGGATTCGTCCTCAGGTGGAGGGCGGAGAGTTCCCTGCCAAGGCTGCGGTGGGTGAGGTTGTCATGGTGGAGGCGGACATCTTCATGGACGGCCACGACCTGCTGGCGTGCGACCTGTGTGTGCAGCACCCCGGCTCGGTTGACTGGTCGACCCTTCCGATGGAACCTCTGGTCAACGACCGTTGGCAAGGAGGATTTCCGGCAACCGGGATTGGCTTGTACCGATTCCGGGTACGAGCTGACGTCGACCCGTTTGCCACCTGGGCCCGTGACCTTCGGGCCCGGCTGGCGGCCGGCCACATTGCCGCCGTCGACGTGGCCGTAGGCGCTGGACTGGTGGCCGCCGCAGCGCGGAGCGCAAAAGGTGCCGATCGGCGAAGGCTGGAGGAAACGGCACGACGGCTGGACGAGTGGACCGAAGGTCCGGCGCTCGGAGTTCCGAGCCTTCTCAGCCAGGACGAGGCCACGGCATTGGCAGATGCCGTGCTCGCCGACGAGCAGTTCACCGCTCTGATGCGTCAGTACCGCGACACGGGGACATCGGTGACCACGCCGCCATTAACCGTGGACGTAGAGCCGTCGCTGGCTCGATTCGGCACATGGTACGAGATGTTCCCCCGATCGGCGTCACCGGACCCCCAGCGTCCGGGAACGTTGACCGATGTCATCGACCGCCTCGACTATGTGGCTGGGTTGGGGGTGGACGTCCTCTATCTCCCACCGATCCATCCGATCGGGCACACCCATAGAAAGGGTCGAGACGGCTCGGCGGTTGCGGCTCCAGACGACCCCGGTAGCCCGTGGGCCATCGGATCTGAGGCAGGGGGCCACACGGCCGTCCATCCCGATCTCGGGACTCTCGAGGACCTCGATGCCCTGGTAGCGGCAGCCGGTACGCGAGGAATTGCCGTTGCTCTCGATCTCGCCATCCAGTGCTCGCCAGACCATCCGTGGGTGATCGAACACCCCGACTGGTTCTCGCATCTGCCCGACGGGACCATCCGCACCGCCGAAAACCCACCCAAACGGTACGAGGACATCTACCCGATCGACTTCGAAACCAAGGACTGGCGCTCGCTGTGGTCAGCCCTGCGCGATGTGGTGGAGTTCTGGATCGACCACGGGATCACCGTCTTCCGGGTGGACAACCCGCACACTAAGCCGTTTGCCTTCTGGGAGTGGCTCCTCGCCTCGGTGCGGGCCGACCACCCCGAAGTCCTCTTCTTGTCCGAGGCCTTCACCCGCCCGCGGGTCATGGAGCGGTTGGCCAAGCTCGGCTTTTCTCAGTCGTACACCTACTTCACCTGGCGGACCACCCGATGGGAGCTCGAGTCCTACCTGGGCGAGCTGGTCGGCACCGAGGTGGCCGACTACTTCCGACCGAGCTTTTGGCCCACCACGCCGGACATCCTGCCCGAGGGACTCCAGATCGACCGGGCGGCCGCCTTCGTGGCTCGCTTGGTCCTGGCCGCCACCTTGGGCGCGACCTACGGAATCTACGGCCCGTCCTTCGAGCTCCGAGAGCACCTGCCCCGCAACCCCGGCTCGGAGGAGTTCGCCAACTCCGAGAAGTATGCGGTGCGGCACTGGGATCTCGAGCGAGTGGACAGCCTGGCCCCACTGATCAGCCGGGTCAACAGCGTCCGCCGCCAGCACCCGGCTCTTCAGCGCAACGACACTCTCCGATTCCATGCCGTCGACAACCACCAGCTCATCGCCTATTCGAAGACCCATCTGGTCACCGGGCGGCAGTGGGTGGCTCCGGTCTACGGATCACCCCTTCCGGATCCGGATGTGGTGCTGGTGGTGGTCAATCTGGACTCGACCGCCACACAGTCAGGGTGGGTGACCCTCGACCTCGAGGCACTGGGCCTCGAGAATGGGCCCTTCGTCGTCCACGACCTGCTGACCGACGCCTATTTTGCCTGGGAGGGCGCCGTCAACTTCGTCCAGCTCGATCCGGCCGCCGTGCCCGTCCACCTCTTCACGGTGCTTCGGCCCGAGTCCCCCGATTCCGGAGGTGAGCGGTGACCGCCCTCGATGAACGGCCCTCGGACCTAGCCGCGGAGCGGGCCGTGTCCAGTAGCCCGCTCGGGGAACCGGCCCATTGGTACCAAGACGCGGTGATTTACGAGCTTCACGTACGCGCCTTCAGCGATAGCGATGGCGATGGGATCGGTGACTTCCAAGGCTTGATCGACAAGCTCGATTACCTGCAGCAGCTCGGGGTGACCGCCCTGTGGCTCTTACCCTTCTATCCCTCTCCTCTGCGCGATGACGGGTACGACATCGCCGACTACCGGCGGGTTCACCCTTCCTATGGGACACTGCGCGACTTTCGCGCCTTCCTGCGCGAGGCTCACCGGCGCGGCCTACGAGTCATCACCGAGCTGGTGCTGGCCCACACCTCGGACCAGCACCCCTGGTTCCAGCGGGCGCGGGCCGCCCGGCCCGGTTCGTCCCACCGCGATTTCTATGTTTGGAACGACACCCCGGACAAGTTCCGCGAGGCCCGGATCATTTTCAAGGACTTCGAGAGCTCCAACTGGACCTACGACGCTTCCGCCGCCGCCTACTTCTGGCATCGCTTCTACTCCCACCAGCCCAGCCTGAACTACGACAACCCGGCCGTGCGGCGGGCCATGTTCGACGTGGTCGATTTCTGGCTCGGCATGGGGGTGGACGGGCTGCGACTCGATGCAGTGCCCTACCTGTATTCCCGCGAGGGGACCTCGTGCGAGAACCTGCCCGAGACCCTCGAGTTCCTTACCGACCTTCGGACCCATGTCGATGAGCGCTTTGAGGACAGGATGCTATTGGCCGAGGCCAACCAGTGGCCCGAGGATGCCGTCGAATACATGGGTGACGGAGACCGGTGCCAGATGGCCTTCCACTTCCCGCTCATGCCCCGCATGTTCATGGCCGCCCGCCAAGAGGACCGTTTTCCCATCGTGGACATCCTGGCGGAGACTCCGGCAGCGCCCGAGGGGTGCCAATGGGCCCTGTTCCTCCGCAACCATGACGAGCTGACCCTTGAAATGGTCACCGATGAGGAGCGGGACTACATGTACCGGGCCTACGCCCAGGATCCCCAGGCCCGGATCAACATGGGGATCCGTCGCCGGCTGGCCCCGTTGTTGGGCAACGACCGGGCCATGATCGAAATGATGAACGGCTTGCTCTTCTCGCTTCCGGGCACACCCATCCTCTACTACGGCGACGAAATCGGGATGGGGGACAATATCTACTTGGGTGATCGAGATGCGGTCCGCACGCCCATGCAGTGGGATGACGACCGAAACGCCGGCTTCTCCCACGCCAACCCCCAGCGCCTCTACCTACCGGTAGTCATCGACCCCGGCTACCACGCCGGCGCCGTCAACGTCGAGGCCCAGGACGAAAATCCGAGTTCGCTCTTGTGGTGGATGCGCCGGCTAATCCAGTTGAGGCGCCGGTACCGGGCCTTCGGGCGTGGGTCCTTGGAGATCCTTCGGGCGGACAACCGCAAGGTGCTGGCCTTCCTCCGGCGGTACGGCGACGAGCTCATCTTGGTAGTGACCAACTTGTCCCGTTTCGCCCAGTGCGTCGAGCTCGACCTGTCGGAGTTCGTTGGGGCCACGCCGGTGGAGGTATTCGGGAACATGCCCTTCCCGTCCATCGGGGACCTTCCCTATTTCATTACCCTCGGTCCACACGGGTTCTACTGGTTCTCGTTGGAGACGGACCCGTCGCCCCAGCCCCGGGAGCGGACCACCCTGGTGGCCGAGCGGCGCTGGGACGAGTTGGTGACAGGGTCGGCTGCCGCCCAACTAGAAGAGGCGCTGCCCGCCTACATCGCCGACCGGCGGTGGTTCCGCTCGAAGGCCCGCGCTATTACCTCGGTCTCGATCATCGACGCGATACCAGTGGTACCCCCGGACGAGAAGGAGGGGGAGGAGGGAGCCTTCCTGGCCATTGTGGAGGTCGAGCTGGATCTCGGCAGCCCTGAGCGGTATCTGCTCCCTGTGGGCCTGGCCACCGGCCACCGTTCCGAAGAGCTCTGTCGGTGGTCACCGACCGCAGTCATCTCCGACGTCCAGGTCGGAAGGGCAGGGGGGGTCATCTTTGACGCAGGTCTGGACCCCGAGTTCGGCAAAGCGGTAGTCCGCCTCGTGGGCAGTCGTCGTGCCACCCAGGGCCGCGCCGGGTCGGTTGTCGGCGCTCCCACCCGCAGATACCGCTCGCTGGTGAGCCACGTACCTGACGAGGTGGTGGTCACCCCGATCAACGCCGAGCAGTCCAATACCTCGCTGACTGTGGGAGACCGCGCCGTGGTCAAGCTCTTCCGGAAGCTCGAGGAAGGGGTGAACCCGGCGGTCGAGGTGGGTCGGTTTCTGTCCGACCGGGCCGGATTCACCCACTCGCCGGCGGTGGGTGGCAGCCTGACCTACCGTCCCCATCGGGGAGGCGAGTCCATCACCTTGGCCGAACTCGAAGAGTTGGTGCCCAACGAGGGGGACGGGTGGAACTACGTCGTCGATGCTCTTGGTCACAGTCTCGAGGAGGCACTGGCCCATATGGGTGAGCACGAGCTGCGAGGAGTCCCAGCGGTGCGGCTCCTCGATGACTTGGACCAGTCGTTCGCTTCCGGGCACCTCCTGCTCGGTTCCCACATCGAGTGGGCCGCGCTGCTCGGCCGCCGGATCGGCCAAATGCATCTGGCCCTCACCTCTGATCGCATGGATCCCGACTTCGACCCGGTGCCCATGACGGCGGCGGACCGTCAGTCCCTTTATCACGGGGCCCGCCGTCTGACCCGCCAGGTCCTCCGCCAGTTCGGTCCCGGGACCCAGTTGCCGCTGGTCGATGAGGTGGTCTCCCGCGAGCGAGAGGTGATTGACCGTCTCCATCGGGTCACCGACTCGGCGATAACCGTGGACCGCATCCGTTGCCATGGGGACTGTCATCTGGGCCAGGCTCTCTGGACCGGCAAGGACTTCGTCATCATCGACTTCGAGGGAGAGCCGGCCCGCTCGATGGCTCAGCGTCGTCTGAAGCGGCCGGCTGTCTTCGACCTGGCCGGCATGGTCCGCTCGTTCCACTACGCCTCCAGGACGGCGGCGGTGCGGCTTCGCCGGGACTGGACCGAGTCGTTCGACCCGGCTGCCCTCGAGGAGTGGGTCACCCTCTGGTACCGGTGGGTGGCGGGAACGTTCCTCGGGTCCTATCTGGGCGAGGTCGACGGTGCGGGGTTCCTGCCGGCCCACCGAGACCAGCTGGCCACACTGCTCGACTTCTTCCTGTTGGAGAAGGCGGTCTACGAGCTCGGGTACGAAGCCAACAATCGGCCCGACTGGATCGAACTGCCCGCCCGGGGGATCCTCGAGATCCTGGACGGCGACCCATGAGCCGGTCTCCCCTCCTGCAACTGGCCGACACCTTCGAGGTGGAGACGGAGTACGAGGACGTCGAGGGCGAACTTCACCGGGCCGACCCCGACGCGTTGGTTGCCGTGGTGCGCGCTCTCGGAGGGGCTCTCGATGATCCCGGAGGGGCCGAGGAAGCCCTGCGTCACGAAGTCGCCCACCGGCACCGCCGGGTCCTGGCACCGTTCACCGCCCTAGCCCAGGGCGTTCCCCCCGCTATACGGGTCCGGTTGCCGGCTGCCGCCGATCCGGACCGGTGTCACCTCGAGATCACTGACGAGGACGGGACGACATATCGGCGACCGGTCGGCACCGGGCGACCGGTGGGCAACACGAGCCAGGACGGTACCGTCGTGGTCGAGTACGACGTGCCCCTCACTCCCAAGCGTGCACCGCTGCCGTCGGGCTATTACGAACTGGTGGTCGCCGCCCCGGGCCAACCCGCACGCGGTCGCCTGGTGGTGGCGCCGACTTGTCCGGTGCCCGAACGGGCCTGGGGCGCGTTCTTCCCCCTGCCCGCTCTGCGTACCGGGGAGGACTGGGGGGTTGGCACCTACGGCGACCTCGGTCGGCTGGCCGGGTGGATAGCCGAGCGGGGTGGATCGATCCTCGGGACGCTGCCTCTTTATCCGGCCTTCCTCCGCGATGATCCCTTCGAGCCGAGTCCGTATCTGCCGGTGACCAAACTCGGGTGGAACGAACTGTTCATCGACCTTTGCGAGGTTCCTGAGGTTTCCGACGACCGAGTCCAGGCGCTTCTCTCGTCGGCCGGCATGACTAGCTCGGCGGAGCGCCTACGGCGGGGTCCGACCGTGGACTATCGCGAAGCCATGCGGCTGCACCGATCCGTCCTCGAGGTGATGGCCGAGGCCTTGACGGCCGGATCCTCCTCCCGGCACCACGAGCTGATGACCTTTGCTGGCCAGCATCCCGAACTGGTGGCCTACGCTGCGTTCCGCAGTGCCCAAGAGCGGGGGGAAGCCCCCGGCTCGGGCCGGGCCGATCTCGACGTTGCTTCGCTGGACGCGGCCGGGCGCTACCACCTCTACGTCCAATGGGTGGCTGAGACCCAACTGGCGGCAACCGGGGGCTCGCTCTACCTCGACCTGCCCGTTGGAGTCCATCCACTCGGGTTCGACCCATGGAGGGAGCCCGACCTCTTCGTCGACGGAGTCGAAGGGGGAGCGCCACCCGATGCGTTCTTCGCCACCGGTCAAACCTGGGGTTTCCGCCCACTGCATCCCCGCACCGTGCGGGACCAGGGGTACCGATACCCCGTGGCGTGCCTGCGTCACATCATGCGCCGTGCCTCGGTGGTCCGGATCGACCATGTGATGGGGCTGCACCGGCTCTACTGGGTGCCGGACGGTTTCGACGCAGCCAACGGGGTCTACGTCCGCTCCCGCCTCGACGAGATGCTGGCGGTCATCGCCCTCGAAGCAGATCGGTCGGGCACCGCGGTAGTGGGGGAGGACCTGGGTACCGTGCCCGACGAGGTGCGTGTCGGCATGGACCGGACTCGGATGCTGCGGTCGTGGGTATTCGAGTTCGAGGCCACGGCCGACCCGCCGGCCCACCCGCCGGAGCTGTCGCTGGCCAGTATCGGTACCCACGACCTGCCCCGGTTCACCGCCTTCTGGGATGGGGACGACATCGACGACTTGGCGGCCCGGGGGGCCCAGACCGAGGAGTGGGCCAGGCTCGAGCACCAGGCCCGCCAGGCCTGGCGGGCATCGGTCGGAGCCGGGTTGGCGCCCGACGGTAACGTCCTTGACGCACTGCGGTCGACATTGACTCAACTGGCCGAGGGTCCGGCCCGACTGGTGCTGGTCGACTTGGAGGATCTGTGGCTGGAGCGCCGGCCGGTCAACCGACCCGGATCTGAGGCGTCCAGGAACTGGAGGAACCGATCCCGCTACACGGTGTCCGAGTTCGAGATGCGGCCCGAGGTGCTCGACCTACTCGCCACGATCGACGAGTACCGCCGCCCCGATCCGACGGTGGCCGGGAAGGAGGGCCTGTGAACAACGAACGGCATCTCGTTGCTCCGAACCTGATGAGCGCTGACGACGCCTACCTGTTCGGAGAGGGCACGCACCGAAGATTGGCCGGGCACCTGGGCGCCCATATCCTGGCCACTCCGGAGGACGGAACTGCCTTCGCCGTGTGGGCTCCCAATGCCCTGGGGGTGTCGGTGATCGGCGACTGGAACGGATGGGACCGCGGAAGCGACCCTCTGCAGCGATCCGAGGGTGGCGTGTGGGAAGGGGTGGCGCGCCACGCCCGAGGCGGGCACCTCTACAAGTACGCGATCACTGCGGCCGATGGCACCCCTTTGGAAAAGGCCGATCCGGTGGCCTTCTTCAGCGAGACCGCACCGCGGACTGGGTCCGTCATCTGGGACCTGGCTTATGAGTGGGGCGATGAGACCTGGATGTCCGGGCGGTCGACTCGATCGGCGCGGCACGCCCCCATGGCGGTTTACGAGGTCCACCTGGGCAGTTGGATGCGCACCTCGTCGGAGCCCGACCGCGTCCCCACCTATGCGGAGCTCACCCCGCTCCTGGTTGCTCATGTGCGTGACCTCGGGTTCACCCATATCGAATTTCTACCGCTGATGGAGCACCCCTTCTACGGGAGCTGGGGCTATCAGACCACCGGGTTTTTCGCTCCGAGTAGCCGATACGGAACTCCCCAGGACCTGATGGCCATGATTGACGCTTTCCACCAGGCCGGGATCGGGGTCATCCTCGACTGGGTGCCCTCCCACTTCCCCTCAGACCAGTTCAGCTTGGCCCGTTTCGACGGGACCGCCCTCTATGAGCACGCAGATCCGGTCCGCGGAGTCCACCCCGATTGGGGCAGTTTGCTCTTCAACTATGGACGGCACGAGGTGCGCAGCTTCCTGGCCTCGTCGGCCGACCACTGGCTACGCGCTTACCACGCCGACGGGCTGCGGGTCGATGCGGTCGCCTCGATGCTGTATCTCGATTACTCCCGTAAGCCCGGCGAGTGGATCCCCAATCCCCAGGGCGGTCGCGAGGACCTTCAGGCGGTGTCCTTCCTCCAAGAGCTCAATTCGGGCATCTACCTCGACCACCCTGACGTGCAGACCACGGCCGAGGAATCGACGGCATGGCCTGGAGTGTCCAGCCCCGTCGACGCCGGTGGCCTCGGTTTCGGGTACAAGTGGGACATGGGGTGGATGCACGACACCCTGGGCTACCTCGCCGAGGACCCGATCTATCGCCGGTACCACCATGGGGAACTGACCTTCCGATCGGTCTACGCATTCAGCGAGAACTTCGTGCTGCCGCTGTCCCATGACGAGGTGGTTCACGGCAAGGGGTCTCTGCTCGCCAAGCTCCCCGGCGACGACTGGCAGAAGTTCGCCAACCTCCGGCTCCTCTACGGCTATCAGTACGCTGTCCCGGGCAAGAAGCTGCTGTTCATGGGGTCTGAGCTCGCCCCCTGGCAGGAGTGGAACCACGATGCCGGACTGGACTGGAAGCTGTTGGAGGATGACCCTCATGCCGGGGTGGTCCATTGGGTGGCCGATCTCAACGCCGCCTACCGTGCGCATCCCGCCCTCCACGTTTTGGACAACGAGGTCGACGGCTTCGAGTGGCTGCTTCGCGATGACGCCGACACCGGGGTGCTCAGCTTCCTCCGGCGGGACCGGTTCGGAGAGGTGGCGGTGGTGGTGTGCAACTTCACCCCGGTACCCCGGCACAACATCCTGGTAGGCGCCCCGAACGGCGGATTCTGGCGGGAAATCCTCAACAGCGATTCCGAGCTCTACGGGGGGAGCGGTGTGGGCAACCTGGGTGGAATCGAGGCGCAACCGGTGCCTTGGCACGGATGGCCACGAACACTCAATGTGACCGCCCCGCCGCTGGGTTGCGTTGTCTTGGTCCGAGAAGGTGGGGACTAGAGACCGGGGCCGCAACAGGCGGCGTTGGCAGACCGACCGTCGCTCCGTCTATGAATGGCACCGTCGACCGACCGGGTGCTGGCCGCCACCCGACCAGGAGGAGATCCCATTGCGAGTCTGGCCTGGAAGCCCGCACCCCCTCGGTGCCACCTGGGACGGCGAGGGCGTTAACTTCGCGGTGTTCTCCGAGCACGCCTCCGCCGTCGAGCTATGCCTGTTCGACGAGCCCAGAGCCTCGGTACCCACCGAATCGATTTCCATGCCGTCGGCCACCGACCGAGTGTGGCACGCCTACCTGCCTGATGTGCGACCGGGTGCACTCTACGGCTACCGGGTTGATGGTCCCTACGAGCCCGACAAAGGCCACCGGTTCAACCGGAACAAGCTGCTGATCGATCCCTACACCAAAGCGGTGAGCGGAAAGATTCGATGGACGGACGATCTGTTCGGCTACACCATCGGTGACCCGACAGCCGACCTCTCCTTCGACCGGAGGGACTCGGCCGGAGCCATGCCGAAATGTGTCGTGATCGATCCCGCCTTCACCTGGGGCGACGACCGACCGCCTAACACACCGTGGAACCGAACCGTGATCTACGAGTGCCATGTCCGGGGGATGACCCGGCAGCATCCGGGGGTACCGGCCCGGTTGCAAGGCACGTACCTTGGGATGGCATCTGACCCGGTGATTGACCACCTGGTCGGCCTCGGGGTGACGGCCGTGGAGCTAATGCCGGTCCACCAGTTTGCCGACGACCGACACCTAGTCGACCAGGGGCTCACCAACTTCTGGGGCTACAACTCGATCGCATTCCTCGCCCCTCACACCGCGTACGCCACTGGAGGACTGGGTCAGCAGGTATCCGAGTTCAAGTCGATGGTGCGGGCCTTGCACCGGGCGGGCCTCGAGGTCATCCTCGACGTGGTGTTCAACCACACTGGCGAGGGAAGTCAGCTCGGGCCCACGTTGTCCCTGCGCGGCTTCGACAACTCGGTTTACTACCGGCTAAAGCCCGACGAACCGAGGTTTCACATCGACTTCACCGGGACCGGGAACAGCCTGAACATTCTTCACACCCGGACCATGGCCCTGATCATGGACAGCCTGCGGTATTGGGTTACCGACATGCACGTGGACGGGTTCCGGTTCGACCTCGCCCCGGTGCTGGTCCGTGGTTTCGAGGCCGGCCAGCCGAGTGCCTTCTTCGAGATCATCCAGCAGGACCCGGTCCTGTCCACGGTGAAGCTCGTTGCCGAACCGTGGGACGTTGGACCCGATGGCTATCAGTTGGGTCGCTTCCCTCCGGGGTGGTCGGAGTGGAATGGTGCCTACCGCGACTGCGTCCGAAAGTTCTGGCGTGGCGACCGAGGCCAGATTCCCGAGCTGGCCTCACGGCTGACTGGATCGAGCGACATCTACGCGCCGAGCGGTCGCCGTACTTACGCCAGCATCAACTTCGTTACCTGCCACGACGGCTTTACCCTCGAAGATCTGGTGTCGTATGAGGAACGCCACAACGAGGCCAACGGGGAGGCCAACGAGGACGGGGCATCGGATAATCACAGCCAGAACGGAGGGACGGAGGGACCCACCGAGTCGGTGAGGATCCAGCGGGCACGGGACCGGATGAAGCGGAACCTGCTGACTACCCTGATGTTCTCCCAAGGGGTGCGGATGCTGCTGGGCGGGGATGAGTTCGGGCGCACGCAGCAGGGCAACAACAATGCCTACTGTCAGGACAACGAGACGAGTTGGGTCAACTGGGAAATCAACGACAAGGACCACGAGTTCTGCAATTTCGTGCGTCAGCTGGTCTCGATCTGGGCCGAGCATGCGATCTTGCGCAGACGGGATTTTCTCTCGGGAACTGCGCGTGGCGGAACGATGAAAGACGTGACCTGGATCCGACCCGACGGACAGGAGATGACCCCGGAGAACTGGTCCGATCCCGAGACCCAGACCATCGGCATGCTCCTACTGGGCTCAGCCGCCGACGAGATCGACTTTCGGGGGAGGTCCACCCGCGGTAGCACGCTGTTGTTGCTGCTGAATGCCGGATCGCGCTCACGCTCCTACGCCTTGCCGGCCATAACCGAGCCGGGGCGATGGGAGGAGCTCCTAAACACTGCCCGTCCCGGGCCAGCAGGAAGGGCCGTAAATGCCGGCTCGGTGAACCTGGCATCTCATTCGAGCTTGCTGCTCCGGAGGAGTGAGGAGTCCTAAGCGGAAAGAGCCGAGCCGGTTCGGACTCGCCGGCAGGGGAACTCGGTACGTCGAATCAACCGGTAGACGGGCCATGCACGGGCTTCCGCATCGGTCCAGCTGAGCGTCGGCGACCACGGTGTGGAGACTCCGCTGCGGCTTTGACCGTGTCGGTGCCGGAGAGCGAGCGCGGCTTCTTATCGGCCGGAACAGGCGCCCAAGTCATACCTACGAGACCTCTCAGCTTGTACGGGGTACTTCCGAGCCTCCGCCGCCTTCCGCCCTGAGGCGAACCTCGTGTGGGTAGGAATAGCCACTCGGTGTCGCCGGCGAACGTGATCTGCCATTCGTGCCGGCACTCTTCGCACCGCGCTATCAGGCGTAGACCCTTTCGGTGCCCAGCCACCTTGCAGATCTCGCGAACCTGGTCCGAACTGCACGCCGGACACGATTCTTTCAAGGCCCCCCAACCCCAATCATTGTCAACCCAACACCCATTGGGAGCGTTGGCAGCCGAGAAGGCTTCCCGTCGGCCGACCAACTCCGTTCGCCACGCTTGTCTCTTCGGCGTATTGCCCGTTGCAGGTCATTCGTTCCCAGCCTTCGGACCCCCCAAACCGGTGCCAGCTCAATTCGGACGCGGCCACTGGCGAAGGCCGCCTCGGTGCTCCGCCGGTAGTGCTCAACCTCCGTGTAGCCAGGGGGTCAGTTCCGGGTGACCTAAAGCCTCCTGGCTCTGGGGAGGAGCTCTTCACCAGCCCACTTAATGAACGAAGACTGCTGATCGCCCCCCACCTGGACAAGGGCCAGATGGGTAAAGCCAGCATCGGCGAACTCGCCGATGGCTTCGAGGTGACGGTCCACATCTGAACCACAGGGGATCTGATCGGCAACGTCGTCCTCGGTGACAAAGGCCGAGGCCGCCGCGAAGGCACCCGTGCCCGGCAACTCGGCGTTTACCTTCCAGCCGCCGGCGAACCAGCGGAACTGCTCATGGGCTCGTCGACGTGCCGCCTTCTCGTCGAGGTCGAAGCTCACCGGCACCTGCCCATAGGAGGGCTTTGCACCCCCTCCTGCCTCGGCGAACGAGGTCAGCAGCTCCGCTTTGGGCTCGACGGCGATAACCAGGTCGGCCAGTTTGCCGGCGAGGGTCGCCGACTGGGTGCCGGATACGGCGATGCCGATGGGGGGAGGTTGCTCGGGAAGGTCCCAGAGCTTGGCCGAGTCGATGTCGAAGTGGCGGCCTTGGTGTCTGACGTAACCCCCGTCGAACAGATCTCGAATGATCTCCACCGCCTCGGCGAGCATCTCGTGGCGAGTGTTGGCGCTGGGCCATCCACCTCCGACCACGTGCTCATTGAGGTTCTCGCCAGCTCCCAGCCCCAGCGTGAACCTCCCGTCGGATAGCAGCTGGACGGTTGCCGCCTTCTGAGCCACCACCACCGGGTGGTAGCGCCGGGTCGGACAGGTTACGTAAGTCATAAGGGGGATCGTGGAGGTGGCCTGGGCTGCCGCCCCCAGGACCGACCAGGCGTAGGGAGAATGACCCTGCTCGTCGAGCCAAGGAAAGTAGTGGTCCGAGATTACCGAGTAGTCGAACCCCGCCTCCTCGGCCAAAGCGAGATCTTGAACCAGATCCTTAGGACCCGATTGCTCGCACATCATCGTGTACCCGATTTTCATAGGCGAGGTCTACCCGAGAACAGCTCCGGTAAACGGATGCCCGCTTTCTTTACGAGAGTCAGCAGTGGCCATACGGCGATGACAGACCGGAAGGAAAGCCCAGTTGGAAGATCAATGACCAGTGCACTGCGTCCGTGTCGGTCGTTTCCAGTGGCCGGTTGGTGGATGGGAGGGCACCACGGTCAACGAAAGGCAAGGCTCGCATGGCACCTGGCCAAGACAAGGATTCGCCAGGATCAAGAGTTTGGAGCGGAGGCCGCTGCCGACCAGTAAAAGGTTGATGAGCTTGAGGGTTGCCGAGCGGGATATGCCGAGTTCACCGGAGAAGTCACCGAGGCTGCGGGGAAAGCCAAGTCAAACGATTCCAACTCATGATGGCGGAGTGAGCACTGCTTGATACGCCGGCACGACGCGCACTAGGCGCCGAACAGATTCACGTGCCTCACCTCATCGACTCCGAGGTGGCAAGCGGTCTTCGTAAGGGGGTCGCCGCTCACCGGCTGGAAGCCGACTCCGGGTGGATGGCCTTGGACGCGCATCTGCGCCAGAGAGCCCGAACAGCATGGCCGTGGCGTCCTCGGTTGCACGAGCAGGGGCACCGATCCCCTCGACGGCGCTGCGGATGGCATCGAGCCCGGCTCGTCGCCGAGCCTGGCGGACCTCGGGCCAGATGCCGCCGGCTGCCGTGGCCAGTGTTCGGGTGAGGGGGTCGTCAGGGCATGGCGTGGATGTCCCGGAAGTAGCGAGGCAGGTCGTCGGCGTCCTCAGCCAACCTGACGCCGTCCGGGTGGAACGTGCAATCGAACCACTCGCCGAGGGCCAGGATTTCACTCTCCCTGTTCGGGAAGTGGGTATGAACCGTCCGTACCGACACGCCGGCACGAATGGCAGCCTTCGACGGCGACAGATCGCCATTGGTGTCAGCGACCTGCTCGACGAAGGCTTCGAGGATCGGTTCCCGGGTGGCTGCGGCCTTGGCCTGTCGCTTGGGGCTGACGTAGGCGCGCGCTTTGCTCACCAGGGAAACTCGATGTCGTGACTCTTGGCTACCCGGATGACCCCGGCTGTCGGTACAGTTCGTCCATTCCGAGCTACCGGTGGAAGCTCAAGAGTTCCGGAGAGCCGGCCGTCGTGAAGATGGTCCACGAGTGGACCATGGACGGTGGCAAGGCCGTTGCCTTCCAGCAGCACGTCGATATCGTCAGGGTCCGCGAGCTCAGCTGACCCACTGCCGTTACCCTGGGGCCGCCTCACTGGCAGACCATTGGCCGGTGCTGTGGGTGGCCATAGGCCGCAACCGCTCGAGGATGCTGCCGCGCGTGGGTGTGATGGCCGTGATCAGGAGGTCACCCTTCAGCTTCAATTGGAATGTTGATTGCCTTCGATCAGAGTTAAAGGCCATGACCGACTACGAGGTACGGGTGTCAAGAAGGTCTTTTCAATCTGCAAGCTAGCTGATAGCATTTTGCGACATGAAGACTCTCTATCTGCGAAATGTTCCCGATGTCGTCGTCGAGAGGCTGGAGCGGCTCGCTGCTCGGGATGCGACTTCTGTTGGAGCAGTGGCGGTTCGGGAACTCGCCGAAGTGTCGCGCCGAGCGGATCATCCAGCGCTACTCGGTTCCCTCCCTGATCTTCATGTGGATGTTGCGACCATCGTCAGGAACATGGATGCCGAACGGGCTGATAGGTGATTGTTGTCGATGCCTCGGCGGCACTGTCCGCGCTGCTCAATGACGGTCCAGCACGACGCGCACTTGGCAGCGAACAGATACACGCCCCGCACCTCATCGACCCCGAGGTGGCAAGTGGCCTGCGTAAGGGGGTCGCCGCTCACCGGCTGGATGCCGATTCCGGATGGACAGCCTTGAACGTTTGGCGCCGATTGGGGATCACCCGGTATCCGATGTTCTCACTCCTGGATCGAGTCTGGGAGCTCCGAGACAACCTGTCGGCCTATGACGCTTCGTACGTGGCGCTAGCAGAACTTCTGGACTGCAATCTGCTCACAGCAGATGCTCGACTGAGCCGGGCACCCGGCTCCAACTGCACGATCACGATCGTGCCCCGATGAGCGCATCGCCTGTAGTCAGCCGGTGCGCAACTGGTGAGCCTGGTGGGCCGTGCGAGTCTCGATCTCGCCACCTTGGGATTAAAAGTTAGAGCTGGTGCGTCTCAGGGCTAGTCAGCGTTGGTCGACATGTCCCTTGAGCTGCACAAATGTTCTCGCCGCTCATCAGGCTTCGTGTGCTTTGGCCGGGAGTTGTAGTCACGTTGTAGTCATGCCAGTAGGTTCCCTGGTCAAATCCTCTGTTGCCGGTATCTATCAGGATGCGTCACGAGAATACGTGGACAACCTCTTCAACTGAGGCGTGCACGCAGACAAGGGCCAACCTCTTGGTGACCTGTCCCCAGCGTTTGCGACGCAGTGCCATCCAAAGAATAAGGCTCCCGACCGCTGCCGCCGGATTGAGCCATGACCCACCTCTAGGAAGGTCATTAGTAATACTCACGCATCACGGCGAATGAGCAAGATCCCGCCGGCGACCAAGAACGCCGCTGCGTAGGCACACAGTAGGGCGAAGCTGGTCCACGGCCCGAAGGGATCGGTTCCGCGATAATGCGCTGACATCGTCACGGTACACGCAAGGAATCGGTCCGGAGCTGCTCATCTGACTACCGTTTCCGGGTCCGAGCCTTTGGACCCTCGTCCGCACTGAGACCAGCCGTCTTGGTGGTGATGTACGACCTCATACGGATCTCTTCGCCGGAATCGAGGACGTCGAGCAGCACGTGGAGAGCAGCCAGCGGCTCCTCTCCCAGTTCCTTTCGCAGCTGACGTTCGATGGTTCGAACGGCAGCGCGGTGGACCTCGAGGTACTGGCTCCCCAAGGCGGTGAGAGTCACGGCCTTTTCCCTTCCGCTGGTTGGCGAATCGACGACCGACACGTAACCGCGATCGTGCAGATGGCTGACGACCTTGCCCGCACCCTGGCGGGTGATGCCGAGCTCGCGTCCGATATTCGAGATGGTCGAACCCGCAGGACCCGAACACAGGCGCAGCACTCGACCGTCGGGAAACCTGCGTTCGTCAAATCCCGCTTCCGTCATGGCTCTGTCCAGGCGGCGCTGATAGGCGACCCAGGCCCGGCGCAGGGTGGGTCCGAGGCCAATAGAAGGCTGGAGCTCGGAGTCCCCACCGGTATCCGCAGCAGGCTCCTTATGCGAAACGTCCACGACTTGGATGTTAGCAGACTGTAAACTAGGTTGACAATCAGATACCGGCGACCGCATACTGCAACGGTGCGCCCATCCCCTGAGTCGGTCATCCAGATAGCGCCGCAGCCGCCGGAGCCGTTGAGTCCGCGCCACGTATTGTCAACTTCCGGGTCGGGAAAGGGCACAAAGAAACACCTACGACCGATGGGCCTGGTCGCACTGACGGCGGTCTTGTTGCTTGCCACGGGTTGCGGGGCGTCCTCATCCCCATCGACAGCACGCACGACAAGGTCCGGGCAGACCGAAGGCGAGCCGTCGAGCACCGTCGCGGTCCCCGCAGTGAGGGATCAGTTGACGACCAGCAGCCGATCTCCTGTCGCTCACGACAACGAGATCATGGCGCTCGCTCCCCAGTCGGGCCGGCTCTTTGCTGCCACCGACCAGTGGGAGTACTCCGGCCCCTCGGCGTACGGCCAGATCTTGGTCAAGAACTCGCCGAATGCAACATGGAAGATCTTTGAGCAAACCCAGTCCACGCGGGTCCAGGCATTGGATTCGTTTCCCATTCCCGGTGACCAGGGACTCGGGCCGGGCCACTCGCTACTTGTAACCCAGGCCATCGTCGACGGGACATCCGAGATCCAGTGGCTGATCGACGGAGCAACCTCCTTTGCCCCCCAGGATTCGTTCGCCCTCGCTTCGCCCAACGCCGCGGTCCGTTCGTTCGGTGCCCATGAATCCGCTGGCGTCTGGGCCATCTATGCCGGTGTCGGACCCACTGGAATCCTGCAGGGAATCTGGTCACCGACCGACCACACTCTCGTCTTCAATCCGGTGCCCGAGTTGAGTGGGGCGACTCCAGGTTCTCCAGGGTTGAAGACTCAGAAGGTCACCGGGTTTGCCGACTGTGGCGGTGCTCTCTTCGTCACCATCAACACCAAGCTGTTCCGTCGCAACGATGGCTCGCTCCCTACGGGAGTCCCGCGATGGACACTGGTCGATCAGGAGCCCCCGGTGGGTCCATTCAACAGTGGGTTGCGGGGCATCTCCTGCGTCTCCCACCAAGGATTACCCTCGCTGCTCTTCTCTACGGAAGGCAGCGGTGATATCTACCGGCTCGATCACCTTCCAACAGGACAGCTGCCTGACACCGGATCAGTGGGTTTGAGCCATCCCTATACCGGCATGGTCTCCACGCTCGAGTTCACCCCGGCCACCGCCATCCGTCGCTTGCTGGCCACCGAAGGAGCGCCCGTTCCGGCCACCGGAGCGGGTTCGATCGACTATGTGATCGCTGCCTACAACAACTTCGAGACCATGACCATCGACGGGTCGGCCCGCCAGCTCTTCGGCCTCGAGTTCGGCTTCTCAGGCGGGTGCCCGAAGACGCAGATCTGTGCGCCCTCGGGATTCGATGCGTCGGCGTGTTTCGGTGTCCGCACGGACATCGGTGGGCTACCGAACTACCTACTTCGGTGCCTCAGCGGCCCTCAGTTCAAGCCCTCTGAGAAGCAGCCGAGCCCTGTCCTATCGGGACAGGCCTTCGTCTCGATCCGGACCATCAAAGCGTCGCCGTTCGGTGACGGGAGGATCTACTACGGGGGATACGACAACGACTTCCACCCGGCTGACGGCGCGGCATGGATCGCGTCGTCGACAACGGCCGCCCTCCGTCTCGAGAGCGACCGAAGTGCGGGGTCATGACGCCACCACAGGCAGTCGGCGGCCGTCTATCAGGTGGGGGATCAACAAGGTCAACGTCCAGGAGGACAATCTGAGATGCGGAGGGAGATCGATGTGATAGTTCGCTCGACGAAGGGGAGGACTTGGTGCTTGGCCATCGTGACGTTGGCCTTGACAGCGGCCGCCTGCAGCTCGACCTCGTCCCCGGCGACGACGACAACGACGCCAGTCAACACGTCCGGCTGGGTCAAGGACACCGTCCAGGTGCTCAACATCTTCCTTCCCGACGGCAACAGCGACTACTACTTGAATGGCTTCGGCACCAAGGACGGGGCGAGGACCGTGATCAGTGGCGAGGACCCAACCGCTCGGTACTGGTCGTACACGGCGTACCCCATTCCTGCCGGAGGTCCGGTCGCTCACGTCTTCGATTCGAACATCGCCCAGTCGAATGGTCACTACACCGTCACCATCTCGGCCAGCTGTGCCGGCATCACGGGGACGTGTCTGGCCACATCGAGCACCGAACCTTCGGGCATGGTGGTCCTTCGCCTCTACGTTCCGATCGACCTCGCCGGATCCGGTACCGGGGGCGTCCCTCTTCCGAGCATCCGCTATGAATCCAGTTCCGGTTCCCCCATCTCGCTGACCCAGGCGGCAGGGAACGACACGATGCAGGGGACCCTGGACTCCTACCACGACCAACATGGTGCCCTGCCCGAGGAGGTCACCCGCACTTATCCGCCGGATGCCCCCGTGCCGGTGCCCGTTGTTGATCCTCCTCCGAGAGGCAGGATCTCCAGCGGCACGGGACAGTTCAACAATCCCGACAACATCTACGAGCACGTGCGGTTTACTACGACGCGGGGCAACCTTGTGGTCTCGGCCCAGGCCCCGACGTACCAGGAGGACTCGTTCCCGACGGTCAACGACCTGAGTCGGCCGGCATCCCAATCCCCCCAGGTCCGCTACTGGAGCCTGTGCATCGTGCTCAAGGATCTCCATACCGGAGCGTGCCTACGCGACAGCCAGGTCCACTTTCCAGCGGGAAGCGACCGCTTCACGCTCATTGTGTCGCCGACCTGTCCCGTCGCTGGATACGTCAACTGTCTCGTAGCCGGTCCGGAGCCGTTGCAGGTGTCGCTGTCATGGCGGTACCTCCTACCGAGCTCCGTATTCCTCCCTATGGCGTTCCAGGGTCCCTATGCGTTGACGGCTACCTACGTTGGGCGCCCCGGATGATTGCAAACCACCACGCTGATGCGAGGAGGGACGATCTGATCGAGCCGTTCGCGGCCAACGGGCCAGAGCGGCCAAAGGATTCCGGACGAACGCCGACTCCCATACGGTGGCAATGACACCATGCACATCGTTGACTACGTCATCTACAGCCTGTGGATCGTCTTCTGGGTGGGGTGGTTGGTGGCTGGATCGAGGGCCAAGCGGGCAGCACAGTCACGAATGGGACAGTTTCTCGGCCTGCGGATCGGCCTATTTGTCGTTGCCTACCTGGTTATTCGATTCGGTGTCCTGAAAGGTCACCGTGCCATCGTGACCAGCCCGGTTCTCCAGGGCATCGGAATGGTGTTGTTTGTGGCCGGATTGGGGCTGGCCGTCTGGGCAAGGGTCCATCTGGGGCGGAACTGGGGCACCCCGATGTCCGAGAAAGTCGACGCAGAGTTGGTGACGAGCGGTCCTTACCAGTACATCCGTAACCCCATCTACTCGGGACTCATCCTCGCGGCCATTGGAACGTCGGTAGCCATCAGCTGGTACTGGCTGGTCGCCGCAGTCTTGATGGGCGCCTATTTCGTTTACAGCGCAACCGTCGAGGAGCAGACCATGCTGCGCCTCTTTCCAGACTCCTATCCGGAGTACAGACGATCGACCAAAAAGCTGATCCCCTTCGTATTCTGAGGCGTCGTTTCCGCCGACGCTGCACCCGTCACATCCTGCTTTAGGAATCCAGTCGATGGGTGAATCCCGTCGAAACGACTCACCCATCAATCCGAAGCGCCTGATGTCCCTTCTCCGACGTCACCCTCAACGTCACCCTGGCCGACGTAGCAACGTCACCCTCCCAGTTCGGAGTACCTTTTTAATGTCACCCCGTACTCGCCATCAAGGTCGGCGCTCCGAGGCGCCGGCTCGGTTGGTGACCCTCCGGGTCGGTTCGATCCTCGCCTCACCTTCCGGCCTCCGCTTCTCGCTCTCGCTGCGCTCGCTTCCCTGACGGCCTCGTCTGGCGTGGCATCAGGCGCCATGTCGAGGGCCACCATGGCCGTCGGATCCGGGACCCGACTGGTAGCCAATAGGGACCAGGTGCTGCAACTTCTGCTCTGCGCAGGTCCCATCAGTCGTTGCTCGGCATCGAGCCGGGCAACGACTGATCCCGAGTCCAACCGGAGAACGCCGCGGCGGGCATCGAGCCCGCCATGGGCGCCTGGATGACTCACCAGATCGGTTCCGCCAGAGCGGTACAGAAATTGTCCACACACCTGCACCAATTTGGTGCGACCGACGAAATTGCGGCCGCTTGGGCCCTCCTGACGACTCTCGCCGTACCGTCTGACCAGGCAGTTTCGGTGAGGGTGACGTTGAGGGTGACGTTGATTTCGGATCATGAACGAAGAAGACGGGCATTCGGCCCCGATCCGACCCGCTGGAGGCCACATGGCACTGACGAGGACAGCAACTCGAGGCGAAGGGTGGGACACGTGACGATCTCGCTCCCCGACGACGTGAAACAGATCTCGTGGGCCGCCGAGCAGCTGGGCATCGGCACCTCGACCGCCTACCGCCTGGTAGCCGCCGGCAAGATCCCCGGCGCCTTCAAGGTGGGGGCCCAATGGCGGATCTCCGTCCCCCGGTTCCTGGCTGAGGTCCACGGGGAGCCGCCCCCGGACCGCCCCTGAGGTGGCCCGGTCAGCCGGGCAGCGCCAGGGTCTTCCCCAGCGCCTCGGCCAGGTCCCGGTCCCGGCCCTCGAGGACGTGGGAGTAGACCCGGAGCGTGATCGAGGAGTCCCGATGACCCAGCCGGCCGGCCACCGTCGTGGGGTCGAAGCCGGCGGCGATGGCCTGGGTGGCCGAGAAGTGCCGGAGGGCGTGGAGGTGGGTGTCGACCCCCGCCTTGGTCGCCACCTTCTTGGCGAACTTGGATACGAAGTCCGGCTGCATCGGCTCGGCCCCGACCGGGGAGCGGGAGAACATGAACCCGTCGGGTCGGACCTCGAGCTTGAGCCCATCGGCCAGTGCGTCCACCTGGGCCCGGTGTTTGGCCAGCACCCCGAGGGCCAGGTCGTCGAGACCGATGGTCCGCTCCTGGTGGGTCTTGGTCCCCTTTTCGGCCCAGCCCCCGCCGTCGGTCTCATAGACCGACCGGGCGATGGTCAGGGTCCGCCCGGCCACGTCGAGGTCGGTCCACCGGAGGGCGCACAGCTCGCCCCGGCGGGCCCCGGTGAGGGCACCGAGCAGCAGCAGGGCGGCCAGGCCCGGCTCCAGCTCTTCGGCCTTGGCCACGATGGCCCGGACCTCGTCGGGGGTGGGCGCCTTGACTGGCTGTGGCCGGATCGGAGGCGGGCTGGCCTTGCGGGCCACGCTGTGGTCGACCATGTCCCACCGTTCGGCCTGGTGGAGGGCGGCGGCGATCAGGGCGTGGACCCGCCGCACGCTGGTGGCCTTGTTGCCCTTGGCCGTCAATTTCCCGTAGAGCCGGTCGAGCTGGCGGGCGGTCAGGGCCTTCACCCTGACCTTGCCCAGCTCGGGGATGACGATCCGGTCGGCCAGGTCCCGGTACTTGCGAATGGTGGTGGGGGAGCGGTGGGGCCGGATGTGGTTCAGCCAGGCGTTGAGCAGTTCCTCGACGGTCTCCGAGCCGGTGCTGACGTTGCCGCTGGACACCTTGGCCACCATGGCGGCCAACTCCCGTTCGGCCAGCCGTCTGCCGGCACCGGGACGGGGATCCTTGGCCTCCACGGTCTTCCGGATCTGGATGGGCGAGCCGTTGGCCCGACGGCCGGCATAGACGCGGAGATGCCACACGCCGGGTCGAACCTCGGTCATGGAGCCCTTCACGCCTGCGATTGTAGTCACAGAGTAGTCACGAAGGGCAATCTGGACGGTGTTGCCGGACCAGAAACACCCTCTGAGCTGGTGGGCCGTGCGAGTCTCGATCTCGCCACCTTGGGATTAAAAGTCCCCTGCTCTACCCGATGAGCTAACGGCCCGCCGTGGAGCGTATCGGTTCGGCTTGCTCTCGATCGACGGCCGATACAGTCCAGGAACCTTTTGGTGCCGGCACCTGGGACCCGACCTCTTCGAAAGCCAGATTTGGCAGTCGAGGAGCTCGAGGGACGCAGTGTCCGCCACCCTGATTGGAGGGAGGCCATGTGACAAACCAACTGGACAACCCGGCCTGGTGGGCCCTCACCGGTGGCCAACGGAATCTTGGACGGGTGGGGGCCTTGGCCGCCCGCTTCGACCCCGAGGTATCTCCATTCGGGGCGTTCGACGGAACAGCAACGGAAGCGCACTGGGACGAGATGGCCGGCCTGAACGACCCGGGCAGTGCGGTGGCCATCATCAGCGATGCCGAAGGAGTTCCAACTCCACCGTCGGGGTGGACGATTTCGTGGGAGGGTGGCGGCGTCCAGATGGTGTTCGAGCCGGATCAACACGGACTCCACCCAGCGAACGACGCAGTACTGGACCCGGTCATCTCCCTCGGCGTGGAGGACGTTCCCGACATGCTCACCCTGGTGGCCGAAGCTCGACCCGGGCCGTTCTCGGTTCGTACCGTCGAGTTCGGAGGGTACGTCGGCATCCGGCGTAACGGTCGACTGGTGGCCATGGCCGGCGAGCGCCTGCAACCCCCGGGGTTCGCCGAGATCAGCGCAGTGGCCACCAGCCCTGAGTACCGCCGGCAAGGCCTGGCCGAACTCCTCGTCCGCTCCGTGGCGTCGCGAATCGTGGCTCGTGGGGATACCCCGTTCCTGCATGCGGCCGCTGACAATGAGAATGCGATTCGGCTCTACCGGACCCTGGGGTTCACACTGCGTCGGACCGTGAGATTCTCCGTGTTCCAGGTCCCCGAGGTCTCGACCTCACCATCATCCGCGTGAGCACGCGGCACCAGCTTCGTCGACCGCGCCCTTCCATCCCCTCTGGTCGGTGACCGGGAAGAAGTCCCCGGTGGAGGCGTCCTGCTCGTAGGGAACGGGGGGTGGGAGTCCACCGGCCAGGTCGGCCACCGCGCTCACCAACGTGTCGACGTCGGCCCCCGAGGTGCCTAGACCGGCACTGGCCCGGACGGCCCCGGGCACGTTTCGGTGGTCGCCCCGCAACACCTCGTCCCGATAGTCGTGCACCACCTGGTCGGGCAGGCCGAGAAGGCGGATGACGTAGGGGTGGGCACAGAAACATCCGTGCCGCACGGCGACGCCGTACTCGGCGCTGAGGCGTGCGGCCACCAGGGCGTGGTGCATCCCCTCGACGGTGAAGGTAGCCACGGGCAGCGTCTCCGTCCCGTCGGCTTCGGCGTGCCCACCATCGGAACCGAGGGGCCCGAGCAGGCGCACCCGGTCGATCCCTCGCAGTGCCTCGGCTAGGTGACGGCCCAGAGCCTCCTCGTGGGCTGCAACGGCCCCCCAGCCGAGGGCGCTGAGCGCTTCGATGGCGGCCTCGAGGGCGACGGCCCCGATCACGTTGGGGGATCCAGCCTCCTCCCGGTCGGGTGGCGAGGTCCACACCACCTCGTCGAGGCCGACCAGGTCCACAGCTCCGCCTCCGGCCAGAAACGGATCGCCGGTCTCGAACAGCGATCGTGGCCCGATGAGCGCTCCCGAACCGAAGGGGGCGTAGAGCTTGTGGCCACTGAAGGCCACGAAGTCGGCGGTGGCCGGGAGCGGCCGGTGGGGCGCCAGCTGGGCGGCATCGACCACCACCGGTATGCCTCGGTGGTGAGCGGCGTCGATGATGGCATCGATGGGGGGAAGCCACCCGGTCACGTTGGAGGCCCCGGTGACGGCGAGCAGCGCCGGCCGGGGTCCTGGAGCATCGAGAGCAGCTGACACCGCCTCGACGGAGAAGGTTCCCGATGGGGTGCACTCGACGTAGCGCCGGGTGGCCACCCGGCCCCAGGGGAGCAGATTGGCATGGTGCTCGACCACCGTCGTCACCACCACGTCTTCGGCCTCCAGACGCAGTCGGTAGGCGAGGTGGTTGATGGCCTCGGTGGTGTTCCGACAGAAGATGGCCACATCGGAGCCGTCGGGATCGCGTCCGGCGAAGGCGAGCACTGTCCGCCGGGCCGACTCGTAGGCCGCGGTCGCCCGTCGGGAACGGAAGCCGGCACCCCGGTGCACGCTCGAGTACCAGGGAAGGAATTCGTCCACTCGGGTCACCGCATCGGGATGGGCCTGAGTCGAGGCGGCCTGGTCGAGTTCGACGGCCAGCCGGTCGACACCGTCCAGGCAGGGAACCAGCAGCCCGCTCCCGACCAGCTCGGCGAGCGGGGACATGCCGTCGTTCCCCGGGGTGGCGGTGCTGCTCGGGGGAGGTGCCACCGCTCCACCTTACGGGTGGTGAGGGCCACCGCGGGTACGCTCGTCCGCATGGATACCGACGTGGTCGAGCAGTCCGGAACACACGCCTCCCACGGTGGGGACGAACAGGCCACCGGTGAGACCCTGGCCGGGAACGTCGAGACCACCATCGACGAGGTCGACCACCTCCTCGATGAGGTGGAAGCCGCTCTCACCCGGCTCGACGAGGGAACGTACGGGAGCTGCGGGATCTGTGGCACAGCCATAGACGACACCTCTCTCGCCACTGACCCCACCGTCCGGCACTGCTCAGCCTGCCACGGAGACAACCCCGTCCAAGCGTCCGATGGGGATGCCGGTGGCGGACTCGCCGATGTTCACCACGATGACGGGGATGAGCGCACGAACGATGCTCCGGCCGCCCCCTGGGTCGAGCAGGTGAATCCCGGGTTCTGAATCCCCCTCGTGGCTCTGATGCCGGTCAGGAACCCCGACGCCGGGATCGCCCGCCAGTCCTCGCTGGGTGGTGGCGGGTGGCGAAACAGTCGGGCGGCATTGCCTGATGCCAGTCGGTGGAGCTCGGCGGGCGGCAACCCGGCGAACGTCGACGAGAGGACGGCCTGGGTGTCGGGCCACGTGGAGTCGGCATGGGGATAGTCCGTCTCGACCATGACGTGGTCACCCCCGATGCGATCGAGTATCGGGATGATGGACGGGTCGTCGATGGAGCAGAACCAGAAATTGCGGGCCAGGACCTCGCTCGGGCGCAGGTCCGAGGCCCACTTCGCCGACCCGGTACCTGACGCGGAGTGCTCGAGCACGTAGTCGAGTCGGTCCATCAGCATGGGAACCCACCCGATGTCCCCTTCGGAGAGGGCCACGTTCAGTCGGGTGAACCGCACCGCCACCCCGGACCACACCCACTCCGCTGCGGCGAGCAGGGCATTCACCGGGAACACGGTGGGCAGCAGTTCGAAGGGAGGATCGAGGGAAGGGAGAGGCGCCCACGACGAGGCCCCGGTGTGCAGGCAGACCACAGTGTTGGTGTCCTGACAGGCGTTGAAGAAGCCGTCCCAGTGGCTGGTGAAGATGGACGGGTAGCCGAGCTGGGCGGGAAACTCGGGAAAGCTGACGGCCTTGAAGCCCAGCGACGCGTTGCTCCGTATCTCCCGAGCGGCGAGGTCAGGATCGGCCAGCCAGGGCAGCTGCAGGGGGATGATGCGGTCAGGGTACGGGCCGGACCAGCACTCCCGGTGCCACGAATTCCAGGCACGGATGCAGGCGAGACCGAGCTCGGCGTCGTCGGCCCGTGAGAACACGGCGCCGCAGAAACCGGCCACCAGGGACGGAAAGCACAGCGATGCCCAGATGCCGGCAATGTCCATGTCCCGTATGCGTTCGTCGATGTCAAAGCATCTTGGGCGCATCTCGTCGAACCGGGCCGGCTCCATGCTCCATTCACTGCGAGGCCTGCCCACCACGGCATTGAGTCCGATGTTGGGATAGCTGCGGCCCTCGAAACGCCACGACTGTGAGCGGTCCTCGTCCTCGTGGATGGCGGGCGCCCGGTCGGCGAGACGCGGAGGCATCCTCCCCTCAAACAGGTCGGGTGGCTCGATCAGGTGATCGTCGACCGAGATCACCGGAGCCACCATGGGCCGTGGATCGGGGTCCGGAAGCAGCGTGCTCACCACGGCCGCCGAGGCTAGCGTCGCGATGGCCCGGGATGCCGGGCCCGACCTGGGGGAGGTCCATCGTGGAAGTGCGAACGCAACACCGGGCAGTGCGAACGCAACACCGGGCGGGCGTCAGGGCGTGCATGTCCGGAGTGAAACCGGCTGGCGCACGCCGAGCCCAACTCATTCCAGCAGGACAGTAATGATGGACCTGATCATCCGAGGTGGCACCGTGGTGGACGGCACGGGCGCAGCGGGGCGGCGCGCCGACGTCGGGGTGCGTGCGGGAAGGATCGTTGCTGTCGGCCCCATCGCCGAGGAGGCCCATAAGGTCATCGACGCCAACGGGTGCATCGTGGCCCCAGGCTTCATTGATATCCATACCCACTACGACGCCCAGCTCTTCTGGGATCCGACCGCCAGCCCCTCGCCACTGCACGGTGTCACGACCGTGTTCGGGGGGAACTGCGGCTTCTCCCTGGCTCCGTCGGCACCCGAGCATGCGGCGTATCTGTCGCGGATGCTGGCCCGGGTGGAGGGCATGCCGCTGGCCGCCCTCGAGGCTGGGCTGGACTGGAAGTGGGGGTCGTTCGGTGAGTGGTTGGCCCGCCTCGACGGGAACGTCGGGGTCAACGCCGGCTTTCTCGTGGGCCACTCCACCCTCCGCCGATCGGTGATGGGCGAGAACGCAGTAGGTCATGTGGCTACCGAGGCCGAGGTGGCCGAGATGGAGGCTGCCCTCCACCAGGCCCTGTCCGAGGGAGCCATGGGATTCTCCACGTCGCGAGCCCCGACCCACAACGATGGGGAGGGCCAGCCCGTCCCGTCGCGTTCGGCCAGTATCGACGAGTTGGAGCGTCTGGCCTCGGTGGTGGCCCACCATCCTGGAACCACCGTGGAGATCATCGTGCCCGGCTGCATCAACGGTTTCACCGATGACGAGGTCGAGCTGCTGACCCGGATCTCGCTCCTGTCGGGGCGGCCGGTCAACTGGAATGTCCTGGCTGTAACGGCTGGCAATGGCGACGGTGTCTCCCACCAGCTGGACGCGTCCGACGCCGCCACCGACGCCGGGGCCCGGGTCGTCGCCCTCACCCTGCCCCACACCATGTCCTTACGGCTCTCGTTCGAGCACGGGGCCATCCTCGACGGGCTTCCCGGGTGGCGGGAGTTCTTCGCCGGCTCGATCGACGACCGTATCGAAGCCCTCGGCGACCCCGCGGTGCGTCGGGCCATGGACGAACGTGCCCAGTCCGACGAGGCCGGGGTGCTCCGGTTCCTCGCCGGGTGGGCCCGTCTCGTGATCGCCGAGACCTTTTCTCCCGAGCAACGGGACCTCGAGGGCCGGACGGTCGGCGACGTGGCGGCGGAGTGGGGCATGGACTCGTGGGATGCCCTGTGCCGGCTCATCGTGGCCGACCGGCTGCGCACGGGCTTCGCCGTTCCCATTCCCGAGTCCGCCGCCGACTGGGAGGCCCGGGCTGAGATCTGGCGGGACCCCCGGGCGGTCGTGGGGGGATCCGACGCCGGCGCCCATCTCGACACCATGTGCGGTGCCGTTTACTCCACTTCACTCCTCGGGCACGGCGTACGGGAGCGCAAACTCATCACCGTCGAAGAGGCGGTCCGACTGCTCACCGACGTTCCGGCCCGGCTCTACGGTCTCTTCGACCGGGGGCGCGTGGCCGAGGGGTACTGGGCCGACCTGGTGGTGTTCGATCCCGAGCGGGTCGGGCCCTGCGAGTTGCGGACGCGGGACGACCTCCCCGGCGGGGCCAGCCGGCTCTATGCCGAGGCCACCGGGATGGAGCACGTCCTGGTCAACGGGACCGAGGTGGTCACCGACGACCGCTTCACCGGGGCGCTGCCCGGACGGGTGCTCCGGTCCGGCGTGGACACCGAGACGCCGGAACTGTCGATAGCCGGCTAGGCCTGTCGGGCTGCAGCTCCGGGAAGGTGCGGAGCGCGTTTGCCCGCCCCACGCCGGCCGCCCGGCCCAGAAATTCTGGAATGTTTTGTCGATTCGGGCCGTTCCCGTTCGACGTACAGGTGGGAGCGTGGAAATTCCTCGCTCCCTGACCAAAGGAGCCGCCATGCCGCGTTACCTCAGCATGATCCGCGTGGACGAGCAGAACGCCCCATCCGAGGGCCCCTGTCCCGAGCTCCAGGCCCGCATGGGAGCCCTCTTCGAGGAGATCACCAAGGCCGGTGTCATGTTGGACACCGCCGGCCTGGCTCCGACCTCGCAGGGAACCCGCATCACCTGGTCGGGTGGGAAGCTGAGCTACACCGACGGACCGTTCACCGAGACCAAAGAAGTGGTGGGTGGCTACGCCATTCTCCAGGCCAAGGACAAAGCCGAGGCCATGGAGTGGACCAAGCGGTTCCTCGAGTGCCACGAGGAGTTCTGGACCGTGACGGCTGAGCTGCGCGAGATCGCCGAAGCCTGATCCCGATCGGGAGTCGGACAGTTGCCCGACTCCCGACCGGCTGGTCAGATGGGAGGCGGTGACACCATCGGCCGAGCGTCAAGCCATCGAAGCGGTCGTCCGGATCGAGTACCCGAGGATCATCGCCGGCGTCGCCCGGATCGTGCGGGACGTGGGCATCGCCGAGGAGTTGGCCCAGGACGCGGTGGTGGTGGCCCTGGAGGCGTGGCCGAAGTCGGGCGTGCCGGACAACCCGGGTGCCTGGCTCATGGCCACGGCCAGGCACCGTGCCATCGACCTCGTGCGCCGGAAGGAGGCCTACGCCAAGAAGCTCGCCGAGGTGGGTCGCACCCTCCAGGATGCGGCGCCTCCTCGTCCCGAGGACGCCGACGACATCGACGACGATCTTCTCCGGCTCATCTTCACCGCCTGTCACCCCGTGCTGTCACAGGAGGCCAGGATCGCCCTCACGTTGCGGCTGCTCGGTGGCCTGACCACCGGGGAGATCGCCCGGGCCTTCCTCGTCACCGAGTCGACCATCGCCCAGCGCATCGTGCGGGCCAAGCGGACGTTGGCCACGTCGGGGGTGCCATTCGAGATTCCCTCGCCCTCCGAACGGACCGAGCGGCTGTCCTCGGTGCTCGAGGTCATCTATCTGATCTTCAACGAGGGGTACTCGGCCGCGGCCGGAGGGGACGCCGTCCGCCCGGCCCTGTGCGAGGACGCCCTGCGCCTGGCCCGGGTGCTCGAGGGGTTGATGCCCGAGGAAGGGGAGGTCCACGGTCTGGCCGCCCTCCTCGAACTTCAGGCTTCACGAATGGGTACTCGGACCGACCCGGACGGGACTCCGGTGCTCCTCGCCGACCAGAACCGCTCCCGGTGGAACCGGATGCTGATCCTCCGGGGCCTCGAGGCGCTGCTGCGCGCCGGTGACGGTCCGTACTCGGTGCAGGCGGCCATCGCCGCATGTCACGCGCAGGCGGTGCGCTACGAGGACACCGACTGGCAGACGATCGCCCGGCTCTACGACCGGTTGGTGGCCATGACGCCATCGCCGGTGGTGGAACTGAACCGGGCCGTCGCCGTCTCGATGGCCGACGGGCCCGAGGCCGGGTTACGACTGGTCGATGCCCTCAATGATGACCCTGCCCTCAGCGACTACCACTGGCTCCCGAGCGTGCGGGGGGACCTGCTCGAACGTCTGGGCCGTCGGGATGAGGGCAGTGCGGAGTTCGCCCGGGCGGCGTCGCTGACCCGAAACGAGCGGGAGCGGGCGATGCTGTTGGCTCGGGCCTCCCGGGCCGCCTCGAGCCCGTGAGCTGCATGGCCTTCGCCGAGTCGCACCGAGCACGGCCGGGCGCCACCGGCGCCGGCTACCCGGTGGGAGCGGGCGAATCCGGCTCGGCGGAGGCCTCGGTTCGGTGGGGCCGCCGGTGCTGTCAGACTCATGGCGTGGAAGACCAGCAGGAGGGCAACCCACCCCTGCAGCGGGCCGTCGAGCTGATGACCGCCTGGAAGGAGAGCGACGACGCCTCGCTGATCATCGAGCTGGTCAGCTCCGACCTCGGCCTCGCCCTCGTCGAGGATCGCCTGGTCGAAAAGGCAGGCGAGCTGATCGCCGGACTGATGACCCTCTCGGCGCTCCTTCTCCGGGAAGTCGAGCAGGTGACAGGGGAGTCGGTGGCATCGATCCTGCAGGCGGCGGGGTGGCAGGCAGCCGGCGGAGAGGCGCCGTCTGACTGACACTGCTCATGCCAGCCGAGGGGGGTGCGACGTGGCCAGGCCCAGCGTGGTCATGGCGGCTCCGCAGGTCGAGCACATATACGAGCGCAGGTGCCCCGTTATGTCATCGACGATATCGGCGGGAAGTCCCGACCCGGCGCACGGCGTCATCGCAATGGGAATCTCGGTCACAGAGTCTCCTCGTGGAGTCGTTGACCGTCACGCCTGATCCTGACGACGGAATACTCCCTGCTTAGCACGGACAACTGGTTCCGGCCCGCCAGAACCCGGTGGTGCCCGGCCGATCAGCTGACGCCCCTGGGGTTCTTTAGTTTGTGATCCGACGGTTGGAACTGCCTGTCCGGGTAGGTCGCTGGGTCATGGAAACCTACGAGATCGTGGTCAAGGGTCGACTGAGCGACACCCTCATCCGGGGGACGGGCACCGAGTTGATCGACTGTCGGGAGGGCCTGTCGCACCTCGTGGCTCGTGACTTCGATCAGGGCCGACTGCACACGCTGTTCGAACTGTTCCGCGACCTCAACATCCACCTCGTGTCGGTCAATGGAGTGGTGCCGGATTCGGTGTCGAGCTGACGCTCCGATGGCACACCCACGGCTGTCCTCGAGCGGCTGAGCTGCCCTCCGGAGCCAGATGGTGCCGAGCCGGGAGCGGAAGCCCGTCGGCGAGGGTGGCCTCCAGCCAGTCAGTGGCCCGACGTCTGGGGGAGGGAGCCCATGAACGCTGCTCCTCCGAACGTGAACACCCCGCCGTCGGCTCCCAGTAGCCAGTAGCCACGACCGTTCTGGGCTGCCTCGATGCTCTCGATCGGAGCGTTGATCGGGTGGCCGGCCTCGGCTCCCTCGAAGGGGGCGTCGCCGAAGGTGAATACGCCGCCGTCGGCTGCTGTCATCCAGTAGCCCTGTCCGTCCGGGGTGGCGGCCATGCCCACGATGGGCTGGTTGAGGTGGTGGTTGCCCTCTGACCCGAAGAATCCTGCGTCGCCGAAGGTGAAGAGGCCACCATCGGAGGCCACCAGCCAGTACCCCCGTCCGTCGAGAGCCGAGGCCATGCCCACGATGGGTTGGTTGAGGTGGTGGTTTCCCTCTGATCCAAAGAACGGGGCGTCCCCGAAGGTGAAGAGGCCACCATCGGAGGCCACCAGCCAGTACCCCTGGCCGTCGGGGGTGGCGGCGATGCCGACGATGGGCTGGTTGAGGTGGTGGTTGCCTTCAGACCCGAGGTAGCTGGCGTCCCCGAAGGCGAACACCCCTCCGTCGGTGGCCACCAGCCAGTACCCCTTTCCGTCCGGTGTGGCCTCGATGCCCACGATGGGCGCATTGAGATGCTTGCCCGCCATGGATCCGTAGGACGGTGCGTCGCCGTAGGCGGTCACTGACCCGGCGATCGTGGCGATCCAGTAGCCCCGTCCGTCGGGGGTCACAGCCATCCGCCTCGAGTTGAGGCTGGTCGGTTCGACCACCAGGGTCAGCGGCTCGGAGGAGATCAGGCCGTGGGCGTCGGTCACGGTGACCGTGACCACGAAGGTGCCCGCATCGGCGGGTACCCCGCTGATCATCCCGGCGGCGGAGAGGGTGATACCCACAGGAAGCGATCCGGTGGACACCCTCCAGGCATAGGGGCCGATTCCGCCCTGGGTGGTCAGCTGGCGACCGACCGACACCCCGACGTCACCGTTGACCATGCCGCCTCCCACCGCCGACGGGAGGGCGGCGACGGTGACCGACTCGGACTGGCTGGCATGGACACCGGCACCGTCCACGACCACGAGGGTGAACGTGAAGGTGCCGGGGACCGTCGGGACGCCGGTGATGGCCCCGGTCGACGGATTGAGGGAGAGTCCGCCTGGAAGCGGGGTGCTCGTCGACCAGGTATAGGGCGCCGTTCCCGCAGCGACCACCGGCGTGGCCGTGTAGGCCACGCTGACCTCACCTCCGGCCAGGGACGGTGAGGTGATGGCCGGTGCGGCGGTGATGGTGAGCGACTCGGACTGGGTGGCGAACTTGCCGTTGGCGTCGGTGACCTTCAGGGTGAAGGAGAACGGGCCGCTGGCCGTCGGTGTCCCGCTGACCGCTCCCGTTGCGGTGTTGAGGGAGAGGCCGGCGGGCAGGGTCCCGCTCGACACCGACCACACCAATGGGGTGGTTCCCCCGGTCGTGGTCGGGGTGGTGGCGTAGGACTCGCCCACCTCGCCCCCCGACAGGGTCGACGAGGTGATGGCCGGATCGGCGTTGATGGTCACGGACTCGATCTGGGAGTCCGATCCGTTCACCGAATCGGTCGCCCGGAGGGTGAACGAGGCCACACCCGAAGCGGTTGGAGTACCGGTGATCGCCCCGGTCGAGGTATTCAGGGAGAGGCCGGCCGGCAGGGAGCCCGAAGACAGCGACCACACGTAGGGTCCAACGCCATCGATGACCGTCGGGTTGAGGGCATAGGTGATGCCAACCTCACCACCACCGGCGGGGGCCGAGGTGATAGCCACGGCATCGGCCACGGTGATCAATTCACGTGGGTGGCCTGCACGCCGTTGGCATCGGTGGCCCGGAGGGTGAAGGTGCTACCCCGGGTGGTGGGCGTGCCGGTGATAGCCCCGGTGGACGAGTTGAGCGACAGCCCGGCCGGCAGGGAGCCGACGGCGACGGCCCATGTGTACGAGGGGTTCCGCCACTCACGGTGGGGCTGGCGCTGTAGGACACGCCCACGTCGCCCGACGCCAGTGACGAGGTGGTGATGGCCGGCGCGGCGGTGATGGTGAACGACTCGGACTGGGTGGCGAACTTGCCGTTGGCGTCGGTGACCTTCAGGGTGAAGGAGAATGGGCCGCTGGCCGTCGGTGTCCCGGTGACCGCTCCCGTTGCGGTGTTGAGGGAGAGGCCGGCGGGAGGGTCCCGCTCGACACCGACCACACCAATGGGGTGGTTCCCCCGGTCGTGGTCGGGGTGGTGGCGTAGGACTCGCCCACCTCGCCCCCCGACAGGGTCGACGAGGTGATGGCCGGATCGGCGGTCACGGTGAACGACTGCACCTGGGTGGCCATGCCGCCCCTCGAGTCGGTGACCTTGAGGGTGAACGAGACCCACCGGTGGCGGTCGGCGTTCCCGCGACCGCTCCGGTTGCGGTGTTGAGGGAGAGGCCGGCGGGCAGGGTCCCGCTCGACACCGACCAGGTGTAGGTGCCGGTGCCCCCGGTGGCCACCGGGGTGACGGCGTAGGACACGCCGACCTCACCGTTGCCGAGCGGCAGGGACGTGAACGC
>CAWJSI010000009.1:0-42115 GCA_963845485.1 uncultured Acidimicrobiaceae bacterium | reverse complement strand
GTGGAGCGTATCGGTTCGGCTTGCTCTCGATCGACGGCCAATAAAGTCTAGGTACCTTTTCGGTGCCGTACACCCCGGACCCGACCTCTTCGAAAGCCAGATTTGGCAGTCGAGGAGCTCGAGGGACGCAGTGTCCGCCACCCTGATTGGAGGGAGGCCATGTGACAAACCAACTGGACAACCCGGCCTGGTGGGCCCTCACCGGTGGCCAACGGAATCTTGGACGGGTGGGGGCCTTGGCCGCCCGCTTCGACCCCGAGGTATCTCCATTCGGAGCGTTCGACGGAACAGCAACGGGAAGCGCACTGGGACGACACGGCCGGCCCCCACGTACCTGGGGCAGTGCGGTGGCCATCATCAGCGATGCCGAAGGAGTCCCAACTCCACCGTCGGGGTGGACGATTTCGTGGGAGGGTGGCGGCGTCCAGATGGTGTTCGAGCCTGATGAACACGGACTCCACCCAGCGAACGACGCAGTACTGGACCCGGTCATCTCCCTCGGCGTGGAGGACGTTCCCGACATGCTCACCCTGGTGGCCGAAGCTCGACCCGGGCCGTTCTCGGTTCGTACCGTCGAGTTCGGAGGGTACGTCGGCATCCGGCGTAACGGTCGACTGGTGGCCATGGCCGGCGAGCGCCTGCAACCCCCGGGGTTCGCCGAGATCAGCGCAGTGGCCACCAGCCCTGAGTACCGGCGGCAAGGCCTGGCCGAACTCCTCGTCCGCTCCGTGGCGTCGCGGATCCGTGGCTCGTGGGGATACCCCGTTCCTGCATGCGGCCGCTGACAATGAGATTGCGATTCGGCTCTACCGGACCCTGGGGTTCACACTGCGTCGGACCGTGAGATTCTCCGTGTTCCACATACCTCTCGTGCCCCCGACCTCACCATCATCCGCGTGAGCACGCGGCACCAGCTTCGTCGACCGCGCCTCTTCCATCCCCTCTGGTCGGTGACCGGGAAGTGCCCCCGGTGGAGGCGTCCTGCTCGTAGGGAACGGGGGGTGGGAGTCCACCGGCCAGGTCGGCCACCGCGTCGACCAACGTGTCGACGTCGGCCCCCGAGGTGCCTAGACCGGCACTGGCCCGGACGGCCCCGGGCACGTTTCGGTGGTCGCCCCGCAACACCTCGTCCCGATAGTCGTGCACCACCTGGTCGGGCAGGCCGAGAAGGCGGATGACGTAGGGGTGGGCACAGAAACATCCGTGCCGCACGGCGACGCCGTACTCGGCGCTAGGCGTGCGGCCACCAGGGCGTGGTGATTCCCTCGACGGTGAAGGTAGCCACGGGCAGCGTCTCCTTCCCGTCGGCTTCGGCGTGCCCACCATCGGAACCCAGGGGCCCGAGCAGGCGCACCCGGTCGATCCCTCGCAGTGCCTCGGCTAGGCGACGGCCCAGAGCCTCCTCGTGGGCTGCAACGGCCCCCCAGCCGAGGGCGCTGAGCGCTTCGATGGCGGCCTCGAGGGCGACGGCCCCATCACGTTGGGGAATCCCAGCCTCCTCCCGGTCGGGTGGCGAGGTCCACACCACCTCGTCGAGGCCGACCAGGTCCACAGCTCCGCCTCCGGCCAGAAACGGATCGCCGGTCTCGAACAGCGATCGTGGCCCGAATGCGAGCGCTCCCGAACCGAAGGGGGCGTAGAGCTTGTGGCCACTGAAGGCCACGAAGTCGGCGGTGGCCGGGAGCGGCCGGTGGGGCGCCAGCTGGGCGGCATCGACCACCACCGGTATGCCTCGGTGGTGAAGCGGCGTCGATGATGGCATCGATGGGGGGAAGCCACCCGGTCACGTTGGAGGCCCCGGTGACGGCGAGCAGCGCCGGCCGGGGTCCTGGAGCATCGAGAGCAGCTGACACCGCCTCGACGGAGAAGGTTCCCGATGGGGTGCACTCACGTAGCGCCGGGTGGCCACCCGGCCCCAGGGGAGCAGATTGGCATGGTGCTCGACCACCGTCGTCACCACCACGTCTTCGGCCTCCAGACGCAGTCGGTAGGCGAGGTGGTTGATGGCCTCGGTGGTGTTCCGACAGAAGATGGCCACATCGGAGCCGTCGGGATCGCGTCCGGCGAAGGCGAGCACTGTCCGCCGGGCCGACTCGTAGGCCGCGGTCGCCCGTCGGGAACGGAAGCCGGCACCCCGGTGCACGCTCGAGTACCAGGGAAGGAATTCGTCCACTCGGGTCACCGCATCGGGATGGGCCTGAGTCGAGGCGGCCTCGTCGAGTTCGACGGCCAGCCGGTCGACACCGTCCAGGCAGGGAACCAGCAGCCCGCTCCGACCAGCTCGGCGAGCGGGGACATGCCGTCGTTCCCCGGGGTGGCGGTGCTGCTCGGGGGAGGTGCCACCGCTCCACCTTACGGGTGGTGAGGGCCACCGCGGGTACGCTCGTCCGCATGGATACCGACGTGGTCGAGCAGTCCGGAACACACGCCTCCCACGGTGGGGACGAACAGGCCACCGGTGAGACCCTGGCCGGGAACGTCGAGACCACCATCGACGAGGTCGACCACCTCCTCGATGAGGTGGAAGCCGCTCTCACCCGGCTCGACGAGGGAACGTACGGGAGCTGCGGGATCTGTGGCACAGCCATAGACGACACCTCTCTCGCCACTGACCCCACCGTCCGGCACTGCTCAGCCTGCCACGGAGACAACCCCGTCCAAGCGTCCGATGGGGATGCCGGTGGCGGACTCGCCGATGTTCACCACGATGACGGGGATGAGCGCACGAACGATGCTCCGGCCGCCCCCTGGGTCGAGCAGGTGATCCCGGGTTCTGAATCCCCCTCGTGGCTCTGATGCCGGTCAGGACCCCGACGCCGGGATCGCCCGCCAGTCCTCGCTGGGTGGTGGCGGGTGGCGAAACAGTCGGGCGGCATTGCCTGATGCCAGTCGGTGGAGCTCGGCGGGCGGCAACCCGGCGAACGTCGACGAGAGGACGGCCTGGGTGTCGGGCCACGTGGAGTCGGCATGGGGATAGTCCGTCTCGACCATGACGTGGTCACCCCCGATGCGATCGAGTATCGGGATGATGGACGGGTCGTCGATGGAGCAGAACCAGAAATTGCGGGCCAGGACCTCGCTCGGGCGCAGGTCCGAGGCCCACTTCGCCGACCCGGTACCTGACGCGGAGTGCTCGAGCACGTAGTCGAGTCGGTCCATCAGCATGGGAACCCACCCGATGTCCCCTTCGGAGAGGGCCACGTTCAGTCGGGTGAACCGCACCGCCACCCCGGACCACACCCACTCCGCTGCGGCGAGCAGGGCATTCACCGGGAACACGGTGGGCAGCAGTTCGAAGGGAGGATCGAGGGAAGGGAGAGGCGCCCACGACGAGGCCCCGGTGTGCAGGCAGACCACAGTGTTGGTGTCCTGACAGGCGTTGAAGAAGCCGTCCCAGTGGCTGGTGAAGATGGACGGGTAGCCGAGCTGGGCGGGAAACTCGGGAAAGCTGACGGCCTTGAAGCCCAGCGACGCGTTGCTCCGTATCTCCCGAGCGGCGAGGTCAGGATCGGCCAGCCAGGGCAGCTGCAGGGGGATGATGCGGTCAGGGTACGGGCCGGACCAGCACTCCCGGTGCCACGAATTCCAGGCACGGATGCAGGCGAGACCGAGCTCGGCGTCGTCGGCCCGTGAGAACACGGCGCCGCAGAAACCGGCCACCAGGGACGGAAAGCACAGCGATGCCCAGATGCCGGCAATGTCCATGTCCCGTATGCGTTCGTCGATGTCAAAGCATCTTGGGCGCATCTCGTCGAACCGGGCCGGCTCCATGCTCCATTCACTGCGAGGCCTGCCCACCACGGCATTGAGTCCGATGTTGGGATAGCTGCGGCCCTCGAAACGCCACGACTGTGAGCGGTCCTCGTCCTCGTGGATGGCGGGCGCCCGGTCGGCGAGACGCGGCAGGCATCCTCCCCTCAAACAGGTCGGGTGGCTCGATCAGGTGATCGTCGACCGAGATCACCGGAGCCACCATGGGCCGTGGATCGGGGTCCGGAAGCAGCGTGCTCACCACGGCCGCCGAGGCTAGCGTCGCGATGGCCCGGGATGCCGGGCCCGACCTGGGGGAGGTCCATCGTGGAAGTGCGAACGCAACACCGGGCGGGCGTCAGGGCGTGCATGTCCGGAGTGAAACCGGCTGGCGCACGCCGAGCCCAACTCATTCCAGCAGGACAGTAATGATGGACCTGATCATCCGAGGTGGCACCGTGGTGGACGGCACGGGCGCAGCGGGGCGGCGCGCCGACGTCGGGGTGCGTGCGGGAAGGATCGTTGCTGTCGGCCCCATCGCCGAGGAGGCCCATAAGGTCATCGACGCCAACGGGTGCATCGTGGCCCCAGGCTTCATTGATATCCATACCCACTACGACGCCCAGCTCTTCTGGGATCCGACCGCCAGCCCCTCGCCACTGCACGGTGTCACGACCGTGTTCGGGGGGAACTGCGGCTTCTCCCTGGCTCCGTCGGCACCCGAGCATGCGGCGTATCTGTCGCGGATGCTGGCCCGGGTGGAGGGCATGCCGCTGGCCGCCCTCGAGGCTGGGCTGGACTGGAAGTGGGGGTCGTTCGGTGAGTGGTTGGCCCGCCTCGACGGGAACGTCGGGGTCAACGCCGGCTTTCTCGTGGGCCACTCCACCCTCCGCCGATCGGTGATGGGCGAGAACGCAGTAGGTCATGTGGCTACCGAGGCCGAGGTGGCCGAGATGGAGGCTGCCCTCCACCAGGCCCTGTCCGAGGGAGCCATGGGATTCTCCACGTCGCGAGCCCCGACCCACAACGATGGGGAGGGCCAGCCCGTCCCGTCGCGTTCGGCCAGTATCGACGAGTTGGAGCGTCTGGCCTCGGTGGTGGCCCACCATCCTGGAACCACCGTGGAGATCATCGTGCCCGGCTGCATCAACGGTTTCACCGATGACGAGGTCGAGCTGCTGACCCGGATCTCGCTCCTGTCGGGGCGGCCGGTCAACTGGAATGTCCTGGCTGTAACGGCTGGCAATGGCGACGGTGTCTCCCACCAGCTGGACGCGTCCGACGCCGCCACCGACGCCGGGGCCCGGGTCGTCGCCCTCACCCTGCCCCACACCATGTCCTTACGGCTCTCGTTCGAGCACGGGGCCATCCTCGACGGGCTTCCCGGGTGGCGGGAGTTCTTCGCCGGCTCGATCGACGACCGTATCGAAGCCCTCGGCGACCCCGCGGTGCGTCGGGCCATGGACGAACGTGCCCAGTCCGACGAGGCCGGGGTGCTCCGGTTCCTCGCCGGGTGGGCCCGTCTCGTGATCGCCGAGACCTTTTCTCCCGAGCAACGGGACCTCGAGGGCCGGACGGTCGGCGACGTGGCGGCGGAGTGGGGCATGGACTCGTGGGATGCCCTGTGCCGGCTCATCGTGGCCGACCGGCTGCGCACGGGCTTCGCCGTTCCCATTCCCGAGTCCGCCGCCGACTGGGAGGCCCGGGCTGAGATCTGGCGGGACCCCCGGGCGGTCGTGGGGGGATCCGACGCCGGCGCCCATCTCGACACCATGTGCGGTGCCGTTTACTCCACTTCACTCCTCGGGCACGGCGTACGGGAGCGCAAACTCATCACCGTCGAAGAGGCGGTCCGACTGCTCACCGACGTTCCGGCCCGGCTCTACGGTCTCTTCGACCGGGGGCGCGTGGCCGAGGGGTACTGGGCCGACCTGGTGGTGTTCGATCCCGAGCGGGTCGGGCCCTGCGAGTTGCGGACGCGGGACGACCTCCCCGGCGGGGCCAGCCGGCTCTATGCCGAGGCCACCGGGATGGAGCACGTCCTGGTCAACGGGACCGAGGTGGTCACCGACGACCGCTTCACCGGGGCGCTGCCCGGACGGGTGCTCCGGTCCGGCGTGGACACCGAGACGCCGGAACTGTCGATAGCCGGCTAGGCCTGTCGGGCTGCAGCTCCGGGAAGGTGCGGAGCGCGTTTGCCCGCCCCACGCCGGCCGCCCGGCCCAGAAATTCTGGAATGTTTTGTCGATTCGGGCCGTTCCCGTTCGACGTACAGGTGGGAGCGTGGAAATTCCTCGCTCCCTGACCAAAGGAGCCGCCATGCCGCGTTACCTCAGCATGATCCGCGTGGACGAGCAGAACGCCCCATCCGAGGGCCCCTGTCCCGAGCTCCAGGCCCGCATGGGAGCCCTCTTCGAGGAGATCACCAAGGCCGGTGTCATGTTGGACACCGCCGGCCTGGCTCCGACCTCGCAGGGAACCCGCATCACCTGGTCGGGTGGGAAGCTGAGCTA
The DNA here is from genome assembly GCA_963845485.1 of uncultured Acidimicrobiaceae bacterium. Classification (GTDB taxonomy): domain Bacteria; phylum Actinomycetota; class Acidimicrobiia; order Acidimicrobiales; family RAAP-2; genus Bog-756. The sequence continues at coordinate 35,852 of CAWJSI010000009.1, read as the reverse complement.
CACCGACGGACCGTTCACCGAGACCAAAGAAGTGGTGGGTGGCTACGCCATTCTCCAGGCCAAGGACAAAGCCGAGGCCATGGAGTGGACCAAGCGGTTCCTCGAGTGCCACGAGGAGTTCTGGACCGTGACGGCTGAGCTGCGCGAGATCGCCGAAGCCTGATCCCGATCGGGAGTCGGACAGTTGCCCGACTCCCGACCGGCTGGTCAGATGGGAGGCGGTGACACCATCGGCCGAGCGTCAAGCCATCGAAGCGGTCGTCCGGATCGAGTACCCGAGGATCATCGCCGGCGTCGCCCGGATCGTGCGGGACGTGGGCATCGCCGAGGAGTTGGCCCAGGACGCGGTGGTGGTGGCCCTGGAGGCGTGGCCGAAGTCGGGCGTGCCGGACAACCCGGGTGCCTGGCTCATGGCCACGGCCAGGCACCGTGCCATCGACCTCGTGCGCCGGAAGGAGGCCTACGCCAAGAAGCTCGCCGAGGTGGGTCGCACCCTCCAGGATGCGGCGCCTCCTCGTCCCGAGGACGCCGACGACATCGACGACGATCTTCTCCGGCTCATCTTCACCGCCTGTCACCCCGTGCTGTCACAGGAGGCCAGGATCGCCCTCACGTTGCGGCTGCTCGGTGGCCTGACCACCGGGGAGATCGCCCGGGCCTTCCTCGTCACCGAGTCGACCATCGCCCAGCGCATCGTGCGGGCCAAGCGGACGTTGGCCACGTCGGGGGTGCCATTCGAGATTCCCTCGCCCTCCGAACGGACCGAGCGGCTGTCCTCGGTGCTCGAGGTCATCTATCTGATCTTCAACGAGGGGTACTCGGCCACGGCCGGAGGGGACGCCGTCCGCCCGGCCCTGTGCGAGGACGCCCTGCGCCTGGCCCGGGTGCTCGAGGGGTTGATGCCCGAGGAAGGGGAGGTCCACGGTCTGGCCGCCCTCCTCGAACTTCAGGCTTCACGAATGGGTACTCGGACCGACCCGGACGGGACTCCGGTGCTCCTCGCCGACCAGAACCGCTCCCGGTGGAACCGGATGCTGATCCTCCGGGGCCTCGAGGCGCTGCTGCGCGCCGGTGACGGTCCGTACTCGGTGCAGGCGGCCATCGCCGCATGTCACGCGCAGGCGGTGCGCTACGAGGACACCGACTGGCAGACGATCGCCCGGCTCTACGACCGGTTGGTGGCCATGACGCCATCGCCGGTGGTGGAACTGAACCGGGCCGTCGCCGTCTCGATGGCCGACGGGCCCGAGGCCGGGTTACGACTGGTCGATGCCCTCAATGATGACCCTGCCCTCAGCGACTACCACTGGCTCCCGAGCGTGCGGGGGGACCTGCTCGAACGTCTGGGCCGTCGGGATGAGGGCAGTGCGGAGTTCGCCCGGGCGGCGTCGCTGACCCGAAACGAGCGGGAGCGGGCGATGCTGTTGGCTCGGGCCTCCCGGGCCGCCTCGAGCCCGTGAGCTGCATGGCCTTCGCCGAGTCGCACCGAGCACGGCCGGGCGCCACCGGCGCCGGCTACCCGGTGGGAGCGGGCGAATCCGGCTCGGCGGAGGCCTCGGTTCGGTGGGGCCGCCGGTGCTGTCAGACTCATGGCGTGGAAGACCAGCAGGAGGGCAACCCACCCCTGCAGCGGGCCGTCGAGCTGATGACCGCCTGGAAGGAGAGCGACGACGCCTCGCTGATCATCGAGCTGGTCAGCTCCGACCTCGGCCTCGCCCTCGTCGAGGATCGCCTGGTCGAAAAGGCAGGCGAGCTGATCGCCGGACTGATGACCCTCTCGGCGCTCCTTCTCCGGGAAGTCGAGCAGGTGACAGGGGAGTCGGTGGCATCGATCCTGCAGGCGGCGGGGTGGCAGGCAGCCGGCGGAGAGGCGCCGTCTGACTGACACTGCTCATGCCAGCCGAGGGGGGTGCGACGTGGCCAGGCCCAGCGTGGTCATGGCGGCTCCGCAGGTCGAGCACATATACGAGCGCAGGTGCCCCGTTATGTCATCGACGATATCGGCGGGAAGTCCCGACCCGGCGCACGGCGTCATCGCAATGGGAATCTCGGTCACAGAGTCTCCTCGTGGAGTCGTTGACCGTCACGCCTGATCCTGACGACGGAATACTCCCTGCTTAGCACGGACAACTGGTTCCGGCCCGCCAGAACCCGGTGGTGCCCGGCCGATCAGCTGACGCCCCTGGGGTTCTTTAGTTTGTGATCCGACGGTTGGAACTGCCTGTCCGGGGTAGGTGGCTGGGTCATGGAAACCTACGAGATCGTGGTCAAGGGTCGACTCAGCGACACCCTCATCCGGGGGACGGGCACCGAGTTGATCGACTGTCGGGAGGGCCTGTCGCACCTCGTGGCTCGTGACTTCGATCAGGGCCGACTGCACACGCTGTTCGAACTGTTCCGCGACCTCAACATCCACCTCGTGTCGGTCAATGGAGTGGTGCCGGATTCGGTGTCGAGCTGACGCTCCGATGGCACACCCACGGCTGTCCTCGAGCGGCTGAGCTGCCCTCCGGAGCCAGATGGTGCCGAGCCGGGAGCGGAAGCCCGTCGGCGAGGGTGGCCTCCAGCCAGTCAGTGGCCCGACGTCTGGGGGAGGGAGCCCATGAACGCTGCTCCTCCGAACGTGAACACCCCGCCGTCGGCTCCCAGTAGCCAGTAGCCACGACCGTTCTGGGCTGCCTCGATGCTCTCGATCGGAGCGTTGATCGGGTGGCCGGCCTCGGCTCCCTCGAAGGGGGCGTCGCCGAAGGTGAATACGCCGCCGTCGGCTGCTGTCATCCAGTAGCCCTGTCCGTCCGGGGTGGCGGCCATGCCCACGATGGGCTGGTTGAGGTGGTGGTTGCCCTCTGACCCGAAGAATCCTGCGTCGCCGAAGGTGAAGAGGCCACCATCGGAGGCCACCAGCCAGTACCCCCGTCCGTCGAGAGCCGAGGCCATGCCCACGATGGGTTGGTTGAGGTGGTGGTTTCCCTCTGATCCAAAGAACGGGGCGTCCCCGAAGGTGAAGAGGCCACCATCGGAGGCCACCAGCCAGTACCCCTGGCCGTCGGGGGTGGCGGCGATGCCGACGATGGGCTGGTTGAGGTGGTGGTTGCCTTCAGACCCGAGGTAGCTGGCGTCCCCGAAGGCGAACACCCCTCCGTCGGTGGCCACCAGCCAGTACCCCTTTCCGTCCGGTGTGGCCTCGATGCCCACGATGGGCGCATTGAGATGCTTGCCCGCCATGGATCCGTAGGACGGTGCGTCGCCGTAGGCGGTCACTGACCCGGCGATCGTGGCGATCCAGTAGCCCCGTCCGTCGGGGGTCACAGCCATCCGCCTCGAGTTGAGGCTGGTCGGTTCGACCACCAGGGTCAGCGGCTCGGAGGAGATCAGGCCGTGGGCGTCGGTCACGGTGACCGTGACCACGAAGGTGCCCGCATCGGCGGGTACCCCGCTGATCATCCCGGCGGCGGAGAGGGTGATACCCACAGGAAGCGATCCGGTGGACACCCTCCAGGCATAGGGGCCGATTCCGCCCTGGGTGGTCAGCTGGCGACCGACCGACACCCCGACGTCACCGTTGACCATGCCGCCTCCCACCGCCGACGGGAGGGCGGCGACGGTGACCGACTCGGACTGGCTGGCATGGACACCGGCACCGTCCACGACCACGAGGGTGAACGTGAAGGTGCCGGGGACCGTCGGGACGCCGGTGATGGCCCCGGTCGACGGATTGAGGGAGAGTCCGCCTGGAAGCGGGGTGCTCGTCGACCAGGTATAGGGCGCCGTTCCCGCAGCGACCACCGGCGTGGCCGTGTAGGCCACGCTGACCTCACCTCCGGCCAGGGACGGTGAGGTGATGGCCGGTGCGGCGGTGATGGTGAGCGACTCGGACTGGGTGGCGAACTTGCCGTTGGCGTCGGTGACCTTCAGGGTGAAGGAGAACGGGCCGCTGGCCGTCGGTGTCCCGCTGACCGCTCCCGTTGCGGTGTTGAGGGAGAGGCCGGCGGGCAGGGTCCCGCTCGACACCGACCACACCAATGGGGTGGTTCCCCCGGTCGTGGTCGGGGTGGTGGCGTAGGACTCGCCCACCTCGCCCCCCGACAGGGTCGACGAGGTGATGGCCGGATCGGCGTTGATGGTCACGGACTCGATCTGGGAGTCCGATCCGTTCACCGAATCGGTCGCCCGGAGGGTGAACGAGGCCACACCCGAAGCGGTTGGAGTACCGGTGATCGCCCCGGTCGAGGTATTCAGGGAGAGGCCGGCCGGCAGGGAGCCCGAAGACAGCGACCACACGTAGGGTCCAACGCCATCGATGACCGTCGGGTTGAGGGCATAGGTGATGCCAACCTCACCACCACCGGCGGGGGCCGAGGTGATAGCCACGGCATCGGCCACGGTGATCAATTCGACGTGGGTGGCCTGCACGCCGTTGGCATCGGTGGCCCGGAGGGTGAAGGTGCTCACCCCCGGGGTGGTGGGCGTGCCGGTGATAGCCCCGGTGGACGAGTTGAGCGACAGCCCGGCCGGCAGGGAGCCGACGGCGACGGCCCATGTGTACGAGGGGGTTCCGCCACTCACGGTGGGGCTGGCGCTGTAGGACACGCCCACGTCGCCCGACGCCAGTGACGAGGTGGTGATGGCCGGCGCGGCGGTGATGGTGAACGACTCGGACTGGGTGGCGAACTTGCCGTTGGCGTCGGTGACCTTCAGGGTGAAGGAGAACGGGCCGCTGGCCGTCGGTGTCCCGGTGACCGCTCCCGTTGCGGTGTTGAGGGAGAGGCCGGCGGGCAGGGTCCCGCTCGACACCGACCACACCAATGGGGTGGTTCCCCCGGTCGTGGTCGGGGTGGTGGCGTAGGACTCGCCCACCTCGCCCCCCGACAGGGTCGACGAGGTGATGGCCGGATCGGCGGTCACGGTGAACGACTGCACCTGGGTGGCCATGCCGCCCCTCGAGTCGGTGACCTTGAGGGTGAACGAGACCGCACCGGTGGCGGTCGGCGTTCCCGTGACCGCTCCGGTTGCGGTGTTGAGGGAGAGGCCGGCGGGCAGGGTCCCGCTCGACACCGACCAGGTGTAGGTGCCGGTGCCCCCGGTGGCCACCGGGGTGACGGCGTAGGACACGCCGACCTCACCGTTGCCGAGCGGCAGGGACGTGAACGCCGGGACGTTCACAATGGCAACGGACTCGGCCTGGGTGGCCTGGAGACCGTCGGCGTCGGTCACCTGCAGGGTGAAGGCGGTGGTCCCGGTGGCTGTGGGCGTCCCCGTGACTGCTCCGGTTGCGGTGTTGAGGGAGAGGCCGGCGGGCAGGGAGCCGGTGGACAGCGACCAGACGTATGGTCCTGTACCCCCGGCGACCGACGGGAAGCCGGTGTAGGCCACCTGGAGGTCACCTCCTCCGAGGGCGACCGACGAGATGGTCGGGGCGGCGGCGAAGGCGACGGACTCGGACTGGGTGGCTTCGAACCCGTTGGCGTCCGTGACCGCCAGTGTGAAGGCGGTGGTCCCGGTGGCCGTGGGCGTACCGGTGACCGCGCCCGTGGAGGTGTTCAGGTGCAGCCCGGCGGGCAGGGCGCCGCTGCTCACCGACCAGACCAGCGGCGCGGTGCCCCCGGTGGCGGTGGAGGAGGCGCTGTAGGCCACGTTGACGTCGCCACCACCCAGTGCTCCCGAGGTGATACCGGGGAGGGAGACGGCCACCCGTGGTGACGACCGCGGACTCAGCCCGGCGGCGTTGCCCGCCTGGATGGAGATGTAGTACGTGGCGTTGCCGACCAGCCCGGTGAGGGTGCAGGTCACCGCGCCAGAGGTCGTGCATGTGGCCACCTGGGTGCCACCCACCGCCGAGTTGAAGGCGGTCACCGTATAGGCGCTGTCGTTCACGCCGTTGACCGTCTGATTGCTGATGGGCGCACCGTTGGAGGCCGGGGCGGTCCAGTTGATCACCACGCCGGTGCCCTGGGCCGTGGCCGTGATCGTCGTCGGGTCGGGGGCGTTGGGCGCGGTGTAGGGCGTCGCCGATAGGGCGTTGGAGGTGGCACCGGCACCGGCGGCACTGACGGCTCGGAGGCGGACCGGGTAGCTGGTGCCGTTGGCCAGGCCGCTGATGTAGATCGGCGAGGTGGTCCCGCTGGCCGTGGTCCAGGTACTCCCGCCATCCAGCGAGTACTGGTACGAGGTGATGGGGTCGCCTCCGGGGGTGCCGGCGTTGAAGCTGACGGCGAGGATGGTGTTACCCGGGCTGATCGACGTGATGGTCGGCGCACCGGGCGGGGCGACCGGAGTCATCGGCACCAGGGGACTGGAGGAGACGCCGGACCCGGCGGTGTTGGTGGCCACCACCCCGATGTAATACGTGGTGTTGTTGGTAAGTCCGGTCACCGTGCAGGTGAGTGTCGAGGTCGCCGTGCAGGTCGTTCCGGCGACGGTGGTCCCCGCCGAGGTGGTGTAGGCGGTGGCGGTGTACTGGGTCACCGGGGAGCCGCCGTTGGAGTTGGGGGCGCTCCAGGACACCACCGAGGATCCCGAGGCGTTGGTGGCCTGGACGCCGATGGGGGCTCCGGGAACCGTGTACGGGGTGGCGCTCCCAGGGGTGGAGGCGGTCCCGTTCCCGATGGCGTTGTCGGCCCGGACCCACACCGTGTAGCTCGTGCCGTTGGTGAGGCTGGGAATGGTGAACGTGGGGCTGGTGGTCCCGGTGGAGGTCCAGTTGGTGCCGTCGAGCGAGTAATCGAGGCCGACGATCGAGGAGCCCCCATCGTCGGTGACCGTGGTGGCCACGCTGATCACCCCGTTGCCGGGTGTGAGGACGACCGTGGGGGCGCCTGGGGCGGTGGCCGGTGCCGCCTCGGCCGGCGCCGAGGCCAACGAGTCACCGACGCTGTTCACTGCCCTGATCTCCACCGGATACTCGGTGCCGTTGGCGATCGGGGTGGCGCCGTTTGTCGACAGGGTGGTGATGACCAAGGGACTGGTGGTGGACACCGCCGGCTGCCAGGTGGCTCCGGCGTCGGTCGAGTACTGGTACGAGGTGATGGCGCTGCCCCCGTTGCCGGCCTCGGTGAACGAGACGCTGATAGTGGCGTTGCCCCGGGGGACAGCCGTGATGGTCGGCTGGGCAGGCACCGTCGCCGGGGTGCCCGGGACGGCGGCCGAGGCGGTCGAGAAGCTTCCGCCGGCCACGAGGTTCTCCGCTCTGACCTCGACTGGATAGGTGGTCCCGTTGGTCAGCGCGGTGGTGCCGTCGGTGGAGAGGGCGGCGATGGTGAACGTGGTGGACAGCGAGCCCGTCGAGGTCCACGTGGCCCCTCCGTCGGTGGAGTACTGGAAGGCGGTGATGGCCGCCCCGCCGTTGGAGCCCGGGGTGATGGTGATCCCGAGGGCCCCGTTCTGCGAGAAGACCGACGAGATGGCGGGGGCGTCGGGAGCGGTCACCGGGATACCGGTGGCCACGTCGGACCCGGGTCCGGCACCGATGGCGTTCACGGCGCGGATCTCGACAGGGTAGGGGGTTCCGTTGCTCAACGGCGTGGTCCCGTCGGTGGAGAGGGCGGCGATGATCATGGTGGTGGAAGTGGCCGAGGCTCCGTCGGTCCGGGCCTGCCAGGTCGCCCCGGCATCGGTGGAGTACTGGTAGGCAGTGACGGCCGACCCCCCGTTGCTGCCCGGCGCGGTGAAGTCGACGGTCAGGGACTGATTGCTCGGGGTCATGCCGGACGATCCGGTGGTGATGGTCGGTGCCCCCGGGGTGGTGGCCGGGGTTCCTGGCACCGAGTTCGATGCAGCACCGGCACCTACCGAGTTGACGGCTTCGAAACGGATCGGATAGGTGGATCCGTTGGTGAGCGGGGTGGACCCGTCGGACGAGCGTGTGGTGACGACGCAGGCGACCGAGGTCCCATTGGTCACCACGCAGGGGGTCTGGGCGGTGGCCTCGGAGGACCAGGAGGTGCCGCCGTCGGTGGACCAGTCGTAGTCGATGATCGGCGAGCCACCGCTCGATGGCGCGGTGAGGGCAACCGTGAGGGTGCGGTTCCCCGGGGTGATCGAGGTGATCACCGGGGCCGACGGGGTTGTTGTGGTGGTCAGCGACGTGCTGGCCGGGGCGCCGTAGCCACTCCCGTTGCCCGCCTCGACCTCCACCGTGTAGGCCGTCCCCGGGCTCAGGCCGGTCAGGGGAAGAGGACTGGTGGTCGAGGTGGTCGTCCAGCTGGTCCCGCCGTCAGTGCTGTAGCGGTAGCCGGTGATCGTGCTCCCACCGGTGTTGCCCGGTGCGGCGTTGATCGATGCGGTGGTGGCTCCGACCTGGGCCACGCTGATGGTGGGGGCGCCCGGCACCGCCACTGGGGTCCCGTTCACCGAGTTGGAGGCGGCTCCGCTCTGTCCGCCGGCGACGGCCGCAATCTCCACCGAGTAGGTCGTCCCGTCGGTCAGGCCGGAGATGGTGAGTGGACTGGCGGTCGTCGAGATCGGGAACCACGAACCGGAGCCGTTGAGCTGGTACTGGTAGCCGGTGATGGTCCCAGCACCAACCGGGGCGGTGAAGTTGACCCGGAGGGCCCCGTCCAGTGGGCTGATCGAGGTGATGGCCGGAGGCCCCGGAGGCCCAGAAGGTGTCAATGTCCCCGACGGTGTGGTGAACGGGCCATCGCCGATCGAGTTCACCGCCTCCACTTCGAAGATGTAGCCCGTCCCGTTGCTCAGCCCGGTCACGGTGGCCGAAGTCGAGTTCGAGCCGGTGTCGTCGGTGGTCCAGGTCGACCCCCCGTCGCTCGAGTACTGGATGATGTAGTCGTCGATGGGCTGGGCTCCGGGGCTGGGAGCGGTCCACTGCAGGGCAACACTGGAATCCCCCGCCGTCCCTGAGACACCGGTGGGGATGCCGGGTACGCCGGTGGAGTAGGTGATGATCACCTCGCCGTCGTAGGCCGCACCCGGATCCCGAAAGGTGTTGCCGCTTCCGGCCGCACCGGCATTGGCGTCGGTGTAGTAGACGGTGCTGCCGCTCAGACCGCTGATCCCTCCGGTGGAGTTCTGGCCGGGGCTGCCTCCCTGTCCGTACCACTCGTCGGAGCTACCCGAACCGAACTGGTCGTTGCCGGCGGCACCGCCGGCCGCACCGCCGCCGCCACCGGCGCCGCCACCACCGTCACAGCCGGATTCCCCACTGGGTGCGCTGGCGTTGAAGTACTGGTTCGAGTTGTTCCCGCCGACGGTTCCTCCGCACTGGGTGAACACGGCGATTCCCTGCTGGCCCTGGGTGGGCTGGGCCGGTAGGGGGGTAGGGCTCTGGATGGTGTTGTGGGACGTGCAGTTGGTGGTGCAGCCGGCCGGGATCCCGTAGGTGATCGACGTGGGTGCCGACGGAGGGACGTAGTTGGCCAGGCTGATCTGTCCTTTGACCAGCGTGTACTGACCAGAGCCTCCACTCCCGCCGCCTCCGCCGGCCACGATGGTGCCGACGCTCGTGGGCGCATTCGATGAGCTGCCCACCTCGATGGCGGTAGCCGCTCCGCCGGACCCGCCGTAGCCGGAGCAGCCGTTGGGCCCCGGGGCGCCGCCCATCCCGCCGTTGAACTGGGTCAGGGGACTGATGCCGGCCACGGCGTCGCTGGCGTCCGTGGGAGAAGACGCGTCCAAACCGGTCGTACAGGCAGGTGCGTTCGGCGACTGGTCGCCACCGGAGCCCACGGCGATGGTCAGGTACTGCCCCGGGGTGACCGACATGGTCCCCGTCACTTGGCCTTGGTAGCCACCGGCCGGGGGACGCCCCGACGAGTCGTTGCCACCCCAACTGCCCTGGCCGCCCACTGCGGTGATGGTCAGCGACGTGACGTCGGCGGGAACGGTGAAGTTCTGGAGGGTGTCGTTGTCGAATCCGAACGTCTGGGTGACCGTGGTCGGGGTACTGGCACCGGACGCAGTATCGAGGCCCGACCCGGCCGGCGCCAGGAGGATGCCGATCATCACAACAGCGGTGATGGCGAGCACGATCAGGGGGCGACGACTCCATCGCCGAAGAGGGTGGTCAGAGGTCGGGAAAGCCGGATCGTGTTGGCGCGGGGCCGAGGAACCGGAGAGGCTATGACCGGTCGAGTCCGCCGGGATTCGAAGCGATGACATGGAAATCTGCTCGTCTGTTCAGAGCGGAGCCTTTAGTGCTCCGTCCCTGCTAGTGGGGTGAATTGCGGGAAAGTCCCGGCTCCTACGACGGTATAACTGCAGGTAAAGGCAACAATTCGTCCTGTTGCGGGACGGAGAAAATATTTATCTGGCCGTGAGCCCGCGAACCTGCCTTTTTGGGGGGTCAGGGAGGCATCCGGAAGTCACGATCGACATCGCCAGCCGGGAGCTCCGCCCGCAGCCGAACCGTTCCATGTCACTCATTCGCCGGCGGGTAGTTGGACGGCGCCGGCATGCCGTGTTGTCGGACCGGAGAACTCAGCTGGGGCCTTCAGTGCGTGCAGATGACCTCGGTCCGTCTCACCATGACCTCGGAGTTGACATCACACGACCTTCGGTCTCTCCCGCTCACCATCGCTCCACCTGTGCACCGCCTTCCACGATCCGCAACTCCACTTTCCTGCCCGGGTGGCCTCACGTCCCACCGCAGACCTACTGCACGTCGACCGCACATGCACGCTGAGTCGGGAATGGAGCCCCCGCTAGTTGGGGTGGACAGTCATCCTGCAGTGGGTCCGATTTGCCCGTGCGTTAGTCTGTAGGGGTCGTGCCACCGCCCTGCGGTGCATCGACAGGTGGGAGTTTGAGTTTCGCCAGCGCATGCCGGGTGGCAGTGGGATATGGCCGTGGTACGGGATGGGACTGGTGGCTTATGTGCGGTTGACGACGGTGGAACTGGCGCACTGTTGCGTGCCCACGATGGAGGACCGCAACGGCGGATCACAGTGATGAGGAGAAAACGTGGCTGCTGAACCAGGTGAAGACGAGACGTTCTGGCGGTGGTCGATCATCGTCGCGGGAGCCGTGATCATCGCCAGCGTCAGCGCCATTCTCTTTGTGGGCAAGGCCTCGTCCCAGGACACCGCGGCGTCGGCGACGTCGACCACCCTGGCCAACGGCCTCCATGTCGTACCCGGATCGGCCACTCCCACTACGGAGCCGACGGTCACCGTTCCGAAGGTCAAGATCAAGCCCACTACGACCCCGACCGTCAAGCCTGCGAAGGTGAAGGCGAAGCCGAGCTCGGCCCTGCCCACCGTCGCGCAGCTGCCATTTACTCCGACCGCCACTCCGACCTCGCCGACGACTCCGGATACGGCTCCGGACACGACGCCGGTCACGACCCCAGACACCACCCCACCGGACACGACGCCGCCGAACACCACCCCACCGGTGACTACGCCACCCGTGACCACACCGCCGGTGACGATCCCACCGGTGACAATCCCGCCCGTCACAATCCCGCCGGTCACGATTCCGACAGTCTCAGTCCCGTAGTTCGCAATTCCAAGGAGCCCACCTCGCGTCGGGAGGAGGGTTCCGGATAGTTCGTCGGTGATCCAGCCGGCCGCCGTGCCATGGGACTGAAGACCATTCGCCGGACTCCGACGACGTCTATCTATGGCAGTGGCGCAACTCGGATTCGGTCGCTCACCCAACCTCACCTATCACGACCCGACGGAAACCGAGGTCCCCCGCCTCTGATCCTCATGGCGGCTACATCTGTCGAGATCCCGGGCTTCAGTCGAGTCCACCCCGTCCCTCATTTGGAGCGCCCTCATTGGGGCACGGGGGCGACCGAGAGCCCTTCTCGTCTCCGGGGTAGGCGGGCTGGGAAGCGTCGACATCGCCGGCTCACCGATCCCCGGTCAGCCCGGAGAACACACGGTGACCTGCCGAACTCCGTAGAGATCGGACGAGGGCAGGACCTCGGCGGATGTCGCCTGCCACCCCAGTTGTACTCCGAAGTCCCCGCAATGCGCGGCACGACCCCGGGCCAGCTGGCCGCTACTTCTTGGTCTCCCAGAAGATCTTGTCGATCTCGGCGATCTGGGCCAGGAGCTCATCGGCCACGGCGACATCATTCGTCTTCTTGGCCTCGCCGGCCTTCTTTGTGGCCTTCCAGAACAGGTCGTGCAACTGGGGGTACTTCTCCAGATGCTCGGGCTTGAAGTAGTCGGTCCACAGCACCCACAGGTGCTGCTTGACGAGGTCGGCGCGGGCCTCTTTGATGATGATGGCCCGGGTCTTGAAGGCGTCATCGTCGGAGTCGTTGTACTTGGTCATCGTGCCTTTGACCGATTCGGCCTCGATCCGGGCCTGGGCCGGGTCGTACACGCCGCACGGCAGATCGCAGTGGGCGTGCACCGGGTGGGGTGCGGACACTCGGTCGATGGTGGCGAGCAGCTGGTCTACGAGGCGCATGGGCATGACTCCTTGTCGGATGCTGATTTCGTCTTGATGGTGGTCGGCGTGGGCGCCGGACTGGTGCAGACTGGTCACGGTGCCCTCCCCGCTCACCTTACCCAGGTTCTCCGGGTCCCGAACGTGCGATCAGTCGGCCGTCGGACGGCCCTTGTGATGGGGGCGGTCGACCCCGGCGCCGGTCGTTGGGGTCCGCTCCTCGTGCTGCTGGCCGCGCTCGGACTGCTCGCCACCGTGCGCTACCGGCCGTTCCGGCGGGTCGAGGTGGTGGGGTCGTCGATGGTTCCAGCCCTGCTCCCCGGGGACCGCCTCGTGGTCTTGCGGCTTCCCTGGCGATCGCCGCTCCGGCCCGGGCCCGGCCAGGTGGTGGCCCTGCGTGACCCCAGGCGCCCCGAGCGAATCCTCATCAAGCGAGTGCGCTCCGTCGACAGGGGCCTAGGCACCCTCGAGGTCGAGGGCGATGCCCGGGAATTCAGTACCGACAGTCGCTCATTTGGCCCTGTCTCGCGTTCGGCGGTCATCGGTACGGCCGTCTACCGGTACGCCCCCTCCACCAGGAACGGCCCTGTGCCCGGGCCGGGGGAGTACGATCTGGCGTGATGACCAGCCACCAGGACGATCTCGACCGCATCCTGACCAGCAACTACCTCGACGGGATGAAGGACCGGAGCCTGGCCGACATCCGGTCCATGCGCACCGAGTGCCAAGAGGCCGAGGTGGTGCTCTCCTATCTGCGACGCCTCATCCAGGGTCGCCTGGACATTGTCCACACCTATCTCGAACACCCCGGCTCCGAAGCCCTGCGGGACCTCGGTTCCCTGGTCAACGACCTGCCAGGGATCCTTTCGTCGGGACCCGGGCGTTCCACCTCACCCGCCCACCTCCCTCAACTGCTTTCTCCGGACACCGAGGAGGCCGGGCTCACCGCTGAGCTCGACGCGGTGCTCGACGCAGACGAAATCGGCAATCTGGCCGAGCTCGACATCGATCAGCTGAACAGCATCGCCGGACGGCTGGAGTCGATCGAGTCCCGGGTGTCCGCCGACCGGCGGGCCCTTCATGAACGCATCGACACACTCCAGGCCGAGCTGGTGGATCGACACAAGACAGGACGAGCCTCGGTCGACGGCCTTCTTAAGTGACCACGGCCGGCTGACGTGAACGAGCCCGCCCACAGCGAGGGGGCGCAGCTGGTAAACGAGTTGGGCTCGTTCATCCGGGAGCAGCGCAGTTCGGCCCGGCTCTCCTTGCGGCGTCTCTCCGAGCTGGCCGGCATCTCCAATCCCTATCTAAGCCAGATCGAGCGGGGGCTCCGACGACCTTCGGCCGAGATCCTCCAGCAGATCGCCAAGGCCCTCCGCATCTCCGCGGAGACGCTCTACGTACAGGCCGGCATCCTCGAGCGTCCCACCGGTGATACCGACCTGTCCCGCCACATCTTCAACGACCACCACCTCACCGAGGAGCAGCGCCAGGCGCTGCTCCGGATCTACCTGTCGTTCCGCCACGAGAACGAGGATCAGGCACCGGTCGGCGACCAGGCCACGGCCGATGCGGGAACCGGTCACCCGTCCCCGCTGTCCGAGGTGGTTGCCACCACGGGAGAGGATCTCCAGGTGACAACGCCCGTGGGGCAGGGGCCTACCTCAGCGGCCGGTTGAGCCAGACTTCGGAAAAGAGGGCGTTCGAAGCCTGGTGTCCTGGCCGGGTCAGACCGGTCGTCAGGTGGCGGCCGACCGCACTGCCTGGAGGGCCAGTTGGACGATCCCCATTAGGCTCCGGGTGGCATGAGGCGTCTGGCTGTCCTGTCCCTTCACACCTCGCCCCTGGCCCAACCGGGCACCGGGGACGGTGGCGGCATGAACGTCTACGTACGCGAGCTGTCCTCGGCACTGGCCCGGGCCGGCGTGGCCTGCGATGTCTTCACCCGGGCCTGGTCCGAGGACCTCCCCCTCGTGGTGGAGATCGAGCCAGGGTTCCGGGTTCACCACGTTTCGGCCGGCCCGCCCCGTCCCATGGCCAAAGAGGCCTTGCCGGCGGTGGTCGAAGAGTTCGCCGAGGGCGTCCTCAAGTCCATTCAGGGATCCGAGGATCTCGGCACCGAGTGGGATGTGCCCGTTGACGCCGTGCACGCCAACTACTGGCTGAGCGGGGTGGCCGGCCACCTCATCAAGCACCGCCTCAACCTTCCTCTCGTCTCCACCTTCCACACCCTCGACCGGGTGAAGGCCGAGGCCAGCCCGGAGGAGGTGGAGGCCGACGCGCCGCACCAGCGGGCCGAGGCCGAGGCCGCGGTTATCCGGTGCTCGGACACCGTGTTGGCCTCGTGTTCGGTCGAGGCCACCCAGATCTCCGATCTGTACGGTGCGGATCCCTCCCGCATCAGGATCGTGGCTCCCGGTGTCGACCACGCCTTCTTCGGCCCCGGGGACCGCCGCCAGGCCCGCCGGGCCCTCGGCCTCGAAGGGCCGGGACCCCTACTGCTGTTCGTCGGTCGCATCCAACCACTGAAGGGGGTGGCGGTGGCGGTGCGTGCGCTCGCTGCGCTGCGGTCCGACCATCCCGACGCCCGCCTCGTCATCGTGGGAGGTCCGAGCGGACCCCAGGGCGACGTGGAGGTGTCGAGGACCAAGGCCCTCGTCGCCGAGCTGGGCCTCGGCGAACGGGTGGTCTTCGTGCCTCCGCAGCCCCATGAGCTGCTGTCCACCTACTACCGGGCAAGCGACGTCTGCCTGGTTCCCAGCCGGTCGGAGTCGTTCGGCCTGGTGGCCCTCGAGGCCGCGGCCTGTGGGACACCGGTGGTGGCTTCCGACGTAGGTGGGCTGCGCAGCCTCATCGACCACGGCCGTACCGGCTTCTTGGTGGAAGAGCCCTCACCGGAGTCATTCGCCGCGTGGGTCCGCCAGATTCTGGCCGAGCCGCTGCTGGCCGAGCGGTTGAGCACCGGGGCGGTCATGCGGGCCCGGCGCTACACCTGGGCCCGCGCCGCCCATCTGCTCACCGAGATCTACGCCGATCTCACCGCAGGCCGACTCGTCGAGTGCTCGTGACCGATCGATGGAGTGGCCTCCTCGGACCCGAGGAGCGGGAGGCGGTCTGCGCGGTCATCGACCGTTGGGGGGAGCGGGAGTTGGCCGAAGGGGGGGCCCTCGTAGCGGTCGACCGACAGGCCGGAGGGGACCCGATCACCGGTGCCCCCCGCTGGTACCTCCGGCTGCGGGGTGACGAGAAAGAGTTCGTCACCGTGTGGTTGACCCTGCGCCAGCGGACGCTCCACCACGAGACCCAGTTCATGCCCGCGCCCGAAACCAACATCGAGGCCACATGGGAGTACCTCCTCAAGCGGAACGCCGATCTGCTCGGCATGTCGTTCGCCCTCGGGCCCGAGGAGGCGATCTACTTGGTGGGTCGGGTGCCGGTGGAGCGGGTGGACGACGAGGAACTCGACCGCATCATGGGGGCGTCGCTGGCGTACACCGACGAGTGCTTCCCGACCGCCATGACCATCGGATACGAGGGCCGGTATCGCCGTCGACCGCCGTCGGCCCGGGCCGCGGTGAACTGAGACCCAACGACGGGGAGGGGCCCATCGGCGAGTCCCAGCCGGGTCGACCAGCCACGGTTCGGCCAAAGAGGACGTCGACGACCCGCTGGTAGCGTCTCGCCCCATGGCACCGAAACTCGTGGTCGTCGGGGGCGGGAGGATGGGTTCCGCCCTCCTTGCGGGGCTGGTCAAGGCCGGTTGGGCCGCGGCCGCCGACCTGGCGGTGAGCGACCCTGACGAGGACCAGCGCCGGCGGTTGACCGCCGCCCACCCCGGCCTCTCGGTCAGCGACGTACCGGTGGCGGCGACCGATGCCGTGCTGGCCGTCAAACCCGACGTGGCCGAGGCGGTGGCCCGCACGCTGGCTGCAGTGGGCGTCACCCGCGTGCTCTCCATCGTGGCCGGTCTGTCCACCACCCGGTTGGAGGATGCCCTCGGTCCGGGCGTCGTGGTGGTCCGGGCCATGCCCAACACGCCGGCCCTCATCGGGGCGGGGGCGGCCGGCATGTCGGGCGGCGCGGCCGCCACGTCGACCGACCTCGACTGGGCCGAGGGAATCCTCGGATCGGTGGGATCGGTGGTCCGGCTCCCCGAGCGCCACCTTGACGCGGTCACCGGCATTGCCGGCTCGGGCCCGGCCTACGTCTTCTTGGTGGCCGAGGCGCTCATCGACGCCGGCGTCACGGCCGGGCTTTCCCGGTCGGTGAGCCAGGAGCTGGTCGTCGCCACCATGCTGGGCTCGGCCAGGATGATGGCCGAGACCGGCGAGGATCCTGCGGCGTTGCGGGCCGCGGTGACCTCGCCCGGCGGCACCACGGCGGCGGCGGTGCGGACGCTCGAGTTCAAAGCCGTCCGGTCGGCCTTCATCGAGGCGGTGGCGGCAGCGACTGAACGTTCGAGGCAGCTCGGGCGCTGAGCCCCCGGCCGGATGAGGAGGCGGAGCGTGTGACCAGTGCACCGGGTGGGACGGGCGACCGCCACCGGCCCGACCTGGTGCCGGCGGTCTACTTCCTCTCCGACTACGGCACCGTCGACGAGTTCGTCGGCGTCGTGCACGCGGTCCTGTTCCGATTGGCGCCCGTGCTCCGGGTGATCGACCTCTCCCACCAGGTGCCGGCGTTCGACGTGGTTGCCGGCGCGGCCATGTTGGTGCGGTCGGTGCCCCATCTCGGCTCCGGCGTGGTCCTTGCCGTCGTCGATCCGGGCGTGGGGACGGAGCGGAGGGGTGTGGCCCTGGAGACCGACTCCCGAGGGCCGCGGTTCTTGGTCGGTCCGGACAACGGACTGCTCCTGCCCGTGGCCGATTGGCTGGGTGGAGTCCGGGCCGCTGTGGCGCTCGACCCCGTCCGAACGGTGGGCGACCCGTCGTCTGGCACCTTCGACGGCCGCGACCTCTTCGCCCCGGCCGCCGCCCACCTGGCCCAGGGAGGCGACCTCCACCGACTCGGTGAAGTGGTCGACCCCGCCAGCCTCATACGGGTGCCCACCGAGAGCGGGGAGAGCGACCCAGGCACGTGGGACGTCGGTGGGTCTGAGCTCGATTCCCCGGTCTCCTGGATCGACCGGTTCGGCAACATCCAACTGGCCACGGTGCCCGAGGCCCTCTCGGCGGTCGGCGTGGCTCTCGGAGGGCTGGCTGTCGTCACCACCCGACCTGCGCACGAGGGTGGAGGCCGAAGCAGAGGACCTGTGGCGACACCGGGCCCCGGGGTCACCGCCCGGAGGGTCAGGGCTTTCGGGCACCTCTCCCCGGGCGAGCTGGGGCTCTTGGAGGACGCCAACGGCCGGGTGTCGGTGGTCCTCGACCGTGCCTCGGCGGCCCGGGCCCTCGCACTGGAAGGGGCAGGCGCCATTGTCCACATCGTGGCCGTGGGCCCGCCCGGGGACGGGAAGCACCCCGCCTCCGGCGGCTGACGATCTACGGTCCGGCGGCCGCCGGCTTTCGGCCGTCGCCCACCTGGTCCTACGATCCGAGCCGTGGCCCGCCGCCCCCCGTCCTCTGCAACCGCGCCCGCCACGGGCTCCCCGGTGCCCGGTCCGCGACGAATCCCTGAAGCCACCGTGGCCCGGCTGCCCGTCTACCAGCGAATTCTTGAGGAACTGCTCCGATCGGGCACGACCACGGTCTCTTCGGAGCTGCTCGCCTCGTCGGCCCGTGTCAACGCAGCCAAGGTACGCAAGGACCTCTCACTCCTCGGATCGTTCGGGACCCGCGGCGCGGGGTACGACGCCGCTTTCCTCATCGAGCAGATCGACCGTCAGCTCGGGCTGGACCGGGTCTGGCGGGTGGTCATCGCCGGTATCGGGAACCTGGGGCGGGCCTTAGCCCGCTCCCAGGGATTCGCCGCCCGGAACTTCGACGTCGTGGCCCTCTTGGACACCGATCCGGCCATCATCGGCGAGCGCGTGGACGGGGTCGAGGTGCGCCACCCCGACGACCTCCCGGTGATCGCCACCGAGTCCCCGCTGGCCATCGGGGTCATCACCACCCCGGCCTCGGTGGCCCAGCGCGCCGCCGACACCATGGTCAGCGCGGGGGTGCGCTCCATTCTCAACTTCGCCCCCCAGGTCCTCGAGGTGCCGCCCGACGTGCTCCTCCGGTACGTCGACCTCAGTATCGAGCTCCAGGTGATGAGCTTCTACCAGTCCCGTATGGACGACAGCGCCGGCGGGACGGACATGCCCGGCATCCGGTCGATCGGCCTTCCCGGCTCGGCCGGCGAGTGAACGCCGCACCGGCCGAGGTTGTGGTCCTGGCGGCCGTTCCCCGGAGGCGACTGGCGGGAGGGCCATCGGACCGCCATGCTGGTGGACCCCCACGGGCGACCGTGGGAACCTGGTGCGATCCCGCCTACGCTTGACGGGTGGACCAGTGCCCGCAGTGTGATTCCCCGACGTTGTTCCCTACCGAGGCAGTGTGACCGAGTGAAGCCCCACGTGCGCCAGGTGACCGAGGCAAGGGTGCCACCGTGTCGGTGATCGTGGTGGGCCTCGAGCAGCGCCAGGCCCCGCTCGAACTCCTGGAGCGGGTCACCGTCACCGAGAATGCCCTGCCCAAGGCCCTCGGCCGCCTCCGCGACCAGTCCAACCTGTCCGAAGCCGTCATTTTGTCCACGTGCCTGCGCACTGAGGTCTACGCGGTGGTGGAGCGCTTCCATGACGGCGTGGCCGAACTGCAGGAGTTCCTGGCCACCATCAGCGGGAGCCCGGTCGATGCACTGGCCGAGCACCTGACCGTGCGCTTCGACGACGACGTCACCAGCCACCTGTTCACCGTGGCCGCCGGACTGGACTCGGCCGTGCTCGGCGAGTCCGAGGTCCTCGGTCAGGTGCGCAGGGCGTGGGAGCGAGCCCACAACGAGGAGGTATCCGGGCCGGTCCTCGGGGCCTTGTTCCGCCATGCCGTCGAGACGGGCAAGCGGGTTCGCTCGGAGACGGCCATCGCCCGAGGCATCACCTCGTTGTCCCACGGGGCGGTGGCCTTGGCCACCAACCGGCGTCCCGGCCTGGCGGGGGCCCGAGTCCTGGTGGTCGGGGCCGGGGAGATGGGCGGGGGCGTGGCCCAGGCCCTCGACGGACACGACACCGCCTCGGTGGTCATCGCCAACCGGACGGCCGAGCGGAGCGAGGCGGTGGTGGCCGGACTCCCCGAAGGGTTGGCCGGCCGCGTGTCCACGCAGTCACTCGACGGACTCGGTGTGCTGCTCGAGGAGGCCGACGTGGTCTTCGCCTCGGTGGGCACGACCCTTCCCATCATGGACCGCTCCCTGCTGGAGGCGGCCACGGCCAATCGGACCGCCGACGACCCACTACTGGTCGTCGACCTCGGCGTGCCTCGCAACGTGCAGCCGTCGGCGGCATCCCTGCCCGGTCTCGTCCTCTTGGACATGGACGTCCTGCGGGCTGCGGTGGAAGCAGCCCTCTCCGGTCGCCAGGACGAGGTGGCCGGGGCCAGCAGGATCGTGACCGACGAGGTCGAGCGCTACCGCGTGGCCTCCCGGGCCCGTGACGCCGCCCCCATCGTCTCGGCCCTCCGCTCCCAGGTGGAAGTTGCCCGGCTGTCCGCATTCGACCGGCAGCGGGCCCGACGCTCGGACCTCACCGACGAGCAGTGGGAGCAGGTCGACGCCGTCACC
The DNA here is from genome assembly GCA_963845485.1 of uncultured Acidimicrobiaceae bacterium. Lineage (GTDB taxonomy): Bacteria > Actinomycetota > Acidimicrobiia > Acidimicrobiales > RAAP-2 > Bog-756. The sequence goes on along the minus strand of CAWJSI010000009.1, from coordinate 15,794 downwards.
CGGGCCATGGTGGCCAAGCTCCTCCACCAGCCGACGGTGGCACTGAAAGATGCCGCCGGGACGCCTCGCGGTGAACGGCTCGTCGAGGCGCTCCGAACCCTCTTCGACCTCTAGCCGGTGGCCGCGCCGCCCGCGCCGTGACCGACCGTCCACCACTCCGCCTGGCCACTCGGGGCTCGCCGCTGGCCCTGTGGCAGGCCCACCGCGTGGGCGACCTCCTGGCCGCCTCGGGCATCCCTTCGACGTTGGTGGTCGTAGAGACGACGGGAGACCGACGCCTCGACGTACCGCTCGACCAGCTCGGCGGGCAGGGGGTCTTCGTGAAAGAGGTGCAGGCCGCGGTGGTTCGGGGGGAGGCCGACGCCGCCGTGCATTCGGCCAAGGACCTTCCCGCCTCGGCGGAGCTTGCCGTCCCCGACCTGGTCCTGGCGGCCCTGCCCGAGCGGGCCGACCCCCGCGACACCCTCGTGGGGGGTGCGGTCGACTCCCTGCCGACCGGGTCCTTGGTGGCCACCGGTTCGGCCCGTCGCCGGGCCCAGCTGGCCAATATCCGGAGTGATCTTCACTTCACCGGCTTGCGAGGGAACCTGGCCAGCCGGCTGGCCAAGGTGGGCGTCGACGGCGTGGCTGCGGTCGTGGTGGCCCAGGCGGCCCTCGACCGGCTTGCCTGGTCGCCGCCGGAGGCACTGCAGGTGGCCGTGCTCGATCCCGAGGTCATGATCCCCCAGGTGGGTCAAGGAGCCCTGGCCGTCGAGTGCCGGGCCGACGACGGGGCGACCCGCGCATCCCTGGCCGTGATCCACGACGATCGGGTCGGGCCGCTGGTGGAGGCGGAGCGGGCCTTCCTGGCCACGCTCGGGGGTGGCTGCACCCTTCCCGTCGGCGCCCACGCCGTGTGGGCCGACGGAGCCGACGGGATCCGGTTGACCGGGATGATGGCGTCGGCCGACGGGGTGGTGGTGGTCCGCCACGCCGCCGTCGGGACCGTGCCGGCCGACCTCGGAGCGACCGTGGCCCGCTACCTCCTCGACGAGGCCGGGGGTCGGGACCTCGGGGAGTGGATGCCCGCCGGTGACGGCGACGGGACGGCGCCGGCGGTGGCCCGGTGACGGTGTCGTTGGTCGGTGCCGGGCCCGGTCATCCTGACCTGCTCACCCGCCGGGGTGCGGAGCTCCTCGGCCGGGCCGACGTGGTCATCCACGACCGCCTGGTCACGCCCGAGCTCTTGGCCCTCGCCCGTCCGGGTGCCGAGCTCATCGATGTGGGCAAGGCCCCGGGAGGGTCGACGGCCCAGGCCGAGATCAACGCCCGGCTGATCGAGTTGGGTCGCGACGGGCGCGCCGTCGTCCGGCTGAAAGGTGGCGACCCGTTCGTCTTCGGCCGGGGGGGCGAAGAGGCCGAGGCCCTGTCGGCCGCGGGGGTCGACTTCGAGGTGGTGCCCGGGGTGAGTTCGGCGTTCGCTGCTCCGGCCGCCGCGGGCATTCCCGTCACCCACCGCGGCCTCGCCACGTCGGTGACCGTGGTGACCGGGCATGTCGGCGACCCTTCCGCCCCCGGCGGGGTCGACTGGTCGTCCCTCGGCCGGGCGAGTGGCACCTTGGTCATCCTCATGGGCATGTCCGAGCGCGGCCGGATCGCCGACGAGCTCATCGAGGCAGGACGGCCTCCCTCGACGCCGGCCGCCGTGGTGCACTGGGCCACGACCGCACGACAGCAGGTGGAGCGCACCACGCTGGACCGACTGGCCGCGGTGGACCTGCCCGCTCCGTCGGTCATCGTGGTCGGTGCGGTGGCCGGCCTCGACCTCGCGTCGAACGGGTACGAGCAGCCGTGACCCCCCGGGCCAGGGTGGCGGGCCCGGTGTGACGGGCTCACCCCTCGTTGGACACAAGGTGGTGGTCACCCGGACCCGGGCCCAGGCCTCCGAGCTGGCCGCCCGGCTGTCCGGATTGGGGGCCGAGGTGGTCGAGCTGCCCGTCATCGCGGTCATCGAGCCCGCCGACGGGGGCGAGGCCCTCGGACATGCCGTCGACCGTCTGGCATCGGGCCACTACGAGTGGGTGGTGTTCACCTCGGCCAACGCCGTCTCCCGGCTGATGGCCCGACTGGGGCCGCGGACCGTTCCGTCCACCACGAGCTGGGCTGCGGTCGGGACCGGAACGGCCCGGGCCCTGGACCAGGCCGGGCGGCCCGTGGATCTGGTACCAGAGGTGTCGACGGCCGACGGGCTGGCCGCGTCCTTCCCCTCGGCCAGCACCGGTGACCGGGCTTCGGGTGCGGCCGAGGGCAGACATGGCGCCGGGAGGGTCCTCTTTCCGCGGGCGGAGTCGGTGCGGGGGGCCCTCGGCACCGGGCTCGGAGCCAAGGGCTGGCTGGTCGACGAGGTGGTGGCCTACAAGACGGTGGCCGGTGACCCCACGACCGACGAGCTCGACGCCGCGGCGGGTGCCGACGTGGTGGCGTTCACCTCCTCGTCCACTGTGGAACGGGCGCTCGAGTTGCTCGGTCACGGCCGTCTCCCTGCCGTGGTCGTCACCATCGGCCCGGTCACCACGGCGACAGCCACGGCGGCCGGGCTCACCGTGGCCGTCGAGGCACGCCCCCACACCATCGACGGAGTGGTGGAGGCAGTGGTCGAGGCCCTCGGGGGCCAGGGCGGCGGCGACCTGCCGTAGGCTGGCGTCAGTGCCGAACCACGTTCCCCACCAGGCCGGATCGAGGGCCGCCCCTCCCGGATTCCCCGCTACCCGGCTCCGCCGGCTCCGTTCGACGGTTGCCATGCGGCGACTGGTGGCCGAGGCCCGCCTGTCCGTCGACGATCTGGTGGCGCCGCTGTTCGTGGCCGATGGGCTGGAGGCACCCCGCCCGGTGGCGTCGCTGCCGGGCGTGGTCCAGCACACCGTGGAATCGGTGGCCGCCGAGGTGAAGCGACTCTCCGCCCTCGGGGTACCCGGGGTGATCCTGTTCGGGCTGCCCCGAGCCGAGGACAAAGACGCCACCGGGTCGTTCGCCCGTCGACCCGACGGCATCACCCAACGGGCCCTGGCCTCGGTGCGCGACGCCGTGGGTGACACCGTGGTGCTCATGGCCGACTGCTGTCTCGACGAGTTCACCGACCATGGCCACTGTGGCGTGGTCGACCCGACCACCGGGACGGTGGACAACGATGCCACGCTGCCCCTCTACGCTGAAGTGGCGACGGTCCAGGCGGCGGCGGGGGCCGACGTCATCGCACCGAGCGGCATGATGGACGGTCAGGTCGGTGCCATCCGGGCCGGACTCGACGGGGCCGGATTCGCCGGGACAGCCATCCTGGCCTACGCGGCCAAGTACGCCTCGTCGCTCTACGGGCCCTTTCGGGACGCCGCCCAGGTGACCATCGCCGAAGGGGGCGACCGCCGGGCGTACCAGCAGGACCCGGGCAACCGGCGGGAGGCCCGGGCCGAGGTGGCCCTCGACGTGGCCGAGGGGGCGGACATGGTGATGGTGAAGCCGGCCCTCACCAACCTCGACGTCATCGCCGACCTGCGGGGTGACCTCGATCTCCCGCTGGCCGCCTACCACGTGAGCGGGGAGTACGCCATGGTCAAGGCGGCTGCCGAGCGGGGATGGATCGACGGTCCCGCCGTGGCCCTCGAGCAGATCACCGCAGTGCGCCGGGCGGGTGCGGACTTCGTGCTCACCTACTTCGCCGGCGAGCTGGCCGAGGTGCTCGGTGGTTGATCGGTCGGCATCGGCCGCCCTGTTCGATCGGGCTGTCCGGGTCATCCCCGGCGGCGTCAACTCCCCGGTACGGTCCTTCCGCTCGGTCGGCGGGCACCCGTACTTCGTGGCCCGGGGGGAGGGCCCCTATGTCTGGGACGCCGACGGCAACCGGCTGCTCGATTTCGTCCAGTCCTACGGTGCCTCCATCCTCGGCCACGCCGATCCCCGGGTGGTCCGTGCTGTGTCCGATGCTGCGGCGGCCGGCACCACGTTCGGCGCCCCGACCGAGGGTGAGGTGCTCCTGGCCGAGGCCATCTGCGCCCGGGTGCCCGGCTGCGACCAGGTCCGCCTGGTGTCGTCGGGGACCGAGGCCGCCATGAGCGCGGTGCGGGTGGCGCGTGGCCACACCGGCCGTTCCCGCATCGTGAAGTTCGCCGGCTGTTACCACGGCCACTCCGACGGTCTCCTGGCCGGTGGGGGCAGCGGGGTGGCGACCCTCGGCCTGCCCGACTCGGCCGGGGTGCCCGCCGGGGCCGTCGCCGAGACGATCGTTGCCCCCTACAACCGGGTACCCGAACTCGACGACCGCGTCGCCTGTGTGATCGTGGAGGCGGTGGCGGCCAACATGGGGCTCGTGGCCCCTTCGGAGGGATTTCTCGCCGGCCTCCGGGAGGACTGCGACCGAGTCGGGGCGCTACTCATCTTCGACGAGGTGATCACCGGGTTCCGGCTGGGTGAGGGCGGGGCGTCGGCGTGGACCGGCGTGCGTCCCGACCTGTGGTGTTTCGGCAAGGTCATCGGCGGCGGACTGCCGGTCGGTGCCTTCGGCGGGCGGGCCGATGTGCTGGCTTCGTTGGCCCCCGACGGTCCCGTGTACCAGGCGGGCACCTTGTCGGGGAACCCCTTGGCCACCGCGGCCGGCCTCGCCGTCCTCACCGCGCTCGATGCTGCTTCGTATGACGCCCTCGCCTCACGGGTGGCCCGGTTCGGGGCCGCACTCGCCGACGGCCTCACGGCCGTGGTGCGTAAGGCGGGCACGACCGACGTGCAGGGTCAGCCGATCGAGGTCCAGGTCCCGGTGGTGGGCCCGCTCTTCGGCATCTTCTTCGTGCCGGGTGGGAGTCCGCCCGTCGGGGAGTACGACGGTGCGGCGGCCTCGGCCTCGACGGGCCTGTACGCCGGACTCTTCCGGGCCATGCTGGAGCGGGGGGTGGCCCTCGCCCCGGGCCCCTACGAGGTGGGGTTCCCCTCCATGGCCCACGGTGACGCCGAGCTCGAGCAGGCCCTCGATGTGGCGACGGCGGCCATGGCTGACGTCGTCGCCTCCTGAGCCCGGGCCCTGGACCCGAGCGGTCGGCCGTGGAACAGCCCAGTGAGGATCGGCCGACGACTTCGGTATCCGGACCGGTCGGTGCGCCGGTGGTGCGGGAGGAGGGTGGGCCCGCGTCGGTGCCCGAGGCCGAGGTCTTCCGGTTCGATCAGGTGGACCGGGCCGGAGGCCGGCTCCACGGGCCCGGGACCAGGCGGGGACTGACGCTCGATTTCGACGCCGGTGGCATCGAGGTGTTCGGGCCGAGGACCGGGCGCCGCCAGACCATCCGGTGGTCGGAAGTGGCTTGGATCGCCTTCGATGCACCGGTCCTCACCCCCGACGGCCGTTCCGAGGCGCCCATCGACGTCGAGTCGTCCGCCGGGCTGGTCCGCTACGTGGTCAAGTCCGACGATTCCCTGGCCGTGGTGATGGCCGCGCTGGAGATCCAGGTGGCCCGCTGGACCTCGGCGGAGCGCGACGCCCCCGACCGAGCGGCCGCCCCCGAGCCGGCGGTGCGGCCCGTTCCGCCGCCCCCTCCCGGGTGGACGCTGCTGGCGCCTCCATCTCCACCCCCCGGAGCACCTCCGCCCCCCGTGCCGTTTTCCGGAACCGTCCCGTACCCGGTGCCCAGTGGTGTCCCCTCGGGCTACGGGCCGCCGGCGCCGGCTGGGTTCGACACGACTGGTCCCATCGGTCCCCACGAACTCGACAGCACTTCTCCCTTCGGGGGTTCTGACCCTGCGGTTCGCCACCCAGCGAACAAACGGTCCCGTCGTACCGTCGTGCTCGTCGTGGCCATCGCCTTCGTGGTGGCCGGCGTCGGTCTCGGCGTCGGCCTGGCGGCCACCGGCACCACCCCGCCGGCGCACAAGGTGGCGGGTGCCCCCGCACCCTCGGCGGACCAGCGCCTGGCCGAACAGCTGCTGTTGACGAAGAGCGACCTGCCCGCGGGCTGGCGGGCCTCGACCAACCCGGGCACCAACCCCAACTCGCCCGCCCTCCGGCAGGGCGAAGCCCGCATCACGACTGAGTTGGCCCGGTGCATGGGCGTCTCCGATGCCGAGGGGGCGATCGTTCTCGGCGGGCAGGCCACCGACCAGACGGCCCAGACCTCCTCGCCGATCTTCGTCGCCCCATCGGCGGCGGGAACCGCGGTCGAGCTGCAGACGGCGGCCACCGTCGTGCGGAGCCACCAGGACGAGCAGCAGGATCTGGCGCTGTTCGCCAATCCGAAGTACCCCCAGTGCGCCGCCACCGCCTCGGCCGAAGAGCTCCAGCTCGGCGTCAACCAGACGTCGGGAGGTGGCGACCAGGCCGGCCCGGCCACCGCCACCCCGGTCGACCTCCCCGGTGTCGCCGGCGTCCAGCTCTCCGGGGTGTTGATGGACTTTACCGTGGTGGACGGCACGGCGACCGTCCACGTGCAGGTGGAGTCGATCGCGCTCGGCGCCCACCGGGTGGAGGCGGGCATGGAGGTCTTCGCACTCGGTGGCCAGATCCCCAGCCAGTCGCTGTCCGCCGCCGTCACCACCTTCGAACAACGCGTGGCGTCCGGAGGGGCGAGCTCGGTGGTCTGAGCGAACCGGCGCGGTCGGTGTTGTGCCTCCGCTCCGCTCCTGGGTAACAATGGGGCGCTATCGGGCCGACTCGGCGGCCCGTCACGACTGCGGCGGGGACGCCACAGGCGTCCTGAGAAGGGAAATCCTTGCTACCCGGTGGCGGCGACGGCAGGATGGCAGGACCGGAGGCACCGAGACGGGGAGAGCCCTCGGCACTAATGAGGAGAAGTTCATGACCGTCGGAATTACGGAACTCCCCCCCGAGGGCATGCAGCTGGGCGGAGTCGCGCTCGCTGGTGACGCTGAGCGCGGGACGAAGACCACCGAAGGACTCAGCCTGTTGTTCACGACGGCGGGCATCACGGTCCAGGGTCCGCAGCCACAGATCGAGCGGCTACTCGTATGGTCGGGACTGGACTCGGCGTCGTGCCGCGAGAAGGTCGTGCTTCCCGACGGGCGCAACGCCGCGGTGATGGAGCTGACCTCAGGTGGGCAGTCCATCCGGTTCCTCTTTCCCACCGAGTCGGTCACCCCCGGGCAGGCCGCCTACCTCGATCAGGCCCTCCCACACTGGTTGGCCCGCTACAAGGGCGCGCCTCCCGCACCGGCGCCGACCAACAGCGCCGGCGGCGTGCAGGCTGCGGCGCCTACCGCCCCGTCGGGGAACGGATCGGCACCGCCACCGCCGCCACCACCTCCGGTGGGCGCCGACCAGCCGTCCCATGTGGCCCCGGCCGCTGCGGCTGGAGCCGCCGCGGGAGTTGCCGCAGCCGGTGTCGCCGCCGTAGCCGGCGGCGTCGCCCCGGCGGCGTCGAGCCCCCCTTCGCCGCCGGTCGCCGCGGCCCCTTCCGCCCCGACGGCACCGCCCCCTCCGCCTCCCCCTCCCTCCGCGTACCAGGCCGGCCCGTCCTTCACCCCGCCACCCGCGGCCGACCCGGCCGCCGGCGCCTGGGTGACCTCACCCGATCCGCAGGCCGACACGTCGGCGTGGGCCGGCCCACCCAGCGGACCGGTCGGTGACGCCGATATTCCGCCACCCACGCGCAAATCCAGCCGTCGACGGAAGAACAAGACGCCCGAGGCCGCCGCGGCACCGGTCTCGTACCAGGCCGAGCCCGATCTGTCCCAGGCGCCCTTCGCCCCACCGAACGACCCGGTCCGGCTCGAGCAGAGCAGCACGCTTCCTCCGCCCCCTGCCGCCGGCGTGTGGAGTCCGCCCGTAGACCCGGTCACCGGCCAGCCGAACTGGGACGGACAGCCAGCCGCCGGGGCGGCATCGCCGGAGCTGGCTCCCACGACGAAGCGGGCCAAGCGCAAAGCCGATAAGGCCGCCAAGGCGGCCGCGCTGGGAGGCGCGGCCGCGGTAGGTGCAGCCGGGGCCGAGGCGGCCATGGTGGACGCCCCGCCCTCACCGGTCGACACCGGCTTCGCGACACCTCAGCAGTCGGCGCCCTACACGGCCCCCTTCGACCCGACCGCCACCACCCCGCCTCCAGGTGAGCCTGGCGCCGCCTACGGGGTCCAAGCGCCCGAGGATCAGCCGCGCAAGCGCAACAACCGCCTGATGGTCCTGCTGCTCGTCGCCCTCGTGGTAGTCATCGCTGCCATCGGGGTCATCTACGTCAAGCGGCACAACAACACGACCACCACGCCGCCCACCGCGCCGGTCCTCCCCGTCACCACGGCAGACACGGCACTGGCCGCCTCGGTCAATCTCCACCAGAACGACCTGCCCACCGGCTGGACACCGAGCACGGCCACCGGGCAGCCGGCCCGGCCTCCCGTCGCCCCGGCTGCGGCGCAGGCCCAGGCCACCAGGGCCCTGGCCCAGTGCCTCGGATCGACCGCCCCGGTCGTCTCGGCGCTGTTCGACGGCACGCCGGCCCCGGGGCAGACCGGTACCGCCACCTCGCCGTCGTTCCAGAGCCCGACCGACCCCACCATCCAGATGCACTCGGTGACCCGGGTCCTGAGCTCGGCCGCGGAGGCCCAGGCTCTGCAGGTGCCCTTCACCAACGCCAGCTTCGTGGCCTGCTACACGGCCTACCAGTCGTCGGTGGCCTCGGCGGCGGTGCCCGGGGCCACCGCCACGGTCCAGTCGGTGCCCCTGGCGGCACCGTCGGGTGTGCAGTCGTTCGGCTACCTCACCACGTTCACGATTCCCAACCAGGGCAGTGATGTCGTCGGCCAGGCCTTCATCATCGGCGGCCGCATCCAGTCCACCCTGCAGCCCACCACCGGTGGGGCTGCGGTGCCGACCGACGCCTTCACCTCGGCCTACAACGCCATCTCCGGCCGCATCGGCCTCGACGTCAGCAAGTAATCCCGCCATCGGGTCCACCATCCGTGGAGGTGGAGCGCCACCGTCGGGCCGCTACTAGCCCCGTCAGGCGGCTTCGGGGGTGATCCGGGCGATGACGGCGAGGGCGCGGTAGGCGGCCTCAGCGGGTCCGGTTTCGTCCGGACGCAGGAGGTTGGCCATGATGCGGAGGATCCAGCTCATCAGGGGCTCGTTGCGGATGCCCGTCCCGACACACAGCTGCATGAGCTCGGGGCGGCTGATCACCCGTACGAATGCCCGGGCCACCCGGTAGTAGAGGCCGTAGGCGTCCTCGAGCCGGGACTCGTAGCGGATCAGGGCCTCGACCCCGTCCCCGGTCAGGGCTTCACCGAGCGATGCCGCGGCGAGACGTCCACTCTCGTAGCCGTAGGCGATGCCCTCGCCGTTGAACGGGTTGATCGATCCGCCGGCGTCGCCCACCACCAAGGTGGTGGCGCCGACCCGGGGCCCGACCGCCAGGCCCATGGGGAGCTTGCCCCCGGTCGGGGCGCCGAGAGCCGTGGCCGGCGAGAGCTCCCACTCCGCCGGCGCGTAGGCCACGAAGTGCTCCATGAGCGTGGAGGTGTTGATCCCCTTCCAGCGACGGTCGGTGGACAACAGCCCCACCCCGACGTTGACCCGGCCGTCGCCCAACGGGAAGATCCAGCCGTAGCCGGGGACCACGCCACCGTCGGCGTCCCTGATGTCCAGGTGGGATTCGATGAACGGCTGGTCGTGGCCGGGCGACGTGTAGTAACCGCGCAGGGCCATGCCCATGGGCTGGTTGCGGTCCCGGGCCGTGCCGAGGGCCCGGCCGAACCGGGAGTTGGCCCCGTCGGCCACCACCACGTAACGGGCTCGGACGGATCGGGTGGCCCCGCTGGCCTTCTCCTTGACCACCGCACCGACGCAGGAGGGGAGCGGGGTGAGCGCAGTCCCCGCCGGGCTCGACGGGCCGTCGTCGAGAATGGGCTCGATCGCCTCGGTGCCCTGCCACACGGTGGCCCCGGCCTTGACGGCCCGGTCGTTCACGATGCCGTCGAGGTCGTGCCTCGTGATGGTGTAGCCGTAGGAGGGGAAGCTCGGGTGCTCGGGCCAGGGAAGGTCGAGGACCCGGCCGAAGGCGTGGGCCCGCAGGCCCGTGTACCGGTGGGCCCCGGCCAGGGCGCCCTCGATCCCCATGTCGGCGATCTGGCGCACCGAGCGTGGGGTCAACCCGTCACCGCACGTCTTGACCCGGGGGAACTCTTTTTTCTCCACCAGGGCCACGTCCCAGCCGGCCTCGGCCAGCCAGTAGGCACAGGAGGAGCCGGCCGGCCCACCCCCGACCACCAAGACGTCATGGACGTGCCCTCTACTCTCCAGGGCCGACTCAGCGCCGGTCGTCGGGGCCGGAACAGCGGGCGATCCGGCGCCGCCAGGGGAGGAGGAAGGGAGGCTCACGACCCTCAATGCTAGGTGCGCCCCGACCGCCACGGCACACCCGGGATGAACGGGGATCGCCGAGGGGCGGCCACATCCCCACGGATGTGCTTGGACGAAGGGGTGCGTGGTAAAAACAAGTCCCTGTGGACGACTATCTGCCCATTCTGATCCTCATCATCCTCGGGTTCCTGTTCGCCGCCGTCTCCTTTGTGGCGTCGGCGCTGATGGCGCCGACCAAGCGGCCCACCGCGGCGAAGACGGCTCCCTACGAGTGCGGCATCGTCCCGGGCATCGATCCGCCCACCCGCTTCCCGGTCCGCTTCTACCTCGTGGCCATGATCTTCATCATCTTCGACATCGAGATCGTCTTCCTCTACCCGTGGGCGGTGATCTTCCATCAGCTGGGCAGTTTCGGCCTGGTCGAGGTGGTGGTGTTCGCCGCTGTGGTGTTCGTCTCGTTCCTCTTCCTCGTGAGCAACGGCGCCCTCAGCTGGGGTCCGGCCAAACAGTTGGTCGGGGCCATGCCGTCACGGACCTCGGAGTCAACCATTGCCCGTATCAGCGCCGGACCGGGGGGTCCCGGCGGTTCGACGCGACGCGTGGGGACGAGGTCGCCGACGGATCCCGCGGCACCGGTCATCACCGATCCAGACGCCCCGACGACCGGAGAGCCGGCCACCGCGCCGAGCGGTCCCGGTCGCGCCGCGTAGAGCGAGAGAGGCGGCGGCCCATGGGTCTCGAAGACCTGCAGCACAACTTCCTCACCGGACGGTTGGAGGACCTCGTCAAGTGGGCCCGGACCTACTCGATGTGGCCGGCCACCTTCGGGTTGGCCTGCTGTGCCATCGAGATGATGTCGGTGGGCGCTGCCGACTTCGACCTGGCCCGGTTCGGCATGGAGGTCTTCCGGGCCTCCCCGCGTCAGGCCGATCTCATGATCGTGGCCGGGCGGGTGTCCCAGAAGATGGCGCCGGTGCTCCGCCAGGTCTACGACCAGATGATGGAGCCCAAGTGGGTGCTGTCCATGGGGGTCTGCGCCAGTACCGGCGGCATGTTCAACAACTACGCCATCGTCCAGGGTGTGGACCAGATCGTCCCGGTGGACGTCTATGCGCCGGGCTGCCCCCCGACGCCCGAGACCCTCATGCACGCCATCTTGACCTTGCACGAGAAGGTCCGGACCAACGACATCACCCACCGCCAGCCCGTGGCGCTGCGGCCGGCCTCTGACGGTCCCCAGGACGGCTCGGAAGGACACGACGAGGGAGTCGACACCGACGACGGCCGCACCCGTGCGGACGAGACGACGTCGGGATGGACCCCGGACCGACCCGACGCTGTCCATCTCGGAACGCCCAAGCGCAACCCGGTGATCGCCCGCAGTGTGGGCGAGCCCCTGTGAGCCCCGACGCCGCCACCGAGGTGGTCGAGGAGCCGACAGGGACGAGCGGTTCGGGCGGTGGCTCGTCGCGGTCACCGGGACAGCCGTCCCAGGAGGTGGTCTTCCCCACCCGTGAGCAGTACGTCGGGGTGGTCGAGGAGTACAAGGACGGCGGCTTCGAGATGTGTGCCGACCTGTGTGCGGTCGATTACCTGGCCCACCCGGGGCGTCGGCTGCCCGACGGGGTGCAGCCCGAGCGGTTCGAGGTGGTCGTCAACCTGTTGTCGCTGAGTCAGGCCCGGCGGGTGCGGGTCCGGGCCCAGGTGCCCGAGGGCGACGCCGAGATCGGCACGCTCTTCTCGCTCTACCCAGGGGTGGAGGCCATGGAGCGCGAGGCCTACGACCTCTTCGGCATCATCTTTGTCGGTCACCCCGACATGACCCGGATCCTCCTGCCCGAGGATTGGGAGGGCCACCCCCTCCGCAAGGACTACGGCGTAGGCCGGGTGCCCGTGCAGTTCAAGGAAGCGCCGGGCCCGAGATGAGCGACGTGACGGCCGAGCCAACCGACGACGCCGAGGTCGAGGCGCATCCCGACGCGGTGCTCGACCCCCCACTGTCGGGCGACTCGTTCCTCGCCCCGGGCCCGAGCGGTCGGCCTGCGGGGGTGCAGGCCGAAACCTCCGAGGGCCCCCAGGAGCTGGCCAGGCGATCGGACACCGACCCCGACGAGTTGCGCCGCGAGGTGGGAGCAGTCCTCCGGCTGCCCGAGGGCGTGGCCATCGACCCCTCCGACATCGACATCGAACAGACCGACGACGAGACCATGATCATCAACATGGGTCCCCAGCATCCGTCGACCCACGGCGTGCTGCGACTCATGCTGGAGCTGGACGGCGAGACCGTGCTTCGGACCAAGCCGGTCATCGGTTACCTCCACACCGGGATGGAGAAGACCGCCGAGGAGCTCACCTACGTCCAGGGCTCGACCAACGTCACCCGGATGGACTACCTGGCGCCGCTCCACAACGAGCTGGTCCTCTCCCTGGCCGTCGAGGCCCTGTTGGGCGTGGAGATGCCGCCGCGGTCCGACTGGATCCGCATGCTGCTGGTCGAGCTCAACCGGGTCTCGTCCCACCTGATGTGGATGGCCACCAACGGGATGGACATCGGGTCCACCTCCATGATGATCTACGGCTTCCGTGAGCGCGAGATGATCCTGGCCTTCTTCGAGAAGACCACCGGACTGCGGATGAACCACAACTTCATCCGTCCCGGCGGCACGGCCGCCGACCTTCCTGACGGATGGGAGGACGACGTCACCATCATCTGTGACACCGTGCTGCCCCGGACCGACGAGTACGACGAGCTGCTGACCGGACAGCCGGTGTTCCGCCGCCGCTCCGAGGGCATCGGCGGACTGTCGGCCGAGGAGGCGCTCGCCCTCTCATTGACCGGTCCGATCCTGCGCTCGACCGGGGTGCCCTGGGACCTGCGCCGGTCGATGCCCTACCTCCGCTACGACGAGGTGGACTTCGACGTGATCGTCGGGACGTACGGCGACAACTTCGACCGCTACTCGATCCGCCTCAACGAGATCCGCGAGTCCATCCGGATCATCCGCCAGATCGTCGAGAAGATGCCGGCCGGGGACTACCGGGTCCAGGACAAGAAGGTCACCCCACCCCCACGCGGCCGCATCGACGAGTCGATGGAGGCCCTCATCCACCACTTCAAGGTGTTCACCGAGGGCTTCAAGGTCCCCGAGGGCGAGGTCTACGTGGCCGTCGAGTCCCCACGCGGCGAACTGGGCTGCTACCTCGTGGCCGACGGTTCGCCCAAGCCGTACCGGATGCACATCCGAGGTCCGAGCTTCGTCAACCTCCAGGGTCTGCCGCTCATGATGCGCGGCGGCCTGCTGGCCGACGCCGTGGCCGTGTGCTCGTCGGTGGATCCGGTGATGGGGGAGGTGGACCGGTGACCGATCAGGCCACGCCCACGCCGGTCGGTGCCCCGCGCCGGGCCGGGGTCCAGCGCGCCCCCGAGCCCAGTCACCTCTCGGCCGAGAACCTGGCCGAGGCTCGTCGGCTCATCGCCCTCTACCCCGAGCCGCGCTCGGCCCTGATACCCCTCTGCCATCTGGCCCAGGAGCAGGACGGGTGGCTTACCCCCGAGGCCATGGTGGATATCGGTTCCCTGGTCGGGGTGACCCCCACCGAGGTGCTCGGAACCGCGTCCTTCTACGACATGTTGCACACCGAGCCCGTCGGTACCCACGTGGTGGCCGTGTGCACCAACATCGCCTGTCTGCTGGGCGGGGCGGCCGAACTCTTGGAGCATGCCGAGATGTCCCTCGGGGTAAACGCCGGCGGCACCACCGCCGATGGGGTCATCACCTTGGAAGAAGCCGAATGCCTGGCCGACTGCGACCGACCCCCCTGCGTGCAGGTGAACCACCGCTTCGTCGGGGCCCAGACGGCGGCGAGCTTCGACTCCCTGATGGGCGAGCTGCGTTCGGGGGCGCGTTCAACGGAGATCCCCTCCCACGGGACGCTCAACCGGGTCAGGCGCACCACCGGGCTCGAGGCCGATCCCGACCGGGTGGCCGCCGAGCGGGCGTCCATGGCCGAGGCCCAGGCCGGCCGGGCCGCCGAGGCCGAGGCGGCCAAGGCCGCCGCGGCGGGCAGCGGGGGAGGGGCGAACTGATGGCCGTCTCCGATCCGCCCAAGATCGTCACCAGCCGGCTGGTCCACGAGGACTCCCACACCCTCGAGCGCTACCTGGCCACCGGCGGCTACGAGGGACTGCGAAAGGCCCTCGCCATGACCCCCGAGGCCGTGGCCGCCGAGGTCGATGCAGCCAGCCTCCTCGGGCGTGGGGGAGCCGGCTTCCCCGCCGGCCGCAAGTGGGCCATGCTGCGGAAGAACCCGGTCACCTACCTGGTGGTCAACGGTGACGAGAGCGAGCCGGCCACCTTCAAGGACCACCTCTTGGTGGAGCGGGATCCCCACCAGCTGATCGAAGGCGTGCTCATCGCCGCCTACGCCCTGCAGGTCACCCGGGTGTTCATCTTCATCCGGGGCGAGTTCGCCCTGGGCCTCGAACGGGTGCAGGCCGCCCTCAACGACGCCTACGCCCACGGTGCGGTCGGTACGGACATCTTCGGTTCGGGGTTCTCGGTCGACGTGGTGGTGCACCCCGGGGCCGGGGCCTACATCTGCGGTGAGGAGACCGCCCTGCTCGAGTCGCTGGAGGGCAAGCGCGGCTTCCCCCGGATCAAACCCCCGTTCTTCCCTGCCGCCATCGGGCTCTACGGCGAGCCGACCGTGGTCAACAACGTGGAGACCATGTCCAACCTGCCGTGGATCGTGAACAACGGCGGTGCCGCCTTCGCCGCCCTCGGCGAGGGGCGCTCGGCTGGCACCCGCCTGTTCGCTCTGGCCGGTCACGTCAACAATCCCGGCGTCTTCGAGCTGGAGATGGTCAAGACCACCTTCAACGACCTGATCAACGCCCCGGTGCTGGGAGGTGGCATCCCCCACGGCCGGGGGCTCAAGGCCTTCATCCCCGGCGGCGTGTCGGCCCCGTGGTTCGGACCCGACCAGATCGACCTCCCCCTGGGCCAGGACGAGGTGGCCGCGGCCGGCTCGATGCTCGGGTCGGGGTCCATCGTGGTCATGGACGACCACACCTGTGCCGTGCGGGCGGCCTGGCGGATCACCAAGTTCTTCTCCCGGGAGTCCTGCGGCCAGTGCACCCCGTGCCGTGAGGGGTCGGGCTGGCTGGAGCGGATCATGCACCGGATCGAGACCGGCCAGGGTCGCGAGCAGGACCTCGACCTGCTCCTCGACGCCTGTGACAACATCGCCCCGGGGCTCACCTGGCCGCCCCAGCAGACCACCATCTGCGTGCTCGGCCCGTCCATCCCCTCGTCCATCGGCTCGGCCATCGAGATGTTCCGCGACGAGTTCCTCGTGCACATCAAGGAAGGCGGCTGCCCTTATGAGTGAGCAGACCACCCCGCCGACCGGCGCCACCACCGTGGCCACCGCCACCGGCGAGCACCCAGTGCCCACGGCGGCGGCGACGCCG